>NZ_CP046507.1:3717696-4956929 GCF_009741445.1 Mycobacterium avium subsp. avium | reverse complement strand
CGACGCATCTCCCTGGTTCTCGAACGTCCCGGGTCGAAGTACAACTCACGCTTGGCGACAAAACAACTGTCCACATAGTTATACACAGGTGTGGACAGGATGATCGTATGCGAGCCACAACCTACCGGCGACGGCCCGCGATCTCCGCGCTGGAAGAAAACCCGAAAAAGGTTGTCTAGGCAGCTAGTTGATCTACCATCCTCGCTTCGTTGTCGAGCGCTGTTCGTAGTCTAAACGACTTGGCAGAAGCTAACAGTTTTCCGTGCGGCTGCCAACCGTTCCGCTGTACTCCAATCCGGTCGTTTAGGGTGACTGGGGCTTGCTTCGGCTCGGTAGGTTAGTTGACCCGAGTGGCCGGCGGGAGCGGAATGCAAAATCTCGGTACCGGCCGGGCGCGGCTGCGTTGCGGCAGGCCAGGTTTGACCAGGCGAAGGCTCGTCAGTACCCTCAAACAGTCGCCCGAAAGTCGGCGATACGGCTGCGACCCAGCACCACTTGGGGACCGCGCCGGCCAGGAGCAGCAAGACCACCCTCCGGTCGAACCGCAGACGAGCCCGAAGCGAACCGTCTGAGCGGCCGGACGGCAAACAACGAGGAGAACGTCGTGGCCAAGGGCAAGCGGACCTTCCAGCCGAATAACCGGCGCCGAGCCCGCGTGCATGGCTTCCGGTTGCGGATGCGCACGCGCGCCGGGCGCGCGATCGTGTCCGGTCGGCGCCGCAAGGGTCGCCGCGCGCTCTCTGCCTGATCGCACGTCAGGTCTTTCGCGGTGCTTCCCGCACGCAACCGCATGACGCGGTCAACCGAGTTTGACGCGACGGTGAAGCACGGAACCCGCATGGCGCAGCCCGACATCGTCGTCCACCTCCGGCGCGACTCCGAACCCGACGACGAATCCGCGGGCCCACGGGTCGGGCTGGTCGTCGGGAAGGCCGTCGGGACGGCGGTGCAACGACACCGCGTGGCCCGCCGGCTGCGTCACGTGGCCCGGGCCCTGCTCGGCGAACTCGAACCATCCGACCGGCTGGTGATTCGCGCGCTGCCCGGAAGCCGGACCGCGTCGTCGGCGCGCCTGGCGCAGGAACTGCAGCGGTGCCTGCGGCGCATGCCGGCGGGAACCGGGCCGTGACCGGACCGGCGCGGTCGGGCGCGGCCATTCGCGGCGCCGGCCGAACCGTCGCCCGCGGACTGATTTTCCTGATTCAGCTCTACCGGCATATGGTGTCGCCGCTACGTCCGGCGACCTGTCGCTTCGTTCCGACCTGCAGCCAGTATGCGGTGGACGCGCTGGACGAGTACGGCCTGATCCGGGGGAGCTGGCTGGCCGCGGCCAGACTTACCAAGTGCGGACCATGGCACCAGGGCGGCTGGGACCCGATCCCCGAGCGCCCCGGATGCCGGGTGAATTGCCAAGATGCCAGCGACGCTTGGGCGGTCCGAGCGACGCGAGGGGAGAGTGGATCTCTTGTTTGATTTCTTCAGCCTCGACTTCGTCTACTACCCGGTGTCGTGGATCATGTGGGTCTGGTACAAGTTGTTCGCCGCCATGCTCGGGCCGTCGAACTTCTTCGCCTGGGCGCTGTCGGTGATGTTCTTGGTGTTCACCCTGCGGGCGCTGCTGTACAAGCCGTTCGTGCGGCAGATCCGCACCACCCGGCAGATGCAGGAGCTGCAACCGCAGATCAAGGCGCTGCAGAAGAAGTACGGCAAGGACCGGCAGCGCATGGCGTTGGAGATGCAGAAGCTGCAGCGCGAGCACGGGTTCAATCCGATCCTGGGCTGCCTGCCGATGCTGGCCCAGATCCCGGTGTTCCTCGGTCTGTATCACGTGCTGCGGTCGTTCAACCGAACCACCGGCGGGTTCGGGCAACCGCACCTGTCGGTGGTGCAGAACCGGCTGACCGGAAACTACGTCTTCACCCCGACCGATGTGGGGCACTTCCTGGACGCCAATTTGTTCGGCGCACCGATCGGCGCGTTCATGACCCAGCGCACCGGGCTGGACGCGTTCACGTATTTCAGCCGCCCGGCGGTGATCGCGGTCGGCCTGCCGGTGATGATCCTGGCTGGCGTCGCAACGTACTTCAACAGCCGGGCGTCGGTGGCACGCCAAAGCCCGGAGGCCGCCGCCAACCCGCAGACGGCGATGATGAACAAGCTTGCGCTGTACGTGTTTCCGCTCGGCGTGGTGGTCGGTGGGCCGTTCCTGCCGCTGGCCATCATCCTGTACTGGTTCGCCAACAACATCTGGACGTTCGGCCAGCAGCACTACGTGTTCGGCATGATCGAAAAGGAAGACGAAGCCAAGAAGCAGGAAGCGATTCAGCGCCGCGCGGCCAATGCCCCGGCGCCGGGCGCCAAGCCGAAGCGGAACCTGAAGGCGGGCGCGGGCAACGGTGTGGATGCAGACGCGGCACAGTCGGACGCCGGCGCCACCGAGGGCCAAGCCGGCGGGGGCAGCGACGCGCCGAGCCGCACCCCGCGTCCCGGGGCGCGACCGAAGAAGCGCAAACGCTGATCGGGGCGGACAAGCTATCGGGGCCGCCCCGGCAGGGCGACCCTAACTGGGCTGCGGCCCATGGATGAGGGAGATAAAGACATGGCAGACGCCGACACCACCGAACGCGAGCTCGACACCGCAGCGCCCGCCGAGCCGGAACCGGCCGACGGCGACGAGGCCGACGACCTGGAGGAGCGGTTGGTCGCCGAGGGCGAGATCGCCGGCGACTACCTCGAGGAGCTGCTGGACCTGTTGGACTTCGACGGCGACATCGACTTGGACGTCGAGGGCAGCCGGGCTGTGGTGAGCATCGACGGCAGCGACGACCTGAACAAGTTGGTGGGCCGCGGCGGCGAGGTTCTCGATGCGCTGCAGGAGCTCACCCGGCTCGCCGTGCACCAGAAGACCGGAGTGCGGAGCCGGCTGATGCTCGACATCGCGAGCTGGCGTCGGCGGCGCCGGGAGGAACTGGCGGCGCTGGGCGACAAGGTGGCGCGGCGGGTGCTCGAATCGGGGCAACGCGAAGAGCTCGCGCCGATGACCCCGTTCGAGCGCAAGATCGTGCACGACGCGGTCGCGGCGGTGCCCGGGGTGCACAGCGAAAGCGAGGGCGTCGAGCCGTCGCGACGCGTGGTCGTCCTGCACGACTGACGGCCCGAAGTTACAACAGTGTAGTTCGCTGCCGTGGGGCGGCCGTCCGAACGTTGAAGGTGCACGCGCCAACTAGGGGATGTTTCACGTGAAACATGTCGGTCCGGTCGAGCCGGCTGCGGGCGGTCCGGAGGTGCCACCCGTCGCGGCGCTCGGTGCCGCACCCGAGTCCGCCGCGGCGCTGTTCGGCCCCCGCCTCGCGAGCGCGCAGCGGTACGCGGAAGTCCTCGGCACCGCGGGTGTCGAGCGGGGCCTGCTCGGCCCGCGGGAAGTCGACCGCATCTGGGACCGCCACATCCTCAACAGCGCGGCGGTCGCCGAACTCCTGGGCCGCGGTGATCGGATCATCGACATCGGCAGCGGGGCGGGGCTGCCCGGCATCCCGTTGGCCATCGCGCGACCCGATCTCGAGGTGGTATTGCTGGAGCCGCTCTTGCGGCGCAGCGAGTTTCTCACCGAGGTGGTGGACGAACTAGGGTTAGCCGTCGAGGTGGTCCGCGGGCGCGCGGAGGAGCGGCCCGTGCGGGACCGGTTCGGGGAGAGGGACGCGGCGGTGTCGCGAGCGGTTGCAGCGTTGGACAAGCTGACGAAGTGGAGTATGCCGTTGCTACGCCACGACGGCCGGATGCTCGCCATCAAGGGGGAGCGGGCGGCGGAGGAAGTTGACCGATACCGGCGTGTGATGACAGCATCGGGCGCCGCTGATGTCAGGGTGGTGACATGTGGCGCGAACTATTTGCGTCCCCCCGCAACCGTAGTTTCAGCGCGACGCGCAAAGCCGCCGCACTCCAAGTCGGCACGGACCGGGAAGGCCGGAACCCGATGACTTCTTCAGGAGATTGGCCGGTGGCTTCTTCGGAGGCGCGGGAGGGCGCGGCGACGCCCGCGCCGGACGAATCGGGCGCGACGCACACCCCGGCGGCACCCATTGGGCCGGGGGTCCTGTCGGGCACGCCGGGGGCGTCGGCGGTTGGATCCCCGGCCTCGCCGCCGACCGCGGCCACGGCGTCGCCGTCATCCGCCGCCGCGTCGACCTCGCCTCCGTCATCCGCCGCGGCGCCGAACCCGTCATCGGCCGCCGCGCCCGCCCCTCCGCCGGCCAATGTTTCACGTGAAACAGCGGACGAATTCGATACCCCGATCGGCGCGGCGGCCGAGCGCGCGATGCGGATCCTCCACACCACCTATCCGCCGCTGCGCCGGCCCAAGCATCGCCGCGTCTTCACCGTGGCGAACCAGAAGGGCGGCGTGGGGAAGACGACGACCGCCGTCAACCTCGCCGCCGCGCTCGCCCTGCAGGGACTCAAAACCCTCGTCATCGACCTCGACCCGCAGGCCAACGCCAGCACCGCGCTCGGGATCACGGATCGGCAGTCGGGTACGCCGTCGTCCTACGAGGTCCTGCTCGGCGAGGTGTCGGTGCACGACGCGTTGCGGCAGAGCCCGCACAACGAGCGACTGTTCTGCATCCCGGCGACCATCGACCTGGCCGGCGCCGAGATCGAGTTGGTGAGCATGGTGGCGCGGGAGAACCGGCTGCGGACCGCGCTGGCCGATCTGGACAAGCTCGACTTCGACTGCGTCTTCATCGACTGCCCACCGTCGCTCGGGTTGCTGACCATCAACGCGCTCGTCGCCGCCCCGGAGGTGATGATCCCGATCCAGTGCGAGTACTACGCCCTCGAGGGCGTGTCGCAGCTGATGCGCAACATCGAGATGGTGAAGGCGCACCTCAACCCGCAGCTCGAAGTGAGCACCGTGGTGCTGACCATGTACGACGGCCGCACCAAGCTCGCGGACCAGGTGGCCGAAGAGGTGCGCCGCTACTTCGGCAGCAAGGTACTGCGGACGGTGATCCCGCGCAGCGTCAAGGTGTCCGAGGCGCCCGGCTACAGCATGACCATCATCGACTACGACCCCGGGTCGCGCGGGGCGATGAGCTATCTCGATGCGAGCCGCGAACTCGCCGAGCGTGATTGACCACCACCCGTGAAGGCATCCGTGAAGGGACGACCATGACGCAGCCGTTACGTAAGAAGGGCGGCCTCGGCCGGGGCCTGGCTTCGCTGATTCCCACCGGCCCCGCCGAGGGCGACGCCGGCCCGGCGACGCTGGGTCCGCGGATGGGCGACGCCGCCGCGGACGTCTTGATCGGGGGACCGGCGCCGCAGGAGGCGTCGCCCGTGGGTGCGGTCTACCGCGAGATCTCGCCGGCCGACATCGAACGCAACCCCCGACAGCCGCGGCAGGTCTTCGACGAGGAGGCACTCGCCGAACTGGTGCACTCCATCCGCGAGTTCGGCCTTTTGCAGCCGATCGTGGTGCGGGCGATCAAGGAGTCGGCGAGCGGCGCCCGCTACCAGATCGTGATGGGGGAGCGGCGCTGGCGTGCGGCCCAGGAGGCCGGGCTGGCCACCATTCCCGCCATCGTGCGCGAGACGGGTGACGACAACCTGCTGCGCGACGCGTTGTTGGAGAACATCCACCGGGTGCAGTTGAACCCCTTGGAAGAGGCGGCCGCCTACCAACAGCTGCTCGACGAATTCGGCGTCACCCACGACGAACTCGCCGCCCGCATCGGCCGGTCCCGGCCGCTGATCACCAACATGATCCGGTTGCTCAAGCTGCCGATCGCGGTGCAGCGGCGGGTGGCCGCCGGGGTGCTGTCCGCCGGTCACGCCCGGGCGCTGCTGTCGCTGGAAGCCGGCCCCGAGGCGCAGGAGGAGCTCGCCACCCGGATCGTCGCCGAGGGTCTGTCGGTGCGCGCCACCGAGGAGGCGGTCACCCTGGCCAACCGGGCCGGCACGACGACGCCGACGCCGCCGCGGCGCAAGCCGATCCAGATGCCCGGCCTGCAAGACGTTGCTGACCGGCTCTCCACGGCCTTCGACACGCGGGTCACGGTCAGTCTGGGCAAACGCAAGGGCAAGATCGTGGTCGAGTTCGGGTCGGTGGACGATCTACAGCGAATCATCGACGTGATGGCCCCGCCGAAGCCGTGACCTAGGACCCGATGTAATTACGTCACTGTGACGCCGCGACCGGTGCGGGCCCGAATCCGCCCGGACGGAACCCGGTGGCTCGGCGAAATTGCATGTGCACCAACAAATTTCGAAATCCGATAGGGGCTGATCCGTCCCGGCCGGCGGTCCGCCGGCGCCGGGCCGGGCGGCCGGGCCAAAGCTAGCCCGATCATCGCCACCTCTCCTATCCTGGAGGGGTTGCCGGTGCAGATCGCTGCAGTACCGCACAGGAGCCAGGAGGCTAGTGTCCGCCCGAATCACGCCGCTGCGGCTCGAGGCCTTCGAGCAGCTTCCCAAACACGCCCGCCGGTGCGTCTTCTGGGAGGTCGATCCCGCCGTCCTCGGTAACCACGACCACCTCGCCGACGCCGAGTTCGAAAAGGAAGCGTGGCTGTCGATGGTGATGCTGGAGTGGGGGTGCTGCGGTCAGGTGGCGACGGCGATCCCCGACGAGCGAAGCCAGGCCGAGCCGCCGTGTCTGGGCTATGTGTTCTATGCCCCGCCGCGAGCGGTGCCGCGGGCCCAACGTTTTCCGACCGGACCGGTGTCCGCGGACGCGGTGCTGTTGACGTCCATGGGAATCGAACCCGGGCCGGCCGCCGACGACCTGCCGCACGCCTTGCTCGCCCGGGTGATCGACGAACTGGTCCGTCGCGGGGTGCGCGCCCTCGAGGCGTTCGGCCGCACCCCGGCCGCGTCGGAGCTACAGGATCCGCGCCTGGTGGGTCCCGATCTGCGTCCGGTGTTGGAGGCCGTCGGTGATTGCTCGGTGGACCACTGCGTGATGGACGCGGAGTTCCTCAAAGACGCGGGATTCGTTGTGGTAGCGCCACATACGTACTTCCCGCGGTTACGGCTCGAGCTCGACAAGGGTCTCGGGTGGAAGGCCGAAGTCGAGGCGGCGCTGGAGCGTCTGCTGGAGAGCGCCCGCCTCGAGCAGCCGGTCGGGGCCGCGTCCACGCCGGCGAACGCATTGAAAACCGCCCCGCCCGACTAGCGGCCGGTGCGGTTCAGGAACCGCCCATCTGGCTGGTGCGCTCCACCGACAATTCGTGGGCCAGTAACTCGGCGAAAGTGAATGTGCCTGTGGGACGGTCGTTTTTGCCCAACAGGTAGAGCCGCTTGACCGCGGCGAGGATTCCCCCGGCGATCGCATCGCGGGTCTGGGTGGACACCAGCATCGCGCGGTCGTGCGGGTTGGTGACGTAGCCGACGTCGACCTGAACCGTGGGCATGCGGGTCAGCCGCAGCAGATCCCACGTCCGGCCGTGCGTTCGGCAGTCCCGTAAACCGGTGCGGGCCACCACTTCTCGTTGGATGAAGTCGGCGAGGTTGCGCCCGATGGTGGATACCGAGCCGTGCGAGTTGCCGAAGTGAAAGGATGCCACCCCGTTGGCGGCGGGGCTTTTTTGAGCTTCGCAGCGCAGGCTGATCATCAGGTCGGCGCCGACATTGTTGGCGGTGGCCGCGCGTTCGGCATCCAGCGGGCTGCGGTTGACCGGCCGCGACAGGAAGGTCTCCATGCCGATCGCGGTCATCCGGCCCTCGAGCCGGCTTGCCAAGTCCCACAACACATCTGCTTCGCTGATCGGGCCGGACGGACCCTGCATGATCATGCCGTGGTCGGCGCCGCCGCGGCCCGGGTCGATGATGATTCGCTTGCCGGACAGTTTGGGGCCCGATCGGCGGACCAGCTCCTCCTCGCGCAGCGCGTGCGGCGATCCGCCGGTGACCCGCGAACTCAGAAAATACAACGAGCGCAACGTTTCCGGGCCGCAGATGCCGTCGGCGGACAACCCGTACTCGCGCTGATACGACATCAAAGCGTTGTGGGTCTGCAACCCGAAGTAGCCGTCGACCAGGCCGGTGTAGAAACCGAGATCCTGCAGCCGGGCCTGCAGCGTCGCGACGTCGTCGCCGTAAAGTGGCGCGCCGAATTGGTGATACAGCGTGCGGGCGCCGAGCCGGTAGGACGCCTCCTTGAGCGCCCGGTAGGTCGCTTCCCCGACGATGCCGTCCACCAGCAGGCCGCGATGCTGTTGAAAGGCGCGGACGGCCTGGTCGAGCTCGGCGTCGAAGAGTTCCAGGGCCACGTGCCGGCCGGTGCTGAGATCCTCATCGGCGCTGGCCAGCAGCCCTAACGAGGCGAGCGTGGCCCGGATCTCGGTCACAGCAGCGCTGCGGTCACCACAGCGCAGCGCGTCGCCGTATTCGCGGCGCGGACTCGACATACCAAGGGCCCTCCGGGACAAACTGACTGGCTCGCATAGCGGCAACAGCTAACCGTATTGTCGCAGACGCTTCGTGAATTCGGGAAAACCCCAGGCCATCCGCGGGGCGTGGTGCGACGAAATGAAAAGAAGATCAGCCGAGGTTGGGAACCGCGTCGGAAAGCTCACGCAGCAGCGCCGCCTTGCCCTTGGCGCCGACGATCCGCTTCACGGGCTGGCCGTCCTTGAACAGGATCAGGGTGGGAATGGAGACCACCTGGAAGTTTTGGGCGGTTTCCGGGTTGGCGTCGACGTCGAGCTTGGCGACGGTGAGGTGATCGCCGCGCTCGCTGGCGATTTCCTCGAGCACCGGCGCAACCATCTTGCAAGGACCACACCATGTCGCCCAAAAGTCAACCAGCACAGGCTTATTGCTGGCCAACACATCGGTGGAAAACGATGCGTCGGAGACTTCTATTGTGGCGCTGGCCTTTTCGGCGTCGGTCATTGCGGTGCTCCAATCAATGTGTCGGTACTGCCCGGGAATTCGGTGGCATCGCCTTGCGCGGCCGCACTGGACTCGGCATGTTCGGCGAGCCAGCGTTCGGCGTCGATGGCCGCCGCGCAACCGCTGCCGGCGGCGGTGACGGCCTGACGGTAGGTGCGGTCCACCAGGTCCCCGGCGGCGAACACCCCCGGAATCGAGGTGGCCGTGGTGCGGCCCTGCACCAACACATAGCCGTCGGGGTCGGTGTCCAGCACGTCGCGCACCAGCTCCGAACGCGGGTCGTGACCGATCGCCACGAACACCCCGGTGACCGCCAAAGTCGACGTCTCGCCGGTGACCGTGTCGCGCAACCGCAAACCCGTCACCGTCTCCGAGCCCTCTACCGCCTCGACCGCCTTGTTGGTCACGATGGTGATCTTGTCGTTGGCGCGGGCCCGCTCCAGCATGATCCGCGACGCCCGGAACTCCTCGCGGCGGTGCACCAGCGTGACGCTACGGGCGAACCGCGTCAAGAACGTGGCCTCCTCCATCGCCGAATCCCCGCCCCCGATGACCGCGATGTCCTGGTCCTTGAAGAAGAACCCGTCGCACGTCGCACACGAACTGACACCGCGCCCCAGCAGATCCTGCTCGCCGGGCACACCGAGATACCGCGCGGCGGCGCCCATGGCCAGGATCACCGCCCGCGCCCGCACCGTCTCACCCTCGGCCGTCGTCACCGACTTGACCGGACCGGCCAGCGACACCGACTCGACGTCTTCCATCCGCAGATCGGCGCCGAACCGCAGCGCCTGCTCACGCATCTGATCCATCAACTCCGGGCCCGTGATCCCGTCGCGGAAACCGGGGTAGTTCTCCACTTCGGTGGTGGTCATCAACGCCCCACCGAACGAGGTCCCCTCGAACACCACCGGCGCCAGCTGCGCCCGCGCGGTGTACAACGCGGCGGTGTAGCCCGCGGGACCCGAACCAATGATGATCACGTCGTGGACAGTGTCGGCGGTCATGAAAACCTTTCGAGCGATGGTCTCTGGATCGGTATAAACGCCAGGGTAGGGATTGCTGTTCCCCGCTGTCGCGAACAACACGGCCGGCACCCCTTGCACCACATTAGGGGCGGGGCACTTCGGTGTTGGCCAACAGCCCGGTGTCGGCGGCGCTGCAGTTCGCCGAGACCGCGTAGACGGTCAGGACGTGCGGGCTGTCGCCGGGGATCACCAGGACCACGCCGGGGCGGGCGTTGATGGCGACCGGACGCGCCCCCAGCACCGGCGTGGACGCCGGGTAGCCCAGGCCGGTCAGGCACGACGCGCGCCGGGCCGGGTCGCTGAGCGGCCCGAAGTCGGGACCGCGGTCGAGCAGGCCGAGGATCTCGGCGCGCGAGAGCGGGATCTGCATCGGCGGCGTCGACACCGTGATGTGCTCGATGTCGGTAGGGGTGCTGGGGGCGGGTGCCGGCGTGCGCAGCAACGCCACGGTGCCGACGCCGATCGCGGCCAGCGCCGCGCCCAACCCGGCGACCGCGGCGATGGCGCGGGCCGGGCGCAGCGGCGGGCGGGCCGAATGAGCGGCCCGCGGGGTGGCCCCGACGGGTTCGGCGGAGCGCAGCGCCTCGGCGACGCGGGCGGTGACCTGCGGGGGAGGGTCGGGTGGCGAGGCCGGATCGGCGCCGAGGGCGGCGACCTCGCGGCGAACCCGGTTCAACGCGTCGAGCACGTCGGCGGCGTGCGGGTCGGCGCGGACTCGTCGGCGGACCCGGGCGGCGGCCGCGTCGTCGAGCACGCCGGCCTGCAGGTCGGCCAGAAGCTCGGCGGTCAGCGGAGGGTCGGATTCCGCGTTGCGGTGATCCGCCGCGTCGTTGCCCGCTGTAGCCATCGGACCCAGTGTCCGTCATGGCCGCAGCGATCGCCACGGACGGTCAGTGCGGGGCCGCCGTCAGGCCTGGCCGGCGGCGCCCTCGGCAGCGGCGTGGGCCCCGGCATCGAGATAGCCCAGCAGTTCGGCGAGCCGCACCCGGGCGCGGGCGCACCGGCTCTTGACGGTGCCCTCGGCAACACCGAGCAGCCGCGCGGTGTCGGCCACCGAATAGCCCTGCATGTCGACGGCGACGATCGCCGCGCGTTGTTCGACCGGCAGCCGCATCAGGGCGCGCTGTACCGCCAGCGTCGTCTCCACCTGGGCCGTGCGATCCGCGACCGGATAGATGTCTTCCAGCGGGACCGTCGGGTGGGCCTTGGTGCGGCGCAGCCGGTCCAGGCAGGCGTTCACCACGATGCGGTGCAGCCAGCTGCCGACGGCCGCGTCATGCCGGAACGCGCCCGCGCCGCGGTGTGCCGAGAGCATGGCGTCCTGCAGCGCGTCCTCGGCGTCCTCGGGGCTGCGCGTCGTGAGCCGGGCCAGCCGGTGCAGGTGGCGCTGATGCCGGACGAACAGCTCGCCGAAGGCGTACCGGTCGCCGGCCACGTGGGCTGCCAGCAGCTCGGCGTCGCTGCGGTCACCGTTGCCGTCTCTTCCGAAGCCCACGGCCGGACAGTAACCAATCGGGTATCCCGCGGCACTTCACTCGCCGGCGCTCATGTGAGTGCTTGCGACGCGCCGGGATTCAGGACGCGGCCTGGACCGTGATCTCGGAAAATCCGGCCTGGCTCTTGCCGTTGGTGGTGCCCAGCGTCGAGATCCACACCAGCAGATTCGACGTCGGCGAACCGGCCCGCACCGGGATGACGTTGTGGCCCGGCTTGAGGGTGAAGGCCGGGGCCAGCACGGTCGTGTCGTTGAGGCCGGCCGGTGTCGGGGACGACGCGGCCCGGATCTCCACCTTGGTCCCGGTGCTGGGGGTGTCGATGCTGACCTGGCCGATCACGGTCGGGCTGGGCAGCTGCAGGATCAGGCCCTCGCCCTGTTTGAAACTGGGGAACGGCACGGCGTCGGTGTAGACCTCGGTCGCCCAGGCGGTGGAGGGATCGCCGTCGATCGCCTGGCCGGCGGTGCCGGGGTTGTCGGCGTCGCCGTCGGGGGAGAAGACGCTGGCCCGGGTGGGTTTGACGACGCTGCCGGCGGCCGTGGACGTGGTGGTCTGCGGCGCCGACGTGGACGACGAGGGCCCATTGAGGCCCAGCTCGTTCTTGTTGAGGCCGCCGCCGACGTTGCCGAAGATCTTGCTCACGATCGACGCCAGCACCAGCAGCGCCGCGACCAGGACGGCCAGGCCGGCGCCCACCCCGATGAGCACGTTGCGCCGCCGCCGCGCGAAGGTCGCCGGATCGTTCCCGGGCGAGATGAGCGCCGTCGACGGCGAGGGCGAATCGTCGATCGGCCCGAGCACCTCGGTGCGGTCGGCGACCGCGGTGGCCTGCTGAAGCAGGTTCAAAAGCGTTGAGGCACTGCGGATTCCGCCGTCATCCTGGACCGCCCGGACGGCGACCGCGGAGATCTGGAAGGGAATGTCGCGGTCGATGGCCATCGGTTCGACGGGGTTGCCCGAGGAGTCGCGTTCGGCCGGTGCGAGCCCGCTGCGCACCCCGCTCTCGGCCAGCGGCCACCGATTGACGAGCAGCGCATACAGCGCGGCCCCGATGCCGCGGATGTCGTCCTGCGGGTTGGCGTCGGGCATGGTCGCCGGGTAGGCCAGCACCACGTCGCCTTCGATGCTGACCCGCACCCGGCTCGGGTGATCGATCGACAGGGCGACGCCGGCGCGGTGCGCCGCGTCGGCGGCGGCGGCCAGCGACTGCATGGCCCGCACCGCGCCCACCGGTGACGGCGCGGTGTCGGCGACCTCCTGCAGCGATCCGCCGCGGATCCACTCGGAGACCACCAGGCCGCCGGAGCCGGTGTGCACCACGTCGAGCACCCGGGCGATGCCGGGCTTGTCGATGCGGCTGAGCCGCAGCGTGCGGGACAGGATCTCCTGCAGCACCTCGTCGGGCAGGGCGCGGTCGGGATCGACGAAGGTCAGCGCCACCTGCCGGTCCAGGGCGGTGTCGAGGGCCTGCCAGAACTGCAGCGGCGGGGCGCCGCCGTGGAACACCAGCAACCGGTACCGGCCGCCGGCGATGCGGGCGCCGGGGACCAGGTGGACGTCGTCGGTCGACGAGTCGGCGGTGCGCTCGCGGGGCACGTCGAACGGGCCGCGGCGGGTCCCGGCGTCGCCGTTTTTCTGGTCGGCGGGCCGCGGGTCGGCCTTGCGGGGGCGGTCGGGCTGGTCGGCGGGAATGTCGGGCTGGTCGGCGGGAATGTCGGGCTGGTCGGCGGGAATGTCGGGCTGGAAGTCGTCGGCGACCGGCCGCGGAGCACCCGACCCTGTGCCGGGCCCGGCGCTGGATGCGGCGCTCTCCATCGGGCGGTCGGTCACCTCCGGTCCTTTCACTAGCCGGGCTCGGTTTGCCCGCTCCGGAGGCCTGCGCCGGATCGGCTCCTGGACCGCATTTACCCCAGGCGGGGACGAATTCCTCTGCTCAGGGTACGTGACCGGGCGCCGGTGAGACGATTGATCCGGCGCAGCGGGTTTGCGGGGCCGCGGTCCCCGGCCCGTGATGCGGAAGCGGACGGCGTCCAGGGCGGCCCGGGCTTCGGGAACCTGCGCGCGCAGCATCACCGCGGCCGTGATCGGCACCATGATGAGCGCCAGCACCAGCAGGCGCAGCAGCGAGCTGGCGCCGCCGCCGTGCGCCGTCAGCGCGCCCAGCCCCAGCAGCCGGTCGGCCACGTGCGCGACCAGTCCGGCCAGCATGGCGGCGGTCAGCGTGACCAGGATGGTGCGCACCTCGCCGACCCCGATCAGGTGGCCGCCGCCCGGCAGCAGCGTGCGGCGCAGCAGGACGTAGCCGATGACCGCGCCGGCCAGGAAGCCGACGCCGTTGGCCAGACTGAGCAAGCCGGCCACCAGCTTGGGGTCGCCGGTGAGGTGCGGCGCCAGCACCGAACCGAGGATCTTGACCGCCGTGATGACCAGGATGATCATGATCGGGGTCCAGGGCTGTTCGCGGGCGTAGAACACCCGCAGCTGCAGCAGCACCAGGCCGTAGGGGATCAGGGTGAACGCGGATAGGGCGATCGCGGCGCCCAGGTAGCCGGCGTCGACGTCGCCGAAGTGGCCGTAGGCGAACAGCGCGCTGCCCATCGCGGGGCCGCCGACGGTCATGAACGCCACGATCGGGATCAGCGTGATCAGGGTCAGCCGGGTGGCCAGCGACAGGTCGGCCAGCACGGCCCGGGTGTCGTCGGCGGCGGCGTTGCGGCTCAGCCGCGGCATCACCACGGTCAGCACCGTCACGCCGATCATGCCGAACGGCAGCATCAGCACCAGCCAGGTGTAGTTGTAGATCGCCGGGCCGGAAGCGGCTGCGGTGCTGGCGATCTGGTTTCCGACCACCAGGCCAAGCTGGCTGATCAGCACGTAGAGCACCATGGCGGCGGCCATGGTGCCGAATCGCTTGAGCCGCTGGTCGATTCCCCACAGCGGACGCAGGTCCACGTGCTGGCGGCGCAGCGCCACCAGCAGCACCCCGGTCTGGGCGAACACGCCCAGCGTGGTGCCGACGGCCAGCACCAGCAGCTTGGCGTTGCCCATCCGCACCGGATCCACCGACAGCTCGCCGGGCACCAGCGCGTACACCGCCAGGGTGGCGAGGGCGACGACGTTGTTGACCACCGGCGCCCACGCTGTCGGCCCAAACACGTTGCGGGTGTTCAGGATTGCCATGAACACCGAAGTGAGCCCGTAGGCCAGCACCTGGGGCAGCAGCAGGTAGGCGAAGGCGACGGTGAGCGGCTCGTTGACCTGCGGGGTGCGGCCCAGCATCAGCCGTACCAGCAGCGGGGCGGCCGCCACCGACAGCGCCGTCGCGCCGATCAGCAGCGCGGTCGTCAGCGTGACCAGGCGCCGCACGAACGCCGCGCCGCCGTCGGGGTCGCTCTGCTCGGCGCGGGCCAGCACCGGCACGAAGATCGCGGTGAACGTCGCCTCCAACACCAGGGCCGCCACCAGGTTGGGCAGCTGATTGGCCACCGAGAACGCGCTGGACAGCGCCGCGCCCAGGATCGCGGCCAGCAGCACCACCCGGGCGAAGCCGGTAAGACGGCTGACCAACGTCGCGAACGCCATCGCCCACGACCGCGACACCAGCGCCGAGTCCGACAGCTCCGGGCGGCGCCGGTCGATTCCGGCGGGGACGGGCGGCAGCGGCCCGGTCGGCGGGGAGCCCGGCATGCGGGGACGCCGCGGCGGCTCGGGCAGGCGGCGGTGGTGCGGTGCGGCCTGCCGGTAGGCGGGGTTCATACGCGGTGCTCTTGTTCGACGCGCGGGTCGGCGAGGTCGGGCTGGGCGGCGTGCCGGGCATCGGGGGGATCGGGGCGGTCCAGGTCGGCGCGATCGGGCTGGCCGCGGAAGCGGTGCCACAGCCGCCGGCCCGCCAGCAGCACCAGCACCGCCGCGGCGGACAGGGTGATGGCGAACAGCACCTTGCCGTAGGCGTTGGAGTGCACCGACAACCGCACCGGCTCGCCCAGCCGCATCCCGTCGGCGGTCCGCAAGGTCACGTCGACCGCGACCCGCTGGGTGAAGTTCACCTCGATAGGGATCCGCAGCGGCAGGTACCCCGGCGGCAGCTCGATCACCCCGACGTCGGTGACGTTCATGCCGGGCGGGGCGTCCACGTGCACCCGCACCCGGATCGGCACGGCCAGGCCGTTGTGCAGCGCCAGCGGCAGCGGACTGTGCTCGGTGGCCAGGGTGTAGGAGCCGCCCGGGTTGACGATCGTCACGGCGTCGAACAGGTCGTTGATCGTCTTGCCGACCACCGCCAGCCGCTGCTGGGCCAGCCCGTTGCGGCTGTCCGGCGGTTCGGATTGGCTCAGCGCACGCAGCATGTCCTCGCGCAGCGGCGCGGTGTACTGCACGCCGGTCAGCCCGGTGCGGTCGTCGGTCATCAACGCCGACGTCAGCCCCCACAGCCGGCCGACCTGACCTGTGATCGCGCCGGTGACGTCGTCGTTGAACTGCCCGCGGGCCGAGCCGTCCGCGCTGACCTGGTCCGCCGGTGGGGCGCCGGTTTGTGCGGCCTGGGTGGCTTCGCCGATCACCGCCGGCAGCGGGCGCGGCACCGCCAGACCGGAGCGGATGCTGGTGGTCAGCGCGGTCAAGATCACCTGCGCATCGTCGGCCTGCAGATTCCAGGTCGCCGGGGGGACCAGGAGCTGGGTGCGGGGGGTGTCGTCGTGGCGCAGCGCGTGCCAGAACATGGAGCCCAGCGCGTCCTGGCGGCGGGCGGTCACCGAATCGTGAGCCAGCCGAACGGTCAGCGACGAGTCGAGGTAGGTCGGCACTTCGGGGTTGACGCCGGCGCCGGCCAGCGCGGCCCCGACGGCCGGGTCGAACGGCGCCGCCACGACCTGCGGGAACACCCGCCGCGGCGCGGTGTCGACGCTGGTCTCCGAGGAGCCCTGGGCGTCGCCGGCCGACAGGTCGGCGGCGGTGACCGCGACGGTGGTCTGGTTGGCGCCGAGCAGTTTGACCGCCCGGCCGGTCAGCCGCCCGTCGGGCATCAGCGTGGCGCCGCGGGTGGAGGGGACGTCCAGGATCTTGTCGACGATGCTGTTGACGCTGGTGAGGGCGGTGTTGCTGAGGCCCGGGTCATTGACGCGCTGCAGGGCATCGAGGTCGGCCTGCGCGTAGGGCAGCGGGGCCACGCAGGTGCGGTGCGCCAGCGCCCGCAGCCGGTTGAGCCATTCGGTCGCGGTGGCCTGCCCGGTGCCCGGGTGGGTGGGGGTGCCGGGCAGTTGGGCCGGCCCGTCGGGGGAGTCGGAGACGACGTAGCCCGCGGTCATGGCGTTGACGGTGACCAGCAGATCCGGGTCGACCGCCAGGCACAGCGCGCGGCCGACGGCGCCGTCGGGGTCGACGTCGTGGCTGGTGGCGACCTCGGCCGCGGCCAGCAGGATGTCGAGCCGGCCACCGCTGGCCAGCGAGGTGGCCAGGTCGTCGTCGACCAGGCGGACGGGGATGGTGCCGCCCGGCACGCCGGGCGCCAGCCGGGGCCGGTCGGCCAGTGGCCACAGCATGGTGATCCCCACCGGTTTGGAGGTGTCGGGTGCGACGGCCGAGCCGAGGTCGTCGGCGCGGTCCGGCGGCACCCCCACCACGGGCAGCAGGAAGCGCGCGTTGTCCAGCCGCGCGGGCGCGCCGTAGTCGGGCGTGCCGTTGACGTTGACCAGGACGGGATAGATGCCGGGCTTCTCGACGCCCAGCGACTGCTTGGTCAGCGCGCGCAGCGGCGCGGACAGGGTGAAGCCGACCTCCTGCCCGCGCTGCAGTTCGGGTGCGACGGTGAGAAAGTCGGCGGCGGCCTGGTACTGGTCGGTGTCGCCGTCCAGACTGGTGCGCAAACCCGCCGACGCGGTGACCGGGCTGGCGTGCTCGAGGCGGACCATGACGTCGCGGACGGGCCGGTCGCCGATGTTGGTCACCATGCCGCTGACCGTGACGACGGGCGGGCTGGTGGTGGTGACGACGTCGGGGGTGACCTGGTCGATGCGCACTCGGACGAACGGCGTCACACCCGGCTCGCCGGCGACCGCGCGCGGTGTCACCGGCCCGGTGAGCACCGCTAGCCCGGCCAGGACGCCGAGCACGGCGGCAATGCGCAACCCGCCGGCCCAACACAAACGCGGCGCCGTCACGGCCCCGGTCCGTGGCCGTTCTTCCGGCCGGTGGCCGGTTTGTCCGAATGCCGCGTCTCCGAATGCCGCGTCCGGGAATGCGTCTGTGGGCGGCGGCGCGGGGAGCTGGGCGGCAGCGGCGGAAGCGCGGCCGGGCCGTCGCTTTGCAGCTTGTCGATCAGCTCGTCGGCGACCCGGGCCAGCCGGCGTTCGTCGGCGTAGGCCAGCCGGGATGGCAGCTCGCGCATCGGCACCCAGGCGACCTCGGCGACCTCGAGGTCCTCGTCGGAGAGTTCCCCGCCGGAGAAGCGCATTAGATAGTGGTGCACGGTCTTGTGCACGCGCCGGCCGTCGGTGACGAACCAGTAGTCGATGCGGCCCAGCGCGGCCAGCACGCTGCCCCGGATGCCGGTCTCTTCGGCTACTTCTCTGATCGCGGTCTGTTCGGCGGTCTCACCGAGCTCGATGTGCCCTTTGGGCAGCGACCACAGCATGCGGCCGCGCCGGTCGATGCGCCCGATCAGGGCGGCGACCTGCGATTCTCGGGGTCCGTCCAGGCCGTCGATGACCAGGCCGCCGGCGGAGGTTTCGTGCACGGTGCGCAGCCGATCCGGGGCGCGGCGCGCGGCACGGGATCGGCGGGGCTTGGTGGCGGTCGAGTCGCCGGTCAGTTGACCGTTGGTCTGTTTCTCCGACGACGTTGCAGCACCACGACCGCGGCGCCGCCCCCGGCGCCGACGTGGTTTGCCTTGTTCGCCGTCCGACACCCAAGCGATAGTAGCTGGCACGGCATGTTCTCCTGGACATACTCGCCGCTGGGTGGGCGTGGGAGGACCCGGCGGAAGGCGTCTCGTCAGATCGGGCCGATCGCTTGGGCAATGAGCCAGACGGGAACGAAGATTAATACCGACAACGGCGCCGAGACGCTACCCCAAAGCATCCCGCGGCCGATCTGGCCGGTCTTGCCGCGGCCCCGCGCAACGAAGGCACCAATTACCGCATACGCAAGCAATACAGGTACCGCAAGAAGAACCAAGATCAGCCAGGGCATGAAAAGCCAAGTTGCAAAGTCAATCACAAGGATATGCGCAAGGGCGACGAGAAAACTGAGCGGCCCGTAACGGCCATTCAATTGGGCAGAAGGCGCTCCATCCACCGGCATACCCCTTTCATCGCATGGTCAGGTAGGCGTAAAGGACGCCGCCGACGAGTACAAGAGCGGAACAGCCGGCGAGGCTGAGCGAGATACCGCGACGTCGTGAGGACGGCGTCCACGCCAGTGGGACGCTGATCGACAAAGACACCGCCGAGGCGATCAACGACGCAGTCACCATCCAGGCGCGTTCGCCCGCGTACGCACTATGCGTCTTGAACGGCCCCTCACCCAACAGCCATAAGGTGAGCATCAGCAACGCCAAGACACCTTGCACGACAAATGGTGCAGATACGGTCGCTATACGCCACGCCTCAGCATCGAAGAATGGCTCGCGAGCCGAAGACCGCATAACTAGTCGTCCTCACTTCGTGATCAAGCGGGAACTGCACTGCCTGTGGGCAGAGGGGGCACAGCAGGGATATCGGTGACTGGTCCAAAGTCGGTGGCAGGTAGGGGAGTCGGCACATCGTACTTTGGATTCCATCGGCCGGTGTCGAACGGCGCGAATGCCTTACCGCCGAGCGGACCTACGTCGTGGTGCCGGGGCAAATTCAACAGGGGTCCGTCTGAGCTGCCGGATCGCGCCGGGTCGGTAAGCACCGTGTGCGTCGTGCCGCCTAGCCGATCTTGATACACCTCCAAGGAGGGGTAATTGCTGCGCGTGCCATCCACCTGCACACCTTCCGGCCCCGGGGTGAAGACCAGGTCACCGTTGACCGTCACCGTGTGGTCCATAAGGGGTCCCTTGGGATCGGCGGAGATGCCTGGCGCGAAAGGATTGCCGGCGTCGTACTTAATCCGGACCGATCCATCGGGGAGCTGCGTCACGCTGCCTTTCGGAATGCCGACCTTCACGGGGCCTGGCCCGCCTGTCGAATTCTCTTCGACGGAAGGATTCTGCCTCAAGACAACGATGCCATTTTCGTAGTCGATGTATGTGGTTACCTTGGTGTCCTCTGGGTCGAAATTGGGATTGGCCCCGCGGTTGTTCCCAAGATCTCGCTTCCAAGGCGGAAAGCTTCTTACATCGCGTTGTTCGATCCACTGCGAGACACGGACCACCCCCTGCCCGGGTACCGGGCGGATCCTGACCACCCGGATCTCCGATTTGGCGCCGTTGAACTTGGAGTCATAGGTCTGCGAATCCAGCGCGGCAGCGGTCTCCCAGTCTGCGGCCGAAGATGGTTCACGGCCAAAGACCTGTTTGAAGGCCTCGATCTGGTTGTGACGACGTTGGTCCTGCGAGGGCGATTCCGGAACGCCGCCGTCAAATGCCTGGATTGGCGGGTCGTAGCCGTCCTGCTCACGCAGGTTGGCCATAGAAGTGTGCAGCTGCTGAGAATATTGATCGCGGATTCGCGTCAGATTGGCTACTGATGCCTTGGTGTCATCGATCGCATGCTTCTCGAGTCCGTCGATGTAGTGATCCAGCAACTGCCTCTCCGAAGCCGTCAACTGACGGTTCTTCTCCAGCTCGACCGCCTCACCGACTTGATCGTCGAGATCTTGCAGCGCGCCTTCGAGCGAGGAAATCTCGCCCCTTCCCGACCGTTGGGCCTCGGCCAGTGCGGCCGCGACCTTCTCCAGATCGGCTCCGATTTTCGGTAATTGAGCTGCTTGTACCCCGAGTGAGGTCGTGGTCCGTTGAACCTCGGCCGAGCCGTTGATCGGATTCTCGCCGTTCTCGTGTGTCCAAGCCTGCTCGAAGCGACCCCGCGCCAGGTTGAACGCGGCTTCGGCTTCTCCCGTGGATCGTCCGGCGTCATGAAACGCTTTTGCAAGGTTTGAGATCTGGGCCGGCCGGCCGCTCTGCAGTGTGGCGTTGATCTTCCACGGGTCTCCGCCCGCGAACATAATCAGTGCGGCCTTGCTTATGTATCGGAGATGCACCGCACCGTCCCGCCGTTCACCCTTCTCGCTGCGCGTAAGGCTACTGACGCTCCGCGCCGGGTCAATTCACCTTTGATCCCGTGCGAGGCTCCTCACACCGGCTTTTGGTGCAGGTCCGACTAGGCTGATCGAACGTGCCTGACGCCGCCCAGGATGCCGAGCTGCTGACCGCCGCCGCGGTCGCGCTCAACAAGCATGCGCCGATGCTGCGCGAGCTGGGTTCTGCGTTCGACGCCGCGGGCCACCAGCTCTACCTCGTCGGCGGTTCGGTGCGCGATGCCCTGCTGGGCCGGTTGAGCCCCGACCTGGACTTCACCACCGACGCGCGCCCCGAGCAGGTGCAGCAAATCCTGCGGCGGTGGGCCGACAACCTGTGGGACACCGGAATCGAGTTCGGCACCGTCGGCGTCGGCAAGGGCGACCGCCGCCTGGAGATCACCACGTTTCGCGCCGACACCTACGACCAGGTGTCCCGAAATCCCCAGGTGCGCTTCGGCAATCGCCTCGAGGACGACCTGGTGCGCCGCGATTTCACGGCCAACGCCATGGCGGTGCGGATCACGCCCGACGGACCGGGCGAATTCCTGGACCCCCTGGGCGGATTGGCGGCGCTGCGCCAGCGGGTGCTGGACACCCCGGCCACACCGGAGGAGTCGTTCGGCGACGATCCGTTGCGGATGCTGCGCGCGGCCCGGTTCGTGTCGCAACTCGGCTTCACCGTCGCGCCGCGGGTGCGTGAAGCGATCGAGCGGATGGCCCCGCAGCTGGCCCGGATCAGCGCGGAGCGGGTGGCCGCCGAGCTGGACAAGCTGGTGCTCGGCGACGATCCGGTGGCCGGGATCGATCTGCTGGTGCACAGCGGAATGGGTGAGGTGGTGCTGCCCGAGATCGGCGGCATGCAGATGGCCATCGACGAACACCACCAGCACAAGGACGTCTACCAGCACTCGCTGACCGTGTTGCGTCAGGCGATCGCCCTCGAAGACGACGGCCCGGATCTGGTGCTGCGCTGGGCCGCGCTGCTGCACGACATCGGCAAGCCCGCCACCCGACGCCACGAGCCCAACGGCGGCGTGAGTTTTCACCACCACGAGGTGGTCGGCGCCAAGATGGTCCGAAAACGGTTGCGCGCCTTGAGGTATTCGAAGCAGATGGTCGACGACGTCTCGCAGCTGGTGTACCTGCATCTGCGGTTCCACGGCTACGGCGACGGCAAGTGGACCGATTCGGCGGTGCGCCGCTACGTCACCGATGCCGGGCCGCTGCTGCCGCGGCTGCACAAACTCGTGCGCGCCGACTGCACCACCCGCAACAAGCGCCGGGCCGCCCGGCTGCAGGCAGCCTATGACCGGCTCGAGGCGCGCATCGCCGAGCTGGCCGCCCAAGAAGACTTGGCGCGGGTGCGCCCCGATTTGGACGGCAACCAGATCATGGAGATCTTGGGCATCCCGGCCGGCCCGCAGGTCGGGGAGGCGTGGCGGTTCCTGAAGGAGCTGCGGCTGGAGCGGGGACCGTTGGATCCCGACGAGGCGACCGCAGAACTGCTGTCCTGGTGGCGATCTCGCGGGAACGGGTAGCCGCGGCCGCGCGTCCGACAATTTGTGGACTATTGCTTGGCAGGCGACGGCGGCGCGGCCGCGATCTGGCACGGTCAACCCGACCTCGATCTTGACGGCGATGGCCGTTTCGAATCGATCGGGCTGGACTTCGACCACGACGGGCTGCGCGACGATGCACTGGCGGATCTGGACGGGGACGGCCTCGTCGATCACGCCGTGCTGGATCTCGACAACGACGGCACGCCCGAGGCCTATTTCACCGACGACGGTTCGGGAACGTGGGCGGTGGCCGTGGACCGCACCGGGCAGCTGCGTTGGTTCGGCCTCGACGGCGTCGAGCACACCGGCGGGCCCATGGTCGACTTCGACGGCCACGGCCGCCCCGACGCCCGCCTCATCGATACCGACGGCAACGGGCTGGCCGACCGGGTGCTGCGCACCGACGAGACCGGTGTGACCGGATACGTCGACACCGACGGTGACGGCAAGTGGAACGTCCGGCTGACCGATACCGACGGTGACGGTCTCGCCGACGGCGCCAGCGCGCTGTGAGTACGGGGTGGTGATCTGACGCGGCGTCGCGCCGGGGGTACGGCCGATGCAGCTGCGCCACTTGAGCATTCCGTTTCTGGTCGCCGAGGCCGGCGGTGATCCGTGGTCGATCGACTCGGGCCTGCAGGCTGGCCGTCCGGCGCAGATCGCCTCCCTGGCCCGGGCGTTTCATGACGCGGGGATGAGCACCGCGGAGGCCGACGTCGCGTTTGCGGCGGCCCGAGGTCGGTTCGAGGCGTCGTGGAATCACCGAAACGGCGCGCTGCCGATCAACGACTCCGCCGAGGTGCAGCGCGTCACCCGGGCGTTAGCAGTGGAGGGCCGGCAATTGCCGCGGATTGCAACCGATTTGGAGACCATCGCCGCGGTGCTGGCCGAATCGCAACGCACGTCCACGTGGTACATCGAAGCGCTGGAGTATGACCTCACGGCCATCGACGACGAGATCGGCCAGGCCCTCGAGGAGGCCGATCACTGCGCGGCCGAGGAGCTGCGCTACAGCGCCGTCACCGAAGCCAAGGCAATCACGTTGGTGCTCAAGCAGGTTCGGGAGAGTTATTCGCGGCTACTGCACAGCGCGTTGGCACGCCTGCAGGGCGATGGTGTCGACCCGGCGGACGTCAGGGGCGTCGACGAGTTGTCGATCCCGCCCGCCGACACCAGCCCTGAGCAGGTCAAGTGGTGGTGGGATTCGCTGAGTGACGCTCAGCAGCGTTTGTTGATCGATCAGCATCCGCAGGAGTTGGGCAATCTCAACGGTATTCCCGCCGAGGCGCGTGACTCGGTCAATCGGGCGACGATGACTGACGACCTGAGCAAGGTCGAAGCCGTCGCCCGGGTGCGGGGCGTATCGGTTGAGGCGCTGCGCGACAACGCGCTCCACAACCGGGATATCGACATGTTCAGCGACCCGGCGTCCTACGGGCTGTGCGCCACCGACATCGTCCGGTACCAGAACGCGGTGAAGACCAACGACTGCCTCAACAAAGCGTGCGACCCAGGGCTTCCGCTGATGCTGTGGGCCTACGACCCGCTGGCGTTCGCCGGCAAGGGCAGGGCGGGCATCGCCATCGGCAACCCGGACAAGTCCCGCAACACCGCGGTCGTCGTGCCGGGCACCAATAGCAGCGTGCGCGGCGGCTGGATGTCCGACGGAGCCGACGACGCCATCAACCTCTACACGCAAGCGCAGCGGGCCGACCCCCACCACGCCACCGCGGTGCTGGCCTGGATGGGTTATGACGCACCGGAATTCGACGATTCCCACTGGGAGCAGGCCGTGACCGACCCAGCGAAACTGGAACAGGTCGGCACGCCCTGGAGGGCGCGGCAGGCAGGTGTGCTGTTGGCCGGCGACGTCAATGGGCTGGCCGCCACACACGACGCGGGAAGCCGGGCTCATGTGACGGTCATCGGCCATTCCTACGGGTCGACGACGGTGGCCGACGCGTTCGCCAACAGCGGTATGCGCGCCAACGACGCGGTGCTAACCGGGTGCCCGGGCACGGATTTGGCGCACCGCGCCGCAGACTTTCACCTCGACGGCGGCAGGCTGTATGTGGGTGCGGCGTCAACCGATGCGATTAGCTGGATCGGCGAGTCGGGTAGCGGGCTGCCCAATGGGCTCAACGAGACGCTGGGCGGTCCGCTGGGTCCGCTGGCAGGGCTGGGCACCGACCCGGCGCATGCAGGTTTCGGGGCGGTGCGGTTCCGCGCCGAAGTTGCCGGTTCGCACAGCGTCATGCCGTGGTTCACGGACCACTCGCACTACTACGACGTGGGCAGCGAGGCGCTGCACAACATGACCGAGATCGTCACCGGCCGCGGCAACGAGTTGGCGGCCGAAGGCATGCTGGCGCCCGACCGAGACGCGGCGCGGGTGTCCATTCTCGGCTGGGTGCACACTCCGTTGGGGACGCTGTCGCTGCCGCGGGTGGAGATCCGGATGCCGGTGGTGGTCGATCCGGAATGGGAGCGGCCGGCACGCTCGGTCACCAATGGGCACGGGTTCTAGCGGCCGTTGGCCGTTGGGCGGGGTGTCTGGGCAGCGGCCGGCATTGGGGTGAATTGACCGCCCGCTGCGCCGCGTTTAGCCTGATCACAAGGCTTAATGCAAAGGTTCGACGCAGGGAAGGAGTGCTGATGTTCGTCGACACCGACCTTTTGCACTCCGGAGGAAACCAGTCCCATCGCGCGGGCGGTCACGCCCGGGATGGGGCCGATCAACTGGCGGGCGGGACCGTAGCGTCCGGGATGTTCGGTGACTTTGCCGCCGCCGACCCATTCCATAGCGCCGTCGCGGTCGCGCACGAACAACACGTCAACAACCTGCAGGCACACAGCGAGACGCTGACCGGTGTTGGCACCAAGGCGCACCACGCGGCCAACAGTTTCACCAACATGGATGAGCAGAACGCGACCGAAATGCGCGCGCTGCGACCCAGTTCCAGCCCGTCGCCATCGAACGCTTGAAAGTTGGTATGGAGGCCGATCCTTTATCGGATCGGCTCGACCATTGTGTCCCTGAGGCACTAAAAGCCTTATAACGCTTGCCTGTTCGTCGCACGTGCCATCCGGATCGGTGGGGCCCCATGCACCGTCAACCACTGACTGCGTTCTCGCCGCGAATCGGCGGCAGCGACGCTTTCGCGGCTGGTAGTTCGCCACCACCGGGAGTCGCGGTGATTGCTCGTTACGCCGTTAGCTGTTCAACTATTGGAGCCGAGTATTCGGGATACGGTCTCGAAGGGCGATTGCAGACACTTAGGAGGAAGCATGGTGGGGGATTTGCCGCCGGCCCCTGGGCAGGGGCCAATGACGGGGCCGCCGAATCCAACGCAGTGGGCGCCAGCTTTTCCTCCGCAGCCGCCGCGTTCGAGGACATGGCCGGCGGTCGCCTTGGCCGCGGTAGCTGTTCTGCTGGGCGGTGCGGCTCTGGTGGTCGCGTTGACACGGCCTACCGGTGGTTCGTCAACGGTTTCCTCGACCACCTCAACGACGCCCTCGTACACGGCAGAGCAGACGGCGGCTGCGCATCAGAAGTTGTGCGACACGTACAGATTGGCCGCTCGCGCCGTGCAAATTGAAACGAATGGCAAAAATTCGGACCGCGCGAACCTGGCGACGGTAAACGGAGCCGTGATGCTGGAAGAAGCAGTAAACGCAAATCCGGCAATTGCCCCCGGTGATCGCGCTGCTGCGCTTGCCCTGGCTGAGTCGTATAGCAATGTGGCAGCAACATCCAGCGTGGCGACGGGTAGCGATGATCCCGCCTGGCAATCTGCGCTGGACAATGCCAATAACAAGAACGCTGCAATGAAGACGGTCTGCGGAGGCAGCTGAGCAACCTTATAGGTAAACCCGCACGGCAGGTGTCCCAGCCCTTCGGAGATACGCCTTGGGCGCATATGAGCCACCCGCTGCTGCGAGGAACGCTTGACTGGCAGAGTGCGCAGGGTGGGGATATGGGTGGGAGTTGGGCTAGCACGGCACAGTACCGCACGGTGAATTGCTGTCGTCCCGCCGCCTGCCTCACTATTGAGAGGTAGCGGTGATGGCACGTCAGGCGCGTTCTGACTAGTAGGAGGGCACATGGTAGGCGACCTACCTGCTGGCGTTGGTGAGGGGCCAAGCGTCCATCCGCCCGTGGGTAGTCGGCCACCGTCCTATCCTTGGCAGCCGGCGCGACGCGCGCGGCCATGGCTGGCGATTGCCCTAGCCGTGACGGCCGCAGTCGCCGCTGGCGCACCGGCAATCGCTCTTATTCGCCCCGCCACAAGATTGGCCGTGGCGACCACATTGCCGAAATACACCCTCAGCGAAACTGCAGCTGCGCAAAAGCACCTATGCGACACCTATAGGTTAGTGGCGCAGGCAGTAGCGACCGACACTAATGCCAACGATCGTGCGCTAGCGCGGATCGCCGATACTAACGGGGCACTCCTGCTCAACATGCCTGCTGACAACTTGGCACTTGATGCCGATCGTCGCGATGCCGCGAAAGCATGGGCGGCAGCGTATGGAGCGGTCACTGCAAACAACAACAGTGCAGCCGCCAGCGATGCTGATTATCAGGCTGCGCTCGATGATGTGATCGCTAAGGATATTGCGATGAAAAAGGTATGCGGTGGGGCTTGACCTTCCGCCTGGGACCTGGACAGTGGCGCTTATTGGCCCTTGGTGGCCAGCACCGTCGACGGCTCTACGCGCTGGTGCTCAGCATTGGAGCGAATCATGCGTGGAGCAGCAGATTTATTCGCAGACCTTGCGTACTCAGTGGACGCTGTTTGCGGCCCACAATCAGGGGCACACAGCAGATGATCTGATCGATCGATTCCAGCAGGGTGAGAAGTTTCACCTAGATCTCGCTGAGAAATACCAGGCAAAGGCATCGGCATTCAATTCGGCTGCTGATGCCACCGATTATTTGCGGAGCCGGTTGTCGGAGATAGCCAGTACGGGCAACCGCGAGATCAACGAAATCCTGGCATCGAAGAAGCTGCCTCCTGAGAAGTTAGCGGAAATTCAAGCAGTCCAGATGCGCTGCAATGCCGACGCTGCAAACGCCAGTCGCGACGCGGTGGACAAGATGATGGCAGCGACCCAAAAAATCCTTGATGCTGACGGTGTCGGTGGCGACGCGCGGAGTTGGGCGCGCGCAAATGGTTTCAATACTCAGGACGCTCCTGCTCCGCAACAAATCACCGCCGAAGATCTCCATTTAGGCCAGGGCAAATCCTCTACCGGACCGGGAGTCGGTGGTGGTGGTATGCCGAGCGAGCCGCACTCCAGCGGAAGCGATCAAGCGCTCTCGAACGGAAGTCCAGGGGTCGGGGCTGCCGGCTTCCCCGGACGACCACACACGGACGCAGGCGTCGTGCCGCCGTCGGCGGGTGGGCCAGGAGTGGGTGGTGCGGGCCTGCCCGGCCCGACGGCACCAGCATCACCGGCGCCCGCTGGGGCCCCGTCGTTCTCCGCCGCCTCGGGAACTGTCCCGTCGGGCGTCCCTGGCGTACACGGCGCGCCTGCGGCGATGGCGCCGTCGGGGCTAGGCCTCGGCCAGGGCGGGCAGCCCAACCTGGCGCAATCGTTCGCCTCTGGGTTGGCGACCGGCCAGGCGACGGGGCCTGGCGGACAAGCCTTTTCGGCGAACGCGCTGCAAGCGATGGAGACGGGGGCGCCGCAAACCCCGGCGGGCACACCGCCGGTAGCGCCGACCGTCCCCAGCGCCGGCGCCTTCATCGCGGCAACGCCTCCCGTCGACGCGCCGCCGGCCGCCGCGTCGGCCCCGTCGGCCGCAGGCGGCGCCGCTCCGGTCGCACCGGCGGTCATGACGGGCGGCTCGTGGTCGTCCGCGGCGACCGGCGGGCCGTCGGTCCCCTCCGGATCTTTGCCCGCCTACGGTTCCGATCTACGCCCACCGGTCGTGGCGGCGCCATCGGTGCCGTCCGCCCCCACCGGCCCGGTCTCCGGCGCGCCGGTGGCCCCCTCGCCGGCATCGTCGCCATCGGCGGGCGGCACGCTGGTCTCCCCGGTGGAGCGCAGCGCCGCGTCGGCCGCGGCCGGCCAGGCCGGCGCGGGCTCCTCGACGCTGGCGAACGCATCGGCGGTATCGGCGACCGCGGGCGCGACCGCCGGCGCCGCATCCAGTCGGGCGGCCGAACAGCAGCGGCTGCAGCGACTCGTCGACGCGGTAGCCCGGCAGGAACCCCGCCTGTCCTGGGCGGCGGGGCTGCGCGACGACGGCACCACCACGCTTGTCACCGACCTAGCGAGTGGGTGGATTCCACCGCACCTCCGGCTGCCCGCCCACGTAACCTTGCTCGAGCCGGCCGCCCGCCGCCACGACGCCAACGTGGTGGACCTGCTCGGCGCGGTCACGGTCGCGGCCGCCCATCACGCCAATACCTATGTGGCCGAACCGGGTTCGGACGAGCCGACACTCAGCGGCGATCGGCCGGCCCGGTCGGCCGCACCGCAGATAGACGAGCTGGGCCCCACCCTGGTGGACGCCGTCCGCCGTCGCGACGGCCTGCCGCGCATCGCCCAGGCGGTCGCGGCACCGGCGGTGCGGAAGACGGGTGTGCTGGAAAGCGAAATCCGGATGCTGCGCGAATGCACCGCCGAAATTCAACACGCGGTATTAACGGCATATCCCCATCACGACCCTGCGGCCGTCGGAGACTGGATGCTTTTGGCGGCCATCCAGGCGTTGATCGACGGCCACGAGTACCTCGCGCACTATCACCTGGCCTGGTTCCAGGCAATCAACCACCGCGCCGGCTCGTAGCCCGCATTCCTCGGGTGAATACCGTTATCGGCGCGCTGTGACAAAATGGCGATACGAATGATCGCCAGCGCTTGGATAAGCGTCGAACGAGCGGGGTGGAGGTGAGGTCGTGGGTGGTCCCGGGGGAATTATCAAAAATGATCTGCCGACTACTACGGCGATAGTCGGGGGACCACCGGCGTCGATTCCGCGGCCGTTTCCGGTGCCGCCGGGCGGTACGTCACCCGCCGACGCCGGGCAGGGCATGGTCGGCGGGGCCGGCAACGCCAACGTCCCCAAGGACGCCGCCGACGCCGCCGCCGCCGACGCGGACCGCAAGGCCCGTGCCGCCGACGCCGCTGCGAAGTTCCCGGCCAACGAGGCCAACGGCTCGCAAGAGATGCAGATGCTGCAGCAGATGCTGTCCAGCGTCACCGGCGCCCTCGGCGGGGCGATGGGCGGCGTCATGGGACCGCTCACCCAGCTTCCCCAGCAGGCGATGCAGGCCGGCCAAAGCGCCCTGCAGCCGCTGATGAGCGCGGTTCAGGGCGCCCACGGCGCGGCGTCGCTGGCCGACAACGCGCATCTGGTCGACAGCGTCGGCGGCGCCGGATCCGGCCTGGGCGGCGGTGCGGGCGCGGGTGGCGGCGGCGCCGGCTTGGGCGGGGGCGGCACGGTTCCGACCAGCTCGCTGGGCCCGCCGCCGGTGCCGACGTCATCCCCGCCGACCACCCCGGCCGGCGCCAAAGCCGCGATGATGCCGCCGACCGGCGGGATGCCCGCCATGCCCGGACAAACCGGCATGACGGGCATGCCGATGATGCCCCCGGGCGCGATGGGCGCCGGCGGCGAAGGCGGCAACAAGGACAAGCCGGCCGAAAAGCGGGTCACCGCCCCGGGCGTGCCCAACGGCCAGCCGGTCAAGGGCCGCTTGACGATCCCGCCCAGCGCTCCGGGCAGCAAGCCCGGCGAGGCCAAGCCGACCGTGGTCACCAACCGGCCCAACCGCCGGATCGTGATCATGCCGTCCGACGACGAGCCCAAGGAATAGTCCACCCCGAAACCAGAGGTGAGTGGTCGGGTGGGTCCCACCGCAGTAGGGTCGCTACGTAATCGCGGCCGGCCGATCCCAACGATTCCCATGCGCGGGTCAGCCCGGATTGCCCGTTATTGACAGCAGAACTGTCGATACGTGCATGCTATTGGTAGGTCTGCGGCGTTCGCGGCCAGGAGGGTGTGGGAGTACTAGCTCGAGTGTCCGGTAAGGATGCGGCGCCGCCACGGCGCGCAGGTGGATCGGGGTGGGGAAGCCGGTGACCGATCCCCTGAGAATGCAAGCGGTCGCGGCGTTGTCGCGCGGCCACGAACTGTTCGCCGGCGCCCCTACCCGCGACCCCCTCGGTGCCCCGACGGTCCGGCCCCGCACCACGTCACCGTCCACGCTGCCGGCCGCCGTTGTCGCCCGGTCGGCTGCCTTGACGCAACGGCTGGCGCAGTCGGACGACGCCGACCGGGTGCTGCGGACCGTCCTGGCGGCGGCGCGGGCCGATCACGCGCACGGCCGGGCGGCGACGGGAACGGTGCTGGACGCCGCGCTGGCCGACGCGGCACCGGCCGCCGATACCCCGCTGGGCCGGCGCGAGGCCATGGCCCGCATGGCGGGGCGGCTGCGCACCCAGCACCGGCACATCAGCCGCTCGCGGCGGCGCGCGCGGCTGCTCGCGCTGCGGCTGCGACGCCTGTACTACCGCCACCGCCGTCCGGCCGCCGGGTCCGCCAACCAGCCGGGCGGACGCCCCGCGGTGCTGGCCGCCATCCGTAAAGCCTTGGATATCAAGGGCATTCACGACCCGGCGGCGCGGGCCCGCTGGGAGCGCGGCATGGACCTGGTCGCCCGTCGCGAATCGAACTACAACGCCGGCGCGGTCAACGACTGGGATGCCAACGCCGCGCGGGGCACCCCCAGCAAGGGCGCCTGGCAATTCATCGAACCCACCTTCGCCGCCTATCACCAGCGCGGCACCTCGCGCGACATCCACAACCTGGTCGCGCAGGCGTGCGCGTTCATCAACTATGCGATGGGCCGTTACGGGGTTGCCGCCGACGCGTCGAATCTCGCCGATCGGATTCAGCAGGCCGATCCTCGCCGATCACCCAAGGGGTACTGACGATGCCGCTGAGTTTGTCTAACCGCGACCAGAACTCCGGGCACCTGTTCTACAACCGGCGGCTGCGGGCGGCGACCACCCGCTTCTCGGTGCGCATGAAGCACGACGACCGCAAGCAGACCGCCGCGCTGGTGCTGTCCATGGTGCTGGTGGCCATCGCCTCCGGGTGGATGATGTTGCTGAACGTGCTGAAACCCACTGGCATCGTGGGTGATTCGACGATCATCGGGGACCGTGACTCCGGGGCGCTCTACGCGAAGATCGACGGGCGGCTCTACCCGGCGCTGAACCTGACCTCCGCGCGGCTGGCCACCGGGACGGCGAACCAGCCGACATGGGTGAAACCCGCTGAGATCGCGAAATATCCGACGGGCCCGCTAGTCGGCATCCCCGGGGCGCCGGCGGCGATGCCGGTGCACCGCGGCGCCATTTCGGCCTGGGCGGTGTGCGACACGGCGGGCCGCCCGCGCAGCCCGGAAAAGCCGGTGGTGACCTCGATCGCGGGTCCGCTCGAGGGATTCGACCGCGCGGCACCGCTGCGCGACGACGCCGGATTGCTGGTGACGTTCGAGGGCAACACCTACGTGATCTGGGGAGGCAAGCGCTCGCAGATCGACCCGGTCAACCGCGCGGTCACGCTGAGCCTGGGCCTGGACCCGGGAGTGACGCTGCCGGTGGAGATTTCGCGGGCGCTCTTTGACGCGCTGCCCGCGACCGAGCCGCTGGGTGTGCCCCCGGTGCCGCTGGCGGGCACCCCGTCGACGTGGGTGTCGGGTTCGCAGGTCGGTGCGGTGCTGCAAGCCCAGACCGCCAGCGGCGGCACCCAGTTCTACGTGTTGCTGCCCGACGGAGTGCAAAAGGTGACCAGCTTCGTCGCCGACCTGCTGCGCAGCGCCAACTCCTACGGGTCGACGGCGCCGCGGGTGGTCACCCCCGACGTGCTGGTCAACATTCCCGAGGTGACCTCGCTGGCGGTGGACTACTACCCGACCAAGCGGCTGAATTTCATTGACACCGCGGCTAATCCGACCACCTGCGTCGGGTGGGAGAAGGGCTCGACGGATCCGCAGGCGCGGGTCGTCGTGTACAACGGCCGCGGGCTGCCGACGCCGTCGTACCTGGACAACCGGATCGTGCATCTGGTGCGCGACGACCGCGACCCGGCCTCGGTGGTCGCCAACCAGGTGCTGGTGCTGCCGGGCGCGGCGAACTTCGTGACGTCGACCAGCGGCGTGGTCACCTCCGATTCCCGGGAATCGCTGTTCTGGGTGTCCGACAACGGCGTCCGGTTCGGGATCGCCAACGACGAATCGACATTGCGCGCCCTCGGGCTCGATCCGGGCTCGGCGGTGCAAGCGCCCTGGCCGCTGCTGCGAACCTTCGCCGCCGGCCCCGCGCTGTCAAGGGAGGCAGCGCTTTTGGCGCGCGACACGGTGCCCGCGCTGGGCAAGGTGGCTGTGGTGACCACATCGGCGAAGCCGGGAGGCTAGAGAATGTCCAAGAAAGCGTTCCCCATCAACCGCGTCAAGATCGAGCCACCGAAACCGGTTCGGGTGGCACCCGCCGCCCCCATCGCCCTGCCGGAACGCGAACCGCGCAACATCTGGGTGATGATCGGGGTGCCGGCCCTGATCGTCGCGCTGATCGGCACCATCGTCATGCTGTACGTCTCCGGCGTGCGCAGCCTGTCCACCGGTTTCTTCCCGTTGATGGGCATCGGCGCCTTCAGCATGCTCGCGTTCTCCGGTCGCTTCGGGCGGGCCCGCAAGATCACCTGGGGCGAAATGGAAAAGGGCCGCCGCCGCTATCTCCGGGACCTGGACAGCAACCGCGACGAAATCCAGAGCGCGGTGTGCGCGCAACGCGAATGGCAGAACTCGGTTCACTCCGACCCGCGCGGCCTGGGCGCCATCATCGGCGGCCCGCGCATGTGGGAACGCGGCCGGGGCGACGAGGACTTCCTGGAGGTGCGCCTGGGCACCGGCGTCCAGCATGCGCCGGACTCGGTGCTGTCGGTGACCTGGCCCGACATCGCCTCCGACGAGGAGCTCGAGCCGGTCACCGGGCAGGCCCTGCGCGATTTCATCTTGGAGCAGCGCAAGATTCGCGACATCGCCAAGGTGGTGAACCTGCGCTCGGCGCCCGGATTCAGCTTCGTCGGCGAGGACCTGGACCGGCTGCGGTCGCTGATGCGTTCGGTGCTGTGCTCGCTGGCGGTGTTCCACAACCCGCGCGACGTCAAGCTGCTGGTGGTGACCCGCAATCCCGAGGTGTGGTCGTGGATCGTGTGGCTGCCGCACAACCTGCACGACGAGCTGTTCGACGCCTGCGGGTGGCGGCGGCTGGTCTTCGCCACCCCGGAGGAACTCGAGGCCACCCTGGGCGCCGAGCTGCACATGAAAGGCAAACGCGGTCCCTGGACACCGCTGGCGGCGGCCAGCCCCACCGCCATGGGCTCGGCGCTGGAAACCGCCACCGACACCGTCGATCTCGGCCCGCACCTGGTGATCGTCGACGACAACACCGGCAGCCCCGATGCCTGGGAGAGCGTGGTCGGCCAGGTAGGCAAGGCGGGAATCACGCTGCTGCGCATCGCATCTCGGGTGGGTACCGGAGTCGGCTTCGCCAAGGACCAGGTGTTCGAGCTCAGCGAGCGGCACAGCTCACCCAACGGCTCGACCAACGGCGAAATCGCGTTGCGCCGCAACGGCTCGGACGCCGACGGCGAGGACGGCCGGCCGGCCCCGCTGCTGCGGGTGCGCAACAAGTTCTTCGCCCACGCCGACCAGCTGTCCATCCACCGCGCCTACCGGTACGCGCGGGCGATGGCGCGGTGGTCGCCGACCAGCCGCAGCGAGATCGACGACTCGGTCAGCGGCGCCACCGAACTGCTGCGGGCGCTGGGCATCAGCGACCCCCGGGAGTTGGACGTCGACCGGTTGTGGGCCGAGCGGCGGGGCCGCGGCGACGAACGCTGGTGCGAGGTCCCGGTGGGGGCGAAACCCAACGGCGAGCTGCAGAACATCATCATCCGGGCAAAAGACTTCGGCGGCTTCGGTTTCCACTCGGTGGTGATCGGCACCAGCGGCTCGGGCAAGTCGGAGTTCTTCCTGTCCCTGGTCTACGGCATCGCGCTGACGCACTCGCCGGAGACGTTCAACGTCATCTTCGTCGACATGAAGTTCGAGTCGGCGGCCCAGGACATCCTGGGCATCCCGCACGTCGTGGCCGCGCTGTCCAACCTGGGCAAGGACGAACGGCACCTGGCCGAGCGGATGCGCCGGGTCATCGACGGCGAGATCAAACAGCGGTACGAGCTGTTCACCTCGGTGGGTGCACGTGACGCCAACGACTACGAGGAGATCCGGCTCGCCGGGCGCGATCTGCCCCCGGTGCCGGTCCTGCTGGTGATCGTCGACGAGTACCTGGAACTGTTCGCCAACCACGAGAAGTGGATCAACCTCATCATCCACATCGGTCAGGAGGGCCGCGGCGCCAACGTCTTCTTCATGCTCGGAGGCCAGCGCCTGGACCTGTCCTCGCTGCAAAAGGTCAAGTCCAACATCGCATTCCGCATCGCGCTGCGCGCCGAATCCGGGGACGACAGCCGCGAGGTGATCGGCTCGGACGCCGCCTACCACCTGCCGTCGAAGGAGAACGGCTTCGGTCTGCTGAAGGTGGGGCCGCGCGACCTGGAGCCGTTCCGGTGCTTCTACCTGTCCGCGCCGTTCGTGGTTCCCAAGACCAAGGAGGTCGCCGCCACCGTCGACATGACGTTGACCAAGCCGTGGCTGTACAACTGGCAGTACCAGCCGCTGGACGCCGCCGATGCGACCGCGCTGGAGCAGGCCGCCGCCGTCGACGCCGAGCCGGACGAATTCCTTTACTACGAAGACGGTTTCAAGCGCAAGAAGATCGTGGACGTGCTGCGCGAGTCGCTGCAGAACGTGCCGCACCGCTCGCCGCGGCGGCCCTGGCTGGAGCCGCTGGAGGATTCCGAACCCATCGATGTCCTGGTCGCCGGGTACCGGGGCAAGCCCTGGCACGTCGACTATGGGCAGAACCCGGGCCTGATGTTCCCGGTCGGTGTCATGGACATCCCCGAGGAGTCCAAGCAGGTGGTCCACGCCGTCGACGCGCTGCGCAGCAACGTGATCGTGGTCGGCGCCAAGCAGCGCGGCAAGACCACCACGCTGATGACGCTGATGTGCTCGGCCGCAACGATGTACAGCCCGGCGCGGGTGACGTTCTTCTGCATCGGCGGGGCGACGCTGGCCCAGGCCGCCTCGCTGCCGCACGTCACCGACATCGTGTCCCCGAAGGACGCCGAGGGCATCGAGCGGATCTTGAGCAGCATGGACGCGCTGATCGACGCCCGCGAGAATTCGTTCCGGCAACTCAAGATCGACCTCGACGGGTTCCGGGAGCGCCGCTTCGGTCCGGGCAGTGACGGGCTGGGCGGCACCGACGCCAACGACCCGTTCGGGGATGTGTTCGTGGTGGTCGACGACTACGACGACCTGTACTCCAAGGACACCGTGCTGGGTGACCGCATCATCTCGTTGAGTAGCCGCGGCCCCGAGTACGGGGTCCACGTGATGTGCAGCGCGGGCGGTTGGATCCACGGGCAGCGGCAGAGCCTGCTGCAAAACGCCACGGCGCGAATCCAATTGCGGCTGGCCGATCCGAGCGAAAGCCAGATGGGGCACTCGTCGCTGGAGTCACGCGACGCGGCCCGGCGCACGCTGAACCGGCCCGGATTCGGGCTGACCGACAGCCTGCACGAGCTGCGGGTGGGGGTGCCGGCGCTGACCGACCCCGCGACCGGCCAGATGGTCAGCATCGTCGACGTGGGTGCCCGCATCGCCGACGTCGCGGGCGTCACCAAGCACGCCACCCTGCAGCGGCTGCCGCAGCGGGTGGAACTCAAGACGATCCTGGAGTACCAGGCCGCCCACCCGAGCGGGGACGATCTGTCGATCGCGTTCGCCATCGGCGAGCGGCACGAGCTGGGCCCGGTGCCCATCAACCTCCGGGAAAGCCCCGGGCTGATGATCCTGGGGCGCCAAGGCTGCGGAAAGACCTTGTCGCTGGTGGCAATCGGGGAAGCGATCATGAGCCGGTTCAGCCCCGAGGAAGCGCAGCTGACGCTGATCGACCCCAAGACCGCTCCGCACGGGCTGCGCGATCTGCACGGCCCGGGTTATGTGCGCGCCTACGCCTACGACCAGGACGAGATCGACGAGGTGATCACCGCACTGGCCCAACAGATCCTGCTGCCCCGGCTGCCGCCCAAGGGCCTGAGCCAGGAGGAGCTGCGCGCCCTCAAACCGTGGGAAGGCCCACGGCATTTCGTGCTCATCGACGACATCGGCGACCTGCGGCCCGATCAGAGCTACCCCCCCAAGCCGCCGGTGGGCGCGGCGTTGTGGAAGCTGATGGAGCGGGCCCGCCAGATCGGCCTGCACGTGTTCACCACCCGCAACAGCGCGAACTGGGCCACCCTGCAGATGGATCCGTGGATCAGGTTCCAGAACTCCGCGAAAGTCGCCCAGCTGTATATGGATAACGACCCGCAGAACCGGATCAACCGCAACGTCCGCGCCCAGGCGCTGCCGCCGGGACGTGGCCTGCTGCTCAGCGCCGACGGCGACGTCGAGGGCGTGCTGGTCGGGCTGCCGTCCACGGTCATCACACCGCAGTAGCGACGCTGAGCGGTTGCGGCTCAACCGTTTTCACGACGCGGGCGACGCCGCGGCGGGGCAGGGGACTGGGCCACCAGAACCAGCGGCCCAACAGCGCCACGATGGACGGCACGATGAACGCCCGCACCACCAGAGTGTCCAGCAGCAGACCGACGGCGATGGTGGTGCCGATCTGGGCGATGCTGAGCACGCTGCTGGTCAGCAGCGCCAGCATGGTCAGCCCGAAGATGATGCCGGCGACGGTGACCACCCCACCGGTGCCGCCGAAGGCGCGGATGATCCCGGTCCGAAGTCCCGCCGCCGCTTCCTGTTTGATGCGCAACGCCAGCAGCAGGTTGTAGTCCGCGCCGACGGCGATCAACGCGATGAACGCGATCGGGGCGACCGCCCAGTGCAGCTCCTGATGCAGCAGGTGCTGCCAGATCAGCACGCTGGCACCGATCGCCGAGGCGTATGACGTGACGACGGTCCCGACCACCACCAGGCCCGCCACGGGGCTGCGCAGCATCGCGGTGACGATCAGGAAGTTCAGCACCAGCGCGGCGCCCACCAGCAGCCGGGTGTCGTCGGCCACGAAGCGCTGCAGGTCGGCGGTGACCGGGCCGACCCCGGCGAGGTCGACCTCCACGGGGGTCAGGGTGCCTTCCTTGGTGGCCTCCTTGATGGCCGCGCGCACCTGCTCGGCCCGCCCGGCACCGTCGGCGCCCCACTCCGCGCCGTCGCCGTACACCAACAGGTAAGCGGCGCGGCCGTTTTGCGAGATCAGGTGGTTCAGCACGGCGGTGTAGCGCGGATCGGTGAGCGCGCGCTGCGGCAGGTAGAAATCCGCGGCGGCACTGCCCTGGAACTGGGTGCTGATCTCGTTGAGGTAGTCGGTCAGCTGGTGCATCTGCGGCCCCAGCGTGTCGGACAGTCCCAGCAGATCGCGCGTCGCCGAACGCGCCTGCACCAGGGCGCTTTTCATCGCGTCGACGTTCTGCGGCAGCCCGGCCATCGCGGTGGCGGCGGTGTTGGAGCCGGTGGTCAGTTTGGCGGCTCCGGAGCCGAGTTGCGCCGACGTCTGCACCAGGCTGTCGACCGGCGCCAGCACCCGGTCCACCGTCGAGCAGATCGGGTTGGCGGCGCAGTCGGGGGTCCGCCCGACGAAGTCGCGCAGCGGGTCGAGGTAGCCCGACACCGTGGTGACGTTGCGCTGCAGGCCGTCCATCCCGGCCCGCATGTCGTCGGCCGCGCCCGACATGTCGGCCAAACCCGCGCTGCCGCCGCGCAATCCGTTGCCGAGGCCATCCACCGCGTGCTGGGTCTGCGCCAGCGCGCCGTCCAGCTCGGAGACCCGCGCCAGGCGCTGGGTCAGCGAATCCACGGTGTCGCCGAACTGGCGGCCCAGCACCCCGGCCTGATAGCTCAACGTCGCCTGTTCGGGCACCTTGCCGTCCGGGCGGCTGGCGGATTGCACGGCACGCACGCCGGGAACGGCCATGATGTGCCGCGTGATCCGTTCGATGGCGATCAAGCCCGCCGGGTTGCGCAGGTCGTGGTCGGCCCGAATGGCGATGACGTCGGGCAGCAACGCGTTCTCCGGGAAATGCCGGCCGGCGCTTGCGTATCCGCGGTTGGAGTCGGTGGACGACGGCGTGGCGGCGGGCTCGTTGAAGCCGATCCGCATGCCGGCCAGCGGCAGGGCGACCAGCAGGGTCAACCCCAACGCGGCGACCAGGATCGGACCGGGCCAGCGCGCCACGGTGGTGCCCACCCGGCGCCAGCGCCGCGCGGTGCGCGACGGCCGCGGTTCCAGGTATCCGCGCCGCACCGCCAGGCTCATCAGCGCGGGAGTCAACGTCAGCGCCGCCACCATGGTGGCCAGAATGCCGATGGCACAAGGTAATCCGGCGCTGCGGAACGATCCCACGTGGGCGAAAACCAGGCAGGCCAATGCCACCGACACGGTCAGCGCCGACCCGATCACCACGGGCGCGATGGAACGGTAGGCCACGGTCAGCGCCTGGGCCGGCGCGACGCCGCCGCGACGCGCTTCGTGGTAGCGGCCCACCAGGAAGATCGCGTAATCGGTGCCGGCGCCCAGTGTCATGGCGGCCATCAGCGCAACCGAAAACAGCGACACCTCAACCACATTGGCCTGCCCGAGGGCGGCGACGACGGCGCGGGCCAGCGCGAGGGCGAGCCCCACCGAGATCAGCGGGATCGCCGCGGCGACCGGCGACCGGTACACCACCAGCAGCAACAGCAGGATCAGGCCGATGGTGGCGGCGGTGATCCCCAGCATCTGCCGGTCGATCGCGGAGAATTCGTCGACGATGGTGGCGCCGGGGCCCGTGACATGGACCTGCAGGCCGGCCGGCGGGCTGAGCTTCTGGGCGGTGGCGCGGACCGCGTTCACCGAATCGCGGGCCTGGGCGGTGCCGAGCATGCCGGCCAGCCGGACCATCACGCTGACGGCCTGGCCGTCGGTGCTCTGGGCGCCGGCCGCGGTGGCGGGCTGTGACCACAGGTCGGTCACCGCGTACACGTGCCGGTGGTCGGAGCCCAGCGCCGCCGTCAACGCGTCGTAGAACTGTCGATCGCCGGCGCCCAGCCGCTGATTGCGTTCCAGCACAACGTAAACGAAGTTGTTGCTCGGCGTCTGGTCGAACAACTGGGCGGCCCGGGCGGCGGCCACCGCGCTCGGGGCGCTGGGCGGCATGAAGGACCGGGCGTGGCTGTCGACCACCCGTTCCAGTTGCGGCACAGCCACATTGGCGACGGCCGCGGCCAGCACCCACAGCCCCACCACCAGCAGCGCGTACCGGCCGGTCAGCCGCCCGAGGATGCCCGGCCGGTCAGGCAACGGTCTGCCGATCGCCCGAGGGCCCGCCGAACAGGCTGACGGCGGCGTGCTCACCGCGCGCCATCGACCGCATCCGCAGTGAGCGACGCGCGCCGATGGTCACCAGCGCGTGCAGCCCGGGCGAGGCGGCCTCGAGATCGGCCCGCACCTGTTCGGCCGACGTGCCCTCGTGGGCCGCCTGGTCGAGCTTGGCCACCAGCGTGGTGATCCAGCGCTGGCCGAGCGACAACATCAATCCCTCTGCGTCGCCGAACAGCTCGGGCACCCTGGGGGAGTTGTCGATCAACGCGAGCGCCGCGGACGGGTCGGTCTCGGCGGTCTTGATCACTTCGGCCATGAAGGCCATCCGGTCGTGCAGCAGTGCCCATGTCATGACTCGACGCTAGGAAAGTGCAAGCCCTCGCGCGTCGTGCCGAAGTTCAGTCTTTGCCTCCTACCACGGGCGGAGCCGGGTGCCGACCGCGGGATGATGTGGCGGCCGGCGGGGCTCTTCTAGGATTGGACGATGTTGCGCGCCGCAATATGTCACCTGCGCGAACAGCTTCGCCGCCGCGGCGAGCTGATTCCCGTCGGTCTTACGTGGGCGTCGCTGATCGCCGTCGATGCGGCCCTGCTGCTCGGCGGCACCATCGGGACGCTGCAGCGGCCCGCCGCCGACCTGCCCGTGTCGCTGACCGCGTTCGCCATCGCGCTGTCGCCCACGGTGGCGTTTTTCGTCTTCAACATGAAAATGACCCCGGGGCCGTTGTGGGCGACCTGGACGGCGTCGACCGCGCTGACGCTGTTCGGCACGTCCACGCCCATTCGCGCCGATTTCGCGCCGGCCCTGTTGGTCCTGATGGTCCTCGTCGTCGCGACGCTGGCCTCGGTGGTGGGCGGCCTGCTGGCCGCCGCGTCGGCGGCCGCGCTGTTGCTCACCGCGGCCGCGCTGCACCGCCTCGACGCGATCGTGTTGTACCTGGGGTTCATCGTGGTGGCCTGGCTGCTGGGCTACTTGATGCGCACCCAACGGTTGCTGGTGCCCGAACAGATCGAGGCGCAGCAGATGCTGGCCGAGCACGCCGCCGCCGACGAGCGGCGGCGCATCGCCCGCGAGGTGCACGACGTCATCGCGCATTCGCTGAGCATCACGCTGTTGCACGTGACGGGGGCGCGGCGGGCGTTGCAGCAGGATCGCGACGTCGACGACGCGGTGGAGGCGCTCGAGCAGGCCGAACGGCTGGGCCGCCAGGCGATGGCCGACATCCGCCGCACCGTCGGGCTGCTGGACAACTGGCCCACCAAAGCCGCGCCGACCACCCCCGAACCCGGCCTCGACGACGTCGCGTCCCTGGTCGACGGCTTCCGCCGCGCCGGCCTGGCCGTCACGCTGTGCGTCGAGGGACCCACCGATCACGTCTCGCCGGCGGTGGGGCTGGCGCTGTACCGCATCACGCAGGAGTCGCTGGCCAACATCGCCAAGCATGCGCCCGAGTCGAAAGCCGGTGTGGTGCTTGATATTTCCCCGGCGTCGGCGCGGCTGGCGGTCACCAACATACTGCCGGCGGCGGTGGTGGCCGCGCGGTCGCCGGAGGGGCGCGGCGTGCGCGGCATGCGCCAGCGCGTCGAGCTGCTAGGCGGTGCCATCGACGTCGGCCCGACCCGGGACGGGTGGTCGGTGTGCGCCGAGATCCCGCTGCAGGAAAGCGACGGCTCCTGGCGACCGTGGTGGTGTGGTAAGGCGTGACCGACCCGGCCCCCGAGATCGCCGTGCTGCTCGTCGACGACCAGGACCTGGTGCGTTCCGGGCTGCGCCGGATCCTGCGCCGCAAGGACGGATTCGTCATCGTCGCCGAGTGCGCCGACGGCGACGAGGTGCCCGCCGCGGTCGCCGCGCACCGGCCCGACGTCGTCGTGATGGACCTGCGGATGCGCCGCGTCGACGGCATCGAGGCGACCCGCCGGCTGGGCGGCACACCACCGGTGCTCGCGCTGACCACCTTCAACGAGGACGAGCTGTTGTCCGCGGCGCTGCGCGCCGGCGCGGCGGGCTTCGTGCTCAAAGACTCCTCCGCCGAGGAACTGATCCGCGCGGTGCGGGCGGTCGCCCGGGGCGAGGGCTACCTCGACCCCGCGGTGACCTCGCGGGTGCTCACCACCTACCGCAAGGCCGCGCCCGGCCCGCGCGGCGCCGCGATCGCCGAACTGACCACCCGCGAGCTGGACGTGTTGACGTTGATCGGAAAAGGCTTGTCCAACAGCGAGATCGCCGACGAGCTGTGCATCTCCGGGGTCACCGTGAAAAGCCACATCGGCCGGATCTTCGGCAAACTCGATCTGCGCGACCGGGCCGCCGCGATCGTCTACGCCTACGACAACGGCATCGTCGCCCCGCGCTGACGAGCCACCGGGGGCCTACAGGGGCGCCGCCGGCTCCGCGAGATTGAGCAGCAGGTAGGCCATGCACATCAGGAAGTTGATCACCACCATGATCAGCCCGGCGAACATCAGCGAGCGGGCTCCGCGCTGCCTGAGCCGCCGGTACCGGGCGACCCGGGCCTCCCGGTTCAGCTGGATCGCGATCAACGCGAAATTCACGTTGATCACTTCATGAGCGGCAAGCGGCGCGCCCGCCAGCATTTCCCGCAGCCGCTCCGGCGCCGTCCGAACACCCACCCGTTCGAAACTGTGGCACAGTCGCCGCGCGCGCCGCCGGCGGAGCGTGTGATACCGCAGCCGTAGTTGCTGCGCAAGTTGCCCTCGATCGTCCCCCCAGGGGTAAGACGGGGTCATCACAAGCGGGATTCTAAATCGCCGGGGCCCGCTTTGGCGTTGTGTACACGGATTCTGCGGCCGGCGGTCACGTCCCGGCACCGCCGCTCATCCGCTGTGCGGCGGGTAGGTCCAGGTAGCGTTCCAGGTTGCGGTGCATGTTGATCACCCGCCGCTCCTCGCTGGACAGCACCAGATGCGTGAAGCCGGGCTGGTGCATGCCGCGCTGCAGGCCGGCGAGCACCGCGATGTCCTGGGTGAGCACCAGCCCGGGCTCGGCTTCCCCGGCGCTCATCCGGACATCGGTCGGCTTGGTGCGCGGCGCGCCCGGCGGCATCCGGGTGGTCAGGAACATCACCAGCTCGCCCTTGTCGGGCGCGGCGGCCGGGTCGGGCGCGGGCCGCGAGCACATGACGGTCAGGTGGTCGGCGTTGGTCAGAAACGTCATGTTGGGAAAGGCGTTGTACTGGTGCAGCCGGGTGATCCGATCAGTGTCGGCCCAGCCCAAATCGACGCCGCGGGTCGCGGCGAAGGCCCGGGTGCGGTCCGCGATCAGGTCGGCCACCGTCTGCCCAGGTCGGCGGTCGGCGGCGGGAAACGGCGTGCCCTCGGCTGCACCCATCAGCGCGCCCTGGGTGGAAACGTAAGCGTCCCAGACCTCTTCGTCGCTGAGCGCGCCCTCGAAACGTGGGCTCGGCACGCCGTAGGGCTGATCGGACTTTCCGGTATGCCGCCAAATCTGTTGCGGCGCATGGATATCGTCCACGCAGCGCAACAGCTCGGGATGCAACGTCTGGATGTGGTAGGTCTCGCTGTAGCCGTCGGCGATGGTCTTCCAGTTGGCGTCGACCTCGACGGTGAGCGTGGCGTAGCAACGGAATTCGTCGAGCCGGCACCAGGCGATGTCCTCGGGTATCGCCTCGAGGTATTCGGGCAGCGGCATCGCGTCGGGGTCCAGGTTGACGAAGACCAGGCCCGCCCAGGTGTCGACCCGGGCCGGGATCAGCGGATAGTCGGACAGCCGCAGCGAGCCGAAGCCCTTGCGGTCGGGCACCCGTTTGAGCGCGCCGGCCAGGTCCCAGGTCCAGCCGTGATAGCGGCATTTGAGCTCCCGCAGGCCCGAACCCGAGCCGCTGCACAACGAGTTGCCGCGGTGCCGGCACACGTTCTGGAACGCCCGCAGCGCGCCGTCGTCGCCGCGGACGATCAGCACACCGTATGGCCCGCAACGGTATTCGAAGTAGTCGCTGGGGGCCGCGACGTGATCGACCATGCAGGCCAGTTGCCACACCCGCGGCCACATCCGCTCCACCTCGAGCGCGGCGAAGGCGGGGGAGTAGTAGCGTTCGGCGGGCACCAGGGTCGGGCCCGGCGGCGGGGTGCCGATGGCATCCTCGTCGCGGGTGCGCGCCGGATTGCCGGCCGCCGCCGCCATCGCCGCGGCGCCCCTCAGCGCGCCCCGCGGACCAGGCGGCCGGGCCGGGCCCCGGTGTCGACGTCGTTGCGGCGGGTCACGGTCCCGCTGACGATGGTCGCCGCATAACCGCTGGCGCCCTGCAGGATCCGGTTGCCGCCGGCCGGCAGGTCGAAGGCCATCGCCGCGGGGTGCAGGCGCAGCGCGTCCATGTCGATCACGTTGATGTCGGCCTTCTTGCCGGGCTCGATCGTGCCGCGGTCGGTGAGCCCGAACAGGTGGGCGGTGTCGCGGGACTGCTTGCGGATCACGTACTCCAACGCCAGCTTGTCGCCGCGGCTGCGGTCGCGCGCCCAGTGGGTGAGCAGGAAGGTGGGATAGGAGGCGTCGCAGATCATGCCGCAGTGCGCGCCGCCGTCGGAGAGCCCCAGCACCCCGGCGGGATGCAGGAGCATCTCGCGGATGGCGTCGCAGTTGCCGTCGGCGTAGTTGAACAGCGGCAGCATCAGCATGTTGGTCGCGTCGGCCTCGAGCATCAGGTCGTACAGGGTCGCCAGCGGGTCCTCGCCGCGCGCCTCGGCGATGGCCGCGACGGTGCGGTCCGGGGTGGGCTCGTAGTCGGGCGGGTCGCCCAGCGCATAGAGGCGGTGCAGCGAGTGCTGCACCAGCGCGAACATCCCGTCGAACAGCAGGGTCGGGTCGACGGGCAGGTCGTCCTCGCCGAGGATCGCGGCCTTGACCGCGGGGTCGGCCAGGCGTTGCGCGAGCTCCTCGCGGCTGCACTCGGCGGCCAGCCGGCGGTAGGTGGGCCGGTGGCTGAAGCCGTGATGGCCCTGGAAGCCGATCATCATGCCGAACGGGCGCGCCGCGATCTGCGGGTACAGGCGGGCGCCGGCCGCGTGCGCATCGGCGGACAGGTCCAGCATCTCGCGCCACAGGTTCGGGTCGGCGTCCACCTGGATCAGCGCGAACGACACCGGCCGGTCGATCTCGCCGCTGAGCCGGCGCATCCAGTCCAGCTCCTTCTTGGGCCCGATGATGTCCTCGCCCGCGGCCCCCTGCGGGGCCAGCTCGAACACCGCCTGACCGCCGGCCGCCATGGCGCGGCCCAGACCGAACAGCTCCTCCTCGGCGGCGAACGTGCCGGGCACGGGCTCGCCGTCCATCGCGCGGTGGCCCATCGTGCGCGACGTGGAGAAGCCGAGCGCGCCGGCCTCGATCGCCTCGCGGACCAGCCGGCCCATCGCCTCGATGTCGTCGGGGGTGGCCGGCTCGTTGCGGGCGCCGCGCTCGCCCATCGCGTAGGCCCGGATGGCGCCGTGCGCGACCTGGCTGCCGACGTCGATGGCGAACTTCTGCTTGCCGATCGCGTCGAGGTATTCGGGGTAGGTCTCCCACCCCCAGGTGATGCCCTCGGTCAACGCGGTGCCGGGAATGTCCTCGACACCCTCCATCAGCTCGATCAGCCACTGCTCGGTGCCCGGCCGCACCGGGGCGAAGCCGACCCCGCAGTTGCCGGTGACCACGGTGGTGACGCCGTGACCGCTGGACGGCTCGAGCAGGCTGTCCCAGCTCACCTGGCCGTCGTAGTGGGTGTGGATGTCGACGAAGCCGGGAGCCACGATTTTCCCTGTGGCATCGATGGTTTCGGCGGCCTCGGCCGTCGCCAGGCCGCCGGCCTCGGAGCCGTCGGCGCGGACGACGTCGACGATCTTGCCGTCCCTGATGCCGACGTCGGCGCGATAGCGTTGCGCGCCCGTCCCGTCGACGACGGTTCCGCCGGTGATTTTCAGGTCGAACATGAGACTCCTCTTCGCCGCCGCGGGCTGTCTCGGAGGGCTGGGCGCCGCACGCGCCATATTTCGCTACGGTAGGTAGCGTAACTCGTGGCGCGGCGAAGGCAAGAGCTTCGGCGGAATTTCGGTGCCGCCGGGCGGGGCCGCCAGAGCTAGAGCGAACTCTTCAGGGCGGCGACGGTTTCCAGGTCCTCGAGCGCGGCGACGCCTCGCCGCAGCCCTTCCATGGCGATGTCCTCGACCTGCATGCCGCCCATGCCGGCGGTGATCAGCGGGGCGGCGTAGGCGTACAGCGCCGCCTGGCGAAACCGCAGCCACAGCTCGTCGCGGTCCAGCTGCGGGCCGCCGGCCGCGGCCAACGCGCGGCGGTAGTCGTCGAGCAGGTCGCGCTGGGTGGCCCGGCGATCCTCCGGCGTCAGGCTGGTGATCAGCGTGTAGGCCAGCTCCCGGGACGGATGCCCGCGCCGCACCGCCTGCCAGTCCAGCAGCCCGGCCTTGCCGCCGTGGAAGTACATGTTGCCCGGATGGGCGTCGCCGTGCATCACGGTGTGCGGGTCGGTGTCGATGAGGGCGGCGACGGCGCGGTAGTTGTCGGCGATGAAGACGCCGTCGCGCACCGGGATGCTGGTGCGCTCGGCCAGCCGCTTGATCGAGCTGTGCATCAGCGACCCGGTCAGCAGCGAGGTGACGTCGCCCGACGGCGTGTAGAGCCAGCCCAACGGGCCGCGGCCGTCGCGGGGCAGCCGGTTCCAGAAGGTGGCGTGCAGGTCGGCCAGCAGCTCGACGACGAGGCCGGCCTGGTCGGCGGACAGCGGGTGCAAGGTGTCCGGGAACTCGCACGCCTCGGCCGGCAGATCCTCCAGCACCAGCAGGTAGCGGCCCGTCCAGGCGTCGAACGCGGCGCCGTAGCAGTAGGGGACGCCGACCACCTGCGGCGCCAGCTGGCGGTAGAACCGCACCTCGGTGCAGCCGAGCCGGCCGAGCTCACCCATCAGGCGGGTGGCGGCGGTCTGGGCCGCGACCTTGACGAACACCGAGTCGGGGACGTCCTTGCCGGTCAGCACCAGCCGGGCCCGCGAGGACGTCCCGGCGTCGCGGCTGAGCACCCGCACCGTCCGCACCGTGGTGCCCATCACCCGGGACAGCACCGCCGGGTCGATCTCGTCGACCGTGCGCGGCAGGCCGAACCGGCCGCCCAGCACCGCGTCGACGGACACCCGGCCCGCGCCGCGACCCAGGTGAGCCGCCAGGCCCAGGAATGAGAAAGCTTGTCCCACAGGGTTTTTCATGTCCAACCATCCTGGTTCGCCGACCGGTTGCGGTGCTGCGTGCTGAACACCGGCGTCCGGGAGGAAAACCACTCGAACGTCTGGACATCAGACAATATACGATTATTGTCTGATCTGTGGCACCAAGGCCCGCACCACGAACTGCTCGACGAACCGGCGCTTGTCGGCGTGCGGCCGATATCGCCAGGAGGGCGCCAGCAGGAACAACGTCGCGGTGTGCAACCACTGCACGACGGACCGGAAATCGACGTCCGGGTAGAGCAGCCCCGCCGCCTTCCAGCGCTCCAGCAGCGGGCCGTAATGCCGCAACAGCAGCTCGACCAGTGGTTCGGAGCCCTTCTGCAGCGCGCTGGCCATCGCCGTGCTCTCGGCGGCGAACAACGCTTCGTTCAGCGGGTTGCCGTCCACCGATTCCACCCGCGCCAGCACCATCTGCGGCACCGAGCGAACGGGGTCCTCGGGGGCGGGCAGCGAGCGCACCGACTCCGCGAGGGCGTGGTCCACTCGGCGCAGCATCAGGCCCAGCAGCACGTCGTCGCGTCCGGGGAAGTAGCGGTAGACCGTCGACCGTGACACGCCCGCCTCGTCGGCGACCTCGCCCATCCGGAACTGGGTGTTGCCGCGCCGCACGATGCAGCGGCCGGCGGCCTCCAGGATCCGTCTGCGGGCCTCCTCGTCGTCGAGGATCGCGCGGTCGTCGCCCCACCGCCGGCTCGGTTCCATGGCGGCGATGTTACGGGATGCGTTGTGCGGCTTGACTATCGGATCCGCAGCAGCGTGGACAGGGCCGGACCTGTTGACGAAATACCTTGCCGCGCAACCGTATTGCTAGCCAGAAAGGCCGATTGATGGGGTATTCCGCCGCCGACGAGTCGTTCACCCACCAGCTTCCGACCACCTTCGACCAGGTGCACGACGCCGACCCGACCTGGTCGGATCGCTGTTATTTCTTTGCCGCGGCACCGGACGGCACCATGCTGTTGGCCAGCGGCTACGGCAACAACCCCAACACCGCCAGCGGGCTGGGCTACGTCAAGGTCAGCCTCGCCGACGGCCGGCACTGGGACCTGCTGTCCGGGCGGCCGGTCACCGGCGACGACAGGGGTGAGCTGCGCGCCGGGCCGATGCGCTGGACCTGCGTCGAGCCGCTGAAGAAGTGGCGACTCGACGTCGGGCCCAACAACTCCGGCATCGAATGGGAGCTCTACTACGAACCCACCGCCCCGATGTGGGAGCTGTTGCCGATGAAGGTGTCCGGCCCGGACGGCCGGCTGCTGGCCGACATGTACCACATGAAAGAACCGGGGCGCTGGAGCGGCTGGGTGCGCATCGACGGCCAGCGCGTCAGCGTCGACGGCTTCCACGGCGGCCGGGACCGCACCTTCGGGGTGCGGGTCTCCGACCGGATCGACTTCTGGTTGTGGCTGGACGCCGGATTCGGCGACCACGCCATCGAAGCGTGGGTCATCGAATCCTGCGACGGCACAGTCCTTTACGCCGACGGCGGCATCACCTATGCCGACGGGACGCCGTCCAAACGGTTCGTCAAGATCGAGCACGAGGTGGAATTCGACGGCGAGCGCAAGCGGCCCGCGCGCGCGGTGCTCGTGTTCACCGACGAAGACGGCCGGGCGCACCGGGTGGTCGCCGAGGCGCCCCATCCGCAGGTCAACGCCTACTACGGGCTGCCGATGGCGCACTGCCACTACGAAGACCTGGGCGGCGGCTCCTACTTCATCCATTTCGCTTGGGACAGCAGCGATCCCGAGCAGCTGAGCGAGACCGAGGACAAATCGATGGCGCTCGACCAGCTGATGCGGTTCGAACGCGACGGCCACACCGGTTGGGGCATCTTCGAATTGCTGCTCGGCGGGCAGGGCTATCGTCGCTACCCCAATTGGAGGGCCATGGACATGTCCGCGTTCACCCAGGACAAGACGCCGGTGGACCGTCTGCCGGCCGACGGCGACGGGGCCGACCGGTGACGCTGGGCGCCGAGCGGGAACGACGGCTGACCGGCTGGCTGCGCGGCCGGCTGCCGGACGCCGACGACGTGCGGGTCGAGGGCATCGACCGGGTCAGCTTCGGGCACTCGGCCGAGATGATGACGATGAGCGTCATCGCGACCCGGCGCGGCCGCGACGAGCGGCGCGACGTGGTGTTGCGGCTGCGGCCCAGCCCGCCGGCGCTGCTGGAGCCCTACGACCTGGCGCGGCAGTTCGGCATCCTGCGCGCCCTGGCCGACACCGACGTCCGGGCGCCGCGGGCGTTGTGGCTGGAACCCACCGGAGACGTGCTCGGCCGGCCGTTCTTCGTGATGGAACGGGTCGCCGGCGAGGTCTACGAGATGCAGCCGCCCGCCGATGCGTCCGATGACACCGTGGCCCGGATGTGCGAGAGCCTGGCCGAACAGCTGGCCGCGATCCACGCCGTCGACCTCACCCGGACCGGACTGGCCACCCTCGACGACGGCGCCGGCCACCTGGATCGCGAACTCGGCCACTGGGCCGCCGAGATGAACCGGGTCAAACGCGGGCCGCTGCCCGCCCTGGAGCGGTTGCACCGGGCGCTGCTTTCCGGTAAGCCTGCGCCGTGCCCGCGCATCACGCTGGTGCACGGCGACGCCAAACCGGGCAACTTCGCCTTCACCGGCGGCGAGGTCAGCGCGGTCTTCGATTGGGAGATGACCACCGTCGGCGACCCGCTCACCGACATCGGCTGGCTGGAGATGCTGTGGATGCAGCCGGTCGGGATCAACAGCCATCCCGCGGCGCTGCCCATCGACGCCCTGCTGGCGCACTACCAGTCGGCCAGCGGCATCGAGCCGGTCAACCGGCCCTGGTATCGGGCCTTCAACGCCTACAAGATGGCGGTCATCTGCCTCATCGGGGCGATGCTCGTCGAGGACGGCCACAGCGACGACCAGAAGCTGGTGCTGGCCGCCTACGGCACCGGGCTGCTGACCAAGGCCGGACTCGCCGAGCTGGGCATCGACGAACCCCTCGACGACGGCCCGGTGCTGCCGCGGCAGGAACGCATCCAGCAGGTGCTGGCCCGCGCCCAGTGATCAGGCATTCGCGTCCGCGCGAACCGGGACCGGTCATCGATCAGCCCCGGCGCGGCTCACGCACCGGACAGGGCGCTCAGCGCGTCGTTCAGGCTCGGGTAGAGCGAGAGCACGCTGTCGATTCCCATCAGTTTGATCGGCCGGCTGGTGGCCGAGCCGTCGGCCACCACCGCGAACTTCGTCGGTGGCTGCAGCTCGGCCTGCGTGGTCACCAGCACGGTCATCCCGGCCGACGCCAGAAACCCGACCTTGGACAGGTCGACGATCAGCGCGGCCGGTTTGGCGGCCAGGGCGGTCTGAATGGCCTCGGCCAGCATCGGCGAGCTGAGCATGTCCACCTCGCCGGAGACGGTGAGCACGACCGCCTGATCTACCTGGTGTTTGCCCACCTCGAAGGGGGTGGGGTCGGCGAGATCGCCGGGTTGTTCGCCCATGGTCCATCACTCACATTCGGTCCCTGCGGGGGACACCGCTAGCTATCGAAAACAGCCACTGCCATATCCGGGGGCTGTTGATTCAACCCCACGGGAACTCGCTCGCCTGCGGGGGAGACGCACCCCGTCGATCTGCGCTGCGAGTGCAGATCCAGCTAACACGCGTTTAGTCAATGGTAGGACACGCGGCGTAGCACGCCCAAAATGCCGGACGGTTTGCGGGCGCCGTCGCCCGATGCCGGGTCCGCCGGCCGCCGGCGCCGACGTTTACCGGACCCGCGGCGGCGGTACCCTCCCGCACGCTCGTCCGGGATGCGGCGAATATGATCGGCACGATCCAAGCTCGAGCGCGCGCGGGCATCTCAAAAGTCGGAGGCCGGGTGCGCCGCGCCGGCGCGGACCATGTGCGGTGTGCCCGTGAGGGCCATGAGGAAGTGGGAGAGTTCAATGTCGAACCAACAGCAAGCGGAGCGGATGACATCGGGCAAAGGGTTCATCGCCGCGCTCGACCAGAGCGGCGGCTCGACGCCCAAGGCGCTGCGCCTGTACGGCATCGAAGACAGCGCGTACTCCTCCGAGAAGGAGATGTTCGACCTCATCCACCAGATGCGGTCGCGGATCATCACCTCGCCGGCGTTCACCGGCGACCGGGTGCTGGCGGCGATCCTGTTCGAGCAGACCATGGACCGCGACATCGAGGGCAAGCCGTCGACCACCTACCTGTGGGAGACCAAGGGCGTGGTGCCCATCCTCAAGATCGACAAGGGTCTGGCCGAAGCGTCCGACGACGTGCAGCTGATGAAGCCGATCCCCGGGCTCGACGAGCTGCTGCAGCGGGCCGTGAGCAAGGGCGTGTTCGGCACCAAGGAACGGTCGGTGATCGGCGGCGCCAACCCGGCGGGCATCGCCGCGGTGGTCGCCCAGCAGTTCGAGCTCGCCCACCAGGTGCTCTCCCACGGGCTGGTGCCGATCATCGAACCCGAGGTCACCATCTCGATCGCCGACAAGCCCAAGGCCGAGGGCATCCTGCGCGACGAGATCACCAAGCAACTCGACTCGGTGCCCGACGGGCAGCGGGTGATGCTCAAGCTGAGCCTGCCCACCGAGGCCAACTTCTACCGCCCGCTGATCGAACACCCCAAGGTGATGCGGGTGGTGGCGCTCTCGGGTGGCTACTCCCGCGAGGAGGCCAATGAGCTGCTGGCCAAGAACGCCGGCCTGATCGCCAGCTTCAGCCGGGCGCTCACCGAGGGCCTCACGGTCGACCAGTCCGACGAGCAGTTCAACGCGACGCTGGACAAGGCGATCCAGTCGATTTACGACGCCTCGGTCGCCGGCTGAGTTAGTAGCGGTGCCGGGCCATCCGCCCGGCGCCGGGCCCGCCGTCGTCGGACACCAGCGCGGGCACCATCTCGCTGGTGACCAGGCCCTCGGCGCCGGTCAATTCGTCGATGACGGCGAAGGATTCGGCGATGTGGGCCGGCGTGTCGACGACGATGGTGACCACGGGCACCCGTCGGGTCAGCGCGAACAACCCGTCCCCGTGCGGCGGGTGGTCGCCGTGAAAAGCCCAGACGCCGCGCAGCACGGTGGCGCCGTCGGCCGCCGTCGCCTGACGCAGCCGCGCCACGATCGCGCGGTGAATCGGCACGCCGCCGTGCCGCGCGGATTCGGAGGTGTACACGGTCAGCTGCTGGAACAGCGGCAGCCCGCGCTCGTCGACGCCGGGCAGGGCGTGCGGCGGCTCCAGCAATCGGCCGTCGCGCTTGCATACTCGGACCCGTTCCAGCGTGAACAGCGGCCGGCGCAGCAGCGCGGCGATCTCGGGCAGCACCCGCCCGATGTGCGCGCCGGATCCGACCACCACGATCATCATCGGCACGTCGACGTTGCGGCCGAAGAAGCTGGCGCGGCGGCGTTCTCCGTGCACGACACCGTCGACGCCCAGCAGCACCGTGGCGCCGGCCAGGCCGCGTCGGTGCAGCAGATCGCAGACCCCGATGGAGGCCGGCGCCCCGTTGACGCGCTGCTTGCGGCCGAGGTAGACGGTCAACTTGGCGGCGTCACCCTCGGGCGGGCGCGCCGCGCCGACGTCGGCGTGCAGCAGCCGGGCCCGCTCCAAGGTGACCAGGCCGCGTTGTTTGACGGCCAGCACCTCATCGAGCAGCGCCTCGATCTTGGCCCTGGTGTCGGTCGCGACGATGGCTACCGGGGGATCCTCCGACAGGGTGAGGGACTCGTCGCTGCGCAGCCGGTGTCCGCTGCCGAACCCGCCGATGCCGCGGAGCAGCACCGCGCACTCCACCCGGTGGCGGGCGTACAGGTCCAGCAGGACGTCGGAGACGAAGCGGTTCCCGGCCCGCCTCCGCTCGGCCAGGTAGGTGGTGAGTTTCAGGCAATCGTCGTCCACCGCAGCTCCCGTCGCCTCAGCGCAACGCCTCGGTGGGTACCCCGTAGCGGTCCTGATAGGCGCGCACCCGCTCACGCACCGCACCGGCGTCCAGCCCGGTGTCCGACCAGGTGTAGCGGCTGCGCCCACCGTCGGAGGGATGCGACGCGAGGAACTCGCGCATTCTCTGCTCGGCATCGGGCCGCAGCTCGCGGTCCAGCCGCTCATAGATGTCTTTGATCGTGGTCCACGGGTCCTTCATGAAATCGGCGTACTGCACGTCGATCACGCGGCCGGGCGGCACGGCGCCCCGGTCGCGCAGCGCCATCTCGCGGTCCAGGCCCACGACGATCTCCTCGTAGGACTGCGCCGCGCACTCGGTGATGCTGGACTCGTCGCTACACATCCCGCGCAGGTGATGGGTCAGCGCCGCGATGGAGGAGATGACGTTGAGCGGATCGCGGTGGGTCTGCACGATCAGCGCGTCCGGGTACTCGGCCAGCAGCGCATCCAGCTGCCACAGGTGCGCCGGGGATTTCAGCAACCACTGCCCGGGCACGCCGGACTGCAAGTGCTGCAGGAAAATTCGGTGGAAGCGGTAGGCGCCCGCGTGGTCCGCCTCGTACAGCAGCCAGCGGTAGTAGTTCGGCAGCCGGTACTGCACCGAGAAGATCATGCTGACGAACTCGGCCGCGGTGATGCGCACACACTCCTGCCCGACCAGCGCGCCCATCGGGTGAAAGGCCAGGAACCCGGGCATGATCTGCTCGGACAGGTCGATGCCGGCCTGTGTCCGGGCGATGCGCGGATCGTCGTGATAGGTCTCGGGCCGCGGCACCGGACAGGGCTCGTCGACCTCCCAGGTGAGCGGCGCGCGCAGCGCGGGATCCTGGGCGAGCAGGTCGTAGAGGATCGTCGTCCCGGTGCGCGGCTGGCCGACGATGAAGATCGGGGCGCTGATCTTCTGCTCGGCCACCTCGGGATGTGCTTTGCGCCAAGCGATTACGTTGAGCCGGTTCTTCAGCGCACGCATGATGTCCAGGTGAGCGATCTCGACGCCGATGTCGGACAGCCGCGCGTCGTTGATCAGCCCGTCGGTGAGGCGGTGCAGCCCGGGCCGCCAGCCCTCGGCGCCGAAGTCGTCGCTGCCGGCCTGCTCGCAGGCGGCGGCGATCAGCCGTTCCGGGGCGAACCGGTCCTGCAGGCTCATGGTCGCTCCCGCGCTTCGCGCACCGACACCGCGACCTCGGGCGGGCTCGGGTTGTCCAGCCAGCGCAGCACGACGAAGCCGCGATGCCGGCCGCCGGTGTCCAGCCAATGGCCAAAGCCGAAGTCCCGCGCGGAGATCGCGATGCGCACCCGTCCGTCCGCGTCCGGCCGCACGCCGCGGTTCGTCACCGAGCTGTGCCGGCGGCGCGGCTCCAGGCATTCGTGCCAGATGCTTTCCAGCGTGACGTTCCAATACCGGGTGTCGGGCGGCGCGATGTCGAGCACCAGGGCCTGGCCGGGATCGAGCCGGAAGGTGCCCATCATGTACAGGTTGTCCGGGGTGGTGTCGGCCTCGCCCAGGTCGGCGGCCTGGGCGGTCAGCAACGTGTTGGGGGATTGCAGCAGTTCGGGTTTGATGGTGCGGTGCAGCGTCGCGAGCTTCATCAACGACCATGCCATCGCGGTGAACTGGTCGGCGAGCTGCTCGTCGGTGAGCGGCGTCAGCGGGCCGGGGTCCAGCGCCTCGATGCGCAGGGTGGCCAACTGCTCGGCGGCCCGATCGCCGATGTATTCCCGGACCACCACCGACGACGCATCCGGCGGGATCTTCACCCACTGGGCGCCGGCCGGATCCGACGGCTCGTCGGCCGACAGCAGCAGCGCGAATTCCCCTGCTTCCGAGGCCAAGTCGGCGTCGCTGAGATAACCGGCCATCCGCCGCGGGGTGAGCCCGGTGCCGGCCAGGATCTGAAAACCCAGGTACGCGCTGGTTCCCCGGGTGCCGGTGATCCGGTAGCGGCGGTCCCCGCGGATCATCGCCAGGTAGTAGTTGCCGTCCGGGTTGGGGCCGCCGACCATCCGGTTGTCCGAACACATATCGAAGAACGACGGCCGCTCCGGGTCGGCCTCGACCGTCATCTGCGCACACAGTGACGACACCCGCGCCACCACGCGCAGCCCCTCGGCCAGTTCCCGTTCGGTCTCGGCGTCCTCGGTCACGATCGCGGTGACGTCGGCGAGCATCCGCTGGAAGAATTGCCACGCGTCGCGCGCCTTGGGAGCGGCCTGATCGGGCGAACCGGGGGTGTGGACCACCGCCTCATGCTAGGACCATTCGGTTGCGGCGCACGCCGGATCGGCGAATCCGCCGCGCCGCCAAGGCCGTCCGGGCGTCAGCCTGCGGTCAGGGCGGCCACGATGAGGCGGGTGGTGTGTTCCGCCCGGCGGCGCGAATAGCGTTGCGCGCCGGACAGAATCGGATACACCACACCACCGACGATGGCGTCCGCGGCCGATTCGGCGGTGGCCGCGTCCACGCCCTCGGCCAGCAATCGGGCCCGCACGCTGTCGTGCAGCGGCGCGCTGAACCCGGCGCGCAGTTTGACCGCGGTGTCCTCGTGCTCCATGCACGCCACGGTCAGGGTGCGCAGCATGGCCGAACCGCGCGGCGTCGTGAGGCTGGTGACCAGCTTGCCCACCCAGCCGACCAGGTCGGCGGCCAGATCGCCGCTGTGCTCGACGGATGCGAGCAGCCTGTCGGCGTCTTCCAGCATCACGTCGGCGACCAGGGCGGGACGGGTGGGCCACCAGCGGTAGATGGTCTGCTTGCCCACCCCGGCGCGGGCGGCGACCGCCTCGATGGTCAGCCCGTCGAACCCCCGCTCCAGCAGCAGTTCCCGGGTCGCGGTGACGATCGCGGTGCGCGACCTCTCGCTGCGTCTTCGCGGCGCGGCGGGCCCGTTGGGATCGGTTGGCATCTGGTGGTCCTCGCTTCTGCGGATCCGCAGTCGGCGCCCGCTCGCCGGGGATCGGGCGCGCTTTACATATCCTGACCCGCCCCGGTAGTCTGCCACAAGACGAGACGGTCCGTCTTGCGAAAGGTGCGGCGGGTCGCCGCCAGCGGAGTCGAGAGGAATCGGTCGGTGCGGCCATCGCCAGTGACAATGCGGCCGTCCTCATGACCCTGGGGTTGAGTCCGGAGCAGCAGGAGCTCGGCGACGCCGTCGGGCAGTTCGCCGCCCGCAACGCCCCCATCGCCGCCACCCGGGACAGCTTCGCCGAGCTCGCCGCGGGCCGGCTGCCGCGATGGTGGGACCGCTTGGTCACCAATGGTTTTCACGCCGTGCACCTGCCCGAGGAGCTGGGCGGTCAGGGCGGCCGGCTGATGGACGCCGCCTGCGTGCTGGAGTCGGCGGGCAAGTCGCTGTTGCCCGGTCCGCTGCTGCCGACGGTGGCCGCAGGCGCGGTCGCGCTGCTGGCCGACCCGGCACCGGCCGCGCGGTCGGTGCTGCGCGACCTCGCCGCCGGCATCCCCGCGGCCGTCGTGCTGCCCGGCGACGGTGACCTGCATGCCGGGCCCGGCGACGGGCACTGGCTGCTCAGCGGCGCCTCGGAGGTCACCGCGGGGGTGTGCGCGGCGCGCATCGTCCTGGTCGGCGCGCGGACCCGGGACGGCGAGCTGGTGTGGGCGGCGGTGGACACCGAAAAGCCCACGGCCACAGTCGAACCCATTTCCGGGACCGACCTCGTCGCCGACGCCGGGGTGCTGCGGCTGGACAACCACCGCGTCCTGGACTCCGAGGTGCTCACCGGCATCGACCCCGAGCGCGCCCGCTGCGTGGTCCTCGGGCTGGTCGCCGCCACGACCGCCGGGGTGATCCAGTGGTGCGTGCAGGCCGTCACCGCCCACCTGCGGATCCGCGAGCAGTTCGGCAAGGTGATCGGAACCTTCCAGGCCCTGCAGCACAACGCGGCGATGCTGTTGGTCAGCAGCGAGCTGGCCACCGCGGCGGCCTGGGACGCGGTCCGCGCCGGTGACGAATCGCTCGACCAGCACCGCATGGCCGCCGCCGGCGCGGCGGTGATGGCGATCTCGCCCGCCCCGGACCTGGTGCTCGACGCGTTGACGATGTTCGGCGCCATCGGCTTCACCTGGGAACACGACCTGCATCTGTACTGGCGGCGCGCCATCAGCCTGGCCGCCTCGATCGGGCCGGCCAACCGCTGGACCCGCCGGCTCGGCGAGCTGACCTGCACCCGGCAGCGCGACATGGCGGTCAACCTGGGCGACGCGGAATCGGAGTTTCGCGCCAAGGTAGCCGAAACCCTCGATGCCGCATTGGAATTGCGCAATGACCAGCCCGGCCGCCAGGGTGACTACCCGGAATTCGAGACGGGGCCGCAGCGCACGCTGATCTCCGATGCCGGCCTGATCGCGCCGCACTGGCCCAAGCCCTGGGGTCTGGACGCCGGCCCGCTGCGCCAGCTCATCATCGACGACGAGTTCGCCAAGCGGCCCGCGCTGGTTCGGCCATCGCTGGGCATCGCCGAATGGATCCTGCCCTCGGTGATCCGCGCCGCGCCGAAAGACCTGCAGGAGAAGCTGATACCGCCGACGCTGCGCGGCGAGATCGCGTGGTGCCAGCTGTTCAGCGAACCCGGCGCCGGCTCGGACCTGGCCGCGCTGTCCACCCGGGCCACCAAGGTCGACGGCGGCTGGACCATCAACGGCCACAAGATCTGGACGTCGGCCGCCCACCGAGCCGACTACGGCGCCCTGCTGGCACGCACCGACCCGCAGGCCGGCAAGCACCGCGGCATCGGCTATTTCGTCGTCGACATGCGCTCCGCCGGGATCGAGGTCCAGCCGATCAAAACCGCCACCGGTGACGCGCATTTCAACGAGGTGTTCCTCACCGACGTCTTCGTGCCCGACGACATGCTGCTGGGCGAACCGACCGGGGGCTGGAACCTCGCAATCGCCACCATGGCCGAAGAACGCTCGGCCATCAGCGGTTACGTCAAGTTCGACCGCGCGGCCGCACTGCGCCGGCTGGCGGCCCAACCGGGGCCGGACCGCGACGACGCGCTGCGCGAGCTCGGCAGGCTGGACGCCTACACCAACGCGATCAAGGCGCTGGGAGTGCGCGAGACCATCCGGCTGCTCGACGGCCAGGCGTCCGGGCCGGCGTCCAGCATCGCCAAGGTGGCGATGAATGTGCTGCTGCGACGGACATTCGAGGCCACGCTGCAGCTGACCGGGCGACTGGCGATGGCCGCCGACTCCGACCCCGCCGTCGTCGAGCCGTATCTGCATCTGCCCGCCGAACTGATCGGCGGGGGCACCCGCGAGATCCAGCTCAACATCATCGCGCAGATGATCCTCGGACTACCCCGAAAGTAGGTTGCGCACATGGGATTACGCGGGGAAGCCGCGATCGTCGGATATGTGGAGCTGCCGCCGGAGCGGCTCAGCAAGGCCTCGCCGGCGCCGTTCGTGCTGGAGCAGTGGGCCGAGCTGGGCGCGGCGGCACTGCAGGACGCCGGGCTGCCCGGCGAGGTGGTCAACGGGATCGTCGCCTCGCACCTGGCCGAGTCCGAGATCTTCGTGCCCTCCACCATCGCCGAATACCTGGGCGTGGGCGCACGATTCGCCGAGCACGTCGACCTGGGCGGGGCCAGCGCCGCGGCCATGGTGTGGCGCGCGGCCGCCGCGATCGAGCTCGGCATCTGCGACGCCGTGCTGTGCGCACTGCCCGCCCGCTACATCACGCCGTCGTCGAAGAAGAAACCCCGGCCGATGGTCGACGCGATGTTCTTCGGCTCGTCGAGCAACCAATACGGTTCTCCACAAGCCGAATTCGAGATCCCGTACGGCAACCTCGGCCAGAACGGCCCGTACGGCCAGGTGGCCCAGCGCTACGCCGCGGTCTACGGCTACGACGAGCGGGCGATGGCCAAGATCGTCGTCGACCAGCGGGTCAATGCCAACCACACCGACGGGGCGATCTGGCGGGACACGCCGCTGACCGTCGAGGACGTGCTGGCCAGCCCGGTCATCGCCGACCCGCTACACATGCTCGAGATCGTCATGCCCTGTGTCGGCGGGGCCGCCGTCGTGGTCGCCAACGCGGACCTGGCCAAGCGGGCGCATCATCGCCCGGTGTGGGTCAAGGGATTCGGCGAACACGTGCCGTTCAAGACCCCGACCTACGCCGAGGACCTGCTGCGCACCCCGATCGCCGCGGCCGCCGACACCGCGTTCGCCATGACCGGCCTGAGCCGTGCCCAGATGGACGTGGTGTCGATCTACGACTGCTACACCATCACGGTGCTGCTGTCGCTGGAAGACGCCGGCTTCTGCGAGAAGGGCAGGGGCATGGAGTTCGTCGCCGACCATGACCTCACCTTCCGCGGCGACTTTCCACTCAACACCGCCGGCGGCCAATTGGGTTTCGGCCAAGCGGGTTTGGCCGGCGGCATGCACCACGTCTGCGACGCCACCCGCCAGATCATGGGCCGCGCCGGCGCGGCGCAGGTCCCCGACTGCAACCGGGCCTTCGTGTCCGGCAACGGGGGGATCCTGTCCGAGCAGACCACACTCATCCTCGAGGGAGACTGATCGCAATGACCACCTTCGAGCGGCCGATGCCCGTCAAAACGCCCACCACCGCGCCGTTTTGGGATGCGCTGGCGCAGCATCGCATCGTCATCCAGTACTCGCCGTCGCTGCAGTCCTACGTGTTCTACCCGCGGGTGCGCGCGCCCCGCACCCTGGCCGACGACCTGGAATGGCGGGAGATCTCCGGGATGGGGACGCTGTACTCCTACACGGTGGCCCACCGGCCGGTCAGCCCGCACTTCGCCGACGCGGTGCCGCAGCTGCTGGCCATCGTCGAATGGGACGAGGGCCCAAGGTTTTCCACCGAAATGGTGAACGTTGACCCGGCCCAGCTGCGGGTCGGGATGCGGGTGCAGCCGGTGTTTTGCGACTACCCCGAGCACGACGTCACGCTGCTGCGCTACCAGCCCGCGGACTGAGCTTCAGGTCGACGATCGCACCACCAGACGCGCGATGTCGGTCAGCTCGGGCGAGGGCGGGGCGGCATGCCCCAGCCGCTCGAAGACCGCCGCCAGCGCCGCGTCGGCCACCGCGCAGGGATCGAATTGCACGGTGGTCAACGGCGGCGTGCTGACCATGCCCATCGGGCTGGCGTCGACGCCCATCACCGCCAGGTCGCCCGGGCAGCGCAGCCCCGCCTGATGGATGCCGTACAGGACGAGGCAGGCGATCTCGTCGCTTTGGGCGCACACGGCGGTCACCCCGTCGCGCACCCAGGCGCTGACCACCGACGCGGCGGTGTCCAGGGTGACCTCGTCGGCGCGCACCGGCGGCAGGCCGCGCAACCGCGCCGCCCGCGATACGCCTTCGAACCAGTAGTCGCCCAACGCCCGCCAGCGGGCAATCCCGGTGTAGGCGAACGCGATTCGTCGATGCCCTCGCTCGACGAGGTGCGCAATCCGCATCTCGCCGACCGACAGGTGCGGGTCGTTGAGCGCGGGCAGGGTGCCGATCTCGATGTGCGGGATGCCGGCTTCGGTCACCGCCCGGCGGGCCGCGGCGCTCAGGGGGAACAGGCTGGTGACCGCGACGGGGTCCAGGTTGGCGATGGCGTCGACCACGTGCTGGTCGTCGTCGGTCTCGAAAACCTGCACCTGCAGCAGACCCTCGCGGGCCAGGGCGGTGGTCATGCGACTGCCGGCCTGCATCGGCATCTCGCCCACGGCCACGTGCGGGACCACGTAGAGCACCACGCCGCTCTTGCCGCGCGCGAGGTTGCGGGCGGCGAGGTTGGGCCGGTAGCCGAGCAGTTTGGCGGCCCGGTACACCGCGTCGCGGGTGTCGGGCGAGATGCGGCGGCCCCGCGCGTTGTTCAGCACGTAACTGACGGTGGCGGTCGACACGCCGGCCAGCCGGGCCACGTCGGCGGTGGTCGGACGCGCCGCCTTGTTGCTGCTCGAATTTCCGTTACCTTGCGGCCCGGTCATGCCTCATGGTGGCATGCCCGCGCGCCCGCGCGGCGCGGCCTGCCGCGACCGCCCCGCCAGCATAGGGACTAATAGTCCCAAAGACGACGGGCCTGCGCGCTCCCGGCCGACCCGCGGGCGCGCCGCCGTTCCGGCGGAAATCGCCGGCACTGCCGGGTGATACGGCGGCGAGTTGGGCGGCGTGACGCGACGGCCGCCGTTGACACTGCGAGCGGCGCCATTGTCTACTAGTCGCTAGTCGGTGACCGAGGAGCACGGCATGAACAAGGACGATCTGATCCTGATCAGCGTGGACGACCACATCGCCGAGCCGGCCGACATGTTCGACGCCCACGTCCCCGCCAAGTACAAGGACCGCGCGCCGCGGGTGGTCGTCGAGCCCGACGGCATCCAGCAGTGGTACTACGGCGACATCCGCGGACGCAACATGGGCCTGAACGCCGTGGCGGGCAAGCCGCGCGAGATGTACAACATCGACGCCAGCCGCTACGACGAGATGCGGCCGGGCTGCTTCAACGTCGACGAGCGGGTCCGCGACATGAACGCCGGCGGCCAGCTGGCGGGCCTGAACTTCCCCAACTTCACCGGGTTCTCCGGCCAGGTGCTCAACCAGGGCCCGGACCGCGAGGTCAACCTGGTGATGATCAAGGCCTACAACGACTGGCACATCGACGAGTGGTGTGCCGCGTACCCGGGCCGGTTCATCCCGTGCGGCATCCTGCCGCTGTTCGACGTGGCCGAGGCCGCCAAGGAGGTTAACCGCTTGGCCGCCAAGGGATGTCATGCGGTGACGTTCTCGGAGAACCCGGAAGCGTTGCAGATGCCCAGCATTCACACCCGGTATTGGTACCCGTTGTTCGAGGCGGTCTGCGAGAACAAGACGGTGCTGTGCACCCACGTGGGCTCGGCGTCGCGGTCCCCGCAGGTGTCGACCGACGCCCCGCCCAGCGTGCAGATGACCGCCTCGTCGATGATGAGCATGTTCACCTTCACCGAGCTGATCTGGGCGCAGTTCTGGGCGGACTTCCCGGAACTGAAATTCTCCCTCACCGAGGGCGACGTCGGCTGGATACCGTACTTCCTGTGGCGGGCCGAGCACGTCTACAACCGCCATTCGGGCTGGACGCTGGCCACCTTCCCGCCCGGCTACAGCGGCCCCACCGACGTGTTCAAACGACACTTCTACACCTGCTTCATCAGCGACAAAGTCGGTGTGCGCAACATGGATTGGTTCAACGAGGACATGCTGTGCTGGGAGTCCGACTTCCCGCACTCCGACAGCAACTGGCCGTTCGCGCCGGAGGACGTCATCGACACCATGGGCCACCTCGACGACGCGGTGATCAACAAGATCACCCACGAAAACGCCATGGCCGCCTACTCATTCGACCCGTTTCGGCACATCCCGAAGGAGCAGGCCCGGGCCGGTCACCTGCGCGCCCAGGCGACCGACGTCGACGTGGTCACCCACGTCGGGCACCGGGCCAGCCAGCGCGACCGCGACGCGTGGACGAGGATGACGCAATTCGCCCTGCAGGCCCAGGCGTCAGCCCAGGCGCCGGTGACGGTCGAGGCGGCCGGGATCGCCGGCCGCGCCACCACATTGGGCAACTGAGGGTGGGCCCGGCGCCGTTCGCGCACTGGCGCGTGCTGGAGTTCAGCAACGGCCTGGCGGTCTCCTACTGCGGCAAGATGTTCGCCGACGCCGGCGCCGACGTGGTGAAAGTGGAGTCCCCCCAAGGGGATTCGATGCGCCGCTGGTCGGCGGGCGGGCCGCCCGGGGCGCTGTTCGGCTATCTGGCTGCCGGCAAGAGGTCGGTGGTCGGCCGCGGCCGGGCCGAGGTCGCGGCGCTGCTGGCCGGCGCCGACCTGGTGCTCACCGACCTCACCGACGGCTGGACGCTGGACGAAATCACCGGGCGCACCGGGCCTTCGGCGGTGGTGGTGGCAATCACCCCGTTCGGCACCACCGGCCCCTACGTCGACCAGCAGGTGGTGGCCAACGAGTTCATTCTGCAGGCGCTGTGCGGGTCGATCGCCGGGCGGGGCTGGCCGGGCGACGAGCCGGTGCAGGCCGGCGGCCGGCTGGGCGAATGGCTGGCGGGCACGTTCGCCGCGGCCGCCGCGGCGGCGACCGCCCGGCATGCGGCCCGCACCGGCCGCGGCGAGGTGATCGACGTCTCGACTTACGAGGCCATGGTGATCGCCATGGGCGGTCTGTCCGCCATGTCGGCGAGCGTGCTGGGGGCCGATTCGCTGCTGCACGAACGCAGTTTGGAGCTGCCCTCGATCGTCCCCACCGCCGACGGCATGGTCGGCTTCTGCACCATCACCGCCCAGCAGTTCCAGGATTTTCTGGTGATGATCGACCGCGCCGACCTCGTCGACGACGCCGAGCTGGCATCCTTCGCCGGCCGTGTCGCGCGCCGCGACGAATTCCTGGACATGGTCACCGGGTGGACCCGCACCCGCACCACCCAGGAGATCGTCGACCTGGCGGTGGCGTTCCGAATCCCGGTGGCGCCCATCGCCACTCCCGAGACACTGCCCAAGCTGGACCACTTCGTGCAACGCGGCGTGTTCGTCGAGTCCCCGGCCGGTGTGCTGGCGCCGCGGGTGCCCTACCGCAGCGACGCCATCACCACCCGGCCGCCGTCGGAGCCGCCGGCGTTGGGCGCCGACAACGGGCGGGTGCACTGGCCGCCCCGGCCCGAGCCGGCCCGCGGCGAGGACGCCGGCACCCTTCCGCTGTCCGGCATCCGGGTCACCGACCTGACGGCCTTCTGGGCCGGCCCGGTCGCCACCCAACTGCTGGGCGCCCTGGGCGCCGACGTGATCAAGATCGAGGGAGTGCGCCGGCCGGACGGCATGCGGTTCTCCGCGGGCCGCCCGCCCGACTGGGACCAGTGGTGGGAGTGGGGCCCGGTCTTCCTGTGCAGCAACAACAACAAGCGGGGCATCAGCGTCGACCTGGGCACCGAGGCGGGACGGAGCATCGCGCTAGGGCTCATTGCCGCAAGCGATCTCGTCGTCGAGAACTTCTCGCCCCGGGTGATGGCGAACTTCGGCCTGGAATGGGACGCGGTGCGCGCGGCCAACCCGCGCGCCGTCATGATCCGGATGCCCGCCTTCGGCCTGGACGGCCCGTGGCGCGATCGGGTCGGATTCGCCCAGACCATGGAGCAGGCGACGGGTATGGCCTGGATGACCGGACACCCCGACGGCCCGCCGGTGATTCCGCGCGGCGTCTGCGACCCGATCGCCGGCCTGCACGCCGCTTTCGCGGCAGTGGCCGCGCTGACCGTCCGCGACCGCGAGGGCACCGGCATGCAGGTGGAAGCGACCATGGTGGAGGCGGCGCTGAACGTGGCGGCCGAGATGCTGGTCGAATACTCGCGCAACGGAATCGCGCTGCGCCGCAATGGAAACCGAGGACCAGGCGCCAGCCCGCAGGGCGTGTACCGGTGCCGCGGTGACGACGCGTGGGTGGCGCTGGCGGCGCTGGACGACACCGCCCGCGCGTCGCTGGCCCGGCTGCTGGGCCGCGCGGAGCCGGGCGACACCGGCTGGGACGAGCACGCCGACGACGTCGACAAGCTCATCTCGGACTGGGCCGCGGGCCGTACGGTGGCCGACGCGGTGGACGCGCTGCGCGCCGCCGGGGTGGCCGCCGCGCCCGTCACACCGGCCGCGGCGCTGCTGGCCGACCCGCAGCTGCACGCCCGCGGCTTCTGGGAGACCGTCGATCATCCCGTCGCCGGCTCCTTCCTGTGTACCGGAATGCCTTTCGCGTTCCTCGGCAAACCGCGGCGCTGGCTGCGCCGGGTGCCGCCGCGCTACGGCGAGCACACCGCCGAGGTGCTCACCGAGCTGCTGGGGCACAGCGACGCCGACCTGACCGAGCTGCGGGCGTCGGGAACCATCAGCGACCGGCCGGCGGGCCTGTGACATGGCGGTCAGCCTGCGCGTGCCGCCCCGCGCCGGCGAGCTGTGCGCAGCGGTGCGCTTCCTGGTGCGCCGGGACTCGGTGGTGATCGAGCTGACCGCCCGGCACCGCATCACCGGCGTCGAGTGGGACCCCGATGAGCGGGCGGTGGCGATGGTCGTCGAGATCACCGACCCGCAGACGGCCCGACCGGTGGACGTGCGGATCGACGTCCTGGCCAAGGGCGCGCCTCGAGCGGATTCCCGCTGCACACTGATCGGCGAAATCGACCGCGACGGAACACGATTCGACGTCGTTGGCACCTATCTCGGAGTGGTGGCGGATGAAAACTAAACCGGCGAAGCGCACCGCGGCGATCGTCGGCGTGCACAACACCCGGCAAGGCCGGCGCCTGGACGGGGAAACCTCACGCAGCCTGGCGCTCAAGGCCATTCGGGGCGCCCTCGACGACGCCGGGCTGTGCCTCGACGACGTCGACGGGATCAGCGCCGGCCCGCTGTCCACCGCGCTGATCTACGACCTGCGACTGGGCCCGGCGTGGCAGGGGCTCGGGTTCGGGGTCGGCATGATCACCGAGGCGGCCACCGCCATCGAACACGGCATGGCCGAGGTGGTGGTGCTGGTCGCGGCCCAGGCCGGTGAATACCGCGACCACGAGGCCACCGCGCCGTGGACCCGGCCGGAGAACGAATTCGTCGCCCCCTGGGGCATGTTCACCACCGCCGAGTTCGCGCTCATCGCGCGCCGGCACATGCACGTCTACGGCACCACCCGCGAACAACTCTCGACGGTGGCGGCCACCATCCGCAACAACGGGTCACGCAACCCCGAGGCCGTCTACTACCGACGGGGCCCGTTCACGCCGGCCGACATCACCGCGTCGCGGCCCATCGCCGACCCGTTCCACCTGCTGGACTGCGCGACCACCTCCGAGGGCGGCTGCGCGCTGGTGCTGGCCAACCTCGAAAAGGTCGACACCGCAAGCCAACCCATCTACGTGCTGGGCAGCGGCGCGGACTTCCACGGCCCGTCCTACCAGCACCCGCCGGCCTACGACCTGGCGGGCCGGCGCGGCGGCGACGTGAACGGCGTGGTGGGCCGGCGGGCCGCCGACTGCGCCTTCGCCCACGCCGGGCTGCGCCGCGACGACGTCGACGTGCTCGAACTCTACGACCCGTTCTCCTTCGAAATCATCCGCCAGCTCGAGGCATTCGGGTTCTGCGGGGACGGCGAAGGCGGGCCGTTCGTCGCCGACGGGCACATCGCCCTCGACGGCAGCCACCCGGTCACCACCGACGGAGGAACCATGTCGTTCAGCCACGCGGGCTCCAATCCGCAGATGATGCAGCGGGCGATCCGGGCCGTGCAACAGCTGCGCGGCCAGGCCGGCGAGCTGCAGGTCCCCGACGCCCATATCGCCTTGTGCAGCAACGGGGGAGCCGGTGCACTGTTCACCACCGTGCTGATCCTGGGGGACGAGCCGCGGTGACCGCCGAGCCGTTGCGGCCCCAGACCGGGCCGGTGCCGCACGCCAGCAGCCCGCTGAGCGTGCCGTTCTGGGAGGGCTGCCGGTCACGGCAGCTGCGCTATCAGCGGTGCCGCGCTTGCGATCTGGCCAACTTCCCGCCGACCGAGCATTGCCGCCAGTGCCTTTCGGACGACATCGGCTGGCAGCAGAGCGGCGGCCGCGGCGAGATCTACAGCTGGACCGTGGTTCATCGGCCGGTGACCGCGGAGTTCACCCCGCCCTACGCGCCGGCCATCATCACCCTGGACGAGGGCTACCAAATGCTCACCAACGTCGTCGGCGTGCCGCCGGGCGACCTGCGCGTCGGGCTGCGGGTGCGGGTGCAGTTCCACACCGTCGCGGCCGACGTGACGCTGCCGTACTTCACCGCCGAGACGGACGGTTCGTGAGCCCCCGAACCAGCAACGGGCTGCCGGTCACCGCCTACCTGGTGCTCGGCGTGCTGGCGGCCAACGACGAGCGACTCACCGCCGGCGAGATCAAGACGCGCGCCGAACTGTCGGTCGGCCACTTCTACTGGTCGCCGTCGGTCAGCCACGTGCGCCGCGAACTGACCCGGCTGCTGGCCCGCGGCATGGTCGCCCAGACCGGCGCGCAATCCGGCAAGCGGGCCATCACCTTGTACGAGACCACCGACGCCGGGCGCGACGCGCTGCGCCGCTGGGTGCAGCATTTCCCGGGGCAGGACCAGGTGGTGATCAAACACCCCGTCATCCTCAAGACCTGGCTGGCCCGCGGCGAGGATCCCGAACGCATCGTCGACACCCTGGAACGGCATCTGGACGCCACCCGGGCCCGGCTCGACGAGGCGCTGTGGTCGCGGCGGCGGTCGCAGGAACTCGGCATCACCGAGGACCCGGAGCAGCGGTTCTCCTTCGCCGTGCTGGACTACGCGATCCGCGGGCTGTACGCCGAGATCTCCAACATCTCCCAGCTGCGCGACGAGATCGCCGGCGGCACCAGCCGCGACCCGGTCAAACGGGTGCGACGGTCGAAGGGGCAGATCCGTCGCCGGGCACCCCGCAGTCCGGGCTAGCCACCACCGTGTAGGCGGTGCCGCGCGGCTCGCGCTCCCAGAGCACCTCGCCGGCGGCTACCGCGGTGCCCTGCGAGATCAGTTGGCGTTTCAGCACTTTGTGGGTGGCGGTGCTGGGCAGGTCGGCGGCGATGCGGACATAGCGCGGCCGGGCCTTGGGGGACAGGTCGGGCTGTGCGTCCAGGAACACCTCGAACGCGGCCGGGGTCAGGGTTTCCCCGTCGTTGAGGACGACGGCGGCCATCACCTGATCGCCGACATGCCCGTCCGGCACGGCGTACACCGCGACACGGTTGATCGCGGTGTGCCGCAACAGGATTCGTTCGATGGGAGCGGCCGCGAGGTTCTCGCCGTCCACCCGCATCCAGTCCGCGGTGCGGCCGGCCAGGTAGATCCAGCCGTCGGCGTCGCGGTAGGCCAGGTCGCCGGACCAGTACATGCCGTGCCGCATGCGCTCGGCGTTGGCGTCGGGGTCGTTGTAGTAGCCGGTGAAGAAACCGGAACCGGCGGTGTTCACCAACTCGCCCACCGCTTCGTCGGCGTTGATCAGCGCGCCGTCGGCGTCGAACCGGGCGACAGGGCATTCGGTGACGGTATCGCTGTTGTAGATCGCCACCCCGTCGATGCCCCGGCCGATCGAGCCCCTCGGCGTGCCGGGTTCGCGGATCACGATGACGGCGTTCTCGGTCGACCCGAAGCCGTCCTCGACCTGCACACCGAACCGGCGGCCGAACTCCTCGATGTCCTTGTCGTTGGCCTCGTTGCCGAACGCCACCCGCAGCGGGTTGTCGGCATCATCGGCGCGCTCCGGGGTGGCCAGCACGTAGGCCAGCGGTTTGCCGACGTAGTTCATGTAGGTGGCGCCGTAGCGGCGGATGTCGTCGAGGAAGTTGCGCGCCGAGAATTTCGCCGGCACGATCGCGGCCCCCGAGCACACCGCGGGCGCCCATCCTGCGACCACCGCGTTGGAGTGAAACAGCGGCATCGACACGTAGCAGGTGTCGTGTTCGGTGAGCCCGAAGCGCTGCACCAGATTGCTCCCCGCGAACACCGCCATCAAATGGGATACCTGCACCGCCTTGGGGTTTCCGCTGGTGCCCGAGGTGAAGATCATCATGAACGGGTCCATCGCGGCGACCTCCCGATGCGGGGTCAGCTCCCCGGCGGCGTCGACGAACCCCGCCCAGTCCGGCGTCGAGGTGTCCAGGATCTGCGTGCCGGCAAGGTCCAAGCCGTCCAGCAGCGGCCGGTGCTCGGCGTCGGTCACCACGAACTGGCAGTCGGCGCGGCGAACGTCGGCGGCCAGCGCCTCGCCGCGCCGGGTGGTGTTCAGCCCGCACAGCACGTAGCCGCCGAGGCCGGCCGCCGCCATCTGGCTCAGCATCTCGGGGGTGTTGCCCAGCAGGGTGCCGACGTGCATCGGCCGTCCCGGGTCGGCGGCGCCCAGCAGGGCCGCGGCCCGGGCCGCCGTGCCCCGCAGATACTGGGCCCAACTCCATTGCGTGTCACCGTATTTCACCGCGACACCGGGGTCGGGCCACCGTTTGCGCAGCAGCGCCTGGATCGTGTCCTCAGCCATCGGTCGGCCCCACCTTCACTATGCCTGCCCTGCGAGACGAGACGGTCCGTCTTATAGTAGCGGCCGAGCGGCGGCGGGCGGGCGGGCTATGCGCCCACCATCATCAGGCCGCCGTCGACGGCCAGCAGTTGTCCGGTGATGAAGCCCGACCCCGGCCCGGCCAGGAACACCAGCATCGGCCCGAGGTCGCGGACCGGCTCGCCCAGCGCGCCACCCAGCGGGATCATCATCTGCATCTGCTGGTCGATCAGCGCGGCGGCGTCCGGGCCGAGGAACGCGCGGAGCCGGTCGGCGCCCGGCGTCTGCACCGCCGGGGCAAGGGCGTTGACGGTGACGTGGTCGGCGGCCCAGGCCTTGGCCGCCGAGCGGGTCCAGGCCTGCACCGCGCCCTTGGTCGCGGCGTAGACGGCCGAAATCGGGCTGCCCATAACGGCTTCCGAGGAGCCGAAGTTGATGATCCGGCCGCCCTTGGGGTCTTGGGCCTTCATGGCGGCGTGGGCGGCTTGATTGGTCAGGATGGTCGACTTGACGTTGGTGTCCAACAGAAACGAGATGTCGTCGGCGCCGATGCAGCCGGGTATCCCCGGCTGCCACAGCCCCGCGGCGTGCACCAGCACGTCGAGCCCACCCAGGTGCTCGGCGGCCCGGTGGACCAGGGCCGAGACGGCGTCGGCGTCGCGCGCGTCGCACTGCAACCAGTGCGCCGTCAGATCCGGCGGCGGTGGCGTCGTGTGATAGGTCGCGACGACGTCGGCGCCCGCGTCGGTGAGGACGCTGACGGCGGCCGCGCCGATACCGGTGGCGGCGCCGGTCACCAGGATCCGCCGGCCCCGCAGCTCGTCTGTCACGCCCGCGAGCGTAACCCCACGGCGAAAATCCCAACGAGATTTCGCCGTGGGGTTACGCGCGTGAACCGCAACGCCTCAGGTGCGCACCGCGACCGTCGACAACAGATCGGCGAGCCGGTCGGGCTGATCGACCATCGAGAAGGTCCGCGCCCCCGCGATGACCTCGTGGCGGGCGTTCGGGATCGTCGCGGCCAGCCGCGCGCCGTCCTCCTGCGCGAAGAACACGTCGTCGGCCGACCATGCGATCAGCGTGGGCTTGTCGAAGTCGTACAGCCGCGCCGCCGCCGCCGTGGTCACCTCGGTGCGCAGCGACAGGGTGAACCGGCGCAGGTCCTCGGCGACCGCGGGGAGCGAGAGCGCCGGGCGCACCCAGAGCTCGGTGAGCGCGTCGATATTGCTGTGCGCCAGGCCGTCGAACGCGCGCTTGCGCACCGCGGGTGCGCGCATGGCCTGGGCCACCGCCCGGAACGTCGCCTTGGACTTGGCGGCCAGGATCACCGGCCGCAGGACCGGGGGTGGAAAGTGTTCGAACGCATCGCAACTCGTGAGCACCAGCGCGCCCAGCCGCTCGCGGTGGTGCACGGCCACCAGCTGGCTGACCACCCCGCCGGTGTCGTTGCCGACCAGCACCACGTCCTCGAGGTCCAGCGCGGAGAGCAGCTCGGCGACCATGGCGGCCACCCCGGTGATGGTCCGGTCGGCGCCGCGGCGCAACGGCTCCGGGTGCGCGCCCATCGGCCAGGTCGGGGCGATGCAGCGCAGCCCGCGGCCGGCGAGCCGGTCGCCGACCTGACGCCAGAGTTGGCCGCCCATCAGGTAGCCGTGCACGAACACCACGGGCCTGCCGTCCGCGGGTCCGGTTGCTTCGTAATGGATGGTTCCGGCACTAATGTCGATCGTCGACATGGAGAACTCCTAGCTCAGAGGAATGTACACTTACAAACAGGCTGCCTGTTCGTAAGTTACCAACAGACTGTATGGAAAGCAAGAGACGGACCCAGGAAGAGCGCTCCGCGGCGACCCGCGACGCGCTGATCGCCGCTGCCCGCAAGCTGTGGGGGCTGCGCGGCTACACCGAGGTCGGCACCCCCGAGATCGCCGCGGCCGCCGGGGTCACCCGGGGCGCGATGTACCACCAATTCGCCGACAAGGCAGCGCTTTTCCGCGCGGTGGTCGAGGCCGTCGAGCAGGATGTGATGGCGCGGATGGCGGTGGTGGTGGCCGAATCCGGGGCGAGCACACCCACGGACGCCATCCGCGCCGCGGTCGACGCCTGGCTGGAGGTGTCCGCCGATCCCGAAGTGCGGCAACTTATCCTGCTGGACGCACCGAGCGTGCTGGGCTGGGCCGAATTCCGCGATGTCGCGCAGCGCTACAGCCTGGGCATGACCGAGCAGCTGCTCACCGAGGCGATCCGGGCCGGCGAGTTGGCCGAGCAACCGGTGCGTCCGCTGGCGCACGTGCTGATCGGCGCGCTCGACGAGGCGGCCATGGTGATCGCCACCGCCGACGATCCGGACCGCGCCCGCCGGGAGACCCGGCAGGTGCTGCAGCGGCTGGTCGACGGGATGTTCGACGCACGCTGACCGGCGCGCGAGCCGAATGCCGTGTCGGACACGCGGTTTCGTTTACGCACCGCGGACGTGGGCGACGCCGGCGATGACGCCCTGGATGAGCCGGTCGAGTTGCCCGGCATCGTCGACGGCCGGCTGGCCGGCGACGAAGGTCAGCATGATCCCGTTGATGAACGCCAGGGTGGCGGTCGCCTGGTCGTCGACCAGCGCCGGGTCCGGCGCGCTGCCGGCCGGATGCCACTGGGTGACGACGTTGCGGGCCAGTGCGTAGAGCCGGTCCGCCGACTCGCTGAGCGCGGCGGCCAGTTCCGGGTCCCGGCCGGCCAGCAGCGCGAGTTCGTAGCGCGCCTTGGCACGGGTCAGCCACGGCTCGCTGTTCACGTACATGACGATGCGGGCCAACCCGGCGGTGCCGGCGAACTCGGTGGCGTGATCCTCGGCGAGCTCGGCCATCATCGAGAAGTCGGCGACGTCGAGCTCGGCCAGCCGGCCGGCCATGGCGTGCACCAGCGCCTTGCGGGTGCGGAAGTAGAACGACGTGGTGCCGGCCGGGACGCCGGCGCGGTCGTCGACCTTCGGGTGGCTGACACCGTGCAGCCCGTTGCCGCCCAGCAATTCGATTGCGGCGTCGGCGAGTTGGCGGCGCCGCTGCGCGGCGTTGTGCTTTCTGCGGGCAGCGATGCACCCCAGTCTAAAACTGGCCGCAGTTGGGCGCGGTGGGTTCTCCGCGGAAGCGGGCGGCGATCCACTGCATGGCCGGCTCGCCGTCGACCAGCATCGGCAGCGCGTGGTTGATGACGAGCTTGTTGAGGAAGGGCGGCTCCTCGTTGGTGCGGAACTCCACGTCGGCGCCCTGGGCGCACCAGTCGCGGCCCAGCTGGTTGGCGGCCGTCCACGGCACCAGCGGGTCGTAGCGGTTGCTGTTGATCAGCACCGGCGCGTTGGGTTTGTAGCGCCCGATCCGCTGCGCCTCGAACAGGCTGTTGAAAGGCTCCTCGTTGACAAGTTGATTGATGTCCTCGGTGAAGTAGGGCTGAATGTGGCGAAACATGAAGTCCAGCAGGGTTTGTCCGACGCACTGGCGGGACACCGATTCCAGCATCGCCAGCCCGCGCGGCGTCATCTTGGAACGGATGGCGTCGGCGAATTCCGGGTAGGCGGCCATCACGCTGTTCAGCGCGTACCCGACCACGCCGACCAGCGCGCTGCCGTCCGCGTAGGGCAACAGCTCCTTGAGGTCGGCCGGCGGCGCCCCGGCGTAGGTGCCCACGATGTGCAGGTCGGGCGCGTATTGCGCGGCCAGCTCGGCCGCCGACGCGGTGGCGCCGCCGCCTTGTGAATAACCCCAAAATGCCACCGGCCCATGCGGATCCAGCGAGGTGCCGGGCAGTCGCATCGCGGCCCGGGCCGCATCGAGCACGGCCTGCCCCTCGGCCACCCGGCCCACGTACGTGTGCATCGGCGGCGTGCCCAGGCCCTGGTAGTCGGTCATCACGATGGCGAAGCCGCGGGCCACCATGGTGGCCACGAACAGCTCCTCGTAGTTGAACATGATGTCCCAGCCGCCCGAATAGTGGATGCCCTGGTTGAACATTCGCGACGGGGCGCACTGATTGCCCTGGCCCTGGGTGCCGGGCGCGTAGCTGATCAACGGCCTGGGCCCGCCGTACGGCCAATCGTTGTAGGGCTCGAAGTAGGTGCCGGTGACCGCGATCGGGTTGCCGCGGGTATCGGTGCTGCGGTACATGATCCGGGTCCCGGTGGCCATGATGGCGCCGAGCTGGCCGGAGGGCTCCAGCACCAGCCGCGACGGCTCGGTGCGGATCAGGTCGCCCGGCCGCCCGGGCGGCAGCGGATCGGGCGGGGTGTAGAAGTCGGCGTATTGCGGCTCGTCGCCGTCGGCCCGCGCGATCGCGGGTCCGGTCAGGGTGCCCGCCATCAACACCAGTGCTGCGAAAACTCCCGCGACGCGGCGCATTACGGAACGGTAACAATCGCGCACGACCAGCGGAAGACCAATCTCTAATTTTTTAGAGATTGGCCGCTCGCTAACGGTGATTACGGGCGAAGAATTGCCAGATCGTGTCGGTGGCGTCCAGCGCCGTCGACGGCGCCGGAATTCCGGCCACCTTTTCCGCCAGGGGGCTGGACGCCCCGCCGGGCCATTGGTGGCCGGCCCCGGCCACCGAGATCAACTCCACCGTGCGGCCGTCCGCGCAGCCGGCGGTCTGGGTGGTGACATCGCCGGCGGTGGTCGAGCTGGGCGGCCCGCAGGCGTCGATGGCGCGCCAGGTGGCGTTGACCGATTCCACCGACGGCCCGTCGACCCGCGGGGAGCCGTTGAGCGCGAACGCCTTTCCGGGTCCGCCGGCATAGGGCACCCGGTCGTCGGCGGTGCCGTGGATCTGCAGCACCGAGGCCGGCCGGGCCGCGGAGCAATCGGTGAGCAACGTGCCGGCCACCGGGGCGATCGCGGCGAAGGTGTCGCTCTGGCAGCCCAGCCGCAGCGCCATCATGGCGCCGTTCGACATGCCGGTGACGTAGACGCGGGCACGATCCACCGGGATCTGCGCCTCGATGGCGCCGACCACGGCGTTGACGAATCCGACGTCGTCGGTGCCGCCGTGTGCCGGCTCGCCGCAACAGGTTCCGGCGTTCCAGGCGCGGCCCAGGCCGTCGGGGTAGGCGACCAGGAAATGCCCGGCGTCGGCCTCGGCGTCCCAGTGGTAGGCGCGCTCGGCCTGCTCGCCGTTGCCAAAGCCGCCGTGCAGCATCACCACCAGCGGGGCCGCCTCGCTCAGCCCCTGCGGGCGGTACAGGTGATAGGTGCGGGACGTGCCGCCCGACTGCAGGGTGTGGGTGGATGGCCCGACCGGAATCGATTGGGAGTCAGGCGTTCCCAGCGCATGCCCGCCACCGAGGCAGCCGGCGAGCACGACGACCAGAACCGGCAGCAGACCGAGGCTGACCGCCCGGGCGCATCCGAATCGCATAGGGCCATGGTGGCAGCCGGCGGGCATTTTGACAAGTAACTTGTCAATCCGTTCCGGGGTGGCAGACTGATCGGCATGCGAGAGGGAGCGCGCGGCGGGTGGGAGCCGACCGTGCCGGCGCTGGTGAACCTGGTCGCCGCCGCCGGCGCACCGCGGCTGCGCGCCGCGTTCGCCGAGGCCGGCCTCGACGGGATCCGGCCCGCCCAGTCGCTCGCCCTGGTGCCGCTGGCCGCGGGCGGATTGCACGCCTCCGATCTGGCCGACCGGCTGCGGGTGAGCCGGCAGGCGGTGGCCCAGGCGGTCGCGGCCCTGGAGCGGCACGGCTATGTCACCCGCACGCCCGACCCGGCCGACGCGCGCGCCCGGATCATCGAGTTGACGCCGCGGGGTCGGCAGGCACTGCAGGTGATGCGCGCCAACGCGATCGCCATGGAGAAGCGGTGGCGCAAGGTGCTCGGCGAGCGACGGCTGACCGAGTTGCGCGAGACGCTGACGATGCTGCTGGCCGCCGAGCGGGAGCCCGGCGGGTAGTGCGCCTTACGGCGTCTTCAGGAACACGTCGTTGAGGGTGACGGTGCGCAGGTTGCGTTCCCGGATGATGTCGACCAGCTGCGGGTAGACGTGGGTGACCGGCAGGTGATTGAGGTGCCCGATCACGATGGCCTGCGGCGTGAAGTACTGATCGGCCATCTGCAGGATGTAGTCCTCGGTGATCAGCGTCGAATCCGACAGCGAGCCCGACCACAACGTCGGCACCTGGTAGCCAAGGTCGGCGGCCACGGCGTCCACGGTGGCGTTGCGCTTGGCGTACGGCGGCCGCCAGTACGGCTTGGCGCCGATGCCGTACGTCTTCTTCAGGAACGCATCGTTACGCGAGAGTTGTTCGGCCACTTGCTCTTTGGTCAGCGTCGTCAGGTCCGGGTGCGACCAGGTGTGGTTGCCGAGCTGGATCTGGCCGCTGTCGACCAGCGGGCGCAGCAACTGCAGGTTCTCGGTCCACGAGTCGTAGACCCCGTTGACGAAATAGGTCAGCCGCACGCCGGTGTCCTTGGCGAACTGCGTATAGGCGCGCACCACCTCGCTGTTGACGCCGTCGTCGACGGTCAGCGCCAGCAGGTCGCCCTCGCCCGGGATCTTCATCAGCGCGCCGCCGCCGGGCAGCGGGATGCGGGCGCTCAGCGGGGGAGGCGGCAGCAGGGCCTGCGGGGCGGTCGGGCCGGACGTCGGTATGGCGGCCGCCGGCGTCTGGGCGAAGGTGCGCGGTTGCGGATCGACGATGAGCCGCGCGGCGCCGACGCCGGCCACGACCGAGGCGGCGAGCGATCCGAGGAACTGGCGGCGGTTCATGGCTGGACAGGCGGGGCGGCGATCATCCGGCGGCAAGGCCACGGCGGGTTCGGCCCCGGGGCGCACCGGCCGACGAGCGCGTCCCTGCCGGGACCGTTGCCGGGGCGAAACATCGAGGCCACAGCAGCGAACCGTACCATTCGGGCCGCCGATCCGGCGGCTCCGTTACGGGTGGGTCAGCTGTGAATTATGGGGAATTTGTCGCCTATCGCCCCCGAGACAGCCCAGCTGCCGGAATCACCGCGGCGGCGCGGCGGCCCGCTGCGGCAGCTGCACCGGTTCGGTGTTGGGCGTGCCGATCGTCCAGGCCAGCCACGGCAGCGCGGTGGCAAACGCCTGGGCGGCGAACGGCCAGTCGTGCTTGCCCGGCTGGGTAACCACCGCGCAGGCGATGCCGTTGGCGGCGCCGACCGCGCACAGCGAGTGCGCGGCGGCATCCTGGCCCTCGGGGTTGGCGGCCGGGTCGCTGCTGGACGCCACCAGGGCGGGTGCTGGATCGGCGTTGCCCTGCTGCGCGGTGCGCGCCACGTCGGCCCCGGGCACCTCGAACCAACCGGACAAGTCGGCGTAGCGACCGTGCCTGGTCATCACCGTGACCGGGTCGAAGGCCGCCCACGCGGCCTGATCGCCGCCGAAGAGCCGCGCCACGGATTGGTCCTTGGGGCCGACGTTGGGGCCGCGGTCGCCCGCGATGTCGACGAAGGCGCGGAACATCTCCGGGTGCATGACGGCCAGGTCGACGGCGCAGGTGCCGCCCATCGACCATCCGGCGACGCCCCAGTTGGCCCGGTCGGCGCTGACGCCGAAGTTCGACACCATGAACGGCTGAATGTCCTTGGTCAGGTGGTCGGCGGCGTTGCCGCGGCTGCCGTTGACGCACTCGGTGTCGTTGTCGAACGAGCCGGTGGGATCGACGAACACCAGCACCGGGGCGAACCCGTGGTGGGCGGCGGCGAAGTAGTCGATGGCGGTGAAGGCGCCGCCCGGGCCCAGCCAGTCGGCCGGGGTGTTGAAGGCCGAGCTGATCATCATGACCGCCGGCAATCGGGGTGGGGGGTTGCTGTTGAACCACGCCGGGGGCAGATAGACCAGTTCACGGCGGTGCGCGAAGTGGGAGCCCGACGGGCCGTTGCCGTCGATGTCCACCGGCACCACCACGCCCTTGCTCGGCCTGGTGCCGGCGATCTGCATCTCGGTGACCCGCAGCCGGTCGATCTGGTCGGGCAGCGGCGCCTGGGTCAGCTGGTTCCACGCCGCGAGCACGGTGGGGAAGTAGCCCACCCAGCCGTTCAGCGCCAGGCCCGCGCACAGCACGCACAGCGGTATCGACAGCACCGCCAGCCCGCGTCGCCACCAGCGCACGCCCCGCCAGCCCACCAGGAACACGGCCGCGGCCAGACCGCTCAGCGCGATCCACAGCCACAGCGCCGTCGGCGCCGGATCCCCGGCCACCCCGAGCGAGGTGATGTACCAGCGCGCCAGCACGGTCACCGCGACCGCGGCGACCAGCGCCGCCGGCAGCACCCGCTTGAGCCAGCCGCGGGCCCGCCAGTGGATCGCGGCGACCAGCATCAGCAGCGCCAGGCCCTGCACGGTCGGCGGCAGCCAGCCGTGCAGCAGCGACAGTTGTCCGAAGAACTGCTCCAACGGTCGTGACCTTTTGCTAGATCGAGCGCTGCGCGAGGGGGAGGTGGCGGTCGACCGGTCGGCCGGGATGACCGAAAGCGGCGGCCCGACCAACTATCCCATACCGGCGCCGCCGGCCGGCCGATGCTGCGCGGCTCACGCGCCGGGGATGATGCTGGCGAACGAGCGCAGCCGCAGGCTGTTGCCGACGACGAGCACGCTGGACAGCGCCATGGCGGCGCCGGCCAGCATCGGGTTGAGCATGCCGAGCGCCGCCAGGGGAATCGCGGCCAGGTTGTAGCCGAAGGCCCACACCAGGTTGGTCTTGATGGTGGCCAGCGTGCGCCGGGAGAGCCGGATCGCGTCGACGGCCGCGCGCAGGTCGCCGCGGACCACGGTGACGTCGGCGGCCTCGATCGCGACGTCGGTGCCGGTGCCCATGGCCAGGCCCAGGTCGGCGGCGGCCAGCGCGGCGGCGTCGTTGACGCCGTCGCCGACCATGGCCACCACCCGGCCCGCGGATTGCAGGCGCTTGACGGCCTCGACCTTGTCGGCGGGCAGCGCGCCGGAGATGACCTCGCCGATCCCGAGCTCGCCGGCGATGCGGCGGGCGACGGTGTGGTTGTCGCCGGTCAGCAGGATCGGCGTCAGGCCCAGCCGGGTGAACTGCCGCACCGCCGCGGCGCTGGAGGGTTTGACGGTGTCGGCCAGCGCCAGGATGCCGCGCGCCCGGCCGTCCCAGCCGACGGCGACCACGGTTTTGCCGTCGTGCTCGGCGCGCGCGGCGGCCGCCGCCAGGGCGGCGTCCGGGCGCAGGCCGCGCTCGGCCAGCCACCTCGGCCGCCCGACCGCGACGGCGTGGCCGTCGACCCTGCCGTGCACGCCGCCGCCGCCGACCGCGCGGAAGCCGGTGGGGGTGGGCAGCGGGCCGAGTTCCGCCTTGGCGTCCCGGGCGATGGCGTGCGCGAGGGGGTGTTCGGAGGCGGCCTCCAGCGCCCCGGCGTAGCGCAACAGCGTGGCGCGGTCGGTGCCGTCGGCGGCGACCACGTCGAGCACGGTCATGGCGCCGGTGGTGACGGTCCCGGTCTTGTCGAGCACGACGGTGTCGACGGCGCGGGTGGTCTCGAGCACTTCGGGCCCCTTGATCAGGACTCCGAGCTGGGCGGCCCGGCCGGTGCCGACCAGTAGGGCGGTCGGGGTGGCCAGTCCCAGCGCGCACGGGCAGGCGATGATGAGCACCGCGACGGCCGCGGTCAGGGCGGTGGCCAGGGTGCCGCCCGCCGCCAGCCAGCCGGCCAGGGTGGCCACCGCGAGCAGCAGCACGACGGGGACGAACACCCCCGAGACGCGGTCGGCGAGCCGCTGCGCGTTGGCCTTGCCGGACTGGGCCCGTTCGACCAGTTGGGCCATCCGGGCCAGTTGGGTGTCGTCGCCGATCCCGGTGGCGCGCACCACCAGCCGGCCGCCGGCGTTGACGGTGCCGCCGGTCACGCCGTCGCCCACGCCGACCTCGACCGGGACGGACTCACCGGTCAGCATGGCGGCGTCTACCGCCGAGGAGCCCGCGACGACGATCCCGTCGGTGGCGATCCGTTCGCCGGGACGCACCACGAACTCGTCGCCGACGGCCAGCCGCTCGATCGGGATGCGGGTTTCGGCGCCCGCCCGCAGCACCGCGACGTCCTTGGCGCCCAGCGCCAGCAGCGCCCACAGCGCGGCGCCGGCCGTCCGCTTGGACCGCCGCTCGAAGTACCGCCCGGCCAGCACGAACAGCGTCACCCCGGCCGCCACCTCGAAGTAGACGTGGCACGGGGCCGCGACGTGGGAGACGTGGGCGCCGTGCCCGACGGTCAGCTCGAAGTCGTGCCGCATGCCGGGCCGGTCGGCCGCCCCGAGAACCAGGGCGTACAGCGACCACAGGAAGGCCGCCAGCGTGCCGATCGAGATCAGGGTGTCCATGGTGGTGACGCCATGTTTGAGGTTGGCCCACGCGGCCGCGTGGAAGGGGCGCCCGCACCACCCGACCACCGGCGCGGTCAGGGCCAGCGCCGCCCAGTGCCAGTGCTGGAATTGCAGCGCGGGAATCATCGCCACGGCGATCACCGGCCCGGCCAGGGCGATGGCGGTGACCAGGCGCCTGCGCAGCGAGGCCAGCTCCGGGGCGTCCCGCGGCGGCGACGGCGTCGCCACGGCGGCGGCGTACCCGGCGTTTTCGATCTCGGTGATCAGCGTTTGCGGGTCGTAACTCGCGGGCGCGCTGACCGCGGCCTTCTCGGTGGCGTAGTTGACGGTCGCGGTCACGCCATCCAGCTTGTTCAGCTTCTTTTCGATCCGGGCCGCGCACGAGGCGCAGGTCATCCCGGTGATCTCCAGCTCGATGCGAGCGGTTGAGGCGGTGTGGTCGGGGAAGGTGCCCTCGTCGATGTGCCGTGGCGGTGTGCTCATGCGACCAAGACGGCCTGGAAGCCGGCTTCGTCGACCGCGCCGAGGACGGCGTCGGCGTCGATGGGCACCGCGCTGGTGACGACGAGCCGGCCGGTGTCCGCGCTGACCGAGACGCCGTTGACGCCGGGGATGCGGGCCACCTCGCTGTGCACGGCGGCCTCGCAGTGGCCGCAGCTCATCCCGCTCACCTGGTATTCGCTGGTGGGCATGCCGCTCCTTCTCGCTCCCCGCCGCAGGTCTTGACCACACCATTGTGCCTGGTCGGCCGCGCGGGCCGGGCGGCGCGGGCGGGCATCACACGTAGCCGACGCCGAGATCGACCGAAACCTGGCTGGCGGTCACCAACCTGGATTGGTCGGAGGCCAGCCAGGCCACCGCGTCGGCGATGTCCTCCGGCTGCGCGATGCCCTCGGGCAGCAGCGGTTTGTGCAGGCCCCGCAGATGCGGGTAGTCGTCGGCGGCCGCGCGCAGCGCGTCGCGCATCCGGCCGGTGCCCATCGGGGTGGCGACCGCCCCGGGGTTGAGGCTGTTGACCCGAATGTTGTAGCGGCCGAGTTCGGCGGCGAACGCGCGGGCCATGCCCACCACGGCGTGCTTGCTGGCGGTGTAGTGGACCATGAACGACTGCATGTTGATGCCGGCCGCCGAGCCGATCAGGATGATCGACCCGCCCCGGCCGCCGTCGATGATGTGCTGCGCCCCCGCCATCACGGTGTTCCAGGTGCCGACGACGTTGGTGTCGATGGTGTCCCGGAACGCCTGCGCGGTGATCCGATTCCACGGGGCGGGGCTGCAGATTCCGGCGTTGGCCACGATGACGTCCAAGCGGCCGAGCTCGCCCACCGCCGTGTCCACCGAGGAGGTCAGGGCGTCCAGGTCGCGCACGTCGGTCTGTGCGGTGACGACCCGCCGTCCGGCGGCACGCACCAGTTCCGCGGTCTCGGCCAGGTCCTCGGGCGTCGACGAGTCGTAGGGAACGCTCGGCGGCAGCGGCCCGGCGAGGTCGACGGCGATGATGTCGGCGCCCTCGGCGGCCAGCCGCGCCGCGTGCGCGCGGCCCTGCCCGCGCGCCGCCCCGGTGATCAGCGCGACCTTGCCCGTAAGTGACTGGCTCATGGGTGCTGGAGTCCTTTCCGTCGCGCACGATTTCCAGCCTCGTGCAGCGCTCCAGCATGCCGCAGCCCGAGGCCGGATTACGCTGCCGGATAGCGGAAAGGAGACAGTCATGACCGTCACGGTTGTCGATCGGGGACCCCGACAGGTGAGCCGCAGAGTCGACGTGGCCGCGCCGGCGGCACAGCTGTACGCCCTGGTCGCCGATCCGCGCCGGCACCACGAACTGGACGGTTCGGGCACAGTCCGCGACAACATCAGTGTGCCGGCGAAACTCGTTGAGGGATCGAAGTTTTCGACGCACATGCGGATGTTCGGCCTGCCCTACCGGATCACCAGCACCATCACCGAGCTCAAGCCGAACGAGGTGGTCGAGTGGCGTCACCCGCTCGGGCACCGCTGGCGGTGGGAATTCGAGTCGCTGTCACCCACCCGGACCCGGGTCACCGAGACGTTCGACTACCGCGACGCCGGCGCGCTGAAGAACAGGCTGAAGTACTACGAGCGGATGGGTTTCGCCAAGGCGAACGCCTCGGGCATCGAGGCGACGCTGGCCAAACTGCGGGACCGCTACCCGGGGTGATCAGTCCGGATCGGCTGCGTCCCAGGGGATGACACCGGACACCCAGTGGCTCAGTTCCTGGACCTGATCGTTGCGGTGCAGGTGGCGGGGCGGCGTCGCGAATGTCCCGTAGGGCCGGCAGCGGATGACGACGCGGTTTTCGCGCTCGCACATGTCCCGGACGTGCGGGCGCGCCTCGTCGCCGAGTGGCTGACCGGACATCCGGCCGGCGACGGCCATCATCACGTCGACCGCCAGCTCCCGGTCCTCGTCGAGCGCGGCGTCGGCGTAGACCTGCAGGTAGGAGAACGGCCACCGCTCGTCGAGGATGCACAGGCTCACCTTGGGGTCGCGCTGCACGACGCGGGCCTTGCCGCGGCCGGCCATGGTGGAGACGAGCAATTCGCCGGTGTCGGTGGGGATGTAGTACACGATCGACATGGCCGGGCCGTCGTTGCGACGGCGGTAGCCGAACACGCAGGTGCGGTGGGTGCGCACGAACTCGCGCCGCTCGGAGGGCAGCATGTCGCGGTCGGTCGGGGCGGTGAACGGCTCGGCCGCCAACGGCAGGAGCATCACGAACTGTCCTCGCTGTCTAGGGGTTCGCTGCGGGCAATGTTTGCGGCTGCGCGAGTGACTATATAGTCGTGGCCACGGAGAGGAAACCCAGGCCGTGACCGAAACCGTTGGCCCAGCGCGCGCGAAGCCCGTGATGAGTCGAAAAGCCAAGCGGCTCTATGCCATTGGGCGGGTGCGGGCGGCGACGCGGCGGCGGCGCGGGCCGAAGGTGGCGATCATCGGCGCGGGCTTCGGCGGCCTGGGCGCCGCGGTCGCGCTGCGCCGCGCCGGCATCGACGACCTGGTGATCATCGAGGCCGCCGACGGCGTCGGCGGCACCTGGCGACGCAACACCTATCCGGGCGCCGCCTGCGACATCCAGAGCCACCTGTACTCGTTTTCCTTCGCCCCCAACGCATCCTGGAGCCGCACCTACGCCCGGCAACCCGAGATCCTGGCCTACCTGGAATCGGTGGCCGACGACTTCGACCTGCGGCGTCATCTGATGCTCGACACCACGGTGCGCTCGCTGCGCTGGAATCCCCACACCGCGGCGTGGGACTGCCGGATCGACCGGGGCGGGCACCCGGCGACGCTGAGCGCCGACGTCGTCGTGTGCGCCGTCGGCCTGTTCGGCGCCGCCAAGCTGCCCGACATCGACGGGCTGGCCGGCTTCGCCGGACCCGTGCTGCACACCGCGCAGTGGGATCACGACCTGGACCTGGCCGGCCGCACGGTGGCGGTGATCGGCACCGGCGCCAGCGGGGTGCAGCTCGTCCCCGAGCTGGCCGGCACCGCCGGACACGTCACGGTCTTCCAGCGCACCCCGCCCTGGATGGTGCCCAAGGACGACCGGCCTTACAGCGCAACGGAATTGGCCCGATTCAAACGTAATCCCCTGGCGCTGCGCCGCACCCGCTGGCAGATCTGGAAGTTCCAGCACGACAACACCGCGACCTTCGCCGACGACCCCGTCGTGACGGCACGCAGCCGGATTGCGACCTCGTTCCTGGACCGCACCGTCGCCGACGAGTCGTTGCGGCGGGCGCTGACGCCGGACTACCCGTTCCGGTGCAAGCGGGTGCTGCTGGGCGACGACTACTACCGCGCGTTGCAACGCGACAACGTCGAGTTGGTCACCGATCCCATCGCCCGGATCGGCCGCAGGTCGGTGATCACCGCCTCGGGCGCCGAGATCGAGGCCGACGTCATCGTGCTGGCAACCGGATTCGAGACGTCGCGCTACCTGTCCGGCATCGAGGTCGTCGGCGCCGGGGGCCGCCGGCTGCACGAGCACTGGGGCGAGGAGCCCTCCGCCTACCTGGGCGTGGCCGTCAGCGGGTTCCCCAACTTCTTCATGCTCTACGGCCCCAACACCAATCAGGGCGGCAACTCCATCGTCTACATTCTGGAGGCCGGCGCGCGGCTGGTGGCCAGCGCGGTGAGCCGGCTGGCCCGCCGCGGCGGATTCCTCGAGGTGCGGCCCGAGGCCGAAAAGCGGTTCAACGACCGGCTTTCCGCCGACCTGGAACGCACCATCTGGACGCGGTGCGACAGCTACTTTCGCTCGCCGACCGGTCGCATCGTCACCCAATGGCCCTACACCGAGCTGGACTACGCGCGGTGGACCTGGCGGCTGCGGCGCCGCGACTGGATCCATCACCGGTGCGTGCCGAGCGCGGCGACCGTGGGTGCTGCTCGGGATTTTTGACTGCTACCCGGCCATGGCGCCCACGCTCGGCGCGGGCCGCGACGGTGTGCGGGTCTAGCCGGCGGCGGCCACCCTGGCCCGCTCGGTCATCGAGGCGATCACCCCGCCGTCGTTGAGAATGTCCGTGCCGGTGAGGTATCCGGCCTTGTCGCTGGCGCAGAAGGCCAGAAGCTCGGCCATCTCCTCGGGCTTGCCCCACCGCGGGACCGCGGCGTCGGCCACCATCGCCCCGGCGCCGGCGTTCTCCTCGAGCCGGCCCATTTCGGTGTCGATCGAGCCGGGGGACACCGAGACGATGCGCAGGCCTCGCGCGTTGAAGCGCTCGGCCTGTGACTGGCTGTACCACTTGACGAAGCTCTTGCTCACGGCGTAGGCCAGCCCCGAGCGGGCCTGCTCGGGCGCGACCTCGCACGCCGCCAGCATGGCGTCCATGAAGGCGTCGGCGTCGCTAAGCGCGAGCGGAAACTGCGCTGTCGGAACGATTTCCGCGGGCAGCATGTGCGCCGCCATCGACGCGACGTTGACGATCACCGAGCCGTCGCCGGCGACCGCGTAGAACGCCTCGTTGACGTTGAGGGTGCCGATCGCGTTGGTCCGCATCACGTAGTCGGCCGGGCCCATGCTCGGGCTCACCCCGGCGGTGTGGATGACGGAGACGACGGTGCCGAGCCCGGCCGCGGTGTCGAACAGCTGCGCGACGGCCCGCCGATCGGTGACGTCGCAGTTGACCGCGGTGGGCGTCATCCCGAGCTCTGCCAGCGCGGCGGTCGCGGCCGTCAACCGGTCCTGCCGGACGTCGCACAGCACCAGGGTGTGATCGCGGCCGACGACTTTCGCGGTGGCCACTCCCATGCCGCCCGCGCCGCCTGTGATCACCGACACTCGACTCATACCTGGACGGTATACGGCGGGACGGCCGCCGCGGGTCAGGGGTCCGGCACCGGATGGTGCGGGTGACCGCTGTGCCGGATCGCGGTGCCGAAGAACGGCGCCCGCAGCGTGGCGGCCAGGTGACGCCGGTAGCCGATCAGCGCCACGACGGCCACCGCGGTGTAGACGCCGCACAGCAGCAGCCGCCCCTGGGTGGAGAAGATCGGGAATTGCACGACGAACAACGCCAGCAGCGCCAGCGCCGCCGACCGGTGGAAGCGCAGCGCCAGGATCAGCGCCACCCCCATCATCGTCTGGGTCGCCGTGAGCAGCACCTCCTCCACCTGACGCGAATCGAGGTGAAGCGCGAACCCGCCGCCACCGAGCAGGTGGGCGAGGGGCAACGAGCCGATCAGCAGCGTCCACTGGTTGACCTTGGACGAGATCAGGGTGGCGATGGCCGTCGTGCCCTTGCCCCGGCTGGCGAAGATCGTGGCGATGATGAACTCCGGAGCCTCGGAGGCCAGCGGGGCCAGCCACTGCACCAGCAGGAACCGGTTGACGCCCAGTTCGGTACCGGCGGCCACCAGGTTGTCGGCAAACGGCTTGGCGCACAACAGGATCACCGCACCGGACACCAGGAAGAGGCCGACCACGGCGATCCGCCGGCGGCCGTCGGGCAGCTCGCCCAGCGCGGCGGCGGTGCCGATCAGGTCCGGCTCCTCGACGTTGCCGTGGCTGATCTTGTAGAGGTAGAACCCGAACCAGGCCAGCAACGCCAACCCCAGCCCGAAATGGATTTGGCCGCTGGCCGGTATCGCGAAGGCGATCACCCCGGCGATCAACAGGAAGCCGAGTTCGACGCGGTTTGCTGGCAGCAGCGCCAGGCCGGCGGGCCTGTCGGATCCGGACCTGCGCGCCACCACGATGCTGACCAGCACCACGACCGGCCAGCCCAGGCCCATCAGCAGCCGGTTGGATCCGGTCATGTTGGCCGCGGCGTACTGCGTGTAGTCGGCGTTGTGGCCGGACACGTAGGCGTAGTAGAGGCCCACCGCGTATTCGGGCAGCACCGCGATCACGGCGAGCAGCGCCGTGGCCAGCCCGCCGGAGACGTCGATCTGGGCGGTCTCGGCGGCCCACGCCAACAGGAAGCTGGCCGCCACCACCGCGGCCCCGAAGATCAGCAGGGCGGCCACCGCCCCGGTGTGCACGCCGGTGATCCGGACGGCCACCGCGGGGGCGACGAACGCGCCGGTGATCAGTCCGGACCGCGTCAGGGTGCGCCGCCGCCAGCGCGCCGTGGTGGCGACGGCGGCGGGCCTGTCTATGGCGAGCATCGTCATCCTTCGCAGGCGGTGGCGATCGTGATTCGGCTCGGTGCCGTGGCGAACCGGTTACCCAAGCTACCCGCGACCCGAGCGGTCAGCAACGCGGCGGGCGGGCGAAAGCCGCACCGACCGGACCCCTATATTTGCTGTCCAGGGCGCTATGGAAGCAAAAGTTAGGATTGCCTGATTTGGAACTTTGGCAAACCTCGCCGCTGTGGAGTATGACGCCCAGCGAACGGCTTGGGTTCCCGCTAGTCGTCCGGGCCCATGGCCGCCGCCGCGGCCTGGGCGAACAGCTCGACGGCCTGGTTGCGGCTCAGCGATGCCAGCAGCTGCGCCGCGGCGCGCATGGTGTCGCCGACCATCAGGGTGGGCCCGTTGCCGAGGTTCTCGAACGCCTCGGCGATGACGTCGGACACGGCCGCCGCGTCCGACGGCGCCTGGTCGGGCGACGCGATCTGGCCGCGGCTGTATTCGAGGGCGCGCAACGCCGGGGTATCGGTCTTGCCCAGGATGAGCCCCAGCACGTCGACCCCCTTGTCGTGCAGTTCGGCCCACAGCGCCTCGGCGAAGACCATGTCGAATGCCTTGGAGGCGCCGTAGGCGACCATGTTGGGCCCGCCGGCCAGCCCGGCGCCGGAACCGAACAGGACGATGCCGCCGGCGCCCCGCTCGACCATGGCCGGGGCGTAGTGGTGACACAGCTGCATGGGCACCATGCAGTTGCGCTGCACCATCGCCTCGGCGGCTTCGATCCGATTGGCAAGGAACGGTTTGAAGTCCGGGTCGGCGCCCGCGCAGTAGACCAGCATCCCGATCGTCACGTCGGCGGTGGCCGCGGTGATCGCCTTGGCCGCCCCGGGGTGCGCGAGATCGATTGCCAGCGTGCGGGTTTGGGCCGAGGTGCCGGCACGGATCCGGGCGGCGACCCGGTCCAGAACGTCTTGCCGGCGGGCCAGCAGCACCACGTTGACGCCGCGCTCGGCCAGGCCTTCGGCGAACGCCGCGCCCACGCCGTCCGAGGCGCCGTCCACCAGCGCCCACGGCCCGTACCTGGCCGCGAAACTCATGACCCGACCCCGACGGTGGTCAGCCGCACCTGGGTGTAGCGCCGGCGGGCGATGCGCCATCCGTGTGCGGTGCGCACCATTTCGTCGTCGTAGAAACCGATCGCGTTGACGCCGGAGTTGTTGTCGCCGGCCATGATCAGCCCGTCGATGTAGGTGCGCGCCGTGGCGCGGTCGCCCTCGACCGTGATGGCCTGGTTGGTCAGCCGGTGCAGGGTGTGCCCGGCCAGCGCGTGCACCTGCTCCATGAAATCCGCGACGGCGTCGACGCCGGTCCAGTGGCCGATCTCGCCGTAGTCGAGCACGCAGTCGTCGGTGAACACGGTGCGGAACAGTGGCCAGTCCCGGCGGTCGATCCCGGTGGCGTAGCGCACCAGCAGCTCGGAAATGTCTTGCCGGTCTTCTCTTTCGCTCATCGGGTGTCTCCGTTCGGATGGACGATGATGCGGGGCGGGCCGTCGGACCGGCGGGCCAGCTCCAGGGCGTCGGGTACCTCGTCGAGGCCGATGATCTTGCCCACGCTCGGCAGCGGGTCCAGTCGTCCCGCCACGATCGCGTCGAGCGTGCCGTACCAGTCCTGCGGGTGCGGCCCGCCGCCGAACTGGATGGTGACGCCCTGGCGGGTGGCGGTGGTGATGTCGAGGGTGTCGCCGGTGTACCAGCCGCCGGCACAGTAGATGCGGGTGCCCATCTCGGCGGATTCGACCAGGTTCTGGATCAGTCCGGGCGCGCCGACGCACTCGAATACCGCTGCCGGACCGGGTATTCCGTACCGCGCGCGGGCCGCGTTGAACGCCGCGAACGGGGATTCCTCGCGCGGGTCGACCAGAAGGTGCGCGCCGAAGCTGTCGGCGGCCAACCGGCGGCGGTCGGCCCGGAAGTCCGCCACGATGATCGGCTCCACGCCGCGCGCGGCGAGCGCGGCGACGGCCGAGAGGCCGATCGCTCCCGCGCCAATGACGATCGCCACCTCGCCCGGTTGCAGGCGCGCAGAGCGCACGTAGAACTCGCCGACCGCGAACGCGTCGGTCACGGCGACGGCGTCGCTGGACACCTCGCCGGGCACGGGCTTGGCCGCCGCTTCGGAAACCACCAGCAGCTCAGCGAAACTGCCCTGGGCGTCCGGGTGCTGGCCGATGATCCGCATGCCGCCTGCCCCGCCGTCGACCAGGCGCACCGGCATGGCGGTGACGCGGGTGCCGATGGCGAACTGGCCGGTGCAGCCCGGCCCGTGCCCGACGACCTCGCCCACGAACTCGTGACCGAGCACGATGTCGCGACCGCTGTCGTACAGCGAGCGCCCGGTCGGATCGTCGAGGGCCAGCTCGGGGTGGTCCATGAAGTGCACGTCGGACGCGCAGATCGCGGTGCTCAGGGTGCGCAGCAACAACTCGCCCGGCCCCGGTTCTGGGTCCGGTGTCTCGCGCACCTGCAACCGGTCGTCGCGTAACACCACAGCGCGCAACGGCGTTTCACCTTCTCGAATAGTCGATATAACATCTCGAATGTTCGTCTCACTGTAAGTCCTGGCCCGAAGGAGTCAAGCGATTCGCGGATCGACGTCAGCGCCGACCGCCCGGGTGCTCGATGTGGTCGAGCTGCTGGCGCGGTCGCCGAGCGCGCGGCTGCGGTTCTCCGACGTGGTGCGCGAGCTGGGCCTCACCCAGGCGACGGCGCACGCCATCCTCAAGACGCTGTGCGACCGCGGCTGGGCCAGCCGCGACCCGGTCGACAAGACCTTCGCCCTGGGACCCGCGCTGGCGGTGGTGGCCGCGCGCACCGACACGGCGCGGCCGCTGGCGCATGCGGCGCGCGCGGCGGCGCTGCGGCTGTCCGGCGCGGTCGGGTACGCCTGTTCGGTGGTGGAGAAGTTCGGGGATTCCCTGGTGGTCACCGCCTTCGAGGGCGAGCCCGCCACCCAGCCGTCGGGCATCCCGGGCGATCGCATCCCCTACGCTCCGCCGTTCGGGGTGGCGATGGCGGCCTGGGACACCGAGGAGGAGCAGCGCGCCTGGATCCAGCGCGGCGCCGGCAGCAACGCCGATCGCGTCCAGCGCCTGCGACAGGTACTGGCGCACACCCGGGAACGCGGATTCGACGTCGACTGGACGACGCCCGCGCTGGCCCAGGCCGTCCAGGTGGTCGGCACCCTGGACAGCAGCGAGATGCCGACGCCGGTGCGCCACATCATGGATCGGCTGCTGGTCGAGTTCACCACCATCGGGTTCCTGTCCGACGACAACCCCGGCCGCCGCAAACAACCGGTGGTGACCATCGCCGCGCCGGTCTTCGACCACCGCGGGCGGGCGTCGCTGATGGTGGCCGTGCACCCGCTGTGCCCGCTGAGCGCGCGCCAGATCCGGGTCATCGGAAAACATCTCACCGACGAAACGACGGCGCTGAGCCGGTCGCGGCCGGCATCCGGCGCGGTCGATGCCGCCGTCTGACACGCGCGCACTGCGCACTTGCGCCGTCGACCACCGGCAGTCGATGATCGGCCATGCCCAAAGATCGCGGTCTCAACCGCTGGGAGTTGGTCACCTGCGCGCTGGCCGGGCACGCCACCTACGCGCCCGACGAGCCGGCGCTGGCCGACCGGCTCAGCGGCACCACCGGGCTGGGCCAGGTGTGGCGCTGCCTGCGCTGCGGCGAGTTCACCGTCGGCCCTGCGCACCGGCGCGGCCCGGCCGAAGACGCGCCGATGATCATGCGCGGCAAGGCATTACGGCAGGCCATCATCATTCGGGTGCTGGCGGTGGAACGGCTGTTCCGGGCGCTGGTGATCGCGCTGGCCGCCTACGCGGTGTGGAAGTTCCGCGGTGCGCGCGGCGCCATCCAGGCCACCCTGGACCGCGATCTGCCGATCTTTCGCGCCGCCGGCTTCAAGGTCGACCAGATGACCATCGTGCACGAGCTGGAAAAGGCGCTGGCCACCAAGCCGTCCACCCTGGCGCTGCTGACCTTGATGCTGGTCGGCTACGCGCTGGTGGAGGTGGTCGAGGGCGTCGGCCTGTGGTTGCTCAAGCGCTGGGGCGAATACTTCGCGGTGATCGCCACCTCGGTCTTCCTGCCGCTGGAGATCCACGACCTGGCCAAGGGCATCACGATGACCCGGGTGGTGACCTTCGCCATCAATGTCGCCGCGGTGATCTACCTGTTGATCTCCAAGCGGCTGTTCGGGCTGCGCGGCGGGCGGGCGGCCTACGACGCCGAACGGCGCGGCGAGCAACTGCTCGACGTCGAGCGCGCCGCCGCGGGGAGCTGACCGAATGGGAACCTATGCGATCACCGGATCGGCGTCCGGAATGGGACGCGAGACCGCGCAACGCCTCCGCGACGGCGGCCACACCGTCATCGGCGTCGACATCAAGGACGCCGACGTCATCGCCGACCTGTCCACCCCGGCAGGCCGCGCCGACGCCGCCGCCCGGGTGCTCTCGCAGGCCGGTGACCGGCTCGACGGCGCGGTGCTGGCGGCCGGGCTGGGACCCAGCCCGGCGCGCGACCGGGTCCGCCAGATCGCCGCGGTGAACTATTTCGGCGTCGTCGAGCTGCTGCAGGCCTGGCGACCGGCGCTGGCGGCCGCCGGGAACGCCAAAGTCGTTGTGGTGGCCAGTAATTCGGCCACGACGATGCCCACGGTGCCGCGCCGCACGGTCAACGCTCTGCTGGCGCACGACGCCGACAAGGCGTTGCGATCGGTGCGGCTGTTCGGACCGGCCGCGCCGACCATGATGTACGGGGCGTCAAAACTCGCGGTCAGCCGCTGGGTGCGCCGCCATGCCGTGCTGGCGGAGTGGGCGGGCTCGGGGGTGCGGTTGAACGCCCTGTTGCCCGGGGCGATCATGACACCGCTGCTGCAGGAGCAGTTGTCCACGCCCCGGCAGGCCCGGGCGGTCCGGTCGTTCCCCGTCCCGGTCGGCGGTTTCGGCGACCCCGGCCAGCTGGCCGAGTGGATGTGTTTCATGCTGTCGGATGCCGCCGACTTCCTTTGCGGCAGCGTGGTATTCGTCGACGGCGGCACCGACGCGTACTTCCGCGCCGACGACTGGCCCAAGGTGCTACCGGCGCGCCGGCTGCCCGGATATCTGCGCCGATTCACCCGGTTTCGCTGATCGGCGTGTGCGGTAGGCCACAGTGCGGCTTATCACGGCGTTCACCGCGGCGCGGCATCCCCGCAAAACGGCGGTGCTGCAATTCAATGGACTCCCACTCCGAGCCGAAGGATCAGATCGTGGCCACCCTCACCTCCCGGATTTCGCCGGGTTCGGTCCGTCTCGTCGCGGTGGGGCCGCTGACGTCGCGCGCGTGCCAGGCGGTGCGCGCGGTGCTCACCGGTAACCGCCGCCCGGCCGTTCGCGGGCCGCGCCTCATGTCCAAGGGCGTGGAACGCTGTTGACCCGCCGGGGCAGACTGGACGCCTGTGCATCACGACGCGAATCCCGGTGAGTACTGGAACCACAACTCCGCCTACCACCCCTGGCTGGTCGGGATCGCCGCGCGGCACCGCGGGGATGTGCTCGACGTCGGGTGCGGCGACGGCCTGCTGGCCGCGCGCTTGGCCCCGGTGTCGCGCAGCGTCGTCGGGATCGACGCCGACCCGGCCTCGGTGCGGCGGGCCGCTCGGCGACTCGAGCGCGTCGACAACGCCTGCGTCCAGCAGGCACGCTTCCAGGACTTCCAGGCGCCCGCCCAGTCCTTCGACCTGATCACCTTCGTGGCCAGCCTGCATCACGTACCGCTGCGCGACGCCTTGGGCAAGGCGCGTCAAATGCTGCGGCCGGCAGGCGAATTGGCGGTCGTCGGATTGTCCGCCAACAAAAGCGTCGCCGACTGGCTGTGGGCGGGTCTGTGCCTGCCGGTCGTGCGGGCCGCGGGGTTGTTGCACCGGGAGACCCGCGACATCGGCGTGGCCGTGGCCGACCCCCGGGAGAGCCTGGACGAAATCCGGCGGGCGGCCGAGGACGTCTTGCCCGGGGCCGTCATCCGGCGCGGCGTGTACTACCGGTACCGGCTGCTGTGGCGAAACTCGTGCGGCGGCGTGTTTGGATAGCGGTATGTCCGACACGGAAGCCGAACGCATCGTCAGCGCCACCCGGGTGATCGCGGCCAACGCCGCCCGCATCTTCGAGCTGATCGCCGACCCGGCCCGCCAGCCCGGCTGGGACGGCAACGACAACCTGGCCTCGGCCGCGCCCGGGCAGCGCGTCCATCGGGTGGGCGACGTGTTCAAGATGACGCTGACCAACGGCGCGGTGCGCGAGAACCACGTCACCGAATTCGTCGAGGGCAGCGTAATCGCTTGGTGCCCAGCCGAGCCCGGCAAGCAGCCGCCCGGTCACCTGTGGCGCTGGGAGCTGAGCCCGGTCAACGCCGAACTGACCACGGTGACCCACACCTACGACTGGACGGCGCTGACCGATCCCACCCGGTTGCAGCGGGCCCGGGCCACGACGCCGGAGATGCTGCGCGAGTCGATGGACCGGCTTGCCACGCTGGCGCAATCGGGCGACTGAACGGCGCCCGGGGGCTCAGCCCAGCTTGGCGCGCACCCACTGGAAGGTGCCGAAGTTCTTGACCCGAACGCTGGCGAATCCGTTCTCCTCCAAGATGTCACCGATCTCGTCGTCGTCGAACGCATGCGCCCCCACATTGGGCAACAGCCGCCAATAGCGGGCCAGGCGGCCGGCGGTCGGGACCATGACGGCCAGCCTGCCGCCCGGTCGCAGCACCCGCGCGATCTCGACGAGCGCGGCCTGTGGTTTGGGGACCAGCTGCAGCACCGCGGTCGAGACCGCCGCGTCGACGGTGTTGTCGCGCAACGGAAGTCGCTGCGCGTCGGCCTTGATGAAGCCGACCTGCGGCCCGGCCTCGTTGCGCACGGCGCGGGCGAGCATCGGCTCGGAGATGTCGATGCCCAGCGCCAGTCCGTCGGGTCCGGCGGCCCGCGCCAGTGACGCCGTCACGTTGCCCGGGCCCGATCCGACGTCCAGCGCGACACCGCCCCGGGGGATCTGCAGCCACTCCAGCGGCAGCTGCCAGGCGCTGATCCAGCGGCGAGACAACGCCTGGGCGTTGTCGTAGAGCAGCGACCCGATCGGCGACGCCCAGGCCGCCTGGATCGGGCCGGTGTTCCTCGGCACGCCCGCGTCCTCGTCGGCCGCGCCGCCGAGCAGATCGAGATAGCCCTTGCTCACGTCGGGGTCGGCCGGCGGATCGATGAGAAGGTCCAGCGCCCGTCGCAGCGCGGGAGGCAGCGAGGTGTGCACATCGGTCATGCCTAACTCCTTCGAGGACTCCATCGCGGAAAAGCCAAGCGGGAACGCCGGAATCGACCAGAAAAACCGGAAAGCCGCCGACCCGGCGCATCCCCCGTTGGCAGCCTACGCCGAGTCGCGGGTGTTCACCGCTCGGCGGCGGCGTGCTCGCGCAGCAGGCGGTAGAGCCGCCACTGTCCCGGCACGCCCTTGAGCGCGGTCTCGCCGCGGTCGCCGAACCGGTGCCGCGAGCCGGTGACGATGTCGCGCAGCGTGGACGACACCAGCACCTCACCCGGGCCCGCGAGCGCGGCCACCCGCGCGCCGATGTGCACGGCCATGCCCGCGATGTCGTCCTTGCGGGCGCCGCGCACCTCGACCTCGCCGGCGTGGATGCCGACGCGCACCTCGATGCCCAGCGCGGCGACCGCGTCGACGAGGGCGTCGGCGCACGAGATGGCCGCGCTCGGGCTGCTGAAGGTGGCGACGAATCCGTCGCCGGCGGTGTTGACCTCCCGCCCGCCGAAGCGCTGCAGTTCGTGGCGCACGATCCTGTCGTGGTTGTCCAGCAGGTCGCGCCAGCGGTAGTCGCCGAGCGCGGCGGCGCGTTCGGTGGAGCCGACGATGTCGGTGAACACGATGGTGGTGAGCAGCCGCTCGGCCTCCGAACCGCCCCGCACCCCGGTGATGAACTCCTCGATCTCGTCGAGCGTGGGCCCGGTGTCGCCCACCCAGTACAGGGTGTCTTCGCCCGGCAGCGGCACGAAACGCGATCCGGCGATGTGCTCGGCGAGGTAGCGGCCGTGGTCGACCGAGGTGAAGACGCAGTCGGTGCGGTGCAGGATCAGCGTCGGGGCCGCGATGCGCGCCAGCCGGTCGCGCACGTCGGCGTGCCGGATGGACAGGATCATCGCGCGGGCCATGCTGGGCGAGGCCGCGCGGTTGCCCGCGGCGTCCCACCAGCTGCGGAAGGCGGCGTCGCCGGCGACGCTGGGGGCGATCAGGCCGAGCATGTCGAAGCCCTGGTCGACGGCGTCGGGGTCGACCGCGACGGTGGTGTACGGGTCCAGGGTCTCGATCCGGGCGCCCATCGGGTAGTCGGGGGCGTAGACGGTGCGGGCCGCGCCGTTGATGATCACCAGGCTGCTCACCCGGTCCGGGTAATCGGCCGCCAGCACCAGCCCGGTCATCGAGGTGAAGCTCGGCGCGACGACGGTGGCCCGCTCACAGCCCACCGCGTCCATCACCGAGACGACGTCGCGGGCCCAGAACTCCGGTCCGATCACGTCGACCGAGGGCACCCGGGAGGACAGCCCGATGCCGCGCTGGTCGAGCCGGATCACCCGGGCGAAGGCGGCGAGCCGGCGGTGGAAGCGGTACATCGACGGCTCGGCGTCGACGGAGTCGATCGGGATCGACGGCCCGGGCAGCAGCACCAGGTCGATCGGCCCGTCGCCGAGCACCTGGTAGGCGATGTCGGTGTCGCCGCAGCTGGCGTAGCGGGTGCGCGGTGTCCCAGAAAACCCAGGCACGGCTATCAGGCTAATTCAGGTGCCCGACACTGCGGGCCGGGTCAGCGGCCGATGATCGGCACCAAGTAGCGGGCGGCGTAGTCGCGCACGGCCGCGGGGTCCGCGGTGTCCAGCCGGTCGGTGGGGAAGACGATGATGCCCAGCGCGACGCGCAGCAGGATGTCGGCGATGTTGTCCAGGTCCGGCTCGGCCTGCTCGGCGCCGCACCGCCGCAGCGTGTGCGCGATGCCGTCGGCGAACTGGCGGATCGGGAACACCTGCGAGCGGGAAAACAGCCCGAACAGTTCGGGCTCGCTCTCGGCGATCCGCGAATACAGCGCGGAGTCCTTGACCAGTCGCACCCCCAGCGCGAAGGCCTCGATCACCGCCTGCTGGGGATCGCATCCGGCGGTCGCCTGGTCCAGGGTGCTGAAGAAGAGCTCGGCCTCGCGGCGCACCACCTGGCCGAACAGGTTCTCCTTGGTGGGAAACCGCCGGTAGATGGTGCTGCGGCTGACCCCGGCCCGGGCGGCGACGTCGTCGATGTTGGCGCGCCGCACGCCGTAGGTCTCGAACACGCCGCGCGCGGTGTCCAGGATGAGGCGGTCCAGATCGGTCCGCTCGCCCGCAGCGGCGTCCGCGCGGTGGCTCTGCATGGCTCACACCCCCACGGCGGTCTGGACGAACCGATGTTATCATGAAACAAAGATACTAATTTGTTTCTCTGGTTCATCGTTAGGTTTTGCCGTATCGGCCGAGGAGGTTGGGTGACTGCGCAGCGGGCGGCATGGGATTTCGACAACGGCGTGCGCGAGGCGGTGCCGATGCCCACCGACGGGCCGGACTGGTCGGCCCGCGACGCCGCCGACGCGCCGCGGCTGGGACCCGATTCGTTGATCTGGAAGTTCTACGGCGACAACCGGACCCAGCTGTTCGGATTCCAGCGCACCGCCGGCGTGGAGAACTGCATCGAGCAGCTCGCCCAGGGCGTGCTGGACCACTCGGTGATCTTCAGCGACACGCTCGGCCGGGCCAAGCGGACCGCGCCTCCGCTGATGAACACCGTCTACTCCGACGATCCCCAGGAATGGGGCCGCAAGGTCCGCGACTTCCACAAGACCATCAAGGGCACCATCAGCGACGGGTCCAGGTATCACGCGCTGAACCCGGAGCTGTTCTACTGGGCGCACGCCAGCTTCGTCGACCAGGTCATCTACAACACCGACACCTTCATCCGCCGGCTGACCCGGGCCGAGAAGGAGCAGATCTTCAACGAGGGCAAGGTCTGGTACAGCCTCTACGGCGTCAGCGACCGCGGGCAACCGCAGACCTACGACGACTTCCTGGCCTACTGGGACGAGATGCTCGACCGGTTCGTGCCGCACAAAACCGTGCTGTACGGCACCGGCTACCTCCGCAAGGGCATACCGGGTCCGCGCTGGATGCCGCGGCCCGTCTGGAAAATCGTTTCGGCGCCGCTGAACGCCTACGCCCGCCTGGTGGTGGTCGGAACCCTGCCGCCGCAGATGCGCGAGGTGTGCCAACTGCGCTGGGATGCCAAGAAGGAGAAGCGGTTTCAGCGTTTCGCCGCGCTGATGCGGGCGCTCAATCCGCTGATCAACCGGCTGCCGGTGCGGGTGCTCTACACGCCGTGGGCGGCGCAGGCGTGGAGCCGGGCCGGCGTCGACCCGCGCCGGCTGCACAACCGCGCCGCCGCCTGAGACCGGGCCGCGAGGGCATGCGGCCCGCGGACACTATCGGAGCGGCCGCCGTGGGGGCAGGATTCGTGGTTAGCCCGCTTCGCATTGGGGCATCCGCAACGTCGGTCGAGTAGGGGTCGAACCGGCGCACTCAGAGCGAAGGAGAACCGCGATGCAGATGACGGGGAACACCGTGTTGGTCACCGGCGGCGGCACCGGAATCGGCCGCGGCCTGGCCGAAGCGTTCCACCGGCTGGGCAACCGGGTGATCATCGCCGCCCGGCGCGGCGAGCAACTGCGGGCGGTCGCCGAGGCGAACCCGGGCATCCAGACCCTGTCGCTCGATCTGGGGGATCCCGCGGACATCCGGCGATTCGCCACCGAGGTCACCGACCACTACCCGGACCTCAACGTGGTGGTCAACAACGCCGGCATGCAACGGGTCGAGGACCTCATCAGCGGCAATGCCGGTCTGGCCGAGCAGACCCTGGCGGTGAACCTGCTGGGCCCCATCCGGCTCATCGCGACGCTGTTGCCGGCGCTGCTGCGCCGACCGCACGCCGCGATCCTCAACGTCACCTCCGGGCTGGCGTTCATGCCCAGCGCGCTGACCCCGACCTACTGTGCCAGCAAGGCGGCGCTGCACTCCTACACCCAATCGCTGCGCTTCCAGCTGCGCGAGACCCCGGTTCAGGTGATCGAGATCATCCCGCCCCAGGTGCAGACCGCGCTGCAGGGCGAGCGCGGATTCGACCCCCGGGCGATGCCGCTGGACGAGTACATCACCGAGACCATGACGCTGCTGCAGACCCAACCCCAGGCCGACGAGATCGTCGTGGAGCGGGTCAAGGCCTTCCGCTTCGCCGAGCGGGACGGCACCTTCGACGACATCTACCCCGGTTTCAACGAGGCGATGACGGCCGCATCCGGCCGCTAGGCAACGCGGCGCCGCGTTGAACATCGCGTGCACACCAATGAAAATCCTTGTGAAATAACACAATACAGCGCCTGCGCCGGCGGCGGGGATCCTTGGCGGACGGCCCGCCGATGGGACAGGATCGACGGCATGACCGGGATCGACTTCTCGTTGTTGGACGTGCCGCGAGCCGCACCGGTCGACGACCCCGAGGCCTACCTGCGCGCCGTGATCGCCTGGCACTTCGGGGCGGACACCGGTTCGCCGTTCTGGCTGCGGACCGCCCGGACGCTGAGCTTCGACCCGTTGACCGACGTGCACACGTTCGACGACTTGCGCAGGTTTCCGAACCTGGTCAACGAACTGCGCCACGTCGCGGTGGGCGATCTCATCCCGCGCGGCTATCCGGCCCAGGACCGCCCGCTGATCTTCGAATCCGGCGGCACCACCGGCGCACCGAAACGCACCGTGCAGATGCCGGATTGGGTCGCCCAGGTCGTCGACTGGCAGACCGAGGACTTCGCGGCCGGCGGGTTTCGCCGCGGCGAAGGCTTCCTGTGCATGATGCCGAGCGGCCCGCACGGTGTCGGCTACTTCTCCCGGCTGGTGTCCCAGCGGCTCGGCGCGGTGTTCCACGCCGTCGACATCGACCCGCGCTGGGTCAAGAAGCTCGCCGCCCGCGACGCCGCCGCGGACGTGGCCGGCTATGTCGAGCACGTCGTCGAGCAGGCCGTGTTCGTGCTGCAGACCCAGGACGTGGCGAACCTGCACACCACCGGTCCGCTGCTGACGGCGATGGCCCGCGACGACCGGGTGGTCGAGCTGGTCGACGCCAAGATCGGCTACCTGTTGCTCAGCGGCGCGCACGTTGACGCCGACACCCTCGACCTGCTGCGCGGCATCTTCCCGCGGACCACGATCACCATGGCCTTCGGCAGCACCATGGTGCTCTCGCAGGCGGTCACCCGCACCGACGGCGATACGTTCGTCTTCGACCCCCGCACCCCCTACGTCGTGTTCTGGGTGGTCGACCCCGACACCGGCGAACGGGTGCGCTACGGGCAGCCCGGGCAGGTGGTGATGCACCACCTCAGCAGGACCATGTTCATCCCGAACAACCTGGAGCGCGACCTGGCCGTCCGCAGGCCCGGCCCGGCGGGTGAGCTCAGCGACTCGCTCAGCGAGGTGCGGCCCGTGCAAAGCTTCGAGGGTGAGACCGTCATCGAGGGCGTGTACTGAGCGTGACGGATGAAAACCCTTGCAGCGCAGGCGATCTTCTGTATCTTGATGCGCTAGGACCCGACGGCGACTACCGGACCCGCAACACCGAAACCGTCACCACCACCGCCGGGGTGGCCGTCGCGCGACTGAGTCTCGTTCCGCCGCTGTATGTTTCGCGCACGCTCGGTGCGCAACGCAAGGCCGCGCCGCTGCCGCCCGCCGACCGGCGGGCGGCGCTGTCGCGGGCCGCCGAGGTGTTCACCGACGGGGTGATCGCCGGACTCGATTTCGAGGCGTACGCCGGTTTGGCCGCCCGGATTTCGGGGTTGCCCGTGGCGATCACCCGCGCCGCGGCGCGCGGTGTGGCCGACGGCCTGGCCGGCGCGTTCGACGCGGTGGCCTCGGCGCGGCCGGCTGGGGCGGTGCCGGACTGGCGCGAGCCGCGCGTCCGTGGGGGCGGTGCGCTGTGGGTGCGGCGCGGCGAGGTGTTCGCCGTGCATGCCGCCGGAAACGGGCCCGGGGTGCACGGGCTGTGGCCGCAGGTGCTGGCGCTGGGCTACCGGGTGGCGGTGCGCCCCTCGCGGCGCGAGCCGCTGACCGGGCACCGGCTGGTGACGGCGTTGCGGCAGGCGGGATTTCGCCCGCACGACGTCGTCTACCTGCCCACCGACCACGCCGGGGCCGACGAGATCATCGCCTCGGCCGACCTGGCCATGGTGTACGGCGGGCAACGCGTGGTGGACAAGTACGCCGCCGATCCGGCGGTGATCGTGAACGGCCCCGGCCGCAGCAAGATCGTCATCACCGCCGAGCAGGACTGGCGGGAGTGCCTCGACGTCGTCGTCGACTCGGTCGCCCGCCACGGCGGGATGGCGTGCGTCAACGCCACCGCGGTGCTCTACGAGGGTGATCCGGCGCCGCTGGCCGCGGCCGTCGCGGAGCGGCTCGCCGCGATCGAGCCGCTGCCCGCCGACGACGAGCGGGCGATGCTGCCGACCCTGCCGCTGCCGCGGGCGCGCACCCTGGCGAACTACCTGGCGGCCAAGGCCGCCGGGGCGACGCCGCTGCTGGGGGCCGACCAGGTGGTCGCCGACCTCGGCGGCGGGCAGGCCGCGCTGCGCCCGGCCGTACACGTGCTGACCGAGCCGGACCCGGAACTGCTCAACCTCGAGCTGCCCTTCCCGTGCGTGTGGGTGACGGGCTGGTCGCGCGAGGGCGGGCGGGCCGCGGCGCTCGCGCCGCTGCGGCGCTCACTGGTGGTCACCGCGATCACCGGCGACGACACACTGATCGACGCCCTGGTCGCCGAGCCGACCATCGGCAGCGTCTACCGCGGGCGCCCGACGTGGTCGACCGCCCCGGGCCTCCCGCACGACGGATATCTGGCCGACGCGCTGATGCGCACCAAGGGGTTCATCGGGGACTAGCGGCCCGCGGTGCGCTCACTCCCCGAAATTGCCGTGCCCGGAGGCGACCGACGCCGCGCCGGGACCGCCGAGGCCGAGGTGGCTGGAGGCGAAGGAGACGCCCTTGTCGATCATGGCGCCGTCGTCGGCGTAGGTGTCGTGGGCGGCGAAGTTCATGCCGTCCGAGCACACCGGGTCCTCGGTGGCGCACACCTTGAGGGTCTTGTCCTGGAAGAGCGGACCGATGACCACGGGCGGTTCGCCGAGGAAGTTCATCGCGCGCACGTTGGGCATGCCGAACAGCACGACCGAGGAGACGTGGTTGGCGACGTCCGGGGTGAGGGGTTTGGGCACGGTGGCCGGGTCGATGCCGTCGGGCACGGCCGGCGAGGTGACGAAGCCCATCACGGCCGCGCCCTGCGAGTAGCCGCCGAGCACCATCTTGGTGTTGGGGCAGTCGTGGGCCATCGAGACGACGTGTGCGCCGGCGTCCCGGATGCCGTCGATGCCTGTGTCCCACTGATCGGTGGCCGGGTAGTTGACCGGGTAGACGTCGAAGGAGCGGCCCCCCACGCGTTGGTGCAGGGCGTCGACGAAGGCCTGTCCGGTGGGGCCGACGCCGGGGGCTTCACCGGTGCCCCGCGCGAAGACCACTTGCACGTCCGGACATTGGGCCGCAGCGGTGGGGATGACCGAACCGGACACCGCCGACGCGGCCACACCCGAGGCTGCCATAACTAGTGCTGAACCGAGAGAACGAATGACATGGCGTGCCAACATGTCGCCATTGTGCCCAGCCGACACGCCGCTTAAACCCAGGAAACGCTGAAATTACCGTGTTCTCATAAATGCGCCGCCGCCCGGGCGGACGGCTGAGATCGGTTGCGCGCGGCGCGCATCCGGCGGGTGTGCCCATCCCCCGGGCGCGGGTGCGCCGCACCGGCATTCGGCGAACATCCGGGCCGGGGCACGACGGCCGGCCGGGATGTGGTCTGCTACTTGTGGTTCAGGCGGCTCGAACGAATGCGGCGGCGAAGGTGAACGCAATAGCGCAGGCCCTCGACAAGGTCCTCAACACGGTGGCCGACCGGGTGGCCAACCCGGCGCGGGTGTCGGACCCGGACCGGTTGCGCGGCGCCGTCGGCGGCAGGACGGTCCTGGTGACCGGCGCCTCCTACGGCATCGGCGAGGCGACCGCGCGCCGCCCGGCCGCCGCCGGCGCGACGGTGCTGGTGGTCGCCCGCTCCGAGGAGCGGCTCGGCGAGCTGACGGCGGCGATCAACGCCGGCGGCGGGCGGGCGGTCGCCTACCCGACCGACCTCACCGACGAATCCGCGGTGAGCGCCCTGACCAAACAGATCACCGAGGAGCACGGCCCGCTCGACGTCGTGGTGAGCAACGCCGGCAAGTCGCTGCGCCGCTCGCTGCATCACCAGTACGACCGGCCGCACGACTTCCAGCGCACCATCGACGTCAACTACCTGGGGCCGGTCCGGTTGCTGCTCGGGCTGTTACCGGCCATGCGCGACAACGGCCGCGGGCACGTCGTGAACGTGTCCAGCGTCGGGGTGCGGGTGGTGCCGGGTCCGCAGTGGGGCGCCTACCAGGCGTCCAAGGGAGCCTTCGACCGGTGGCTGCGCAGCGTGGCCCCCGAATTGCACGCCGACGGCGTGCACGTCAGCACGGTCTACTTCGCGTTGGTCCGGACCCGGATGATCGCGCCCACACCGGTTTTGGGCCGGCTGCCCGGCCTGTCACCGGACCAGGCGGCCGACGTCATCGCCAAGGCCGTCATCGAGCGGCCGCGCACCCTCGAGCCGCCCTGGGTGCTGCCGGCCGAGCTGGCCTCGGTGCTGCTGGCCGGCCCGGCGGACCGCGCCGCACGGCTGTGGCATCGCCGGTTCTTCACCGACGCCGAGGAGGCCGGCCGTGAGCGCTGAACGGGTGGCGCCCACCGCCGCCCGGGCGCTGGTGCGCTCCGGTCTGCTCAACCCACCCTCGCCGCGGGCGGTTCTGCGGCTGCTTCGCGAGGCGAGCCGCGGCGGCACCAACCCCTACACGCTGTTGGCGGTCACCGCGGCCCGCTGGCCGGGCCGCACCGCGATCATCGACGACGACGGCGCGCTGTCCTACCGCGAGCTGCAGCGCGCCACCGAATCGCTGGCGCGGCGGTTGACCCGCGACGGCGTCGCGCTCGGCCGGGCGGTCGGGGTCATGTGCCGCAACGGACGCGGTTTTGTCACAGCGGTTTTCGCGGTTACCCTGCTCGGCGCCGACGTCGTCCCGATCAGCACCGAGTTCCGCAGTGACGCGCTGGCGGCCGCGCTGCGCGCCCACCACATCTCGACGGTGGTGGCCGACAACGAATTCGCCGAGCGGATCGCGGCCGCCGACGACGCGGTCGCCGTCATCGACCCGGCCACCGCCGGCGCCGAGGAGAGCGGCGGGCGACCGGCCGTCGCCGCGCCCGGCCGGATCGTGCTGCTGACCTCGGGGACCACCGGGAAACCCAAGGGGGTGCCGCGCGCCCCGCGGCTGCGCTCCGCGGTGGGGGTGTGGGTTACCATCCTGGACCGCACCCGGCTGCGCACCGGATCGCGAATCTCGGTGGCAATGCCGATGTTTCACGGGTTGGGCCTGGGCATGCTGATGCTCACCATCGCCCTGGGCGGCACGGTGCTGACCCATCGCCATTTCGACGCCGAAGCCGCGCTGGCCCAGGCCTCGCTGCACCGGGCCGACGCCTTCACCGCAGTTCCGGTGGTGCTGGCCCGCATCCTCGAGCTGCCGCCGCGGGTGCGGGCGCGAAATCCGTTGCCGCAGTTGCGTGTCGTGATGTCCAGCGGCGACCGACTCGATCCCACGCTGGGACAGCGGTTCATGGACACCTACGGCGACATCCTCTACAACGGCTACGGCTCCACCGAGGTGGGCATCGGGGCGCTGGCGACACCGGCGGACCTGCGCGACGCCCCGGAAACCGTCGGGAAACCCGTCGCCGGCTGCCCGGTGCGGATCCTGGACCGCAACAACCGGCCGGTCGGCCCGCGGGTGACCGGGCGCATCTTCGTCGGCGGCGAGCTGGCCGGCACCCGCTACACCGACGGCGGCGGGAAGACCGTCGTCGACGGCATGACCAGCACCGGCGACATGGGCTACCTGGACAACGCCGGCCGACTGTTCATCGTCGGCCGGGAGGACGACATGATCATCTCCGGCGGGGAGAACGTCTACCCGCGCGCGGTGGAGAACGCGCTCGCCGCGCACCCCGCCGTCGCCGACAACGCGGTGATCGGCGTTCCCGACGAGCGGTTCGGCCACCGCCTGGCGGCGTTCGTGGTGCTGCACCCCGGCAGCGGCGTCGACGCGGCGCAGCTGCACGACTACCTCAAGGACCGGGTCTCGCGGTTCGAGCAGCCACGCGACATCAACATCGTGGCGAGCATTCCGCGCAACCCGACCGGCAAGGTGCTGCGCAAGGAACTGCCCGGTTAGGAACCGTTAGGCATCCTGCTGGCCGGGCTCGAGGGCGGCGACCTGTTTGGCCAGCCAGTTGGGGGCCAGCGCCGAGATCGCGGTGGCGCCCGCGGTGGAACCCAGCACCCCGGTCCAGGCGACCGGCCCCAACGGCGTGCAGCCGAAGAACTGGCTGAGCACCGGGGTCTGCACGATGCCGACCAACACCCCCGCGCTGCCCAGCGCGGTCGCCACCACCAGCGGGCTGTGCCGGCGGGTCAGCAGCGTCTGCGCCAGCTGGGTGGTCACCAGCGCGGTCAAACCCATTGTCGCCGTGCGGCGTTCGGTGCCCGGGGTCCACCGGCCGATGGCCCAGGCCGCGGTCGCCCCGGCCGCGGTGACCGCGCCGCGGGTGACGATCTGGCGCATCAGCGGGGCGTCCAGCGAGGGGGTGGGTCCGGTCAGCACCGCGCGGCGGTGCTCGCGCCGGGCGGCCTCGGCGTCCGCGGCGGAGGGGTACTCGGCTTCGTCGGGTTCGACGTACTGCGAGGTGACCGCGACCGCCAGCGCGGGGAACATGTCGGTGAGCAGGTTGACCAGCAGCAGCTGCCGGGTGCCCACCGGGGCCCGGCCGGCGCCGAAGGCGGTGCCGATGATGGTGAACAGCACCTCGCCCACGTTGCCGCCGACCAGGATCGTGACGGCGTCGCGCACCCCGGCCCACATGCTGCGGCCCTCGACCAGGGCGTCCAGCAGCACGCTCAGGTCCTGGTCGGTCAGCACGATGTCGGCCGCGCCGCGGGCGGCCGACGAACCGCGCCCGCTCACCCCGATGCCGACGTCGGCCATCCGGATCGCCGCGGCGTCGTTGGCGCCGTCGCCGACCATCGCGGTCACCCGTCCGCAGCGCTGCAGGGCGGCCACGATCTGCACCTTCTGCTCCGGGCTGACCCGGGCGAACACCTGCACGTCGGCGACCAGCTTGGCGCACGCGTCCTCGTCCAGGCCGGCCAGCTCGGCGCCGGTGACCACCCGGGCGTCGGCCGGCAGGCCCAGCTGGCGGGCGATCGCCCGCGCGGTGATCGGGTGGTCGCCGGTGATCAGCACGACGTCGCGCTCGGCGTCCAGCAGCGCCTCGATCAGCGGGCGCGCCGACGCGCGGGCGGTGTCGGCCAGACCGACGTAGCCGAGCAGTTCCAGGTTGTGCGCGGCGGCGTCCACCGCGTCGGCGTCGGTGTCGTCGTCGTCGGTGTCGTGCTTCCAGCCCCGCTGCGCCACCGCGAGCACCCGCAAGCCCTGTTCGGCCAGGCCCCGCACCACCGCCTCGGCCCGCTGCTGGTCGGCCTCCGGGTCGGCGAACCGGCAGCGCGGCAGGATCACCTCGGGCGCCCCCTTGAGGATGAGCACCGGTGTGTCCGAGGGGTTCCCGTTGGCGTTGCCCACGGTGCCGATCGCGGCGGCGAAGCCGCGGCTGGACTCGAACGGCACCTCGGCGATCATCGACCAGTCCGAATCCCGTTGCCCGTTCAGCGAACTCGCGGCGGTCAGGATCGCCTCGTCGGTGGCGTGCGCATGCCCCTGCCCCTCCTGCGGCCGGGCGGACGCCCGCGCGGCGGCCCGCACCAGCTCCGCCGACTGCGGGGCGGTCAGCTCCGGGAACGGGTCGTGCGGGTTGACGTCGTCGGGCACCGCGCACACCACCCGCAGCCGGTTCTCGGTGAGCGTGCCGGTCTTGTCGAAACAGACGGTGTCGACGCGGCCCAGCGCCTCGATGGTGCGGGGCGCGCGGACCAGGGCGCCGCGGGCGGTCAGCCGCTGCGCGGCCGACAGCTGGGACAGGGTGGCCACCAGCGGCAGCCCCTCGGGGACGGCGGCCACCGCGATCGCCACGCCGTCGGCCACCGCCTGGCGCAGCGACGCGCGGCGCAGCAGCGCCAGCGTCGACACCGCGGCACCGCCGGCCAGCGTCAGCGGCAGCACCTTGCTGGTGAGCTCGCGCAGCCGGGCCTGCACCCCCGCCGCGGTTTCCACGTCGGCGACGGCCGAGATGGCGCGGTGCGCGGCGGTCCCCACGCCGGTGGCCACCACGATCGCCCGGGCGTGCCCGGCCACGATGGTGCTGCCCTCGAACAGCATGCTGGCGCGGTCGGGGTCGTTGACGGCGACGGGCTCCACCTGCTTGTCCACCGGCAGCGACTCCCCGGTCAGCAGCGACTCGTCGACCTCGAGGTCTTCGGCCTCCAGCAGCCGGGCGTCGGCGGGCACCACTTCCGGTGCGGCCAGGTCGATGACGTCGCCGGGCCGCAGCGACTTGGCGGACACCGTCGCGGTGCGGGTGGCGTGCCGGGCGGCCTCCAGTCGGCGGCGGGTGGTCGCCACCGCCGGCACCACCACCCGGCGCACCATCTGGTCCTGCTCGGCGAACAGCTCGGCGGCCGCCGACTCGGCCCGAAGTCGTTGCGCCCCACCGGTTATCGCGTTGACGGTCATAACGCCGGCGACCAGTAGCGCGTCGATGTTGCTGCCGACGATGGCCGAGGCCGCCGCGCCGACGGCCAGGATGGGGGTCAGCGGATCGGCCAGCTCGGTGCGGGTGGCCGACGCCAGCCGCAGCACGTTCTGCAGCGGCGCCCGCAGCGGCGCCAGGGCCGGGCTGTAGGACAGGTCGTCGAGGCGGCGCCGCCACGACGGCTCGGTCTCCACGGCCAGCGGCCGCGCGCCGCCGGCCAGCCGGGAGTAGACGATCTCGGGATCCAGCGCGTGCCAGGCGGTCAGCGGTTGCGGAGTGGGATCGGGCAGCCGCAGCACCCGGGTGGCCGAGAAGGTTCCCGCCACCAGCGCGGTGGCCGCCGCGGCGTTGACCGGGTTGAGCCAGCGCCGGAAGCTCAACGGGCTGGCGCCCTTCTCCTGCTCACCGGTGACCAGCAGCAGCCCGGCCAGCGTGGTGCCGCCCTGGGCCAGGTGCACCGCCGACTCGCTGGCCGAGCGGGCCACCGGGATCGCCGACAGGATCCGCACCGCGTCGGCCAGGTCGGTGCCGGTGATGATGTCGGCGGTCCAGGCCGTCGCGGCGCGCGGATCATCAAGGGCCACACCGACATCCGCGATGGCCAGGGCGGCCAGGGTGTCGGTCGACGCGAAGTCGCGGTGCAGCGCGGTGATCAGCAGCACCGGCCCCCGGTCGGCGCGCAGCTCGCGGACCACGTTCAGCAGCGGGGTGCCGGGCGGATGCGTGGCGCCGACGCTGGCGGTGAGGTCCTCGGTGCCGGCGACGTGCCGCAGCACCACCCGGGCGCCGGTGCGGTGCGCGGTCTGGAACAGCGGAATCGCGTACGGGTCGACCTCCCAGCCCACGTCGACGCGGCCGACGCGGTCGCCGTCGACGATCAGGTCGGCGCTTTCCAGGCCCTGCGCGGGCATGGCCGAAGGTCCTTGGGACGGCACCCATCTCAGCCGGGCGCCGGTCGCGGGCAACTCGTCGGGGTCGGGCTCGGGGGCCTCCTCGCCGTGCAGCAGCGCGTCGGCGACCTCGTAGACCCGGTCGTCGTCCCAGCCGGGCGCCTCGCCGCGGACCCGCAGCACGGCGCGGTGGTCGCCGCGCAGCGCCGCGCCGTCGATGACCACCACCTTGACCCGGTCCAGGCGGCGCAGCGCGCCGGGGTCGAGCACCAGCTGCCCGGAGTTGGCCAGCCCGCGACCCAGCACCGCGGCGAACGCCTGGCGACCCATGTGCGCGGCTCGCGGCACCCCGGCCTCGATGGCCGCCGCCGCGTCCTCGGTGCCGCCGCCGGCCACCAGCGCGCTCACCGCGGCGATCAACGAGCCGTTGGCCGCGGAGTCGACGTAGCTTTCCACCGGCCCCGCCATCGAGCCCTTCGCCTTGTCCATCGCGGCGTCGATGGTCCCGCCGACCACGACGTGCGACGCCTCACCGGCGGCCGCGGCCGCCCAGCTGTGCCGGGGCACCTCGGACTTGGCCGACGAGATGACCGGCACCACCGGGGCCTGCGGCCGGTCCGGCGAGGCCAGCTGTGGCTCGCGGTCCCGCCACACCCGGCGGTGTGCCGCCGCCTCGGAAATCTGCAGGGTGCGCTGGGTCAGGTCGAGCAGCGGGGTGCCGAACGACTGGGTGAGGCCGTGCGCGGCGGCCGTCGTCGCGGCGAGCGCGATGTCGGTGCCCACCCGGCCCAGCCGCGCCTCCAGGATGGACACCATGCGCGGTTGGTGGTTGATCAGCGCGGCCGCGGCCCGGGTGGTTTGCGGCGCGGCGGGCAGCCGGGTCACCCAGCCGGTGACCGCCGCACCCATGGCCACCAGATCCAGCGCCGCCGCGGTGAGCGGCACCAGGATCGCCAGCGGGTTGCCCGGGTCGGCGAACGGCGCCGACGGCGGGGCCGCCTCCGCCTTGGACCAGCTGATGTCCGCGGCGACGGAGGCCACGGTCGAGCGCACCTCGTCCAGCACGGCGGCGTCGTCGGCGTCGTCGGCGAGTTCGACCACCAGCCGGCCCAGCGAGCCCTCGACGTGCGCCTTGGCCACCCCCGGGATCCTGCGCACCGGCTCCTCGACGGCCGGCGCGTACTCGTGCCAGCGGGGGAAGGGCAGCAGCGGGTCCAGGTCCAGGTGCACGCGCCGCCCGCTGTGCCAGCGCACCGGCGGCACGATCGCGGGCGCGCCGTCGGCCGAGCCGTCCAACCCGATGGCCCGGCCGGTGGTCTGCGCCATCGACTGGATCACCGGGCCGGCGAGCTCGGCCACCGGGCTGGCCAACGTCTGCAGGGCACCGGCGGCTCCCGCCGCGGTGGATACGCCGGCCCGCACCACCTGTGCGGCCCCACCAGCCACCCCAGCGACGACGCTGGAAACGCCGGGAATCTTCACTCGTCACCCTTCAATTACGTCTCCGCGGTCAATGATCCTGACCTGTGCAGGAGCTGTCCACACGTGGGTCGGGAAGGTGAACCGTGCGACGACGCCCCTGGCGACGCAGGTCGGGCTTTCCCGGCAAGCAGCTTCTTGGAGAAAGCGAGGAAAACCAATGAGGTGCAATCACGTCCTTGGACAGAGGTTACCGGGTTGACGACAACTCAAACGCGCCGAACGAAGCGGCCTCCGTCGCGGCGCCGGGCCGGCGGGCCGGGCGCTTCGGACGCCATCCGGCGGCCGGGCAGCGGCCAAGGGGCGCAAGCTTTTTCGCCGGTTTGTGCACCGGGGAGAATTGCGCGTCGAAGTCCGGGGAAACGTGAATGCGCGGTAGCCGTCGACCGGCTACCGGCGCCCTATTTAGGTCGAAGGACCGGCAAAGAATTGGCGGCTACAAAACCCGGTGGTTCGCCCTTCCCACGTGATATCCGGTGGGGAAGGATTTCTCGATGACCTGCAGCTGATGGTCCACCCGGGACTCGAGTTCGAGCACCACGCAGTCGTTGAGTGTCTTGGATTCCAGAACTATGTAGCGTTGGCCGCAATCCATAATCGGATCACCAGAGTGCAAATTTTCGACGGGGACCAATTCCGGGTTTCCGTGTGCCTCCACCCACCACACGTTAGGTCAATTCGGTGGGGGAGGGAATAGCGTGTCAGCGCCCCTGTTTGAAGAACACGCTGATATGAGAGATCAGCCCGTCGCCGCCCCGCTCGAACAGGATGCACTCCGGCCACCGCCGGGTGGCGCCGTCGATGTCGAACGCCTCGGTCAATTCGACGTAGCAGCGCCCGGCGTCCACGTGTGACACCCGCTGCACCTCGAGCCGGTGGCCGGGCAGCTCGGTGAGGACCCTGCGCAGGTAGTCCAGGTATTCGGCCTTGCCCTCGATGACGTCGCGGAACGGGCCCTCCCGGGTCAGCCCGTCGTCGGCGATGGTGCCGGCCAGGCCGTCCCAGTCGTGCGCGGCCAGGCACTGCAGGTAGCGCTCGACTACGCCGGTCCCGGCCGGATCGGGGGACTCCACGGACCTCACAGTAGGCCAGCCGAACAGGAAAAAATACTGCGGCAAAGCCGCGCGCGGGGCCGGCCGCGGCGGGAAACAATGGAGCGATGAGCCAACCGGACGCACCGCCGATGAGCTGGTGGGTGGTGGGCTCCGAGCACACGCTGAGCCAGCAGGTGCCGGCCCCGCCGGCCGCGGTCCGCGACTTCTACGTCGATTTGGACAACCTCAGGCTGGTCCACCCGCTGATCGTCGCGGTCCAGACGCTCTTTCGTGGGCAGACCCCGGACGGCTACCTGCACCGCTACCGGGTGACGGACCGGATCCCGTTGGGGCCCTTGGCCTTACGCATCAACTATCGGGCCCAGCTGCTGGTGCGCGCGGACGGGGTGGTGCTGACCGAGGCCGACCAGTCGCCGGGGGTGCGCCTGCGCGGCACGGTCAGCTTCGCGCCGACGGCCGCCGGCACCCGCATCACCGAACGGATCCGGATCGCGGCGCCGCGACCACTGGCCCCGATGACCGTCCGGCAAGCCGTCAAGGCGCACACGGCGATGCTGGCCGGGATCCGGAGCCACTTCGCGAATCCGGTTGAGCGGTAGCGCAAGATGGATTCGTGCCACGCCCCGGCGTGGCCCGGGGGACGCCACCAGAGAGCAAGGAGCCGCAATGAAGTGTCGTGCCGCCGTGATCCGCGGGGTCGGCCGGGACTGGGAGATCGCCGAGATCGAGCTCGACCCGCCGCGCAGCGGTGAGGTGCTGGTGCGGATGGCCGTCGCCGGGATCTGCCACTCCGACGACCATCTGTTCACCGGTGACGTGGTGCCGACGCCCGAGGTGGTCGCCGCGAGCGGTCAGCCCGCGCCGGACTGGTTCCCGCTGCTCGGCGGTCACGAGGGCGCCGGTGTCGTCGCGGAAGTCGGGCCCAACGTGACGTCGGTGCGCCCGGGCGACCACGTGGCGCTGTCGTTCATCCCGGCGTGCGGCAGCTGCCGGTTCTGCGTGAACGGCCAGAGCTACATCTGCGACGTCGGCGCCAGCCTGTTCGTGCGCGAGATGCCCACCGACGGGACCTGCCGCCGCCATCTCGGTGCGGAAAACCTGTTGGCCTACGGGCAACTCGGCACCTTCGCCGAGTACGCGGTGCTCTCGGAACGGTCCGTCATCAAGATCGACGAGGCGATTCCGTTCCATGCCGCCTCCCTGGTGTCGTGCGGGGTCAGCACCGGATGGGGCTCGGCGACGGTGTCGGCGGGCACCGAACCGGGCGACACCGTGGTGGTGATCGGCGCCGGCGGTGTCGGGATGAACGCGCTGCAGGGCGCCCGCGCGGTGGGCGCGAAGTACGTCGTCGCGGTGGATCCCATTGCAGCCAAACGGGATTCGGCCAAGATCTTCGGCGCCACGCACACCGCCGCGTCCGCGCGGGACGCCATACCGCTGGTCAGGGAGATCACCGCCGGCCTGATGGCCGACCGGGTGGTGGTCTGTCCCGGCGTGGTGCACGTGGACTCGATCCCGTTGGCGCTGGCGCTGCTGCGCAAGGGCGGGGTCTGCGTGCTGACCGGCATCACCCCGTTCACCGAGCCCCCGGTTCCGCTGGTGCTGCAGGAGATGACGCTGTCGGCCAAACAACTGCGGGGCGCCCTCTACGGCGGGATGAATCCGCGCACCAGCGTGCCGATGCTGTTGTCCCTGTATCAGGCGGGCGATTTGAAACTCGACGAGTTGGTCACCCGCCACTACCGGCTCGACGAGATCAACGAGGCATTCGCCGACCTGCGCGAGGGCCGCAACATCCGCGGCGTCATCGACTTCGCCGGCCGGTAGCCGCTAACTCACGGCGCGATCCACTCCGAGGTCAGCGCGTACTCCGACAGATACTTCGTCGAACTCCATCCGCCGTCGACGACGATCGTCTGGCCGTTGATGAAACTTCCGCCCGGCGAGCACAGGAACGCGACGGTGGCGGCGATGTCGTCGACGCTGCCCAACCGTTGGTGCGGTGTCATCTCCGTGTTGATCTTGCGAAAGCGCGGGTCCTGCAACCGGTTTTCCACCATCGGGGTGACCGTCACCCCCGGCGCGACGGCATTGCAGCGGATGCCGGAGGCGCCGTATTGGCAGGCGATGTGGGTGGTCAGCGCGGTCAGCCCGCCCTTGGCCGCGGAGTAGGCGCCGCCGCGCAGGCCGCCGACGACGGTGAACGTCGATGTCACGTTGATGATCGCCGATCCGGGCGGCAGGTGGGGCAGCACCTCGCGCGCGAGCCGAAACGGTGCCCGCAGCATCAAATTCAGGAAGTAGTCCAGGGTCTCGTCGTCGGTTTCGTGCAGCGGTTTGGGGCTGCCCACGCCGGCGTTGTTGATCAGGAAGTCGATGTGGCCCCACCGCTGCAGGGCGCGGTCCACGATGCGCCGCGGCGCGTCGTCGTCGGTCAGGTCGACCGCGACGGTGGCGACCCGGTCGGGGTCGCCGATCGCGGTTTCCAACTCGGCCAACCGCTTTGGGTCGCGGCCGGTGCCGAGCACCGCCATGCCCGTCCCGGCCAGCCTGGTCGCGCAGCCCAACCCGATGCCGCTGCTTGCGCCCGTGACGATCGCGACCTGCATGTCAGCCATCCTTACTCAGCGCCGCGCGGATCCGATGCTTGAGCACCTTGCCGGCGTCGTTCTTCGGCAGGGCATCCCAGAGCACCACCTGTTCGGGCGCCTTGAACTTGGCCACCCCCTTGCTCACCAGCAGCGCCAGCAGGCTGGCCACGTCCGGGCTCGCCCCGGGGGTCGGAACGATGACCGCGCACGCCCGCTCGCCGGTGCGCTCGTCGGGCAGCCCGACGACCGCGATCTCGGCGATGCCGGGATGGTCGGCCAGCAGGTCCTCCACCTCCTTGGCGGAGATGTTCTCGCCGCTGCGGATGATGACGTCCTTGGCGCGGCCGGTCACGACCAGGTACCGGTCGGCGGAATCGGCTAAGGCCCAGCGGCCCAGGTCGCCGATACGGAAAAACCCTGCGGCGTCGAAGGACTCGGCGTCGTCCTCCGGGTGGCGGTAGCCGCGCAGCATCTGCGGGCCGCGCACGCAGATCTCGCCGTCACCGGTGGGCGCCGCCGGGTGCGCGACGAGCTTGATCTCGGCGATGCCGGGCCGGCCGTCGGTGTCGGCGGCGTAGTCGGCCTCCTGCGGCCGGGGCGCCCCGACGGTGGCCACCGGCACCTCGGTGCAGCCGTACACCCGGGTGACGACCGCGCGGTCGAAATAGGCTGCGGCCCGGCGGATCAGTGACGGCGACACCGAGGCGCCGCCGCAGATGAACACCTTCAGGTCGGGCAGGCGGGTGCCGGCGTTCGCGGCGGCCGAGAGCAGCTGCTGCAAAAACGGTGTGGCCCCGGCCATGTGGGTGCAGCGATGCGCGGTCATCAACGCCACCGCCCGCGCCGGGTCCCACCGGTCCATCAGCACCGCCGTGGTGCCCAGCAGCAGCGGGCATTCAAACGCGTAGATCGAGCCGCCGATATGGGCGAGCGGCGACGGCACCAGGAATGTGTCGCCAGGATCGATCGCCCAGTGGTCACGGATCTGGCAGATCAGCGCATGTATCGAATTATGGGTGTGCAGAACGCCTTTCGGGCTGCTGGTGGTGCCGGAGGTATAGAGGATCATCCGCACCGCATCGGGATCCAGTGCCGGAAGGCCCCCGGGCGGTCCGCCCAGCATGCAGCGGTACGGGGTGTGCCGACCGGTTCGTCCCGTGTCGGGGCCGCGCAGCACCACCACCTGCGGCGCCGCGCTCATCGCGGCCGTCACGCGGTCCAGCATCGCCGGGTAGTCGTGGCCGCCGTACCGGTGCGGGACGAAAACCATTGCGGCGCCGGCATCCTCGAGAACGAAACGCAGGTCGTGGTCGCGCAGTGACGGCAGGATCGGGTTCACCACCATGCCGGCCAGTGTCGCGGCCAGGTAGATGACCGCGGCCTCGTGCCAGTTCGGCAGCATGAACGACACCACGCTGCCGGCCGGGATACGGGCCAGCAGGGCGGCGGCCAGCTCGCCGGCCTGGGCGTACAGGGTGGCGCAGTTCAGCCGAACCTCGTTGTCCACCAACGCTATCCGCTCTGGCGTACGTTGCGCAGCGGCGCGCGCCGCGTCGGCCAGTGTGCTGCGCACCCACCAGCCGCGCCGGTAGGCCAGGGATGTTTGCGCGGTGTCCGGGGCGGCGCGGGCGGTCATCTCAACCGGCCTGACCGGTGACGCGGCGCATCGTCATCGCGTACCGGAAGTTCGGGGACAGGTGGGTGTTGATCGTCACCTGGGCCACCTCGCCGTCGGAGGTGGTGTAGGTGCGCCGCATCTGCAGCGCGGCCGTCCCCGCCTCGGCGCCCAGACCGTCGGCGAGTTCCGGCGACAGCAGCACCGCGGCGATCTCCTGGTGCAACTGGGCGACGCTCACACCGAACAGGTCCTCGATCAACGGAAAGATCGGCCCGGCATGCCGTTGCAGCAGCCGGCCGACCGCGGCGAAGCTGCGGTTGATGTAGTACTCGGTGCGGCAGATCGGCACCGGGGCGCCGTCGGCCTGCCGATAGCCGCGCACCGACAGCCACTGGGTGCCGGGCTCGAGCCCGGTCCGGGCGGCCAGCTCGTCGTCGATCGTCACCATCGCGTTGGATTCGATGGTCAGCTGCGCGCCGGCCGCGAACGCGAGCAGGTCGTCGATCGACATCGCGTCCTGGGCATAGGAACTCGACGCCGGGCGGGGAACCACCCGGGTGCCCGCCCGCGGCCGGGACGCGACCAGGTTGTCCTCGCGCAGCCGGCGCAGGGCTTCGCGGATGGTGTAGCGGCTCACCGCGAAGCGTTCGCACAGTTGGTGTTCGGTCGGCAACTGCGACCCCACCGGATAGACCCCGTCGACGATCTCCTTGCGCAGCGCTCGCGCGATCTGCAGATAGCGGTGGTCGCCGGAGATGGTCTGCGGCATCAGTGGCCGTCCCGGGTCGGCCGCACCGCCAGCACGCTGCCCTCGCCGTCGGCCGAGACGTACAGCGTCCCGTCGGCCGCGGCGGTGATCCCGGCGAACGGGCCCTGCGGCCCGGAGAACGGCGGCATGCCCTTGAGCGGCTTGGGGTTCACCCCCGGCGGGGGACCGACCGGCAGGCCGGACGCGATGGTTCGCCGCGTCTTGTCGGCCGGATCGAACGCGATCAGCTCCTTGGCGCCGGCGCCGACCACGTAGAGCACACCTCCGTGCAGCAGAATGCCTTGCGGGCGTTGCAGATCGGCCATCACGGTGTCGACCTTCGAGCCGTCCACCCGGACCACCCGCCCGGCTCCGGCCTCGGCCACCAGAGCCGCCCCGTCGCTGCCGATCGCGACACCGACCGGCTCGCGCAGCCCGGCCGCCAGCACCTCGACGGCACCCGAGCGCTGCAGCGACAGCACCCGGCCGGTGCCCAGCTCGGCGACCACCACGCCGGCCGGCCCCGGGGCGATGCCGTAGAGCTGGTCGAAACCGTCTGCCAGCACCTCGCTTTCGCTGGCCTGGGGCCGGTAACAGCTGATCTGCCCGCCGGACGTGGTGACGACGAACTCGCCCGGTCCGCTCGCCGCGACACCGCGCAGGAACCCGGGATAGCCGGGGCTGAACAGCATCCCCACGGTGTGCAGGGCGCCGTCGGGCAGTGCGGCGTAGAAGTAGGTGCCGTCGGCGACGTAGAGCCGCCCGTCGTGGCCGACCGCGAGGTCCAGCGGCCAGTTGAGCCCACCGGGCAGTACGGATCGCGTGGTGCCGTCCGGTGATATCTCGGTGATCTCGCCGGTGAAGTTGGAGACGAACAGCCGGTCGCCGACGAAGGTGCAGTTGTCCAGGCCGGGGTTCAGCTGGGCGAGCACCTGCTGCTCGCCGCTGCGCGGATCGATGCGCAGCACCTGCCCGCTGGCCACCTGCGTCGAGACGATGTGGCCGCGCGCGTCGAACTTCACCGAGTCGGGCACACCGAGACCCGTTGCGACGCACTGCGGTTCGCCGCCGTCGGGGTCGACGCGCCAGATCTCGTTGGCGCCCATCACCGGGAAGTACAGCAGCCCGTCCGGGCCGACCTCCATCGCGTTGGGTGAGGGCACGTTGTCCAGCAGCACCCGGGGCGGCCCGCCGGCCAGGTCGAATTCGAGCAGCCGGCCGCCCTCCCGGCACTCGCCGATGAACAACCGGCCCCGATGGAACGTGATGCCGTTGGCCGACGGCACGTCGTCGCGCAGCACCCGCGTCCGGCCGCCAGTGTCGCGCACGCTGACCCGCCCGTCCATCACCTCGGTCGCATACAGGTTGCCGGCGGCGTCGAACGCCACGTCGTCGGGCGCCACGATGTCGCCGCCCTTGGGGCTGGCGGTCTCCAGTTCCCCGGTGTGGTGATCCAGCGCGCTGATCTGGCTCCCGGTCACCTGGGCGATGTAGATCCGGCCGTCGGGACCGGTGCGCAGACCGTTGGCGCCGAACAGCCGGCTGGGCGCGGTGACCCGGTGGAGCCGCCAACCCGGCGCGACGTCGATGGCGGGCACCGGCGAACCGGGCGTCGCGTACCGCGAGGGCTGCGTGGAGATGGCCCGTGAAATGGACATGCGTGCCGGGATCCTTCCGTCCGCCGTTGGGCTGGACGCTATCAACTCGGTGTAGTCCAGACAATAGCGGCCACTGCACCGTAGGCGGGCCTTGACAGCCGCCTTCGCCGATCGGAATAGTGTTCTCCACGGGACAGAATGCGATATTTTGTCCGGACAAAAATCGGGTGAACCTCTCCGCGACAGGCCCGCCGGTGTCCGGGCAGCAGAAAGCAGGTCATGGACGACGATCTCCTCAGGCTCGAGGGCCGCGTGGTGGTGGTGTCCGGCGCCGGTGGCGGCGGCATCGGCACCACCGTCACGGCCATGGCCGCCCGGGCCGGGGCCACCGTGATCGCGGTGAGCCGGTCGAAGGAGAACCTCGACGAGCACATCGCCCCGCTGGCGGCCCGGGGGCTGGCCGTCCTGCCCGTCGCCGCCGATGCCTCCACCGACGAGGGCATCGCCGCGGTGATCGACCAGGCGCGCCGGGCGGACGGGCAGCTGTACGGACTGGTCAACGTCGCCGGCGGTGCGGAACCGTCGACCTGGATGCCGTCGACCCGGGTGTCGCGCACCGACTGGCGCAAGATCTTCGCCGATAACCTCGAAACGGCGTTCTTCATGAGCCAGGCCGTCGCGGCCGAGCTCCTCGCACGGCGACTGCCCGGGTCGATCGTGTCGATCTCCTCGATCAGCGGCATGAACACCGCGCCGTTCCACATCGCCTACGGGACGGCCAAATCCGCCATCGCGGCGATGACCCGCACCATGGCGCTGGAGCTGGCGCAGTCCGCGATCCGGGTGAACGCCGTGGCGCCCGGCGTCACCGAGACGGCCGCTTCCCGCACCTACGTCGCCGACGACCCGGATCGGGATCGGCGGGCGATCGCGATGGGCCGCCGCGGCCGGCCCGAGGAGCAGGCCGGCGCCATCCTGTTTCTGCTCTCCGAGCTGTCGAGCTACGTCACCGGCCAGACGCTGCTCGTCGACGGCGGGCTGGACCTGCGGTGGAGTCACCTCGGCGCCGACAACACGTCGCTGTTCCTGCATGACGAATCCTTCCGCGCAGCGATCAGGAGGATGTGATGACCGACGTTGCCAAGGACGCGAATTCCGCGGTGGCAGAAGAACTCTCCACGCCGATGACGATCGGGGTGGAGGCGTACATCAGCGAGGACTATGCCCGCGCCGAGCGCGACAAGCTGTGGCGCAAGGTCTGGCAGCAGGTCGGCCGCGTCGAGGAACTGCCCGAGGTGGGCAGCTATCTGACCTACGACATTCTGGACGACTCGATCATCGTGGTGCGCACCGGCGCGAACGAGTTTCGCGCCCACCACAACGTGTGCATGCACCGCGGCCGGCGGCTGATCGACACCCCCGAGGGCGCCAAGAACGCGCTCGGACGCACCCGCAAGTCGTTCGTCTGCGGCTTTCACGGCTGGACCTACGGCCTGGACGGCGCCTGCACACACATTTGCGAGCAACAGGATTGGCGGCAGGCCCTCACGCCCGACAACACCCATCTGCGGCCCGTGAGGGTCGACACCTGGGGCGGCTGGCTGTGGATCAACATGGACCCCGACTGCGAGCCGCTGGCCGACTACCTGTTCCCCGCCGCGAAGATTCTCGAGCCGTTCGGGCTGGAGAAAATGCGCTACAAGTGGCGCAAGTGGCTCTACTTCGACTGCAACTGGAAGGTCGCGCTGGAGGCGTTCAACGAGACCTACCACGTCTACACCACCCATCCCGAGTTCAACAAGTTCGGCGAGTTCAAGGGTTGGGCGAAAGCCCAAGGCAGGCATAGCAACATCGGCTACGACGCGCCCGAGGACATGGAGGCCACCAAGTCCAAGATCCGGCTGGGCATCGGCGCCGACCCGCGGGTGTCGACCGCCGAGATGCAGGTGTACACCATGGAGGAGACCAACGCCACCACCACCCAGACCCTGGTGAACGCCGCCAAGCGGCTGGTCGACGAGTTGCCCGAGGGCACCCCGGCCGACAAGGTCCTCGAGCACTGGCTGGCGTCGGCCCGCCGCGACGACGAGGCGCGCGGCGTGATCTGGCCGACCATCCCGCCCGACATCCTCGGGCAGGCCGGCACCGCGTGGCAGATCTTCCCCAACTTCCAGATCGGGCAGGGCCTGACCAGCGCGCTGTGCTACGGAGCGCGGCCGCACCCCAGCTACAACCCCGACAAGTGCATCTTCGAGGTCTCGGTGTTCGAGCTGTACCCCAAAGGCGAAGAGCCACAAACGGAATGGGAATACACCCCGGTCGGTGACCCGCGATGGCGTTCCGTGCTGCCGCAGGACTTCTCCAACATGGCCGCCGTGCAGCAGGGCATGAAGTCACTCGGCTTCCCGGGCACCAAGCCCAACCCCTACCGGGAGCGCAGCACGGTCAACCTGCACTACCAATTGTCGCGGTACATGGGTACCGGTGCGCCCCGGGAACTCTCAGACAAGGAGCACCCACTGGCATGACCCCCGACGTGGACACGCAGCAGGACGGTTGCGGGCCGACCCAGACGCCCGACGACATCGACATCGACGCGCTGCGGCAGAAATACGCCCACGAGCGCGAAAAACGGCTGCGCAAAGAGGGTTCCAAGCAGTACATCGAATTGGAGGACGACTTCAGCGGCTACTACGAGGTCGACCCGTACACGCCGGTGACGCCGCGCGAGCCCATCCGCGAGGACATCGACGTCGCCGTCCTCGGCGGCGGGTTCGCGGGCCTGCTGTCGGCGGCCCACCTGAAGAAGGCGGGCGTCGACGACGTGCGCCTCATCGAACTCGGCGGCGACTTCGGCGGCGTCTGGTACTGGAACCGGTACCCGGGAATCCAGTGCGACAACGAATCCTATTGCTACATACCGCTTCTGGAAGAGCTCGACTTTATGCCGTCGAAGAAGTTCGCCGACGGCGCCGAGATCTACCAGCACTGCCGCAACATCGGCAAGCACTTCGGCCTGTACGACTCGGCGATCTTCTCCACCCAGGTGCACGACCTGCGCTGGGACGAGCAGATCAAGCGCTGGCGGGTCAGCACCAACCGCGGCGACGACATCCGCGCCCGGTTCGTGGTGCTGGCCTCGGGCCCGTTCCACCGGCCGAAGCTGCCCGGCATCCCCGGCATCAAAACCTTTGGCGGGCACAGCTTCCACTCGTCGCGGTGGGACTACGACTACACCGGGGGCGACTCGGGCGGCAACCTGCACAAACTGGCCGACAAGCGCGTCGGCGTCGTCGGCACCGGCGCCACGGGTATCCAGATCGTGCCGTTCCTGGCGCGCTACGCCCAGCACCTCTACGTGTTTCAGCGCACCCCGTCCACCGTCGACGCGCGCAACAACACCTCCTACCGACCCGGAATGGGTCAAGACGCTGCGACCCGGCTGGCAACGGGAGCGGCAACGCAACTTCCACGCCTGGACGTTCGAGGGCATGGCGCCGGGACAGCCGGACCTGGTGTGCGACTTCTGGACCGAGCTGGGGCGCAACACCGCGGCCCGGGTGCTCGCCCTGGACGACCCCGCATCCCTGACGCCCGAGCAGTTCATGGCGATCCGGGAGGAGGAGGACTACAAGATCATGGAGCGGCTGCGCCGCCGCATCGACACGCTGATCGACGACCCGGCGACCGCCGAAGCGCTCAAGCCCTACTACCGATTCCTGTGTAAGCGGCCCTGCTCCAACGACGACTACCTGCCCAGCTTCAACCGCCCGAACGTGACCCTGGTCGACGTGTCGGCGAGCAAGGGCGTCGAGCGGGCCACCGAAAAGGGTTTGGTGGCAAACGGTGTCGAGTACGAGCTGGACTGCATCATCTATGCCAGCGGCTTCGAGATCACCACCGAGATCAGCCGGCGCTACTCGATCGAGACGATCGCCGGACGCGACGGGCTGTCGCTGTTCGACTACTGGCGCGACGGCTACAAGACGCTGCACGGGATGACCAGCCGCGGGTTTCCGAACCAGTTCTACACCGGCTTCACCCAGGTCGGCATCTCGGCCAACATCGCCGCCAACTACGAACTCCAGGGCGAGCACATCGCCTACATCATCGCCGAGGCGCTGAAACGCGGGGCGGCCACGGTGGAGCCCAGCGACGAGGCGCAGCAACAGTGGTGCACCACGATCCGCGAAACCGCCGTCGACAACTCGGCTTTCGACGCGCAGTGCACGCCCGGCTATTACAACAACGAAGGCGGCGGCGGGGGCGAGGGCATCCGGTCTCACCTGGGTGAACCGTACGGTCCCGGCTTCTACGCCTTCGAGGACCTGCTGCGGGCCTGGCGCGACAAGGGTGATCTCGAAGGGCTGGTGCTCGGCAGTTGAGCGAAACCCTCGCGCCCCCACTGCGATTCGACGACCGCGTGGCCGTGGTGACCGGAGCCGGCCGCGGGCTGGGCCGCGCCTACGCTCACCTGCTCGCCGCGCGCGGCGCCAAGGTGGTGGTCAACGACGTCGGCGGAGCCCTGGACGGCGCGGGGGTCGACACCGGTCCCGCCGCGCAGGTGGTCGACGAGATCACCGCGGCCGGCGGAGACGCGGTGGCGTGCACCGAATCGGTCGCGACGCCGGAAGGCGGACGGGCGATCATCGAGACGGCGCTGGCGCACTACGGCCGCCTCGACGTGTTGGTGCACAACGCCGGCAACGTCCGTCGCGCCTCGCTCAAACAGATGAGCTACGAGGACTTCGACGCCGTGCTCGACGTGCATCTGCGCGGCGCGTTCCACGTGCTGCGTCCCGCGTTCCCGGTGATGTGCCGGGCGGGCTACGGCCGCATCGTGCTGACCTCGTCGATCGGCGGGTTGTACGGCAACCAGGGCGTGGCCAACTACGTGGCCGCCAAGGCCGGCGTGATCGGCTTGTCCAACGCCGCCGCGCTGGAGGGCGCCGCCGAGGGGGTGCGGTGCAATGTGATCGTGCCGGCCGCGCTGACCCGGATGGCCGACGGCATCGACACCTCCGCCTACCCGCCGATGGGGGCCGAGCTCGTCGCGCCCGTGGTGGGCTGGCTGGCGCACGAATCCTGTTCGGTCAGTGGCGAACTGTTCATCGCGCTGGCGGGCCGGGTGGCCCGGGCGGTCATCGCGGAAAGCCCCGGCGTGTGCCGGCCCGGGTGGACGGTCGAGGACGTCGGCGAGCACCTGGACGCGATCCGCTACGTCGAGGCGCCGCTGATCTTTCCGGTGGTCCCCGACGGGCACGCCGAGCACATCCGCTACAGCTTCGAGCTGGCGCAGCGCGCCAACGAGCAGGGGGCGCTGCATGGCTAACGGTCGGGCGCGCCGAGCGTGGGCCCTGTGCACGCCATCGCAAGGCTTTTCGTGCATAACCCCCACGCTCGGCGAGGCCGCACGGCAGCGGGCGCGGCATGGCTAGCCCCAGCGGCCCGATGGCCGGGGTGCGGGTGATCGACCTGACCGCGATGGTGATGGGGCCGTACTGCACGCAGATCATGGCCGACATGGGCGCCGACGTGATCAAAGTCGAACCGCCGCAAGGGGATAACACCCGCTACATCTCGGTGGGGCCGGCGCCGGGCATGAGCGGGGTGTTCGTCAACGTCAACCGGGGCAAGCGCAGCGTGGTGCTGGACCTGCAGACCGACGCCGGGGCACGCGCGTTGCGCGGCCTCGTCGAGACCGCCGACGTGTTCATCCACTCGATGCGCGCCAAGGCGATCGCCAGGCTTGGTTTCGGCTACGACGACGTCGCCGCGATCAACCCCGCCGTCGTCTACACCAACTGCTACGGGTACGGCCGGCGCGGACCCGACCGCGACCGCCCCGCCTACGACGACACCATTCAGGCCGAATGCGGCCTGCCGGCGGTGCAGCAGCAGCTGACCGGCCAGGCCGACTACGTGGGCACCATCATGGCCGACAAGATCGCCGGCCTCACAGCGCTTTACGCGACGACGATGGCGTTGTTCCACCGCGAGCGCACCGGGCAGGGCCAGGAGGTGGAGGTCGCCATGTTCGAGACTATGGCCTCGTTCATGCTCGTCGAGCACGCCAACGGCGCCCTGTTCGACCCGCCGCTGGGGCCCGCGGTGTATCCGCGCACGGTGGCGCCGAACCGCCGCCCGTACCGCACCAGCGACGGCTACATCGCCGCGCTGATCTACAACGACAAGCACTGGAACGCCTTCATGAACGCCGTGCGGCCGCCGTGGGCCAGCGAGCTGTATGCGACGCTGGAACAGCGCGCCGCGCAGATCGACACCGTCTACGGGCTGGTGGCCGAGACCATGAAAGAGCGGTCCACCGCCGAGTGGCTGGAGCTGCTCGGCGAGCTGGAAATACCTGCCGCGCCGCTGAATTCGCCCGCCGCGCTGTTCGACGACCCCCACCTCAACGCCGTCGGGATGTTCCAGACCGTCGACACCCCGCACGGCCCGGTGCGCTTCCCCGGCGTGCCGACCTGGTTCTCGCAGACCCCGGGCCGGGTGGCCGGGCCGGCGCCCGAGCTGGGCGCCCACACCGACGAAGTGCTCGCCGAAATCGGCGCTCGCGAGGGAAAGGAATCTCAATGAGCGTGTCAAGCGGTGAGGACGCCCGGTGAGTGCGTCAGGCAGCTGCCACGGTTGGTTGCTGGGGTTGCCAGGTTCTGTTGTCGCGCAGCAGTGCCCACAGGACGTCGACGTGGCGGCGTGCCAGGGCAAGCAGGGCCTGGGTGTGGATATGGTTCTCGGATCGTTTGCGGTCGTAGAAAGCCCGCGAGGGACCTTCGATCTTGAGGCTGGACAGGGCGGCGAGGTAGAACACGCGGCGCAGGCGCCGGTTGTAGCGCTTGGGCCGATGCAGATTGCCGGTGATACGGCCGGAATCGCGTGGGACGGGTACCAATCCGGCGAACGATGCCAGTCGGCCGGGGTTGGTGAAGGCGGCCATGTTGCCGCCGGTGATTACGAGGAACTCAGCGCCCAGGTGTGGCCCCATGCCGGGCATCGACTCGATGATGGCGGCGCTGGGATGCTCACGAAATTTGTTGGTGATTTGCTTATCGATGTCCTTGATCTGCCGATCCAAGTCCAGCAGCCGTGCTGCGAGTTGCTTGATGAGCGCGGCGGTTCCGGCTTCGCCGGGAAGGGTGATTATCTGGCCTGCTGCCGCGGCGAGCGCCTTGTCGGCGATCGTGTCGATGTTGTTGGGCCATGCCCGGTTTTTCCGAAGGTGCTTGATCACGCCAGCTCTTTTTGCCGACCGGATTTCGCCCGGAGTGCACATAGCGGATACCAGGATCAACGGCGCGCGGGTGGAGTAGTCGAACGCAGCTTCCAGAGCAGGGAAGATGGCGGTGAGCATCGAGCGCAGCCGGTTCACGCCTCGCACCCAGTCAGCCATCAGATCCGACCGGTATGCGGTCAGCGACCGCAATTCGGCAACCAGGTCTTCGCCGGGTACGACCGGGGACAGATCTCGTCGGTGCCGAGCGGTTTCGGCGATTACCCGCGCGTCTTTGGCGTCGGTCTTGCCTTCGCCGCGGAACGCATGACTCATCGTGTTAACCGTGCGGCCCGGCACATACACCACCTCGGCTTTCGCGCTCAGCAGTACGGCGATCAGCAGCGCCGCCGGCGGCGAGGTCAAATCGATCGCCCACACCACGTGGTTAGCAATCCGGCCGCCCTGGGCGATCAGGTCTTCGATCGCGGCCTGTTCGTTCGGGATTTTCTTCGACCACACCACCTTTCCGGTGTCATCGATCGCGCACGCATGATGAGTGGACTTACCGACGTCGATACCCACCCACACTCGGTCGGGTTCGGCCATACCGCTACTCCTGTCGTCGCAGTCCCCGCGGACAACCCCGCCAACAGGTCCTTAGAGCAGCGTCATCGAGTACGCGTCAGATCTCAATCAGTGGCCAGGACCGCCCAAAACGGCAGGGCGGCCATTCCTTTCAAGCAACAACCGTTGCAACAACACATTAGCCACACCCCACCGTCCTGGGCATCCAGGACATCCAATCCCAGACCCCTTCAACCCTAAGGAATCAGCGCATGACGCACGAATCGACCATCGCATGGCGGGAATTGCTGGCCGCCCTGGGCGAGCTCGACCGCTCCTTCCTGGAGGGCGACCGCGCGGTCAGCGACGACCGGCACATCGCCGACGGCTACCGCATGCTCGCCACCACCCTGGGCGTGGCGTTCGACACCTACCTGTTCCCCGAGCCCGACCGGCCGCAGTTCGTCGCGGTGAACACGCCGTTTCGCCGCGACCGGCGCTGGGGCGGCGACAACACCGACGCCTACTACTTCATCTGCCCGGTGGATCCGAAGCGCCGGTACCGGATCAGCGGCAACAAGGGTGACAGCGTGTACTTTTCGGTGACCGCCTACAACGAACCGTCACTCGGGGCGTGGTCGGACCGGGTCGTCGCGATCGTCCGCGACAGCGACCTGGACGTCGACGCCGACGGCAACTTCTCCTTCGAATTTCCCCCGACACCCGATGCGGCGGTGCTGATGACCCGCGACTACCAGGCCGACCCGCTGACCGGGCGCCCGGTGACGTGGCGAATCGAGGCGCTCGATGAGCCCGCGCCGATCCGGCACGGCGACGCCGAGACCGCCGCCCGGCTGCGCGCGGTCGCGACCTGGCTGCGCACCATGTTCGCCATCGTCCCGCTGGCGGTCGGCAACCGGGTTGACGACCAGCACGCGCTCGGGCACGAAACCGCCCACGCCGCAAACGCATTCGCCGACCCCTACCAGGTGCCCGACGCCAACTTCGGCTGGTCGGCACGCGATGCCTGCTACTCCTACGGCACTTTCGTGCTCGACGACGACGAGGCCCTGGTCATCACGCACCGGCCCCCGTCCTGCCGGTTCTGGAACATGGTGGTGTGGAACCAGTTCATGGCCACCTACGGCGCCGCGGAGGGCCCCGACGCCCGGTGCTCGATCAACGGCCACAGCGCCGTCGCCAACAGCGACGGCACCGTGACGATCGTGTTGTCCCGCGACCGCACGCCGCACCCGAATTCCGTTACCACGCTGGACTATCCGCGCGGCAACCTGGCCTTCCGGTGGTTCCTGGCCGATGGCGTGCCCGCCCGGCCCGAGGTGGAACTCGTCAAGGCCGCCGACGCCCCGACGGCGGTGCGCTGAGCCATCCCGTTGCGCCGAGCGTGGGGGCTGTGTAGGCGAGACGTCCGCAATCCGTACATAACCCCCACGCTCGGGAGTCGCTCAGGCTGCCACCGGCTCGCGGTCGGCGGGCTTGGCGGCGCCGGGGATCCACGCTTCCGGGAACGACAGCTTGACGATCTTGCGCACGACGGTGCCGAACTGGCGCAGCAGCGGCCCGCGGTTGTACGCGACGCCGTAGCGTTGGCAGATCGCCTGTACCTCCGGCGCGATCTCGGCGTAGCGCCGGGCCGGCATGTCGGGGAACAGGTGGTGCTCGATCTGGTGCGACAGGTTGCCGGAGAGCAGATGAAACAGCTTGCCGCCGATCAGGTTTGCCGAGCCGAGGATCTGGCGGAAGTACCACATGCCGCGCGACTCGTCCTGCGTCTCTTCGACGGTGAATTCCTGTGTGCCGTCCGGGAAGTGGCCGCAGAAGATGATCATGTACGACCACACGTTGCGGATCAGGTTGGCGGTGAGGTTGCCGGTGAACACGAACGGCGCGAAGGGCCCGGCCAGCAGCGGGAACGCGACATAGTCCTTGAGCGTCTGGCGGCGGGTCTTCTGCCAGATTTCGCGCAGCACCTCGCGCTTGTCCGCCAGCCGGATCTCTCCGGAGCGGATGCGTTCGGTTTCCAGCTCGTGCAGCGCCACCCCGTACTGGAACAGCACCATCAGCAGGAACGCGTAGAGCGGGTTGCCGAGGAAATACGGCTGCCACGGCTGGTCTTCGCTCATCCGCAGGATCCCGTACCCGATGTCGCGGTCCATGCCGACGATGTTGGTGTGGGTGTGGTGCATGTAGTTGTGCGAGTGCCGCCACTGGTCGGCCGGGCAGGCGGTGTCCCATTCAAAGGACCGGCCGCTGATCGCCGGGTCGCGCATCCAGTCGTACTGGCCGTGCATGACGTTGTGGCCGATCTCCATGTTGTCCAAGATCTTCGACAGGCCCAGCATGGTGGTGCCCAGCAGCCATGCCGGGGGCAGGAAGAGCAGGGCGCGGCCACCGACTTCCAGCGCGCGCTGCGCCTTGATGACGCGGCGAATGTAGTCGGCATCCTTTTCGCCGAGGTCGGCCATCACCCGTTCCTTGAGGGCGTCGAGCTCACGGCCGAATTCCTCGGCCTGTTCGGGGGTCAGGGTTATCTTGTTGTGTGTCACGGTTTTTCCTCCTCAGAGGGACAGGTCCACGTCACCGACCGGAACGGACACGCAGATCTGCACGTCCTCATCGGGAGCGGTCGAGACCGCACCGGTGACCAGGTTGCGCACGGTGCCGGCGGTTTTGCGCCGCGTGCAGGTGTGACAGATGCCCATCCGGCACCCGTTTTGCGGGGACAGTCCGGCGGCCTCGGCCTGCTCCAGCAACGACCGCCCGTCGTCGACGACGTCGACGCCGCTGTCGGAGAACGTGACTCGTCCGCCGGACGGGTCGGCCGGCGCCTCGAGCACCGGCGGAGTGAAGCTTTCGGTGTAGACGTTGTCGCAGTGCTCTCGGACGGCATCGACCAAAGATGTTGGGCCGCAGACGAACACCGCATCCGGTGCGGGCATCGCGGCGGCCAGGTGGTCGGGCCCGAAGCGTCCGGAAAGGTCGCCGCCCGCGGATCGGGTGTACCCGTGCAGCACCCGCACCGACGGCAGCGCGGCCAATTCGTCGCGGTAGCAGGCCTCGGCGGGGGTCGGCGCGTAGTGAATGAAGGCGATCTCGCCGCGATGCCGCTGGGAAACCAGCGTGCGCACCATCGCCATCACCGGGGTGATACCGCTGCCCCCGGAGACGAACAGGACGCGCCGCGGGCGCGGGTCCGGCAACACGAAATCGCCGCCGACGCCGGCCAGGCCGACCACCATGCCGCGTCGGGCGTGGTCGTACAGATGGTTCGAGACCAGCCCGCCGTCGTGTCGACCGATGGTCAACTCGAGGGTGGCCGCCCCTTCGCGGTTGGCCGGCGAATAGCACCGGGTGTGCCGGCGCCCGTCGATCTCCACGGTGAGGTTGACGTACTGGCCGGCTGTGACGGTATGGCTGGACAGGAAGGTGTCGTTGGGATCCAGGGTGAGCGTGACGCTGCGCGGCGTGGTGCGGCGCACGTCGGTCACTTTGGCGCGGGCCTCGCCCAGCGTCCACGTCGGTGCCACCAGCTCGGTGTAACGATCGACGCCGTGCGGACCGGTCAGCAGGTCGAGCAGCTCCGAACCCAGCACCCGCTGCCGCACGGTCCGCGCGAGGACCCGGCCGGAAGCCTGAACGGTTTGAGTGAACATATGTACACCGTTGCTCCGCTCTGGCCTAGCAGTCAAGGGTTTACGGCCCGTATGTGGTAGGGTTCACATAGTGAACAGCCGTACTCCTAGCTCACGGGTGCGCGGCTCCGGACGTGAGCGCTCCCGCGAAAGCCAGTCGCGGGAAGAGCGCAAGGAGGCGACCCGTCGCGCCATCATCGCCGCCGCCCTCAAGCTGCTGCAGGACCGCAGTTTCTCCAGCCTGAGCCTGCGCGAGGTGACCCGAGAGGTCGGGATCGTGCCGGCGGCGTTCTACCGGCACTTCGAGTCGATGGAATCCCTGGGCCTGGTGCTGATCGACGAGTCGTTCCGCAGCCTGCGCGACACCCTGCGCGACGCCCGGGCCGGCAAGCTCGACCCGAACCGGGTGATCGAGTCATCGGTGGAGATCCTGGTGGCCAGCGTCGCGGACCGGCGCGAGCATTGGCGGCTGATCGCCCGCGAGCGCAACAGCGGGCTGTCGGTGCTGCGCTACGCCATCCGCACCGAGATCCGGCTGATCACCTCCGAGCTGGCCACCGACCTGGCCCGGTTTCCCGGCCTGCACGAGTGGACCACCGAGGACCTCAACGTGCTAGCGACGCTGTTCGTCAACGCCATGATCCTGATCGCGGAGGCCATCGAGGATTCACAGAGTGCCGAGGCCCGCGAGGACATCCGCCGGCTCGCCGTCAAGCAGCTGCGGATGATCGCGACCGGCATCGCCGGCTGGCGAAGCACGCCCTGATTCGATTGGCTGCAGTAAACAGCCGACCACTGATTTACTCGTCGACGACGTCGTACAGCGAGTCGCCGTCTTCGGGCGTGCCGTCGATCTGACCCCGGTGAGCACGCCGGGGCCCGTCGTCGACCGGCTCGATGTCATCGGGGACGTCGGGCTCCTCGGCGGCCAGCCGGTCATCGAGGGATTCACCCTCGCGTTCCTCTCTGGCCGTCATGCCGAACCGGTTGGCCTCGCTCCAGTCCTCAGGCGGGTCGACCACGATGTCACCGTCGTGGTTGCGCAATTCGTCCGAGTCGGTGCCTTCGCTCGCGTTCAAGGTGTCACCCGGGCCGCCCTCCTCGGGGAAGTCCGTGGGATCCACCAGCTCGTCGGCCGGGGGGTTATCGCTCATGCTCATCCGGTTGCCCGCCGCGTCGGGGGGTTAAACGCGGGCAGCAGGCCAGCCCATCGCCCTCCTACCGTGGCGGGCGCCACATCGCCCACAGGCTCGGTCCGCCGTCCGGCAGCACGACCTCACGGGTGACGCTGAAGCCGAAACGCTCGTAGTACGGCACGTTTTCGGGCTTGCTCGACTCGAGATAGGCCGGACAGTACTCGGCGTCGCAGCGGTCCAGCCGCGACCGCATCAATGCCTGAGCAAATCCCTTGCCGCGGACCACCGGATCGCTTCCGATCACGGCCAGATACCAGTGCGGTTCCTCGGGATGCACGCTTTTCATCAATTCTTGTACCGCGCGTCCGCGCATCGAGCGTAGGCCGAATACCCGGATGAACGCCGGCGTCATCGCCAGCTGACCGCCGCGCGTCTCTTGCCACTGATCGGGCGGATCCCACAGCGCCGCCGCGCCGATCTCCGCCTCCACCCCAGCCACCTCCACACCGCCGCGGGTCAGGTGATGATGGCGGGTCATCGTCGCAAACAACCGGGACAGGTGCGCGATCCGCGTGTCCTGATCGGGAAGCAGCCAGATCATCACCGGATCGTCGTAGAAGGCGCGGGCCAGTGTGCGCGACAGCTCGCGAACATCGGCCTTGACCGCCGGGCGGACCTGCGGGCTCATCCGCATCACGGTAGTGCGTGTGAGGCCCGGTGTGACGGGTATGCCGACCGGGTGAGCGGCATCTCGCGGCGAGTGTTCGGGCGGCTGGCGGCCAGTGCGGGCATGCTCGGGTCCGTCGCGTTGGCGGAAGGGTGCGCGAAACCGACTGCCCAGCATGGCAAATCCAGCGGACCGCCGCCACCACCGGGCAAGGGCGTGGGTTTCGTCCTGTCCCACGAACAGTTCCGCACCGACCAGCTGGTGGCCCAGGCTCAGGCGGCCGAACACGCCGGCTTTCAACACGTATGGGCCAGCGACCACATCCAACCGTGGCAGGACGACGAGGGCCATGCGATGTTCCCGTGGCTAACGCTGGCGCTGGTCGGCAGTGCTACCAGCCACGTTTCGTTCGGCACCGGCGTGACCTGTCCGACCTACCGCTACCACCCCGCCACGGTCGCCCAGGCATTCGCCTCGCTGGCGATCCTCTACCCCGGCCGGGTGTTTCTGGGGGTAGGCACCGGCGAACGGCTCAACGAACAGGCCACCACGAACACCTACGGCAGCTACGTCGAGCGCCACGACAGGCTGACCGAAGCGGTACAGCTGATCCGCCAGCTGTGGAGCGGTTTGCGAATCTCGTTCACCGGCCACTATTTCCAGACGAATTCGGTGAAACTCTACGATGTTCCGGCCACGCCCCCACCGATCTTCGTCGCGGCCGCCGGACCGAAAAGCGTGAGACTGGCCGGACAGTATGGGGATGGCTGGATCAGCCAGGCCCATGACATCACGGATCCAAAGCTGTTGGCGGCCTTCGGCGTGGGCGCCCGGGACGCCGGGCGTGACGTCTCCGCCCTCGGAAAACGGGCCGAACTGTTCGCGGTCGTCGGTGATAACGCCGTAGCGACCCGGGCCGCCACGCTGTGGCGTTTTACCGCCGGGGCCGTCGATCAACCGAATCCCGTCGAGATCCAGCGCGCAGCGGAGTCCAACCCCATCGACAAGGTGCTGGCCGGCTGGACGGTCGGCACCGACCCGGCTGCCCACATCAACGCCGTCCAGCGGATTCTCGACGCCGGCGCAATCCCGTTTCTGCACTTTCCGCAAGACGATCCCGTCGTCGCCATCGAGTTCTACCGCGCCAACGTCTTGCCGAAGTTGCGCTGAACGGACCAGGCATCCACCGTTTCGGCGCCACTACCCAGGGTATCCGCACGCAACTCCTAACAGCCCCAACTGGAAGGCAACGCATGGACGCAATCACTTTCCTTCGTCAGGACCACAAGAGTGTGCTCGGTTTGTTGGAGACGCTCGACGGGGCACCATCGGGCGAGGGCGCTCAGGCGAGCGGCCTGGAAACCATGGTGAACAACCTCATCATCGCCGAATCGCAACACGAAGCCATTGAAGAACAGTTCTTCTGGCCAGCGGTGCGCGACGCGATCGGCGACGGCCTCGTCGACAAGGCGCTCGAGCAGGAGCAATCCGGAAAGAAGCTGCTGCAGCGCCTCGAGGACGGTAAACCGGGCGACCCGGATTATCACGAAGCGTTGCAGGAATTCGTCAAGGCGGCCCGTGAACACATCGTCTACGAGCAGAACGAGGTGTGGCCGCAGGTCGAAACCGTGCTCGGCCGTGAGGAATTGGAGAAGATCGGCGAAAAGCTGGAAGCGGCGAAGAAGGTCGCCCCGACCCGGCCGCATCCCGATACCCCACCCAACCCTGCCGTGCTGAAAACGATGGGCATGGGGACGGCAATCGTCGACCACGTCCGCGACGCGGTTACCGGTCGCGGCGAAGACAATCCGCCCGATTCGCAGATGCACTGACAAACATGGGAAAGGGCCGGGCGCTGTGCAATTCAGCGCCCGGCCCCCTGCTCTCCAGCTAGCCGGTGGGAACGTGCTGTTCGTGGGTGAAGGGCTTCTCAGCGTTGACGGCCGGCGAGCCGTCCGGAACTCGCTCGGCCCCCTTGTTCTTGCGCGTCTCGCTACCCAGCCACTGCTGTTCGGGCTTCTCGACGTAGTCCCATTCCGTGCCCTCTGGCCAGGGACCCTGGCCTTGGTTCCACGGACCGCGAATGGACTCGCCACCACCGTTGGACATGTTGAACGCCACGTTCTGGAAGCGCGGGTCGCCCGGCAGCTGTCCCGGCGGGAAGTTCACCGGGAGCTCATTGAGCGCCGCTGTGAACTGCTGATAGTGCGCCACCTCGCGCGTCATCAGGAACGTCAGGGTGTCCTGCACGCCTGGGTCGTCGGTGAACTGCTTGAGGTATTCATAGACGATCTTGGCGCGCGATTCCGCCGCGACGTTGTTGCGCAGATCCACGGTCGGGTCGCCGTTGGCGTCGATGTAGGCGCCGGTCCAGTTGTTGCCACCGGAATCCTTGACGTCCGGCCCACCGCCACTGAGCACCAGAAACAGCGGATTGACCGCGACCGAGTGGATGAGACCGTCCCGGCCGCCGCCGTTGGACGCCACCGCCGGCATCCAGTCACATTTCTCGTTGGCGATCTTGAGGTTGTCGTTGAGCCCGTCGAGCAACATCGTGATCATTGATCCGACCATTTCGAGGTGGCTGAGCTCCTCGGTCGCGATGTCCATGAACAGGTCATACATTTTCGGGTTCTTCTGCCGCAGCACGAATGCCTGGGTGAAGCACTGCAGCGCCGCGGTGAGTGCGCCGTTGGCCCCGCCGAATTGGTCCATCAGCAGCGACGCGAACCGAGGATCGGGTCGATCGACGCGAACCTCGAATTGAAGATCTTTGTTGTGCACAAACACTGGGGGCCTCCCTGGGGGTCGAGATCGAGCTGTCGACGCCGGATACCCGGGGTCTATTGCCCCAAACTCGGATGGCAGCAGCTTTCCCATCGACCGGCGGCCCGGCCCTCGGGTAAGCCGCGGGGGTGACGCATCGTGGCGCATCGTGGAGAATCCGGTTCCATGGAGTCTTTCGACGCGGCCTCTCGGCATGAGCTGGCTACCCGCATGGCGGAGCTCGCCCGGGAGACCGCGGCGCCGCGTTCACTCGACCGCGTTCTCGCCGACGTGACCGCCGCGGCGGTGGAGCTGATATCGGCGGCGGACGTCGCCGGGGTGTTGCTGGTGAAAGGGAGCGACGATTTCGAATCGGTCGCGGACACCGACAGCCTGGTCGCCAAACTCGACAAGCTGCAGCACGACTTCGCTGAGGGCCCTTGTCACGACGCCGCGCTGAAACAAACGATCGTGCGCGCCGACGACCTCCGCGACGAACCCCGCTGGCCTCGATACGCACCGGCCGCCGTGGAACACGGTGTCCTGAGCAGCCTCTCGTTCAAGCTCTACACCGCCGAGCGCACCGCGGGCGCGCTCAACCTGTTCAGTTTCCGGCCCAACGTGTGGGATACCGAAGCCGAAACCATCGGAACGGTGTTCGCCGCGCATGCCGCCTCGGCGATCATGGCCGGGCGGCACGGACAACAGATGCAGTCGGCCCTGTCCACGCGAGACCGCATCGGGCAGGCCAAGGGCATCATCATGGAGCGTTACGGCGTCGACGAATTGCGCGCCTTCGACCTGCTGCGCCGGCTCTCTCAGGAAAGCCAAACCAAGCTCATCGACGTCGCCCAGCGAGTGATCGACACCCGCCGCGGCGACGCCTGATCTCCCCGCCGCCCCGCTCTAGGATGGGATGGCTTCATCAACGAGTCCGGCGCGGCGCAGCGCCGGGGATTGGTTGGCCACGGTGTGGGATTTCGAGACGGACCCCGAATACCAGGCAAAGCTGGACTGGGTCGAAAAATTCATGGCCGAAGAGCTCGAACCGCTCGATCTCGTCGCGCTCGACCCCTATGACAAAAAGAACGCCGAAATGATGGCCATCCTGCGGCCCCTCCAGCAACAGGTGAAGGATCAGGGGCTGTGGGCCGCGCACCTGCGCCCTGAGTTGGGTGGCCAGGGCTTCGGTCAGGTCAAACTGGCGCTGCTCAACGAAATCTTGGGCCGCTCCCGCTGGGCTCCGTCGGTGTTCGGCTGTCAGGCACCGGATTCCGGCAACGCCGAGATCCTCGCCCTGTTCGGCACCGAAGAGCAGAAGGCACGCTACCTGCAGCCGCTGCTGGACGGCGAAATCACCTCCTGCTATTCGATGACCGAACCGCAAGGTGGTTCTGACCCAGGACAATTCGTCACCGCCGCAACCCGAGACGGCGACTACTGGGTCATCAATGGCGAGAAGTGGTTCTCCACCAACGCCAAACACGCGTCGTTCTTCATCGTCATGGCGGTCACGAACCCGCAGGCCCGCACCTACGACAAGATGTCGCTGTTCATCGTCCCGGCCGAAACGCCAGGCATCGAGATCGTCCGCAATGTCGGCGTCGGGGCAGAATCGGCAAAGCGGGCCACCCACGGCTACGTCCGCTACCACGACGTCCACGTGCCCGCCGACCACGTGCTGGGTGGTGAGGGGCAGGCGTTCATGATCGCGCAGACCCGCCTCGGCGGCGGCCGGATCCATCACGCCATGCGCACAATCGCGTTGGCCCGCAGCGCCTTTGACATGATGTGTGAGCGCGCGGTGTCGCGCAAGACCCGGCACGGCCGACTGTCCGATTTCCAGATGACCCAGGAGAAGATCGCCGACAGCTGGATCCAGATCGAGCAGTTCCGTCTGCTGGTGCTGCGCACCGCCTGGCTGATCGACAAGCACCACGACTACCAGAAGGTGCGTCGTGACATTGCGGCGGTGAAAGTGGCCATGCCCCAGGTGCTGCATGACGTCGCGCAGCGGGCCATGCACCTGCACGGTGCGCTCGGCGTCTCCGATGAGATGCCGTTCGTCAAGATGCTGGTGGCCGCCGAGTCGCTGGGTATCGCCGACGGCGCCACCGAGTTGCACAAGATGACGGTCGCCCGCCGGACGCTGCGCGAATACGAGCCGGTGACAACGCCTTTCCCGTCGGCGCATATTCCGACACGCCGCGCCGAAGCGCAGGCACGACTCGCCGAGCGGCTCGAGCACGTGGTCGCCGAATTTTAGCGGCCCACCGCAACAAGTCGACGCTCGGCCGCGAATTCAGCCGACGAAACGAACAACGCTTTCAGCCACGCACGCCGGCTTGGCCGATCCGTCGATTTCGACCGTGGTCGAGAAGGTTGCCTGCACGGCGCCGTTACCCACGTCGTCGACGCTGACCAACGAACTCTGGGCGCGCACCCGGGAGCCGACCGGAACCGGGGCGGGGAAACGAACCTTGTTGAGGCCGTAATTGATTGCAAGCTTGATGCCGTTGACGGTGTAGATCTGGTGCTGCAACCGGGGCAGCAGCGCCAAGGTCATGAAACCGTGGGCGATGGTCGTGCCGAAGGGACCCGACGCGGCCCGTTCCGGGTCGACGTGGATCCACTGGTGATCGCCGGTCGCATCGGCGAACAGGTTGACGTCTTCCTGGGTGATGGTGACCCAGTCACTGTGTCCCAGCGTCTCCCCCGCCGCGGCGGCGAGGTCGGCTACTGATTCGAAGGTGCGCATTGGGTGTCTCCTTGGTTTCGGCTGCCAACAATAGCGCCCGGCCACGGTTAGCCCGGACGGTCATGGGTAGTAGCCGGTGAGCCAGCGAACTCCACCGTCGCGGAAGGTCGTTTCATGCCCGATGTGATCGCCCACCATGGACTTCTCAAGGACACCCGGCTGCATGTCGACGACACCGGCGGGCCCGGCAGACCGGTGCTGCTCATGCACCCGTGGCCGCTGTCCGGCCAATCGTGGTCGGCCCAGGTCCCGGTGCTGCACGCCGCCGGCTATCGGGTGGTCACCTACGACCGGCGCGGTTTCGGGCGCAGCGACAAGCCGCTCACCGGGTACAGCTACTCCCAGCTCACGCACGACCTGCACACCCTGATCGAATCCCTCGACCTGCGCGACCTCACCCTGGTGGGCTCCTCGATGGGCGGCGGCGAGGTCGCCCGCTACCTGTCGACCTACGGCCCCGAGCGGGTGCGCAGCGTGGTGTTCGCCTCCTCGGTGACGCCGTACCTGTTGCAGACCACCGACAATCCGGACGGGCCGCTGACCATGAAGGACGCGGCGCGGGCGACGGCGTCGTTCGTCAAGGACCAGGACGCCTTCTACGACCATCAGATGACCGAGTTCTTCTCCGCCAACGGACAATTGCGGGTGAGCCCGGCGACCCGCGCCGAGGCGCTCAGGTTATGCAAGCAGGCCGGCAAGGAGGCGTCGCTGGCCTGCATGGCTGCCTGGGCCAACACCGACTTCCGTCCCGACCTGACCCGGGTGTCGGTGCCGGCGCTGATCATCCACGGCGAGGGCGACGAATCCGTGCCGCTCGCCGGGTCGGCGCAGCGCACCCACCGGGCGATACCGGGCAGCCGGCTGTGCGTGATCGCCGACGGGCCGCACGGTTGCCACATCAGCCACGCGCAAGAGTTCAACGCGACACTGCTGGACTTTCTGGCCGCCTAGGTGCCTGGGTGCGCGGCGCCGTTTCGGACGAGCCGTCGCGGGAATCCCACCCGCAACGCTGACCGCAGGAAAGGAAGGCGCATGCCAGACCACAAGGGCCACCGGGCCGAGGAAGACGTCGAACCCGAAAAGCACCAGGCTCGCTCCCGCGCGGGCAAGGGCAAAGACGACGGCTCCTACGTCGGTGCGGCGGGCTCGGACGACTCGTTCGACGCCGGTGAAACCGGCGCCGAAGCCCGCAGCGAACGCGGCTGATCAGCCGGCGAGCGCGCTGATCGCCGCTTGCAGCTTGGCGGTGGCTTGGTCGGCGACCTCCTGCAAGGCCCCCGCCTCGCCGGTCACCTTGACCATGAGTTGCGGGTCCATCGCCTCGACCAGCACCGCATCCCCCTCGGCGGGATCGGACCGCACCACCACATTGCACGGCAGCAACTGACCGATCTGGCGATCGATGCCCAGCGCGCGGTGCGCCAGCGCCGGGTTGCAGGCGCCCAGGATCAGGTAGTCCTCCATGTCCGCGCCGAGCTTTTGTTTCAGCGTGGCTTTCACGTCGATGGTGGTCAGTACGCCAAAACCCTGATCCGCCAGTGCTTTTGTGGTCCGGTCCACCGCGTCCGGGAACGAGGTGTGCAGCGTGGTGCTCAATTTCGATGTCACCTGTGACTCCTCCTGTTTGCGACCACTCGTCGTTCCGGCCCCGCGGTCAGGCCAGGCTCAGGAACAGTTTTTCCAGCTCATCGATCGACAGGGGCGGTTGCTGCTCGGTCCGCGTGATGCAGTCGCGCAATCCCGAGGCGATGATCTTGAAGCCCGCCCGGTCCAGCGCCTTCGACACCGCGGCCAGCTGGGTGACCACGTCCTTGCAGCTGCGGCCCTGCTCGATCATCGCGATGACGCCACCCAGCTGACCGTGCGCCCGGCGCAGCCGGGTCAGGACGACGTCGATGTCGCCGGGGTCGTGCCGGGCGGCATCGGCTTTGCGGGTGCGGCCGCTGTCGATTGCCATATATCCATATATACCATACCCCGTATGGTATATGCCCGCGGCGCTGCTTCCGGCGCCCGCGCCCCGCACGCACAATGGCGGCGTGAGGCTGCTGCTGATCGCCGACACGCACATCCCGGGCCGGGCTCGCGACCTGCCCGCGCAGGTGTGGGACGAAGTGGCCGGGGCCGACGTCGTGATCCACGCCGGCGACTGGACGGCACCGGAGTTCTTCGACGAGCTCGACGGCCGGGCCGCCCGGCTGGTGGCCTGCTGGGGCAACAACGACGGCCCGGCGCTTCGGGCGCGGCTGCCCGAGCGGGCCGACGTCACCCTGGCGGGCGTGCGGTTCACCGTCGTGCACGAGACCGGCGCCGCCGCGGGCCGGGAGGCGCGGATGTCGCGGCGGTACCCGGACAGCCAGGTGCTGGTGTTCGGGCACAGCCACATCCCCTGGGACACCACCACCCGAACCGGCCTGCGGCTGCTCAATCCGGGCTCGCCGACGGATCGCCGCCGCCAGCCGTTCTGCACCTACCTGACCGCGTGCGCCGCCGACGGCGCCGTGAGCGACGTGGTGCTGCACCGCCTCACCAAGTGACCGTGTCCCTGGTGGCGGCCCGTTCAGACCTATAAATAGCTCGGTTACAGAGGTATTATGGGCGGGGTGAAAGCACGCACGGACGTAACCTCCGAGCTGTTCGGCGTGGTCGGCCGGTTTCGCCGCCAACTGCGCAGGTCGGCCGGTCGCGCGTTCGATCCGGCCCGGCTCTCGGAGTCCCAGTCGGAATTGCTGTGGCTGGTCGGGCGGCGGCCCGGGATCTCGGTCAGCGCCGCGGCCGCCGAGCTCGGCCTGGTGCCCAACACCGCCTCGACCCTGGTCACCAAGCTGGTGTCGGGCGGATTCCTGCTGCGCGCCGCCGCGGACACCGACCGCCGGGTGTGCCAGCTGCGGCTCACCGAGTCCGCGCAGCAGATCGTCGACGAGTCCCGGGCCGCCCGGCGGGCATTGCTGTCCGAGGTGGTCGACGAACTCGACGACGACCAAATCGAGGCTTTGACAAGAGGATTGGAGGTCCTCGATATGATGACCCAAAAACTGCGGGAGCGGCGACCATGACCGGGCCGCTGCCGATGGCGATCGACGCCAAGCACCTGACCTACCGCTACGGCCAGTTCACCGCCGTCGACGACGTGACGTTGCAGGTGCGGCCCGGCGAAACGATGGGCCTGCTGGGGCCCAACGGCGCCGGAAAGACGACCATGGTCCGGATGCTGACCACGCTGGCCCCGGTGCAGCAAGGCGAGCTGCACATCTTCGGACTGGATGCGCGCCGCCGAACCACCGATATCCGCGCCAATATCGGCTATGTGCCGCAACAGCTTTCGGTCGAGCCCGCGCTCACCGGCCGGCAGAACGTGGCGTGGTTCGCCCGCTTGTACGGTGTGCCGCGCGCCGAGCGCGCCGAGCGGGTCGATCAGGCGCTGGCCGCGATGGACCTGCTCGACGTAGCCGACCGGCTGGCGTCGGCCTACTCCGGCGGCATGATCCGTCGTCTCGAGGTCGCCCAGGCGCTGGTCAACCGGCCGTCGCTGCTGGTGCTGGACGAACCGACCGTCGGGCTGGACCCGATCGCGCGCGACGGCGTCTGGGAGCACGTGCAGAAGATGCAGGCCCGGTTCGGCATGACCGTGCTGCTGACCACCCACTACATGGAGGAAGCCGACGCGCTGTGCGATCGAGTGGCGCTGATGCACCGCGGCGCGCTGCGCGCGGTCGGCGCACCCGACGAGCTGAAGGCCCGGATATCGCGGGTGTCGCCGCACGCCACGCTCGAGGACGTGTTCCGCCACTACGCGGCCTCCGACCTGGGCGGCGACGACGCGGCGCACCCGCGGCCATCGGGGTCCATCCGGCAGGTCCGCTCCAGCAGGAAGGTGGCTCGCCGTGTCGGTTGACAACGCCGCGGCCGCCACGCTGGTCCGCGCGCCGCGCGGATGGCAGCGGGTGGGCGCGCTGTCCAGTCGGGTCGGGGCGTTCGCGATCGTCGAGATGCAGAAGTTGCAGCACGACCGGACCGAACTGGTCACCCGGATGGTGCAACCGGCCCTGTGGCTGCTGATCTTCGGCACCACGTTCAGCCACCTGCACATGATCGACACCGGACCCGTGTCGTATCTGGCCTTCCTGGCACCGGGCATCATCGCCCAGTCGGCGCTGTTCATCTCCATTTTCTATGGGATACAGATCATTTGGGATCGCGACGCCGGCGTGCTGGCCAAACTCATGGTGACCCCGGCCCCGGCGTCGGCGCTGGTCACCGGCAAGGCCTTCGCGGCCGGCGTGCGCTCGGTGGCCCAGGTCGTCGGGGTGCTGGCGTTGGCCTACCTGATGCGAATCAGCTTGACCGTCAATCCATTACGGATCCTGGCGGCGATGGGCATCGTCATGCTGGGTGCCGCGTTCTTCGCCTGCCTGTCGATGACGCTGGCCGGTTTGGTGCGCAACCGCGATCGGCTGATGGGCATCGGGCAAGCGATCACGATGCCGTTGTTCTTCGCCTCCAACGCGCTGTACCCGGTCGAGCTGATGCCGACCTGGTTGCACGTGCTGAGCAAGATCAACCCGCTCAGCTACGAGGTCAACGCGCTGCGGGCGCTGCTGATCGGCACGCCGTTCAACCCGGTCGACATCGCGGTGCTGGCGGCGGCGGCGGTGACCGGAATCCTCACGGCCTCAACACTTCTGCGCCGCCTGGTCGCCTAGGCCTGCTGGCCCCGCTAGCGCATGCGCCGTCGCGGCGCAAGATCGCCGCACGGTTCCGAGAGTCGATCGTGACCCGACCGTGACGATTCCCGGCCGAGGCACAATCGTTAGCCAACCGCGATCTGTCGCTGCGGCCGCGACGAGCCGATTCGACCCGCCCGCTGTGTTTCACTCCCGGAGAACAGATTCCACCGCATGGTGCGGCAGATGAAAGTTGGGATGGGTAGAGAGCTATGTCGTTCATCGAAAAGGTGCGAAAGTTGCGTGGCGCGGCGGCTACCATGCCCCGCCGGCTGGCGATCGCGGCCGTGGGGGCCTCCCTGCTGTCCGGCGTCGCCGTCGCCGCGGGTGGCTCCCCCGTCGCGGGAGCCTTCTCCAAGCCGGGGCTTCCGGTGGAATACCTCGAGGTGCCGTCGCCGTCGATGGGCCGCAACATCAAGGTCCAATTCCAGGGCGGCGGGCCGCACGCGGTCTACCTGCTGGACGGCCTGCGCGCGCAGGACGACTACAACGGTTGGGACATCAACACCCCGGCGTTCGAGGAGTTCTACCAGTCCGGTCTTTCGGTGATCATGCCGGTCGGCGGCCAGTCCAGCTTCTACAGCAACTGGTATCAGCCGTCGTCGGGCAACGGGCAGAACTACACCTACAAGTGGGAGACGTTCCTGACCCAGGAGATGCCGCTGTGGATGCAGTCCAACAAGCAGGTCTCCCCGGCCGGCAACGCCGCGGTGGGGCTGTCCATGTCGGGTGGCTCCGCGCTGATCCTGGCCGCCTACTATCCGCAGCAATTCCCTTACGCCGCTTCGCTTTCCGGCTTCCTCAACCCGTCCGAGGGCTGGTGGCCCACGCTGATCGGCCTGGCCATGAACGACTCGGGCGGCTACAACGCCAACAGCATGTGGGGCCCGTCCACCGACCCGGCGTGGAAGCGCAATGACCCGATGGTCCAGATTCCGCGGCTGGTGGCCAACAACACCCGCATCTGGGTGTACTGCGGTAACGGCACCCCCAGCGATCTGGGCGGTGACAACGTGCCGGCCAAGTTCCTGGAGGGGTTGACGCTGCGCACCAACGAGCAGTTCCAGAACAACTACGCGGCCGCCGGCGGACGCAACGGGGTGTTCAACTTCCCGGCCAACGGCACCCACTCGTGGCCGTACTGGAACCAGCAGTTGATGGCGATGAAGCCGGACATGCAGCAGGTGCTGCTTTCCGGCAACACCACCGCGGCGCCGGCCCAACCGGCCCAACCGGCCCAGCCGGCGCAACCGGCCCAGCCCGCCACCTGACCCCGGCCAGCAGCGGCAGTAGCGCACCGGTCAGCGCTACTGCCGCTGCTTTGTCTCACGCCTCGTCGAGCAGCGCCCGGCGATCGGAATGGAAATAGGTGTAGCCGGTGGTCAACGCGCACATCACGGTGGCCGCCACCAACATCGACGTGCCGTTGACGAACAGACTGATGAAGCCGCCGACGGTGGCCCCCACCACGAAGCTGGCGAACAGCAGAAAATAGCCCAGCCAGTCCGCCGCCGTCCCACCGGCGATGTGGCGTTCGATGCCCTGCCCCATCTTGACCAGGGTTCCGGTCACGTAGCTCAGCGGAACCGACACCTCGCCGTCCTTGACGAACGACGTGTTCAACGCGCCGATGCCGAACGTCACCAACATGATCGGCGCGAAGTCGAGCAGGTTCTCCTCCCAGCCCTCGTCGATGACGTCCACCAGGGTGGCCGCCACCAGGCTGAACGTCGTCAGCACGGTGGGGCCGTGCGGGTGGTCCACCCAGAAATGCCGTCGGCACACCGAGGCGATCACCACGCCGGCGACGAAGCACACGATCAGCACCCCCGCCGTCACCGACAACACCACGTCGCCGCGGAAGTAGCCGAGCATCGCGCGCTGGGCGTTGCCGGTCATGAAGGTCACGAAGTAGCCGGCGGAGTGCGTGAAGGCGGTGGCTCCCAGCACCCCGGCCAGCACCGCCAGCACCCACGACAACCTGGTTTCGCTGTTGTTGATCTCACTCGGCACACGCACATGCTTCCAGACGGTGCCGGCGCGCGCAGGGCGCGCGGGTCAGGCCGCGGTCAACCGGGCGATGGAGCGCAGCGGGATCGGCAGCCAGCCGGGCCGGTGCCGCGCCTCGTACCCGGCCTCGTAGACCGCCTTGTCCAATTCGTAGGCGGCCAGCAGCGGCGCCGAATCGCGCGGGTCGATGCCGGAGGCGGCCGCATAGCCGTCACAGAACGCGGTGCGGTTGCGCTCCACCCATTCCCGGGCCCGGGCCGCCAGCTGCTTGTCCGTGTTTTGCGAGCCCTGCTCCACCAGCGGCCCGTAGGCGGCGTACTCGAACGACCGCAGCACGCCGGCCACGTCGCGCAGCGGTGAGTCGGGCGCGCGGCGTTCCTCGAGCGGCTGGCCCGGTTCGCCCTCGAAGTCGATGAGCAGCCAGCTCTCCGGGGTGCGCAGCACCTGGCCCAGGTGCAGGTCGCCGTGCACCCGCTGCACGGTGATGGTCTCGGTGGCCAGCTTGGCGAACCGCTCCTCGATGGTGGCCGCGTACTCGGTCAGCTCGGGCACCAGGGCCGCGGTCGAGGAGAGCCGCGCCAGCACGTTGTCCACCGGGAACGCGGCTTGCGAGGTGCCCAGCGTCTCGGCCAGGGTGGCGTGCACGGACGCCACCGCCTCGCCCAGGCGGTAGGACTCACCGGCGAAGTCGCCGCCGACCTCGTGCGCATACAGATCGCCCTCGGCGAACAGGTCGCGAACGCTGGCGGTGGCCATCGCCCAGCCCTCCGCGGCGTTGGCGGCGAACTCGGTCACCATGCCCAGCGGCCAGGCCGTCTCGGGGGTGCCGTCCGCACCCGCCATCTCGTAGGTGCCCAACAGCCGGGCGACGTGCGGGTTGCCGGCGCGGCCGAGCACCCGGTTCAGCTCGATGTCGGGGTTGATACCGCTGCTGACCCGGCGGAACACCTTGAAGATGGCGTCGCGGTCGAAGATCACGCTGGTGTTGGACTGCTCGGCGTCCGACACGTGCGCCATCGCCTCGAGCGGCAGCTGGGCGTCGGGCTCCTTGGCGAATCTCACCTCGGCCCCGGACGCGCGGCGCACCGCCGACGAGTCGATCAGGGAGAGCAAAAACTGCGGCGCCTCGTCGTCGTACAACGCGTCGAAGCCGGTCCGGTCGTCGGCGGCGCCGATGGTGGCCACGGTGCTGTACTCGGAGACCGGTGCGGCATCCCAGCGCACCAGGACCTGGTAGCGGTCCCGTGAGCCGTCGGCGTAGTCGGCGTCGACCAGCACCAGGTCCAGATCGTCGCGCAACCCGACGATCACGCTCGGTTCGGCGCCGGTCAGCCGGCGGTTGCGGCCGGCGTACCAACGTTGCTGCGGAAGCCAATCGGACCACGGCAGCTTGGCGGGTTCGGTCATCTGCGCCGCTCCTTCTCATACCTAACGCTGTGTACCGTCGCGGCGCGAGTCATGTGTCCTCCTCGCATGCGGTCAGCTGGAACCAATAGAAACCGTGCCCCGGCAGGGTCAGCAGGTAGGGCAGGTGCCCGATGCGGGGGAACTCCACGTGCCCGGTCAGCTCGACCGGGATGCACCCGCTCCAGTGCTGCAGATTCAGCTCGATCGGCTGCGGGAACCGCGACAGGTTGTTGACGCACAGCACGGTGTCCCCGTCGTTGGACACCTGCCGCACGAACGCCAGCACCGACGGGTTGGACCCGCCGAGCTCCTCGAACGTGCCGATCGCGAAGGCCTCGTGCCGGCGCCGCACGGCCAGCATGGTGCGGGTGAAGTTGAGCAGCGACGTCGAGGTGTCGCGCTGCGCCTCCACGTTGACCGCCTGGTAGCCGTACACCGGGTCCTGGCTGGGTGGCAGATACAGCCGGCCGGGGTTGGCCTTGGAGAAGCCGGCGTTGCGGTCCGGCGTCCACTGCATCGGCGTGCGCACCCCGTCGCGATCCCCCAGCCAGATCACGTCGCCCATGCCGATCTCGTCGCCGTAGTAGAGCACCGGCGAGCCGGGCAGGGACAGCAGCAGGGCGGTGAACAGCTCGATCTGGTTGCGGTCGTTGTCCAGCAGCGGCGCCAGCCGGCGGCGGATGCCGACGTTGGCCTTCATCCGCGGATCCTTGGCGTACTCGGCGTACATGTAGTCGCGCTCTTCGTCGGTGACCATCTCCAGCGTCAACTCGTCGTGGTTGCGCAGGAAGATCCCCCACTGCGCCATCTCGGGGATCTGCGGCGTCTGGGCCAGGATCTCCGAGATCGGGAATCGCGACTCGCGGCGCACGGCCATGAAGATGCGCGGCATCAGCGGGAAGTGGAACGCCATGTGGCATTCGTCGCCGCCGGTGCTGGGGTCGCCGAAATACTCGACCACGTCGGCCGGCCACTGGTTGGCCTCGGCCAGCAACACCCGGCCCGGGAACTCGTCGTCGACGACCTTGCGGACCCGCTTGAGGAAGGCGTGCGTCTCCGGCAGGTTCTCGCAGTTGGTGCCCTCCCGCTCGAACAGGTAGGGCACCGCGTCCAGCCGGAACCCGTCGATTCCCAGCCCGAGCCAGAACCGGATCACGTCGATCATGGCTTCCTGCACGGCCGGGTTGTCGTAGTTCAGGTCGGGCTGGTGGGAGAAGAACCGGTGCCAGTAGAACTGGCGGCGCACCGGGTCGAACGTCCAGTTGGACTCCTCGGTGTCGACGAAGATGATGCGGGCGTCGGCGTAGCGGTCGCTGGTGTCGCTCCACACGTAGAAGTCGCCGTACGGTCCGTCGGGGTCGTGCCGGGACTCCTGGAACCAGGGGTGCGACTCCGATGTGTGATTCATCACCAGGTCGGTGATCACCCGGATGCCCCGCTCGTGGGCGGCGTTGAGCAGCGCCACGAAATCCTCGACCGTGCCGAACTCCGGCAGCACCTTGTAGAAATCCCGGATGTCGTAACCGCCGTCGCGCAGCGGCGAGTCGTAGAACGGGGGCAGCCAGATGCAGTCGATGCCCAGCCACTGCAGGTAGTCCAGCTGCGCCAGCAGACCGCGCAGGTCGCCGGCGCCGTCGGCGTTGGCGTCGAAGAACGCGCGGACCAGCACCTCGTAGAACACGGCGTGCTTGAACCACGTCGGGTCGGTGGGCAGCGCGGCGGCGTTGTCGAAGTCCTCGGCCTCGGGGTGCTCGACGACACCGTCCTGGACGTGACTGCCTTCCTCGGGATGGTGTTCGACAGCTTCTCTTGCGTCGTTCATCGAATCCACGATGCCACGGGTACCCTGAGTGCGAGTTTCGGAACCCCCCTCGCCCGGCCGCGACGAATCACGCCCGGTGCCAAGCGAATTGGCCACCGACCCGCTCTCACCGGCGCGGATGTCAGGCCGGCGGCCCCTCCGCCAGGGTGATGTTCGCGGTGCGCTCGCCGCCGTCGACGGACCGGAAGTGCACCGCGATGGTGTCACCGGGATGGTGCGGGACGAGCACCTCGGTCATCGACGTCGCCCCGTTGATCGGGACGGTGTCGACGCCGGTGATGACGTCGCCGGGCGCGATGCCCGCGGCCGCGGCCGGGCCGGTGTTGACCACCCGCTGCACCCGCGCGCCGTTGCCGTTGTTGTCCGTCACGCCCAGCCCGAGGAATGCGGTGGGCCCGATGTGCACGGTGTTGGAGCCGGCGCCGGAGCGGATCTGGTTGGCGACGGCCATGGCGCGGCCGATCGGGATGGCGAAGCCCTGCCCGCCGGACATCTTGTAGCTGTCGGTGGCGGCGGTGTCCACGCCGATCACCTGCCCGGCGCTGTTCACCATCGGGCCACCGGAGTCGCCCGGCTTGATCGGCGCGTCGGCCTGGATCAGGCCGCCGAGGTTCTCCTGCGCGCCGGTCAGCGTGTCGGTCGCCGAGACGCTCTGGTTGAGCGCGACGACCTTGCCGGCCACCGCGTTGGGGGTGCCGCCCTGGCCGCCGACGTTGCCGAGCGCGACGATGGGCTCGCCCACCGTGGCCTCGCCGCCGATGGTGGCGGTGGGCAGGCCGGTCGCGCCGCGCAGCTGCAGCACGGCGATGTCCTGGGTGCGGTCATAGCCGACCACGTCGACGGCGTAGGTCTGCCCGTTGCCGACGTCGAACGCGCTGATTTCGGTGGCGCCCGAGATGACGTGGTTGTTGGTGAGCACCACGCCGTTCGGGTCGATCACGATGCCGGTACCGGCGCCCACCGCGTTGTTGTAGCCGAACTTGGTGTCGATGTTGACCACTTGCGGCCCCACCTGACCGACCATGGCCGACGGGTCGATCGGCGCCAGGGGGCGATCGGCGAACCGGTCCAGCGCCAGGCCCGACGGTGCCGCGGACGCCGGCGCCAGCCCCACGCCGGACCCCAGACCGAGGCCCAGCCCGACCACGGTCAGCACACCGACCAACCATGACCACCAGACCGAGCGGTGGTGCGATTTGCTCATCCCGTCACCCTCCTGCGTCGCGGTAAACACCAAACTGTCCCGGCCTGAGGATCCTGGCGGCACAATTTTGTGTATATAACCGTAATGCAGGTAGCTATGCACGGCATGTGCCAGGTTCTCAGCCGGCTCATAGGCTTACCGCCGTTTGCTGCCGCGCGCCCTACCCTGATCTGGTGGGCGAATTCGACGCCAGGGCGAGGTTCGGCCGGGCCTCGGTAGCCCGGTTGGCCAGCGTCTCCCCGGGCGGGCAGCCCCACCTGGTGCCGGTCGTCTTCGCCCTCGCGCAAGGCCCCGACGCGGACCATGACGCCGACCCGGACGTGGTGTACACGGCCGTCGACGCCAAACCCAAGACCACGCGGCGGCTGCGGCGGCTGGCCAACATCGACGCCAACCCGCAGGTGAGCCTGCTGGCCGACCACTACGCCGACGATTGGACCCGGCTGTGGTGGGTGCGCGCCGACGGTCTGGCCACCATCCACCGCGACGGGGCGGCCCTGGAGACCGGCTACCGGCTGCTGCGCGCGAAATACCCTCAGTACCAATCGGTTCCGTTGGACGGTCCGGTGATCGCGATCGCGGTGCGGCGGTGGTCCGGCTGGGCGCCCTGAGGCGCCGGCGCCGCGCGGGCGGATCGGCCCGAAAACGCTGATCCGGCCCGACGGTCTTGTGGTCGACGGAAGTTCGGTGAAGGGTAGCTAGAAAGGTGCTAGCCGGGCCGGCAACGGTGCGCCCCGGGCGACCTGGAGGAAAGTCATGGCGGACAAGACAACTACTTCCCAAGGCGCGGGAAACGCTCCTACCGCCAAGAGTCCGGGCGAGATTCGCAACGTCGTGCTGGTGGGACCGTCGGGCGGCGGCAAAACCACTCTGGTCGAAGCGCTGCTGGTCGCCGCCGGGGTGTTGAACCGCCCCGGCTCGGTCGCCGACGGCAGCACGGTCTGCGACTACGACGAGGCCGAGATCCGCCAGCAACGGTCGGTGGGGGTCGCCGTGGCGTCCCTGTCGCACGACGGCGTCAAGGTCAACCTGGTCGACACACCCGGATACGCCGACTTCGTCGGCGAGCTGCGCGCCGGGCTGCGGGCCGCCGACTGCGCGCTGTTCGTGATCGCGGCCAACGAGGGTGTCGACGAGCCCACCAAACTGTTGTGGCAGGAATGCAACCAGGTGGGCATGCCCCGCGCGGTGCTGATCACCAAGCTCGACCACGCCCGCGCCAACTACGCCGAGGCGCTGGCCGCCGCGCAGAACGCGTTCGGCGACAAGGTTTTACCGCTGTACCTGCCCACCGGTCTGCCGGCCTGCACCGGCCTGATCGGCCTGTTGTCGCAGCGGCGCTACGCCTACGCCGACGGCAAACGCGCTGTGCGGCCGCCGGATCCCGCCGACGCCGCGCAGATCGAGGCCGCTCGCGGCACCCTGATCGAGGGGATCATCGAGGAGTCCGAGGACGAGTCGCTGATGGAGCGGTACCTGGGTGGGGAGTCCATCGACGAAACGGTGCTCATCGCCGACCTGGAGCGGGCCGTCGCCCGCGGGTCGTTCTTCCCGGTGATCCCGGTCTGCAGCAGCACCGGCGTCGGCACGTGCGAGCTGCTGGAGGTCGCCACCCGCGGCTTCCCGTCGCCGATGGAACACCCGCTGCCGGAGGTCTTCACCCAGGTCGGCGCGCCGCGCGCCGGGCTGGCCTGCGACCCCGACGGCCCGTTGCTCGCCGAGGTGGTGAAGACGACGTCGGACCCCTACGTGGGCAGGGTCAGCCTGGTCCGGGTGTTCTCCGGGACCATCAGGCCCGACGCGACGGTTCACGTGTCAGGCCATTTTGCGTCGTTCTTCGGCACCGGCAACGGGAACGGCCATGCCCACCCCGATCACGACGAGGACGAGCGCATCGGGGTGCTGTCCTTCCCGCTGGGCAAGCAGCAACGCCCGGCCTCGGCCGTGGTGGCCGGTGACATCTGCGCGATCGGCAAGCTGAGCCGGGCCGAAACCGGCGACACGCTGTCGGACAAGTCCGAGCCGCTGGTGCTCAAGCCCTGGACCATGCCCGAGCCGCTGCTGCCGGTCGCGATCGCCGCGCACGCCAAGACCGACGAGGACAAGCTGTCGGTGGGGCTGGGCCGGCTGGCCGCCGAGGATCCGACGCTGCGGATCGAGCAGAACCAGGAGACCCACCAGATCGTGCTGTGGTGCATGGGCGAATCGCACGCCGGTGTCGTGCTGGACGCGCTGGCCAACCGGTACGGCGTCACGGTGGACACCGTGGAGCTGCGGATCCCGCTGCGAGAGACGTTCGCGGGCAAGGCCAAAGGGCACGGCCGGCACGTCAAACAGTCCGGCGGCCACGGCCAGTACGCGGTGTGCGACATCGAGGTGGAGCCGCTGCCGGAAGGCTCCGGGTTCGAGTTCGTCGACAAGGTGGTCGGCGGGGCGGTGCCGCGGCAGTTCATTCCGAGCGTGGAGAAGGGGGTGCGCGCCCAGATGGAAAAGGGTGTGCACGCGGGTTACCCGGTGGTCGACATTCGCGTCACCCTGCTCGACGGCAAGGCGCACAGCGTCGACTCGTCGGACTTCGCGTTCCAGATGGCGGGCGCGCTGGCGCTGCGGGAGGCGGCCGCGGCCACCAAGGTGGTGTTGCTCGAGCCCATCGACGAGATTTCGGTGCTGGTGCCCGACGATTTCGTCGGTGCGGTGATGGGCGATCTGTCCGGCCGGCGCGGCCGCGTGCTCGGCACCGACACCGCCGGTCACGAGCGCACCGTGGTCAAGGCCGAGGTGCCGCAGGTGGAGCTGACCCGCTACGCCATCGACCTGCGGTCGCTGGCGCACGGCGCGGCCTCGTTCACCCGGTCGTTCGCCCGCTACGAGCCGATGCCGGAATCCGCGGCCGCCCGAGTGGCCACCGCCGCGGTCTGACCCGAATCACACTGCCGGTCAAGCGCTTTCGCCGAATTGTTCGGCCACCGCGCGGCGGTCCAGCGAGCCCTTCGCGGTGTGCGGCAGCTCGGCGGCCCGCCGGAACTCGGCCGGCACCTCGAAGGGCGCCAGCCGTTCCCGGCAGAACGACGCCAGCTCGTCGGCCGTCGGCGCCGCCGAGCCGCGGGTGACGATCACCGCGGCCACCGTTTCGCCGTACAGCTGGTCCGGCCGGCCGAACACGGCCGCCTCCAGCACGTCGGGGTGGCCGGCCAGCACACCCTCGACCCGTTCCGGCGAGATCTTCTCCCCGCCCCGGTTGATCAGTTCCTTGATCCGGCCGCGGATGACCAGGTCGCCGGCGGCCGACAGGGTGCCCAGGTCGCCGGTGTGCAGCCACCCGTCGGTGAAGTTGGCGGCGGTGATCGCCGGATCGCCGAGGTAGCCGCGCACCACGGTGGCGCCGCGCAGCCAGACCTCGCCGACGGTGTCGGCGGGCAGCGGTTGCCCGTCCGGCCCGGCGATCCGGATGTCCGGGCCGGTCGACCGGCCGACGAGACCCGGTGTGGCGCCGGGGTTTTCGCTGTGCACGGCGCCGTCGATGGCGGTGGTGGACACCTGGTGGGTGGCCTCGGTCATCCCGAAGGCGCACACCACGGGCGCACCGAAGGTGTCCTGCAGCGCCTGCGCGGTCTCGGCCGTCAGCGGCGCGCTGCAGCTGCGGATGAACCGCAGCGCGTGGGTGCCGCGCGGCGCTTCGGTGCGGGCACGCTCCAGCAGGATCTGATGGATGGTCGGGACGGCCGTGTACCAGGTGGCGCCGACGGCGGAGATGTCGTCCCAGAAGGTGTGCGCCGAGAACTTTCCGCGCGCGGGCAACAACACCGCTCCCCCGGATGCCAGGGTGGCCAGCAGCGCGGCCAGCAGACCGTGCCCGTGGTAGAGCGGCATCACCGCCACCGTCGCATCCCGCGGCCCCAGCCCGTATCCGGCGACAATAGACCGGATCGAGGCGGCGATGTTGTGCCGGGTCCAGGGCACCATTTTCGGTGCCCCGGTGGTTCCCCCGGTGAACATGATCATGGCGTCGTCGTCGCGCAGGCCCTGCGGCGCGGTCACGTCGTGTGTGGGCGCCGCGGTGACGGTCAGGTCGACCGTCGGGGCGCCGTCGTCGGGCCCGACCGTGACGGTGACCGGCCAGCAGGGGGCGCTCTCGGGTGCCGTCTGGCCCTCGCCGAGCCGGTCGACGAGCACCGCCCGAGCGCCCACCGACCGGCTGCGGGACAGCTGGTCGGCGGCGGGCAGGGCCGGATCCAGCGGCGCCACAACGAGATCCGCCCGCGACGCGGCCAGCAGCGCGACCACGAATTCGGGGTTGCTGCCGGCGCGCAGCCCGACCCGGTCGCCCGGCCCCAAACCGGCGGCCCGCAGCCGGGCGGCCAGGTCATCGACGAGCCGGACCAGATCCGCATAGGCGATCGGGGTGCGCCCGGAGGCGACCAGCAGCGCCGGCGCCCGCGGCGCCCGCTGCGCGGCCGCCTCGACCAGGTCGGCCAGCCGCGGTCCGGCGGCCGTCGCGCTCGGTGTCGCCTCGGACGTCATCGCCACATCCTTTCCCGTTGTGCCGTCGCTGCCACCATGCCGGGCGCCGTTGCGCTGCGTCCAATACCGATCCGCTCACGATCGATAAGCTCCAATTATCGACCCCGGCCGTCCCGGCGCTGACCTGCCGCGATAAACGTCGTGAATGGCCGGATAGCGCGTTCGACTTGGACACCTGACGGTCGGCGGGGTCATTGTGATGGCTGGGCAGTATCCACACCCGCACGGCAGGAGTCGCCACATGTCCGCAACCTCGGCATCCGCCGGCCCGGCGCCGGAATCCGCACGGCTGATCGACGGCTTCCATCTGGTGGTGCAGGCGCTGCGGGCCAACGATGTCGCGACCATCTACGGCATCGTCGGCATTCCGATCACCGACCTGGCCCGCGTCGCGCAGGCGTCGGGCATCCGCTACCTCGGCTTTCGGCAGGAGGCCTCGGCCGGCAACGCGGCGGCAGCCGCGGGATTCCTCACCCGTCGTCCCGGCGTGTGCCTGACCACGTCGGGACCCGGCTTCCTCAACGCCCTGCCCGCGCTGGCGAACGCCACGACGAACTGCTTCCCGATGATCCAGATCTCCGGCTCGAGCGATCGGGCGCTGGTCGATCTGCGCCGCGGCGATTACCAGGACCTCGACCAGCTGGACGCCGCAAGGCCTTTCGCGAAGGCGGCGTACCGGATCAACCGCGTCGACGACATCGGCCGCGGCGTCGCGCGCGCCGTGCGGACGGCGGTCTCCGGCCGCCCCGGCGGTGTCTTCCTGGACATCCCCGGCGACGTCCTGGGCCAGGCCATGGACGCTTCGGCCGCCGCCGGCACGCTGTGGCGGGTCGTCGACCCCGCCCCCCGCCAGCTGCCCGCGCCCGAGGCGCTCGATCGCGCGCTGGACGTGCTCACCAACGCCCGGCGGCCGTTGATCGTGCTGGGCAAGGGCGCGGCATACGCCCAGGCCGACAACGAGATTCGGCGATTCGTCGAGTGCACCGGGATTCCGTTCCTGCCGATGTCGATGGCCAAGGGGCTGATACCGGACGCGCACCCACAGTCCGTCGCGGCCGCGCGCTCGCTGGCCATCGGGCGCGCCGACGCGGTGCTGTTGGTCGGCGCCCGGCTGAATTGGCTTCTGGGACACGGGGAATCGCCGCAATGGTCGGCCGGCGTCAAGTTCGTCCAGGTCGACATCGAGCCGTCGGAGTTCGACAGCAACCAGCAGATCGCCGCGCCGCTGGCCGGCGACATCGGCTCGGTGATGTCCGCGCTGTGCGACGCGCTGGCCGCCCGGCCGATCACCGTACCGGCGCGGTGGACCGAGGAACTGGCCGAGCGCCGGGCCCACAACGACGCCAAGATGCGCGAGCGCCTCGCCGAGGACCCGCACCCGATGCGGTTCTACAACGCCCTGGGCGCGATTCGCGCTGTGCTGCAAGACAACCGCGACGTCTACGTGGTCAACGAGGGGGCCAACGCGCTCGACCTGGCCCGCAACGTCGTCGACATGGAACTGCCTCGGCACCGGCTCGACACCGGAACCTGGGGCGTGATGGGCATCGGCATGGGCTTCGCCATCGGCGCCGCGGTCGAGACCGGTCGGCCGGTGGTCGCGATCGAGGGCGACAGCGCGTTCGGCTTCAGCGGGATGGAGATCGAGACCATCTGCCGCTACCGCCTGCCGGTGACCGTCGTCATCCTCAACAACGGCGGTGTCTACCGCGGCGACGAGGCCCCGCACGGGGATGACCCGGCGCCCACCGTGCTCAGCGCCCGGGCCCGCCACGAGCTGATCGCGGAGGCGTTCGGCGGCAAGGGATATCACGTCAGCACGGCGGCCGAACTGCGGGCGGCGCTGACGGAGGCGATCGGCTCCGGCGGGCCGTCGCTGATCGACTGCGAGCTCGATCCGACCGCCGGGATGGAAAGCGGCCACCTGGCCAACCGGAACCCGGCCAGCGCGGCGTCGCCGGCCGCGGTCAGCGCCGGCGCGTGACGCCCAGCAGCTGCGCGTCGAAGAAGTCGTTCAGCTGCAGCCGGCCGGCGGACGCGGCCAGCGCCCGCGCGATCGGCGAGCCGGGGCCGTGCGACTTGATGGCCAGCACCACGTCGGCGGTGAGCACCGGATCGACCAACTCCACCGCCCGGATGCCGGGGCCCAGCGGCGATGCCCACAGCCAGGTGTGCGGCACGATGGACGCCCAACTACCCGCCGACGCCTGCGCGAACAGCGAAGCCACGGAGTCGGTTTCGACCTGCGGGTGCAGCGTGATGCCGTGGTCGGCGAACGCCCGGTCGATGATCTGGCGGTCCCGCATGTCCGGGGTGAGCAGGGCCAGCGGCAACTGGGCGGCCTGCACCCAGGTCATGGTGGCGGCGCCGGATGCAAGCAGGTCCGCCGGTGCCAGCAACACATAACGCTCGCGGTAGACCGGCACCAGGTTCACGTCGGGGATGTCGTCGGGCGCGGTATGGGCGATGGCAGCGTCGAGTTCGAACTCGCGCAACCGCCGGTACAGCTCGCCGGCCGAGAGCCGGGACAGGATCTGCACCTTCACCAACGGGTGCGCGGAGCAGAACGCGGACAGCAGCAGGGACGCGGTGGTGGACGCGGTCGGCACGGTGCCCAGCCGAAGCGTCCCGGTGACCCCCGACCGAACGGCGTCGACCTCGGCCTTGAACGCGTCGTGCTCGGCGAGAATCCGCCTGGCCCACACCACCAATCGCTCACCCTCGGGGGTGAGGCCCTCGAAACTGTGGCCACGATTGATCAGCGTGACGTTCAGCTCCTTTTCCAGCTTGGCGATCGCGGCGGACAGCGCCGGCTGGGACACGAAGCACTTCTCGGCGGCCCGGGCGAAGTGCCGCTCGGAGGCCACCGCCACGAAGTACTCCAGCTGACGGAACAGCACCCGCACTCCTGTCGTGGTCGGGCTCGGCCTTGCGATCTCGCCGAGGCTAACCCGCGGCTACCCGCCGAGCCAATCCAGCGTCTGCGCGGTGTCGCGCACCGCCACCCCGATGGCCCGGCATTCCTGGGCGCCGCGGTCGTACAAACCCGAGATGGCGTCGGTCACCAGCACGATGCGAAAGTCGCGTTCGGACGCCTCGTAGATCGACGTGCGGGGACAGTTGGGGAAATTGCAGCCCGCGAAAACCAATGTGTCCGTGCCGCTTTCGCGCAGATGCTGCTCGAGCTTGGTGCCGTAGAAGGCTCCCCAGCGCGGCTTGTACATCACGTGCTCGGCCGGCCCGATCTGCTGGAAGCCACCGGAGAGCAGCAATTGGTGGTCCAGCTCAACGGCTTTCGGCAACAGCTCGGGCGTGATCTGTGAGCCGGGGCTGCCCGGCTCCGCCACGCGGGCGCCGTCCTCGATAAAGCGGCGCCGCACCGGGTCGGCGTTCGACCCGTCGGCCCGGTACAGGCGCACCACGTGCACGATCGGCAGCTCGCGGCGCCGGAAGGCGCGGGCCAGCTCGGCCATTGCGCCGAGCGCCGCACTCGTTCCCTCGACTCGCATCGGGGCGTCGTCGGCGTAGAAATCGCGTTGCACGTCGATCAGCACCAGCGCCGCCGAGTCCGCGCAGGGACGCGTGTAGTGATCCTCACCAGCCATGCCCACTCCTCGCCGCGATTGCACCCAACCGGTGATCGGAACGCGACCGCGCCGACCGAACCGAACTGTCATTGTTTGCTGAAACCGGTGGTCGGCGGACAACAAGTAGAATATCGGTGTGTTGATCGCACCATCTCGAAGGGTGGACGCTATGCGTCGAGCGGGTCGTTATCTATTTGTTATGGTCGCGATCACGGTCATGGCCCTGGTAGCGCCGGTCGGCCGCGGCGGCGCTTCGGTGCCGTTGCCCCAGCCAGTCCCCGGCATCGCCTCGATTTTGCCCGCCAACGGGGCCGTGGTGGGTGTGGCCCACCCGATCGTCGTGACGTTCACCGCACCGGCGGCCGACCGGGCCGCCGTCGAGCGGTCGATTCACGTGGTGTCGCCGGCCGGTGTCCGCGGGCATTTCGAGTGGGCCGACGACAACACGGTCGTCCGGTTCGTCCCGAACCGGTATTGGCCCGCGCACGGCCACGTTTCGGTCGGCGTGCAGGCGCTGACCACCGGTTTCGACACCGGCGACGCGCTGCTGGGCGTTGCCAGCATCTCCAAACACACCTTCACCGTGAGCCGCAACGGCGAGGTGCTGCGCACCATGCCGGCGTCGATGGGCAAACCCAGCCGGCCCACCCCGATCGGTAACTTCACCGCGCTGGAAAAGCAGCGTTCGGTGGTGATGGACTCGCGCACCATCGGCATCCCGCTCAGCTCGCCGGAGGGCTACAAGATCACCGCCCAGTACGCGGTTCGGGTCACCTGGAGCGGGGTGTACGTGCATTCGGCGCCGTGGTCGGTCGACTCGCAGGGCTACGCGAACGTCAGCCATGGATGCATCAACCTGAGCCCCGATAACGCCGCGTGGTACTTCAACGAGGTCAACGTCGGCGACCCCATCCAGGTCGTGGCCTGACCGGCGACCGGCCATCGTCAGATGGCAACGGCCGCCGCCGGTTTCGGCTCCGCCGACTCGCAGCATCCGTTGCCGTCACCGAAACACATTGGCCCCGGCGGTCTTTCGCGGCTAGCCGGGCAGCCCGGTCCTGATCGCGGCGTCCTGCTTGCGGGCGATGTCGACCGCGACGGCCGGGTCGATCGGGTCGTTGGGCGCGCTGTCGAATTCCAGGGTGACCAGGGCCCTGCCCTCGGTGAACAACAGCACCGTCATCGCCTGGGTGTTGTCCGAGGAGCCGCCCGAAATCGTTGTCCCGTTGGCGCCGACGGCAACCGGGCGCCAGTCGCCGTTCACCTTGCCGGCGTAACTGCTCTTGGTGGCGGCCAGTTCGGCGGTGGCGGCCGGGGCGTCGGCGGCGATCACGATGGTGTCCCACAGCCGCCGGCTGCTGTCGGCGTTGGCGAAAAGCTGCGCGGCCCCTGGGGCGTTGTTGGGGTTGAGCATCGGTGACTGGGGAGCGCTCAGACCTCCGCCGACGTCGCTCGGCTTGATCAGCAGGTAGCCGTAGTCGCTGGGTTGTCCCGGCGGCGGGCCGGTGACGGCGCCCGAACTGCTCGACGGCGTGGGCGAACCGGAGCCCGGCGACGAGCCCTTGCCGCCGCCTCCGCAACCGGCGGCCGCGATGACGACCGCAGCGCAGCCGGCGATGCCGATCCGAGCGGCCTGCACGCAGCTTCCTTCCCCCAACGAGGTTCACCACCGCCCCGGCGCCGCCGGCGAAACGCCGGTGGGCATCGGGCAGCTGTTATGAACATATGCCCAATTCTCGGCCGGTGGGTAGTGCCGCCGCGCGCCTATGCTGGCGGGGGCGGGCATCCGACGGGGAGGGGAACGGCATGACGGCTGCAGCGGCGCGCGCGGTTCGGTTCGACCGGTACGGCGGACGCGAGGTGTTGTATGTCGCCGACATCGAGATGCCCGCGCCCGGGCCGGGCGAGGTGGTCGTCGAGGTGCGCGCCGCCGGGATCAATCCCGGGGAGGCCGCCATCCGGGTCGGGGCGTTGCACGAGAGGTTCCCGGCCACCTTCCCCTCCGGTGAGGGCAGCGACCTGGCCGGCGTGGTCACGGAGGTGGGGCCGGGGGTGACCGAATTCGCGGTCGGCGACGAGGTTTTGGGGTTCAGTCTGCGCCGGTCCAGCCATGCCACCCACACCGCCGTCCCGGTGGGGCAGTTGATCCGCAAGCCGCCCGAACTGAGTTGGGAAGTGGCGGGTTCGCTGTATGTGGTGGGTGTGACGGCCTACGCCGCGGTGCGTGCGGTGGCGCCGCAACCGGGTGAGACGGTCGCGGTGTCGGCGGCCGCGGGCGGGGTGGGCAGCCTGGTGACGCAGCTGCTGGTGCTGCGCAAGGCGCGGGTGCTCGGCATCGCCGGCCCGGGCAATGCGGACTGGCTGCGCGCGCACGGTGTCGTCCCGATCGCCTACGGGGACGGTCTGGCCGATCGGCTGCGCGAGGCGGCGCCGGACGGAATCGACGCGTTCATCGACCTTTTCGGCCCGCAGTACGTGCAGCTCGCCGTGGACCTCGGTGTGCCACCGGAGCGGATCGACACGATCATCTCCTTCGAGAAGGCCGCGGAAGTGGGCGCCAAGACCGAAGGCAGCGCCGAGGCGTCGACCCCGGAAGTGCTGGCCGAGATGGCCGATCTGATCGTCTCCGGCGCCCTCGAGTTCGACATCGCCGCGACCTATCCGCTGGATCGGGTCGCCGACGCGTTCGCCGAACTCGAGCAGCGGCACACCCACGGGAAAATCGTTCTGCTGCCCACTGATTCACAGTGATTCACAGTGAGGCGGCCGGGCCGACCACGCCGGCCTGCACGAGCTTGATGATGACGAACACCACGGCCACCACCAGGTAGCCCCGCAGGGTGAACAGCCCCGCCCGGCGCATCGGCGACATCGCCGGCCGGTCGAGCAGGGCCAGGCTGGGGGTTTGCCAGTTCTCCCGGTCCTGCCGGCGCACGGCCCGCCGCTCGGCGCGGGTCAGCGACGACGCGTCGTCGAGCTCATCGACCTGCTCGGGATCCAGGCCGCCGCCCAGCGTACGCACGATGGCCTCGGCCTCGGCGAGGTCGCGCTGGCGCCGGCCCACGACGATCATCACCGCACCGGCGACGACGCCGAGCACGGCACCGGCCGCCAGCCCGGCTTCGATGGTGCCGGTGGACAGATCGGGGAAGAACGTTGTCGCCGTCAGCGCCAGCGACAACAGCACCAGGCACCACACGATGGTCCACGCGGCGATGTTCTGCCGCACCGTGTTCACCCACGGCCCCAGCACCGCCCGGTCGTTGCACAGCAACACCAGGAAGACGGTCGCCGAGGGCAGCAGCACGCCGGCCAGCGCCTGCACGCCCTGGGTCACCAGGCCCAGGATGTGGTCCGGGCTGAAGGAGACCGCGGCCGACGCCGCGAGCAGCACCGCGTAGCCGCCGTAGAACAGCGGCGCCTCGGTGATCTTCCAGTGCAACGAGTGCCGCTTGCCCATGGCGTCACCGACCGCGTAGGAGGTCGCCAGTCCGACGGCGTTGGCGCCGATCAGCGAGGCGTCCAGCAGGATGATCGCGAACAACACCCCGACCGTGCGGCCCAGGTGCGCCGACAGCCCGGCGGCCACCGCCCCGGCGTCGGTGAAGTGGCCGGCAGCGGCGGTCCCGGCCAATCCGAACGCCGTCACCGCCATCAGCGCCGTCGCCCCGACCATGACCACCACGATCCCGATCACCAAATCGGCTCGCCCGTAAGGGATCCAGCGCGCGGTGATGCGCTTGTCCACCACGTTGGACTGCTGGAAGAACAGCTGCCACGGCGCGACGGTGGTGCCCACGATCGCGACCACCAGCAGCAGCACGGTCGAGTTGAGCCCGCCCGGGAACTGCGGGATCAACCCGGCCACAGTCGTTTTCGGGGCCGGATGCACCAACAGGACCATCGGGAAGATCAGCACGTTCACCGCGATCAGCAGGAACATCAACCGCTCCCAGCGGCGGAACGAGCCGCCGGCCACGACGGCGAACAGCAGCGCCGCGGCGGCCGGGACGGCGACGATCTTCGGGCAACCCAGGAAGCCGAGAGCCAGTGCCACACCGATGAATTCGGTGACGATCGTCAGCGCGTTGAGGATCAGCAGATCACCGACGCTGAAGGCGCCCCAGAACCTGCCGAACCGCTCGAAGATCAACCGCGCGTGCCCCACCCGGGCGACCGCGCCCAGCCGCAGCACCATTTCCTGGTTCACGTAGAGCACCGGGATCAGCAAGACCAGCGTCCACAGCAGGCCCATCCCGTAGTTCTGGCCGGCCTGCGCGTAGGTCGCGACCCCGCCGGCGTCGTTGTCGCCGACCATCACGATCAGTCCGGGACCGGTGATGACCGCCAACGTCCGCAGCTGGCGCCAGCGCCCGCCCGCGGCCCCGTCGGCGCCGCGCCGGATGCGGCCGAACGCGCCGACGATGTCGCCGACGTGGGCGGCGTCGGACACCGCCGAACTCTGCACGGCAGCGCCCGGGGTGCGCCGGCCGCGGGTGTGCATCGAAGTCATCGGAAGCCTCGCTCTCTCGGACGTGTCCTCACTCGGCGTGAGGCGGACGCGGGTACGGCATGCCGCGCGCCCGCGGCGACGGACCGGCGCTAGCGCCCCCGCCGCCGCGGGCATCGGCAACCGGTCACCGGTGCTGGTCGGCGGAACCCAACGGGTGCCCGCCCAGCGACGCGGTGATCACCGCGATCGGCATCCGCGAGACATACAGGTTGGCCCGCTCCTGTGGCGTCATGGCGGTCCGCTGGTGAAACTTGTTGGCCAGCAACCGGCCCGCGCGCAGCATCGACCATCCACGCCGACTGGAAACAGTCGGAAAACGGTGCGTGACAACAAAAGCCATGATCTTCTCCTGCCGGAGGCCCGACCGACAGCGACGCGTCAGCCGCGCGACCAGCAGTGAAGGTCAGGCGGTGGACATGATGCCGGAGCCGGATCGGGACGAAACGGATTTCGGATAGGGACTATCGCCGGGACTCATCTCGCCCTCACCTCCTCACGGCCAAGACACACGCGGGTGCCACCACATCCACCTGAACGAAAGAGGATTCGATGACCGGCCCGGAGAACGCCGCCGGTCGCACCCCTCTCGTCGGAGCTTCGGCACTGCACGGCGTATCCGGGGTCCGGAAGCCACTTGGGCTCAACCCTTGGGTCCGGGAAGAGCTGTCCTGACCCGGGGCGTCTCTCGACGTTCGGGGTCAGTGGCCTGTATCCATGCAGACGCCTCACCTACCGAGGTGCTTGCGGAGACCATAGTGACACCGCGGCCGCGAGCTCGTCAAACCGCTTAACGGATCCCTGATGGCCACCGACGGCGCCCAGCCCGCACTCAGACTTCGCGCCTAGGCTCGTGCACCATGACCACAACGTTGCAGGATCCCCGGGTCGCATCGGCGCTCGACCGCATGTATTCCGAGTCGAAGAACCAGATGTCGTTGTTGCGCGAGCGGCGCGGCACATTCGATCAGCCGATGACGGCGCAGCAGCGGGCCGACGCGATGAGCGAGTTCTACATCCCGGTGACGCCGGAAGCGGGCCGGCTGCTGTACTCGCTGGTGCGCGCCACCCGCCCGGCCACCGTCGTCGAGTTCGGGATGTCGTTCGGCATCTCCGCCGTGCACCTGGCCGCCGCGGTCCGCGACAACGGCAGCGGCCGGGTGGTGACCACCGAGCTGAGCGACACCAAGATCGCCGCGGCCAAGAAGACGTTCGCCGAGACCGGACTGGACGATGTGATCACGATCCTTCACGGTGACGCGCTGACCACGCTGGCGGATCTGCCGGGCCCGGTGGACTTCGTGCTGCTCGACGGCTGGAAGGACCTGTATCTGCCGGTGCTCGAGCTGCTCGAACCGCGGCTTTCCCCAGGGGTTTTGGTGGTCGCCGACAACACCAGCGCGGCCGACACCCAGCCCTACCTCGACCGGGTGCGCAACCCCGACAACGGCTACGTCAGCTTCAACTTCCAGGTCCGCGACAGCGACAGCATGGAAATCAGCTGCCGCACAAGCGGTTAGGGTCTCACCTCAGCGACTCCTCCAGCCACGGTGTCAACCACTTCACCCCTTCCGGGGTGAGGTGCACACCGTCGCTGCGTACCTTGATGCCGTCCACCTTGGCGGTGTAAACCCCGTCCGGGCACAGCTTCTTGTTCAGGTCGAGGATCGCCACGTTGGGATGGTGCGCGACGGTCTTGCGCAGCATGGTGTTCCACAGGTTGACCCGATCCGGCTGGTCCTCGGGATACAAACGGCCGTCCGGCTTTTCGCCGCCGCGGCTGTACGGCACGGTGGCCACCACCACCCGGACGCCGGTGGAGCCGACGATGTTCAGCGCCCGCTCCAGCTCACCGTTGAGGTACGCGTCGAAGGTGGGGTCGCCGATGTGGGTCCATTGGCCCTCGTTGACCCGGTCCACCGTTTCCCAGCGGCCGATGATCAGCAGCGCGACGTCGGGCTGGTCCTGGCTGACCTGCCTCGACCAGCGGATCGGCCAGCCGTCGCATTCCGGCCGCTGCTCCAGCGTTTCGCCGATGTACCGGTACGGGGTGCCGCGCACCAGGCTGCATCCGATGACGGTGTGGTCGAGGAAGGCGAACCCCGGCGTCGGCGGCAGGTAATGCATCCACGTCCACCCGATCGAATCGCCGAACACCGAAACGGTGAACGGGCGATTGGGATCTCGCGGCCGGCTATTTCCGGGCGGCGACGGCGACACCGCCGCGACCGCCGAGACGCCGGGCGGCAGCCCCGCCTCACGCAGGCCCGGCCCGGTGCCCACCGGCACCACCAGCAGCGTGACCGCGGCGGCGCTGGCCACCGTCGCCGCGGCCAGCGGCAACAGCGGCACCCGCGCCGGGCGCCAGCGCCGGATGGGCTGCTCGAGCAGCCACCACGACGCGGCGGCCACCGCCACCGTCGCCGCGCACCGCGCGGCGAACAGCGGCATACCGGCCCACCCGGAACGTTCCCCGTTGAGCGCCAAGAAGATTGGCCAGTGCCACAGGTAGACGCCGTAGGAGATGGTGCCCAACCAGACCAGCGGCGGCAGCGCCAGCACCCGCGCCACCACGCCGCGCTGCTCCACCGCGACGGGGGCGATCACCGCCACGGCCGCGATCGCGACGCCGATCAGCAGGCCGTGCCGGAATTCGCCGCTGGCGCCGCTGGCGTAGTGGGTCGCCGCCGCCAGCCCGGCCAATCCCAGCACCGGCAGGATCCGGGCGACGCGGCGCGCCCACCGGGTGCGCAGCATGCACCAGCCGCGGTTCATCGACGGCCAGTCGGACACCAGCAGCGCCGCCGCGGCCGCGCCGACCAGCAATGCCTGCGCCCGGGTGTCGGTGCCGAAGTAGATGCGGTCGCGGGTGCCGTCGGCGGCCATCACGATGGCCACCGCCGCGGACGCCAGCGCGCCCACGGTGGCGATGACGAACGCGCTGAACCGCACCCCGCCGACGGTGGCGCGGGTGCAGCGGCGCCGGGCGCGCGCGGCCAGCGCCAGCGCGACCGCGATGAGCAGCAGCGGCCAGACGAAGTAGTACTGCTCCTCCACGCCGAGCGACCAGGTGTGCTGCAGCGGCGACGGCGGCGCGCCCTGGGTGAAGTAGTCGGTTTTCTGGGCGACGAACCGCCAGTTCGCCACCCACAGGAACGCCGCGATCGCGTCGTCGCGCAGCCCGGTGAGCGAGCGTTCGGGCAGCAGCTGGCGGGCGGCGGCCACGGTGAGCACCATCAGCACCAGCGCCGGAAGCAGCCGTCGGGCGCGCCGGATCCAGAATCCGGTCAGCTCGATGCGCCCGGTGCGGCCCAGCTCGTCGAGCAGCAGCGAGGTGATCAGGAACCCGCTGAGCACGAAAAAGACGTCGACGCCGATGAATCCGCCGCTGACGCCGGGGATGCCGCCGTGGCCGATGAGCACCAGTGCCACCGCGATGGCGCGCAGCCCGTCCAGCGCCGGGATGCCGCTGCGCCGTTCCGGTCGGTCCCAGATCGCCAGCCGCCCCACCCGGCGCACCGGGGCGACCCACCGGGGCCGAGTACCACGAGCCGGCGCGGGGTGGGACCCGCCCGGCTCGGTGTCTGCTGTCAGCGCGCCGTGACTACCATCTCGCCCGGCGCCATGGTTGATGCCGATACGTCGCTGCCCCTCCTGTTGATCGCAGCCAGCTTAAGGGTGGGCATGCGCGATCGCGTGGAAGGACACGCACCGGATTTGCGCTGTGCGGGGCCTGATTTGGGCGTGACGGGAGCTACCGGTCGCCCTGGGCCGGCGCGTAGCCGAGGATGCTTTTGACTTCCAGGTACTCGTGGAAGCCGAAGTCGCTCCATTCGCGGCCGTTGCCGCTGCGTTTGTAGCCGCCGAACGGCGCGTTCAGGTCGAAGGCGTGGTTGATGGTCACCCATCCGGCCCGGATCTTGCCGGCCACCTCGCGCGCCGTGTCCAGGTCAGCGCCCGAGACGTAGCCGGCCAGGCCGTAATCGGTGTCGTTGGCGAGTCGGACGGCGTGGTCGAGGTCGTCGTAGCCGAGAATGCACAGCACCGGACCGAAGATCTCCTCGCGGGCGATCGTCATGTCGTTGGTGACGTCGGCGAAGACGGTCGGCTTGACGTAGTAGCCCTGGTCGAGCCCCGCCGGCCGGCCCGGGCCGCCGGCCACCACCGTCGCGCCCTCGTCGATGCCCTGCTGGATCAGCCGCTGCACCTTCTCGAACTGCGCGCGCGACGCCACCGGCCCGATCGCCGTCGCGTCGTCGGGGTCGCCCACCTGCACCTGTTCGGCGACCTCGCGGGCGATGGAGATGGCCTCGGCCATCCGGGACGCGGGCACCAGCATGCGCGACGGGGCGTTACAGCTCTGCCCCGAATTGGGCATCATGTTGGCCACCCCGGCCCGGACCGCGTCGGCGAAGCCGCCGTCGTCCAGGACGATGTTGGGGCTTTTTCCGCCGAGTTCCTGGGTGACGCGCTTGACCGTCGGGGCGGCGTTGCGGGCCACCTCGACCCCGGCGCGGGTGGACCCGGTGAACGACACCAGGTCGATGTCGGGATGGCTCGCCAGGGCCGCGCCCACGCCCGGCCCGTCGCCGTTGACCAGGTTGAACACCCCGGCCGGCACCCCCGCGGCGGCCAGGATCTCGGCGAAGATGTACGACGAGAACGGCGCCACCTCGGACGGTTTCAGCACCACGGTGCAGCCGGTGGCCAGCGCCGGGTAGACCTTCACCGCGACCTGGTTGATCGGCCAGTTCCACGGGGTGATCAGCCCGCAGACGCCGATGGGTTCCCTGGCGATCAGCGTCGCCCCGCGTTGCTCGGTGAACGCGAAGTTCTTCAACACCTCGATGGCCGTGGTCAGGTGGCCGATGCCGAGAAAGACCTGCGGGCCGGCCGCCAGCGAGGGCGGCGCGCCGATCTCCTCGGTGACCGCCGCGGCGAGATCGTCGGCGCGCTTCTGGTATTCGGCGAGGATGGACTGCAACAGGTCCAGCCGGTCTTCGCGGCTGCTCTGAGACCAGCGGCCGAAGGCTCGGCGCGCGGCGCCGACCGCGACGTCGACGTCGGCCGCCGACCCCAGCGAGATCTTGCCGCACACCTGTTCGGTCGCCGGGTTTTCCACGTCGAACGTGTTGGGCCGCACCGGGTCGACCCATTGTCCGTCGATGTAGAACTTCAGGTATTCGCGCATCAGATCATCCTTCTCTTACTGGGTGCCCTCGGCATACCAGGTGCGGAATTCGTCGTACTTGGGCATCTCCTCGGAATTGGCCTTCGGATCGATGCAGACGTGCACGACGGCGGGCTTGCCGCTGGCGTAGGACCGTTGGATCGCCGGGCCGATCTCGTCCTCCTTCTCCACGTACTCGCCGTGGCAGCCGAAGCCCTCGGCGACCTTGTCCAGCCGCACGTCCTTGCTCCAGTGCACGCCGGGCTGCGGCGACGGCTGAGAGAAGGTGCGCTTGTAGACGCCCACCTCGAGGCCCCACTGGTGGTCGACGCCCACCACGCAGACCAGTGGAAGTCCTTGCCGCGCAGCGGTTTCCAGCTCGGCGATGTGGAAGAGGAAGGCCGAGTCGCTGGTCAACAGCATCACCGGCCGCTTGCCGCCCTCGGCGATGGACGCCCCGACCGCATACGGCAGGCCGGTTCCCAGGTGGCCGAAGTTCTGGTTCCAGATGACGTCGCGCGGCTTGGCCTGCGAGTAGGTCCAGCCGAAGATGACGGTGGCGCCGCCGTCGCGCACCATGATGCCGTCGTCGGGAAAGGCCCGGGTGGCCTCGACGACGAACCGGGCCGGGTGGATCGGGGTGCGGCCCGTCGGCGCGTTCTCGGCGAGCTGCGCCAGCTCCGCCGCGTCCTGCTCGATCCAGCGGTCCAGATCCGGCGAGGGCTTGCGCGGGGTGTCCCGCAGCGCCGCCACCAGCTGCGGTACCACCCCGCGCAGATCACCGACCAGCGGCACGTCGATGGGACGGTTGACGCCGATGGCGGCCGGATCCTGTTCCACCAGAATCCATTTGCGTGTGGCGTCGTTCTGCGCCCAGTGCCGGGTCCGGCCGTAGTGGCTCGGTTCGCCGAGCTCGGTGCCCAACGCCAGGCACAGGTCGGAGGTCACCACCGCCTCCACGGCGGCCGGGGAGAATCCGTAGGCGAAGGTGCGGTCCTGCAGACCGTCGATGAAGGAGGTGCCGCCGGAGGTCTGGATCACCGGGCAGGCCATCAGCTCGGCCAGCTCCCGGACCGCGGCGCCGGTGCGCGAGGTGTGCACCCCGTGCCCGACCAGCAGGATCGGGCTCTCGGCGGCGCGGATCAGCCGCACCGCCTCGGCCACCTCGCGCTCACCGGCGGTCTGGTTGACCAGCCGGTACCGGTGCGGCGGCAGCGGGTCGGACACGTCGAGCTCGGAGAGGATCACGTGGGAGGGGTATTCGATGTAGGCCGGGCCGGGCGTGCCGGACATGGCCCGGCGCAGCGCCTCGTGGATGATCTCGTCGGTCTGGTCGGCGTATTCGATGGACGCGCTGTATTTGACCGACGGCGCGAAAAGCGGCTCCTGGCGCACGAATTGGATGCGCCCGCGGCGCACCCGGCGTTCGGTGACGCGGGCCCGCTGGCCGCCGAGAAAGATCACCGGCGAGTTTTCCACCAGCGCGCACTGGATGGCCCCGGCGATGTTGGCCATGCCCGGGCCGAGCGTGCCGATGCACAGGCCGGGCTTGCCGGTCATCCGCGACGCCGCCTCGGCCATGAATCCCGCGCTCAGCTCGTGGTGCGGCGAGACCACCGACCAGCCCCGGGATTCGGCCTCTAAGAACATGTGCACGAAGTTGGGGTCCGGGATGCCGAACAGGGTGTTCACCCCCTCGGCCTGGAAGAGATCGAGGATCCGCTGATAAACCGGCACACCCATTTACAGTTCCTTAGGGTTGAAGGGGTCTGGGATTGGATGTCCTGGATGCCCAGGACGGTGGGGTGTGGCTAATGTGTTGTTGCAACGGTTGTTGCTTGAAAGGAATGGCCGCCCTGCCGTTTTGGACGGTCCTGGCCACTGATTGAGATCTGACGCGTACTCGATGACGCTGCTCTAAGGACCTGTTGGCGGGGTTGTCCGCGGGGACTGCGACGACAGGAGTAGCGGTATGGCCGAACCCGACCGAGTGTGGGTGGGTATCGACGTCGGTAAGTCCACTCATCATGCGTGCGCGATCGATGACACCGGAAAGGTGGTGTGGTCGAAGAAAATCCCGAACGAACAGGCCGCGATCGAAGACCTGATCGCCCAGGGCGGCCGGATTGCTAACCACGTGGTGTGGGCGATCGATTTGACCTCGCCGCCGGCGGCGCTGCTGATCGCCGTACTGCTGAGCGCGAAAGCCGAGGTGGTGTATGTGCCGGGCCGCACGGTTAACACGATGAGTCATGCGTTCCGCGGCGAAGGCAAGACCGACGCCAAAGACGCGCGGGTAATCGCCGAAACCGCTCGGCACCGACGAGATCTGTCCCCGGTCGTACCCGGCGAAGACCTGGTTGCCGAATTGCGGTCGCTGACCGCATACCGGTCGGATCTGATGGCTGACTGGGTGCGAGGCGTGAACCGGCTGCGCTCGATGCTCACCGCCATCTTCCCTGCTCTGGAAGCTGCGTTCGACTACTCCACCCGCGCGCCGTTGATCCTGGTATCCGCTATGTGCACTCCGGGCGAAATCCGGTCGGCAAAAAGAGCTGGCGTGATCAAGCACCTTCGGAAAAACCGGGCATGGCCCAACAACATCGACACGATCGCCGACAAGGCGCTCGCCGCGGCAGCAGGCCAGATAATCACCCTTCCCGGCGAAGCCGGAACCGCCGCGCTCATCAAGCAACTCGCAGCACGGCTGCTGGACTTGGATCGGCAGATCAAGGACATCGATAAGCAAATCACCAACAAATTTCGTGAGCATCCCAGCGCCGCCATCATCGAGTCGATGCCCGGCATGGGGCCACACCTGGGCGCTGAGTTCCTCGTAATCACCGGCGGCAACATGGCCGCCTTCACCAACCCCGGCCGACTGGCATCGTTCGCCGGATTGGTACCCGTCCCACGCGATTCCGGCCGTATCACCGGCAATCTGCATCGGCCCAAGCGCTACAACCGGCGCCTGCGCCGCGTGTTCTACCTCGCCGCCCTGTCCAGCCTCAAGATCGAAGGTCCCTCGCGGGCTTTCTACGACCGCAAACGATCCGAGAACCATATCCACACCCAGGCCCTGCTTGCCCTGGCACGCCGCCACGTCGACGTCCTGTGGGCACTGCTGCGCGACAACAGAACCTGGCAACCCCAGCAACCAACCGTGGCAGCTGCCTGACGCACTCACCGGGCGTCCTCACCGCTTGACACGCTCATTGAGATTCCTTTCAGGAGCAACCTGGTGGTGCGATCGACCCACGCGTCGTCGAGCTCGGTGGGGCGGGTCAGCAGGGCCACCAAGGTGACGCCCGCGATGGTCTCGGCCAGTTCGGCGGCGGTGACGTCGGGCCGTGCCTCGCCGCGCGCCGCGGCGGCGGCGAGCCAGTCGGCCAGGCCGCCGCCGATGGCGCCGGCGAACCGCTCCAGCAGCGCCGAATGCAGGCTCGGATCGGCGGCCATTTCGCCGATCAGCCCGGGCAGGGCGGCCTTGGCGGCCGGGGTGGTGAGGAAAACCATTGTGCGGCGCACCATCTCGCGCAGGTCGTCGGCCGTCGACCCGGTGTCGGGGATGGCGGTGTCGGCGCCGACCGGGAACACCGCCTCGTGCACCAGGTGCGCCTTGCTGGGCCAGCGGCGGTAGATCGCGGGCTTGCTGGTGCCGGCTCGCTGCGCGATGGCGGAGACCAGCAGCCCGGGATAGCCCGTCTCCGCCAGCAGCTCCACCGTCGCGCGCAGCACCGCGGCATCGATCCGGGGATCACGGGGTCGGCCAAAATCCACTACCATTACGAAACTCAGAGTAACATAAGTCGGCGTGACCGTTCGCCTCGAAGACCTGGCCGAGCCGCAGTTCAGCGCCGAGGGCCGACAGATCCTGGACATGATGGCCGCGATGGCCCCGCAGTGCCCGCTGGATGCCGACGCGCTGCACGCCCAGGCCAGCGCCGACACCGGCCTGCACGACTTCGGGCCCGACGACTACCGGGAGCGCCTCGAGGTCTACCTGACCGCGCTGCGCGAAATCGACGGGCTGCACGCCGCCGGGACGGTCAACTTCTACGGTCAGCTGCTGCAGATCCTCAAGAACCGGCTGCTGCTGACCGACCTGCTCAAGCGCCATCCCGAGATCCACGACATCGAACTGCGCTCCCCGGTGGTGATCGCCGGGCTGCCCCGCACCGGCACCACCCACCTGCACAACCTGCTGGCCGCGCCACCCACCTTCCGCACCATGCCCTACTGGGAAAGCGTGGAGCCGTTTCCGATGCCCAATGAGGTTGGCGTGCAACCGGATCCGCGGCGAACCCGGATGGACGTCGCGGTCGGGGTGATCAACACGGTGATGCCATATTTCGCGCTGATGCACGAGATGACCACCGATCACGTCCCACGAGGAGATCCAGTTGCTGGCCAACGACGTGTCCACCATGCTGCTGGAGACGCTCGCCGAGGTGCCGCGCTGGCGCGCCTACTACCAGGCCCACGATCAGACGCCGCACTACGAATATCTGGCCACCCAGCTGCGGGCGATGCAGTTCCTGCGCGGCGGCCGGCGCTGGCTGCTCAAGTCGCCTCAGCATCTCGAGCAGGTGCCGGTGCTGGATCGGGTGTTCCCGGACAGCATCGTCGTGTTCACTCACCGCGACCCGGTGCCGGTGGCGCTGTCGATGATCGCGATGATCACCTACTCGGCCCGCATGCACCGCTCGCCGGTGCCGGTGCGCCAGATCGCCGAGTCCTGGATCGACCGCCTGGGGCAGATGCTGGCCGCGCTGGTCCGCGACCGCGACGTCATCGGCCCGGACCGTTCGATCGACATCCGCTTCGACGACTTCATGGCCGACGAACTCGGCGTGGCCGAGCGGGTCTACGCCCTGGCGGACGAGCCGTTCACCGACGACGCGCGCGCGGCCGTCGCCGACTACCTGGCGGGTCACCGCCGCGGCCGGCTGGGCAACGTCGAAACGTCCTACGAGATGTTCGGGTTGGACGAGGACAGCCTGCGCGAGCGTTTCGCCCCCTACGTCGAGCGGTTCCTGGCCTAATCCCGCGCCGGCGGCTACCTTCTCAACACATGGTCACCATGCCCGAGCTGGACGGCGTCGAACACCGCTACGTGGATCTCGGAGACGACGTGACGATCCATGTCGCGGACGCGGGTCCGGCGAGCGGCCCGGCGGTGATGCTGGTGCACGGCTTCCCGCAGAACTGGTGGGAGTGGCGCGCGTTGATCGGGCCGCTGGCCGCCGACGGCTACCGGGTGCTGTGCCCGGACCTGCGCGGCGCCGGGTGGAGTTCGGCGCCGCGGTCGAGTTACCGCAAGGACGAGATGGCCGACGACCTGGCCGGGGTGCTCGATCGCCTGGGCGTCCGGTCGGTCGACCTGGTGGCCCACGACTGGGGCGGACCGGTCGCGTTCATCATGATGCTGCGCCACCCGGAAAAGGTGACCGGCTTCTTCGGGGTGAACACCTCGGCGCCGTTCGTGAAGCGCTCGCTGTCGACGATCCGCAATGTGTGGCGGTTCTGGTATCAGATCCCGATCTCGTTGCCGGTCATCGGCCCCCGGGTGATCAGCACCCCGGATTCCCGGTTCGTGCGGCTGCTGGGGTCCTGGGTCGGCGGCGGCTACACGCTGCCCGAGGAGGACGTCCGCCTCTACCTCGAGTGCATGCGCCAACCGGGGCACGCCGAGGCGGGCTCGCGGTGGTATCGGTCGTTTCAGACCAGGGAGATGCTGAGCTGGATGCGCGGGGAGTACGACGGCGCCCGCGTGCACGTTCCGGTGCGCTGGCTGTCGGGCACCGAGGACCCGGTGCTTACCCCAGACCTGTTGGACGGATACGCCGAGCGGATCGACGACTTTCAGCTGGAGCTGGTCGACGGCGTCGGGCATTGGATCGTCGACCAGCGGCCCGATCTGGTGCTGGACCGGGTGCGGGCCTTCCTGCGCCGCGAAACTTAAACTGCGGCGCCGGTTTTCGGCGTGTCGTGTGCGTGACGTAAGTGTCGTGGCGTGCCGGGCGGTACGCGCCGCGCGCCCTAGTCGACGCCGATGGTGACCTCGGTCGATTTGATGAACACGGTCGCCGGCTTACCGACCTCGAGGCCGAGGTCGGTCGCGGCATCCCTGGTGACCGACGACGTGACGACCTGGTCGCCGCCGTCCAGCGTCACCTTCACCACGGCCATCACGGTGCCGAGTTCGACCTCGGTGATGGTCCCCCTGAGCTGGTTTCGGGTCGAGAGCCGCATCGCAAGAACCTCCATGTCGCAACGGTCGGGATCTGCGGTGAGCGTAGCCCTACCCGGCTCGGCCCGGAATGGCTTGGGAGACTTCCACTTACGCGAGCGGACGGGCCTAGTGCCGGGGGCCGAGCAGAGCTACGGACGCATCCACCGCCGGTTCCACGATTCCTCGGACCGGTTTTCCGTCTTCGACCGCAAGTGCGGTCAGCTCCCGCAGCCCGCCGAGCAGGATCACGGCCAGCGGCGCGGTCAGCGGAGGAAGCTGCGCGCGGCGGAATCCGGGACTGGCGCTCAGGTCGATCAGCAGGCTGGTCAGCAACTGCAACCCGCGGCGCTGCACCGGGCGCGCGGCCGCACCCAGCGAGGGCAGCTCGCGGATCCAGCTCAACGTGATGGCCGGACGCGCCTCGATGTATCCCACGTAGGCCTCGACCGCCTGGCGGATCTGCACGTGCCAATCCGCCTCGGGATCGACCGAGGCCGCGATCTTGGCCCCCAATTTCTCGATGTCGACCGCCAGCAGCTCGAGAAAGCACTCTTCCTTGCCGGCGAAGTGGTCGTAGAAGGTGCGCTTGGAGGTCCGTGCGCAGCGGACGACGTCGGCGACGGTGCTGGCGCGGTAGCCGCGCTCGCCGATCGAGGTGGCCAGACCGTCGAGCAATCGGAGCCGAAATGGATCGATCTCGCCGAGATCGGGCTCGCCATCCGTTGCGGTCATTGCTGAGGTCACGGCCGGCGCCCCCTCTCGGTTCGAAACGCATCTTGTCAGCTTTGGTACTGCAGAGTACCGTACTTCGAAAGGTCTGTGGTACATCGCGGTACCAACCCCGGCCCGGGGCAGATGTTGGGAGCAATGCATGAGCGAAGTAGCCACCGCCCCGCCGGCCGCGGTCCATCTGCCTCCCGCGGTCCGAGGCCCGAAACTGTTGCAGGGCATCGGGTTTGCCGTGTCGCGCCGAACCATGATGCGACGGCTTTCCCGCCGTTACGGCAACGTCTTCACGCTGCGCCTGCCGATGTGGGGGCCCGTCGTCATGGTCAGCGATCCCCAGCTCGCCAAGCAGATCTTCACCACCAGCCCGGACGAACTGGGCAACATCCAGCCCAATTTGAGCAGGCTGTTCGGCTCCGGCTCGGTGTTCGGGCTCGAGGGCGACGACCACCGCCGGCGGCGACGGCTGCTGGCGCCGCCGTTTCACGGCAAGAGCATGAAGAACTACGAGAGCATCATCGAAGAGGAGACGCTGCGCGAGACGGCCGGCTGGCCGGAGGGCGAGTCATTCCCGACGTTGCCGCCGATGATGCGGATCACGCTCAACGCGATCCTGCGCGCGGTCTTCGGGGCCGAGGGCGCCGAGCTCGACGAGCTGCGCCGGCTCATCCCGCCCTGGGTCACCCTGGGTTCACGGCTTGCGGCGCTGCCGAAGCCGCAGCGCTACCCGCGGTTCGGCCCGTGGGGCCAACTGGACAGGTGGCGCCGCCAATACGACGGCGTCATCGAGAGGCTGATCGCCGCGGAGCAGGCCGACCCGAACTTCGCCGAGCGGACCGACGTGCTGGCGCTGCTGCTGCGCAGCACCTACGACGACGGTGCGGCCATGTCGCACAAGGAGATCGGCGACGAGCTGTTGACCCTGCTGGCCGCCGGGCACGAGACCACGGCGTCGACGCTGGCGTGGGCGTTCGAGCGGATCAGCCGGCACCCCGAGCTGTTGGCGCGGCTGGTCGAGGAGGCCGACAACGGCGGCAACGAGCTGCGCCAGGCGGCGATCCTGGAGGTGCAACGGGCAAGGACCGTCATCGATTTCGCCGGCCGCCACGTCTATCCCGACGTGTACCGGCTCGGCGAATGGGTGATCCCGCGCGGCTATTCGATCATCGTCGGCATCGCGCAGATCCACGACAACCCCGATGTGTTCCCCGACCCCCGGCGGTTCGACCCGCAACGCTTCATCGACAACAAGCCGTCGGCGCTGTCCTGGATCCCGTTCGGTGGCGGGACGCGCCGGTGCGTCGGGGCGGCGTTCGCGAACATGGAGATGGACGTGGTGCTACGAACGGTGTTGCGCCACTTCACCATTGAAACCACCGACGCACCGGACGAGCCCTGGCACTGCCGCGGCGTGGCCTTCACCCCCAAACACGGCGGTCGGATCGTGGTGCACCGGCGCTGAGCCGGGCGCGGTTCAGCTACCGGAGGTGGCCCGGCGCGGCAGTTTCCAGCCCGGGCGGATGTAGTGGCAGGTGTACCCGTTGGGGTAGCGCTGCAGGTAATCCTGGTGTTCGGGCTCGGCTTCCCAGAAATCGCCGGCCGGGCTGACCTCGGTCACCACCTTGCCGGGCCACAGCCCGGAGGCCTCCACATCGGCGATGGTGTCCAGCGCGATCCGCTTCTGCTCGTCGTCGGTGTAGAAGATCGCCGAGCGGTAGCTGGGTCCGCGGTCGTTGCCCTGCCGGTCTTTCGTTGTCGGATCGTGGATCTGGAAGAAGAACTCCAGGATCTGCCGGTAGTCGGTGACCGCCGGGTCGTAGATGATCTCGACGGCCTCGGCGTGGGTGCCGTGGTTGCGGTAGGTCGCGTTGGGGACGTCACCGCCGGTGTAGCCGACCCGGGTGGACACCACGCCGGGTTGCTTGCGGATGAGTTCTTGCATCCCCCAGAAGCACCCGCCGGCCAGAATCGCTTTCTGCGTGTTCGTCATGTCATCGCCTCGTTTCGATCTCGCCGAATAGCCGCAGTCCCCCTCCGATTATCCTGACGTTCGCCATCGAATACACCCGCGAGGCAAAGCTCTCGACAAACTGCGGTAGAACGTGTTCTAGTTTTGGCGTGAGCAGCCCGCAATTCTCCCGTAGTGAGCTCGTCGATGCCTTCGCGAAATTCGAAGCGACGGTCGATGCCGCGGCCCAATCGCACGACTGGGATGCCTGGGTCGAGCACTACACCCCCGACGTGGAGTACGTCGAGCACGCGGCCGGCACCATGCACGGCCGCGACGAGGTGCGCCAGTGGATCAAGCGGACCATGACGACCTATCCCGGCAGCCACATGGTCGCGTTCCCGTCGCTGTGGTCGGTGGTCGACGAGGAGCGCGGCCGGATCATCTGCGAACTCGACAACCCGATGAAAGACCCCGGCGACGGCAGCGTCATCACCGCGACCAACATCTCGATCATCACCTACGCCGGCGACGGACTGTGGTCGCGGCAGGAGGACGTCTACAACCCGTTGCGCTTCCTGCGCGCCGCGATGAAGTGGTGCCGCAAGGCGCAGACGCTGGGCACCCTCGACGACGCGGCCGCGCAGTGGATGCGCCAGAACGGGGGCGCGCAGTGAGCGGCAAACCCAAACTGGTCATCGGCGCCAACGGTTTTCTGGGTTCGCACGTGACCCGCCAGCTCGTCGCCGACGGGGCGCAGGTGCGCGCGATGGTGCGCGCCTGCGCCAATACCCGTGGTATCGACGACCTTTCGCTAACCCGCTTCCACGGCGACGTGTTCGACACCGCAGTTCTGTCCGAGGCGATGGACGGCGTCGACGACGTCTACTACTGCGTGGTCGACACCCGCGCCTGGGTGCGCGACACCTCGCCGCTGTTTCGCACCAATGTCGAAGGGCTGCACAACGTTCTGGATGTGGCCGTCACGCAACCTGAGCTGCGCAAGTTCATCTTCACCAGCACCTACGCGACGGTCGGGCGACGGCGCGGGCACGTGGCGACCGAGGACGACGTCATCGGCACCCGCGGGCTGTCCGACTACGTCAAATCCCGCGTGCAGGCCGAAAACCTGGTGATGCGCTATGTGGCCGAGGCCGGGCTGCCCGCGGTCGCGATGTGCGTGTCGACCACCTACGGCAGCGGCGACTGGGGCCGCACCCCGCACGGCGCCTTCATCGCCGGGGCCGTGTTCGGCAAGTTGCCGTTCACCATGGAGGGCATCCAGCTGGAAGTCGTCGGCGTCACCGACGCCGCGAAGGCCATGGTCCTGGCCGCCGACCGCGGCCGTGTCGGCGAGCGGTACCTGATCTCCGAGCGGATGATCGCGCTCAAAGAGGTGGTGCGGATCGCCGCCGACGAAGCCGGGGTGCCGCCACCGCGGCGCTCGATCTCCGTCCCGACGCTGTATGCCCTTGGCGCACTGGGCGATCTGCGCGCCCGGCTCACCGGCAAGGATGCCGAACTCAGCCTCGCCTCGGTGCGAATGATGCGCGCCGAGGCGCCCGTCGACCACAGCAAGGCCGTCCGCGAACTCGGTTGGCAGCCACGCCCGGTCGAGGAGTCCATTCGCGAGGCGGCGCGGTTCTGGGCGGCGATGCGAAATGCCAAGGGCAAGAGCGCGACTCCCCGCTGAACACCACGCCGATCACCGTTCAGGATGCGCCGCGGCCCGTCGCGGGCGACTAGCCTCGGCGGTATCGGGGCCCATTGAACGCGTCGAACTGCAGCTCACCGGACGCTTGTGCCCGCGGTGGCGAACATGGCGCAATACCACCGTTACGCATTCGGCTGACCGGGAAGGGTTAAGCGCGGATGGGCGTTGCACACCTCACCGGCGTCTTGAGGAGGAACCACCATGGCCCACCCGGAAATCAAAGAGCCCAGTGCGGGACACCCGATCACCATCGAGCCGACGCGGGGCCGGGTGCAGGTACGTGTCAACGGCGAGCTGATCGCCGACAGCACCGCCGCACTGGAATTGCGTGAAGCGACATTGCCTGCGGTGCAATACATTCCGTTCACCGACGTGGCGCAGGACCGGCTCACCCGCACCGACACCCGCACCTACTGCCCGTTCAAGGGCGAGGCCAGCTACTACAGCGTGACCACCTCGGCCGGCGACACCGTCGACGACGTGATCTGGACCTACGAGCAGCCCTACCCCGCCGTGGCGGCGATCGCCGGGCACGCCGCGTTCTACCCCGACAAGGCCGAGATCAGCATCTCGACCGACTGAGCTCAGTAGCCGATCCATCCGGGCATCGCGTTATCCACCGCCCGGGTGTCGCTGTACACGCGCATCGACACGATCAGCCCGTCGCGGGTGTCGAAAATGCACACGAACGGGCTGTCGTACTCGACGCCCGCGGAGGTGGTTCCGGCGGCCTGCGCCTCCACCACGACCGTCTCGCCCTCGTTGACACAGCGCACCAGGTCGATGGTCAGCTCCAGGTCTTGTTTGCGCCGCTCGATCGCCCGCCGCAAGGTGTCCTTGTCGCAAGCCGCGCGGGTGTAGAGCGTCCAGTAGCTGAAGTCGTCGCTGAGCAGCGCGAAGCCCTCGTCCAGATCGCCGCCCTCGGTGGTGCTCTGTAAGAACATCCAGGCCAGTTCGCCCTGAGGATCATCGAACGGCGTCATCACACCGCAATATTGACGTGGCACGCAGTTCACGGTCAATCAGGGCAAATCGGAGAGCATCGGGTGAAGAGCAGCGCGCGCACCGTGGTGTTTCCCGGAGCGGTCAGCTTCGGGCACACCCTGGCGCCCCTCCGCCGCGGCCTGGGCGATCCCTGCTTCCTGGCCCCGGGCGACGGCTCGATCTGGCGGACCAGCCTGCTGCCCACCGGCCCGGTCACCGCCCGGATCAGCCGCGCGGGGACCAACGCCGTGCAGTGTGTGGCGTGGGGAGCCGGCGCGGCGCAGTTCGTCGACATGCTGCCGGCGATGCTGGGCAGCGAGGACGACGCCTCGGACTTCGTGCCGCGGCATCCGACGGTCGCCGCCGCGCAGCGGCGCGTCCCGCACCTGCGGCTGGGCCGCACCGGGCTGGTGCTGGAAGCGCTGATCCCGGCGATCATCGAGCAGCGGGTGCCGGGCGCGGACGCGTTCCGCTCCTGGCGCGTGCTGGTGTCGAAGTACGGCACGCCGGCGCCGGGACCGGCGCCGGAGCGGATGAGGGTCCCGCCGTCGGCGCAGGCGTGGCGCAGCATCCCGTCGTGGGAGTTCCACCGCGCCAACGTCGACCCGCGGCGGGCGCAGACGGTGGTGACCTGCGCGCGGCGCGCCGCCTCGCTGGAACGGCTGGTGTCGCGGCCGGCCGCGCAGGCGCGCGCGGCGTTGACGTCGCTGCCGGGGGTGGGGGAGTGGACTGCCGCCGAGACGGCGCAACGGGCCTTCGGCGACGCCGACGCCGTGTCGGTGGGCGACTACCACATTCCCAAGATGGTCGGCTGGACGCTGCTGGGCCGTCCCGTCGACGACGCGGGCATGCTCGAATTACTGGAGCCGATGCGGCCGCATCGCCAGCGGGTGGTCCGGTTGCTCGAAGCCAGCGGGCTGGCTCGTGAACCCCGGCGGGGGCCGCGGCTTCCGGTCCAGCAAATCCACTCGCTTTGATTCGCGGCGTTTTTCGCACCTTGGCATCGGGTACTCGACAGCCCAAGTGACCGAGTGTGAACCGAGGGAAGGAAGCCAGGAACAAGCGATGAGTGAGTTCACAATTCCGGGATTGACCGACAAGCAGGCGGCGCGGCTCACCGAACTGCTGCAAAAGCAACTGAGCACCTACAACGATCTTCACCTGACGCTCAAGCACATTCACTGGAACGTGGTGGGCCCCAACTTCATCGGCGTGCACGAGATGATCGACCCGCAAGTGGAGGCGGTCCGCGGTTTCGCCGACGACGTCGCGGAACGCATTGCGGCGCTTGGTGCTTCGCCGCAGGGCACGCCCGGGGCCATCATCAAGGACCGGTCGTGGGACGACTACTCGGTGGGCCGCGACACCGTCCAGGCGCACTTGGCCGCCCTTGATCTCGTCTACAACGGGGTGATCGAAGACATCCGCCAATACATCGACGAGACGGACGAACTCGACCAGGTGACCCAGGACCTGTTGATCGGGCAGGCGGCGCAGCTGGAGAAGTTCCAGTGGTTCGTCCGGGCGCACCTGGAAAGCGCCGGCGGGCAGTTGGCGCACAAGGGTAAAAGCACCGAACGCGCCGCCGCGCAGAGCGCGCGCGGCAAATCCTGACCCACCCCGCAGCGAACGACGGATCGCCCCGGCACAGCGCCGGGGCGATCGCGCGTCCGGCCCCTCAGGAATAAGTGGACCGTAGTCCGGTTATACCGGGTAGTCCGCAACATCGAGGAGGCCAAATGCCTGCAGTCACGGCCAACACGCTCACCTTGCCGCGGGTCGGTGGCCCCGGCCCCGCCGACACCGAACGCCCGGTGCGATCCATCACCACCGGCCCCCGGGGCTACGAGGGCGAAGGGTTCCCGGTGGTGCGCGCCTTCGCCGGGGTCAGCACCGCCGCCCTGGACCCGTTCGTGCACATGGACCAGCTGGGCGAGGTCGACTATCAGCCCGGCGAGCCCCGGGGCACCGACTGGCACCCGCACCGCGGCTTCGAAACCGTGACCTATCTGCTCGACGGGAAGTTCGCCCACCAGGACTCGCACGGGGGCGGGGGTCTGATCACCGACGGCGCCACCCAGTGGATGACCGCCGGGTCGGGCGTCTTGCACATCGAGACGCCCCCGGCCGAACTAGTCGACAGCGGTGGGCTGTTCCACGGCATCCAGCTGTGGGTGAACCTGCCCCGCAAGGACAAGTTCACCCCGCCCCGCTACCAGGCCATCGAAGGCGGCGACGTCGCGTTACTGGCCTCCGACGACGGCGGCGCGTTGCTGCGCATCATCGCCGGCGAGGTCGACGGGCACCACGGCCCGGGCGTCACCCACACGCCGATCACGCTGGCGCACGCGACGATCGCGAACGGCGCGCGGCTCAACCTTCCGTGGCGGCGCGATTTCAACGCGCTGGTGTACGTGCTGTCCGGCGACGGCTACGTCGGCCCGGTCGCGCACCCGATTCGTCAGGGGCAGTTGGCCGTGCTGGGGCCGGGTGACCGGATCACCGTCGGCGCGCGCGAGGTCCAGGATTCGGGGCCGGATCGCGGCGCGATTGATGTGCTGCTGCTCGGCGGGCGGCCCATTCGCGAGCCGGTATTCCACTACGGGCCTTTCGTGATGAACACGCGCACGGAATTGATCGAGGCGCTGCAGGACTACCAGGCCGGAAAGTTTGGCAGCATTCCGCCAAACGCGCTAATGCCGCACCGCCGCGATGGCACACTCTGAGAATGCTTCCACGGGGGAATCGCAGGCCAGGGCGTCCGCCTGCGGCCAAAGCCGATGAAACCCGGCAACGCATCATTCAGGCCGCTCGCCTGGTTTTCAGCGAACGCGGTTATGACGGCGAGACCTTCCAGGCCATCGCGGCGCGCGCCGATTTGACCCGGCCGGCGATCAATCACTACTTCTCGAGCAAGCGGGCGCTGTATCAGGAAGTGATGGACGAGACGAATGAATTCGTCATCGGGGTCGGGATAAAAGAGGCAGACCGCGAAACCACGCTGGTGGGGCGGCTCACGGCATTCATCTCCGCGGCGGTGAAAGCCAATGCCGAGAATCCGGCGGGTTCCGCATTCATTATCGGCGGCGTCCTGGAATCGCAGCGGCACCCCGAATGGAACACAGCGGAAAACGATTCCGTGCGCATTGCCCGCGAATTCTTGATCCGCGTGGTCAACGACGCGATCGAGCACGGCGAGGTCGCGGCCGACATCGACGCGTCGGCCTTGGTGGAGACCCTGCTCGTGGTGATGTGCGGGGTGGGGCTGTACGCCGGCTACGTCGAGACCTATCAGGAGATGCTGGCCGTAACCGGCATGCTGCGACAGCTGCTGGAAGGCGCGCTGTGGCGTCCCGGGTCCTAAGCGCGGACGGGCGCGCAGTGAAGTTGCGCACAAAGCGTATAGGCTAACTAACTTATCCCGGTAGCATGGTCCGGACATGACTGATCTGGACTCCTCGCTGCCGCCGTCCGTCCGGACCGCCGGCGACAGCTGGACCATCACCGAACTCGTCGGCGCCACCGCGTTGGGCGTCGCCGCGGCGCGTGCGGCGGAGACCGCCGGTCCCGATCCGCTGATCCGCGACGAATTCGCCGGCCTGCTGGTGTCGTCCGCCGGCCCGGCCTGGGCGCGGCTGGCCGACCCGGAGCAGTCCTGGCTCGACGACGATCCGCACGGCAAACGCGCGCACCGCGTCGGCATCGACTACCAGGCCGTGCGCACCCACTACTTCGACGAGTACTTCGACGGCGCGCTGCGCGCCGGGATCCGGCAGGTGGTGATCCTGGCCGCCGGGCTGGACTCGCGGGCCTACCGACTGAACTGGCCCGCCGGCACCACCGTCTACGAGATCGACCAGCCCAAGGTGCTGGAGTACAAGACCGAGACCCTGCAGCGGCACGGCGCCACCCCCGCCGCCGTCCGGCGTCCCGTCCCGGTCGACCTGCGTGACGACTGGCCCGCGGCCCTCACCGCCGCCGGCTTCCAGGCCGCCCGGCCCACCGCCTGGCTGGCCGAAGGACTGCTGCCCTACCTGCCGAGCGACGCCCAGGACCGGCTGTTCGAGATGGTCACCGCGCTCAGCGCCGCCGGCAGCCAGGTCGCCGTCGAGGTGTTCGGCATGAACTCGCGCAGCAACGCGCAGCGCTGGCTGCGGATGCGCGAGCGGCTGGGCCTGGACGTCAACGTCGCCGCGCTGACCTACCACGAGCCGGACCGCTCGGATGCCGCCGCCTGGCTGACCGGGCACGGCTGGCGGGTGCACAGCGTCGACAACCGCGACGAGATGGCCCGGCTGGGCCGCCCGGTACCCGAGGACCTGTCCGACGAGGCGGTCCGCAGCACGTTGCTGCGCGCCCACCTCGGCGGGTCCACCGGCTGACTTCCCCCGAGGATTCCAAGGAGCAAACGCCATGAGCTCACTGCGCACCCACGACGACACCTGGGACATCAAGAGCAGTGTCGGCACCACCGCGGTGATGGTGGCCGCCGCCCGCGCCGTCGAGACCGAGCAGCCCGACCCGCTGATCCGCGACCCGTACGCCAAGCTGCTGGTCACCAACTCCGGCGCCGGCGTGCTGTGGGAGGCCATGCTCGACCCCGACATCGCCGCCCGGGTGGAGGCCCTGGACGAGGAATCGGCGGCGCACCTGCACCACATGCGCGGCTACCAGGCGGTGCGGACCCACTTCTTCGACACCTACTTCGCCGACGCCGTCGCCGCCGGGATCCGGCAGATCGTGATCCTGGCCTCGGGACTGGACTCCCGGGCGTACCGGCTGGACTGGCCGGCCGGCACCACCGTCTACGAGATCGATCAGCCGCAGGTGCTGGCCTACAAATCCACCACCCTCGCCGAGAACGGGGTGACGCCGTCCGCCGATCGCCGCGAGGTCGCCGTCGATCTGCGCCAGGACTGGCCGGCCGCGCTGCGCGCCGCCGGCTTCGACCCCACCCAGCGCACCGCCTGGCTGGCCGAAGGGCTGCTGGTGTACCTGCCCGCCGAGGCGCAGGACCGGCTGTTCACCCTGATCGGCGAGCTCAGCCCGGCCGGCAGCCGGGTGGCCGCCGAAACCGCGCCCAACCACGCCGACGAGCGGCGCCAGCAGATGCGGGAACGGTTCAAGAAGGTGGCCGACGAGATCGGCTTCGAGCAGACCGTCGACGTCGGCGAGCTGATGTACCGCGACGACCACCGCGCCGACGTCACCGAGTGGCTCAACGCGCACGGCTGGCGCGCCACGGCCGAGCACTCGACCGCCGCGATGCGCCGGCTCGGTCGCTGGATCGAGAACGTCCCGCTGGCCGACGACAAGGACGCCTTCTCCGACTTCGTCGTCGCCGAGCGCCGCTAAGGGGCATTCCCGGCTGGCGCGCGGCCCCGGTTACCGGGATTTGACCTGGTCATCGGGAACAATGGTCAGCCATTATGGGCAGCGCTGGAACCGGTCACCCGCGCCGCTGGGTGCTGTTGAAGGGCCGGCTCGTCGCCAGCGTCGCGTCGGCGTTCGTCATGGCCGTCACCGGTGTCGGCTGGACCGGCTATCACACCGCGCTGGGCCGGATCATCATCTCGCATGCCCTGCCCAACGGGGCGATGTCGCTCGGCGACAACCAGAACATCCTGCTGATGGGCCTGGACAGCCGGTTGGACCAGAACGGCCGACCGCTGCCGCCGGAAATCTACGACGCGCTGCACGCCGGCGACGAAAGCTCCGGCGGCTACAACGCCAATGTCCTTATCGTCGTTCATCTTTCGGACGGTGACGGGCCCGTCACCGCGGTGTCGATCCCGCGCGACGACTACGCCGAGTTGCCGGGCTGCCCGGGATCGGTGTGTGCCGGCAAGATCAAACAGGCCTACGGGCTGGCCTATCAGCAGTCGCTGAATGCGCAGGCCGCCGGGAATTCCGGCGCCGGGGCCACCGACCTGGCCGCTCGCGAGCAGACCGCCCGCGAGGCCGGCCGCAAGGCCGAGATCGGCGCCGTCACCGACTTTCTGGGCATCTCGGTCGACCACTTCGTCGAGGTCACCCTGGGCGCCTTCTTCCAGATCGCCAAGGCGGTCGAGCCGATCACGGTGTGCCTGGCCGGCGACACCCGGGACAGCTATTCGGGGGCGGACTTCCACCAGGGCGTGCAGCGCATCGACGCGGCCGAGGCGATGGCCTTCGTGCGGCAGCGGCGCGACGAAAACGACGGCTCCTTCACCGATTTCGACCGGACCCGCCGCCAGCAGGCGTTCCTGGTGTCGCTGGTCGAGGCGGCGCGCAGCGGCGGCGCGCTGTCCAGTGTCAGCGGGTTGCGCAAGCTGCTGCAGGTCGCCCGGGACAACGTCGCCGTCGACGCCGGGCTGGACCTGATGCAGTTCGCCGCGCGGGCCTCGCAACTGGCCGGGCGGCCGCTGTCGCTGTACACCCTGCCGATCTCGGGCTTCGGCAAGGACCCCAACGGCTCCGACATCAACCTGGTCGACCTTCCCGCGATCCGGCGCATCGTCAACGAACGCTTCATGTCCGACGCGCCGGCCGCGCTGGACGCCGCGGTCCCGGGCTCCCAGCCACCGGCCGCCCCCGCCGAGCCCGCGGTCCTCGACGTCGTCAACGCCACCACACACGACGGGCTGGCCGCCGCCGTCGAGGAGGCGCTGGCCGGCCGCGGCTTCACCCGGGGCAGCGCCACGACCGCCCCCACCCAGGCCGAGGACAGCAGCATCGAATACGGCCCCGGCGCCGAGGCGGCCGCGCGGCTGCTGGCCGACCAACTGCACCTGCCGGCCACCGCGCAGAGCGCGGTCGCGCCCGGCACCGTGCGGCTGACCGTCGGCGCCGCGTTCCCGGCCGCCGACTACCTCGCCCATCCCGGCGCCTCGGGGTCGGGACAGGTGAGCACGGTATCCGCCACCGGCACCGGCGATCACGCCCCCGCGCCGACCGACCTCAGCCAGATGACGGCCACCAGCGTCCCCTGCGTCAAGTAACCGCGGGGCCCGGCCGCGGGCCGGATCCTTCCTATTGCTCTCCCAACCAGATGGTTAGGATCGCGGTTATCACCGATGAGCGGCCGCCGCGCAGCGCGACTCTGCTCGGGAAGGACAATGATGACCACCGAATCGGTTGCATCGAAGACCACAACTTCGGCCAACGGGACCGCATCGGCCGACATCGCCGGCACGGTTGCCCGGCTTCGTCAGACCTTCGCCACCGGACGCACCCGCGACGTCGAATGGCGCAAGCGCCAGCTGCTGCAACTGCAGAAGCTGATGGAGGAGAACGAGGCCGCGATCGCCGCCGCGCTGGCCGAAGACCTGGACCGCGGCCCGTTCGAGGCCTACATCGCCGACATCGCCACCACCGCCGGTGAGGCCAAGTATGCGGCCAAACGGGTGCGCAAGTGGACCCGGCGCCGCTATCAGCTGCTGGAGCTGCCGCAGCTGCCCGGCCGCGGCTGGGTGGAGTACGAACCCTACGGCACCGTGCTGATCATCGGCGCCTGGAACTACCCCTTCTACCTCACCCTCGGCCCGGCCGTCGGGGCGATCGCCGCCGGCAACGCCGTCATCCTCAAGCCGTCGGAGATCGCGGCCGCGTCCTCGCGGGTGATGGCCGAGCTGGTGCCGAAATACCTTGACAACGACGCCATCGCGGTGATCGAGGGCGACGGGGCGACCAGCCAGGAGCTCATCGCCCAGGGCCTGGACCGGGTGATGTTCACCGGCGGCACCGAAATCGGGCGCAAGGTCTACGAGGGCGCGGCCCCGCACCTGACGCCGTGCACCCTGGAGCTGGGCGGCAAGAGCCCGGTCATCGTCGCGGCCGACGCCGACGTGGAGGTGGCGGCCAAGCGGATCGCCTGGATGAAACTGCTCAACGCCGGGCAGACCTGTGTGGTACCCGATTACGTGTTGGCGGACGCCAAGATTCGCGACGAACTGGTGGACAAGATCGGTGCCGCCATCACCAAGTTCACCGCCGACAAGCCCGAGGGCATGCGGGTGGTCAACCAGCGCCAGTTCGACCGGATCAGCAGCTACCTGTCCGGGTCGGACGGCAAGGTCACCGTCGGCGGGGCGTGCGACCCGTCCACCCTGCGCATCCAGCCCGCCGTGGTGGTCGACCCGGACCCCGACGGGCCGCTGATGCGCAACGAGATCTTCGGGCCGGTGCTGCCGGTGATCACCGTCCAAAACCTGGACGAGGCAATACGTTTCGTGAACTCACGGCCCAAGCCGCTGTCGGCGTACCTGTTCACCAAGACGCGCGAGACCCGCGAGCGGGTGATCAAGGAGGTGCCGGCCGGCGGCATGCTGATCAACCACCTCGCCTTCCAGGTGTCGACGGCCAAGCTGCCGTTCGGCGGGGTCGGCGCGTCGGGAATGGGCGCCTACCACGGTCGCTACGGCTTCGAGGAGTTCAGCCACCGCAAGTCGGTGTTGACCAAACCCACCCGTCCCGACCTGTCGAGCTTCATCTACCCTCCGTACACGGAGCGGGCCTTCAAGATGGCCCGCAAGATGTTCTGACCGCTGGCTTCACCGAATCGGTTGTCAGACAGAGCTTTTCACAGCAGAGAGGAATCTTATGCCCGGAGTGCAGGATCGCGTCATCGTCGTCACCGGAGCCGGTGGCGGGCTGGGCCGTGAGTACGCCCTGACGCTGGCCCGCGAGGGTGCCAGCGTGGTCGTCAACGACCTCGGCGGGGCCCGCGACGGCACCGGCGCCGGCCACAACATGGCCGACCAGGTGGTCAAGGAGATCAAGGACGCCGGCGGCCGCGCGGTGGCCAACTACGACAGCGTGGCCGAGCCCGCGGGCGCGGAGAACATCATCAAAACCGCGCTCGATGAGTTCGGCGCCGTGCACGGCGTGGTGAGCAACGCCGGGATCCTGCGCGACGGCACCTTCCACAAGATGTCGTTCGAGAACTGGGACGCCGTGCTCAAGGTGCACCTGTACGGCGGGTACAACGTGATCCGCGCCGCCTGGCCGCACTTCCGCGAGCAGAGCTACGGCCGGGTCGTCGTCGCCACCTCCACCAGCGGCCTGTTCGGCAACTTCGGCCAAACCAATTACGGGGCAGCCAAACTCGGCCTGGTCGGCCTGATCAACAGCCTGGCGCTGGAGGGGGCCAAGTACAACATCCACGCCAACGCGATCGCCCCGATCGCAGCGACCCGGATGACCGAGGACATCCTGCCCAAGGAAGTGCTGGCCAAGCTGACCCCCGAGTACGTCGCGCCGGTGGTCGCCTACCTGTGCACTGAGGAAAACCCCAACAGCGCTTCGGTTTTCGTGGTCGGTGGCGGCAAGGTGCAGCGCGTCGCGCTGTTCGAGAACGCCGGCGTCACCTACGACAAGCCGCCGACGGTGCAGGACGTCGCCGCGCGGTGGGACGAGATCACCGATCTGTCCGCGGCCAAGCAGGCCGACTTCAAGCTGGGTTAGGCAGCGCGCGGTCGGCGGGTCAGGCGAGCAGCGCCGCGCGCAGGCGTTGCACGTCTGCCTCGCCGACCCCGGCGTCGCGCAGGTAGGCCTGCAGCGACCCGAACTTCTCGTCGATGGTTTGCCGGGCGGCGGCCAGGTACTCCTCGCGCACCCCCAGCACACCGTCGGACAGCCGCGCCTCGGTCCAGGTCACCACCTCCGGGGTCAGCTCGGTGTCCTGGCGCTGCGCGATCATCGCCGAGATCTGCGCGCGCAGCGCGGGCGCGGCGTCGTTGCTGCGCAGAAAGTCGGCGACGATGACGTCGCGGTCGACGCCGACCGCTTCGAGCACCGTCGCCACCACGAATCCGGTGCGGTCCTTGCCGGCGAAGCAGTGGGTGAGCACCGCACGCCCGGCGGCCAGCAGCGAGATGACCCGGTGCAGCGCTCGCTGCGCCCCGTTACGCGTTGGGAATTGCCGGTATTCGTCGATCATGTAGCGGGTGGCGGCCTCGTCGACGGACTCCGCCGACTGCTCGGCCCCGTCGCCGGTGAGCAGCCGCTGGAAGGCGTGCTCGTGCGGCGCCTGGTCGTCGGTGCCGGCCTCGTGCTCGCCGAGATCGGGAAAGGGCAGCAGGTGCACCTCGACCCCGTCGGGAACCCGGCCCGGGCCGCGCCGGGCCACCTCGCGGGCCGCGCGCAGGTCGGCGACGTCGGTGATGCCCAGCCGGCGCAGCGTCGCGCGGCCCTCGTCGTCGAGCCCGCTCAGCTCGCCGGACCGGAACAGCCGACCCGGCCGCAGCATGGGCGCACCGTCGGCGACGTCACGAAAGTTCCACGCGCCGGACAGTTCTCGCAGCGCCTCAGGCATGCGCTGTGACCGCCGCGGCGAGCGCAGACTTTTCCCGGCCCAGTTCGGCGCGGGCGATGGTCCGCATGTGCACCTCGTCCGGGCCGTCGAAGATCCGCATGGCGCGATGCCAGCCGTACAGGCGGGCCAGCACCGTGTCGTCGCTGACCCCGGCGGCGCCGTGCACCTGGATGGCCCGGTCGATGACGTCACAGGCCACCTTCGGGGCCACCGCCTTGATCTGGGAGACCAGCAGATGCGCGGCCTTGTTGCCGTGCTGGTCGATGGTCCACGCCGCCTTCTCGCAGAGCAGCCGCGCCTGGTCGATTTCGTTGCGGGACTTGGCAATCGACTCCCGGACCACGCCCTGCTCGGCCAGCGGGCGGCCGAACGCCACCCGCTTTTGAGCCCGGTCGACCATCAGCGCCAGCGCCCGCTCGGCCCCGCCGAGGGCGCGCATGCAGTGGTGGATGCGGCCCGGTCCGAGCCGGGCCTGGGCGATCGCGAAGCCCGAGCCCTCCTCGCCGAGCAGGTTGGTGACCGGCACCCGCACGTTGTCGTAGACGATCTCGCAGTGGCCGTGCTGGTCCTGCCAGCCGAACACCGGGGTGGAGCGCACCACCGTCACCCCCGGGGTGTCCATCGGCACCAGCACCATCGACTGTTGTTGGTGGCTGGCCGCGTCGGGGTTGGTGCGGCCCATCACGATCAGGATCTTGCAGCGCGGGTCCGCCGCGCCCGACGTCCACCACTTGCGGCCGTTGATCACGTAGTCGGCGCCGTCGCGCACGATGGAGGTCTCGATGTTGCGGGCGTCGCTGGACGCGACGGCGGGCTCGGTCATGGAGAAGGCGCTGCGGATCTCGCCGGCCAGCAACGGCTCCAGCCACTGCTTGCGCTGCTCCTCGGTGGCGAACAGGTGCAGCGTCTCCATGTTGCCGGTGTCGGGCGCCGCGCAGTTGAGCGCCTCGGGCGCGATCTCCAGGCTCCAGCCGGTGATCTCGGCCAGCGGCGCGTATTCCAGGTTGGTCAGACCCGACTCGGCGGGCAGGAACAGGTTCCACAGCCCCTGCTGCTTGGCCTTGACCTTGAGCTGTTCCACCACCGGCGGGACGGTGTGGTCGTGCGGGCCGGCCTCGTGCCGGTACTTGTCGTATTCGGCCTCGGCCGCGAAGACGTGCTCGGTCATGAAATCGGTCAGCCGCTTGTGGTAGTCGCTGGCTTTGGCCGACATCGCGAAGTCCATGCCCGTCACCATAGGACACGGGTCGCCGCCCAACGCGAGCAGACGCAAAAGCCCCCGACACGCCGCTGGGAATGGGCTTTTGTGTCTGCTCGCGGTAGAGATGCGGCATGACCGAATCCCGACCCCCCTTCCCGCCGTTCACCCGGGACACGGCCCTGCAGAAGGTGCAGGCCGCCGAGGACGCCTGGAACACCCGCGATCCCGAGCACGTCAGCCTCGCGTACACGCCCGATTCGCGGTGGCGCAACCGCGACGAGTACATCGTGGGCCGCGATCAGATCGTCGCCTTTTTGACCCGCAAGTGGCAGCGCGAACTCGACTACTCGCTGCGCAAGAGCCTGTGGGACTTCCACGACAACCGCATCGCGGTGCGGTTCCAGTACGAGTGCCGCGACCGGTCCGGCCAGTGGTACCGCAGCTACGGCAACGAGCTGTGGGAGTTCACCGAATCGGGGCTGATGGCCCGCCGCGAGGCCAGCATCAACGACGTGCCGATCGACGAGTCGCAGCGCCGCTACTTCGGGCCGCGCCCGGCATCCGAACACGGCCGGGAGATTCCGCTCTGGTAGCGCCGGCGCGGCGGCGACGGCGCGGGCCGGGTGCGGCCTGCGGCGCGGCGCGGCGACCGGGTTAGGGTGTTCACGCCAACAGGGTCGCCGATGAGTTGCCGGTAGGCAAGGAAATCAGCAAGGAAAGTAGATGTACGCGCCATGACAAATGCGCAGGCCAACGCGGTCAAGGTAGGGGTGGTCGCCGAATCCGGGGCCGACGAGCGGCGGGTCGCGCTGGTGCCCAAGGCGGTGGCGTCGCTGGTGGGCAGCGGCCTGGCGGTGGTGGTCGAGTCCGGCGCGGGCGAGCGGGCCCTGCTGCCCGACGCGCTCTACACCGAGGCCGGCGCCGGCATCGGGGACGCGTGGGCCGCCGACATCGTGGTCAAGGTCGCGCCGCCGACCGCCGACGAGGTCGCCAAGCTGCACAGCGGTCAGACGCTGATCGGCTTCCTGGCGCCGCGCAACGCCGACAACTCGATCGGCGCTTTGAAGCAGGCGGGCGTGCAGGCCTTCGCGCTGGAGGCCATTCCGCGGATCTCGCGGGCCCAGGCGATGGACGCGCTGTCGTCGCAGGGCAACGTGGCCGGCTACAAGGCGGTGCTGCTGGCCGCCTCGGAGTCGACCCGGTTCTTCCCGATGCTGACGACGGCGGCGGGCACGGTGAAACCGGCCAGCGTGCTGGTGCTCGGCGTCGGGGTGGCCGGGTTGCAGGCGCTGGCGACGGCCAAGCGGCTGGGCGCGCGCACGTCGGGCTACGACGTGCGTCCCGAGGTCGCGGACCAGGTGCGCTCGGTGGGCGCGCAGTGGCTCGACCTGGGCATCGATGCGGCCGGTGAGGGCGGATACGCCCGCGAGCTCACCGAGGAAGAGCGGGCCCAGCAGCAGAAGGCCCTGGAGGAGGCCATCGCCGGGTTCGACGTGGTGATCACCACGGCGTTGGTGCCCGGCCGCCCGGCGCCGCGACTGGTGACCGCCGCGGCGGTCGAGTCGATGAAGCCGGGCAGCGTGGTGGTGGACCTGGCCGGCGAGACCGGCGGCAACTGCGAGCTGACCGAGCCGGGCAAGACGGTGGTCAAGCACGACGTCACCATCGCCGCCCCGCTGAACCTGCCGGCGACCATGCCCGAGCACGCCAGCGAGCTCTACAGCAAGAACATCACCGCGCTGCTGGACCTGCTGATCAAAGACGGCAAGCTGGCCCCCGACTTCGACGACGAAGTCGTGGCGGCGGCGTGTGTGACACGGGAGAGTGCATAGATGTACGACGAACTGTTGGCCAACCTGGCGATCCTGGTGCTGTCCGGGTTCGTCGGGTTCGCGGTCATCTCCAAGGTGCCCAACACGCTGCACACGCCGCTGATGTCGGGCACCAACGCCATCCACGGCATCGTGGTGCTCGGCGCGCTGGTGGTGTTCGGCTCGGTCGAGCATCCGTCGCTGGCGATGCAGATCATCCTGTTCGTCGCGGTGGTGTTCGGAACCCTGAACGTCATCGGCGGGTTCATCGTCACCGACCGGATGCTGGGCATGTTCAAGAGCAAGAAACCCGCCAAGGCTGACGAGGCGGCCAAATGAACTACTTGGTGATCGGCCTCTACATCGTTTCCTTCGCGCTGTTCATCTACGGCCTGATGGGGCTGACCGGGCCCAAGACGGCGGTGCGCGGCAACCTGATCGCCGCGGTGGGCATGGCCATCGCGGTGGCCGCGACGCTGATCAAGATTCGCCACACCGACCAATGGGTGCTGATCATCGCCGGCCTGGTGGTTGGTGTGGTGCTCGGCGTCCCGCCGGCCCGCTACACCAAGATGACGGCCATGCCGCAGCTGGTGGCCTTCTTCAACGGCGTCGGAGGTGGCACCGTCGCGCTGATCGCCCTGTCGGAATTCATTGAGACATCCGGCTTTTCGGCGTTCCAGCACGGCGAGTCACCGACGGTGCACATCGTGGTGGCGTCGTTGTTCGCCGCGATCATCGGATCGATCTCGTTCTGGGGCTCGATCATCGCGTTCGGCAAGCTGCAGGAGATCATCTCCGGCGCCCCGATCGGCTTCGGCAAGGCCCAGCAGCCGATCAACCTGCTGCTGCTGGCCGGCGCCGTGGCCGCCGCGGTGGTGATCGGTCTGCACGCCCATCCCGGCAGCGGCGGGGTGTCGCTGTGGTGGATGATCGGGCTGCTGGCCGCCGCCGGCGTGCTGGGCCTGATGGTGGTGCTGCCCATCGGCGGCGCTGACATGCCGGTGGTCATCTCGCTGCTCAACGCGATGACCGGGCTCTCGGCCGCGGCCGCGGGGCTGGCGCTGAACAACACCGCGATGATCGTGGCCGGCATGATCGTCGGCGCCTCGGGTTCGATCCTGACCAACCTGATGGCCAAGGCGATGAACCGCTCCATCCCGGCGATCGTCGCCGGCGGCTTCGGCGGTGGGGGCGTGGCACCGGGCGGCGGTGACGGCGGCGACAAGCACGTCAAGTCCACCTCGGCGGCCGACGCCGCGATCCAGATGGCCTACGCCAACCAGGTGATCGTGGTGCCCGGTTACGGCCTGGCCGTCGCGCAGGCCCAGCACGCCGTCAAGGACATGGCCGCGCTGCTGGAGGAGAAGGGCGTGCCGGTGAAGTACGCCATCCACCCGGTGGCCGGCCGGATGCCCGGGCACATGAACGTGCTGCTGGCCGAGGCCGAGGTCGACTACGACGCGATGAAGGACATGGACGACATCAACGACGAGTTCGCCCGCACCGACGTCGCGATCGTGATCGGCGCCAACGACGTCACCAACCCGGCCGCCCGCAACGAGGCGTCCAGCCCGATCTACGGCATGCCGATTCTCAACGTGGACAAGGCCAAGTCGGTGATCGTGCTCAAGCGGTCGATGAACTCCGGCTTCGCCGGCATCGACAACCCGCTGTTCTACGCCGAGGGGACGACGATGCTGTTCGGCGACGCGAAGAAGTCGGTGACCGAGGTCGCCGAGGAACTGAAGGCGCTCTAACTGGCGCTCTAACGCGGTGCCTAGACGGGCGGGTAGGCCGGCGGCGGGTAGCCGTTGCCGTCGGTGACCCCGCGCAACCCCCAGGTGAGGTACCGCATGAAGAACTCGATTTCGTCGCTTCCGTCGTAATCCGGACTCGGATCCATCGGCCCCACCTCTCGACTCAGCGCATTCGAGGAAAGTCTAGTCGCATAGCCGTCGACGGGACACCCGGCGTTTTGCTTAAACTGTCCAACCAGTTGATTGATAGTTATCCTTGGCCGAACCGGGGCTGGCCTGCCCGTACCGACGATAGTGAGAACAGATGCCCGCCGACAGCAGCACCCCGAATGGGCAAACCCGCCGCGAAGAGCTGCTGGCCGTCGCCACCAAGCTGTTCGCCGCGCGCGGCTATCACGGCACCCGGATGGACGACGTCGCCGACGTGATCGGGCTGAACAAGGCGACCGTCTACCACTACTACGCCAGCAAGTCGCTGATCCTCTACGACATCTACCAGCAGGCCGCCGAGCGGACGCTGGCCGCGGTCCACGACGACCCCTCGATGACCGCCCGCGAGGCGCTGTACCAGTACACCGTGCGGCTGCTCGACCAGATCGCCGCCAACCCCGAGGGTGCGGCCGTCTACTTCCAGGAGCAGCCCTACATCACCGAGTGGTTCACCAAGGAACAGGTCGCCGCGGTCCGGGAAAAGGAGACCCAGGTCTACGAGCACGTGCACGGGCTCATCGACCGCGGGATCGCCAGCGGGGAGTTCTACGAGTGCGACTCGCACGTCCTGGCGCTCGGCTACATCGGCATGACGCTCGGCGCCTACCGGTGGTTGCGCCCGAGCGGACGCCGCAGCGCCAAGGAGATCGCCGCCGAATTCAGCACCGCGCTGCTGCGCGGCCTGATCCGCGACGAGGAGATCCGCACCACCTCGCCGCTGGGTCCCTGACCCTCTCGTCGTAGCCGACGGACGCGGAACCGCCGGCGGCTCCGGGCCGGTAGGCGCTGCCCATTTAATGGACTAGTGTCTAGAAAAGTTTTGGGCGCTCAACGGACGGAGACTGTCATGGCGATCCGCGTCGCGCACGTCGGCACCGGAAACGTCGGCGGACTGGCCCTCGCCGAACTGATCACCAACCCGCGCTACGAGCTGACCGGGGTGTGCGTGTCCACCCCGGAGAAGGTCGGCAAGGACGCCGGCGAGCTGTGCGGCGTCGGACTCGATGCCGGGGTGGTCACCGGCGTCGCCGCCGTCGGCGACCTGGACGCCGTCATCGCCGCCAAGCCCGAATGCGTGGTGTACTGCGCGATGGGCGACACCCGGCTGCCCGAGGCGATGGCCGACGTCATGCGCATCCTGGCCGCCGGCATCAACGTCGTCGGATCGTCGCCCGGGCTGCTGCAATACCCCTGGGGTGTGATGCCTGAGAAGTACATCGCCCGCGTGGAAGACGCTGCCAGGCAAGGCAATTCGAGCATCTTCATCAGTGGTGTCGACCCGGGCTTCGCCAATGACCTGATCCCGCTGGCACTGGCGGGAACCTGTCAGCGGGTGGAGCAGGTGCGCTGCATGGAGATTCACGACTACGCCAGCTACAACGGCGCGGAAGTCATGGGCTACATGGGATTCGGCCGTCCGCTCGACGAGATCCCGATGCTGCTGCAGCCGGGAGTCCTCAGCATCGCCTGGGGAACCGCGATCCGTCAGCTGGCCGCCGGACTGGGCATCGAGGTCGACGAGATCACCGAGTCCTACCAGCGCGAGCCGGCGCCGGAGGACTTCGACATCGCGGTGGGCCGGGTGGCCAAGGGCACGCTGGCGGTGCTGCAGTTCGAGATTCGCGGCATGGTCAACGGCCACCCCGCCATCGTCATCGAGCACGTCACCCGGCTGCGGCCGGATCTGCGCCCCGACCTGCCGCAGCCGGCCGCGGGCGACGGGTCCTACCGGGTCGAGATCACCGGGGAGCCGTCGTACGCCGTCGACATCGTCCCGAGCAGCCGCAAGGGAGACCACAACCACGCCGCGATCGCGGGAGCCGCGGGCCGTATCGTCAACGCCATCCCGGCGGTGATCGCGGCCCCACCCGGCATCCGCACCACCCTCGATCTGCCGCTGGTGACCGGCAAAGGCCTTTACGCACCAAGCACTTTGGTGACCACCTGAATCGAAAGGAGACCCGCGTGGGACGGGTAGACGGCAAGGTTGCGCTAATCAGCGGGGGCGCCCGCGGCATGGGCGCCGAGCACGCGCGGCTGCTGGCGGCCGAGGGCGCCAAGGTGGTGATCGGCGACATCCTCGACGACGAGGGCAAGGCCGTGGCCGACGAGATCGGCGACTCGGTGCGCTACGTCCACCTGGACGTCACCCAGCCCGACCAGTGGGACGCCGCCGTGGAAACCGCCGTCGGCGAATTCGGCAAGCTCAACGTGTTGGTCAACAACGCCGGCACCGTCGCGCTCGGGCCGCTGAAGAGTTTCGATCTGGCCAAGTGGCAGAAGGTGATTGACGTCAACCTGACCGGCACCTTCCTGGGCATGCGGGTGGCCGTCGAGCCGATGATCGCGGCCGGCGGCGGCTCGATCATCAACATCTCCTCCATCGAGGGGCTGCGCGGTGCGCCCATGGTGCACCCCTACGTCGCATCCAAGTGGGGCGTGCGCGGCCTGGCGAAGTCCGCGGCGCTGGAGCTGGCGCCGCACAACATCCGGGTCAACTCCGTGCACCCCGGCTTCATCCGCACCCCGATGACCAAACACCTGCCCGACGACATGGTGACCGTCCCGCTCGGCCGTCCGGCCGAGTCCCGCGAGGTGTCGACGTTCGTCTTGTTCCTGGCCAGCGACGAGTCGTCGTACGCGACCGGCAGCGAATTCGTGATGGACGGCGGACTGGTCACCGACGTGCCGCACAAGCAGTTCTAGCGCGGTGCTATAACCGCGAACATGCTGCGCGCGTTGGCGGATACGGTCGGATCCACTCACGTCGTCACCGACCCCGACGTGCTGGCGGCGCGCAGCGTCGACCACACCGGCCGCTATCGCGGGCGGGCCAGCGCGCTGGTGCGGCCGGGCTCGGCCGAGCAACTCGCCGAGGTGCTGCGGGTGTGCCGGGACGCCGGCGCCCACGTGACGGTGCAGGGTGGGCGGACGTCGCTGGTGGCCGGGACGGTGCCCGAGCACGACGACGTGTTGCTGTCCACCGAACGGCTGCACCGCATCGCCGACGTCGACACCGTCGAGCGTCGCATCGAGGTCGGCGCCGGGGCCACGCTGGCCGCGGTGCAGCAGGCCGCGTCGGCCGCCAACCTGGTGTTCGGCGTGGACCTCGCGGCCCGCGACAGCGCGACCGTCGGCGGCATGGCCTCCACGAATGCCGGTGGGCTGCACACTGTTCGGTACGGCAACATGGGCGAGCAGGTGCTCGGCATCCAGGTCGCGCTGCCCGACGGCGCGCTGCTGCGCCGGCGCAGCCGGGTGCGCCGGGACAACACCGGCTACGACCTGCCCGCGCTGTTCGTCGGCGCCGAGGGCACGCTGGGCGTGATCACCGAGCTGGACCTGCGACTGCATCCCACCCCGACGCACACGGTGACGGCGATCTGCGGGTTCGCCGACCTCGATGCCGTGGTGGCCGCCGGGCGCACGTTCCGCGACGTGGACGGCATCGCTGCGCTGGAATTGATCGACGGCCGGGCGGCTGCGCTGACCCGCGAGCATCGCGGCGTGCCCGCCCCGGTCGACGCCGACTGGCTGCTGCTGGTGGAGTTGGCCGCCGACCACGACCAGACCGAGCGGCTCGCTGGCCTGCTGGACGACGCGCCGCTCAGCGGCGAACCGGCAGTCGGCGTGGATGCCGTTGCGCGGCAACGGTTGTGGCGGGTCAGGGAGGCGCTGGCCGAGGTGCTCGGCGTGTACGGGCCGCCGCTGAAGTTCGACGTCTCGCTGCCGCTGTCGTCGATCAGCGAATTCGAAAGAGCCGCAATCGATTTGGTGCACACCCACGCGCCCGACGCGCTGCCGGTGCTGTTCGGCCACATCGGCGAGGGCAACCTGCACCTGAACGTGTTGCGCTGTGCGGCCGACCGGGAGCACGCGCTGTATGAGCCGATGATGGACCTCATCGCGGCAAGCGGCGGCAACGTCAGCTCCGAACACGGCGTCGGCAGCCGCAAGCGGCCCTACCTCGGCATGTCCCGGGAGCCCGCCGACATCGCCGCGATGCGCACCGTCAAGGCCGCACTCGACCCGACGGGCTACCTCAACGCCGCGGTGCTGTTCGACTGATCCCGGCCGGCGGTCAGTCGGTCGGCGCCTTGATGCCGACGGCGTGGCGCAGCTGGGCCAGGAACTGATCGGCGTCGTCGCTGCGCACGATGTAGTGCGAGATCGCGATCCGGATCACCGTGGCCGCCTTCACCGCGGCGTTGGGTCCGGGCAGGTGGCGCTGCAGGCCCTCGCGCATCTGCGGGATCACCCCGGAGAACTGGGCGATGGTGTGCTCGGGCTCGACGTCGACCATGCGGACGCCGGAGTAGGAATGCTGATAGTCGACGATGAACCGCAGCACCGCGTCCAGCTTGTCCACACCCTTGAGACCCGCGGTGGCCTTGACCAGGCCGCTTTCGAAGATCTGGCGCTCGTAGGCCGAAAACGCCGACAGCAGCTCCTCTTTCGAGGCGAACCAGCGGTACAGCGTCGGGCGGGACACCCCGGCCTGGGTGGCGACGTCGGACAGGCTGAGCTTGGTCTTGCCGTTGCGACCGAGCACCTCGGCGGTGGCCGCCAGAATGCGCTGGCGGGTCGAGGTGTCGGTGTCGGCGATCGCCGTCGCCCGGACCGGGTGGCTCATGATTCAAACTTTACGAAGTGTCGCCGCGGTGTCATGGTCATTCGCTCCCACGTTAGGCCCGACCGGGCCGCCGGCGCACCAGAACCGACTGCTGGATGGCGCCCACGGCGCCCTGCTCGTCGAACAACGTGCCGATCGTCGTGCCGATCCCGTCCGGCCCGTAGCTGGTCTCGGCCCGGATGCCGATCCAGTCGCCGTCGGGGACCCGGAACACGTGCACGGCCAGATCGGTGTTGAGGAACGTCCACTTGGTGATGTCCAGCTTGCTGCCGATGCCGTTGGCGCAGTCGGCCACCGCGAACAGCCGCTGTAGCCGGGTCATCGATTCGCCCTTCACCAGGTCGACGGTCGGGCTGATCCAGGATTCCCCGGGGCCCTCGCTCAGCGGCTCGGTCAACCACAGCCACTGCAGGCTGTGCACGTAGTTGCGGTCCCAGTCGCGCGCCTTGAGGTTGCGGTCGTAGGCCTCGGCCCGCGGACGCGGCAGCGGCGCCGCCGCGTGCGCCAGGGATCCGGTGTCCTGGTGCTGCAACCGCCAGCCGCTGGCGCGCGCCACCGGCCGCGGGGCGCCGTCGGGCCCCGGCGCCAGCATCTGGGCGCCGAGCAGTTCGATCTGCTTGCCGGGGCGCTGCACCTCTGCGCGCACCCACAGGTCGCCCTCGACCGGCACCCCACCCAGCAGGTCGATCACCACCCGGGACAGCCGGGTGTCATCGCGCTGCTCGCAGCGCTCCAGGGCCCGCGTCAGCAGTGCCGACACCGGACCGCCGTGCTGGATCGTCGCCGACCAGGTGCCACGCGCCAGATCGGTGGCCCGGAACCTCTCGCCCGACGCGTCGGAGTCGATCAGCTCGTAGTAGGCGTCGGTCATCGTCAACCTCTCCGGAAAGTCAGGGCAGGCCGGCGCCGGGCGTGGTCACCGTGACGGCATCCAACCGGGACAGGCGGGTGCCGACCAGACGCTGAGGATAGGCGTCCGTGCTCGACAACAAAAACAGCGTGCGGCGCTGCGGACCGCCCAGTGCGCAGGCGATGGCCACGCGATCGCCGATGTCGATGCGGTCGGTGACGGCGCCGCCGGCCACGATCCGCTCGAACTGGTGCGCCAGCGTCATCGCCGCCCACACCCCGCCGTCGGCGTCCAGCGCGATGCCGTCGGGCGGCCCGTCCAGGCCGTCGGCGAAGACCCGCCGGTCCGACAGTGCGCCGTCGTCGTCGATGGCGAACGCGCTCAGCCGCCGCCCGGTGGACTCGGCGACGATCAGCGTCGCCCCGTCCGGGGTGATCGCCATGCCGTTGGGGAAGTCCAGGTCGTCGGCCACCACGGTCGCACGGTCGTCGGGGTCCAGCCGGATGATCGCGCCGCCGGTGAAGGCCTGGCAGCCGATGTAGGCGCGGCCCGCGCGGTCGACCACCATGTCGCCCAGGTCGGCCGGCGCGATGTCGGCGAGTTCGGCGACGGTGACCACCGTTTCGCCGTCGTAGCGCAACACCCGCCGGTCGCGCGTGGAGGCGATCAGCAACGAGCCGTCGGGGCGGAATCCCAGCCCGGACGGACAGTGCCCGGGCAGCGGCAGGGTGGTCAGCGCGCCACCCATGGTGGTGGTGTGCACCGCTTCGCCGAGCATGTCGGAGAACCACAGCAGACCCTCGAACCAGCGCGGGCCCTCGCCGAAGCAGAACCCGTTGACCAGTGGCTCGGGGATCATCCGCTCATGCCTTCGGCAAACCTTCCGCTTTACAAAACATCGACAAAGTGTCATGCACCGCGGGTGCCGGTGTCAATCGAGCGCGGCGAGCTCCCGCGCGACGGCCTCGTGGTAGGCGTCGATCCTGGCCGGGTTGGCCTGCACGAACAGCTGATCGGGCAGCGGGGCGTCCTTGTCCGCCTCGATCGTCATGGTGCGGGAGAACAGCGTGATGTCGTGGCCGGGGCGGGTGAACCGGTAGCAGACCGTGATGCGGCCCGGCAGGCCGCCGTTGCCGTCGCGGTCGTGGCCCAGCCGGCCGATCGAGGTGAACACGAACAGCGACGGGCGCACCGCGGCGGCCAGCTGCCAGCTGAAGATCCGGTCGCCGTCGGGGCCGGTCTCCTCCCAGGTGTCGCCCACCCGCAGCGGAAGCTCGGGCAGCTTGCCGATGTGGGCGCTGCCGGGATAGGTCTTGGTCCAGTTCTGCGGATTGGTGACGAAGTCGTACACCGTTTCGGCGGACTGGGTGAACGCGGTCTCCGAGCTGGTGGTGACGATGCCCAATTGTATTGCCTCCCTGTGCGTTCCGTCGCCCGGCCGCTATGCCGCCCCGCCGTGTTGTTAGCCAAGCTTTACAAATCTTACGCAAAGTGTCACGCTGAGCGCGAAGCTGGGCGACACGAGAGGTGGAATCCGAGTTGAGCAAGGTTTCCCAGGAATCGACCGAGTGGACGGTGCAGGGCCTGCTGGATCTGTTCGAGGTGCGGCCCGACGGGCAGGACCGGTTCACCGCCGACACCGCCGGTGATATCGGGGGCGGGGGCGACGAACGCCAGGTGGTCGAGGGCACCCAGGTGCTCGCGCAGGCGATCGTCGCGGTGGCCAAGCGGTTCGGTGACAAGTCGGTGCGCTCGGCGCACGCCGTGTTCTCCCGCGCAGTCGCGGTCGGACCGCCCATCGAGCTGGTCCTCGACGTCGTGGCCGAAGGCCGGTCCACCGCCACCGCCGTCGTCGCCGTGCACCAGAACGGCCGGCGCTGCCTGAGCATCACCGTGCTGGCCGACGTGCCCACCGGCGACGTCATCCGCCACCAGCTGCCCCGGCCCGACGTCGCCGGGCCCGCCGACGCCAACCCCTCCCCGATGCCGATGGTCGGCCGGGAGCTGCGCCTGGTGGACGTCGTCGACGTCAACAGCCCCGACGAGGTCGGCCCGCCGGAGCTGTACGCCTGGCTGCACTACGACCCCATCCCCACCCGTGACGACCTGGCCAAGGCGCTGCTGGCCTACTTCACCGGGCACCTGGGCATCTCCACCACCATGCGCGCGCATCCGGGCATCGGCACCGCCCAGGCGCACCTGACCGTGTCCACCGCGCCGATGAGCATCTCGGTCGCCTTCCACGAGCCGGTGCGCTGGGACGGCTGGCTGCTCTACAGCCACGAGAGCACCCAGGTGGGCGCCGGAATGTCGTATGTGCGCGGCACCGTGCACACCGAACAGGGCGAGCTGTTGGCCTCCTTCGCGCAGGAGGCGCTGATCCGCCCGCTGCGCACCAGCGACACCGCGATCGATTCCCGGGCCCGCTTCTAACGGCCATGCGCTTCACCATCACCCACCCGATGCACAGCCATCCCTACAACCGGGAGCTGGTCAGCGGGGACGGCATCGCCAAGGTGGCCGCGGCGGCCGAGGCGGCCGGGATCCACGGCTTCGGCTTCACCGACCACCCCGCGCCGTCGCAGCGCTGGCTCGAGGCCGGCGGGCATGACGCGTTGGATCCTTTCGTGGCACTGGGTTTCGCCGCCGCCACCACGTCCACGCTGCGGTTGATCCCCAACATCGTGGTGCTGCCGTATCGAAACCCGTTCGTGGTGGCCAAATCCGGCGCCACCCTCGACCTGCTCTCCGGCGGCCGCTTCACCCTCGCCGTCGGCGTGGGCTACCTCAAGCGCGAGTTCGCGGCGCTGGGCGTCAGTTACGACGAGCGCGCCGAGCTGTTCGAGGAGGCCCTGCAGGTGATCCGCGCCGTGTGGACCGGCGACGACATCTCGTTCGAGGGAAGGCATTTCAGCGCCCGCGGCATCACCGCGCATCCCCGGCCGGTCAGCAGCCCGCATCCGCCGATCTGGATCGGCGGCAACACCGCCGCCGCGCGCCAGCGGGTGGCCGACTACGGCGACGGCTGGTGCCCGTTTCCCGCCCCGCCGCAGCTGGCCCGGACGGCCGGCACCGCCGTCATCGACTCGGTGGCCAAACTCGCCGACGGCATCGCCGACCTGCGTCGCAGATGCGATGCGGCGCAACGTGATTGGTCGACGATCGACATCACCTTCACCAACTTCGAGGGTGGTAGCCCCGTCGACGACGAATTCAACGCCGACGCCTATCTCGACGGCCTGGACAAGCTGGCCAAGCTGGGGGTGACCTGGGTGAGCGTGCACCTGCCCGGCGACAGCATGGCCCACGCGCTGGAGACCCTGGACCGGTTCCGCACCCTGGTCGTCGACGCCGCCTAGCCGCAACCATGGACTTCTCCCGGGTAGAACTTTCGGCGCAGGACGCGGCCTTCCAGCAGAGCACGCGCGCGTTCCTGGCCGAGCACGTCACCGACGAGGTGCGCCGGCGTGATCGCGAAACCGGCGAAAACTTCAGTGAGCCGGTGCATGTGGCGCTGGGTGAAGCGGGTTACCTGGAATCGGATTGGAAGCTGGAGTCCGAGGGCGGATTCGATCCGGTGCGCCGGCGGATTTTTCAGCTCGAGATCGGCCGCGCGCACACGCCGTGGTTCCACTGGGGCACCACGGCGGTGGTCGCGCGGTTGGTCAAGCAATTCGGGGCGCCCGAACTCGCCGACGCGATCCTGCCCGGCGTGTTGTCCGGGAAGATCCGGCTCTGCCTGGGCTACACCGAACCCGAGGGCGGCTCCGACGTCGCCACCTGCAAAACCCGGGCCGTGCGGGACGGGTCGGGCTGGATCATCAACGGCTCCAAGATGTTCACCTCGAACGCGCAGAACGCCGAGTACGTCTTCCTGCTCACCAACACCGATCCGCGGCGGCCGAAACACAAGAACCTGACCATGTTCCTGGTGCCGCTCGACTCAGCGGGCATCGAGATCCAGGGCATCCGCACCGTCGACGGCGACCGCACCAACATCGTCTACTACAGCGACGTGCGCGTCGACGACCTCTACCGCATCGGCGAGGTCAACGGCGGCTGGACGGTGATGCGGTTCGCCCTCGACGCCGAACACGGCATCACCGACCCCCAAGACCATGGCCTGCAGAACATTTCGATGCTCTCCGAGCACGGCCACCTGATGGCCGAGGCGGCCGACGGGGTCGCGGCCATCCTGGCCAGACCCGATGCGGCCGGCCGCCGGCCCATCGACGACGAGTCGGTCAAATACCGGCTCGGGCGCGGCATGGCCCGCATCGAGGCGGCCATGTCGACCCCCGGCATGTACGGACGCGTGGCGCTCATTCAAACCATGCGTGAGGTATCCCAGGAACTGATGGACCTGCTGGGGACCGCATCGGCCTTGCCCACCGACACCCCGGGTTCACCCGACGACGGCGCCATCGAGTTCATCTTCCGGCACGCCGTGCCCGCCGGCATCTACGGCGGCACCATGGAGGTGTTCCGCAACATGATCGCCCAGCACGAGCTGGGGCTCGGACGGCCTAGCTACGGGCGCTGACCGGCAGCTCGGCCAGCAGCTCGACGCGGGTGTCGTCGAAACTCAGAAAACCCTTGATGGGCAGGCTTTCCGGCGGCGGATCCGGATAGCACCAGCCGACGTCGTCGACCACCCGGTCGCCGTCGACCAGCGACCAGTACGTCGCGAAACCCTTGTAGTTGCAGTAACTCGTCGTCTCCGAGCGGCGCAGCAGATCGGTGCGCACGTGCGCGGGATCGACGTACAGCCTGGGCGGCAGGGCGGTCTCGAAAACGATCGTCGTGTGGTCGGTGTCCACCAGCGTGGTGCCGCCGACGCGCACCCGCAGCCGCCGGCGGGTGCCCCGGCAGTCCACACGGTGATACGGATTGGGCGGGTAGTGCACGAGCTTGCGTCCCTCCTCCCACCAGGTGTCCACGGCGTCCCAGGGGACGTGGACGAAACCGGGCGCCTCCGGCTCCGGCTCCCCGGGCAGGCCGGCGACCTCGTCGGCCGGGAAGACGTAGCTCAGCGGCCGCCCCCGCCGGTGCACCATCAGCGCCCGTTCGGTGTCGATCACCGAACGCCCGTCCTTGACCGCCTGCACCCGCCGGGGATGCGGTTCAACGTAGACGACCTCGGCGGGGATCGGCGGCGAGAACCGCCCCGCCGGATCGCTGCTGAGCGGACCCCGCCCGGCCACCAAAGACATGGGTCGTCCTCCCATCGCACGCAAACCCCACCCGAGGCCCACGCTAGCGTGACACTCGACACGCGGCGCCACGATGGCGTGACGCCCGAACGGCAGAAGGCGGGAACTCACCCATGGCGGGACCGGTGGAAGGCGTCACAGTCGTCGAACTCGGGGTCTGGGTGGCCGGGCCGGCCGCCGGCGGCATCCTGGCCGACTGGGGCGCCGACGTGATCAAGATCGAGCCGCCGACCGGCGACCCGGCCCGCATGTTCGGCCGCATGCTGGGCTGCGACCTGGGGCTGAACCCGCCGTTCGAGATGGACAACCGGTCCAAGCGCAGCGTCGTGCTGGACCTGAGCAGCGAACCGGAGCGCCGGGCGGCGTTCGAATTGCTTTCCGGCGCAGACGTTTTCCTGACCAACGTGCGGCCCGGGGCGCTGCAGCGGCTGGGGCTGGACTTCGCGTCGGTGTCGGCGGCCAACCCCCGGCTGGTGTACGGGCTGATCACCGGGTACGGGGAGAGCGGGCCGGACGCCGACCGCGCCGCCTTCGACGTGGCCGCGTTCTGGTCCCGCGCCGGGGTGGCCCATCTGCTCACCCGGCCCGGCGACACGCCCCCGTTCCAGCGCGGCGGCATGGGCGACCATTCGGCCGGGATGACGATGGCCGCGGCGGTGTGCGCGGCGCTGCTGGCGCGCGAGCGCACCGGGGCCGGCCAACTGGTGACCACCTCGCTGTACCGGCAGGGCGCCTACACCGTCAGCTTCGACCTGAACACCTACCTGATGAGCGGCCAGCCCATCGCGATCGGGCAACGCGAGTCGATGGGCAACCCGTGCATGAACAACTACGCCGCCTCCGACGGACGGCGGTTCTGGATCGTCGGGCTCGAGCCCGAGCGGCACTGGCCGGCGTTGTGCCGCGCGGTGGGCCGCCCCGAGTGGCGCGACGATCCCCGCTTCGCCGACGCCCGCGCCCGCGCCGCCAACTCGGTGGCGCTGATCGCGGCGCTGGACGAGATCTTCGCGACCCGCCCGCTCGACGAGTGGGCGCAGATCTTCGCCAACGAACCGGACTTCTTCTGGTCGCCGGTCAACTCGCTGGAAGACGTGGTGGCCGACGAGCAGTTCCACGCCGCGGGCGGGATCGTTTACGTGCCCGACGGCGCCGACGACCAAGCCGCGGTGCCGATGGTGGCCACCCCGGCGGATTTCCACGGCACGCCGTGGGCACCGCGTTCTGCGGCACCGGAACTCGGGCAGCACACCGCGGAGGTCCTCGCCGAGCTCAAGGCGCGCCGGGGCTCCTGACCGGCCGCCGGGAGCTTTACAAATTTGCGCGGAAGTGTCACGCTGTGCGGTGAGTCGCATCGCCGGGACCGGCAAGCGGCTCCAGCCCGTGCAAAGCCCATGACAAGCGCTCGAGGCCCGGCAACGGATTCGTTGCGGGCGGTGGTGAGGAATGGATCGATGGTCGCTCCGACGTTCGACATCAGCAAGAGCAGCGCCGCCCGGGTCACCCGCGCGAACGACGAGGGCCTGCGGTATCGGCTCGACGTCGTCGCCGCCAGCGCCGTCGACGTCGTGCAGTCGGCCGGCGGCTGGCTCTACGACCGGGCGATGGCCGGCTGGGAGGTGACCGTGCTGCTCCCGCACGGCTGCAACACCCGCTCGCTGCGGATCCTGGGGGTGCGCGCCGCCGACCTCGACTCCGGGCTCGCCGGGCTGGGCCAGGGCGCCGCCGGCCTGGCCGTCAGCGCCGACGCGTTCACCGCCGACGCCCGGGTGCGCGACACGGTGCTCGAATCGCTGCACAACCGGCTCACCGCGGTCGCGCTGTGGGGCGACGGCTGGCCGCTGGGCGTGAGCCGCGCGACCACCCGGGCCCAGCACCTGCTCAGCGGAGCCGCGCGCAGGTTCAAGGGCTATGCGCTTGCCGCAGAAGGGATTTCGGACGGCGGCATCGCCCCCGCCGAATCGTTGCTGTGCGACGTGTGCTCGGCCGCCGACTCAGAGCTGGTCCGGCTCGACTAGCCCATGAAGAAGTACTACCGACACACGCTGCTCTACCTGCACGAGACGATCTCGCTGGGATCCGGGCGAAGCGACCGCTTCACCGAGGTCTTCACCGACACGTATCGGCCGATGATGGACCAGCTCGGCGCCCGGCTGTTCGCGATCTGGGAATCCACCCCGTACAACGGTCACTGGCCGCAGGTGACGATCATCTGGGAGGTCGACGGATTCGCCGACTACGCCAGGATCGGCGCCGCCCAGGCGCGCGGCGGCAGCCACGAGGCCGCGGCCGGAAAATGGTCGGCGTTTCTGGCCGACATCGGCGCCTCGGGGGAGGGGCGCATCATGTACCCGGGCCCCAGCAACAAGACGCTCGCCCAGCTGCGCGAGGCCAATTTCATTGCGCCCCTGGTGATTCAGGAGATCATGCAGACCAAGCCGGGCCGCCAGGACGACTACATCCGGGAGCTGGAGCGACTCTACGTGCCGTGGTCGGAGCGCACCGGAAAGCGCTGGCTGGGTTCGTTCACCACCACCTTCCGCTACAACGAGGTCATCCACTACTGGGCGCTGGACGGCGGCTGGGACTGCTTCGCCAACCACTACCCGTCGTGGAAGGAGAGCCCGCCCGCCGAGATCGTCACCTGGATGAGCGTGGCCCCGGCCCTGCGCGACGGCTGGGAGGATTCCATCCTGCAGGCCCTACCCCCCTCGCCGCTGCAGTGACGGCCCAAGGAGCGCCGGTGGACTTCGCCTACGATCCCTTCGACGCCGAGGTGATGGCAAACCCGTTGCCGTACTACCGGATTCTGCGCGACCACCACCCGGTGTACTACATGCCGCAGTGGGACACCTTCGCGCTGTCCCGGTTCGACGACATCTGGAGGGTGCTCGAGGTCAACAACGGCACCTTCGTCGCCTCGGAGGGCACGCTGCCGCCGGCATCGGTGCTGGCCCAGCACAACGACGGCCCGGTCGACGACTCGCCGCTGCACCCGCTGCCGTTTCACGCCATGTTCGACGCCGACCTCTACGGCGAGATCCGTCGCACCCATTCGCGCCCGTTCCGGCCGCGGGCGGTCACCGACCTCGAGGGCCGGATCCGGACCCTGGCCAACGAACGCCTGGACGAGCTGCTGGCGCGCGGCTCCTTCGACCTGACCCAGGAGTACGGCGGGGTGGTGGTGGCCACCATCGTCTGCGAATTGCTGGGCATCCCAACCGATCTCGCGCCGCAGGTGCTCGCCGCGGTCAATGCCGGCAGCCTGGCCGAGCCGGGCGTCGGCGTTGACACCGGGCAGGCGCGCCCCAACTACTTCGAGTTCCTGCTGCCCGCGGTGCAGCGCCGCCGCGCCGACCCGTCCGGGCCGCCGCTCGAGGTGGTGGACGGCCTGCTCGGCTACCAGCTGCCCGACGGCAGCGCGCTCGACGACCTCGAGGTGGCGACCCAGATGCTGTGCATCTTCATCGGCGGCACCGAGACGGTGCCCAAGATCGTCGCCCAGGGGCTCTGGGAGCTCAGCCGGCATCCCGACCAGCTGGCCGCCGTGCGCGCCGACCCGCAGCACAACATTCCGGTGGCCCGCGAGGAGATGATCCGCTACTGCACGCCCGCACAGTGGTTCGCGCGAACGGTGCGCAAGCCCTTCGACATTCACGGGCAGACCCTCAACCCGGGCCAGCGGGTGATCACCCTGCTCGCCTCGGCCAACCGCGACGAACGCGAATACCCCGACCCCGACGACTTCGTCTGGGACCGGCCCATCCGCCGCTCCCTGGCCTTCGGCCGCGGCCAGCACTTCTGCATCGGCTACCACCTAGCCAGGCTGGAAGTGGCTGTGCTGCTGCAAGAATGGCTGCGCCGGGTACCCGACTACGCGATCCGGGCCGACGCCGCCACCCGGTTGCCGTCCAGCTTCCAATGGGGCTGGAACAAGATCCCGGTGGAGGTCTGAGGTGTGGTGCTACCGGATCGTCGCGCCGTATCGGTTCGAACCGACCGCGATCGACGACAAGACCCCCGAGTGCCTCGCCGACGGGCAAGTGCTGCTGCGGTTTTCGGCCGCCGGCGTGTGCGGCAGCGACCTGCCCGCCTTCCGCGGCGCCCGGGGCCGGCTGCCCGGCGACGACGGCCGCAGCGGCCCCGAGAAGGACGGCTTTCCCATCCACGAGGTCGCCGGCGAGGTGATCGCCAGCCGGCATCCGGCGCACCGTCCCGGAGACCGCGTCGTCGGCTGGGCATCCGGATTCGACGGCCTGATGGAACGCGTCGTCAGCGACGGCGACGGGCTGGCGCCCTATGATCCGGCGCTCAGCCCGGCGCAGGCGGTCGGGCTGCAGCCGCTGGCCTGCGTGCTCTACGCCTGCGAGCAGCTCGAGCTGGCCGGCAAGCACGTCGCGATCATCGGCCAGGGATCGATCGGCCTGCTGTTCTCCTACGTCGCCAAGGCGGCCGGCGCGCGGCGGGTCACCGGAGTGGACCCCATCGACCGCCGCGACGTGGCAAGGGCGTTCGGCGTCGACGACCCGGTGCGCGCCACCAGCGACCGCTGGGTCAGCCAGCTCGACCCCGCCGACCGCGCCGACGTCGTCATCGAGGCCGTCGGCCACCAGGTCGCCACCCTGGCGCACGCCATCGACGCCGCCGCGCCCGGCGGCACCGTGTTCTACTTCGGTGTGGCTGACGACGACACCTACCCGATCAGCATGCGGACCATGCTGCGCAACAACCTCACCCTGAAATCCGGTGTGACACTGGACCGGCGGCGGATGCTGGAGCTGGCCGGCAAGTTCGCCGCCGAGCATCCCTGGCTGCTGGGCGCCTACCTGACCCACACGTTCGGCGTCGACGAGGTGCAGGACGCCTTCGAGCTGGCCTGCCGGCCGGTCGCCGACCGGATCAAGATCGCGATCGCCGGGTGAGTGGCCGACCGTGACCGCGCCGAGCAACCTGCGGCTGGCCCTGAACCGGCGGACCCCGATATTCGGCGGCTGGGTCACCGGCCCGACACTGCTGGGGCCGGAGGAATTCGCCCGCGCCGGTTACGATTACGTCGGCTTCGACGCCCAGCACGGCTATCTGGACGACGCCGACATCGCCGGCGTGCTGCGCCGCATCGAACACCTGCCGATCGGCACCGTGGTGCGCCTGCCCAACGCCGACGCCGCACCGATCGGGCGGGTGGCCGACGCCGGGGCCGACGCCGTCGTCATCGCGATGATCGAGTCGCCCGACCAGGCCGCGGCCGCGGTGGCCGCCACCCGCTACCCGCCGGCGGGCGTGCGCAGCTTCGGCCCGCTGCGCGTCAGCCTGGGCCATGATCCGGCGGCCCACGAGTCGCGGGTCAGCGTGTTCGCGATGATCGAGACCGCGGCGGCGCTGTCCGGCATCACCCAGATCTGCGCCGTCGACGGGCTGACCGGAATCTACGTCGGCCCCGCCGATCTGGCCATCTCGCTGGGCGCCGGCGTGATCGGCGCGACCCGGCAGCCGGAAGTGCTCGACGCGATCGTGCACATCCACAAGGCGGCCACCAAGGCCGGCCTGGTCACCGGCATCCACGCCGGGGACGGCAGCACGGGACATGCCATGGCGCAGTTGGGATTCGACATGATCACGCTGGCCGCCGAGGCACAGGCACTGCGCCGCGGCGCCGCCGAACACCTGCGTGAGGCGACGCAATGACCGGCGGATCGGCCCAGCCGCCGCGGGTGGCGCTGGTGACCGGCGCGGCCGGCGGTCAGGGCCGGGCCATCGCCGAACGGCTGCGCGGCAACGGGTTTGCGGTGGCCGCGTGTGATCGGCGCATCGACGAACTGGCCGCCACGGTGGCCGCATCGGGCGACGACCGGCTGATCGCGGTCGAGCTCGACGTCACCTCCGAGCAACAATGGCGCTCGGCCGTCGAACGCGTGGTGGACCGTTTCGGCGCGCTGAGCGCGCTGGTGAACTGCGCCGGCGTGCTGCACCGCACCCCGCTGCCGCAGGAGACCGCGGATGCCTTCGAAAACGCCTGGCGGGTCAACTGTTTCGGTGCCTTCCTGGGCATACGTGCGGCGCTGGAGCGGCTCCGCGGGACACCCGGCGCGTCGATCGTCAACATCTGCAGCACCGGTGCGATCCGCCCGTTCCCGCAGCACTGCGCCTACGGCTCGTCGAAATGGGCGCTGCGCGGCCTGACCCAAACCGCCGCCGCCGAACTCGCCCCGGCCGGTATCCGGGTCAACGCGGTGTTCCCCGGCCCGATCGCCACGCCGATGCTCGACGAGGCCACCCAGACCCGGCTGGCCGCGGCCGCGTCCTTCGGGCGGATCGGGCAGCCCGGTGAGGTCGCCGACGCGGTGGCGTTCCTGGTGTCCGCCGAGGCGTCGTTCATCACCGGCGCCGAACTCGTCGTCGATGGCGGGCAATGCCTGCAGATCCGATGAGCGAGCTGTCGATCGGCATCATCGGCGCCGGCCCGGGTGGCCTGGCGCTGGGAATCCTGCTGTCGCAGGCTGGGTTTGATGACTTCACCATCTTCGACCGGGAAGACGGCGTGGGCGGCACCTGGCGGATCAACACCTACCCGGGCCTGGCCTGCGACGTCAAATCCCACCTGTACTCGTACTCGTTCGACCTGAACGCGCACTGGTCGCGGCTGTGGTCGGGACAGCCCGAGATCCTGGACTACTTCCAGCGCTGCGCGGACAAATACGGGCTGGGGCCACATCTGCGGCTGGGCACCGAAATCCGCTCCGCCCACTGGGATGCCGACACGCAGCGGTGGCGGCTGACCACCGCGTCCGGCCACCGGCACCACTTCGACGTGGTGGTCTCGGCCGTCGGCCTGTTCACCCGCCCGCTGCTTCCCGAGCTGGTCGAGGAGGAGCCGTTCACCGGGACGGTGATGCACTCGGCGCGCTGGGACCACTCGATTCCGTTGCACGGCAAACGGATCGCCGTGCTGGGCACCGGGTCCACCGCCTCCCAGCTGATTCCGGAATTGGCCAAGGTGGCCGAGCGGGTGTATTCGGTGCAGCGGTCGCCGACCTGGATCCTGCCCAAGCCCGACCGGCCCTACACGCGGTGGGAGCGTTGGGCGTTCGCGCACCTGCCGTTGGCGAAGAAGCTCTACCGGACCAGGTTGTGGCTGCGCAGCGAATCCAACATCTCGGTGATCGAGCACGGCAGCGAGAAGACCGGGCAATTCACCAACATCGCGCTGGGACTGCTGGAGGCGAGCGTCCCCGACGAGGAACTGCGCCGCAAGCTCACGCCCGATCATCCGATGGGCTGCAAACGGCTGGTGTTCTCCTCGGACTACCTGCCCGCGCTGACCCGGCCCAACGTCGAGGTGCTGACCAGCCCCGCGCGCTCCCTGCGCCGGCGGTCGCTGGTCACCGAGGACGGCACCGAGCGCGAGGTCGACCTGGTGGTCTGCGCCACCGGCTACGCCGCCGCCGACTATCTCGGCGAACTCGACGTGACCGGCGAGCACGGGGTCACGCTGCGCGAGGTGTGGCGCGACGGCGCCTACGCCTACCTCGGCATGGCCGTACCGGGATTCCCGAACTTCTTCATGCTGTACGGACCCAACACCAACGTCGGCTCCAACAGCGTCATCTTCGTCCTCGAGGCCCAGGCCCGCTACATCGTGCGGGCCCTGAAGTATCTGCGCCGCCACCGCCGCCGCTACATCGCGGTGCGGCCCGCCGCGCTGGCCGACTTCGTCGCCAAGATCGACCGATGGATGGTTGGCACCGTCTGGACCACCCAGTGCAGCAACTACTTTCGCGCCCCCAACGGCCGCGTCGTCACCCAGTGGCCGCGCAGCGCACGCGCCTTCTGGTCGATGACGCGCCGGTTCAGGCCGGCCGACTACCGGTTCCAGGCCCCGACGGTCCGCGTCCCGGCCCCGGCCTCCGAGGCGGACGCGCGGTGACGGCGCTGGACGGCGCCGAGCGCCTCGACCCGGCGCTGCGCGCGGTCGCCACCACCCGGACCGACTTCTCGCCCGCCGCAATCGAACTCACCCGGGCACCGTTCAACGAGCGCCGCCGGCTGGCCGCCGCGCAGACCGACACCGCCGGCGTGCGGATCGTCGACGACGACGCGAACGGCGTCGACGTGCGCATCTATCGCGGCGGGCCCGAACCGGCGCCCGCCGTAATCTACTGCCACGCCGGCGGATTCGCGCTGGGCAACCTGGACACCGACCACCGCCAGTGCGTGGAGCTGGCCCGGCGCGGCCGCTGCACGGTGGTGTCGGTCGACTACCGGCTGGCCCCCGAACACCCCTACCCGGCCGCGCTGCAGGACGCGGGCACCGTGTTGCGGTGGGTGCACGCCGAAGCCGCCGCCCTCGGCGTGGACCCGGCCCGGCTCGCCGTCGCGGGCAGCAGTGCCGGCGCCGCCCTGGCCGCCTGCCTGGCGCACCCCGACGGGTCGTTGCCGGCCGTGGTGTTCCAGCTGCTGCACCAGCCGGTGCTCGACGACCGGGCCACCGGGTCGAAGGCGCGGTTCCGGACCAGCCCGGCCTTCGACGGCGAGGCCGCCGAGCTGATGTGGCGCTACTACCTGGGCCCGACCGTGGGGTCCGCGGCCGCCGTACCCGCACGGCGGCCCGAATTAGCCGGGCTGCCACCGGCTTTGATCACCTGCGCCGAGATCGACCCGTTCCGCGACGAGGCCATCGACTACGCCCGGCGGCTACTGGACGCCGGGGTCTGCACCGAGCTGCACGTGTTCGCCCGTGCCTGCCACGGCTTCGACTCGCTGCTGCCGGACTGGCCGGGCTCGCAGCGATTGTTCGCGCTGCAGGGCGAGGTGCTGTCGGCGGCGTTGCACCGCGGCAGCACTCACTGATGTCGTCCTGCGCGCTTCGGTAGGGGCATCAAACCACTAGATTGTCGGATGTGCGCCGTACGGTCTTGCCTGGAGGTACGGAAGACATGCTGATCAGGTCACTCCCGCCGTGCGAGCGGCCCCGGGAACGGCTGCTCACTTGCGGAGTGGACGCATTGACGGCGGGCGAGCTTATCGCGCTTGTGCTCCGCAACGGCACCAAGGGCAAGAGCGCCCTAGAACTCGCGTCCGAGTTGATCGCAGAGTACGGCTCAGCCCAGGCACTGGCTGGCGCGCGACCGGAGGAGCTGGCGATGCGTCCCGGCGTCGGACCGGCTAAGGCGGCTGCGCTTGTGGCCGCCTTTCAACTCAGCCGGCGAAGCGTTCGCAGTGATCCGTCACAGCTGCGGAGCGCTGAGGACGTCGCAACAATCGCACGAGGAGAACTCGCCGGCGCTCGCCGTGAGCGGCTCATTGTCGTGATCTGCGACTCGGCAAATCACGTTAAGAAGGTTGTAACCGTCTCAGAAGGTGCGCTTGCCCGGTCGATCGTGCCCGTGCGCGAGATACTGAACGCAGTACTCCGACACGACGGGCGGGCCTTCGCGATTGCACATAATCACCCGAGCGGCGCTGCCGAAGCCAGCGACGCCGATCGGCAAGTCACGGCGTCGGTGAGAGCGGCCGCAACCACCGTCGGCTTGCGCTTCCTGGGCCACGTCGTGGTGGCGAATGACCGCTGGAACGCTGTCGCTTAGGTGAGGCGGGTAAAGGTCGCATTGAGGGAGGCCGGCAATAGCGATCTAGCCAATGCGCTGGCCTTCTGGTTGAGGGCGCGGAACTCTCCGGCGCTTGCTCGAAGAGCATCCAAGCTGGCCACGATCTCCTGTTGATCTTCACGCGACGGAATCGGAACTAAGAGTTCACGCAGAAAATCTGCTGGCACGCGTTGCTGTCCAGCAGTGCCGGTGAAGTGCTCAGTCGCGTTCAGGCGGACCGCGCGTGTCCGGAGGATTCGATGAATGTATTCCGCAGACACCTCATTTCCCGGCCTAACGACATGAAACTCAGTGGAGCCGAGCCCATAGTCGCGGTCAGAGAATACTGCCGACTTGCCGTTCTGCATGCAGGGCGTGATGCGCGCGAAAATCACGTCCCCCCTTCGGAACTGCTTATAGCCAGCGCCCAGCTCAGCGACCGATCGGACTTCTGCGTCAGACACCGAGCCAGTGTCGGCATCAACAGCTGCCATCGGTACGAACGCAACAAGGGTGTCGGCCGCCAGTCGAGTCGGTCGGGGGTTTATCTCAGCAACGTCGGCTAGGCGTCGGGCCGGAACTCCAGTCTTGCCGAGCCCGGCAATTAGTTTGGACTCCCGGCTGTCCGTGAGGGCGCGGAACAGAGTCTCCCCATGACGTCGCCTCTCGCTCGCCAATTGGACGACTTCTGACAGGCGATCTAGTTGACTGGCCACCTGGCGCTGTTCGTCGATTGGCGGGAGTGGAATCTCCAGTGCCTCGAACCGGTCGATTGCAAGGGTGCGGTTCCGGATGGTCGTCCCCGGCGCAGCTTTTCGAATCAACTCCATTCCAGGCTCGCTCAGGAAGAACCACTTCGCCCAGGCTGTATCTACCTGTCCGTCACGCGAAACATAGGTCAGAAACCTGTGCGTCCCAATTGTCCCCGCGTCACGTTCTTGGGCGCATGCGATCGCGCCTTCCCATGCCTGAATGTTGCTCAATACAAGGTCGCCCGGTGCAATGGAGAAGAACCGGTAGTCACCGAGTTCTGAACCACGCCTCGGCTCCCGGTGAAAGATGCCCTTGCCGAACGAGTACACGCCGATGAGCGAGTACTCGGTAAAAGGTTCGATATCGACACTGCGCCGTTGCAACGACAGCACGTCGCCCACACGAACGCGCTCGACGGTCATGGGCCCTCCCCAGTGACCTCGCGCTGGAGGCCATCCAAAAGCGCCAAGATCGAACGTTCGGTGTCGATCAGTTCAGCCAGCAGTTCTGCTGGCGGGCGGTGGGCGAGGTCGTCGCCTCGGTTCGGATTACGCAGATCGAGGTTGTACATATCATTGGCCTCGATGTCGGCGATCGGCACTCGCCAAGCGCGCTCGTTCTCGACGCGGTTCGACCACCAGACCTGGCAGTCCGCGAACTCCTCGAAGCGCATGGGCTTTGACTTCGAGTACTTCTTGCGGCCCTCAGGCGGCGAGATCTCGTAGTACCAAATCTCTTTCGTCCGGCCAGTCTTGTCGAAGAACAGCAGATTCGACGGAATATCCGTGTAGGGCGCGAAGGCGCCGTCAGGCAGGCGGACAATCGTATGCAGGTTGCACTCGGTGAGCAGTTGCTTCTTGATCCGCGCACCGACACCACCGCCGAATAGCAGACCGTTTGGCACGACGATGCCGCATCGGCCGCCGTCCTTGAGCATGCGGATGACGAGTTGGAGGAACAGCCAGGCAGTTTCGGCGGTCTGTTTGTCGGCGGGGAAATTGGCTTGGATCGACTTCTCTTCCTCGCCGCCAAACGGGGGATTAGTGAGTATCACGTCGACGCGCCGCGCCTTGCTGATCTGCGTGATGGATTCGGCGAGCGCATTGCCGCGAGTGATGTTGGGCTGACCGACGCCGTGCAGGACGAGGTTCATCATCCCGAGCAGGAACGGCAGCGGCTTTTTCTCGATCCCACGTAGGTTCTCGTGCAGGGCTCGGAGTTGGGCTGTCGTGGTCACCTTCGGGCTGAGGTGTTCGAGCGCTTCGACGAGGAACCCGCCGGTCCCGCACGCTGGGTCGAGAATGACCTCGCCGAGCCGTGGGTCGACCTGCTGGACGATGAACCGGATGATCGGCCGCGGTGTGTAGAATTCGCCAGAATCCCCCGCAGCGTCGCGCATCTCGCGCAGCATCGATTCGTAGAGGTGCGCCATCGTGTGGATGTCGTCGGATGAGGCGAAGTTGATCTCGTTAACCTTGTTGACGACATCGCGGAGAAGGTATCCGGACAGCATCCGGTTGTAGGTTTCTTTGAAGACGGCGGCGAGGACATCACGCGGATCGTGGGACCCGGTGCCGGACAGGCCGCGCAGGTATGGCAGCAGCTCGTTGTTGACGAAGGTGAGCAGCGCGTCGCCGGTCCGCCCGTTCGGGTCCGCTGCCCAATCACGCCAGCGGTACGGCGCCTCGATCGCGGGACGGAAGTTCTCCTCGGTGATCTCGCGGTTTTCCTCAAGGCCGTCAAAGGCTTTGAGGAACAGCAGCCAAGCCAGTTGTGGGATGCGGTCAAGGTCGCCGTTGAGCCCGGCGTCCTTGCGCATGTAGTCGCGCGCGGATTTGATCACTGCGGCGAGCTTCGCCTGCGGTGAAGTTGCCATTGGAGCCTGCTTCTTCGCTTTCGCCGCCACCTACTGCCCCTTCTCGGTTGGGTACATCTGGTTCCAAAGGCTCTGCACAAGCGCGACCGCCTGCGGGAAGGTTCGGGCCTCGACATCATGGTCGTCAGCTAGTTGCGCGTACCGGGCAGGCCATGAGGAGGGCAGCGCAGGGAGTGGCCGCGGCGGCCCCGTCCCGTTTCGTTCGGCCCAGACCGCACGTGCGGCGTCAGCGACTAGGCCAGAATTGAGCAAGTCGTTCTCGATCAGGAGGACGAGGTCGAGTAGGTCGCGGACGCGCGAGTTCTCGCGGTCTTCGAAGTCCCGGGTCATAGCGTGGAACTTCTCGGCAGCGTGGCGGTGCACGTCGACAATCTCGACTTCCGTCGTCGGGATACCTGCGAAATCAAGGGAATTCGGCAAGGGCAACTGGTCGGTCGCCTGTAGTTCGTGCGCCCGAGGTGAGACGTCCAGCTTGATCGCCCCGAACGGCTTGCCGGCGAGGAAGGCCGCGACCGGCACGCGCCAAGTGAGGTGCCCACCGCCGTCCTCGCGAAGTGCGGTCGGTTCGCTTACTTCGAAGATGAACCGATCGCCGAACGGATCGTCGGACAATGCGTCGATCAGGCGCTCATGAAGGACGGCCGGGCTCAGTACATCGTCGCGCAGGCCTACGTCGATATCTTTTGTCACACGCGCGGCGTCGCTCAGCCGCACTTCGAGGGCCATGCCGCCCTTGAGTACCCAGAGTCCTGGTTCGGCGGCCTGCAGGCGCGCCATGATCCGTTCGAACAGGACCCGTCGGCGGAGCCGGTCCAGACCGACGCCCGCCTCTCGCGAGGCCATGAGCAGTCGGTGTTCCAGGGCAGTTCGCAATGCCTGCGGGGAGCTGTAGGTCATGAGGTGTCGCTGCGGTTGAGCGCGCGCTCGAGGTAGAGCGCTGCGCGTGCGTCGATGGATTCGGCTCGCGTTCGCAGTGATCGGATGCTAAGGAGCCCGCGCTGTCGGGCATCCGCCACTGCTCGGGCCAGTTGATCCTCGTCAGGTGCTGTCGCGGCGACGTCAATCAGCGACCGAATGGGAGTCGTGACTCGGAAGCCGGTTCCATCCTGGACATCATCGGTATCGAGCTCGGCGTGATGCAGGACGACGGCGTCGTCGTGCATTGTGAAGTCAGGCGGCACGGTTAGCTGTACGCGCGCCGATTCGAACTCGCCGATGCCATGCACCGCGAGAGCCGTTTCATGTGAGATGACCCCTCGGCCGCGCGACCACAGTGACCACCTCACGAGGTCGTCATGAACGTCGGGGATCCATTCGGCGAGTCGGAACAGTCCGCGCTCGATCCGTAGCCAGTTGCCTGCGGCGACGTGGTAGGCATGTGCTTGGTACGAGTAACCGACGGCCTTGGCCTGGGCAGCAGTGAAGTACCCGGCCTGCTCGGAGGCAAGGTTGAATAGCCTCCTTCGGAGATCGCGGCGGTCGGCAGGCACATTATCGATCCTATATCAAAACTGTAGTTTTACTGTTATACCTCTATACAAACTCAAGTTTTCATTGAGTATCAGGAGACATACACGAGTTCTCCGAGCCTCGTTTGAGCTGCACGCCACTCCTCGGGTGAACCGAACCGTCGGGCAATCTCGACTGGCGTACCGAGTGACGACAACGGCGGGACCTGGAGCACACCGGGGCTTTCCAACTCACTGATCCCGTACTCGGCGTACTTGTCGAGGAGGTACTCGAGCACCTCGCGGGCGGCGGGTTGAAAGGCCTCGAAGAAATCCGAATATTCCTTGCGGACGCGCCGCACCCGATCCGTACGCGTCGCCAGAGGCTGATTCCAAGCGAGGTGCACGAGAACATCGATCGGGTCGGCGTCGGGCAGACCGGCACGATCAGCTAGCTCGTCGGCGTCGATCCCGTGTTCGGCCAGGGCATCGAGCACCTCGCGGCGGCTGACCCGGCTCGCCCACTTCGCTCGCAGTTCATTGGCGCTCGGGAACAGCGACCGGACGGTCTCGGTCACTAGGTCGCGGTACTCCACCAGCCGCAACTGCTGGGTCTGCGGGTCGAGTTCGTACACGGCTTCTGCGGTCACGATGACCTCAACGTCGTCCACGTAGAACTTGGCTCGTGGCGCGGGGAGATCCTCCGGGTCAAGATCAACATCCACATCAGCGGGCCGCGGCGTTGGTTCAAACGACGGCTCCGGCTCCTCGACCACAACATCCTCAACGACATCGCCTTCGTCGTTGATTGCCTCCTCGATCACGTGCTCAGGGGGACCGTCGAATTCTGGATCACTGAACAAAGCACTCGCGCCGGAATAATCGATGATTTCGAACGAGAGTTTGTCCTCGTCGGGGAACAGCCGCGTGCCACGGCCGATCATCTGCTTGAACAGAGCCATCGATCCGACCGGACGGAACAGAACGATATTGCGCACCGTCGGCGCGTCGACCCCGGTTGAAAGCATTTCGGACGTCGTCGCGATCACGGGGAACTGCGCTTCGGTGTCGCAGAACCGACTGAGATGTCCCTGGCCGATCTCCTGTTCGTCGCTGACGATCCGTACCACATAGTCCCGATGCTGCGGCGTGAGGTCGGAGTTCGCATTGTGCAGAGCCCGACGCATCTGGTCAGCGTGCTCCTGGTTCGCGCAGAACACGATTGTCTTGGCGAACCGATCGGTTGCGTGAAGGTAGTTCGTGAGGTGCTTGGCAGCCGCCTCGGTGCGGCTCAGCAGCGAGACCACCCGCTCGAAGTCTGGCGTCGTGTACAGCCCGGGCGGGATCTCTTTTCCGAATAGGTCGAGCTGGCCCTGCTCGGGTGCCCATCCATGCGCGTCGGGGCTGAGCACAACCCGACGCACACGATAGGGCGCTAGGAAACCGTCCTCAATCCCCTGAGCCAAGGTGTACTCGAACAGCGGTGCACCGCCGAAGTACGCGTAAGTGTCAGCTGTCTCGTCGCGCTTGGGCGTGGCCGTCATACCCAGCTGCGTCGCCGGACTGAAGTGATCGAGGATCTTCCGCCACGAGGACTCGGCTCGAGCGCTACCGCGGTGGCACTCATCGACGATGACCAGGTCGAAGAAGTCTCGGGCGAATTGGCGAAACATACCGGTTGGCTCGTCGCCGCCATCGGCGAGCTGTTGGTAGAGGCCGAAGTAAATCTCGCGACCCGACTTGGCAGTTCCTTTCAGCTTCCAAATTGGCGAACCTTCGCCAGCCCCGAAGGCTGGCTTGAACTCGCGCTCGATCGGTTGGTCGACAAGCACGTTCCGGTCGGCCAGGTAGAGGATGCGCGGATGCCGGCCGTGGACCCACTGACTGTTCCAGAGCTTCCACACGATCTGCATCGATACGAACGTCTTGCCGGTACCCGTAGCCATAGTGAGGAGCAACCTTTTGTCGCCCGCGAGGATGGCCTCGACTGTGCGGTTGATCGCGGTCCGCTGGTAATAGCGCGGCTCTTTAACTGTGCCATCCGCATTACGCAGCGAACGGTTGAACGGAAGCAGAAGGCCATCGGCGGCAGAATCGTCTTTTATCCCCTTCCATTCTCGATAACGGGCCCACAACATTTCGGGTGAAGGGAACGTGGACAGGTTGGCTCGCTCAATACCGGTGTTTCGGTCGTCTTCGACGATGCTCACGCCGTTCGTCGAGTAGGCGAACGGCACGTCGAGCAATTGTGCGTAGTTCTTCGCTTGTTGCATCCCCTTGCCGGGGGTCGAGTATTCGCGCTTGGCTTCGACAACGCCGATCGGCATACCCGGCTCGTACTCCAGCACGTAGTCGGCTCGAAGCGGAGCGGTTCGCCGGTGTTTAGATCCGACCTTGACAATTCGTCCGTCGGTGATGCGGTACTGCTCGATGATTTGCTCTTCTGTCCACCCCGCGTCTTTCAGTTTCGGGAGCACATAATTGCGGCATGTGTCGGCCTCGCTCGGCCGCCTTCGTGACTTTAGTGATGCGCCAGGTGTTGTCGGCGGATCGTCTTCCGGGTCGCCAAATAGCGTACGGAGCGCTGCGCGGACGATTTCGCTGACCGATGTCTGCTCCGAATTAGCGCGCGCTTCGAGACGTTCCTTGAGTTCCGGCGGTACACGGATCGGTACGACCTCGGCTCGTCGCTTTGGCCGATGCTGCGGTCGGATTGTTTTGGTGTCGTAACCCGTCTCTGCTTCAGCGGCGGCGGACGGCAAATCAGCCGCGATAGCGGCGTCAGGCGGTTGAGCGGCTTCCGTTGCAAGGTACAGGAGTGCAGCGTGCCGAATCAGCTCGCTGACTGACGTGCGCTCGGCCGCGGCTCGTCTTTTGACGGCTGCGTGCAAATCGGCATGGAGTCGGACGGGTAGTACGACGGCCGCAGCGGATCCCATAAGAGGGCGCCCAGGGGCGCGTGAAATGCGGAGAGGGTCGTAGCCTCGCTCAGCCTCAGCGGCGAGCGCTGCAAGATCCTCCTCTGCGAGGGTTCCTTCGGAACTGAGCCCTGCGCGCTTGCTTTCCCTTTTCATGTGATCACATCCCGCAATCCGGGACCAGTATTAGATATTGACGTCGACAACGCATCGCGTGCCAGATCAGATGATCCCCGTTGGGCCGGCGACCGCCGACGAGTTCCAATAAGTTGGCCGCGCTGTCTGGCCCGATGGTCAATATTTTCGGGGGATCGGCGCCGTCGTCGATGGTGCCCTCGAACACGTAATTGTCGTAGGCGTGGGAGATCTCCTCGATCGAATAGCCGTGCTTCAGCGCTGATTGAGCCACTCGAAGCACAGCACCCAAGTGTAATACGAAATTATCGCCTGTCCAGAGGGTCGTTGCGGGTGGTTGGCGTGGCGATGTCCGCCTAGTCCGCGATTAGGCGTCGAACCGGATCAGCTGGCGCACCGCGGTGCCGTCGGCCAGATGATCCATCGCCTCGTTGATGTCTTCCAGCCGGATCGTGGACGACACCAGCGATTCCACCGGCAGCCGGCCCGCGCGCCACAGCTCGACGAACCGGGGGATGTCCCGGCTCGGCACCGCCGAACCGAGGTAGCTGCCGATCAGCGACCGGCCCTCGGCCACAAAACCCAACGGCGACACCGTGATCCGCGCGTCCGGCGGCGGCAGGCCGACGGTGATGGTACGCCCGCCGGGGGCCGTCAGGTCGATCGCGGTCTGCAGCGCGGCGGGATGGCCGACGGCTTCGATCACCACCGCCGCCTTCACCCGCGCCTCGACGGCCTGCTGCGGCGTGTACGCCTGGTGCGCGCCCAACCGCCGGGCCGCGGCCAGCTTCTCCGGCAGCTGGTCGACGGCGACCACCGGAACGCCGTCGTAGGTGAGCGCGGTCAGCAGCGCCGCCATCCCCACGCCGCCCAGCCCGACGACGGCGACCGTCTGGCCCGGCGCGGGGCGGCCCACGTTGAGCACCGCGCCGCCGCCGGTCAGCACCGCGCAGCCGAGCAGCGCGGCGACCTCGGCCGGCACGTCGGGCGGCACCTCGACCGCGCTGGCCCGGTTGACCACCGCGTGCGTGGCGAACCCCGAGACCCCGAGGTGGTGATACACCGGCCGGCCGGCCCGGCTGAGCCGAATATCGCCGCCCAGCAGCGTGCCGGCCCCGTTGGCCGCGCTGCCCGGTTCACACGGCGTCAGGCCCTCGGTGGCGCACGCCGCGCACCGGCCGCAGCGCGGCAGGAACACCAGCACCACCCGGGCGCCCACGGCCAGGTCGGCGACCCCGGGACCGACGCGCTCGACGATCCCGGCCGCCTCGTGACCGAGCAGCATCGGCACCGGGCGCACCCGGTTGCCGTCGACCACCGACAGGTCGGAATGGCAGATGCCGGCCGCCTCGATGCGGACCAAGACCTCGTCGCGCCCCGGGGGCGCCAACTCCACGTCGGTGATGCTGATCGGTCGCGAGCGCGCATACGGCCGGGGCGCCCCGATGCGCTGCAGCACCGCTCCCCGAATTCCGGACATGCTGGAATACAACCATGGCGTCGGCTCCCGTAGTTCCCCCCGCCCCGGAGGGGTTGACCAGCAACGACTTCCCGGTGCTGTGGCCGGTGGGCACCCGGTGGGCAGACAACGACATGTTCGGCCACCTCAACAACGCGGTCTACTACCAACTATTCGACACCGCCATCAACGGCTGGATCAACACCAGCACCGGCCTGGACCCGCTCACCACGCCCGCGCTGGGCATCGTCGCCGAGTCGGGCTGCCGGTACCTCTCCGAACTGCACTTCCCCGAGGGCCTGCAGGTGGGGCTGGCCGTCACCCGGTTGGGCCGCAGCAGCGTCACCTACCGGCTGGGCGTGTTCCGGTCCGCGGCGCCGGGCAGCGCCGAGCCCATCACCGCGCTGGGGCATTGGGTGCACGTCTACGTCGACCGGGACACCCGCAAGCCGGTGCCCATCCCCGACCCGATCCGGACCCTGCTGGCCGGCGCCGCCGTCGGGGACGCCGCACCGAAATAGCGCCCGGCGCTGGGACTTTCGCGTGCCCCGTTATGCTTCGCGCATGCCCGTTTTGAGCAAGACCGTCGAGGTCAACACCGACGCCGCCGCGATCATGGCCATCGTCGCCGATTTCGAGCGGTACCCGGAGTGGAGTGACGGGGTCACGGGCTGCTGGGTGCTGGCCCGCTACGACGACGGCCGCCCCAGCCAGTTGCGGCTGGACGCCGCCTACCAGGGCTTCGAGGGCGTCTACATCCAGGCCGTCTACTACCCGGGGCCGAACCAGATCCAGACCGTCATGCAGCAGGGGGAGCTGTTCAAGAAGCAGGAGCAGCTGTTCAGCGTGGTGGAGATGGGCGCCTCGAGCCTGCTGACGGTGGACATCGACGTCGAGCCGTCGATGCCGGTGCCCGCGCCGATGGTGAAGTCGATGCTGAACAACGTGCTCGACCACCTGGCCGACAACCTCAAGCAGCGCGCCGAGCAGCTGGCCGCGAACTAACCCCGGTTGCTCGGCGTGCCGGTGCGGTCGCGCATCGCGGTCAGCCGCGCCGCCGCGTCGGTGAACTGCCAGACCGTGTGCTCGATCACCGCGGCGGTGTCGCGGCGGCGCAGCGCGGCGATCAGTTGCCGGTGGTTGTCGACGGCGGCCCGCCCCCACTGCGGGTCGGCGGCGTACACCAGCACCGGCATGTAGCGGGCGGCGTTGAGCAGGAACCAGGCCAGCTTGATCCGGCCGCTGGCCTGGTTGAAGACCCGGTGGAAGCCGAACTCGAGGCCCGCGATGGTCTCGGCGTCGCCGGACCCGACGGCCGCGGCGAGCGCGTCGTTGATGCGATCCAGCTCGTCGATCTCGGTGTCGGTGATGTGGTCGGTGGCCGCGGCGGCCAGCTCCTTGGCGATGGTCGCCTGCAGCCAGAAGATGTCCTCGATGTCTTGGCGGGTGAGCGGCAGCACCACGTGACCGCGGTGCGGTTCCAGCTGCACCATGCCCTCGCCGCGCAGCTTCAGCAGGGCCTCGCGCACCGGGGTGACGCTGACGCCGAGCTCGGCCGCGGTCTCGTCGAGCCGGATGAAGGTGCCCGGCCGCAGCGCGCCGGACATGATCGCGGCCCGCAGGTGCCCCGCGACCTCGTCGGACAACTGGGCCCGGCGCAGCGGCCGCCGGCTCCTCGGCTGCATGGACATCGGTGCGTTCACGGGGCTTGCCAGGGCTTTCAGTGGCTTGGCGGGACGGGGTTTACGTTTTGACCGGTGTCGACGGGGGCTTGTCAGTAGACCGTCAACGCCATAATGTGACCCACACAACACTAAGTTTTATCAAATATCAACCTGGCGCAAGCGGTGCGCGAGTGAAGGGAAGTGTTGAGTTTGACCGCCCAATTGGCACACCATCCGACTCAGGCGAACGAGCAGCCGTACCTGTCCCGCCGGCAGAACTGGGTGAACCAGCTGGAACGGCACGCGCTGATGCAGCCGAACGCGACGGCGCTGCGGTTCCTCGGCAAGGGCCTGACGTGGGGGGAGCTGCACGGCCGGGTGCGGGCGCTGGCCGACGCGCTGAGCCGGCGGGGGGTCGGCTTCGGCGACCGGGTGATGGTCCTGATGCTCAACCGCCCCGAGTTCATGGAGTCGGTGCTGGCGATCAACATGCTCGGGGCCATCGCGGTGCCGCTGAACTTCCGGCTCACCGCGGCCGAAATCGCCTTCCTGGTGCAGGATTGCCAGGCGCGGGTGGTCATCACCGAGGCCGTACTCGCCCCGGTGGCCACCGGGGTGCGCGACATCGAGTCGCTGCTCGACACCGTCGTGGTGGCCGGCGGCTCCTCCGACGACGCCGTGCTGGGCTATGACGACCTGATCGACGAGACCGGGGCGGCGCACCAACCCGTCGACATCCCGAACGACGCGGCGGCGCTGATCATGTACACCTCGGGCACCACCGGCCGGCCGAAGGGCGCCGTGCTCACCCACACCAATCTGACCGGCCAGACGATGACGGGGCTGTACACCAACGGCGCCGACATCAACAACGACGTGGGGTTCATCGGGGTGCCGTTCTTTCACATCGCAGGCATCGGCAACATGCTGACCGGGCTGCTGCTCGGCATCCCCACCGTGATCTATCCGCTCGGCGCGTTCGAGCCCGGGCAACTGCTCGACGTGCTGGCCGCGGAGAAGGTCACCGGGATCTTCCTGGTACCCGCGCAATGGCAGGCGGTGTGCGCCGAACAGAGGGCACGGCCGCGCGACCTGAAGCTGCGGGTGATCTCCTGGGGGGCCGCACCGGCGCCGGACGCCCTGCTGCGCGAGATGTCGGCCATGTTCCCCGGCACCCAGATTCTGGCCGCGTTCGGCCAGACCGAGATGTCGCCGGTCACCTGCATGCTGCTCGGCGAGGACGCCATCCGTAAGCGCGGCTCGGTCGGCAAGGTCATCCCCACCGTGGCGGCCCGGGTGGTCGACGAAAACATGAACGACGTGCCCGTCGGCGAGGTCGGCGAAATCGTCTATCGCGCACCGACTTTGATGAGCGGCTACTGGAACAACCCGGAGGCCACCGCGGAAGCGTTCGCGGGCGGCTGGTTTCACTCCGGCGACCTGGTGCGCATGGACGAGGACGGCTACGTCTGGGTGGTCGACCGCAAGAAGGACATGATCATCTCCGGCGGCGAGAACATCTACTGCGCCGAGGTGGAGAACGTGCTGGCCAGCCACCCCGACATCGTCGAGGTCGCCGTCATCGGCCGGGCGCACGAGAAGTGGGGCGAGGTGCCCATCGCGGTCGCCGCTGTCGCGAACGACAATTTGGCGCTCGAAGATCTCGACGAGTTCCTGACCGAACGGTTGGCGCGCTACAAGCACCCGAAGGCGCTCGAGATCGTCGACGCGCTGCCGCGCAACCCTGCCGGCAAGGTGCTCAAGACTGAGCTGCGGATCCGCTACGGAGGCGGATGAATCGGCTAAATCCATTCCGGGGCAAGAGGTTCTGGGACCAGAAAGGAAAGTTGACGGACGCTGTAACGTTTGCCCGTTGTTGACGAAGGGTTAATTGTGCGGATGCGGTTCACACGTGATTGGCCATCGGGTACATTCCTGTGGTCTCCGTTACTACTTGCCAGTAGGGAGCCGATGGTCACACACGTTGAGTCGGGGCGAGGTGGGGGCACCCCCAGCCGCGTAGCGGTGAGGGAGACAGGCGTGCTAGACGATGTGCCGCGCCACCAGGCGCGCGGAGACGGCCGGAGGGGGCAGCGGTGACTTCAACGTCGACAAGTCGACGGGGTCCCTACTTGGTGGGCTATCTGCGCGACCAGTTGGAGACCCCGCTGACCCTTGTCGGTGGCTTCTTCCGGATGTGCGTGCTCACCGGGAAAGCGTTGTTCCGCTGGCCGTTCCAGTGGCGCGAGTTCGTCCTGCAGTGCTGGTTCATCATGCGGGTGGCGTTCCTGCCCACCATCATGGTGTCGATCCCGTTGACCGTGCTGCTGATCTTCACCCTCAATGTGCTGCTCGCCCAGTTCGGGGCGGCCGACCTGTCGGGCGCCGGCGCGGCCATCGGCGCCGTCACCCAGCTCGGCCCGCTGACCACCGTGCTGGTGGTCGCCGGCGCCGGGTCGACGGCGATCTGCGCGGACCTGGGGGCGCGCACCATCCGCGAAGAGATCGACGCGATGGAGGTGCTCGGCATCGACCCGATCCACCGGCTGGTGGTGCCCCGGGTGATCGCCGCGACCCTGGTCGCCACCCTGCTCAACGGCCTGGTGATCACCGTCGGCCTGGTCGGGGGCTACTTGTTCGGGGTCTACCTGCAGAACGTGTCGGGTGGTGCGTACCTGGCCACCCTGACCACCATCACCGGCCTGCCCGAGGTGGTCATCGCGACGGTCAAGGCCGCCGTCTTCGGCCTGATCGCGGGGCTGGTCGGGTGCTTCCGCGGGCTGACCGTGCGCGGCGGCTCCAAGGGGCTCGGCACCGCCGTCAACGAGACCGTGGTGCTGTGCGTGGTCGCGCTGTACGCGGTCAACGTGGTGCTGACCACGATCGGTGTGCGATTCGGGACGGGGCACTGACATGTCAACCGCCGCCGTCTTTCGCTCGCGCTTCCCGCGGGCGGCCGAGAACCTCAACCGCTACGGCCTGGCCGCCGCCCGCGGCCTCGACGACGTCGGCCAGATGGCCTGGTTCGGTGGGGTGGCCCTCGCGCACATCCCGCACGCGCTGAGCCACTACCGCAAGGAGACCCTGCGGCTGATCGCCCAGATCGGCATGGGCACCGGTGCCATGGCCGTCATCGGCGGCACCGTCGCCATCGTCGGCTTCGTCACCCTCTCGGGTAGCTCGCTGGTCGCCATCCAGGGTTTCGCCTCGCTGGGCAACATCGGTGTCGAGGCGTTCACCGGCTTCTTCGCCGCGCTGATCAACGTGCGCATCGCCGCCCCCGTCGTCACCGGCATCGCGATGGCCGCCACGGTCGGCGCCGGCGCCACCGCGGAGCTGGGCGCCATGCGCATCAGCGAGGAGATCGACGCCCTGGAAGTGATGGGCATCAAGTCGATTTCGTTCCTGGCGACCACCCGGATCATGGCCGGGCTGGTGGTGATCATCCCGCTCTACGCGCTGGCGATGATCATGTCGTTCCTGTCCCCGCAGATCACCACGACCGTGCTCTACGGCCAATCCAACGGCACCTACGAGCACTACTTCCGCACGTTCCTGCGGCCCGACGACGTGTTCTGGTCGTTCCTGGAAGCCATCATCATCACCGCGGTGGTGATGATCACCCACTGCTTCTACGGCTACAACGCCGGCGGCGGGCCGGTCGGCGTCGGTGAGGCCGTCGGTCGATCGATGCGGTTCTCCCTGGTCTCGGTGCAGGTCGTCGTGCTGGCCGCCGCGTTGGCGCTCTACGGCGTCAACCCCAACTTCGCGCTCACGGTGTAACCGCCATGGCCCGACCCGTCCAGACCAACGCCCCGCGGACCCCGCCGTACAAGCTGGCCGGGCTGGCGATCCTGGTCGTCGGCGCCCTGGCCCTGGCGCTGATCTACGGCCAGTTCCGCGGCAACTTCACCCCCAAGACCAGCCTGACGATGCTGGCGTCGCGGGCCGGGCTGGTGATGGACCCGGGGTCGAAGGTGACCTACAACGGCGTCGAGATCGGGCGGGTGGGCACGATCTCGGAGACGGTGCGCGACGGCAAGCCGGCGGCGAAATTCACCCTCGAGGTGTATCCGCGGTATCTCAAGCTGATCCCGTCGAACGTGAACGCCGACATCAAGGCGACGACGGTGTTCGGCGGCAAGTACGTGTCGCTGACGACGCCGGCGCACCCGTCGCCGCAGAAGATCACCCCGCACACCATCATCGACGCCCGCTCGGTCACCACCGAGATCAACACCCTGTTCCAGACGATCACCTCGATCGCGGAGAAGGTGGATCCGGTCAAGCTGAATCTGACCTTGAGCGCGGCCGCGCAGTCGTTGTCGGGTCTGGGCGAGAAGTTCGGCCAGTCGGTGGTCAACGCGAATGCGTTGCTCGATGACGTGAACCCACGAATGCCGCAGGCGCGCAAGGACATTCAGGGGTTGGCGGCGCTTGGCGACACCTATGCGGACGCGTCGCCGGACCTGTTCGACTTCCTCAACAATGCGGTGATCACCTCGCGCACGATCAACGCCCAGCAGAAGGATCTGGACCAGGCGCTGTTGTCGGCGGCCGGATTCGGCAACACCGGGGCCGAGCTGTTCACCAAGGGCGGGCCGTATCTGGCGCGCGGCGCCCAAGACCTGATCCCCACCGCTCAACTGCTGGACACCTACAGCCCCGAGATCTACTGCCTGATGCGCAACGAACACGACGCGCTGCCCGCCACCGGCGCGGCCGAGGGTGGTTTCAACGGCTACTCACTCAACATGAACACCGAGGCGCTCTCCGGGCTGGGCCTCATCGCGAACCCGGTGTCCGCGGTGCCCGTCATCGCCTCAATGGTGGGCGGGATCGTCGGCGTGGTCGGCGGCGCGCCCAACCCCTACATCTATCCCGAGAACCTGCCCCGGGTGAACGCCCGCGGCGGGCCGGGCGGCGCGCCCGGATGCTGGCAGAAGATCACCCACGACCTGTGGCCGGCGCCCGAGCTGATCATGGACACCGGCAACAGCATCGCGCCCTACAACCACCTGGACACCGGATCGCCGTACGCGCTCGAGTACGTCTGGGGCCGCCAGGTAGGGGATAACACGATCAACCCATGAAAATCACCGGAACCCTTGTCAGACTCAGCATCTTCTCGGTGGTGCTGCTGATCTTCACCGTGATGATCATCGTGGTGTTCGGTCAGATGCGCTTCGACCGCACCAACGGGTACTCGGCGGAGTTCAGCAACATCAGCGGGCTGCGCGCCGGCCAGTTCGTCCGCGCCTCGGGGGTCGAGGTCGGCAAGGTCAGTTCGGTGCAGCTGGTCGACGGCGGCAAGCGGGCACGGGTGGAATTCAACGTCGACCGCTCGGTGCCGCTGTACCAGTCGACGACGGCGCAGATCCGCTACCTCGACCTGATCGGCAACCGCTACCTGGAGCTCAAGCGCGGTCAGGGCGAAGGCGCGGACAAGGTGCTGCCGCCCGGCGGGTTCATCCCGCTGTCGCGGACCCAGCCCGCGCTCGACCTCGACGCGTTGATCGGTGGTTTCAAGCCGCTGTTCCGGGCGCTGGACCCGCAGAAGGTCAACACCATCGCCACCGCGCTGGTCACCGTGTTCCAGGGCCAGGGCGGCACCATCAACGACATCCTCGACCAGACCGCGCAGCTGACCAGCCAGCTCGGCGAGCGCGACCAGGCGATCGGCGAGGTGATCAAGAACCTGAACACCGTGCTGGACACCACCGTCCGGCACCGCCAGCAGTTCGACCAGACGATCAACAACCTGGAGGTGTTGATCACCGGGCTCAAGGACCACGGCGACCAGCTGGCCGGCGGGACCGCGCACATCAGCAACGCCGCCGGCACCGTCGCCGACCTGCTCGCCGAGGACCGCTCACTGCTGCACAAGACGCTGAACTACCTCGACGCCGTGCAGCAGCCGCTGATCGACCAGCAGGACCAGCTGCAGGACTACCTCAAGAAGGTGCCGACCGCGCTGAACATGATCGGGCGCGCCATCGGGTCCTACGGGGACTTCGTGAACTTCTACGCCTGCGACATCACGCTCAAGATCAACGGCCTGCAGGCCGGTGGCCCGGTCCGCACGGTCCGGCTGTTCCAGCAGCCGACGGGTAGGTGCACACCGCAATGAGAACACTCGAACCCCCCAACCGGGTCCGCATCGGCCTGATGGGCATCGTGGTGACGGTGCTGGTGATCGGCGTCGGCCAGAGCTTCACCAGCGTCCCGATGCTGTTCGCCAAGCCCAGCTACTACGGCCAGTTCACCGACTCCGGCGGCATCAACACCGGCGACAAGGTGCGCATCGCCGGCATGGACGTCGGCAAGGTGGAGGGCCTCAAGATCGACGGCGACCACATCGTGGTGAAGTTCTCCATCGGCACCAACACCATCGGCACCGAGAGCCGGCTGGCGATCAAGACCGACACCATCCTCGGCAAGAAGATCCTCGACGTCGAGGCCCGCGGCAGCCAGCAGTTGCGACCCGGGTCGACGCTGCCGCTGGGCCAGAGCACCACGCCGTACCAGATTTACGACGCGTTCTTCGACGTCACCAAGGCCGCCCAGGGCTGGGACATCGAGACCGTCAAGCAGTCGCTGCACGTGCTGTCGCAGACCATCGACCAGACCTACCCGCACCTGAGCCCGGCGCTCGACGGGGTGGCCAAGTTCTCCGACACCATCGGCAAGCGCGACGAACAGGTCAAGCATCTGCTGGCCCAGGCCAACCAGGTGGCCAGCGTGCTGGGTGATCGCAGCGACCAGATCGACCGGTTGCTGGTCAACACCAAGACGCTGCTGGCCGCCTTCAACGAACGCGGGCAGGCCATCAACGCCCTGCTGGACAACATCGCCGCGTTCTCCGAACAGGTCAAGGGCCTGATCAACGACAACCCCAACCTCAACCACGTGCTGGAGCAGCTGCGCACGGTCAGCGACATCCTGGTGCAGCGCAAGGACGACCTGGCCAACGGGTTGACCGAGGTCGGCAAGTTCCTGCCGTCGCTGAACGAGGCCATCGCGTCGGGCCCGTTCTTCAAGGTGGTCCTGCACAACCTTGCCCTGTACCAGATCTCGCAGCCGTGGGTGGACGCCGCGTTCAAGAAGCGCGGCATCGACCCGGAGGACTTCTGGCGCAGCGCCGGGTTGCCGGCCTACCGGTTCCCCGACCCCAACGGCACCCGGTTCCCCAACGGCGCGCCGCCGCCGGCGCCGCCGGTGCTCGAGGGCACCCCGGACCACCCGGGCCCGGCCGTGCCGCCGGGGTCGCCCTGCTCGTACACGCCGGCGGCCGACGGGCTGCCCCGCCCCGACAACCCGCTGCCCTGCGCGGGTGCGGTGACGGGCCCGTTCGGCGGGCCGGGCTTCCCGGCGCCGGTCGACGTGATGACGTCGCCGCCCAACCCCGCCGGCCTGCCGCCCACGCCCGGCATCCCGATCGCGGGCCGGCCCGGCGACGCGCCGCCGGACGTTCCGGGCACGCGGGTGCCGCTGCCGACGCAGGCGCCGCCGGGCGCCCGGACCGAGAACCTCGCACCGGCCGGACCGGTGCCGCCGCCGTCGACGTTCGCGCCGGGGCTGCCGCCGGGTCCGCCGGCACCCCCCGGGCCGGGCAACCAGTTGCCGGCGCCGTTCATCAACCCCGGCGGGACCGGAGGCAGCGGCGCAGCGGGGGGAGGTAGCCAGAATTGAGCACCATCTTTGACATCCGCAACATCCGGCTGCCGAAGCTGTCCCGGACGTCGGTGATTCTCGGGGCGTTGGTGATCGTGCTGGCGCTGGTCGTCGGCTACGTCGGTTGGCGGCTGTACGAGAAGCTGACCAACAACACCGTGGTGGCCTACTTCCCGGCCGCCAACGCCCTCTACCCGGGTGACAAGGTCCAGATCATGGGCCTGCGGGTGGGCGCGATCGACAAGATCGAGCCGTCCGGCGACAAGATGAAGGTCACCTTCCACTACCAGAACAAGTACCGGGTGCCGGCCAACGCGTCGGCAGTGATCCTCAACCCGACCCTGGTGGCGTCGCGGGCCATTCAGCTGGAGCCGCCGTACAAGGGCGGACCCGTGCTGGCCGACAACGCGGTGATCCCCGAGGAGCGCACCCAGGTGCCGGTGGAGTGGGACCAGCTGCGCAACAGCATCACCAACATCATCTCGAAGCTGGGTCCCACGGCCGAGCAGCCCAAGGGCCCGTTCGGTGAGGTCATCGAGTCGTTCGCGGACGGGCTGGCCGGCAAGGGCAAGCAGTTCAACACGACGCTGACCAACCTGTCGCGGGCGTTGACTGCGCTGAACGAGGGGCGCGGCGACTTCTTCGCGGTGGTGCGCAGCCTGGCGCTGTTCGTCAACGCGCTGCACCAGGACGACCAGCAGTTCGTCGCGCTCAACCAGAACCTGGCGGACTTCACCACCCGGCTGGCGCATTCCGACGGCGACCTGGCCAACGCGATCGAGCAGTTCGACAGCCTGCTGACCACGGTGCGCCCGTGGCTGGACAAGAACCGCGGGGTGCTGACCTACGACGTCAAGAACCTGGAGACGGCGACCAACGCGCTGCTGCAACCGGACCCGCTGAACGGGCTGGAGACCGCGCTGCACGTGCTGCCGACGGCCGCGGCCAACATCAACCAGATCTATCACCCGTCGCACGGGTCGGTGGTCGCCATTCCGTCGATCACCAACTTCGCCAACCCGATGCAGTTCATCTGCAGCGCGATCCAGGCCGGCAGCCGGTTGGGCTACCAGGAGTCGGCGGAACTGTGCGCGCAGTACCTGGCGCCGATCCTCGACGCGATCAAGTTCAACTACCCGCCGTTCGGGTTGAACCTGTTCTCCACCGCCGAGACGCTGCCTAAGGAAGTCGCCTACTCCGAGCCGCGGCTGCAGCCGCCCAACGGTTACAAGGACACCACTGTGCCGGGTATCTGGGTGCCGGACACCCCGACGTCGCACCGCAACACCCAGCCGGGCTGGATCGTCGCCCCGGGCATGCAGGGCCAGCAGGTCGGGCCGATCACCGCGGGCCTGATGACGCCCGACTCGCTGGAAGAGCTCATGGGAGGACCCAACATCGCCCCCGTCCAGTCGAATCTGCAGACCCCGCCGGGTCCGCCGAACGCCTACGACGAGAACCCGATCCTGCCGCCCATGGGTCTGAACGCCCCGGTGCCGATCCCGCCGCCACCGCCCGGGCCGGGCGTGGCCCCGGGCCCGGTGGCGCCGACGCCGGCGCCGGTGTCGGCCCCCGCACCCAACGCGGGCGGTCCGGCGGCCCCGGCTGACTTCGGAGGTGGCCAGTGAGGCACGCGACGAGCGCCATGGGCGCGAGGAGCAAGCCGAACCGTCGGCCCCTGAGGGGCGCGACGAGCGCCATGGGCGCGCTTCGGGTGATCCGGCGCCGGTCCTGGCAGGGGCTGACGCTGCTGGTGGCCGCGATGGTGCTGACGTCCTGTGGCTGGAAAGGCATTTCGAACGTCTCCATCCCGGGCGGTCCCGGCAGCGGGCCCAACTCCTACAACATCTACGTGCAGGTGCCCGACACCCTGGCCATCAACGGCAACAGCAAGGTGATGGTCGCCGACGTGTTCGTCGGCTCGATCAAGGCCATCCAGCTGAAGAACTGGATCGCCACGCTGACGCTGGGCATCAACAAGAACGTCAAGCTGCCCAAGAACGCCACCGCCAAGATCGGCCAGACCTCGCTGCTGGGTTCGCAGCACGTCGAGCTCGCCGCGCCGCCCAACCCGTCGCCCGAGCTGCTCAAGGACGGCGACACCATTCCGCTGAAGAACTCGTCGTCCTACCCGACCACCGAGCAGACGCTGGCCAGCCTGTCGCTGATCCTGCGCGGCGGCGGCATCCCCAACCTGGAGGTGCTGCAGAACGAGGTCTACAACATCTTCAACGGGCGCGGCGAGGCGATCCGGGCGCTGCTGGGCAAGCTGGACACCTTCACCAACCAGCTCAACCAGCAGCGCGACGACATCACCCACGCCATCGACTCCACCAACCGGCTGCTCACCTACGTGGGTGGCCGCGCGGACGTGGTGGACCGGCTGCTCACCGACGTGCCGCCGCTGATCAAGCATTTCGCCGACACCAAGCAGCTGCTGATCAACGCCGTCGACTCGGTGGGACGGCTGAGCCAGGCCGCCGACCAGTACCTGTCGGAAGCGCGCGGGCCGCTGCACACCGACCTGCAGGCGCTGCAGTGCCCGCTCAAGGAGCTCGGCAAGGCCTCGCCGTACCTGATCGGCGCGCTGAAGCTGATCCTGACCCAGCCGTTCGACATCGACACCGTGCCGAAGATCTTCCGCGGCGACTACATCAACATCTCGCTGACGCTGGACCTGACCTACAGCGCCGTCGACAACGCGTTCCTCACCGGGACCGGGTTGTCGGGAGCCCTGCGGGCGCTGGAGCAGTCCTACGGCCGTGACCCCGAGACGATGATCCCGGACGTGCGCTACACGCCGAACCCGAACGACGCGCCGGGTGGCCCGCTGGTGGAAAGGGGGGACCGGAATTGCTGACTCCCTTCGTCCGACGCCAACTGGTCGCCTTCGGGATCCTGACCGTCATCTCGCTGCTCGTGCTCGGCATCTACTACCTGCAGATCCCTAGCCTGGTGGGGATCGGCCGGTACACGCTCAAGGCCGAGCTGCCGGCGTCGGGCGGCCTGTACCCGACGGCCAACGTCACCTATCGCGGCATCACCATCGGCAAGGTCACCGACGTCGAGCCCACCGAGCACGGCGCCGAGGCGACCATGAGCATCGACAGCCACTACAAGATCCCGATCGACGCGGTGGCCAACGTGCACTCGGTGTCGGCGGTCGGCGAGCAGTACCTGGATCTGGTGTCGAGCGGAAACCCGGGCAAGTACCTGTCGTCCGGGCAGACCATCACCAAGGGCACGGTGCCGGCCGAGATCGGGCCGGCCCTGGACACTGCGAACCGCGGGCTGGCGGTGCTGCCCAAGGAGAAGATCGGCCAGTTGCTCGACGAGACGGCGCAGTCCGTCGGCGGGTTGGGCCCCAACCTGCAGCGGCTGGTCGACGCCACCCAGGCCATCGTCGGCGACTTCAAGAACCAGATCACCGACGTCAACGACATCATCGAGCACTCCGGGCCGGTGATCGACAGCCAGGTCAAATCCGGTGACGCCATCGAGCGCTGGGCGCGCAACCTGAACCGGCTGGGCGCCCAGTCCGCGCAGGAGGACTCGCACCTGAAAAGCCTGCTGCGCCAGGCGGGGCCGACGGCCGACCAGGTCAACGACGTCTTCAACGACGTGCGGGAATCGCTGCCGCAGACGCTGGCCAACCTCGAGGTGGTCATCGACCTGCTCAAGCGCTACCACACCGGTGTCGAGCAGGTGCTGGTGTTCCTGCCGCAGGGCGCATCGATCGCCCAGACGGTGGCAGCACCGTTCCCCAACATGGCCGCGCTGGACCTGGCGTTGTCGATCAACCAGCCGCCGCCGTGCCTGACCGGGTTCATCCCGGCCTCGGAGTGGCGCTCCCCGGCGGACACCAGCCTCCAGCCGCTGCCCACGGGCACCTACTGCAAGATCCCGATGGACACCCCGGCCAACAGCGTGCGCGGGTCGCGCAACATCCCCTGCACCGACATCCCGGGCAAACGCGCTGCCACCCCGCGGGAATGCCGCGACCCCAAGCCCTACGTGCCAGCCGGCACCAACCCCTGGTACGGCGACCCCAACCAGATCCTGACCTGCCCCGCACCGGCCGCGCGCTGCGACCAGCCGGTCAAGCCCGGCATGGTGATCCCGGCGCCGTCGGTGGACAACGGGTTGAACCCGGCGCCCTCGGACCGGGTGGCCGGCACACCCCCGCCGGTCAGCGACCCGTTGTCGCGGCCGGGGTCGGGTACGGTGCAGTGCAACGGCCAGCAGCCCAACCCGTGTGTCTACAAGCCCAGCGGGCCGCCCACCGCGGTCTACAGTCCCCAAAGCGGTGAACTGGTGGGGCCGGACGGGGTGAAATACTCCGTCGAGAACTCGACCAGAACAGGAGACGACGGATGGAAGGAGATGCTGGCGCCAGCCGGCTGAACCCCATCGACACGGACGACGATTCGTTGAGCCCCCAGGACAAGGACGAGGATTCGACGGCACCCGCAAGCACCGACGAGCAGACCGGTTCGCAGGGTGCTCCCGGGGTGGCGGGGGAATCCGCACCCGATGACGCCGACGACGCCGTGCCCGTTGCGGCCGTTCCGCGCGGCCCCTCCCGGCTGGGGCGCGGGTGGCTGGCCGCCATCGCCGCGGTGCTGGTGCTGTGCGCCGCCGGCATCGGCGCGGGCGGCTACCTGGCGCTGCGCTACCACCACGAAAGCCAGGTGATCGCCCGCAACAACGCCGCCGCGCTGAAGGCGGCGGTGGACTGCGTCGAGGCCACCCAGGCGCCGGACACCAACGCCATGACCGCCAGCGAGCAGAAGATCATCGACTGCGGCACAGACGCTTACCGCTCGCAGGCGCTGCTGTACACCAGCATGCTGGTGCAGGCGTACCAGTCCGCGAACATTCACGTCCAGGTGTCCGACGTGCGGGCCGCGGTCGAGCGCAACAACCCCGACGGTTCGATCGACATCCTGGTCGCGCTGCGGGTCAAGGTGGCCAGCGACCAGTCGCAGAACGAATCCGGCTACCGGCTGCGGGTGAAAATGGCCCTCGCCGAAGGGCAGTACAAGATCTCCAAGCTCGACCAGGTGACGAAGTGACGGTGCTGGTCGAACAGGCCGCGACCATGGGCACGCCGGAACCAGTGCGAGAAGCCTTGGCGCCCTGGCACTCTCGCGTCGGCGCCTTCGCCATCGACGTGGCACCGGGCGCCGCCGTCATCGCCACCATGGCGCTGGTGTCCTTCACGGTGCCGGCCCGCGGCGTGTGGTGGTGGGTGGGCGTCTGCGTGCTGGGCGTCGTCACGCTGCTGGCACTGGTCAACCGGCTGCTGCTGCCGGTGATCACCGGGTGGAGCCTGGGCCGCGCACTGGCCGGCATCGCGGTGACCCGCCGCACGGGCGCGGCCCCGGGGCCGTGGCGGCTGCTGCTGCGCGACCTGGCGCACCTGCTCGACACCGCGTCGATCGTGGGATGGCTTTGGCCGCTGTGGGATTCACGCCGCCGCACGTTCGCCGACATGCTGGCTGGCACCGAAGTGCGGCGCTTGGCGCCGGAGCAGGTGCCGCCGCACATCACCCGCTGGGCCGCGGCCGCGGTGCTGGGCGCGGCGGCGGTGTGCCTGGGCGGTGCCGCGATGAGTTACGGCGTGGTGTACTCCGCGGATCGGGCCTCCGATCAGACCCGCGCGCAGATCGCCACCCAGGGGCCGAAAATCGTGGCCCAGATGCTGACGTACGACCCGAAGTCGCTGCACGACGACTTCGCCCGGGCCCAGTCGCTGGCCACCGACAAGTATCGGCGCCAGCTCCAGACCCAGCAGGACGTGGTGCAGAAGGGCAACCCGGTGATCAACGAATATTGGGTGACCAATAGCTCGATCGAGTCCGCGAGCCGCGACCGTGCGACCATGTTGCTGTTCATGCAAGGCCGCCGCGGCGCCGCACCCGAGGTGCGCTACATCAGCGCCACCGTGCGGGTGAGCTTCGCCAAGGTTGGCGAAAACACCTGGCGGGTCGACGATCTCACCGTCCTGACCAAGCCGAAACCGCCGGGCGGGGCGAAATGAGTCCGCGCCGCAAGTTCGCGCCCGGCGAGCGGCCACTGCTCGTCGCGCGCCCGGTCCGGCCGCCGCGAGGATGGCTGCTGCCGCTCGCCGGCACGGCCGCCGCGCTGCTCATGGTCACGGCGGTCACGCTCTGCGCGCTGATGCTGGTCTCGCACGAATCCCGGGAGCGGGCGGCCTCGAAGGATCGCGAGGTGCTCAGCTACGTCAGCGGCTTCATGACCCAATTCACCTCCATCGATCCCTTTCACGCCAACGATTACGTGAATCGGATCCTGGCCCAGGCGACCGGCGACTTCGCCAAGCAATACGAGAAGAACGCCAACGAGATCCTGCTCCAGGTCGCCCGGGCCGAGCCGGCCACCGGCACCGTCCTGGACGCCGGACTGGAACGGTGGAACGACGACGGCAGCGCCAATGTCATGGTGGCCACGGCAATCACCACCAAGTCGCCGGATGAGAAACAGGTGTTGGAGAACACCAACCGTTGGGCGGCAACCGCCACGCAGGAAGGGAACCAGTGGAAGATCAGCAGCCTGCAGCAGGTGATCTGACCGCCGAGGAGAACCCGGCCGCCGACCAGAATGAGGCGACGGTTGCGGCAGCGGGCGACGATCGGGAAAACGGTGACGCGGCAACGGAATCCGAGGCGGCCAAGACCTCGGACGCCGCACCGGCCGACGGCGCCGAGGACAGCCACTCCGCCGAGACCGTCGAGACCGCCGGTGCCGCGCCGGCCGCCGGTCGCCGCACCAAGCGGCTGGCGGGGAAGGCCTGGGCCGTCGCCGCCATGGTCGCCGCGCTGCTCTTCGTCGGCTCGGCCGGGTTCGCCGGCGCGATGGTGCAGCCCTACCTGGCCGACCGCGCCGTCGCCGCGACGAAACTGAAGGTGGCGCGGACCGCGGCCAACGCGATCACCACGCTGTGGACTTACACGCCGGAAAACATGGACACCCTGGCCGATCGCGCATCCGCCTACCTCAGCGGCGATTTCGAAGCGCAGTACCGCAAATTCGTCGACGCCATCGTGGCACCGAACAAACAGGCCAAGATCACCAACCACACCGACGTCACCGGCGCGGCCGTCGAATCGCTCGACGACACCAACGCGGTGGTCATCGTCTACACCAACACCACATCCACCAGTCCGCTGACCAAGAACGTGCCGTCGCTGAAATACCTGTCCTACCGGTTGTTCATGAAGCGCGCCAAGAGCCGCTGGCTGGTCACCAGGATGACGACCATCACCTCGCTGGACCTGACCCCGAAGGTCTGACCCGGCGCACCGAAACAGGCTGCAGCCCATGGCCGTTACCTCCCCGGTATCGAAACGGTGGACGGTGGCGGCGCTGCTGTTGCTGACCTTCGCGACCGGACTGGCCGACGCGATCAGCATCCTGGTGCTCGGTCACGTCTTCGTCGCCAACATGACCGGAAACGTGATCTTCCTGGGGTTCTGGCTGGCGCCGCGGACCAGCATTGACCTGACCGCGGTCGTGGTGGCGCTGCCCACGTTCGCCTGCACCACCATCCTCAGCGGCAGGCTGGCACGGCATTTCGGCGAGCGGGTCCGGGCGTGGATCAGCACGGTGCTGGCGACCGAGATCGTGTTACTGGTGGGACTGTCGGTGCTGGCGGGGTCGGGAATCCTGAGCTACCAACAGGATTCGAAGCTCCTGATGATCGGCATCCTCGCCGTGACGTTCGGTCTGCAGCACTCCAGTGCGCGGCAGTTCGGGATCCAGGAGTTCTCCACCACGGTGTTGACGTCGACGATCGTCAGCCTCGGCCTGGACAGTCGCCTGGCCGGCGGTTCCGGCGAACGGCAGCGGCTGCGGATCGGCGTCGTCGCCACGATGTGCGCCGGCGCGTTCCTGGGCGCGACGATGTCCCGGTATGTGGTCGCGCCGGTGTTCGTGGTCGCGGCGGCGGTGATCGCCGCCAGCCTGCTGATCTTCCGGTTCGGCCCGCCCGCGGCCAAACCCGCTGCGGCGGAAGCTAATTGAAGGCCAGCCAGCTGGGCAGCGCCCGCTCATGCGAGTCGCAGAGCACCTGGCGGGTGTCGCACGATCCCCGCGGCGAGCCGGCGCCGGCCCACATCCCGCCGGTGTCGCGGCGCAGCACGATCGCCGACGAGCCACCGCCGTCGAGCAGCACGGCGTTGTCGCTGCCCAGGCCGCGGAACAGGTCCTGCATGTTGTCCGGGGTGTAGCTGCCGCCCTCGAAGATGTACATCTCGTCCTTCTGCCGGGCGTAGCCGATCGCGGTGCGCGCCGCGCTCGGCCCGCCGTCGTGCAGCTGCCCGGTGTTGCCGGGTGCCAGCAGGCCGATGCCCGACACCGCGACGAACTTCTCGTTCTTGTTCAGCAGGTCGGCGACGACGGGAGTGGCGGCGTCGTAGTCGCTTTTGGTCTTGGGCCACACCACATATGGTGCCCCGCCGGACGGAAGGATCATCGTGGTCAGCGCGCTCCAGCTCTCCCCGCCGCCGGACAGGCCCTGCTTGCCGGGGTAGGCGACGGTGCCGGTGACCGCCTGGTTGGCCCGGCCGCGGCCGTTGGTGTTGTCCACGAAGGCGCCCAGCGGCGAGCTGCAGCCGGTCTGGCGCCAGGAGCCGCCCTTCTGCGGGCGCACGTCGAAGAAGTTGGCGTTGATCGCGATCGTCGGCTGGCCCATCCGCTGCCACGCCTGCAGCGGGGCGTAGAGCTCGGAGGCCTGCCACAGGCCCTCGGCGGTGCGGGCGCCGGGGTTGTTCTCGCAGCGGGCCTGGTCGCCCTGGTGGGTGTCGACCAGCAGGTGCGGCGAAAGCCGTCCCGCCGCGTTCTTGATGATCATCAGGTGCCCGCCGTTGTTCATCTCATACCAGCTGCCGCCGGCGTTGAGCATCGGCGCCGGATGGCCGGGGCCGAAGTTGTAGACCAGGTAGGAGCCGCGGGTGCTGCTGATCGCGTTGGCCAGCAGGTCACGGCCGTCAGCGGCCCGGGCCAGCGGCTGCCCGGAGGTGACGGCCAGGGTGAGGCAGGCGGACAGGGCGGTGCAGCACGCCGCCAGCCGGCGGAAGCTGGCGCGTCGGGTCAGCACGATAGCCCTTTCGGCCATGAAGTGAATGCAACGTACACATCATCCGCCCCACAAGTCTCACTGTCAATATAAGTAACGGGTCGGTGACGTTCCGGGCACGTCCGAATTACGTTTGCGCGCTTGGGCTTTCAGGTTCGTCGGGCTCTCCGGCTCGGCCGGGGTCTCCGGCTCGACGGGGCTGTCCGGCGGCTGAGTGGACTTGCCGCGCCGGGCCTGGTGTTGGGCCTGGTGGTCCTGGGCGATCGCGAATTCGACCGCGCCCGGAATCCGGTGAAAGCCCTTGCGGTCGTAGAGATGTGTGACGATGCCGCCCAGCAGTAGCCCGATGACCAGGCCGGCCGACGTCATGGTGAGCGCCTGGCTCAGGCCGGCGTCGCCGCGGCCGCCGAAGTACAGCAGCGAGCGGGTGCCCAGGAAAACCTGGTGCATGGGCTCGAATTCGGCCAGCCAGCGGAACAACGGCGGCGTCGCCTCCAGCGGCACCGTGGCGCCGGCGGACGGCAACCCGAAGATCACGAACACCAGCATGCTGACCAACATGCCGGCCGTCCCCAGCACCGACAGCAGCGAACTGGACGTGATACCCACTGCGGCGATGGCGAATACGCCGTAGGCCCACAGTTCCCAGCTCAGGTCGATGGGCATGCCGAGCCCGTTGGCGATCGCCAGATACACCGCCGACGTGAGCAGCCCGAGCAGCACCATCATCGCCCACTTCAACAGCAACGTCTGGAATCTGGAGATGCGGACCTGCTCGGCGAAGCGGTACACGGGGCCGAATTCGGCCGGCACGTAACCCAATAGGGCGTCGACCAGGGTGCTCACCACGATGCTGCCGGTGAAGCCGGCCAGCAACAGCAGCAGCGCGTAATAGAAGGCCGACAACCCGTTGCCGGTGCCGTTGGGCAGCGGGTTGTAAACGACCGACTGGATCTCGATCGGCGAGCTGAGGCCGGCCTGGGTCGCCCCGGGCAGCGGCGCGCCACCGGTCTGCGCCGTCACCTCGGCCATAACCCGTTGCGCGGCTATCCCGTTCGCCGTCCCCATCGCCGAGTTGAGGGTCTGGCCGGCGATGCTGGCGCCCAGCGTGCCGGCCCGCGGATTGGTGGAGACGGTGATCGACGGTTTGTCGGGGCGGGCGGGCGACACCGCGCTGGTGGCGAAGTCGCGCAGCTTCGAGGAGAAGCTGGGCGGTATCAGCAGCGAGCCGTACACCCGTCCGGTGTCCAGTTGATGTTTGGCCTCGTCGCGCGAGAGCACCCGGATGTCGAACTTGTTCCGGTCCAATCCGGTGGCCAGCCGGTCGACGATTTGCGCGCCGCCGGGGCCCGCGTCCTCGTTGACCACCGCGATGGGGAAATGACGCAGATTGGTCGTCGGGTTCAAGATGCCGCCCAGATACAGCGCGCACAACGCGGACATCAGCGCCAACGTGATAACCAGGGGAGCCGCCCAGAACCGAACGGTGCGGACCGCCTTGATGTTCCGGTTGGGGTTGGGCGCCGCGTGCTGCGGGTGCGATCTGGCCATGCCGACTCCTGTCTGTCGTGCCCACTCTATGGGCTCGCGTCGCCGGCCCTCTATGACCTCAGCCGCCCAGTCGGGCGTGCATCTCCCAGATCAGCAGTTCCGACGGCTCGAGTCCGGTGACGCGGCGGCCGTCGGTGTCGGTGAACCGCACCGCGTCGCCCGGGTGCAGTTCCCCGACATCCTCGATGTCGGCCCGGCCCCGGGCGAGGAAAACGTGCAGGCAGGGCGCCGCCGGAAGGTCAACGGCGGCGGCCGCCGGCAGCCGGGCGCCGTGCAGTGCGGCGTTGCGGTTGTGCAGGCTGATCGCCGCGTCGTGGCCCCGTATGCCCGAGGCGATCGTCACCAGGCCGCCGCCCAGCGCGGTGTCGTCGATCTCGTGCTGCTGGTAGCTCGGGTCGATCCCGGCTTCGTCGGGGATCACCCACATCTGCACGAAATGGACCGGGAGGCTGGGGGAGTCGTTGCGCTCCGAGTGCAGAATGCCGCGGCCCGCCGACATGCGTTGCGCCAGACCGGGATAGACCACCCCACGATTGCCGGTCGAGTCCTGATGCGCCAGCGCACCGGCCAGCACCCACGTCACGATCTCCATGTCCCGATGCGGGTGGGTGTCGAATCCCGTTCCCGGGGAGACGATGTCGTCGTTGTTGACCAGCAGCAGCCCGAAGTGGGTGTTGTCCGGGTCGTAGTGGTCGCCGAACGAGAACGAGTGCCGCGATGTCAGCCACGGTGTGGTGGTGACGGCCCGGGTCGCCGCCCGCCGAATCTCGAAGCCGGCTGACATGTCCCCAGACTAGTCGCCGCCCGGCTCAGCGAACCGGGGCGGTGAGCAGCCGCCGGGCCTGTTCCAGCGCGTCGTCGAGTTCGGGCAGGGTCAAACCGGCCGAGTGACCGAGGTGGATCTCGATCTGGTATTCCGGCTGGCCGTCGTGGCCGAAGATCGGAAGCACCACGAATTCCGTTGTGGGCAACTCTGTTTCGAGGACATCGGTGACGGAGCGCAGGGTCACCATGGTCATCAGCGTGGTGAGCCGCCGGGCGACCTGGGCCGTCGGCTCCAGCGATGCCAGCGCCTCGGCCAGCCGATTGTGCAGGGAGCGGTGCGTGTCGTCGAACCGCCACGCGCCGTAGCCGCGGGCCCGGATGTCGGCGAGCACCCGTTGGTGCTGGGCGATCTCGGTGCGCGTGAGCCGGGGCGTCACGCGACGCAGCCAGGCCTGGACGGCATCGTCGTCGCGCCAGGCCATCGCCACCAGACCGAAGGGCGGGTCGATGGGGAAGCGCTGTCCGACGGCGTGTTCGCCGTCGGTGCCGTGGCCGACGCTGTCGACGGTGGTCAGGTGCCGGGCGCCGATCTTCGACATGGAGCAGCCCGCGCCGAGCCGCTCGTGCAGCAAGCGCAGCGCGTCGCGCCCGCGATCCAGCAGCGGGAACTGCTCGCGCAGCCCGTGCACCAGCCCGAACAGGCCGCTGCCCAGCACGTAGCGGCGATCGTCGCGCCGCGTCACCCAGGCCCGCCGTTCCAGCTCGGCCAGCACCAGCGCGCAGGTCGAACTGCTGATCGCGCAGCCCTTGGCCAGCTCGGCCGACGTCAGGCCGCCGGGTGAATCGGCCACGGCCGCAAGCACATCCATTACCCGCGCGGTCGGCGGCGATTTCACGCCCGACCTGCGCGGGGTCTCACCGATTGACTTGGCCACCGTCGCCTTCCTACTATCCGTCCAAAATATCGCAGCAGACGTCCTAATAGTAGGAGAAGAGCGTGTACAAGGTGGGAGTGTGGGGCCCGGGTTCGATGGGCGTGATCGCCCTGCGCGGGGTGATCGACCACCCGCAGCTGGAGCTGGTCGACCTGGTGGTGCACAGCGACGCCAAGGCCGGCCGGGATGCCGGAGAGCTGTGCGGCGTCGCGCCGGTCGGCGTGGTGGCCACCCAGGACCCGGCGGCGATGCTCGCCGGCGACGCCGACGCCGTGGTATACGCCGCCGGCGCCAACCTGCGGCCGCTGGAGGCCGTCGAGGACATGGTGTCGATCCTGCGGGCCGGAAAGAACGTGGTGTCGTGCTCGGTGGTGCCGCTCGTCTTTCCCGACGCCGTCGACAGCGCCTTCACTGAGCCGCTGCGGGCGGCCGCGCTCGAGGGGCAGGTGTCCTTCTTCACCACCGGCATCGACTCCGGATTCGCCAATGACGTTCTGCCACTGGTACTTACCGGCGTGTCGAGGGTGATCGAATCGGTGCGGGTCACCGAGATGTTCAACTACGCGACCTATCCGGACGCCTCCGCCGTCTACGAGATCCTCGGGTTCGGGCAGCCGCCGGACCACCCGGCATTCGCGGCCCAGCCGGGCATCTTCACCTTCGGCTGGGGTCCCGTGCTGCACCAGCTGGCCGCCGGACTGGGCGTCGAGATCGACCACATCGAGGAGAGCAACGAGCGCATTCCGGCGCCCGAATCCTTCGACACGCCAACCGGTCACATCGCGGCGGGGACCATCGCCGCGATGCGCTCGACGCTGACCGGCTACGTCGGCGCGAAGCCGACGTTCGTGCTCGATCACGTGACCCGCATGCGCGACGACCTGGCGCCGGATTGGCCCCAGCCGCGGATTGCTATCGCGCCCAAGGACCTGGGCTACGGGCTGGCGTCGGGCCGCGGTCTGTACCGGGTGGAGATCGAGGGTTCGCCCAGCATGCGCTGCGAATTCGAGATGGCCGAGGATCACGACCACGATCTGGGAGCCCGGATTGCCGGGTCGTCGCGGATGGTCAACGCCATCCCGGCGGTGTGCGCGGCGCCGCCCGGCCTGCTGTCGGCGCTGGACCTGCCGCTGATCACCGGGGCCGGGCTGGTGCGCCCGGTGCCGGGGCCACCGCCGGACAGCCGGCTGTTCTAACCCGGAAACGTCGCGGCGGCGAGCCGCAGTATCTCGGCGCGGTCGGCGGGCAGGATGAACCCGGCGCCGATCGCCGCGTCCAGCGCGACGGTGAAGCGCTCCAGATATTCGGTCCGCCCACCGGGATACATCCGCTCGAGGGTGGCGGCGTCGAACGGTTCGCCGGAGCCGAAGATCGCCGACATGACGCTCTCCTGACCGCCCAGCCCCGAGGTTCGGGCGATCGGGACGTCCACCCACGGGGTGCGGAGGCCTCCGCGGGCCAGCCCGTTGCCGTCCAGAACTGGTTGCGGCGCAGGGCCTTCCCGCACCTGCAACGGCTCGGCTCCCGGCGCCGGCTGGCCGGCGGTGACCCAGGTGTTCAGGGCCGCCAGCGCTGCCTGCACCACGTAGTGGTGCTGCGGGCCGAAGTTGATGTAGTGCGGCAACTGCTGGCCCATCAGCATGTTGGTCGGCGCGTAGCCGGAAACGATGTCCTCGAGTGGCGCCGAGCCGCTGTCGATGAAAGCCACCTGAATCGTGTAGTTGTCGGCGTGCGCGGCCCCGGCGATCTCCCAGACCCGCAGCCTGGGGTTGTCGGGCTGGCGGGCGAAGTAGTAGCCCTCGCGCGGACCGCCGAACACATCGGTCTCGGTGATCAACGTCAGCACCGGGACGCGCAGCTCCGGCCGGAATGTCACCGCTTGCGGCTCAGTCGATTCGGTGAAGATCGAGGTCCCGTCGAGCGGGGCGGCAGGCCCGAACCGGGAATGAACCAGGAAGCCGTCGAAGACGCCGGCCAGCGGGTCGACGGCGTTGATGTAGGTGGTGAGGAACATCGCCGACTGGGACTCGCCCAGCGCGATCACGTGTCGGGCCGGCAGGCCGCGCAGCATCGCCGTGTGCCCGCCGGTTTTCAGCAGCCCGCCGATCTGGGAGAAGATGTCGTAGCTGAACGCGTCGCCCGGGTGGTGCAGCGCCGCATATCGTTGCGGGTCCTGGCTTTTCAGCGACATGTCCGCGCCGAGCAGGCTCTCGCCGCCCTCGACGCCCACCCGCTGGGCCGACACCGCGACGTACGCGTAACCGGCGCGGAGGATCTCGCGGTGTGCCATCATCCAGACCGCGGCGGCATCGATGCCGCCGCTCACGTTGAGCCACTCCACCAGCACGGTCCCGTTGAACCGGGCCGGCTCGGCGGGCGTCAGCACCACGACCCGGGTGGTGAAATCGGCGGCGCCGCAACGGGTTACCTCCCAGCACCCGTCGGCGCCCAGCTCGCCCGTCGGGCCGTAACGGGACGCCGTCGCGGACACGAAGAACTCCTCGGCGACGTATCCGACCGTCGCAAGGTCATAGGCGCTCAGCAACAGCCGCGGGTTGCCGGGTACCGGCGTGACCCCGACGGTGGAACTCGTCATGCGCGCACACCTTCCTGCCGGGGACCCAGCGCGGCGGGCAGCCCGAACTTGGCGAACAGGCTGTCGTCGAGGAAGGCCACCACATGCGAAACCCTGTCCCCGCGCACATCCAGCACGTGCAGCTGGAAGGGCAGATGGACGTCGCCGGCCCGCATGTACATGGCCGCCGCCGGTTGGCCGTTGGCGATCAGCGGCAGCAGGCGCATGTCGCCGGCGCCCTCGGCCGGGCATTGCTGATGGATCAGGGTGACGATGGTCCGCGCGCCCTGATACCACCCGGTGTACGGCGGCATTTCCCAGATCGCCTCCGCGGTGAACAACTCGACCAGGCGGTCGATGTCGTAGCTTTCGAACGCGGCGATGTAGCGCGCCAACAAGTCTTGGGTCTCGGCCGAATCGGGCTGCGCCGGTTGGTCATCGGCGCTGGGCCCGACGGCGTCCAGCTGGGCGCGGGCGCGTTGCAGCAGGCTGTTGACGGCGGCCGTGGTGGTGCCGATCGCCTCGGCGACCTCGGCGGCGCGCCAGCCCAGCACGTCGCGCAGCAGCAACACCGCCCGTTGCCGCGGCGAAAGGTATTGCAGCGCGGCAACGAACGCCAACCGCACCGATTCGCGCGAGCCGACGATCACCGACGGGTCGGCCGGGTCGTCGGACAGCGCCGGCAGCGGTTCCAGCCAGGGCACCTCGCGACGCTCGACCAGCTCGGCGGTGGGGTCCGCGCTGGGGGCGCCCAGTCCCACCGGCAGTGGCCGGCGCTGCCGGCCTTCCAACGCGCTCAGGCAGGTGTTGGTGGCGATGCGATGCAGCCAGGTCCGCACCGAGGACTTGCCCTCGAAGCGGTCGTAGGCCTTCCAGGCCCGCAGCAGCGTCTCCTGCACCAGATCCTCGGCGTCGTGCAGGGATCCCGTCATCCGATAGCAGTGGGCCAGCAGTTCACGCCGGTACGGTTCGGCGTGCGCGGTGAAATCGGCGCCCACCACCGAGTCACCTTCAGGGGTTTGCGCGAGCAGGCTCACCCGCATGAGCGTACGCAGTGTCTGCAAGCGCGGCGCGGACCCGCAGCCATTACGCTGCCGGTAATGATGAGGGACCCGCAGTGAACCGGACCGAACGTAGTTTCGACGGCGTCGGCGGTGTGCGCATCGTCTATGACGTCTGGACGCCGGAGGTCGCGCCGCGTGCGGTGCTGGTGCTGGCCCACGGCTTCGGCGAGCATGCCCGCCGCTACGACCACGTCGCCCGGCGCTTCGGTGCGGCCGGCCTGGTCACCTACGCGCTGGACCATCGCGGGCACGGCCGTTCCGGCGGCAAGCGGGTGTTGGTGCGCGACATCCACGAATACACCACCGACTTCGACACCCTGGTCGGCATCGCTACCCGGGAGCATCACGGCCTCAAGTGCATCGTGGTCGGGCACAGCATGGGCGGCGGGATCGTGTTCGCCTACGGTGTCGAGCGCCCCGACAACTACGACCTGATGGTGCTGTCCGGTCCCGCGGTGGCGGCCCAGGACCAGGTGTCGCCGCTGCTGGCGCTGGCCGCCAAGGTGCTCGGCGTGATCGTGCCCGGGCTGCCCGCGCAGGAACTCGACGCCGACGCCGTCTCCCGGGACCCCGAGGTGGTGGCCGCCTACCGCAACGATCCCCTGGTGTACCACGGCAAGGTCCCGGCCGGCGTGGGCCGCGCGTTGTTGCAGGTGGGTGAGACGATGCCGCAGCGGGCCCCGGCGCTGACGGCGCCGCTGCTGGTCGTGCACGGCTCGGACGACCGGTTGATCCCGGTCGCCGGCAGCCGGCGCCTGGTCGAATGCGTGGGCTCGGCCGACGTCGAGTTGAAGGTCTACCCGGGGCTCTACCACGAGGTGTTCAACGAGCCCGAGCGCGAGCAGGTGCTCGACGATGTGGTCGGCTGGATCACCGCTCGGCTGTGAGGCCGCCCGTGTCGGACCCCTCCCGTAAGTTGGCGCGTATGACTTCCGCTGGCGATGAGGAGGAGCGGCGCGGGTGATTTCCGCCGGCGACGATGCAGAGCGCAGCGATGAGGAGGAGCGGCGCAAGTGAGTGACGACAAGATGCTGGCGCGCATCGCCGCGCTGCTGCGGCAGGCCGAAGGCACCGACAACAGCCACGAGGCCGACGCATTCATGTCGGCCGCGCAGCGGCTCGCGACGGCCGCATCCATCGACCTCGCGGTGGCCCGCTCGCATTCGGCCCAACGTTCGGCGGCCCAGGCCCCGACCCAGCGCACCATCACCATCGGCGCGGCGGGCAGCAAGGGGTTGCGCACCTACGTGCAGCTGTTCGTGCTGATCGCGGCGGCCAACGACGTGCGCTGCGATGTGGCCTCCAATTCGACGTTCGTCTACGCCTACGGGTTCGCCGAGGACATCGACGCCAGTCACGCCCTGTATGCCAGCCTGGTCGTGCAGATGGTCCGCGCCTCCGACGCCTACCTCGCCTCGGGAGCGCACCGCCCGACCCCGACCATCACCGCCCGGCTCAACTTCCAGCTGGCCTTCGGGGCGCGTGTCGGCCAGCGGCTGGCCGAGGCCCGCGATCAGGCGCGCCAGGAAGCCACCAAGGACCGTCGTCGCGCGCCGGGCACCGCTATTGCCTTGCGGGACAAGGAAATCGAGCTGGTGGACTTCTACCGCAGCGCGTCGAAGGCGCGCGGAACCTGGCAGGCCAGTCGCGCGTCGGCCGGATATTCCTCGGCGGCGCGGCGGGCGGGCGATCGGGCCGGAAGGCGGGCGCGGCTGGGCAGCAGCCCCGAGCTGCCCGGGGCGCGGAGCGCGCTGAGCGGGTGAGCCCCGGGGACTCCCCGCCGCGGGATTCTCAGCGCTCCAGGGTCTATGCGGCCGAGGAGTTCGTCCGGACGCTGTTCGACCGCGCCGCCGAGCACGGGTCACCCGCGGTGGAGTTCTTCGGCACCCGGCTGACGCTGCCGCCGGAGGGCCGATTCGGCTCGGTGCCCTCCGTGCAACGCTATGTGGACCAGGTGCTGGCCCTGCCCGCGGTGCGGCAACGGTGGCCTGATGTGCCGCCGCTGCGGGTGCGGCCGCGGCGGGCCGCCACCGCCGCGCACTACGAAAACCGCTACGGCGCAGGCGTTATCGCGGTGCCCGACCGCGACACCGCCGAGTGGGCCCTGCGCGAGCTGGTGGTGCTGCACGAAGTGGCGCATCATTTGTGCCGGGCCGGGCCGCCGCACGGCCCGGAGTTCGTCGCGACGATCTGCGAGTTGACGGAGCTGGTGATGGGACCCGAAGTCGGGCATGTGCTGCGCGTCGTCTACGCCAAAGAGGGTGTGCGATGAAAGATCCGGACGAGCGGGCGCGCACGGTCGAGGCCCAGATGACCGACGACGAGCGGTTCTCGCTGCTGGTCGCGGTGATGGGCGCCGGCGACATGTGGCCGGTGCGCGACGAGCGCATCCCGGCGGACGTGCCGATGAGCGCGGGTTACGTGCCGGGGGTGCCGCGCCTCGGCGTGCCGCCGCTGCTGATGAGCGACGCCGGACTGGGTGTCACCAACCCCGGCTACCGTCCGGGTGACACCGCCACCGCGCTTCCGGCCGGCCTGGCGCTGGCCGCCACCTTCGATCCGGCGCTGGCCCGCGCCGCGGGCGAACTGATCGGCCGGGAGGCCCGCAGCCGCGGATTCAACGTCCAGCTGGCCGGGGCGATGAACCTGGCCCGCGACCCGCGCAACGGCCGCAACTTCGAATACCTTTCCGAGGACCCGCTTTTGACCGCCTCCATGGTCGCGGAGTCGGTCGCGGGCATCCAGCAACAGGGCGTCATCTCGACCGTCAAGCACTACTCGCTGAACTGCAACGAAACGAATCGCCACTTTCTGGACGCGGTCATCGACCCCGACGCGCACCGCGAATCCGACCTGCTGGCCTTCGAGTTGGCCATCGAACGGGCCCAGCCCGGGGCCGTGATGACCGCATACAACAAGGTCAACGGCGTCTACGCCGCGGCGAACAGTGTGTTGCTCAACGATGTCCTCAAGGACGCCTGGGCGTATCGCGGCTGGGTGATGTCGGACTGGGGCGCCACTCCGGGCTGGGAATGCGCCCTGGGCGGTCTGGATCAGGAATGCGGCGCCCAGATCGACGCGCTGCTGTGGCAGGCCGAATCCTTCGGTGCGCCGCTGCGCGACGCCTACGCCGACGGCCGGTTGCCCAAGGATCGGCTCTCGGACATGGTCCGGCGCATCCTGCGCTCCATCTTCGCCGTCGGCGTCGACCGGTCGGACCGGGCGCCGGCACCAGATCTAAACGCCCACAACGACATTGCCTTGCGCATCGCGCGGCAGGGCATCGTGCTGCTGACCAACCGCGGGTTGTTGCCGTTGCGCCCCGACTCGCCGGCGCGCATCGCCGTCATCGGCGGGTACGCGCAACTGGGCGTGCCGGCCGGTTTCGGTTCCAGCACCGTCGTTCCGGCGGGCGGGTATGCCGCCGTGGTGCCGATCGGCGGCACAGCGCTGGAGGCCGGGCTGCGCAACTTGTACCTGCTGCCGTCGAGTCCGCTGCAGGAACTGCGAAAGCTTCTGCCCGAGAACACGATTGACTTCGATCCCGGAATCAGCCCGGCCGAGGCGGTGGCGGCGGCACAACGCGCCGACATCGCGATCGTGTTCGCGGTACGCGCCGAAGGGGAGGGCTTCGACCTCGCCGATCTGTCGCTGCCGTCGGGCCAGGACGAGCTGATCGGCGCGGTGGCGGCCGCCAACCCCAACACGGTGGTGGTGCTGCAGACCGGCAACCCGGTCACCATGCCGTGGCTGGGAGCGGTGAATGCCGTTGTGCAGGCGTGGTATCCGGGTCAGGCCGGCGCCACGGCCATCGCCGAGGTGCTCACCGGCCGGGTGAATCCCGGCGGCCGGCTGCCGATCACCTTCCCTGTCGGCCTGCACCAGACGCCGCGTCCGCAGCTGCCCGGCGCCGGGCTACCGTGGGGAACGCCGAGCGCCATCGACTACGTCGAGGGCGCCGACGTCGGCTACCGCTGGTTCGCGGCCAAGGGCCACGTCCCGATGTTCGCCTTCGGACATGGATTGTCCTACACCAGATTTGAACACCGCGACCTGGTCGTGCGGGGCGGCGACACCATCACCGCCGGCTTCACCGTGGTCAACACCGGCGATCGCGCCGGGGCGGATGTACCGCAGCTGTACCTGACGGCGATGCCCGGGAAGCCGTGCCTACGGCTGCTGGGATTCGAGCGGGTCGAGCTGGGCCCGGGCGAGAGCCGGCACGTGACCATCGACGCCGATCCGCGACTGCTGGCCCACTACGACGGCAGCATCCGAAGCTGGCGGATCGCCGCGGGCAGTCATACGGTGGCGCTGGGGATTTCGGCCACTACCTTGCGCTCGACGGCCACGGTCGAGCTGACCGCTCGTACGTTCGGGCGGTGAGGCGCCCGAACGTACGAGCGGGTCAACGGACTACTTGACCGGGGTCAGCGCGTCGCCACAGGTGCAGCGGTACTCCTCACCGGCACCCGAGCAGTGGCAGGGAACCTCGATGCGGACGCGACAGCCGCAGCCCTCGTGGCCGCAGGTCAGCAGGGTTCCGGACTCGTAAGTTGCCATGTGACTCACCCATTTCTTCCTGTTGTGACTCGTGCGGCGCGGGTCGACCGCACCCCTACTATATACCCCCCACGGGTATGTAGTAAATGGGCGGATCGACCGGTCCGGCGAACCGTCGCGGGTGCGGCTAGTGTTGGACGCATGACCGAGAAACCAACGCCCAAAGACGTCGACGCCTTCTTGGACAGCACGGTGGTCGGCGGCGACCCGTCGGTGATCGACGCGCTCGAGGCCAGCAGCGCCGCCGGACTACCGCCGATCGCGGTGTCGGTGCAGCAGGGGAAGTTCCTCAGCCTGCTGGCCACCGCCATGGGTGCGCGACGCATCCTCGAGCTCGGCACGCTGGGCGGGTTCAGCACCATCTGGCTGGCCCGCGGTGCCGGCCCGCAGGGGCGGGTGGTGACGCTGGAATACGAGCTCAAGCACGCCGAGGTCGCCCGCGCCAACCTGCAGCGGGCCGGCCTGGCCGATCGGGTGGAGGTGATCGTCGGCGCCGCGCTGGACACCCTGCCGTCGGTGACCGGTCCGTTCGATCTGGTGTTCATCGACGCCGACAAGGAGAACTATCCCGCGTACCTGGACTGGGCGGTGCGGCTGGCCCGCCCGGGCGCGGTCATCGTGGCGGACAACGTGATTCGTCAGGGCCAGATCCTCGAGCCGGAGGCCGACGCCCAAGCGCGGGCGGTGCGCCAAACGCTGCAGGCGATGGGCGAGCACCCGCGGCTGGACACCGCGGTGATCCAGACGGTCGGCGCCAAGCACTGGGACGGCTTCGCGTTTGCGGTGGTGCGCTAGGCCTCAGCGCGGGGTGAGGTCGGCGACGGCCTGGCGCGCGGAGGTGAGTTCGCCGATGCGCGAGGCGGTTTCGCCGGCGTAGAGCGCGGCGCTGTCCAGCAGCGAGTCCGGCACGCCGGCCACCGGTGCCAGCGGGGTGAACAGCGGGCGGCGCGGCGATTGCAGGCGCAGCATTGCGCCCGCGTCGAAATAGCCTAGCGCCGACAGCGGGCGGCTCGCCGCGTTGAGCGCGGCGGGCAGCGCCCTGGCCTTGCCGTCGGCGCCGCACCACCGGCGGGTGGCGGCGTTGGGCACCACCCGATGGCGCAGCGGCCAGCTCAGCCCGAACAGGTTGGTTTCGATCGTGTTGTCCGCCTGCAGGACTCGCTGCTGATACCCGCGGCTCGCATCGGCCTCGTGCGTCAGCAGGAATCGGGTGCCGGCGATGACGCCGTCGGCGCCGGCGCCCAGGGCGGCGCGGCTGTCGGCGGCGGTGGCGATGCCGCCGGCCAGGAACACCGGGCGGCCGGCGGCCGCGGCGAGCGCGTGCGGCAGGAAGTCCAGGGCCGCCGTGGTCCCCACCAGATGGCCGCCGGCCTCGCGGCCCTGGGCGATCAAACCGTCGGCGCCCCAGGCGATTGCGGCGCGGGCCTGCGCCACGGTGCCGACCATCACGAACACGAAGGCGCCGGCCTGCCGTAGGTGCGCGACGAGCCCGCGGTTTTCGCCGAACGCCAGCACGACGACGTCCACCCGGGCCTCGACGCAGACCGCGACGTGGCGGCGACGGGTAAAGGGCAGCAACAGGTTTACCGCGACCGCGCGCCCGGGCGCCTGCTCACGCACCCGCTGGATCGAGGCTTTGATCCGGCCGGGGGTGGTGATGCCCAGCGTGCCCAGGCCACCCGCCGCGGCGACTGCGGCCGCCAGCGGCGCACCGGCCAGCCCGCCGCCCATCCCGGCCTGCTCGACCGGAACATCGAGCCGCAACCGGTCGGCGATGTCCATGCCCCGCCACGTTACGCCGCAGGCGCCGAACCGGTTTCGCGAGCGTGGGGGATATGCACGAATTCGACCCCAATCCCGTGCATATCCCCCACGCTCGGCGCCGCTGAGGCCCCACGCTCGGCGCCGCATATCCCCCACGCTCGGCGCCGCTGAGGCCCCACGCTCGGCGCCGCTGAGGCCCCACGCTCGGCGCGGGTTGGGGCGCTGGGCCGGCGCCGGTTTTCGTTGCTGGCGGCCGTCGAGCGGGCGTAATCTTGATCACAGATGGATGGGTGCGGTCCGCTCAAAAGGCTTGCCGCATAACAGAAAGGTCACAAAATGAGTACAGTCCATTCATCAATCGATCACCACCCCGATTTGTTGGCTCTGCGGGCCCGCTACGAACGCGTCGCCGAGTCGATGAGTGCGCACTTCACCTTCGGTCTTGCGCTGCTGGCCGGCCTGTATGTGGCGGCCTCACCGTGGATCGTCGGGTTCAGCGCGACGGCATCGCTGGCCACGTCCGACCTGATCGCCGGGATCGCGGCGGCGTTCCTGGCCTACGGGTTCGCGACGACGCTGGACCGTGCGCACGGCATGACCTGGACGCTGCCGGTGCTGGGCGCATGGGTCATCGTGTCGACCTGGATCCTGCCGGGCGTCGTGCTGACCGCCGGCATGACCTGGTCGAATGTGGTAGCGGGTGCGTTGTTGACGTTCCTGGGTCTCAACGCCACCTACTTCGGCATGCGCACCCGCGCATCGGCCGGCTGATCCACTTTCGGTCGCGAGCGTGCGTGGTCGCCCACGGCACGCTCGCGCCGAAGGCCGAAAGCGCAAGGCGGCCAGGCTAGCCGCAGACGGCGCCGATCGCCGCGGAACCGACCAGCTTGACGTACTTGGCCAGCACCCCGGTCTTGTAGCGGGGCGGTGGCGGGGTGAAACCTGTTCGCCGAGAGTCGAATTCGGCCGGATCGACGAGTACGTCCAGAACCCGGTTGGCGACGTCCAGGCGGATGCGGTCGCCGTCGCGCAGAAAGGCGATCGGCCCGGCGTCCACCGCCTCGGGCGCGATGTGGCCGACACACAGTCCCGTCGTCCCGCCGGAGAAGCGGCCGTCGGTGAGTAGCAACACGTCCTTACCCAGCCCGGCGCCCTTGATGGCGCCGGTGATGGCGAGCATCTCGCGCATCCCGGGCCCGCCCTTGGGGCCCTCGTACCGGATCACCACCGCGTCGCCCTTGGTGATGGTGCCGTCCTCCAGCGCGTCCAGCGCGGCCCGCTCGCCGTCGAAAACCCTTGCGGTGCCTTCGAACACGTCGGAATCGAAGCCGGCGGACTTGACCACCGCGCCCTCGGGCGCCAGCGACCCGCGCAGGATGGTGATGCCGCCGGTCGGGTGCAGCGGATCGCTGAGTGCCCGCAGCACCTTGCCGTCCGGGTCGGGCGGGGCGATCGCGGCCAGGTTCTGCGCCACCGTCGCACCGGTCACCGTCAGGCAGTCGCCGTTCAGCAGCCCGGCGTCCAGCAGCGCCTTCATCATCACCGGCACGCCGCCGATGTGGTCGACGTCGGTCATCACGTGCCGGCCGAACGGCTTGACGTCGGCCAGGTGCGGCACCTTCGACCCGATCCGGCTGAAGTCGTCGAGCGACAGCGCCACGTCGGCCTCGTGGGCGATGGCCAGCAGGTGCAGCACCGCGTTGGTGGAGCCGCCGAACGCCATCACCACCGCGATCGCGTTCTCGAACGCCTCCTTGGTGAGGATGTCGCGGGCGGTGATGCCGCGGCGCAGCAGCTCGACGACGGCCTGGCCGCTGCGCCGGGCGAAGCCGTCGCGGCGGCGGTCGGTGGCCGGCGGGGCCGCGCTGCCCGGCAGCGACATGCCCAGCGCCTCGGCGGCGCTGGCCATGGTGTTGGCCGTGTACATGCCGCCGCAGGCGCCCTCGCCGGGACAGATGGCCCGCTCGATGGCGTCGACGTCCTCGCGCGGCATCAGCCCGCGCGCGCACGCGCCGACGGCCTCGAACGCGTCGATGATCGTCACCTCGCGCTCGCTGCCGTCGGACAGCTTGGCCACCCCGGGCAGGATCGAGCCGGCGTAGAGGAACACCGAGGCCAGGTCCAGGCGGGCCGCGGCCATCAGCATGCCGGGCAGCGACTTGTCGCAGCCGGCCAGCAGCACCGAGCCGTCCAGGCGCTCGGCCTGCATCACCGTCTCGACGCTGTCGGCGATCACCTCGCGGCTCACCAGCGAGAAGTGCATACCCTCGTGGCCCATCGAGATGCCGTCGGACACCGAGATGGTGCCGAACTCCAGCGGGTAGCCGCCCGCGGCGAAGACGCCTTCCTTGACCGCCTTGGCCAGCCGGTCCAGCGACAGGTTGCACGGCGTGATCTCGTTCCAGGACGACGCCACCCCGATCTGCGGCTTGGCGAAGTCCTCGTCGCCCATGCCTACCGCCCGCAGCATCCCCCGGGCGGCGGCCTTCTCCAGGCCGTCGGTGACGTCACGACTGCGCGGCTTGATGTCGGGCTGCTTGATGTCGGCGGCGCGCGCCGAATCGGTGGTGGGCATCGTTCAAGTATGCGCTGGCCAGTCGCGATACCAGCTCCCGGGGTTATACCGGGGCGGGGTATAAGCTGGGGCCGGGTGATGCCGTCGCGGGGCAGCCAGATCGGCAGGGGTGAAACGACGATGACCAACGAACACGGGTACTCGCAGCAGAAGGACAACTACGCCAAGCGGCTGCGGCGCATCGAGGGCCAGGTGCGCGGCATCGCCCGGATGATCGAGGAGGACAAGTACTGCATTGACGTCCTCACTCAGATCAGCGCCGTCAACAGCGCGCTGCGCTCGGTCGCCCTGAATTTGCTCGACGAGCACCTGGGCCACTGCGTCACCCGTGCGGTGGCCGGCGGCGGCGACGACGCGGACGAGAAGCTCGCCGAGGCGTCCGCCGCCATCGCGCGCCTGGTTCGCTCCTGATCGCCCGGGCGTGTTGCCCGGCCAAGATGGATGAACCGGCGACCGGTATGCGTACGGTAGGGGAGCGCGATCTGGTTTGCGGCATTGCTTAGCCGACTGCGCACACCCAAGCGATGACTGTGATGACTGCCGAAACCGCCAACGCAGCCGCGCGGACGTGGACCCCACGGATCGCGGCTCAGCTCGCCATTCTCGCCGCCGCGGCCTTCACCTATGTCACCGCCGAGATCCTGCCGGTCGGCGCGCTGCCCGCGATCGCCCGCAATCTGCAGGTCAGCCTGGTCCTGGTGGGCACCCTGCTGTCCTGGTATGCGCTGGTGGCGGCCCTGACCACGATCCCGCTGGTGCGCTGGACCGCGCACCTGCCGCGCCGCCGGGTGCTGGTGGCGAGCCTGACCTGCCTGACCGCCTCTCAGCTGATCTCGGCGCTGGCGCCCAACTTCGCGGTGCTGGCCGCCGGGCGGGTGCTGTGCGCGATCACCCACGGCCTGTTGTGGTCGGTGATCGCGCCGATCGCCACCCGGCTGGTGCCGCCCAGCCACGCCGGGCGCGCCACCATGTCGATCTACGTCGGCACCAGCCTGGCGCTGGTGGTGGGCAGCCCGCTGACCGCGGCGCTGAGCCTGATGTGGGGCTGGCGGCTGGCCGTCGTGTGCGTCACCGTCGCGGCCGCCGTCGTCACCGTCGCGGCCCGGCTGATGCTGCCGGAGATGGTGCTCACCGAGCATCAGCTGGCGCACGTCGGGCCACGCTCGCGGCACCACCGCAACGGCCGGCTGATCACCGTGAGCCTGCTGGCCATGGTGGCGGTGACCGGCCATTTCGTGTCCTACACCTTCATCGTCGAGATCATCCGCAACGTGGTTGGGGTGCGCGGGCCGACCCTGGCCTGGGTGCTGGCCGCCTACGGGCTGGCCGGGCTGCTGTCGGTGCCGCTGGTCGCGCGGCCGCTGGACCACCGGCCCAAGAGTGCGGTGATCCTGTGCATGACGGGTCTGACGGCCGCCTTCGCGGTGCTGACCGCGCTGGCGTTCGGCGGCCCGACCGGGGCGACTACCGCGCTGATCGGGACCGCCGCCATCGTGCTGTGGGGAGCGATGGCCACCGCGGTGTCGCCGATGATGCAGTCGGCCGCGATGCGCAACGGGGCCGACGACCCGGACGGCGCCTCGGGGCTGTACGTGACGGCCTTCCAGGTGGGCATCATGGCCGGGTCGCTGCTGGGCGGGCTGCTCTATGAGCGCAGCGTCATCCTGATGCTGAGCGCTTCCGGGGTGCTGATGGCGGTGGCGCTGGTCGGCATCGCCGCCAACCGGCGGATGCTGGACGTTGCCCCGACAAGCTCACGCGATTCATAACCGCCCTGCTCGACGCGGTAATCACGGCCCTTTCCGGGGCGGGCGCGGCCGTCGGCGACGGTAGCTGGCAAGCCTGCTATGCGACACTGTGGTCGAGAACATGAGTGGAGGTATGCCTATGTCGGGCTGGACGAGGGGAACGCTCTTCGCCGCTCTGAACGCCGCCGTGGTGTCGGTCGTCGGCTTGGCGCTGGTGCTCAGCGCCGGTCCCGCGCTGGCCGACCCGGACCCGGCTCCCGCCGATCCGGGCGCGGTGGCAGCCCCGCCCGGCCCGCCGGCTCCGCCGGATCCGCTGGCGCCGCCGCCCCCGCCGGACCCGCTGGCACCACCGCCGCCGGCCGCCCCGCCGGCGCCGTGGCTGCCCCCCGCCGCGCAACCGGCCGCCGCCCCGGCCGCCGGACAGGACCCCACCCCGTTCACCGGCACGCCGCCGTTCGGCCCGCCCACGTTCGTGCCCAAGACCGGCTCGACGGTGGGCGTGGCGCAGCCGATCATCATCAACTTCCCGGGCCGGGTCGACGACGCCGGCGCCGCGATCAGCGCCGTGCACGTCTCGTCGGTGCCGCCGGTGCCGGGCAAGTTCTACTGGATGACCCCGACCCAGCTGCGCTGGCGCCCGCTGAGCTTCTGGCCCGCCCACACCGCGGTCACCGTGGACGCCGGCGGGACGGTGACCAACTTCCAGACCGGGGACACGCTGGTGGCCACCGCCGACGACGCCACCCATCAGCTGACCGTCACCCGCAACGGGACCGTGGAGAAGACGTTCCCGATGTCGATGGGCATGACGGCCGGCAACCACCAGACCCCCAACGGCACCTACTACGTGCAGGACAAGAAGGCGTCGGTGGTGATGGACTCGTCGACCTACGGCGTCCCGGTGAACTCGACCTACGGGTACAAGGTGACCGTGGAGGACGCGGTCCGGTTCGACAACGTCGGCGACTACGTGCACAGCGCGCCGTGGTCGGTGGACGACCAGGGCAAGCGCGACGTCAGCCACGGCTGCATCAACATCAGCCCCGCCAACGCCAAGTGGTTCTTCGACAACTTCGGTCCGGGTGACCCGATCATCGTGAAGAACTCCAGCGGCGGCGACTACAAGAAGAACGACGGCTCCGCCGACTGGATGAACTAGCTCTGGACCGCCCGGCGGGCTAGCTCCGGATTGCCCCAGCAGGCGCTGGGGCTTTCGCGGCGCCCGCGATTATGTATAGCATCATACATATCCGGCCCGAGGAGCGACGATGCGCAGTCCGCGCGAAAAGATGGTGGTCTCGGCCGCGCTGCTGATCAGGGAGCGCGGGGCGCACGCCACCGCGATCTCCGACGTGCTCGAGCACAGCGGCGCGCCGCGCGGATCGGCCTACCACTACTTTCCTGGTGGCCGCACCCAATTGCTTTGTGAGGCAGTCGATTTCGCTGGCGAGTACGTCGCCGCCGTGATCGCCGGGGCCGAGAGCGGCGCCCGGCTGCTGGACACCTTGATCGACACCTATCGGGAACAGCTGCGCGACAGCGACTTTCGCGCCGGCTGCCCGGTGGTAGCGGTCGCCGTGGAAGCGGGTGAACAATCCGACGCCGAGCGGCCGGTGATCGAGCGTGCCGCCGCGGCCTTCGACCGCTGGACCGACCTGATCGCGCAGCGCTTCATCGCCGACGGCATACGACGGCGCCGCGCCGCCGAGCTGGCGGTGCTGGCCACCAGCGCGCTGGAGGGCGCGATCGTGCTGGCCCGGGCGCGCCGCGACCCGGCACCCCTGGACGTCGTGCACCGCCAACTGCGCGACCTGCTGGCCGCAGAACTTGCCGGCGAAACCGCCGCAGGAAGGAAATCCCGACATGACCGGTGAATGGCAACCCAGCGCCTGCATCCTCTGTGAATGCAACTGCGGCATCGTCGTCCAAGTGGAAGACCGCCGGCTGGCCCGCATCCGCGGCGACAAGGCGCACCCCGCCTCGCAGGGCTACACCTGCAACAAGGCGCTGCGGCTGGACCACTACCAGAACAGCCGCGCCCGGTTGACCTCGCCGCTGCGCCGCCGCCCCGACGGCAGCTACGAGGAGATCGACTGGGACACCGCGATCGTCGAGATCGCCGAGGGGTTCAAGCGCATTCGCGACAGCTACGGCGGCGACAAGATCTTCTACTACGGCGGCGGCGGGCAGGGCAACCATCTGGGCGGGGCCTACAGCGGCGCCTTCCTGAAGGCGCTGGGCTCGCGCTACCGGTCGAATGCGTTGGCGCAGGAGAAAACCGGGGAGTCCTGGATCGACGGCCAGCTGTACGGCGGTCACACCCGCGGCGAGTTCGAGCACGCCGAGGTCGCGGTGTTCGTCGGGAAGAATCCGTGGATGTCGCAGAGCTTTCCGCGCGCCCGGGTGGTGCTCAACGAGATCGCGAAGGATCCGGCGCGGTCGATGATCGTCATCGATCCCGTCGTCACCGACACCGCCAAGATGGCCGACTTCCACCTGCGGGTGCGTCCCGGCACCGACGCGTGGTGCCTGGCCGCGCTGGCCGCGGTCCTCGTCCAGGAAAACCTTTGCGACGAAGCCTTTCTCGCCGAGCACGTGCGCGGCGCCGACGCCGTCCGCCATGCGTTGCGTGACGTGGCGGTGTCCGAGTACGCGGCGCACTGCGGGGTGGACGAGGAGCTGCTGCGCACCGCAGCGCGGCGCATCGGCACCGCGGACAGCGTGGCGGTGTTCGAGGATCTCGGCGTGCAGCAGGCGCCCAACAGCACGCTGTGCTCCTACCTGAACAAGCTGCTGTGGATCCTGACCGGGAACTTCGCGAAACGCGGTGGCCAGCATCTGCATTCGTCGTTCGCGCCGCTATTCGGCCAGTTCTCCGGGCGCACCCCGGTGACCGGCGCGCCCATCATCTCCGGCCTGGTGCCGTCGAACGTGGTGCCCGAGGAGATCCTGACCGACCACCCGGACCGGTTCCGGGCCATGATCGTGGAGAGCAGCAATCCCGCACACTCGCTGGCCAATTCGGCGGCGTGCCGGGAGGCCTTCGCGTCGCTGGAACTGATGGTGGTCATCGACGTGGCGATGACCGAGACGGCCCGGCTGGCGCACTATGTGCTGCCGGCCGCCTCCCAGTTCGAGAAGCCCGAGGCCACCTTCTTCAACCTGGAGTTCCCGCGCAACACCTTTCAGCTGCGCCGCCCGCTGCTGACGCCGCTGCCGGGCACGCTGCCCGAACCCGAGATCTGGGCCCGGCTGGTGCGGGCGCTCGGGGTGGTGACGGAGGCGGATCTGCGGCCGCTGCACGACGCCGCGCGGCGCGGCCGGCACGCCTACACCGAAGCGTTCCTGACCGCTGTGTCCACCAATCCGACTGTGGCGCAGCTACTTCCGTTTGTGCTGTACGAAACGCTGGGGCCCACCCTGCCGGACGGACTGCGTGGCGCCGCCGCGCTGTGGGGCCTGGCCCAAAAGACCGCGCTGACCTATCCGGAGGCGGTGCGCCGCGCCGGTCACGCCGACGGCAACGCGCTGTTCGACGCCATCCTGGACAACCCGTCGGGGGTGACGTTCACCGTGCACGACTACGCGGACGACTTCACCCTGATCGGCCATCCCGACCACAAGATCGCGCTCGAAATCCCGGCGATGCTGCAAGAATTGGCGAAGCTGTCGAGCGGCCCGCCGCGGCTGACCACCGAAGAGTTCCCGATCGTGCTGTCGGTGGGGGAGCGGCGCGCCTATACCGCCAACGACATCTTCCGCGACCCGTCCTGGCGCAAACGCGATGCCGAGGGCGCGCTGCGGGTCAGCGTCGAAGACGCCCAGGCCCTCGGGCTGGCCGACGGGTGCCGCGCCCGGATCAGCACCGCGGCGGGCAGCGCCGAGGCCACCGTCGAGATCAGCGAGACCATGCTGGCCGGTCATGCCGCATTGCCCAACGGTTTTGGGCTGGACTACGTCGGCGACGACGGGCGCACCGTCGTTCCCGGGGTGGCGCCGAACGCGCTGACCTCCACGCAGTGGCGCGACCCCTACGCCGGCACACCGTGGCACAAGCACGTCCCGGCGCGGATCGAGGCTTTGGCAGACGCTAGGCGGTGACCGCCCCGACACCGCCGGAGTCGACCTCCTCGGAGTCGAATTCCAGCACCGCCCGGACGAACTGATCCGGGTCGTAGTCGATCGCCTGGTGCCCCTGTCCGTGCAGGGCGACGATCGTGGCGCCCGGGATCATCGCGGCGAGGACCGCGGTGGCCGCCCGCAAATACGCGGGGCTCTCGGTGCCGAGCAACATGCGGACCGGTGTGGTGATGTTCGCATGCCGCTCCGTTAAGCGGAAGGCGCGGGTCTGCGCGAGTTCCCGGCCGGCGGTATGCCGGATCGACCCCGCGAGGTACGGAAACTCGCGGTTGGCAAGGTCTTTGATGGCCGACTCGGGTAGCTGCAGGGTTTCGCGGTAGAACGCTTCGAGGATGTCGCGTGGGTCGGACAGCGCCGTGATCCGTGCCCAGCCCCCAGGCGAGCCGACGTCGAGGCCGAGCGAGGGTATGGGCGGCTCGTAGAGCACGATCCGCCGGAAGGCGCGTGTGATCGGGGCGGCGTCCAGGACCGCCAACGCCCCGTAGGAATGCCCGACGACGTAGACGTCGCCGCCGACGGCCTCGGCAACGGCCGCGACGTCCTCGGCCTCCCGGCCCAAGCTGTAGGGTTCGGCCTCGGCCGTGCTGAGTCCCCGGCCGCGGCGGTCCATCGCGTGCACCGTGTAGCGCCGCGCCAGCACCGGCGTCACCGGGCGCCAGCGGGCCCGCGTGCCCGTGCTGCCGTGCACCAGCAGCAAAGGCGGTCCGGCGCCGACGGATTCATAGCCGATGACGGTGCCGTCGGGGGAGACCACGGTTGCCGTGGTCATTCCGCGGAGCACACGCTTCGCAAGGTTCGGCGTCATCGACTGCGCGCAGCTCGGTGTGGGGTGGCGACGGGCGGATAGTCTACGGATTTACTCAACTCCGCCCACCGGTTCGCCTCGGCAATCTGCTGATGTGACTTGGCCAGCGCGGCACTGAGCGCATCGGAGCCGAGTAGCAGCCGCAGTGGCGGATCGTCGGCCATAACCACCTCGATGATCGCGTGCGCGGCGCGGGCGGGATCGCCCGGAGCGTTGCGGTTGAAACCAGCGCGGCGGCGGTTCATCGCACCGACGGTGCTTTCGTAGTCCGGCGAGACGGTCGCGACGGCCATCGACGAGCCGGCCCATTCCGTGCGCAAGGCCCCCGGTTCGGCGATCGTCACCTTGATACCGAGCGGAGCTACCTCCGCGGCGAGTGCCTCCGAGAACCCTGCGACGGCGAACTTGGACGCCTGGTACGCGGCGATGCCCGGGGATCCACCAACGCGGCCGCCAACCGAGGAGATCTGCACGATGTGGCCGGCCCGTTGCCGGTGCAGCACGGAGAGCGCGGCTTTCGTGACGTTCACGACACCGAAGAAGTTAGTTTCCACCTGCGCGCGGAAATCGTCGTCGGAAACCTCCTCCACGGGTGCGGAATTGGCGTAACCGGCGTTGTTCACCACGACGTCGATCCGGCCGAACGCCGTGACGGCGGCCGCGATGGCACGCCGCGCGGCAGCTCGATCGGTGACGTCGAGCTCACAAGCCCGGATCCGGGGACCGTACCGGTCGACGAGTTCATCGAGCTGTGCGGGGCGACGGGCGGTCGCGACGACCTGGTCACCACGGTCAAGCACCGCGGTCGTCAGGGCGCGGCCGAGCCCGCGCGAGCTGCCGGTGATGAACCACGTCTTCGGCATTCCCCGTCCCCCTCACCCGTCGGCCGGCCGCCGAGCCTGTGCGGACAGTGTCGCGCGAGGGCCGGAACTTCGGGCCTGGCCGATCCGACAGATTTCCCATAAAAAGCGACACAATGAGATTCGTGGCCGACAGCAGTGCAACCCCGCGCGTCGTGGTGATCGTCGTCTTCGACGATGTGACGATGCTCGACGTCGCGGGAGCGGGTGAGGTCTTCGCCGAGGCCAACCGATTCGGCGCCGACTACCTGCTCAAGATCGCGTCGGTGGACGGCCGCGACGTCACCACCTCGATCGGAACCCGGCTGGGCGTCACGGACGCGGTGTCGTCGATCAAGTCGGCCGACACCGTTCTGGTCGCCGGCAGCGACAACCTGCCCCGGCGGCCGATTGATCCCGAGCTCGTCGAGGCGGTCAAGTCGGTGGCGGACCGCACCAGGCGACTCGCCTCGATTTGCACGGGCTCGTTCATCCTGGGGCAGGCCGGCCTGCTGGACGGCAGGCGTGCCACCACGCACTGGCATGACGTGCGGTTGTTCGCCCGAGCCTTCCCGGAAATCACCGTCGAACCGGACGCGCTGTTCGTCTGTGACGGCGATGTGTTCACCTCGGCCGGGATATCGTCAGGCATCGACCTGGCGTTGGCGTTGGTCGAAATGGATTACGGCACTGAGTTGGTTCGCGCCGTTGCCCGATGGTTGGTGGTATACCTCAAGCGCGCGGGCGGGCAGTCGCAATTTTCGGCGTTGGTCGAGGCCGAACCCCCGCCGCAGTCTCCGTTGCGTAAGGTCACGGCGGCGATCTCGGCCGACCCGGCAGCCGACCACAGCGTGAAAAGCCTTTCGGCGCGTGCGTCTTTGAGTACACGTCAGCTGACGAGGTTGTTTCAGTCCGAATTGGGGACCACCCCGGCGCGCTACGTCGAGATGGTTCGAATCGACGCCGCCCGCGCCGCCCTCGACGCTGGCCGCAGCGTCGCCGAGAGCGCCCGACTGGCCGGCTTCGGAAGCGCCGAGACGCTGCGCCGGGTGTTCGCCGAACACCTCGGTCTCTCACCGAAGGCCTACCGGGACCGGTTCCGGACTGCGGCACGCGGATGACGCTGCAGCAGCTGTGGTCGCACCAGCTCCGCACCGCCGCGTGGGGCCGAGCCCGGCACCGAAATGCGGTGCGGCCGTTGCGCCGATCCGTGTGATGCGCTTACCGCATAGCCCCATATCACAGAAGCACTTATGGCCGCTGCCGGATGCACGTTAGTGTCGTACGCATGTGGCGGGGGGCGGCGTCCCCGTGATCAGCCCGCCGCCCCAACTTTTCCGATGATCAGAGGCTTCCACCAACGGCTGCTACGGGAGCGGCGTCATATCTACTCCTCGAGGGGAATGCATTGTCACAGCGCGAGTTACATGACGTCGTCGTTGTCGGCGCGGGCACCGCCGGGTCCGTGGTCGCTGCCCGGCTGACAGAAGACAGCACGTTGCGTGTGCTTTTACTGGAGACTGGCAGCGCCCGTCCTCCCCGTGCGAGCATCACGCCACCGGCCTGGCCGACTCTGCTGCAGGGCGAGGCTAGCTGGGGAGACGTGACCACAGTGCAAACGGCAATCGGCCGAGCCGTTCCCTTTGCGCGAGGTCGCGGCATCGGAGGATCGTCGACCATCAATGCGATGGTGTTCGCCCGGGGACATCGCGACAGCTACTCACGCTGGCGTGACAACGGCGCGGCGGGGTGGAGTTTCGACGAATTGCTCCCCTACTTCAAGCGCAGTGAATCGATGTGCGGCAAGGACCCGTCCCTGCGCGGACAGGACGGTCCGATGGCGGTGGCTCCGGCAGCCCACCCCAACCCGGTACTGGTCGCATGTCTTTGCGCCGCAATACAGCAGGGCTACCCGCGAGCCGCAGACATCAGCGGCGGCCTTGAGGTGGGCTTCGGCTTCACCGATCTCAACATCGTCGATGGGAAGCGGCAGAGCGCGGCAGACGCCTACCTGCTGCCGGCGCTTGATCGGCCCAACCTTGAATTTCACTCTGGCGCAACGGTTCACCGGCTTCGCATCCGCGGGAGTCGCTGCACCGGCGTCGAGTACACCACCGCCGAGGGCCGGCAGGTGACGGCGGCGGCCCGGGAGATCATCTTGTGCGCGGGCGCAATCGGGTCGCCGCATCTGCTGCTGGCTTCCGGAATCGGGCCGCCGAACCATCTCCGGTCCTTCCGGGTCGACGTCGCCCTGGAGTTGCCTGGGGTCGGTGCGAACCTGCAGGATCATCCGATCGTTCCGCTGGTCTATCGCGCCGCGCGTCCCGTGCCGGCCGGCCGGTACAACCACGGGGAGCTGCTCGGGCTCATCCGGCGCCACGCAACCGGCGGACCACCGGAGATCCAGATCTTCGGCGTCGACTCCGCGGACGTTCCGGGCCTCGGCGGAGCCGATGGATACGTGCTGGGAGTCTCCGTCATGCAGCCAGTCAGCCGCGGGCGCGTCGGACTTTCGGGCCCCACCATCCAGGAGCCGCCCGCCATCGACCCGAACTACCTCAGCGACGATCGCGACATGGGCCTCATGATCGAGGGCCTGCGGATCGGCCGCAAAATCGGGATGTCGCAGGCGCTCGATCCATGGAGGGCCGAGGAACTCGCACCCGGCGACGACGCCGTCGACGACGCGGCGCTGCGCTCGTACATTCAGCGGTCCGTCGCGTCCTACTTTCACCCGGTTGGCACGTGCGCGATGGGTACTGGGCCGGAGTCGGTCGTGGACAATCAATTACGTCTGCACGGCATCGATAACCTTCGCGTAATAGACGCTTCGGTGATGCCCTCGCTCCCATCGAACAACACCGCCGCAACGGTCTACGCAATCGCCGAACGAGGCGCCGATCTCGTTCGTCTCGGATGACCGGTCCTGCTCGGGCGTGCACGGTTCATCCCCTGGCTCCTCTCGTCGACAAGAGGTAATCGCATGTGATCGCGTGATCCCTTGTCGGGCAACCCTGCTCGGAAGGCCTCTTTGACCGCATGCGAAGCGCGCTATGCTGCTGGCCGTATCGGCGGTCGGCGGTCCGGAATCGAGGTGTGTCATGGCGACGCTGCTGCAGCTGAAAGCCTTCCTTGCGGTTGTCGACCAGGGCGGCTTCACCGCCGCGAGCCGTTCGCTGGGCATGTCGCAACCAGCGGTCAGCCGCGCCGTCGCCGGCCTCGAAAGGGAATTGGGATCACCGCTGCTGATTCGGCATCGGGATCGCATCCTGCTCAACGCGCCCGGGAAGCGCGCACTGGCGCACGCCCGTTCAGCGGTGCGGCACTTGGACCAAATGCGCGCAGAGGTGTCGGCTGCCGCGAAGCTCAGAGGCACGCTGCGCATTGCGAGCCTGCCCTACACGACTGAGTTGCTCATCGCTCCGCAGCTGCAGAAGTTTTCCGAACGGCATCCATCTGTGGAAATCCGGGTGTTGGAAGGGGGTGAGCCGGAAATCCGCGACTGGCTCGACCTGGGCGCCGCGGACGCAGGCGTAATCTCCCTTCCGGCAACCGGATTGAGTGCGGCATTCTTGGCCGCGCAGGACATGGTTGCGGTACTGCCCTCCGAACATCGCTTGGCCGCGTTCAGCGAGGTTCACTACGCCGATCTGGCCAAGGAGCCATTCATTCGCTCCACCGGAGGATGCGCACACGTTTTTATGGCGGTGGCCGATCAAGTGGGTGTCGAATTCGATGTCGCTTTCGAGGCCCATGGGTTGATGGCGGTGCTTGAGATCGTGACCGCAGGCCTGGGCGTCAGTATTGTGCCGGTCGCCGCGGTAGCGAGACCCCGAGCCGGGATAGCCGTCAAGCGGCTTGTCCCGAAGACCACCCGCAACCTCGCTGTCGCCGTCAGCGCGAGCGCCGGCTCAGCGGCCCGAGCCTTCCTCGAACAGATCGCGGCTCTCGATGGCAGCGAGCGGGCGGGAGCATGAGCACTAGCGAGCACGCGGTGTCTCTATCTGTGGGAAACATGACCCTTTCGCCCTCTATGCCCGGGTCTTTCCTGACGTTGAATACCGCAGAGGACACGGTGTTTACGCAACTCTGCCGGAATTGCAGTTCAAGTTAGGAGATCAACCGTGGCAGCTACGACACCTCTCGCGAATGGGCGGGCGGCCCGACGAGCCGAAGCAGAGGTCGGCGTCTTCACGGCGTCCCCGCAGTTTGCCGCCAACCTGCAACAAGTGCTGGTTGATCTCATCGAGCTGCACCTGCAGGCTAAACAAGCCCACTGGAACATCGTGGGAATCAACTTCCGCGACCTGCACTTGCAGCTGGATGAACTCGTCGACGCGGCGCGCGAGGCCGGCGACAACATTGCCGAGCGGCTGCGCGCCTTGGCAGCCACTCCGGATGGCCGGTCCGACACCGTCGCAGCGACGACCAGCCTGCCGCAGTTCCCCGCCGGCGAGCAGGACACCAGGGCTGTCGTGGATCTGATCACCACGCGTGTTTACGCGACGGTCGACACGATCCGATCGGTGCACGACGCCGTGGACGCAGAAGATCCCACTACATCGGACCTGCTTCATCAGATCATCGACTCGCTGGAGAAGCTCGCGTGGATGATCAAATCGGAGAACCGAACGATTTAACTCGTTGGCGTCACCAGGCGCGGCCGCTGCCCGTCAGTTCCAGATCTTGACCCGCCGGTCGGGTTCCAGGAACAGCGCGCCCTCGTCGGCGCCGTCGAAGGCGTCGTAGAAGGCGTCCATGTTGCGGATCACGCCGTTGCAGCGGAACTCCGGCGGTGAGTGCGGGTCCACCGCGAGTCGCCGGATCGCTTCGGCCTCACGGGATTTGGTTCGCCACACCTGCGCCCAACCGTAGAACACGCGCTGCACCCCGGACAGGCCGTCGATCACCGGGGCGGGCTGCCCGTTCAGCGACAACTGGTAGGCCAGCAGCGCGATCGACAGGCCGCCCAGATCGCCGATGTTCTCCCCGACGGTGAACGCCCCGTTCACGTGGTAGCCGCTGGGCAGACCGCGCGGCGTGTAGGCGTCGTACTGTTCGATGAGAGCCTTTGTGCGGGAGGCGAATTCGGTCCGGTCGGCGTCGGTCCACCAGTCGACCAGGTTGCCGTCGCCGTCGTATTTCGCGCCCTGGTCGTCGAAGCCGTGGCCGATCTCGTGGCCGATCACCGCGCCGATGCCGCCGTAGTTGGCGGCGTCGTCGGCCTCGGCGTCGAAGAACGGCGGCTGCAAAATGGCCGCCGGGAACACGATCTCGTTCATGCCCGGGTTGTAGTACGCGTTGACCGTCTGCGGCGTCATGAACCATTCGTCGCGGTCCACCGGCCCGCCGAGCTTGGCCAGCTCCCGGTCGTGGTTGACGGCGTAGCCCCGCTGGTAGTTGCCGTACAGGTCGCCCCGGTCGATCACCAGCGCGGAGTAGTCGCGCCACTTGGCCGGGTAGCCGACCTTGGCGGTGAACTTGTCCAGCTTGGCCAGCGCCCGCTGCCGGGTCTGCGGTGTCATCCAGTCCAGGTCGCTGATGCTGATCCGGTAGGCCGCCCGCAGGTTGCTCACCAGCTCGTCGATGCGGGCCTTGGCTCCGGGCGGGAAATGCCGTGCCACATAGAGCTTTCCGACGGCGTCCCCCATCAGGCTCTCGACCAGGGAGACCGCCCGCTTCCACCGGTCGCGGATCTGCTCGGCACCGGTCAGCAGGCGACCGTAGAAGTCGAAGTCGGCTGCCACCAGCTCGTCGGTCAGCCAGCCGGCGCGGGCCCGGATGACTCGCCACCGCGCCCACCATTTCCACTCGTCGAGGTCCAGGCTTTCCCACAGCGCCGCGAAGGCGGTCAGGTAATCGGGTTGACGCACAACGAGTTCGGCCACCGCGTCGGGTGTGGCGCCCAGCGCCTGCAGCCAGCCGTCCCAGTCGAAGCCGCTGCCCTCGGTGCGCAGGTCGGCGAAGGTGCGCAGGTTGTAGGTGAGGTCGGCGTCGCGACGCTTGACCACATCCCAGTGCGCGGCAGCCAGTTTGGCCTCCAGGGCCACGATGCGGGCCGCGGTCTCGGCGTGGTCGTCGGCCGAATCGCCGAATACCAGGCGCAGCATCCGGGCGATGTGTCCGGGGTAGGCGGCCAGCACCTCGGCATGCTGCTCGTCGCGGAAGTACGACTCGTCGGGCAGGCCGATGCCGGACTGCGTGACGTGCACCAGGTAACGGGCCGAGTTCTTGGCGTCGGTGTCCACATACAGCGCGACGCCGCCGCCGACGCCGGTGCGCTGCAGCGCACCCATCACCGCCGCCAGGGCGGCGGCGTCGGCGGCCTCGTCGATGAGCGCCAGCTCGTCGAGCAGGGGCTGCAGGCCGCGGCGCTGCACGGTGTCCTCGTCCAGGAAGCTGGCGTACAGGTCGCCGATGCGTTGGGCGTCGTCACCGCCGGCGGCCGCACCCTGCTCGCTGGCCTCGACGATCAGGTCGCGCACCTGCTCCTCGGCGCGGTCGTAGAGCTGCCGGAAGGCGCCGTCGGTGGCCCGGTCGGCGGGTATCTCGTATTCGGCCAGCCAGCGGCCGTTGACGTGACCGAACAGGTCGTCTTGCGGGCGGATGCTGTCGTCGACATGGCTCAGGTCGATCCCCGAGCGGATGGCCGTATTCGTCACCCCGCCATCCTTCCATCTCTGCCGGGTGCGACGATCGGGCCATGTCCGACGGCGAGCGAACCGAGCCACCTGCCGAACAAGATTCCGATGCCGACGAACCGCCCGAAGCCGCGGACGGCCGAATCTTCTCCCATTACGGCGTCGCCTCAACGGTTCTCGGCGTGCTGTCCGTGGCCGCGGTGGTGCTCGCCGCCCTGATCTGGTCCGACCACCGCGACCAGGTCGCCGAGCGCAGCTATTTGAGCCGGGTCATGCGGACCGCCGCGGACTGGGCGAACGTGCTGATCAACATGAACAGCGGCAACGTCGACGCCAGCCTGCAGCGGCTGCACGACGGCACGGTCGGCGAGCTCAACACCGACTTCGACGCCGCGGTGCAGCCCTACCGGGCGGTGGTGGAGAAGCTGCAGTCCAAGAGCAGCGGGCGGGTGGACGCGGTGGCGATCGAAACCGTGCACCACGACCTGGACGCCCAGCCGGGCGCCGCGCGGCCGCCGGTCACCACCAAGCTGCCGCCGTTCGCCACCCGCACCGACTCGGTGCTGCTGGTCGCCACCTCGGTGAGCGAAAACGTCGGCGCCAAGCCGCAGACCGTGCACTGGAGCCTGCGCCTGGACGTCTCCGACGTGGACGGCAAGCTGATGATCTCCGGGCTGTCCTCGATCAGGTGAGAGATGCGATGAGAAACATCTGGCGGTTGTTCGCCTTCGACATCGCGGCCCCGGTGGCCGCGATTGCGGCCCTGCTGGCCATCGGCGTGGTGCTCGGCTGGCCGCTGTGGTGGGTGTCGGCCTGCTCGGTGCTGGTGTTGTTGATCGTCGAGGGCGTGCTGATCAATTTCTGGCTGCTGCGCCGCGATTCGGTCAGCCTCGGCACCGACGACGACGCGCCGGGGCTGCGGTTGGCGGTGGTGCTGCTGTGCACGGCCGCGCTGGCGGCGGCCGTCGCGACCGGCTACACGCACTGGACCAGGGCCGACCGTGACTTCACCGACGACTCCCACAAGGTCGTCGCGATCGCCACCGGCATGGCCGAGTCGATGGCCTCGTTCAGCCCGACCGCACCGACCGGCGCCATCGACCGGGCCGCGGCGATGGTGGTGCCCGAACACGCCGCGGCGTTCAAGGAGCAGTACACCAAGTCCAGCGCCGAGCTGGCCCAGCACAACGTCACCGCGCAGGCGGCCACGGTGTCGGCCGGCGTCGAGGCCCTCGGCCCCGCGGCGGCCAGCGTGGCGGTGATCCTGCGGGTGACCCAGAACGCGCCCGGGCAGCCGCCCAGCCAGGCCGCGCCGGCGCTGCGGGTGACGCTGACCAAGCGGGGCGGCGACTGGCTGGTCGCCGACGTGCTGCCGATCAGATGACCGATCGGATGAGGCTCAGTTGGATTCGGCGGAGCGGGCGGACTTCACCTTGACGAACCGGTCGGACAGCCGGCGGATCCGGATCATCAGCGCGGCCGTCGGGCTGGTGCTGCCGTCCAGGTAGCTGCCCAGCTCCTCGGCGCTGACCCCGATGCGGGACGCGAACTCCTGCTGGCCCAGGCCGGACCGATCGATGAGCAGCCGCACGTGGCGAGCCACCTCGGCGCGCTCGTTGGCCTCCAGGTGGGCGCGGGCACGCTCGAGTACCTCCCACAGCGCCTTGGCGATGCCGTAGGGCCGGGTGCCGTCGAGCACCTCTTCGACCTGGCGCGCGGTGCGGCCGTAGGGGTCGCGCTTCAACGCGCCGGCGATGCGCTTCCAGGTGGCGATGTCACCGCTCTGCAGAGCCGAACGGATGGCGGCGGTCGGCCAGAATTCCACCGGCTGGTCGAGGTCCGGCAGCGGGGCGGACGGCCCGCCGCCGCGGTTGCGCTGGTCCCCCGGGGCCGGCCGGTGCGGCGGCGAAGCCGGGCGTCGGTCGGGTGCCAACGTCACCTCGCCTCCTCCAGCATCGCGACGGCCACGGCCAGGCAGCGCTGCCTGATCTGCTCCCAGTCCGCGGGTGCGTCGGCGTCCGGCCCCTGGTCATCCGGGTAATCGCACGGATCGGGATCGGCGAGCCGGCGGACCAACTGGGTGGCGATCCATTGCCGCCTGGATGATTCACAACAGTAATACCTGTCCATTCCGGCCAGCACCACCGCGGCGGTCTCGGGTTCCAACGCATCCACCATGTCTGCAAAGTCGGCGTAATCGCGGCGACTGTTACGGCACATGAGCAAATAGCCCTTCAGCCGCAGCGCCTCGGCGCCCGTCGGGACCAGCAACCGGTCGCCGGTGGGCAGCTGCACATTGGTGGTCTCCACCGGGCTGCGCCGCCGAAACCGCGGCCGGTCGGCCCCGCTGTCCGGGTCCGTCTGCAGCGCGTCCAGCGCCACCGACAGCCGTCCCCGCCACAGCGTCACCGGGTGCACGGGCCGGTCGGCCCCGGCGATGGCCTTGGCGATGCCGTTGCGCCCATTGCGCGCGGCCGGCTTCTTGGCCCCCGCCGAACCGTTGGTGTGACCGTTGCTGCCGGTCTTTTCGCCCGGGCCCGCCGCGACGCCGACCTTCTCCTCGCGCAGCGCCACCTGGTGCGGGATCTGCCCGGGCCCCAGGCCCCGGGCCGGGTCCGCGCCGGCCGCCGTGGTGCGGCCGCAGCCGGTGAACGCCAGCGGATCGGTGACGCAGATGGCGTCCGGCGCCAGGTGCTTGAGCTTGGCGGCGGACTTGAGCACCATCCGCAGGTCGGCGCTGGGCGCGGTGAGCGCCGAGATGTCGTCGGGGATCACCACGACGTCGCCCAGGTCGACCTCCGGCAGCGGCCGGTCGAAGTCCACCGACGGCAGGACCCGCGACAGCCACGGCGGCAGCCACCAGTTCCACTGGGCGAACATCGCCATCAACGCCGGCACCATCACCAGGCGCACCACGGTGGCGTCCACCGCGATGGCCACCGCGCAGGCCACCCCGATCTCGGCCACCAGCGGCATGCCCGCGAACGCGAAGCCGACGAACACCGCGATCATGATCAGCGCCGCGCTGGTGATGGTGCGGGCGCTGGTGCTGACGCCGTAGGCCACCGCGTCGCGGGTGTTGCCGGAATGCAGGAAGCGCTCCCGGATGCGGGTCAGCAGGAAGATCTCGTAGTCCATCGACAGCCCGAAGGTCATCGCGAGCACCAGCGGGGGAACGGTGCTGTCGATCGAGCTGATCTGGGCGAACCCGAGATCGCGCAGCCACCCCCACTGGAACACCATCACCAGGCTGCCGTAAGCGGCGGCGACCGACAGCAACGTCATCAGCACGCCCTTGAGCGCCAGGAACACCGAGTGGATGGAGACCAGCAGCATCACGAACGCGATCAGCGCGACGAAGCCGAGCACCAGCGGTTCGGTCGCCGAGACCCGGTCGTCGAAGTCCTTGATCAGCGCGGTCGGGCCGCCGACGTCGACCCGCGCGGTGCCCGCCTCGGACACCTTGGGCAGCTCGGCGCGCATCCAGCCCACGGTTTCGCGCGCCTTCATGTCCTCGGGGTCCACCGACAGCACGGCCGACAGCAACGCGCTGCCGTTGTCCTCGGCGAACTGCGGCGGCGACACCGAGACGATGTTGGGCGCCTGGGCCATCCGCTGGCGGACCGCCCCGACGGTGTGGCTGTGTTCCGGGGACGCGGCCCCGCCGTCGGGGAAGTTGATCAGCACCCGGATCGGGCCCAGCGCACCGGGGCCCAGCGCCTGGGCCGCCGCGCCCACCCCGGCCCGGATCTCGTGCGACGAGTCGAACTGGCGCAGCAGGCTGTTGCCCAGCACCATCGACGCGGCCGGCGCGGCCATCACCAGCAGCACCAGCGACGCCGCCAGCGCCGACATCCACGGCCGCCGCATCACCCAGCCGATCCACCGGTTCCAGAACTTCGGCTGGGTGCTTTCCGGGCGCCGCGACCAGTGCAGCAGGGCCGACCGCTTGGCGGCGGCCCGCCCGAACGTGGCCAGCGCGGCCGGGGTCAACGTGGTCGACGTCAGCATCGCGACCGCGACGGCCAGGATCGCGCCGGTGGCCATCGACTTCAGCGCCGGGGTGTTGATCACGTAGATCCCGGTCAGCGAGGCGATGACGGTCATCCCGGACAACACCACGGCCAGCCCGGAGGTGGCCATCGCGGCGTCGACGGCCTCGCGGGGCTGACGGCCGCTGCGCAGTTCCTCGCGGAAGCGCATCAGGATGAACAGCGAGTAGTCGACGGCCAGCGCGATCCCGAACATCGACACCGTCGAGGTGACGAACACCGACATGGTGGTGTACGCGGACAGCAGATAGACCAGCCCCATGGTCACCACCACCGTGCAGATGCCCAGGGCCAGCGGGATGGCCGCCGCGGCCAGCGACCCGAACACGGCGAGCAGCACGATGAGGATGACCGGCAGGTTCCACTTTTCGGCGGCGGCGATGTCGTGCTTGGTGTTGGCCGCCGCGGCCGCGCTCAGCGCGCCCTGCCCGATGACGTAGAGCCGCACCCGCCCGTTGGCGGTCTGGCCGGGCTGGTCGCCCTTGATGCCCACCTTGGTGCGCAGCTGCTTGGCCACGTCGCTGGTGTTGCGGGAATCCAGCCGCACCGACAGCACGTACGGCCGGTCCGGCTGCGGGGGCCGCTGGGTGGGGTTGGGGATCTCGGTGGTGCCCGGGACTTCGGCGGCGATCCGGCGCAGCTGCGCGACGGCGTCGTTCATGTCCTGGTAGCTGGCGTCGGCGCGGGGGGCGGCGACCAGCGCCAGGGACGACCCGCCCTGGTCGTGGTAGAGATCCTCGAGCTGGTCGTGCACCGCCAGCGACTGCGAACCGGCGACGTCGAAACCGCCGCCGGTGAGGTTGCCGGACTGGGTCAGGGCCAAATAGACCGCGGGAACCAACGCCAACAACCAGCCTGCGAAGACCAACCAGCGGTACTTACGCAGGCTGCGGCTCAGGCGCATCATTAACTGCTGGATTTCGTCGCTCCCCGGTTCTCGCGTAACGTGCTCGCGACGATACCGCAGCACGCTGTGGATTATCTTGGCTTATCTGGTTCCTGAGCTGCGGCGACAGCCTTGTTGCCAAGACGCTGCGAAGACGTTGTGAACCGGTGATCGGGCGGGATTTCGGTCACATCCGCAGTTCCGGCTGGCAGCGGTGATCTCGGCGATGGCACGATGTCGGTTGGCCCGGCGAGCCCCGGGGAATGCGGGGAAGCCGGCGATCAGATCCGGCGATCAGCGGGGCCGTTCATCGCAGCCGTTTGCGGGGCGCCGATCTTCGGCGGCCGCCGCAAACCGTAAGGAGTTAGCCATGACGTCAGCCTCCGCTGGACGGCGCCGCAGAATTTTCGCCGGGCTGATCGCCGCCGCCCTGCCCGGCGCCGCCGTCGCGGTGCTGGCCGGGCCGCCCGCGACCGGCGCCAACGACCCGTGCGCGGCCAGCGAGGTGGCCCGCACGATCGGCTCGGTGTCCAAGTCGATGGGCGACTACCTGGACGCGCATCCCGAGACCAACCAGGCCATGACCAGCATGCTGCAGCAGCAGGCCGGGCCGCAGTCGGTGAACGGGCTGAAGTCCTACTTCGATGCCAACCCCAAGGTCGCCGGCGACATGACGTCGATCGCGCAGCCGCTGACCAGCCTGTCGCTGCAGTGCAAGCTGCCGATCTCGATCCCGCAGGCGCTGGGCATGGTGCAGCAGGCGCAGGGCGCCGCCGGCGGGCTGCCGGCGCTGCCGGGCAACCCGGCGGGCGCCTCCCCGCTGGGCGGCGCGGCAGGTCCGGCGGGCACCCCGCCCGCCGTCCCGCAGCCGGCCGGCCCGCTGTCGGGGCCGCCGCGCGGCAACACCGTCGGGTGACGGCCGTCGACCGTGGGCCTTACGTCGGGCTTCCGGTCGTTTTTGCTGCATAGGCCACACGCTCGGCGAGCGGCCACGCGCGGCGCTAGACGTCTTTGTCCGGATTCGGATCGGCCGGACTCCGGTCCGGCGGCAGCGGCCCCTGCAGGGCGGTGTCGGTCGGGTCCGGCGGGCCGCCCGGTGTAGGCAGCACGGGCAGCGGGCCGGTGATCGGCTCGTCGTCGGAGTCGGCGATGTTCTCGGTGCGGAATACGAAGAAGAACACCACCCAGCCGACCGCGGCGATGAGCAGCCAGCTGATCAGCCGGTAGATCAGCATGGCCGAGATCGCGCTGGGCAGCGACATCCCGCTGGACACCAGCCCCGGCACCAGCACCGCCTCGACCACCAGCAGCCCGCCCGGCATCAACGGTATGGTGCCGACCGCGCGGGCGGCCGCGTAGGCCACGGTCAGCCCGGCCACCGAGGCGTGGTCCCCGGCGGCGTAGACGGCGAAGCCCAGGCAGGCCACGTCGGCGATCCAGTTGAACATCGACCAGCCGAACGCCACCGAGAGATCGCGCCGGCCCAGGCTCACCGATTCCAGCTGCATCAGCGTCTCGCGCCACTTGTCCAAACCGGTCTCGGCCGGCCGGCCGCGCACCGAGTTGACCCACGCCAGCACCCGGCTGCCGATGCCCTCGATCAGCTCCGGCCGGGACGCGACGGCCTGCGCCAGCAGCAGCAGCGCGACGAAGCCGCCCAGGGTGAACAGCAGCGAGAACGGGTTGTTCTTGGCGCCCAGCAGGAAGGCGCCGCCCAGGCCCAGCAAAGCCAACCCGACCGCCTGCAGCACACCGGACATCACCAGCTGCCAGGACGCCACCACGGTCGAGGCGCCCCACAGCCGTTGCTGACGGAACAGGAAGGTGGCCGACAACACCGGCCCCCCGGGCAGCGTGGTGCTCAGCGAGTTGGCGGCGTAGAAGGCGGCCTCCGAGCGCAGCTGCTTGACGTGCACCCCCGCCGATTTGAGCAGCGTGCGCTGGATCTGAGCAAAGCTGTGCATCGACGCGGCCGCGGCCACCACCGAGGCCAGCAACCACCACCAGTTCGCCTCGTACATGCTCATCCACGCCTTGGCCAGCTGGTCCCAGCCCAGCGAGACCTCGACGGCAAGCACGATGGCCACCACGCCGAGGATCACCCAGCGAACCCACCAGTACCTGCCGCGCGAGGTCTGCTCGCGCGGCAGGTCGAGATTGTGGGCGGGTGCGTCGTGCGGCACGTGACTTAGGGTAACGGTGCAGGTGGCGCGGGGATCGCTGCACGTCGCCGAGTGTGTCAGGGACGTTTTGGGGTCGTGACCGGATCGTGCCGGCGGCGACGGCCCCGAGCGACGCGCAGACGCCCGCGGTCAGGTTTGACGCGGCGTCGCTGCGGATAGGCTGGCGAAATGTCAGCAAACGTCGACGACGCGTCGGTTGAACCCATAGTCCGCAAGACCGCCGCCTGGGCGTGGCGTTTGCTCGTCATCCTGGCCGCCGCGCTGGCGGTGTTCTGGGTGCTGGCCAAGCTGGAGGTGATCGTCGTCCCGGTGCTGGTCGCGCTGCTGTTGAGCGCGCTGCTGGTGCCGGTGGTGGACTGGCTGGACCGGCACGGCCTGCCCCGTGGTGGCGCGGTGGCACTGGTGTTGTTGGGCGGCTTCGCGATCCTCGGCGGCATCCTGGCCTTCGTCGTGCTGCAGTTCATCGACGGGCTGCCCGGCCTGACCGAGCAGGTGACCCAGAGCATCGAGTCGACGCGCCGCTGGCTGATCAACGGGCCGGCGCATCTGCGCAGCGAGCAGATCGACAGCGCGGGCAACGCCGCCATCGAGGCGCTGCACAACAACCAGGCCAAGCTGACCAGCGGCGCACTGTCCACCGCGGCCACCGTCACCGAGCTGGTCACCGCGGCGGTGCTGGTGCTGTTCACGCTGATCTTCTTCCTCTACGGCGGGCGCAATATCTGGCGGTACGTGGTGCAGATCGTTCCGGCGCACGCCCGCGAGCGGGTGCACGAGGCCGGCAGCGCCGGCTACGGGTCGCTGATCGGCTACGTGCGGGCCACCTTTCTGGTGGCGCTGACCGACGCGGCGGGGGTCGGCGCCGGACTGGCGATCATGGGTATCCCGCTGGCGCTGCCGCTGGCGTCGCTGGTTTTCCTGGGTGCCTTCATCCCGCTGGTCGGTGCGGTCGTCGCCGGCTTCCTGGCCGTGGTGGTGGCGCTACTGGCCAAGGGCATCGTGTACGCGCTCATCACGTTGGGCCTGCTGGTGGCGGTGAACCAGATCGAGGCGCATCTGCTGCAGCCGCTGGTGATGGGCCGCGCGGTGTCGATTCACCCGCTCGCGGTGGTGCTGGCCATCTCCACCGGCGGCGTGCTCGCCGGGATCGTCGGCGCCCTGCTGGCCGTCCCGACGGTCGCGTTCCTCAACAACGCCTTCCAGGTGCTGCTGGCGCCCAACCCGTCCGCGGAGGCCGTCAAGCAGGAAGAAGAGTCCGACGAGCAGAACACCATCCTGCAGGCAGAGCCGGACAAACCCGAAAACGGTTCCGGCTGAGGGTTTTTCAGGCCTTCACAGCCGGCCCTCGCGGCGCAGCAGGTCCTGGGCCGACAGCCCGCCGCCGGCGCGGCGGCGTTGCCGCGCCGGGTCGCCGTTCTCGCCCTGACCGCGCGCGTTCGCCTGGTCGCCGGCCGCATCGGACTCGCTGCCGCCCGAACCTTCCGCGCGCATCTTCGGCAGGGCGGTGGTGGGTTCGGCGGCGTCCGCGTCGCTGTCGCCGTCGTCGGGCCGGTTGCCGGGCACCGGGATGGCGCGGGTCTGATCCCCGGACGGCGGCGCCGCCTGGGTGGGCGGGCGCTGCGGGGGGGCCGGGCGCGGTTCGGCCGGCCGCTGGCGGCCGGGCGCTCCCGGTGCGGCGAAGCGGGTCGTCTGGGCCTCGGTCGGCTGGTTGGGCCGGGCCGGGATGCGGGTGGTGCTCGCGGCCGGTTCCTGCGCGGGCCGCGGCTCCGCGGGAGCGGGGCGCGCCGGCCGCGACGGCTCCGGCGCCGCGGGGTGGGTGGGGTCGTGCGGCGGGCGCGGCGCCGTGGCGACCAGGCTGGCCGCCACCGGCGGACGGGCGGGCCGGCCGTTGAGGGTGGGCCGCTTGCGCTCGTCGGGCAGGTCGATCTCGCCCAGCCCGATCTTGTTCTGCAGCCGGCGGGCCCAGCGCGGGGCCCACCAGCAGTCGTCGCCGAGCAGCTTCATCACCGAGGGCACCAGGAACATCCGCACCACGGTCGCGTCCAGCAGCAGCGCCGCCATCAGACCGAAGGCCAGGTACTTCATCAGCACCAGATCGGAGAACACGAACGAACTGGCGACCACGGCCAGCACCATGGCGGCGGCCGTGATCAGCCGCCCGGTGGTCGCGGTGCCGATCCGGATGGCCTCGGCCGTCGACATGCCGCGCTCGCGCGCCTCGACCATCCGCGAGACCAGGAACACCTCGTAGTCGGTGGCCAGGCCGAAACCGACGGCGACGACCAGCGCGATCACCACCACCATCAGCGGCGTCGGGGTGAAATTCAGCACCCCCGACAGGTGACCGTCGACGAAGATCCACGTCAGGATGCCCATGGTCGATCCCAGCGTGAGCGCGCTCATCAACACCGCCTTGATCGGCAGCACCACCGACCCGAACGCCAGGAACATCAGCAGCAGCGTGGCGCCCAGCAGCAGCACCAGCATCAACGGAGCCTTGTCGAACAGGCTGTGAATGCTGTCCTGCTCGAGTGCCGGCGTGCCGCCGACATACAGGTTCAGGCCTTTCGGCGGGTTCACCGCCCGCAGTTCGGCGATCTTCTTGGCGGCATCATTGCGGTTGGCCAGGCCGTTCTGGATCACCCGCACCGAGCCGTCCTTGGGCACCGTGGTGCCGTTCGGGCCGGGGATGCAGGGGTTCCCGGCGATGGTCGGGCAGGGCCGCTCCTGCCAGGTCTTGTCGGTGAAGCCGCCGATCCCCGAGATCCGGTTGCGGATGTCGGCCACCTGCTGGTCGGTGACCTTGCTGTGGTTGTCGCTCTGGATCACCACGGTCAGCTGCTCGGTGCGGTAGCCGGGGAACTGCTTGTCGAAGTGTTCCTGGGCCAGGCGCACCGGATTGTTGGGGGGCAGGTACTTCTCGCTCATGCCGCCGAACGAGAGGTTGCCCAGCGGGATGACCAGCAGGATCATCCCCACGGCGATCGGGATGGCGAACGCCAGCGGCTTGCGCATCACCCAGTTGACCAGCTTGCCCCAGAAGCCGGCCTCGACCTCTTCGCGGGTTTTGGTCTTCTGCAGCCGGTCGGCCAGCCAGTTGAGGTAGGCCCGCGAATACTTCCAGTTCCGCAGGAACGGCACCCGGAACGCGGTCCGCACCCCCAGCGCGTCGACGTGGCGGCCCAGGATGCCCAGGCAGGCCGGCAGGAACGTGATCGACAGCAGCGCGGCCAGGCCCACCGCGGCGAAGATGGCGTAGGTCAGTGAGTGCACGAAGCCCTGCGGCAACACCAGCAGGCTGGCGCTCGACGCGATGATCAGCACGGCCGAGAACGTCACCGTGCGCCCGGCCGTCATCACGGTTCTTCGCACCGCGGCCTCGGTGTCGTAGCCCTCGGCGATCTCCTCCCGGAACCGGCTCACCACGAAAAGCCCGTAGTCGATCGCGATGCCCAGGCCGATCAGCGACACCACCGGCTGGGCGAAGTAGTGCACCGGGCCGAACACGGCGACCAGCCGCAGGATGCCCAGCGAGCCGGCGATGCTCAGACCGCCCACGATGGCCGGTAGGCCGGCGGCGACCGCGCCGCCGAACACCAGGAACAGCACCACCGCCACCATCGGCACCGCGAGGACCTCCATGCGGCGCTGGTCGGTGGCGATGGTCCCGGTCAGCGCGTTGGCGATCGGCTCCAGCCCGGCGAGCTGCACGGCGCCGCCGTTGAGCTTCTGCATATCCGGGGCGATGGCCTTGTAGTTGTTCAGGATGGTGTCGTCGTCGTCGCCCTTGAGCGGGATGGACACGAAGGTGTGCTTCTTGTCCTCGCTGACCATGCCCTTGATCACCGGGTTGGTGCTGTCCGGCGCCGCCAGCCAGCCGGCCCACCCGACGACCTGGTCGGGATGGTCGGCCTTGAACTTGTTCAGCTCGGCGACCACCTTGTCCCGCCAGCCCGCGTCGTCGACGGTTTTCCCGTCGGGCGTCGTGAAGGTGGCCACCACGTGGCTGGTCCGGTCGCGGCCGTAGGTCTGGTCGCCGAGCACCGACGCCTTGACGGACTGGCTGGCGTCGTCGTAGAAGCCGCTCTGGGTGACGTGCTTGCCCAGGCTGATGCCGAAAACGCCGCCGAGCAGGCACAGAGCTACCGTGACCCCGATCACGATGTACCGATACCGGTACACAGTTCGACCCCACCAGGCGAACACGCAAGCTCCTTACTGGATCGACTTAGTCTGCAGCGACCCACGCATCGGTTTTCCAGTGTCACACACGCGCGGTCAACAGCGCGGACAGCGGCCGGAACGGCTGCAACCACGCACCCTGGTCAGGCAGCGAATCTAGGCCGATCCGCGGCAACGGCTCCCGGAAGACACCGGAGATGTCCTCCAGATCAACGAAGTCCAAGGTATCCGACGCTAGCGCCCAACTCGCATGTTCGCGAAATCCGATCACCGCGACGCTGACCCCGCTGCGGGCGATCTCCTCCAGCGGTTGACGGAACGCCTGACCGTCGGCCGACGCCACCACCAGCGCGGCCAGCCCTTCGGTGCGCCGCAGCTCGATGTGGGCCAGCATGTCGCGGTCGACGTCGCTGTCCTCGTCGATCTTGGGCTTGGCGAACACCGCGAACCCGACGTTGCGCAGCGCATCCACCCAGGGCCGGACGACCTCGGCGCTGCCCGGCGCGATGTTGGTGAAGACGGTGGCCTCCGGTTCCACGACGACGCCCGGGCGTTCGGCGCTGACCTCGGCGGTGCGGGCCAGCGGCCAGCGCCCCAGGGCGTCGAACCGCGGGCGCTCCAGCGCGGTGGGGCGCCGGCCCAGGATCGAGCCCAGCCCCATGTCGAGGTTGGGGGCGTCCCACACCAGCAGCACCCGTCCGCCCGAGGGCGGGAAGCCGCCCAGCGCGTCACCGGACAGCACCGCCGGCGGCGCGACGGGTTCGGCGCCCGCGGCGGTCGCTTCAGTCAGGCTCATACCTCATCGCCTACTCATCTCGTCGAAGCCGTTCACCGTCTAAGCCAAATGAATTCGGTGACCGCACTTCCCGCGTCCTGAGCCTTCGTCTCGTACTTGGTGGTCGGGCGGGCGACCGAGATCGGCAGCGGGCTGTCCGGGTCGGCCGGGCGCAGCCGGGGCTCGCCCGCGCCGACGTCGGCGATGTGCTCGGCGTAGCCGGCGTGGTCCGTCGCGACGTGCAGGACACCACCAGGGAGTAGCCGGTCGGCGATCAGGCCAACCGTGCCCGGCTGCAGGAACCTTCGTTTGTGGTGCCGCGCCTTGGGCCACGGATCGGGGAAGAACACCCGCACCCCGGTCAGCGACGCCGGCGCGATGAGCCGCTGGAGCACGTCGAGGGCGTTGCCGCGGATCAGCCGGATGTTGGTCACGTTGTCGCGGTCGATCGCGCACAGCAGCTGCGCCAGGCCGCGCCGGTAGACCTCCACCGCGATCACATCCACGCCGGGCTCCTGCTTCGCCATCGCGAGCGTGGAAGTGCCGTTGCCACAACCGATTTCGAGCACCACCGGGGCCTTGCGGCCGAACCAGGCGTCGGTGTCCAGCGGCGGCCCGGGGCGGTCGGGATCCTCGGCCGGGCCCACCGACAGGCCCAGTTCGGGCCAGCGGCGGTCCCAGGTCTGGCGCTGGGCATCGGACAGGGTGGATCGCCGGGTGCGGAACGCCGTGGCCGGGAAATAACGCTGCTCGGAGCGGTCCGGTTGCCCGGTCGGTGAGTCGGCAGGCATCGTCACCCCGTGCTGCGCATGCATTTGTCCATGGTGGCCCATAAACCCCGGATGTAGCCGCCCCTGGTCCGGATTGATACCCAACAGTTGCCTTGAGCTGGTAACTCATAGACGGTGGCTCGCATCTTGACGACGTGAGTGCCACCATTCGGTGGGGCCGCCCGGCCCCGGCGCTGCACCCGGTAGCGGCCGATCGATCGGGCGATCGGGTCATTTTCGACCGGACAGGCGGGATATGAGGGGACAAGGACACCAGATTTTCGTCGACGAACTGGCACGGTTTGCCGCCGCCGAGGCCGACCCGCGGGTGACGGCGATCGCGCAGCGCGCCGCCGCGCCGCTGCGGGTGGTGGTTCGCGGCCGCCGGGGGGTCGGCCGCCGCACGCTGGCCCGCGCCCTGGACCGGGCCGGACGCGCGACCGGCATCGCGGTGACCACCGACGCGGCCGACGTCGTGGTGCACGTGACCGCCGAGGTGGCCAAGCCCGAAGACACCCAGGCCATCTCGACCGCGCGCGCCGCCGGTCACCCGGTGCTGGCCGTGCTGAGTAAGGCCGATCTGGTGGGCTCGCTGTCCGGCCGGGGCGGCGACGGGCCGATCGCGGCGGCGCGGGCCCGGTGCGCCGATCTGTCCGCGCTGATCGGCGTTCCCATCCGGCCGGCGATCGGCCTGCTCGCGGTGGCCGCGCTGGACGACCTGGGCGACGACCTGTGGGCGGCGCTGCGCACGCTGGCCGCCGACCCTGCGGCCTGCCTCGACGGCTCGATCACCGGATTCCTGGACGCCGGGGTCGACGTGCCGGCCGCGGCGCGCGAGCGGCTGCTGGACACCCTCGACCTGTTCGGCACCGCGCTGGCGATCGCCGCGATCCGCCGCGGCGCCGGGCCGGCACAGCTGCGCACCATGCTGCGCCGGATCAGCGGCGTCGACGCGGTGCTGGCCGAGATCGGCGCGCTGGGCGCCGAGGTGCGCTACCGGCGGGTGCTGGGCGCCGTCGCGGAACTGGAGGCGCTGGCGGTCGGCGGGGCCGCGCTCGGCGAGCGGATCAGCGGCTTCTTGTCCCGGGACGACACCGTGGTCGCCCGAATGGCGGCGGCTCTCGACATGGCCGGCGACATGGCCGGGGAAGTGGCCGGGGAGGCGGCGCCGGGCGATCCGTCCGGTCATCTGGCGCGAGCCGTGCGCTGGCAGCGCTACAGCCGGGCGTCGGGCAGCGACCTGCACCGCGCGTGCGGCGCCGACATCGCACGGGGATCGCTGCGGCTGTGGTCGCAGGCCTGCGCCACGCTGCCCGGCGAACGGCCCGTCGAACTGCCCGTCGAACGGGAGGACCCGGCGTGAGCGGCGACAATCCGGCCGCCGCGGTCGACGCGCTGGTGGCAGCCGTCAGCCCGGGGCTGGATCCGCCGGCGGTGCACCGCAGCGACGCGGTGCTGGTGACCGGGCCGTGGATGGCCGGGGTCACCGCGGTGGCCGCCGCGCTGCAGGAGCGGCTGCCGCAGCACAAGTTCGTCGAGTCGACGGACCTCGGGCCCGGCGAGGTGCCGACCGCGGTGGTGTTCGTGGTGTCGGCGGCCGCGCACCTGACACCCTCGGACTGCGCGCTGCTGGACGCCGCGACCGAACACACCGACGCGGTGGTGGGGGTGGTGTCCAAGATCGACGTGCACCGCGGCTGGCGTGAGGTGCTCGCCGCCAATCGCGACACCCTGGCCGCGCACGCGCCGCGCTACGCCCGGGTGCCCTGGGTGGGTGCGGCGGCGCTGCCCGACGTCGGCGAACCCGACGTCGACGACCTGGCCAAGACCGTCGCGGCGCAACTCGACGACGCCGATCTGGCCCGGCGAAACAGGTTGCGGGCGTGGGAATCCCGCTTACGGACGGTGGCGCGGCGGTTCGACCGCGAGGTCGAGGCCCCCGGCCGGCGGGCCCGGGTCGAGGCGCTGCGCGAAGAGCGCAGCACCGCGCTGCAGCAGCGGCGCCAGGCCAAAACCGAGCGCAGCATCACGCTGCGCGGTCAGATCCAGCAGGCCCGGGTGGCGCTGTCGCACTCCGCGCGCAACCGGTGCGCGTCGGTGCGCACCGAGCTGCAGGAGCACGCGGCGGGCCTGTCCCGGGGCAAGTTGTCCGGCTTCGAGGCGCACACCCGCGACCGGCTGGCCGAGGTGGTCGCCGAGGTCAGCGACGGCACCGACACGCAGCTCGCCGACACCGCGCAGGCGGTGGGGGTGGCGGTGGACCTGCCGGCCCTCGAGCAGCTGCCGGCGGTGGAGGTCTCGCCGCCGCCGCTGAAATCACGCCGGCAGGAAACCTGGCTGATGATCCTGCTCGGCGTCGGGTTCGGGCTCGGGGTGGCGCTGACGCTGAGCCGGCTGATGAGCGGGCTGGCGTCCCGGCTCAGCCCGGCACTGGCGGTGGCGGCCGCCGTGGTGTGCGTGCTGATCTCGGTGGCGCTCACCTTCCTGGTGATCAACATCCGCGGCCTGCTGCGGGACCGGGCGCTGCTGGACCGCTGGGCGGGTGACGCGACGGCGTCGCTGCGTTCGGTGGTCGAGGAGCTGGTGGCCACCCGGGTGCTGGTGGCCGAGTCGGTGCTGAGCAAGGCGCTGCTGGCCCAGGACGAGGCCGAGAACGCGGCGGTGTCGGCGTCGGTCAGCGCCATCGACACCGAGCTGCGCGAGCACGCCCTGGCCGCCGCCCGGGCAGCGGCCGCGCGGGATCGGGAGATGCCGGCGGTCACGGCCGCGCTCGAAGCCGTGCGTGCAGAACTCGGCGAACCGGGTATACAACCGGGCGGAAGTCCCGCCGAAGATGCCGGCGGTGAGAAAACCGAAAAACCCGCTTCGAGGAGCGAAGATGGCGACCGGCCGTGAGCTTCTGAATCGTTGTTGTGAGAAGGCTTATACCTGCCCGAGACTTCCCCGACAAGTTCCTCACGATAACCTGTAGTTAACGCCACCAAGTCCTTAATTTTGTGGGCGAAGGCATACCGAGCATCAGCCCGATACGCAACGAAGCAGGAGAGTTCGATGACCTCAGCGACCATTCCCGGTTTGGACACAGCACCCACGAACCATCAGGGCCTGCTGTCATGGGTGCAGGAGGTCGCTGAGCTGACCCAGCCCGACCGGGTGGTTTTCGCTGACGGCTCCGACGAGGAGTTCAACCGGCTGGCCGCCGAGCTGGTCGAGGCGGGCACGCTGAAGAAGCTGAACGAGAAGAAGCACCCCAACTCCTACCTGGCGCTGTCCGACCCGTCCGACGTGGCGCGGGTGGAGTCGCGGACCTACATCTGCACCGAAGAGGAAAGCGGCGCCGGGCCGACCAACAACTGGATGGACCCCACGGAAATGCGGTCCATCATGACCGACCTGTACCGCGGCTGCATGCGCGGGCGCACCATGTGGGTGGTGCCGTTCTGCATGGGCCCGTTGGGCGCCGAGGATCCGAAGCTGGGTGTGGAGATCACCGACTCCGAGTACGTCGTCATCTCAATGAAGGTGATGACCCGGATGGGCAAGGCCGCGCTGGAGAAGATGGGCGACGACGGGTTCTTCGTCAAGGCGCTGCACTCGGTGGGGGCGCCGCTGGAGCCGGGCCAGAAGGACGTGCCGTGGCCGTGCAACGACACCAAATACATCACCCACTTCCCGGAGACCCGCGAGATCTGGAGTTACGGCTCGGGCTACGGCGGCAACGCCCTGCTGGGCAAGAAGTGCTACTCGCTGCGCATCGCCTCGGCGATGGCCCACGACGAGGGCTGGCTGGCCGAGCACATGCTGATCCTCAAGCTCATCTCCCCGGAGAACAAGGCGTACTACTTCGCGGCGGCGTTCCCGTCGGCGTGCGGCAAGACCAACCTCGCGATGCTGCAGCCCACCATCCCGGGCTGGCGGGCCGAGACGCTCGGTGACGACATCGCCTGGATGCGGTTCGGCAAGGACGGCCGGCTGTACGCGGTCAACCCCGAGTTCGGTTTCTTCGGCGTCGCGCCGGGCACCAACTGGAAGTCCAACCCCAACGCCATGCGGACCATCGAGGCCGGCAACACCGTCTTCACCAACGTGGCGCTCACCGACGACAACGACGTGTGGTGGGAGGGCCTGGAGGGCCAGCCCGAGCACCTGATCGACTGGAAGGGCAACGACTGGTACGCCGGGAAGACGGACACGCCTGCGGCACACCCGAATTCGCGTTACTGCACGCCGATGTCGCAGTGCCCGATCCTGGCGCCGGAGTGGGACGACCCGCAGGGTGTGCCGATCTCGGGCATCCTGTTCGGCGCCCGCCGCAAGACCACGGTGCCGCTGGTGACCCAGGCCCGCGACTGGCAGCACGGCGTGTTCATGGGCGCCACCATGGGCAGCGAGCAGACCGCCGCCGCCGAGGGCAAGGTCGGCACGGTGCGCCGTGACCCGATGGCCATGCTGCCGTTCCTGGGCTACCACGTCGGCGACTACTTCCAGCACTGGATCGACCTGGGCAAGAACTCCGACGAGTCCAAGTTGCCGAAGGTGTTCTTCGTCAACTGGTTCCGCCGCGGCGACGACGGCGGCTTCCTGTGGCCCGGCTTCGGCGAGAACAGCCGGGTGCTCAAGTGGATCGTCGACCGCATCGAGCACAAGGCGGGCGGCCAGGACACCCCGATCGGCATCGTGCCCAAGGCCGAGGACCTCGACCTGGACGGCCTGGACGTCAGCGTCGACGACGTCGCCAAGGCGCTGGCGGTCAACCCCGACGAGTGGCGCGAGGAGCTGCCGCAGATCGAGGAGTGGTTCGAGTTCGTCGGCGAGAAGCTGCCGACCGGCGTCCGCGACGAGTTCGAGGCGCTCAAGCAGCGGCTGTCCGAAGCCGGCTGACCCGGCTCAGCCCGATTCAGCCGGCGGTTCGGCGGGCCTTCTTCTCGACGTACATCAGCTCGTCGGCGCGGGCCAGCAGTTCGTCCACGCTGGCGGTGTCGAAGACCGGTGCGCGCACCAGGCCGACGCTGGCCGAGAGCCGGTAGGGCCGGTCACCGGTCGCGTTGAAAGCCGCGAACGCTTCGGCGAGCCGCTCCCGCAGCGGGGCGCTGTCCTGGTCGCTTTCGGTGACCATCACGCAGAACTCGTCGCCACCGATGCGGGCCAGGATGTCGGACTCGCGCCGGATGCTGCGCAACACCTCGGCGACGTCCTTGATCAGCATGTCGCCCGCGTCGTGGCCCTGCTCGTCGTTGACCTGCTTGAGCCCGTCGACGTCGAGAAAGGCCAGCACGCAGGCGTGGCCCAGCCGGTGCGAGCCGCTGAGCTTCTGCCCGGCCAGCAGGTAGAAGCCGCGACGGTTGTTCAGCCCGGTCAGCTCGTCGGTCACGGACAGCCGGCGGATCTCCTCGTTGGCCCGCTCCAGCGCGGCGGTGCGGTCGCGCACCCGCTGCTCCATCTCCGAGTAGATCGCGACGTTCTCCATGGCCATCGAGGTCGAGTCGGCCAGCGCCTGCAGCAGGCGCACCTCATGCTCGGACGGCTGATGCGGCTCGGCCCAGTAGTTGCCGATCGCGCCGATCGGGTCCAGTTTGCGGATCGGCACCATCACCAGGCTCTTGACGAAGGTGGGGCGGTACAGGTTGTGCGGGATGCGCGGGTCGCGGTAGATGTCGGGGATCACCGCCGCGTCGCGGTTGAGCATGGCCCATCCGCTGATGCACGACGTCATCGGGAAGCGGCTGCCCTTCCACAGCGGCGCGATCGCGTCTTCGTCGGCGTAGTAGCACCGGTCGTTGTCGCGCAGCACGAAGGTGGCGCCGTCGCAGCCGGTGAGCTCGCGCGCTGAGGAGCGGACGATGCGCTGGATGTCCGGCAGGCTGCGCGCCAGGGACAGTTCCTGAACCGCGTGCACCAGACGCTCCCTCCCGTCGACGTAGTCGTAGACGGCGAAGCGGCTCGATCCAGATGCGGGAGGTTGCGAGACCTGGTCGGCGGTCATCCCCACCTCCGGCGAAAGCGGCGTACCCGCCAAGGCTAGCTTTTGACGTCGACGACAGTGTAGGTATCGGCGCCGTCTTCGGCTCGCCGACCGGCTCGCCGACCGGGCCGCCGACTGGGCCCCGACCACTTGACACCCGTCAAGTTTGCCGGCGGTACAGTCTGCGCATGCAGATCCGCGAGTATCTCGGCGCCGGCAAGCCCGCCGTCATCCTCTACCCGTCCGGCACGGTCGTCACGTTCGACGACCTGGAAGCGCGCGCGAATCGGCTGGCCCACCGGTTCCGCAAGGCGGGTCTGCGCGAGGGCGACACGGTCGCCATCCTGATGGAGAACAACGAGCACATTCACGCGGTGATGTGGGCGGCCCGCCGCAGCGGCCTGTACTACGTGCCGATCAACACCCATCTGACCGCCGCCGAGGCCGCCTACATCGTCGACAACAGCTCGGCCAGGGCGATCGTCGGTTCGGCGGCGTTGCGCGACACCTGCGCGCGGATCGGCGAGCACCTGCCCGGCGGTCTGCCGGATCTGCTGCTGATGGCCGACGGCGACCTCGACGGCTGGGAGCGCTACCCGGAATGCGTTGCCGGCGAACCCGATACGCCCATCGACGACGAGCTCGAGGGCGACCTGCTGCAGTACTCGTCGGGAACCACGGGACGGCCCAAGGGCATCAAACGCGAACTGCCGCATGTCCATCCGGCCGAAGCCCCAGGCATGATGTCGGCGCTGGTCGGCTTCTGGATGACGCCCGAGTCGATCTACCTCAGCCCGGCTCCGCTGTACCACACCGCGCCGTCGGTGTGGTCGATGAGCGCGCAGGCCGGCGGCATCACCACGGTGGTGATGGAGAAATTCGACGCCGAGGGCTGCCTGGACGCCATCCAGCGGCACCGGGTCACGCACGGCCAGTTCGTCCCGGCGATGTTCACCCGCATGCTGAAACTGCCTGAAGCCGTTCGTCATTCGTACGACCTGAGCAGCCTGCAGCGGGTGATGCACGCGGCGGCGCCGTGCCCGGTGGAGATCAAGAAGCAGATGATCGACTGGTGGGGCCCGATCATCGACGAGTATTACGCCTCCTCGGAGGCCATCGGCTCGACGCTGATCAGCGCGGAGGAGTGGCTGGCCCATCCCGGTTCGGTGGGCAAACCGATGGCCTGCGAGATCCACATCCTCGACGAGAACGGCAACGAGCTGCCACCGGGGCAGGCGGGCGAGATCTATTTCAGCGGAGGGTATTCCTTCGAATACCTCAACGATGAGGCCAAGACCGCCGCCTCCCGCGACAAGCACGGCTGGGTCACCGTCGGCGACGTCGGCTACGTCGACGAGGAGGGCTACCTGTACCTGACCGACCGGCGCCACCACATGATCATCTCCGGCGGGGTGAACATCTATCCGCAAGAAGCGGAGAACCTTCTGGTCACCCACCCCAAGGTGCTGGACGCCGCGGTGTTCGGGGTGCCCGACGACGAGATGGGCCAGCGGGTGATGGCGGCCGTGCAGACCGTCGATCCCGGCGACGCCACCGACGAATTCGGCGCCGAGCTGCTGTCCTGGCTGCGGGATCGGTTGGCGCACTACAAGTGTCCGCGAGCGATCGCATTCGAGGAGCAGCTGCCGCGCACCGACACCGGCAAGCTCTTCAAGAGCGGGCTGATCGAGAAGTATTCGGTGTGACCGATGCTGCGGGTGGTCGACCTCTCCAGCGCGCCGCAGGACGGCCCCGCCTCACCGCCGGGTGTGATCGTCGCCGTCGGATCGGCTGACCAGATCGCCAGGTCCGAATTCTGGCTCGAGGCAGCGACTTTCACCCTCACCGAAGACGCCTGCACGGACCGTCGCGCCGTCACCGTCGATTCGGTGTCCACGTCGCTGGACGAGCTGACGGCACGCTGCCGGCGGTGGCCGCACGCCAGCGCGATCTGCGACGACGTGTTGCGCGCGGTGGATCCCGCGGGGCCGGCGGCGCGAGGGCTGCTGACTGAGTCGCTGGCGTATTCGACGCTGCAGGCCGGCCCGGAGTTCGCGCGCTGGCTCGACGAGCGCGGCCCGGCCCGCATGCCCGAGATCACCGACCCGGTGCTAGCCCGGCGCGACGGCGACGTGCTGCGGATCGCGTTCAACCGGCCGCAACGGCACAACGCGTTCTCCACCGATGCGCGCGCCGCGCTGCTGGAGGCGCTGGCGGTCGCCCAGCTCGACCCGTCGGTGACCGGAATCGTGTTGAGCGGCAACGGCCCCTCCTTTTGCAGCGGTGGGGATCTCGCCGAATTCGGCACCTTCGCCGATCCGGCCAGCGCGCACCTGGCGCGCACCCGGCACAGCCCGGCGCTGGTGCTCGACGCGCTGACCGCCCGGTTCGGCCGGGCGTGCCGCGCCGAGGTGCACGGCCGGGTGCTGGGCAGCGGACTGGAGATGGCGGCGTTCTGCGGGTGGGTCAGCGCCCGCGACGACGCGGTGTTCGGGCTGCCCGAGTTGGCGCTGGGGTTGATCCCCGGCGCCGGCGGTACCGTCAGCATCACCCGGCGGATCGGGCGTTGGCGCACGGCGTATCTCGTGCTGTCGGGCCGCACGGTCGGCGCCGCGACCGCGTTGTCCTGGGGGCTGGTGGACGAGGTAGAAGCGGCAACGGCCTCGTCGTAATCCGTTGTGTCGCTGTGGCTTGGAGTGGCCACAGGGCGGCGGTTGTTGTCGGTTCCGTTCCTACACTTACGCGAGGACGACGACCCCGTTTGACGTCAGAAGCCCGAATAGGTGGTGGTGGTCGTCGACGGCAGGTGCGAGACCACGAAAACCCCGGCGACGACGTAGATGAGCACGAAGATCACGGCGGCGACGGCGCCCACGATGGCACCGATGATGGCCCACTTCTTGGCGTTGTTGGCCGCCTCCTGCGCCTCGGCGTAGCGGCCCTGCGCCCACAGCCCGGAGACCTTGGTGGAGTAGACCATCGACACGATCCCCAACGGCAGGCAGCACAGCACGGTGCACAGGATCGCCCAGACCAGATAGTTCTCCGGCTCCGGCGCGACCTGCCAGCCGGGCTGGGGCGGGGGCCAGGCCCCGGGCTGCTGGCCCGGCCAGCCGCCCGGCTGCGGCGCCTGCCAGGCCGGCGGCGGCTGGCCCTGCCACGGCGGTTGCTGGCCTTGGCCTTCCGGCTGCTGCCATTCCGGTTGCTGGCCTTGCCATTCCGGCGAACCTCCGGGCGGCGCGGGGGGATTAGTCATGGCTGCTGCCTTTCCCTTCGGTTCAGAAGTCAGGCAAATATACTCCCAAACTTTGCGGGTCGGCCCCGATTGCGCCGTCAGATCCCGCCGCGGGTCACCAGTTGCCGGGCAATCACGTTGCGCTGGATTTCGTTGGTGCCTTCGCCGACGATCATCAGGGGCGCGTCACGAAAATACCGTTCCACGTCGTATTCCTGTGAATAGCCGTAGCCGCCGTGAATGCGCACGGCGTTCAGCGCGATCTCCATGGCGACCTCGGAGGCGAACAGTTTCGCCATCCCGGCTTCCATGTCGCAGCGTTCGCCGCTGTCGTAACGTTCGGCGGCATAACGGGTCAGCTGGCGGGCCGCGGTGAGCTTGGTCGCCATGTCGGCCAGATAATTCCCGACCGACTGATGCTGCCAGATCGGCTGCCCGAAACTCTCCCGCTGCTGGGCATAGGCCAGCGCATCCTCGAGCGCCGCGGTGGCGACCCCCAGCGCGCGGGCGGCCACCTGGATGCGGCCCGTCTCCAGACCCTTCATCATCTGCGAAAAACCCTGGCCCGCAACACCGCCCAGCACCGCCGTCGCAGGTGCCCGGAAATTGTCGAAGGACAGCTCGCAGGACTCGACGCCCTTGTAGCCCAGCTTGGGCAGGTCCCGCGACACCGTCAGGCCGGGCCCGTGCTCGACGAGCAGGATCGAGATGCCCTTGTGCCGCGGCGTCGCCTTCGGGTCGGTCTTGCACAGCAGGGCGATCAGGCCGGAACGGCGGGCGTTGCTGATCCAGGTCTTGGCCCCGTTGATCACCAGGGCGTCGGAGTCGGGGTCGGGCAGCGCGGTGGTCGACATGTTCTGCAGGTCCGAGCCGCCGCCGGGCTCGGTCAACGCCATGGTGGCCCGGATTTCGCCGCTGGCCATCCGCGGCAGGTAGGCCTGCTTCTGGTCCTCGGTGCCGAACAGCGTCAGCAGCTTGGCCACCACGGTGTGCCCGCCCATCGCCCCGGCCAGGCTCATCCAGCCGCGCGCCAGCTGCTCGGTGACCCGCACGTAGCACGGCATGGACACCGGCGAACCACCGTATTCCTCGGGCACCGCCAGCCCGTAGATCCCGATCCGCTTCATCTGCTCGATCCACGCCTCGGGATAGGCATCGGCGTGCTCCACCTCGCGCACGGTCGGTTTGACCTCGCGGTCGATGAACGCCCGCACCGTGGCGACCAGCATGTCCTCTTCGTCATTCACCTGTGCCCACCTCACCGATTCGCGCCGAACGTCGACTTGCCGGGCGAAAACCCACGAATTGGCGCCCACAAGTCGACGTTGGGGTCCGATCCGGATTGACCCTCGATTCTACAGCCTGCTAGCATGTGGCGTTGTGACCAGTGACGGGTATGCGCGAATTCGCGAGGGTGGACCGTACTTCGACGACCTCTCGGTGGGGCAGGTGTTCGACTGGGCGCCGTCGGTGACGCTGTCGTCCGGGTTGGCCGCCGCCCATCAGGCGATCCTGGGCGACCGGCTGCGCCTGGCGCTGGACGCCGATCTGTGCGCGGCGGTGACCGGCCTGCCCGCGCCGCTGGCCCACCCGGGGCTGGTGTGCGACGTGGCGATCGGGCAGTCGACGCTGGTGACCCAGCGGGTCAAGGCCAATCTGTTCTATCGCGGCCTGGTGTTCCACCGCTTCCCGGTCATCGGTGATTCCCTCTACACGCGCACCGAAGTGGTTGGGCTGCGCGCCAATTCACCCAAGCCGGGCCGGGCCCCCACCGGGATGGCGGCGCTGCGGATGATCACCATCGACCAGGCCGACCAGTTGGTGCTCGACTTCTACCGGTGCGGAATGCTGCCCGCCAGCCCGGAATTCACGGCCGAGGCTGGTTCGGTGCCGCACGACGACCTGTCCGGCATCGGCGCCGACGTGCCCGGCCCGGCGCACGATCCCACCGCGCAATGGGACGGCGACGTCTTCCGCACCGAGGTGCCCGGCCCGCACTTCGACCCCGCCCTGGCGGGTTCGGTGCTGCACAGCACCGGCGACGTCGTCAGCAGCGCACCCGAACTGGCCCGGCTGACGCTGAACATCGCTGCCACACATCATGATTCACGCGTCGGCGGCCGGCGCCTGGTGTACGGCGGGCACACCATCGGATTGGCGCTGGCGCAGGCCGCCCGGCTGCTGCCCAACCTGGTGACGGTGCTGGGCTGGCGGTCCTGCGATCACACCGGGCCGGTGCACGAGGGCGACACCCTCTACAGCGAACTGCACATCGAATCCGCCCGGCCCACCGAACACGGGGGCGTGCTCGGGCTGCGGTCGCTGGTGTACGCGGTCAGCGACACACCGGACGAGCGGGACCGCGCCGTGCTGGACTGGCGGTTCGACGCGCTGCAGTTCTGAGCGGCACGCCGGCGAGCACGCCCGCGAGCACCGCCGCGAGCACGGCGGCGAGCACGGCCCCGAGCACAATGGGTGACGTGAGCGCCGCCGCGACCGACTGGGGAGGTAGCGGGCTGGCCTATCTGACCGGCCTGCCCGACGGCCCCGCCGACTTCTCCCGCGCCCCCGTGCTGTCCCGGGCGCACCAGGTGGCGGCGGCCATCGGGGCCCGGCTGGGCGTCGACGCCGCCGCGGCGGTCCTGCTGAGCGGGCGGGCCGCCCTGCTCGGGCTGCGGCGCGCCGGTCAGGTGTCGCCCGGCGGGGCCACCCGGCTGCTGGCGGCCCGCGACGACCACTGCGCGCTCACCCTGTCCCGCGCCGACGACCTGGCCGCCGTCCCGGCGTTGCTGCAGGTCGACGACATGGCCGGCGACCCGTGGCCGGCGCTGCGGTGCTGGGCCGCCGGCCGGGCCACCGCCGAAATCGTCGAGCGGGCGACGCTGCTCGACATCCCCGCGGCGGCGTTGGGCGAGGCGCGCCCGGCCGCCGAACGCATCCAGCCGATCGCACCGGGCGGCGCGCCGCGTTCGCCGCGCGGCCTGCTGGTCGCCGACCTGTCTTCGATGTGGGCCGGCCCGCTGTGCGGGCAGCTGCTGGCCCGTGCCGGGGCCACCGTCGTCAAGGTGGAAAGCCCACGCCGCCCCGACGGCACCCGGGCCGGGAACCGGGCCTTCTTCGACTGGATGAATCACGGAAAGCTCTGCTACGGAATCGATTTCGACCGCGACGCCGACCAATTGCGTGAGCTGCTCACCGTCAGCGACATCGTGATCGAGGGTTCCCGGCCGGCGGCGTTGCGACGTCGCGGGCTCGGACCGGCCGACATCGCGCCTCGGCCCGGGCGAATTTGGCTGCAAATAACCGCTTTTGACGACGATCGGCCGGGCTTCGGTGATGACGCCGCGGTGGGCGGCGGCCTGGTGGGCACCAGCGCCGCGGGGCCGGTGTTCTGCGGCGACGCCATCGCCGACCCGCTGACCGGGCTGCATGCGGCCCTGGCGGTGGCCGAATCGCTGGGCCGCGGCGGCGGCGAACTCATCCGGCTGTCCATGGCCGGTGTCGCCGCCGGCTACGCCGCGCTGGGCACCGAGCCGCCGACGTCGGATGCGCCGGTGTCACCGCCGGCGCCCCCGCCGCCGTCGGGGCCGGCCTCCGCGCTGGGCGCCGACAACGCCGCCGTGCGTCACCTGGTCAGCCAAAGGCGTTGCCGGTCATGCTGATTCAGCGGGCCACGCTGCTGGACGGGACGGCGGCCGACATCCGGGTGGGCGCGCGGATCGAGGAGGTGGCGCCCGCGGATGACGGCCTGGCGGCCAGGGCGGGGGAGGGGGTGCTTTACGCCGGCGGCGGCACCGTGCTGCCCGGGCTGCACGACCACCACGTGCACCTGCGCTCGGCTGCCTCGGCGCTGGATTCGTTCTTCGTCGGGCCGCCCGGCGTCAGCACCCGCGCCGAGCTCACCCGGCTGCTGGCCAACGCCACGCCCGGACCCGACGGGTGGATCCGCGCCGTGGGCTATCACGATTCGGTCGCCGGCGCGCTCGACCGGACCGCGCTGGATGCCATAGTGCGCGACGTCCCGGTCCGCATCCAGCACCGCAGCGGCGCGCTGTGGATCCTCAATTCCGAGGCGCTGGGCCGGATCGGGCTGGCCGAACACCCGGACGGGCGGCTGCGCAGCGCCGACCGCGGCTGGTCGCAGGCGCTGGCGCACCGGGAGACCGACCTGGCCGAGCTCAGCCGCCGGATCACCGCGACCGGCGTCACCGGAGTCACCGACGCCACCCCCGACCTGGACGACGACGACCGGGCCGCGCTGGCCGCCGCCCACGCGCGCGGCGAATTCCGGCCCCGGCCCAGCTTCCTCTCGCCGGGCAAGAAGATCCTGCACGACGACCGCCTCAACCTCGACGCCCTCACGGAATGGGTTGCCGGACAGCACGACACGGGCCAGCCGGTCGCCGTGCACTGCGTCACCGCCGCCCAGCTGGTGGTGGCCATCGCCGCCCTGCGGGCGGCCGGCACCCACCCGCGGGACCGCATCGAACATGCCGCCGTGGTGCCCGACGACAACCTGGCCGATCTGGCCGAACTCGGGGTGACCGTGGTGACCCAGCCCAATTTCGTCGCCGAGCGCGGTGATCAGTACCTGGCCGAGGTACCCGCCGACGAGCACGACCAGTTGTGGCGCCTCGCTTCGCTGCGCGACGCGCGGGTGCCCGTCGCGCTGTCCACCGACATGCCGTTCGGCCACGGCGACCCGTGGACGGCGATGCGCGCCGCCGTGCACCGCACCACGCCCAGCGGCGTCGTGCTGGGCGCCCGCGAATGTGTCTCGGCGCGAACGGCTTTGACGATGTTTTTGGGCCGGGCCGACCAGCCGGACCGGGTGCGCAGCGTGCAGCCCGGCGAGCCGGGCGACCTGTGTGTGCTCAACGAGCCGCCGCACACCGCGCTGGCCGAACTGGACGCCGGCATGGTGGCCGCCACCATCATCGGCGGTGAGCTCGTCTACTTCGCGATGTGACCTCAGCCGGCCGGCGTCAGCGCGGCCCGCAGGCTGTTGCACTGGCTGTCGAAAAACCGCTGCGACACTTGAACTTTCGGCAAAATCAGGTCGAAGCCGTGGAAGGCGCCGGGGATGGTCTCCACCTGGCAGGGCACCCCGGCTGCCCGCAGCCGTTCGGCGTAGGCGAGGTCCTCGTCGTGGAACAGGTCATGGGTGCCCACCCCGATCCAGGCCGGCGGCAGTCCGCTGAGGTCGTCCCGCCGGGCGGGCACCGCGACGTGCGGGTCGGCGTCGCCGAGGTAGGCCGCCCAGCCGAACCTGTTGCTGCGGTTGTCCCACAGCCGATAGTTCGGGCTGGGCGCGGTGTCCGAGCTGCGGTCGTCGAGCATGGGATAGGTCAGCAGCTGGAATGCGGGGCTCACCTCGGCGCGGTCGCGGGCCAGCAGCGCCAGCGCCGCGGCCAGGCCGCCGCCGGCGCTGGCCCCGCCGATGGCGATGCGGTAGCGGTCCACCGACGGCAGACCGGCCAGCCAGGTCAGCGCCGTATAGCAGTCCTCCAGCGGCACCGGATACCGATGTTCGGGCGCCAGGCGGTAGTCCACCGATGCGACCGTGATGCCCAGCCGTCGGCTGAACCGGCTGCACAGCTGGTCGTCCTGCTGGGCGGTGCCCAGCACGTAGCCGCCGCCGTGGATCCACAGCAGCGCGGGCGTCGTCTCCGCGGCGCCGGCGGGCCGGAACAGGCGGACCCCCACCCCGGAACCGAGCGTGATCACCTCGACGTCGCGGACCGGCTTGCCCAGCCGCCCGCGCCAGGCAAGCGCCACCCGCATCAGCGGCAGCGTTCGCGGGCCGACCAGTCGTCGCGGCGCGAACCGGGCAAATCGTTGCAGGTCAGGATGAACATCGTTGTTCGGCACCGGATCAGTATCACCGACGGCCACCAGCGGGGCACCGCTATAGGGCGAGGCGATCCGCGAACCGGCCCTCCCGGCGCCGGGGTGATCGCCGGCCGCACCGCGCCGTGAGCGTGTCGCGCAGCGAAATCCGCTCCGCACAGCGAACCGTCGAATCGGTTTCAACAGCGTCGATACCGCGCACAGCGATCCCGCCGGGCAAAGCCCCGCGGCGCCCGCCCGCGGGTGTGGGCAATCGCCCGTTTCGCGGACCGGGACGGGGGTACAGTTCCGGCCATGGCGCCGGGCATGACTCCCTACCTGAAGTGGCTGCTGCGGGCCCGCCCCGCCGACTATGCGCTGGCCGTGAGCCTGGCCGGGGCGTCGCTGCCGGTGGTCGGCAGGCACCTCGAGCCGCTGGCCGGCCTGACGGCCATGGGCATGTGGGGCGCCCGGCACGCACCCGAGGTGATCTCGGCGGCCACCCGGGACATGTTCGCCCCGGGTGGCGGCGACGCGCGGCGCCGGGACCGGGAGAGCACGCAGCAGGTCTCCCTGGCGGCGTTGCGCGGGCTGGTATCGGCCGCCGAGCTGGAGAGCCAGTGGCCGGTGGCCCAGCGCACCCCGCCGATCTGGGACGGCGTGCGCCGGCACCGCCACCTGTATCGGCGCGCCGTCCACTATGGCCACCACCCGGCCCAGGTGCTCGACGTGTGGCGGCGCAAGGACCTGCCCGCGCAGCCCGCGCCGGTGCTGATCTTCGTGCCCGGCGGCGCCTGGGTGCACGGCAAGTCCATGGGCCAGGGCTCGGCGCTCATGTCGCGGCTGGCCGAACAGGGCTGGGTGTGCCTGGCGATCGACTACCGGGTGGCCCCGCACCACCGCTGGCCGCGTCACATCGTCGACGTCAAAACCGCCATCGCCTGGGCGCGGGCCAACGTCGACAAGTTCGGCGGCGACCGCAATTTCGTTGCGATAGCGGGATGTTCGGCCGGCGGCCACCTGAGCGCGCTGGCCGGGCTGACTCCCGACGACCCGCAGTACCGGGGCATGCTGCCCGAGGGCGCCGACACCTCGGTGGACGCGGTCGTCGGGATCTACGGTCGCTACGACTGGGAGGACCGCTCGACGCCGGAGCGGGTCCGGTTCGTCGATTTTCTGGAGCGGGTGGTGGTCAGGAAGTCGATCGCCCGTCATCCCGAGGTGTTCCGCGACGCCTCGCCGATCGCCCGGGTGCACCGAAATGCGCCGCCGTTCTTGGTGATTCACGGCAGCAAGGACAGCGTCATCCCGGTCGAGCAGGCCCGCAGCTTCGTCGAGCGGCTCAGGGCGGTGTCGCATTCGACGGTGGGCTACCTGGAGTTGCCCGGGGCGGGCCACGGATACGACCTCATCGACGGCGAGCGGGCCGGTGCGGCGGCACACGTGTGCTCGCTGTTCCTCGATCAGGTTCATCGCAGCAAGACGCGGATCGGGGCAAAAGAGGTCATCTAAGCTGCCTGCGCTGAGTATGGTCCCTCTATGGGTAAGGGGCAGCGGTGAAGAGGCTTAGCGGCTGGGACTCGGTACTGCTGTACAGCGAAGCGCCGAACGTGCACATGCACACCATCAAGGCCGCCGTCATCGAACTGGACGCCGATCGGCGCTCCCTGGACGTCGCCGCGTTCCGGCAAGTCATCGCCGGCCGGCTGAACAAGCTCGATCCGTTCTGCTACCAGCTCGTCGAGGTCCCGTTCAGCTTCCACCACCCGATGTGGCGGGAGAACTGCGAGATCGACCTCGACTACCACATCCGCCCGTGGCGGGTGTCCCCGCCCGGCGGCCGACGCGAACTGGATGAGGCCATCGGGCAGATCGCCAGCACGCCGCTGGACCGCAGCCGCCCGCTGTGGGAGATGTATTTCGTGGAAGGCTTGGCCAACAACAGGATTGCGGTGGTCGGCAAAATCCATCACGCCCTCGCCGACGGTGTCGCCTCGGCCAATCTGCTGGCCCGCGGCATGGACCTGCAGCCCGGGCCGGAGGCCGGGCCGTATGTCTGCGATCCGCCCCCGACCACCCGCCAGCTGATGGTGTCGGCGTTCGCCGATCACCTGCGCCACGTCGGGCGGCTGCCGCACACCATCCGCTACACCGCCCAGGGTTTGGGCCGGGTGCGGCGCAGCGCGCGCAAGCTGTCCCCGGAACTGACCCGGCCGTTCGAGCCGCCGCCGACGTTCATGAACCACAAGCTCACCCCGGAGCGCCGGTTCGCCACCGCCACCCTGGCGCTGGCCGACGTCAAGGAGACCGGCAAGCGGCTCGGCGCGACGATCAACGACATGGTGTTGGCGATGTCGACGGGGGCGTTGCGCACCTTGCTGCTGCGCTACGACGGACAGGCCCAGCCGCTGCTGGCGTCGGTGCCCGTGAGCTTCGACTTCTCCCCGGAGCGGATCTCCGGCAACCGCTTCACCGGCATGCTGGTGGCACTGCCCGTCGACCACGACGCCCGCTGGAGCGGGTCGCCGCCTGCCACCAAAACGCCATCTCCGCCAAGGAAAGTCACCAGTTGATGGGCCCCGAGTTGGTCAGCCGGTGGGCGGCCTACATGCCGCCCGCACCCACCCGGGCCTTCTTCCAGTGGGCGTCCGCCCGCGACGGGCACAACAAGATCCTCAACCTGAACATCTCCAACGTCCCCGGGCCGCGGGAACGCGGCCGGGTGGGCGGGGCGCTGGTCACCGAGATCTACTCGGTGGGTCCGCTGACCGCCGGCAGCGGCCTCAACATCACCGTGTGGAGCTACGTCGATCAGCTCAACATCTCGGTGCTCACCGACGGGGCCACCTGCAAGGACCCGCACGAGGTGACCGAAGCCATGGTCCAGGACTTCATCGAAATACGAAGGGCCGCAGGGTTTTCCGAAGACCTCACGGTCGTCGAGGCGGCGATGGCACCGGCCTGACCGGTCCGCTCCGACCGCCGTTCAGCTCCGGCGGTAACCGGAATCTCGGGGTACGTCAACGCCGTTCCGGCCGACCGTTACCATCGGTCCGACGGTCGCAGTTGGTGCGCCACCGATACCCGAAGGAGCTGTGCGGCACGTGAGCACTGGGAACGAAGAAGCCGGCGAACCCGAGGTCCTGGTCGAACAACGGGATCGGATCCTCATCATCACGATCAACCGGCCGAAGGCCAAGAACGCGGTCAACGCCGCGGTGGCCAACGGACTGGCCGCCGCCGTCGACCGGCTGGATAGCGAGCCCGGTCTGTCGGTCGGCGTCCTGACCGGGGCCGGCGGCTCCTTTTGCGCGGGTATGGATCTGAAGGCCTTCGCCCGCGGCGAGCTGCCCATCGTCGAGGGCCGCGGCATGGGTTTCACCGAACGCCCGCCGGCCAAGCCGCTGATCGCGGCGGTCGAGGGTTACGCGCTGGCCGGCGGCACCGAGCTGGCGCTGGCCACCGACCTGATCGTCGCCTCCAAGGACGCGGCCTTCGGCATTCCGGAGGTCAAGCGCGGCCTGGTCGCCGGGGGCGGCGGGCTGCTGCGGCTGCCGCAGCGCATCCCGTCCGCGATCGCCATGGAGCTGGCGCTGACCGGTGACAACCTCAGCGCCGAGCGGGCGCACGCGCTCGGCATGGTCAACGTGCTGGCCGAGCCCGGCAGCGCGCTGGACGAGGCGATCGCGCTGGCCGAGAAGATCGCGGCGAACGGGCCGCTGGCGGTGGCCGCCACCAAGCGGATCATCGTCGAGTCCCGCGGCTGGAGCCCGGAGACCATGTTCGCCGAGCAGAACAAGCTGCTGGCCCCCGTGTTCTCCTCCAACGACGCCAAGGAAGGCGCCATCGCGTTCGCGGAGAAGCGGCCCCCCAAGTGGACGGGCACCTGATCGGTCCCGGGCGGTGATCTAAGCTACAGTCGGACATGACACTTTTGGCCGGCTTTGTAACGTGCTGACACCGCAGGAAGACCGAGGATGAGCATTTCGCTGCTGCTCGAGATGGCCGCGTCGAGCAACGCCGAGCGCACGGCGGTGGTCTCGCAAGACGTGCGGCTGACCACCCAAGAGCTCAGCGATCTCGCCGACGGCGGGGCGGCGGTGGTGGCCGGTTCGAACGCCAAGCACCTGGTGTACGTGGGCACCGGCGGCGTGCTGCTGCCGGTGCTGATCTTCACCGCGGCGCGCGCCGGGGTGGCTTTCACGCCGATCAACTACCGGCTCTCCGCCGAGGGCATCCGGGCGCTGATCGAGCGGCTGCCCGAGCCGTTGGTGGTGGTCGACGCCCGCTACCGCGACATGGTCGGGGAGGCGCCGGGCGGGGTCATGGACTCCGACGACTTCCTGGCCGCCGCCCGCGCCGCCGAGCCCGCCGCGGACGCGTTCGCCGACCCGGACTCCGTCGCGATCGTGCTGTTCACCTCGGGCACCACCTCGCAGCCCAAGGCCGTCGAGCTCTCGCACAACAACCTGACCAGCTACATCACCGGGACCGTCGAATTCGGGGCGGCCGACGAAACCGACGCCGCGCTGATCTGCGTCCCGCCGTACCACATCGCCGGGGTCAGCGCCGCGCTGTCGAATCTGTATGCCGGCCGCAAGATGGTGTACCTGCCGAATTTCGATGCGCGGGAATGGGTTCGGCTGATCAACGCCGAGAACGTGACGACCGCGACGGTAGTGCCCACCATGCTCGACCGCATCGTCACGGTGCTGGAGAACGGCGACCCGGACACCGGGGCGCCGATCGAGCTGCCGTCGCTGCGCAACCTGGCCTACGGCGGCTCCAAGGTCGGCCTGCCGCTGGTGCGCCGGGCGCTGGAGCTGCTGCCTCACGTCGGCTTCGTCAACGCCTACGGCCTCACCGAGACCAGCTCGACCATCGCGGTGCTGACCCCCGACGACCACCGCGCGGCGCTGGCGGCGACCACTCCCGAGGCCGCGCGGCGGCTCGGATCGGTGGGGCAGGCGGTGGCCGGCATCGAGCTGCAGATCCGCGACGAAGCCGGAAATGTGTTGCCGCCCGGGGAAACCGGGGAACTGTTCGTGCGCGGCGAGCAGGTCTCGGGCCGCTACACCGGGATCGGCTCGGTGCTCGACGAGGACGGCTGGTTCCCGACGCGCGACATCGCCATGCTCGACGACGAGGGCTATCTGTTCATCGGCGGGCGCAGCGACGACACCATCATCCGCGGCGGGGAGAACATCGCGCCCGCCGAGCTGGAGGAGGTCCTGGTCGAGCATCCCCACGTGCGCGACGTCGCGGTGGTCGGCGTCGAGGACCCGCAGTGGGGCCAGGCCATCGTCGCGGTGGTGGTGCCGGCGGCCGGTGTCGAACCCGATCCCGAGGAATTGCGCGAGTTCGTCCGCAAGAGTTTGCGCGGTTCGCGCACGCCCGACGAGGTAGTGTTTCGCGACGAGCTGCCCACCACCGCCACCGGCAAGGTGTTGCGGCGGGAGATCATCGCGACCCTAGCCGGATTGCGCGCCGCACCGGCCCAGCAGTAAGCGATCAAGGACGGAAATCAATGATCAAGAACGGAACTCGTCTCGCCAGCCAGGTGTGCGACACCCAGGTGATCGTCGTCAGGAGTGCGGACAGCCTCGACGACCTGCGCTGCGGCGGGGTGCCGATGGTCCCGGTGGGTGCCGAGCGCTCCGGTGAGTTGGACCCGTCGTTCGCCGACGGCACGGTGATGGGCAAGCGCTACGTCGACGAGACCGGCGCCGAGGTGCTGGTGACCAAGCCGGGCGCGGGAAGCCTGAGCATCGGCCAGACGCCGCTGCAGCTCAAAGAGGTCAAGCCGCTACCGGCCAGCGACTGAGTCACCGCGAGCCGGGTTGCTTGCCCGGGATCTTGTTGCGTACGACGAATTCCCTTGCCTTGATCAGGAATTCGAGTTGCTCGCCGACCTGATGTAGCGGGCCGGCGTTGCGGGTCGAGCGGGACAGCACGATGCCGCCCTCCAGCGCGGCGATCGACATCACGGCCAGCGACGCGGCGTCGGCGTCGTCGAAGCCGTCGTTGACGAAGGCGCGGGTGAGCGCGGTGCACCAGCGGCCCAGGATGGCGCCGGCCTCGGCGGACAGCTTGGGGCCCTCGTCCTCCGAGCAGCCGATCGCCGCGGCCACGACCGGACAGCCGGCGGTGAAGCCGCCCTCGGTCAGCAGCCGCTCCCAGTATTCGACGAACTCGCGCAGCAGCGCCCGGCCGCCGCGGCCGGCCGCCTGGTCGATGAGGGCGGTGATCGAGTCACCCGAATAGCGCAGCGCCTCGGCCAGGATCTGGTTGCGTCCGTCGGGGAAGTGGTAGTAGACCGAGCCGCGCGGTGCGCCGCTGCGGGCCAGCACCGCATCGATGGTCACGCCGGCGGCGCCGCGCTCGCGCATCACCTCGGCGGCGCTGGCCAGCATCTTGGTCCGGGTGCCCCCGCGCTTGGCCGGGGCCTGCTGCTTGGTGGTCGGCACTGTCAGTGAGTCCCGGGGCCGGCGTCAGGCGGCGTGCGAATGCCGCAGTGCCGGCCAGTGCATATGACGTGGGCTGAAGCGGAAGGTGCGGCGCCGCAAGTCGGGCATCTCGCGGGTGAATTGGTAGCCCGCGACGTTGAGCTCAATGATCCACATGATTGGTATCTCCCGGCCTGTGTGCAGCCCTTGATTATGCTAAGAACCATATAAGACGCCCGTAAATTAAGCAATTTCTCAGGCGCAATGTGACGTATACCGCACAAATACGCCGGCTCGCGGGCCGCCCCGCTCGCTTACGCCCTGGTAAATGGCCGGAAAATATGCTCTATTGCATAATCGTGGCGAGCCGGCGCCGCCCCCAAGGCGCCGGGCCAAGCCGGCGCCGAGCCCCCCAAACGCCGAACGTGCACTCACGGCGAAAAACCGGAAGGAAATTCGCGCTGAGTGCACGTTCGGCGGGCGCGGACAGTCCTAGCCCTCGAGCGTGTAGCCCATCGGCATCAGCACGCTCTTCTGCTGCGTGAAGTGCTCGACACCCTCGGGCCCGTTCTCCCGGCCGATGCCGGAGTTCTTGTAGCCGCCGAACGGGCAACACGGGTCGAACGCGTACCAGTTGATCGCGTACGTGCCGGTGCGGATCTTCTCCGACACCGCGATGCCCCGCTGCACGTCGGCGGTCCACACGCTGCCGGCCAGGCCGTACACCGAGTCGTTGGCGATTTTGATCGCGTCCTCTTCGGTGTCGTAGGGGATGATCGACAGCACCGGCCCGAAGATCTCCTCCTGGGCGATTGTCATCTTGTTGTCGACGTCGGCGAACACCGTCGGCTGCACGAAGAAGCCGCTGTCCAGACCCTCGGGGCGGCCGCCGCCGCACACCAGCCGCGCGCCCTCCTCGATGCCCTTGGCGATGTAGCCCTCGACCCGCGCCCGCTGCTTCTCGCTGATCAGCGAACCGATCTGGGCGGCCGGGTCCGACGGCAGACCCACCGGCAGCGACTGCACGAAAGTGCTTACCGCATCCACGATTTCGTCGTAGCGCGACCGCGGGGCCAGGATGCGGGTCTGGGCCACGCAGGCCTGCCCGCTGTTCATGATCCCGGAGAAGACCAGCATCGGCAGCGCCGAGGGCAGGTCGACGTCGTCGAGGACGATGGCCGCGGATTTCCCGCCCAGCTCCAGGGTGCACGGCTTGAGCATGTCGGCGGCGCGACGGCCGATCTCCCTGCCGACCGCCGAGCTGCCGGTGAAGGAGAAGATGTCGACGTCGGTGTTGGACGTCAGCGCCTGCCCGGTCTCGATCCCGCCGGGCACCACCGACAGCACGCCCTCGGGCAGCCCCGCCTCGGCGAAGGCCTCGGCCAAAGCGTTTGCGCTCAGCGGTGTTTCGGCCGCCGGCTTGAGCACCACCGTGCAGCCGGCGAGCAGCGCCGGGCCCAGCTTGTTGACGGCCAGGAACAGCGGCACGTTCCAGGCGACGATCGCGCCCACCACGCCGATCGGCTCGCGGTGCACGATGCTTTGCCCGTAGCCCCCGGTGCGCACCTCTTTCCACTTGACCTGGTCCACCGCCGGACCGGCGAAGAAGTTCAGCGCCCCGATGGAGCTCATCCAGTGCATCGTTTCCACGCTGGTCGGCGGCTGGCCGGTCTCGGCGGCGAGCAGCCCGGTGAACAGGTCCTTGCGCTCCTCCATCACCTTGAGCGCGTTGGCGATCACGGCCGCGCGCTCCTTGGGCGGGGTGGTCGGCCACGGGCCGTTGTCGAAGGCCGCGCGGGCCGCGGCCACCGCGGCGTCCACGTCGGCCGCCGCGGCCAGCGGCACCTTGCCGACGTACTCACCGGTGGCCGGGCAGTGCACCTCGATCACCTCGGAGGTGGACGGTTCGGTCCACTTGCCGCCGATGAAAAGCTTGTCGTATTCGGTCTTGGCCTGAGTCTGGATGTCGCTCATGGGCGCCACCCTACCCAAGCCGAGGCAAAACGAGAACACGTTTCACTATTGGGGTTGCAGGACCAGCACCAGATTGCTGACCAGGAACTCGCGCAGCACCGGGACCGAGGTCAGCCACCACGCCCATCGCGGGTGGTAGCGGGGAAATGCGGCCAGCTCGGCGCCGGTGCACGCCGCCCACGCCAGGCCGTCGGCCACCGACACCTCGAACAACGACGACCCGTAGTTGTTTTTGGCCGGATGGCCGTGCTTGCGGGCGTAGCGCGCGGCGGCGCGGGACCCGCCGAGGTAGTGGGTCAGGCCCATCTCGTGGCCGCCGAACGGGCCCAGCCACACGGTGTAGGAGAGCACCGCCAGCCCGCCGGGCCTGGTCACCCGCAGCATCTCGGCGCCGAGTTGCCAGGGCCGCGGCACGTGTTCGGCGACGTTGGAGGACAGGCAGATGTCCACCGAGTCGTCGGCGAACGGCAGCGCCATGCCCGAGGCGCGCACGAACGTGCCCGTGTCGGCGGCGACGACGGGGCCGGCCGCGTGCATCTCGCCGGGATCGGGCTCGACGCCCAGATAGCGGACGCCGGCGTCGGCGAAGGCCGCCGCGAAATACCCCGGCCCGCCGCCGACGTCTAGCAGGGTGCGGCCGGCCGCGGATTCGCCGTGCCCGGCCCGCCACAGGTCGTCCACCATCGCCGCGGTGTCGGCCGCCAGCGCGCCGTAGAAGCGGGCCGGCTCCGACCGTTCGTAGCGGAACTGCGACAGCAGCCGCACCGAGCGGGCCAGCGTCGCCCGGCGCGCGAAGATGTCGGTCACGGCCACGGGGCAACCTTATGCAGGCTTATGCGGGCACGACGCGCATGGCGCGGCCCGCGGCGCCCGTCCGGCTAGGCTGAACCACTGATGTCTTCCTTGCGCTCCGTGCTGCTGCTGTGCTGGCGCGATACCGGGCACCCGCAGGGCGGCGGCAGCGAGGCCTATCTGCAGCGCATCGGCGCGCAGCTGGCCGCGGCCGGCATCGCGGTCACGTTGCGCACCGCCCGCTATCCCGGGGCGCCGCGCCGCGACGTCGTCGACGGCGTCCGGATCAGCCGGGCCGGCGGCCGCTACTCCGTGTACATCTGGGCGTTGCTGGCGATGGCGGTCGCCCGGCTGGGGCTGGGGCCGCTGCGCACGGTGCGGCCCGACGTGGTCGTCGACACCCAGAACGGCCTGCCGTTTCTGGCCCGGCTGATCTACGGGCGCCGGGTGGTGGTGCTGGTGCACCATTGCCACCGCGAGCAGTGGCCGGTGGCCGGGCCGGTGCTAGGCCGGCTGGGCTGGTTCGTCGAGTCGACGCTGTCGCCGCGGCTGAACCGGCGCAACCAGTACGTGACGGTGTCGCTGCCGTCGGCCCGCGACCTGGTGGCCCTCGGCGTCGACGGCACGCGGATCGCGGTGGTGCGCAACGGCCTGGACGAGGCGCCCGCGCCGTCGCTGTCCGGGCCTCGCGCCGCCGCGCCGCGGGTGGTTGTGCTGTCCCGGCTGGTGCCGCACAAGCAGATCGAGGACGCGCTGGAGGCCGTCGCCCGGCTGCGGCCGCGGGTGCCGGGCCTGCATCTGGACATCGTCGGCGACGGCTGGTGGCGGCAGCGGCTGGTCGAGCATGTCGACCGCCTCGGCATCGGTTCGGCGGTGACGTTTCACGGTCACGTCGACGACGTGACGAAACACCATGTGCTGCAAGGGGCTTGGGTGCACCTGCTGCCGTCGCGCAAGGAGGGCTGGGGTCTGGCGGTGGTCGAGGCGGCCCAGCACCGGGTGCCGACCATCGGCTACCGCTCCTCGGGCGGCCTGTCGGACTCGATCGTCGACGAGGTGACCGGGATATTGGTGGACACCCATGCCGAGCTCGTGGACCGGCTCGAGCAGCTGCTCGCCGACCCGGTGCTGCGCGACCAGCTCGGCGCCAAGGCGCACACCCGCAGCGGCGAATTCTCTTGGGCGCAAAGCGCCGACGCGATGCGCGGCGTGCTCGAAGCGGTGCAGGCCGGCCGCACGGTCAGCGGCCTGGTCAGCGGGCGCGGCTGACCCCGCGGCGCCACCACGCACCGAGTAGGACACCGGCCCCGCTGCCGAGCAGCAGCACCAGCCAGGCCAAATGCGCGATCAGCGTCGCCGCCCGGCGATCGGCGGCCACACCGGCGGTGTGCCCGCCGATCCGATAGAGCGCGATCTCGTCATCCCGGTACACCGGCGCCGCCGCGCCCAGGGTGTGCGCGGCGGCGCCCACCTCGCCGGCGCTGTCGGCCTCCAGCACCAGCCAGCCCACCCCGGCGGCGGCCAGCGCCGCCGGATCGGGCCCGGACAGCAGCAGCTCCTGCACGGCCCGGGCGTGCGCGCCTTCACCGGCGATGGTGGTTCCCGAGATCACCAGGTCGCCGGTGCTCAGCACGTCGGCGCGCACCCAGCGGGGCAGCGGGTCGAGCACCGGCGCCGGGCCCGACCAGGAGAACAGCCGCATGGTGCCGGCCGGCAGCACCGCGACCGCGTCGGGCCGGGCATTAATCGCCGCCGCGACGGCCGGCCAGCCGCGCGGGTAGCGCACCGGCGACACCCTGCCGCCCACGCCCCAGACCAGGTCGGGCAGCGCCAGGATCAGCGCCAGGCAGCACACCAGCGCCGGGGCGGCGGCCCCGAAAAGCCGGCGCCGCAGCGTCAGCACCGCGCCGGCACCGGCCAGCGCGTAGCCGGGCACCGCCAGCGCCACCCACTTCTGCCCGTCGCGCAGCACCCCGACACCCGGCGCGGCGTCGACCACCGCGCCCAGCAGCCGCAGCCCCGGGCCGGTGGCCAGCCCCGCGGGGATCAGCACCGCGGCCGCCGCCAACACCAGCAGCGGCACCGCCGCCGGACGGCGGGCCACCGCCGGCAGGCCGACGGCCACCACGCCCAGCAGCACCACGGCCGAGGCCACCGCGAAAAGCGTTGTGCGCGAACCGGGTACGGCGTCAGCGTTCCAGATGCCGCCCAGGCTGGCCAGGCTGGTCAGCGTGCCCAGGCCCGGCTCGGCGCGCGGCGCGAACGCTTCCACGCCGAGCCGGTTGGCCGGCGTGTGCGACGGCAACGCCGCACCCGTGACCGCGGCGACCAGCCAGGGCAGCGCCGCCACCGCCGCGGCGCCGATCGCCGCCGCGGCCCACACCCAACGCCGCCGGCCCGCACCGGCCACCGGCACGCAGGCCAGCGCCACCGCCGCCGCCAGCAGCAGACCGGTCGGGGTCAGCCCGGCCAGCGCGATGAAGAACGCCAGCCCGAAAAACCCGGCCCCGCCCGTCCGCAACCCCAGCATGGCCGTCGCCACCCACGGCAGGCAGCCGTAGCCCACCAGCAGGCTCCAATGGCCTTGCAAAAGCCGTTCTGCCACATAGGGATTCCAGATCGCCAGCGTGGTTGCCACGAATTCGCCGGGCATTCCCGCGCCCGGCAGCACGAGCGCGACCAGCCGGGCCGCGCCCCAGCCGGCCAGCCACAGCCCCAGCAGCAGCAGCGTCTTCACCACGACCCCGCCGTCGAGAAGGTGGGAAGCCAGCGCCACCGCGAAATCCTGCGGAACCGCGCGCGGCGCGGCCGTCAACCCCAGCGCGGTGTCGGACAGATAGGACCGCGGTGTCGACACCGCGTCCCGCAGCAGCAGATACCCGGGCCTCAACAGCGGCCCGACCACCAGCAGCGCCAGGACCAATGCGTACCCGGGCCGGGTCCAGCGCACGCGGCGGGCTATTCCCGGTCGGGCGGCTTGGCCTCGGTCGGCCCCGCCTCGGTGGGCTCGTCGGGACCGGACTCGGAGCGCAGATCGGGACGTTGGGTGGGCAGTTTCTCGGTCTCGGCTTCGGCGCCGGACACCGGCTCTTCCAGCCCGCTGCGGCCGAAGAAGTCCTGGTCGCCGCGGTCCAGGCCGGGGTCGGTCAGCGCGCTCTCGCTGCGCAGGCTGAACGAGGCCAGCAGCCCACCGCCCACCAGCGCGATCAGCCCGACCGCGGTGAAGGTGATCGGCAGCACCCGCGACCACAGCGCCAGCCGGTCGCGCTCGTCACGGGCCGCGTTGACCTGGGACTCGACCGTGTCCTCGTTGGAGGTGACCTTGTAGTCGGCCAGCGTGAGCTCCGGCTTGAGCGGATCGCGGGCGAAGTAGTGGTGGGCGTGCTCGGTCTGCTTGACGATGGTGCCCGACACCGGGTCCACCCAGAACGTGCGCTGCGCCGCGTAGAAGCGGGTCATGGTGATCTGCTCGTTCGGGTCGCCGCCCTGGATGCCCCACATCGACGCCGGGGCGGTGAACTTGGAGTCGGTCGCCTGGTCGGCGTACAGCGACGGGTAGGCCACCGGGGCCACCAGCTTGCCGTCGGCGTTGTAGCCGACGTTCTGGGTGAACTTGTAGGTGGTCAGCCCGTTGACGTCCTCTTGGCTGTCGTAGTTGACGTCGAACGGCTTCTGCGCGATCGGGTCGAAATAGGGGTACGTCTTCTTCTCGGTGTGGAACGGGAACCGGTAGGACAACCCGTCGTGGCGCAGCGGGATCGCGGTCGGCGGGTTCTCGTCGTTGATGGTGCGCGGCTTCTGCACCGCGCCGCCGGTGTGGGTGTCGTCGGAGACGGCCGTGGCGGTCTTGCGGTTGAGCGTGACGGTGTCGACGATCGCCAGCAGCAGCCCGGTGTCCTTCTGCTTGTCGGTGCGCCGCAACGAGCTTCCGACCTGCAGCGTGACGACGTCGGCGTTGGCCGGCGACTCGACGCTGATCTGCTGCTGGGACACCAGCGGCACGTTCTGGTTGACCACCACGTGGTCGGTGGACAGCGACGCCGAGTCCAGGGCGGTCCCGGTGCCGTCACTGATCAGCGTGGCGTCGACGTCCAGCGGGACCTTGGTGATCCGGCTGGTGGTGTACGTCGTCAGCAGCAGCGCAGCGATCAGCAGGGCAGCTCCGAGTCCGATGATCCCGCATGCGGCGAACCGCAACATGACTGCTCGGTTCACGTCGCTGTGCCCTCCTCATGATCCCTTGCGTGTCTGTGCCGCGACCCGACCCGAGCAGGTGGCCCGGGGCAAACTCGTTTGACCCTAACAGCAGAAAGTAAGGCGGCGGCTTACCAACCTGATGCCCGGGTGTACCCGTTCTCCGGGCCGCGCGCACAGGCAAACTGTGGTGGTGAGCGATGACCAGCGGGTGGGCGGGGTGCGCAGCTTCCTGCCCGCCGTGGAGGGCATGCGCGCCTGCGCGGCCATGGGTGTGGTGGTCACCCACGTCGCGTTCCAGACCGGGCACTCCAGCGGCGTCGACGGCAGGCTGTTCGGCCGCTTCGACCTTGCGGTGGCGGTGTTCTTCGCGCTGTCGGGTTTTCTGCTCTGGCGCGGACATGCCGCGGCGGCACGGGATTTGGCGCCGCGCCCCCGCACCGGCCATTACCTGCGGTCCCGGGTGGTCCGCATCATGCCCGCCTACCTGGTGGCGGTCGTGGTGATCCTGACCCTGTTGCCCGACGCCGATCACCCCAGCCCGACGGTGTGGCTGGCCAACCTGACCCTGACCCAGATCTATGTGCCGCTCACGCTGACCGGTGGGCTGACCCAGATGTGGAGCCTGTCCGTGGAGGTCGGCTTCTACCTGGCGCTGCCGGTGCTGGCGTTGCTGGCCCGCCGCCTCCCGGTGACCGCGCGGGTGCCGGCGATCGCCGCGCTGGGGGCGCTGAGCTGGGCGTGGGGCTGGGTGCCGGTGCACCCCGGTTCGGGCCTCAACCCGCTGAACTGGCCGCCGGCCTTCTTCTCCTGGTTCGCCGCCGGCATGCTGCTGGCCGAGTGGGTGCACGGCGGCATCGGCCGGCCGGTGCGGTTGGCGCAGAGCCGGACGGGCCGGGTGCTGCTGGCCGTCGTCGCGGTGGCCGCCTACCTGGTTGCGGCCTCGCCGCTGGCCGGTCCCGAGGGGCTGGTGCCGGGCACCCCCGCGCAGTTCGCGGTGAAGACGGCGATGGGCTCGCTGGTGGCCTTCGCGCTGATCGCCCCGTTGGTGCTGGACCGGATGGACACGCCGCACCGGGTGTTGGGGACGACCGTGATGGTGACGCTGGGGCGCTGGTCCTACGGCCTGTTCATCTGGCACCTGGCGGCGCTGGCCATGGTGTTCCCGGTGCTCGGCACGTTCCCGTTCACCGGCCGCATGCCCGCGGTGTTGGTGTTGACGCTGATCTTCGGCTTCGCGATCGCCGCGGTCAGCTACGCCCTGGTCGAGTCGCCCTGCCGGGAAGCCTTGCGCCGCTGGGAGAAACGCCACCAGCCCGCCGCGCCGCGCCAGCTCATCGACGCTGAGGCCGACGCAATCGCGCCGTGATCTCGTCGCGGACCGCCGATCGGCGGGACCGGCTCACCCATAGGGGCCCTGGCGCTCGAAGATGCGCCGGGGGTTGTCGACGAGCATGGTGTGCAGCTGCTCGTCGGTGACGCCGCGCTGCTTGAGGGCGGGGATCACGTCGTTGTGGATGTGCAGGTAATGCCAGTTCGGCATGACCTGGGGCACCAACTCCTCGGGAAGTGCGTCGAAATAACAGTTGGCGTCGTGCGAGAGCACCATCTTGTCGGCGTGGCCGCGCTCGCACATCTGCGCGACGATGTTCACCCGGTCCTCGAACGGCGAGATCGCGTCGATGCCGAACCGGTCCATGCCCAGATACGAGCCGGCGGCGATGAGCTCTTCGAGGTAGCCGACGTCGGTGCTGTCGCCGGAATGCCCGATCACCACCCGGCTCAGGTCGACGCCCTCCTCCTCGAAGATCCGCTGCTGGTCGAGGCCGCGGCGCAGCCCGGCGTGGGTGTGCGTGGAGATCGGCACCCCGGTGCGCTTGTGCGCCTGCGCCACCGCCCGCAGCACCCGCTCGACGCCCGGAGTGACGCCGGGTGCGTCAGTGGCGCACTTGAGGATGCCGGCCTTGATGCCGGTGTCGGCGATGCCCTGCTCGATGTCGCGGACGAACATGTCGGTCATGATCTCCGGGCCGCCCAGCTCCGCGCCCGGGCCCAGGTAGTGGAAATAGAAGGGCACATCGTTGTAGGTGTAAAGCCCCGTTGCCACAACGATATTCAGCTCGGTCGCCGCCGCGACCCGGGCGATGCGCGGAATGTAGCGGCCCAGGCCGATGACGGTGAGGTCGACGATGGTGTCCACGCCGCGCGCCTTGAGCTCGTTGAGCCGGTCGATGGCGTCGGCCACCCGCTGCTCTTCGTCGCCCCACGCTTCGGGGTAGTTCTGCGCGATCTCGGTGGTCATGATGAACACGTGTTCGTGCATCAGGGTGACACCCAGCGCAGCGGTGTCGATGGGCCCGCGAGCGGTATTGAGTTCTGACACGCCCCTGATGCTAGGTCGACCGGCATCTGACCAACAGAGGTCGTTTTGTTTCGCCCTCCCCGGCGGGGGCGCCGGTGCGCTACCGTCACCCTCGTCTGCGTCCAGTACCCGCCGGGAGCCCGCCCATGTTGCTCAATCCCAACCACCTGCAACGCCGCTACCCGGATCGCCGCTCGGCGGAGATCATGGCCGCGACGGTCGACTTCTTCGAGTCCCGGGGCAAGGCCCGGTTGAAGTCCGACGACCACGAAAGAGTCTGGTACTCCGACTTTTTGGAGCACATCGGCCGCGAGCGGATCTTCGCCTCGCTGCTGACCCCGACGCGCTACGGGTCGGCCGATTGCCGCTGGGACACCTACCGGATCAGCGGGTTCGCCGAGATCCTCGGCTTCTACGGGCTGAACTACTGGTACCCGTTCCAGGTCACCGCCCTGGGGCTGGGCCCGATCTGGATGAGCGGCAACGACGAGGCCAAGCGCAAGGCGGCCGGGTTGCTCGAGGCCGGCGAGGTGTTCGCGTTCGGGTTGTCCGAGCAGACGCACGGCGCGGACGTCTACCAGACCGACATGAACCTCACCCCGGCACCGGGCGGGGGCTGGACCGCCGCCGGTCAGAAGTACTACATCGGCAACGCCAACGTGGCCCGGATGGTGTCCACCTTCGGCAAATTCGCCGGCGGCGCAACGGATTCCGAGTACGTGTTCTTCGCCGCCGACTCCCGCCACGAGCGGTACCGGCTGATCAAGAACGTGGTGAATTCGCAAAACTACGTCGGCAACTTCGCGCTGAGCGACTACCCGGTGACCGAGGCCGACATCCTGCACCGCGGCCCCGAGGCCTTCCACGCCGCGCTGAACACCGTCAACGTCTGCAAATACAACCTGGGCTGGGGCGCGGTCGGGATGTGCACGCACGCCATGTACGAGGCCGTCACGCACGCGTCCAACCGCATCCTGTACGGCACCGTCGTCACCGACTTCAGCCATGTGCGCCGCCTGCTCATCGACGCCTACGCCCGGCTGGTGGCGATGCGGCTGGTCGCCACCCGGGCCTGCGACTACATGCGCAGCGCCTCGGCCACCGACCGCCGCTACCTGCTGTACAGCCCGCTCACCAAGGCGAAGATCACCGGCGAGGGCGAGCGGGTCATCACCGCGCTGTGGGACGTCATCGCCGCCAAGGGCGTGGAGAAGGACACCATCTTCGAGGCGATGACCCGCGAGATCGGCCTGCTGCCCCGGCTGGAGGGCACCGTCCACATCAACATCGGGCTGCTGGGCAAGTTCATGCCCAACTACCTGTTCGCCCCCAGTGGCGAGCTGCCGGTGATCGGCCGCCGCGACGACGCGGCCGACGACGAGTTCCTGTTTGCGCAGGGGCCGACGGGTGGGCTGGGCAAGGTGCGGTTCGGCGATTGGCGGGCACCGTTCGACGGCTTCGCGCACCTGCCCAACGTCGCGCTGCTGCGCGCCCAGATCGACGTGCTGGCCGAGATGCTGGCCAGCGCCACCCCGGATGCGGTGCAGCAGAAGGACATCGACTTCGCCTTCGCCGTCGGGCAGTTGTTCGCCACGGTGCCCTACGCCCAGCTGATTCTGGAGGAGGCGACGCTGTCCGGCGTCGACGACGCGCTGATCGACGAGATCTTCGGCGTGCTGGTCCGCGACTTCAACGCCTACGCCGTCGAGTTGAGCGACAAGCCCGCGACGACGGAGCAGCAGGCCCGTTTCGCGATGCGGATGATCCGCCGCCCCGTGCACGACCCGGCGCGCTACGACCAGATCTGGAAGGAGCAGGTGCTGCCGCTCAGCGGGGCCTACCAGATGCGGCCCTAACGCTCTCGGCGCGCGCACGCCCCTTCGCGAGCGCCTACCCCTCGGCGAGCGCCTGCCCCTCGGCGAGCGCCTGCCCCTCGGCGAGCGTCACGCCAGCGTGACCGTCGGGCTCTGGCGTCACGCCAGCGTGACGCTCGGCGCGCGCAGGGCCGGGCGGCAAGACGCAAAGGCGCCCGCCGCAGCCCCCTTGACTGTGAGCTTGCTCACAGTAGGATGACCAGTGGTCATTCAGGTAGGAGGCGGCATTGCCCACGGTCACTTGGGCGCGCGTCGACCCGGCTCGACGCGCGGCGATCATCGAGGCCGCGGAGTCGGAATTCGGCGCGCACGGATTCTCCCGCGGCAGCCTGAACGTCATCGCCCGCAAGGCCGGCGTGGCCAAGGGCAGCCTGTTCCAGTACTTCGCCGACAAGCGCGACCTGTATGCGTTCATCGCCGACATCGGCAGCCAGCGGGTCCGCGGCTACATCGAGCAGCTGATCCGCGAGCTCGACCCGACCCGGCCGTTCTTCGAATTCCTGACCGACCTGCTCGACGGGTGGGTGGCCTACTTCGCCGACCACCCGCACGAGCGGGCGCTGCACGCCGCGGCCACGCTGGAAGTCGACACCGAGGCCCGGATCAGCGTGCAGAACGTCATCCACCGCCACTACCTGGAGGTGCTGCGGCCGCTGGTGCGCGACGCCCGGCTGCGCGGCGACCTGCGCGCCGACTCGGACACCGACGCGCTGTTGTCGTTGCTGCTGCTGATCTTCCCGCACCTGGCGCTGGCCCCCTACATGCGCGGACTGGATCCGGTGCTCGGGCTCGACGAGCCCACCCCCGAGCAGCCCGCGCTGGCGGTGCGCCGGCTGGTCGCGGTGCTGGCCGCCGCGTTCTCGCCCGCGCCGGCCCACTTTGCCACCCCACGATCTGAGGAGGTCACATGAACCGAACCCGAAGCGCCTCGATGGTGCAGGGCGGTCTCAACTGGGACAGCTTGCCGCTCAAGCTTTTTGCGGGCGGCAACGCGAAATTCTGGAATCCTGCCGACATCGACTTCTCCCGCGACCGGGCCGACTGGGAACGGCTCACCGACGACGAACGCAGCTACGCCACCCGGCTGTGCGCCGAGTTCATCGCCGGCGAGGAATCGGTGACCCAGGACATCCAGCCGTTCATGGCCGCGATGCGGGCCGAAGGCCGGCTCGGCGACGAGATGTATTTGACCCAGTTCGCCTTCGAGGAGGCCAAGCACGTCCAGGTGTTCCGGATGTGGCTGGACGCCGTCGGTGTCACCGACGATCTGCACCACTTCCTCGACGACGTCCCCAGCTACCGGACAATCTTCTACGAGGAGCTGCCGGACTGCCTGAACGCGCTGACGATCGATCCGTCGCCGGCCGCCCAGGTGCGGGCGTCGGTGACCTACAACCACATGGTCGAAGGCATGCTGGCGCTGACCGGATACTTCGGCTGGCACAAGATCTGCGTGGAACGCGGCATCCTGCCGGGCATGCAGGAACTGGTGCGGCGCATCGGCGACGACGAGCGCCGGCACATGGCGTGGGGCACCTTCACCTGCCGCCGGCACGTCGCCGCCGACGACGCCAACTGGGGCGTCTTCGAAACCCGGATGAACGAACTGATGCCGCTCGGGCTGCGCCTGATCGAAGAGGGCTTCGCGCTCTACGACCCGATGCCCTTCGACCTGTCGGTGGACGAGTTCATGGCCTATGCCAGCGACAAGGGCATGCGGCGCTTCGGCACCATCGCCAGCGCCCGGGGCCGCCCGCTGGCCGAGATCGACCTGGACTACACGCCCGTGCAGCTCGAGGACACCTTCGCCGACGAGGACGCCCGCGCGCTGGCCGCGGTGTGACGGCGAGCAGACGCAAAAGCCCCCAATGTCACGGCGTGTCGGGGGATTTCACGTCTGCTCGGCGGGTCACTCGACCTTCGAGCCGCCTCCGGCGTCGCCGCTCTTCGACGACCCGATCCAGACGGTCTTGGCGTTGCAGAAGGCGCGGATGCCCAGGCCGGCGAGCTCGCGGCCGTAGCCGGACCGCTTGACGCCGCCGAACCCAAGCTCGGGGTAGGACACCGTCATGCCGTTGATGAAGACCTGGCCGGCCTCGATGTCGTCGATGAAGCGCTGCTGCTCGGCCGCATCGTTGGTCCAGGCGTTGGACCCCAATCCGAAGGTGGTGGCGTTGGCGATCTCGATGGCCTCGTCGATGTCGGCGGCCCGGTACATCGACGCGACGGGCCCGAACACCTCCTCGGTGTACAGCGCCATGTCCTTGGTGATGTCGGTGACCACGGTCGGCGGGTAGAACCAGCCGGGCCCGTCGAGCGGCTTGCCGCCGCAGCGCAGCGTGGCGCCCGCGGCCACGGCGTCGTCGACCTGCTTGGCGATCTCGTCGCGGCCCGACTCGGTGGCCAGCGGGCCCACGTCGGTGGCCGGGTCGGTGGGGTCGCCGACCTTCAGCGCTTTCATCTGTTCGACGAACTTGTCGACGAACGTGTCGTAGATGTCGGTGTGCACGATGAACCGCTTGGCCGCGATGCAGGATTGGCCGTTGTTCTGCACCCGGGCGGTGACCGCGGTCTTGACGGCCTCATCCAGATCGGCTGAGGGCATCACGATGAACGGGTCGCTGCCGCCGAGCTCGAGCACGGTGGGCTTGATCTCGTCGCCGGCGATGGCCGCCACCGACTGGCCGGCCGGTTCGCTGCCGGTCAGGGTGGCCGCGGCCACCCGCGGGTCGCGCAGGATGCGCTCGACCGCGCTGGACGGCACCAGCAGGGTCTGGAAGCAGCCCTCGGGGAAGCCGCCGCGGGTGATGACGTCGGCCAGATACAGCGCGCTCTGCGGCACGTTCGACGCGTGCTTGAGGATGCCGACGTTGCCGGCCATCAGCGCCGGCGCGGCGAACCGCACCGCCTGCCACAGCGGAAAGTTCCACGGCATCACGGCCAGCACCACGCCGAGCGGCTGGTAGCGGATGTACGCCCGGGCCGCGCCGACCTTGCCGGCGTCGGCCGGCTCGTCGGCCAGCAGCTGCTCGGCGTTCTGCGCGTAGTAGCGAAAACCCTTGGCGCACTTGAGCGCTTCCGCCTTGGCCGACTTGAGGGTCTTGCCCATCTCCAGCGTCATCATGGCGGCCACCTCGTCGGCCTCGGCCTCGAGCAGGTCGGCGGTGGCGTTGGCCCACTGGGCGCGCTGGGCGAACGTGGTGGAGTGGCGGTAGTCGAGGAAGCGTTCGTAGGCGCGGGCGATGGCGGCATCGACTTCCGCATCGCTGGCCGGGGTGAAGGTTTTGACCGTCTCGCCGGTTGCGGGGTTGATGGTGGCGATGGGCACGCTGGCCCTCCTTCGTCTGCGTGCTTGGTGAAACGTCCGACTTCCAGCCTGCCACTATCGTGGCCAACGGGAGGTGTCGGATGAGCAAAGCCGCTGAGCTGATCGTCAAGTGCCTGGAAAACGAGGGGGTTTCCGTCGTGTTCGGGCTGCCCGGCGAGGAGAACATCCGCTTCGTGCAGGCGCTGGCCGCCTCACCGATCCGCTACGTGCTGACCCGGCACGAGCAGGCCGCCTCCTTCATGGCCGAGATGTACGGACGGGTCACCGGCCGGGCGGCGGTGGTGTCGGCCACCCTGGGGCCCGGCGCGATCAACATGCAACTCGGGGTCGCCGACGCCACCACCAACAGCACCCCGCTGGTCGCCATCTCCGCGCAGGTGGGTCACGACCGGGAGTTCAAGGAGTCGCATCAATACGTCGACCTGGTGTCGATGTTCGCCCCGATCACCCGGTGGGCGGCCGGCATCCCGACCGCGCGCGCCATCCCCGAGATGGTGCGCAAGGCCTTCAAACTCGCCGAATCCGAGCGCCCGGCCGCGGTGTATCTGGCGGTGCCCGAACACATCGATGCCGACGAAACCGACTACGACCTGGGGCCGTTGCCGCGCAACGTGGTCCGGCCCGACGCCCCGTCGCCGCGCCAGGTGGAACGCGCCGCGCAGATCCTGCGCAACGCCAAGCGCCCGGTGGTGCTGGCCGGGCACGGCGCGGCGCGCGCCGATGCCACCAAGGCGCTGGTGCGCTTCTCCGAGGAGTTCGGCATCCAGGTGGCCAACACCTTCCACGGCAAGGGCGTCATGCCCGACGACCACCCCAACAGCATCGGCACGCTGGGCTTCATGCGGCACGACTACGTCAACTTCGGGTTCGACCACGCCGACGCCGTCATCGCCGTCGGCTACGAATTGCAGGAGTTCGACCCGGTCCGGATCAACCCGCAGGCCGACAAGAAGATCATCCACATGCACCGGTTCCCGGCCGAGGTGGACGCGCACTACTCGGTCGACGTGGGCATCATCGGCGACATCAGCGATTCGCTGAACGCGCTGACCGACGCGCTGTCCGGTCACCGTTTCGAGCACGCCGCCGACGTGCCCGGCTCCGGGCTGCTGACCGACGAATTCGCGCGCGGGCAACAGGATTCGCGTTATCCGCTGGCCCCGGCGCGGGTGGTCGCCGACACCCGGGCGGCGCTGGGCCGCAGCGACGTGGTGCTGGTCGACACCGGCGCCACCAAGATGTGGATGGCCCGGCTGTACCCGACCTACGAGCGCAACACCTGCCTGATCTCAAATGGCTTGTCCACCATGAGCTTTGCCCTGCCCGGGGCGCTCGGGGTGAAGCTTGCCCAGCCGCAGTCCAAGGTGCTGGCCGTGGTCGGCGACGGCGCGTTCCTGATGAACTCCCAGGAGATCGAGACCGCCGTGCGCGAACGCATCCCGCTGGTGGTGCTGATCTGGGAGGACGGCGGCTACGGCCTGATCGAATGGAAGATGGACCTCGAGCTCGGCGCACACTACTACGTCAAATTCGCCAACCCCGACGTGGTCACCTACGCAGAAAGCTTCGGCGCCAAGGGATATCGCATCTCTCATGCCGACGAACTGTTGCCGACGCTGCGGGCCGCGCTCGACGACGACGGCGTCTCGCTGATCAGCTGCCCGGTCGACTACTCAGAGAACCTGCGGCTGACCAACCGTCTTGGTGAGCTCGACGAAACGCTGTGAAAAGCCGCCGCGGCAGCGACGGTCATTGACAATGGGCTGATGCTGTTTCGTCAGCTGGAGTACTTCGTCGCGCTCGCCTCCGAGCGTCACTTCGCGCGGGCCGCCCGCGCCTGCTACGTGTCCCAGCCCGCGCTCTCGGAGGCCATCCGCAAGCTCGAGCAGGAACTCAACGTGCCCCTGGTGCGTCGCGGGCAGAAGTTCGAAGGGCTGACGCCCGAGGGCGAGCGGCTGGTGCTGTGGGCGCGGCGCATCCTGGCCGACCACGACGCCCTCAAGCAGGAGGTCGCCGCGCTGCAGACCGGCCTGACCGGCGAGCTGCGCCTCGGCGTCATCCCGGCGGCCTCGAGCATCGTCGCCCTGCTCACCGATCCCTTCTGCGCCGCCCATCCGCTGGTGCGGGTGCAGCTCGAGACCAGCCTGCGGTCGGCCGAGATCGTGCAGCGACTGCGCCGGTTCGAGCTGGACGCCGGGGTCCTCTACCCCGACCGGCAGGATGTCGCCGACCTGCTGGTCACCCCGCTCTACACCGAGCAGCAGGTGCTCATCGCCGGCGCCGAGTTGCTCCCCGACCCGTCGGAGACCATCAGCTGGTCCGACGCGCTGACGCTGCCGATGTGCCTGCTGAACCAGGGCATGCGCGGTCGCCGGCTCATCGACGACGCGCTGGCCGCGCAGGAGCTCACGGTCACGCCGCAGCTCGAGACCGACTCCGTCGCCACGCTGCTGGCGCACGTCGGCACCGGCCGCTGGGCAAGCATCATCCCGCAGACCTGGATCCACTCGCTGCGCCCGCCCGCCGGCGCGCGCATCCTGCGGCTGGAGAACCCGACCGTCACCGCCACGGTCGCGCTGGTCACCAGCGCCACCGAGCCGGGCTCGGTGCTGACCCGCGCGTTGGTGCAGACCGCGCGGGGCGCCGGCATCAATGACGTGTTGCGCAAGGCCGCGCCCGGATACTCCGCGGGCTAGCCGCCACCGGCCGTGATCGGCCGGGCCTATCACCCGGTCGGAACTACGTCTTGGACACCCCCGGCGACCGCACGCGAGACTGAAGTGCTTCGGAAGCGACGAATCCACCGGCCGCAGGGCCGATTTCACCTCAGGAGAGACCATGAACCACTGCCGGCGCGTGCCGTGCCGCGATTCGGTGGTCGCCGCGAACACCGAAGACGGCACCACCTCGCCCCACCGCTCGACCCATCGCGGGGCCGCACGATGAAAGACTTCCGGGCGCCGGTCAACGGCGTCGACGGCGATTCCGCTTCCGCGCTGGTTGCGGTTCCCAAATCCCAAGGCGCCCAAACGATCCGGCCGGACTCCGTTTCCCGACTCGTCGGCGCGTTGCTCGACGACCACGCCGCGGTGGTCGGTCGCGTCCGCAGCGTCATTCGGTCCCGGCTTCCGGTCTACCGCTCGGTTGCCGACGAGGCACTCGAGGCCGAGCTCGAGTGGGTCTTGCGGTCCGCCGTCGGCGGGCGCGAGGCGTTGCACGAGCCGCAGATCGCGGGCCTCGCCGCGATCGGCGAGGCGCGGGCGCGCGACGGCGTCCCCGTCGACGACATGCTGCGCGCCTGGCGGATCGGCGTCGAGGTGGTGGTGGAGTGCGCGCGTGAGGCGGCGCGACGGTTGGGCGTCGACGATGCGCGGGTGCTGGAACTCGTTCAGTCGGCACTGGCATGGTCCGACATCGCCATGGCGACCTCGGCCAAGGCGCATCGGCGGACCGAACGCGCGCTGGCCCTCGAGGCCGAGGAGAGTGACGCGGAGTTCGTTCGGGGTGCGCTGATGGGTTCGCTCCCGGCCGCCGAGCTGCGCATGCACGCCGAGCTGCGTGGGCTGGACCCGGGCGCCGAGTATGTGGCCGTCCGCGCCCGCCTGGGCGGCGACGGCCCCCATCTCCGGCTGGAGCAGTCGCTGGGTTTTCAGGACCCGGCGCACAGTCGACGCGGCCTGTGCGCCCTGCTCGACGGCGACCTCGCCGGCTTCCTGATCGAGCCGCCCCGCGACGTCGAGGGTGTCGTGGGTTTCGGCCCCCCGAGGCCGCTGACGCGGTTGAGCGAGTCCTACCGGATGGCGGCGCGCGCGCTGGTAACCGCGGAGGCCTGCGGGTTGCGCGGCGCCTACGACATCGCCGCGCTGGGTCTGCGCACGGCCGTCGCGATCGATGCCGACGTCGGCGAGCTGTTGCGGAAGCGCTACCTGGAGCCGCTGTCCGTCGGCGGTTCGAGCCGTGAACTGATTGCCACGGTCCGGACGTACCTGGCGTGCGGGATGCACGTGGAGCGCACGGCGACAAGGTTATTCGTCCATCAGAACACCGTGCGGTATCGGCTGGCGCGGTTCGAGGAGCTGACCGGCGCCAGCCTGCGCGACACCGAGGTGGTCACCGAAGTGTGGTGGGTTCTCGAGCTGGCGGCGATGCGCCTGTAGCGGTCCCGAGGACGGGCCGTGAGCCGATACGGTGGATGCCATGCGCCGCGTGGACTACGTCATCCAATATGTCGAGTCACTGGAGCGGTCGGTGATGTTCTACCGGGACGTGGTCGGGCTCGAGGTGCGCATCGAGGGCGACGGGTATGTCGAGTTCGAGATGCCCAACACCAAGTTCTCGCTTTTCGAACGCTCCAAGCTTCCCGAGCTGATCGGTCGCGAGGGCGGCACCGCGCCGTGCGGCGAGATCGGTTTTCTGGTCGATGACGTGGACGAGGAAGCGACGCGGTTGCGGGGGCTCGGCGTCGAGATCCTCAGCGGACCGGTGGACCGGCCCTGGCGGGAAAGGACGCTGCACATCGCCGATCCGGACGGCAACGTCATCGAATTCGCACAGAAGCTTCGATGACGTACCGGCCCGGGAACCGACGCGGCGGCGCTGTTGCCGAGTTTGCGGCGGCGTGTCCCTGGCGCTTGTAGCGGTTCCCAAACGGGTGCCCCGATGTCCGTGACAATCCCGGCGGCCGCTCCGTAGCCGGCGCCCTCACCTCGAGGGACACTGTCGTGACGGGAGGAGCCGACGATGCCGGACCTTGCGCGGCGCCTGCGACGGACTTTGTGGCCGATCGCGCAGACCACGGTCGCCGCCGGCCTCGCCTGGTACCTCGCCCACGACGTGCTCGACCACCGGGAGCCCTTCTTCGCGCCGATCGCCGCCGCGGTGTGTTTGTGGATGACCAATCGGGTGCGCGCCGAACTGGCCGTCGAAATGATCATCGGCGTGGCGTTGGGGATCGGGGCGGGCACCGTCGTGCTGGCCGTGTTCGGCGCGGGACCCATCGGCATGGGTGCGGCCGTGATGCTTTCGCTGACCCTGGCGGTGCTGATTGCGCGCAGCTTCAGCACCCAGCGATCGATGTTCGTCAACCAGAGCGTGATCTCGGCCATCCTGATCATGGCGTTCCCGCACACCGGGCTCGGGGTGGAGCGGCTGTACGACGCGCTGATCGGCGGCGGACTGGCGGTGGTGTTCAGCATCCTGCTGTTTCCCAAGAATCCGCTCGCGGTCCTGCACGACGCATCCGGCGAGCTATTGACCGCGCTGCACGACATTCTGGCCCAGATCTGTTGTCGCAGCACCGATTCGGCGTCACCGGATCAGGGTTGGGCGCTGTCCGCCGCCGACCGGCTGCAGCGGTGCTCGGCGAGTCTCATCGAAGCCCGCGGCACCGCAGGGCAATTGGCGCGCGTCTGCCCGCGCCGGTGGCCGTTGCGCGGCGCGGTCGGGGCCGCCGACCGCCAGGCGGTGCACGTCGCGCTGTTCGGCAGCTCGGTGTTGCAGCTGGCGCGGACCCTGACGTCGGTGCGCATCCCCGGCGGCCCGCACGTCGAAGCGTTCCGCGCCGCGGTCGACGACCTACGTGACGCCGTCTCCGCGCTGGCCGCCGGCCACCCGGAAACCGCTGCTGCACATGCCGAGTCCGCGCGCCGTCACAGCGCGGCGCTACCCGCGGGCAGCCCGGCCAGCGTGGCCGTCGTCATCGATGCGTGCATCGACGAACTGCAACATGCCATCGGCTCACGTCGTTCTTGACTTCGCTCGTGCTGCCTACTGCGCGTAGGACTTGGCCCCGGTCCCGGCGAACTTGCCGCCCTCGACGATCAGGTATTCCGAGCGGATGGGGCGGCCGGCGAACCAGTCCTCGAGGATCTCGCGGGTCCCGGCGCAGTAGCGGGCCTGCGCCGACAGGCTGGAGCCCGAGATATGCGGCGTCATCGCGTGATTGGGCATGGTGCGCCACGGGTGATGCGGTGGCGACGGCTGCGGGAACCACACGTCGCCGGCGTAGCCGGCGAGCTGACCGCTCTCCAGCGCGGCCACGATCGCCTTGTGGTCGGTCTCCTCGGCGCGGGCGGTGTTGACGATGTAGGAGCCGCGCCGCATCGACTTCAGCAGCTTCTCGTTGAACATGTGATGGGTCTGGGCGATCAGCGGCGAGTGGATCGACACCACGTCCACCGAGCGGGCCAGCGACTCGACGTCGGGGTGATACGTCACGCCGAGTTGCTTCTCGTACTCCGGCGAGAGCCGGTGCACATCGAAGTAGTGCAGGTTCACCCCAAAGGGTTTCATCCGCTCGAGCACCGCGCGCCCGATCCGGCCGGCGGCGATCACCCCGACGTCCATGCCCTCCACGTCGTAGGACCGCTGCACACAGTCGGCGATATTCCAGCCGCCGTCGCGGATCCACTGGTGCGACGGGACGAAGTTGCGCACCAACGCCAGGATCTGCATCACCGTGTGCTCGGCGACGCTGATGCTGTTGCTCCAGGTTTCCTCGGCGACGGTGACCCCCCGCGCCTGCGCCTCGGTGAGGTCCACGTGGTCCGACCCGATGCCGGCGGTCAGCGCCAGCTTGAGGTTGCGCGCCTTGGCGAACCGCTCCTTGGTGATGTAGGCGGGCCAAAAAGGTTGGGAGATCACGATATCGGCGTCGGGCAGTTCCCGCTCGAACTCCGAGTCCGGGCCGTCCTTGTCCGACGTCACGACCAGCTCGTGCCCGCCGTCTTCGAAGAACTTGCGCAACCCCAGGGCACCGGAGGCGCAGCCGAGCAGCTCACCGGGCGTGAAGTCGATCTTTGACGGCGTCGGCAGCGACGAGCCGTCGGGGTAGCTGTTGATCACCGGGATGCTGTCGCGGGCGTACTTCGGCGGATACCCGTCAACGGGATCGGGGTACAGCACCATCACACACTTAGCCACTGGCTCCTCCTCCATGGGTTGCTTCTGGCAGGGACCGGACGACTCAACGGCCGGCAGCCACGCGCGGCGCCGTACCGCATATCAGCGTTCGCGCGATGCGGCCGGGTGGCAACGGAGTCGGTTCCAAAGTTTCCCGCCGATTTCCCACACCGCTTTAGCAGACACCACAAGCGTTCCGATCCGTATTTATGGGCCCTGCAAACCTATCGTGCCGCAGCTGCGGGGTTGCGCTGCGGGTCTCGGCGGCGAGCACCAACCGGGGCGCCGCCCCGGGATCCGCTTGTAGCGGCCACCAAAGCCGGACGAGAAATCGACGCGACGGCTTGGAATCGCCTCCGATGACATCCGAGCGCGCCGAGTGCAGAGTCGACTACAGCACGCCCGGCCACGGCAAGGAGCTGATGCGCAGATGCAAGCTGAGGATCAAGTCTCGCCGCGTGAGATGGTGCGCCGTGGGCTGCTGCTCGACGGCCTGGGTCAGCCCGTGGATCTCAATGCCGTGGATTGGCATGTCCGGCAACGCCATCCGGGCGCGGCGCCGTCGGAAGTGCAAGACGAAACCCTGGCGGTCATCCGCTCCATGGTCAGCGATGGGCTGGTCCGGCTGGGTGCCCAGGTGATGGTGGGCGAACATCTGGGCGGCGTGGCCACCGAGGGTGAACGATTCGTCGCCTGGGACCAGCCGCTGGAGCGATCGATGCACAAGATCTCCCACGTCTACCTCAAGCACTACGACGATCCCGAGAAATGGATGTATGCCGCGTGGATGCAACTCACCGACAAGGGGGAGCAGCTCGCGCGGTCGTTCGAACAGGCAGACCTCGATTCGTATCGAAAGTTCCAGTAGCGGACCGCTCGTCGACGACGGCGGCGGGGCCGCCGAATTTTTTTGATTGCCCACTGATTTCGAGCTAGGGAGGACACTGATGACGGAGAATTTCACGACGACGAATGCGGGCGCCCCGGCGCCCAGCGACGAACTGTCGTTGACGCTGGGTCCCGATGGCCCGGTACTGCTGCAGGATTTCTATCTCATCGAGCAGTTGGCCGCGTTCAACCGCGAGCGGGTCCCCGAGCGCCAGCCGCACGCCAAGGGGACCGGCGCGTTCGGCCGGTTCGAGGTCACCAATGACCTGAGCGCCTACACCAAAGCCGCCGTGTTTCAGCCGGGCACCAAGACCGACGTGTTCGTGCGGCTGTCAGGGAACGCCGGCGAGCGCGGCAGCGCCGACACCGTGCGGGACACGCGCGGGTTTTCGGTGAAGTTCTACACCACCGAGGGCAACTTCGACCTCGTCGGCCTCGACTTCCCGGTCTTCGTCATCCGGGACCCGATCAAGTTCCCGCAGATGGTCCGCTCGGCCAAACGCCGCGCGAACAACGACTGCCGTGACCACAACATGCAGTGGGATTTTTGGACGCTCTCCCCGGAGTCGGCGCACCAGGTGACCATGATCATGAGCGATCGCGGTATTCCCAAGACGTTTCGTCACATGCACGGCTTCGGCCTGCACACCTTCAGCTTCCTCAACGCCGCCGGCGAGATCTCGTGGGTGAAGTTTCATTTCAAGTCCAACCAGGGCATCGAATGGTTGACCCAGGAAGAGGGCGATCGGCTGGCCGGCACCGACCCGGACTACTGCATCCGGGATCTGTACGAGGCGATCGAGCGCGGGGACCATCCGAGCTGGTCGGTGAAGGTGCAGATCATGCCGTTCGAGGACGCCAAGACGTATCGGTTCAACCCTTTCGACGTGACCAAGGTGTGGCCGCACGCCGACTATCCGCTCATCGATCTGGGCACCATGACGCTGGACCGCAACGTCACCGACCACCACACCGAGGTCGAGCAGGTGACCTTCGCGCCGCATGCGCTGGTGCCCGGGATCGGGCTGAGCCCGGACAAGCTTTTGCTGGGGCGCAGTTTCGCCTACGCCGACGCGCACCGCTACCGGGTCGGGGCCAACCACAACCAAATTCCGGTCAACGCCCCGCGGTGTCCGGTGCGCAGCTATTCCAAGGACGGACAGATGCGCTTCGTCAACTCCACCGACCCGGTGTATGCGCCCAACTCCTACGGCGGGCCGAAGGCCGATCCCGACCGGGCGTCCGTGGTGAAATGGGCCGTCGACGGCGGAATGATGGTGCGCGCGCCCTACACGCTGCGACCAGACGACGACGACTGGGGCCAGGCCGGCGCCCTGGTGCGCGACGTGATGGACGACGCCGAGCGGGAACGACTTGTGCACAACATCGTTCACCATGTCACAGACGGCGTGAAAGAACCCGTGCTGTCACGCGTCGTCGAATACTGGTACAACATCGACGCCGACATCGGCAAGAGGGTGGAAGACGGCATCCGAGCCGCCAACCTCGGCCGGTGAGCCGGAAGCCGCCGGACCACACGATATGGCGGAGAACCATACGACCACGAATGCGGGTGCGCCGGCGCCCAGTGACGAACTGTCCTTGACGGTGGGCCCCGACGGGCCGCTCCTGCTGCAGGATTCCTACCTCGTCGAGCAGATGGCGGCGTTCAATCGGGAACGGGTGCCCGAGCGTCAGCCGCACGCCAAGGGCGCCGGGGCATACGGGCGCTTCGAGGTGACGGCCGATGTGAGTGAGTACACCAAGGCGGCCTTCCTGCAACCGGGTGCGGTCACCGAGGTGTTCGCCCGTTTCTCGTCGGGCAACAGCGGCGAGCGTGGCAGTGCCGACACGGCCCGCGACAACCGCGGGTTTTCGGTGAAGTTTTACACCACCGAAGGCAACTTCGACCTCGTCGGCAGCGACGTCCCGGTCTTCGCGATCCGGGATCCGATGAAGTTTCCCAACCTGATTCGCGCCGGGGGCCGCCGCGCGGACAACGACCTGCACGACCACAACATGGTGTGGGATTTCTGGACGAGCTGTCCCGAGACTGCGCATCTGGTGACGCTGGTGATGGGGGACCGGGGCATCCCCAGGACGTTTCGGCATATGAACGGCTTCGGCCTGCACGCGTTCAGTTGGGTCAATTCGGCCGGCGAGATCCATTGGGTGAAGTACCACTTCAAGACCGACCAGGGCATCCAATGGTTGCCCCAGGAAGAGGGTCGGCGGCTGGCCGGCACCCATCCCGACTGCTGCGTGCGCGACCTGTACGAGGCCATCGCGCGCGGGGAGTATCCGAGCTGGTCGCTGCAGGTGCAGTTGATGCCGTTCGCCGACGCGAAAACCTACCGCTTCAACCCCTTTGACGTGACGAAGGTGTGGCCGCACGCCGACTACCCACCCATCGAGGTCGGCACGATGACGTTGGACCGCAACGTCACCGATCACCACGCCGAGGTCGAGCAGGCCGCCTTCGCGCCGAGCAACCTGGTGCCCGGCACCGGGCTGAGCCCCGACAGGCTGTTGTTGGGCCGCAGTTTCGCCTACCCCGATGCGCACCGTGCCCGCATCGGGGTCAACCACGACCAGCTCCCGGTCAACGCCGCCCGGTGTGCGGTGCGCTCGTACGCCAAGGACGGCCGGATGCGGATTGTCAACACCGCCGACCCGGTGTATGCGCCCAACTCCGCGGGCGGGCCGCACGCCGATCCCGCACGGGCCGGCGAGGTGCACTGGGCCGCCGACGGGCAGATGCTGCGCGCGGCGTACACGCTGCGCCGCGACGATGACGACTGGGGCCAGGCCGGCACCCTGGTGCGCCGGGTGATGGACGATGCGCAACGGGAACGCCTGGTACACAACATCGTTGGTCACGTCTCGGCGGGGGTGAATGAACCCGTCCTGTCCCGTGTCTTCGCGTACTGGCGCCACGTCGACCCCGACATCGGCAGGAAGGTCGAAGAAGGCGTTCGCGCCAATCTCAACAGCTGACAACATCGCGAGGCCCTGATTCGTTTGCAGCGCAACGAATCACGCGCCGGCGCGCCCGGGGGAGCCGCGTCGGCGGCGCGCTTGTAGCGACCACCAAAGCGCGGCGGGAATTTCGGCCGAATTACGGAGTGAACTACATGGAGTTCAACGCGGCGCCCGAACATGCTGCTAACTGCGGGTTCGGAATCCGTATCCCGGTAGGCAACGAGGGTTTCCACGCGTGCGGTGCGGCCCGCTGAACACCCGAGTTTTCGAGGAGGAAATCATGTCACACGCGCAACCAAATGTGGCCGACGGGGCTCACTTTGACTTCGTCGTCGTCGGGGGCGGCACCGCTGGTAACGTCGTCGCCGGACGCCTCGCCGAGAACCCGAACGTCAGCGTCCTGGTCGTCGAGGCCGGTGTCGGCAACCCCTGGGAGCTTGACGGGGTGAACACCCCGGGAACGGCCATGGAGCTGCGCCACAGCCCGTACGACTGGGATTACCTGGCCAAGTTCGTCGACCGTGGCGTCTGGCAGCGCATCGACAAGCAGGAGACCCGGGGCAAGATCCTCGGCGGCAGCTCCGCGGCCAACTACTTCAGCTGGATTCCCGGCTGCAAGCCGACCTACGACCGGTGGGCGGAATACGGTGGCCCGGAATGGACCTGGCAGCCGCTGCTTCCCTACCTGCGCAAGAGCGCCACCTATCACGACGACCACGGGACGTTCTCGCCCGACATGAAGCGGATCGGCGCCGGCGGTCCGCTGCCCATCTCGCACAACAACATCCCCGAGTTGCAGCCCTTCCGCGACGTCGTCGCGCAGGCGTGGAAGTCGCGGGGCCTGCCGGTGACGGAGAACATCTACGACGGTGAGATGAACGGCCTCACCCACGCGGTCAGCACCATCTATCGGGGTGTGCGTTCCGGCAGCTACCTGTTCGTGAAGGACCGGCCCAACATCACGATCCTGCCCGAGGTTCGGTCCAAGCGGCTGATCATCGACTATGCCGACCGCACCTGCAAGGGTGTGACCGTCATCGACGCCTCCGGCACCGAGCGCAGCTTCTACGCCAACCGGGAGGTCATCCTCTCCCAGGGTGTTTTCGAGAGCCCGAAGCTGTTGATGCTCAGCGGTATCGGCCCGGGACGCGAGCTGGCCAAGCACGGCATCCCCGTGGTCGTCGATTCTCGCCATGTCGGCCAGCACCTGTTCGATCACCCGGGCGTCCCGTTCGTGCTGCGGATCAAGGAGGGCTACGCCATCGACGACTACCTGCGCCCCGGTCCGAAGCACGACTCCGCCGTTGCCGATTACCAAAAGGACCACCAGGGTCCGCTGGGCTCCGGTCTGCTGGAGATGATCGGCTTCCCCCGCGTCGACGAATACCTGGACCGGGATCCGATTTACCGTGAGGCCAAGGCCGCCAACGGCGGGCTCGACCCCTTCTCGCCGGAGGGACAGCCGCACTTCGAGCTCGACTTCGTTCCCGCGTTCGGCAGTGCGTTCCAGTGGCAGTACCCCGCCCCGCCGGAGGGCGACCACATCACCGTGATGGTCGACCTGGTCCGCCCGGCCTACGACGGCGGCGAGGTGACGCTCAACAGCACCGACCCGTTCATGCAGCCCAACATCAACCTGAATTACCTGTCCAACGAGCTCGACATCATCGCCCTGCGCGAGGGCATCAGGTTGGCCTACGACATTCTCACCAAGGGCGACGGCTTCAAGGACCTCGTCATCAGCCAGTACCCGTGGGATATGCCGCTGCACTCCGACGAGCTGATGAGGACGTCCATCCAGGACCGGGTGCAGACGTCCTACCATCCGTGCGGCACCAATCGGCTGTCCAAGAACATCGACCAGGGTGTGGTGGATCCCAAGCTGAAGGTCCACGGCGTCAACAAACTTCGCGTTGTCGACGCCTCCGTCTTCCCGATCATCCCGGACTGCCGCATCCAGAACACCGTCTACATGGTCGGCGAGAAGGGCGCGGACGCGATCAAGGCCGACCACACGGACCTGTACAAGTAGGGGCCGGGGGCTTCGGCCTCGAGTGTGTACTCATGGCGAGATTCCGGCCGAAATCCCGCCGTGAGTACACACTGAAATCCCTAGCTCCACACCCGAATTCCTGGACGCATTGGTGGTGACGCCGCGGCTGTATCACGGCAAGCGCGCCGCCACGGGTCGGCCTGCTGGATGCTCATGCCTGCCCTAGCCGTGGTCCTGCGGTGTCAGTTTCGACAGCGTCAGCGGCGGCACGTAGCCGCCGATCAGCGTGCGATGCCACCAGGCCCGGTCGCGCCGCAGCTCGGCCGGCGTGGTGAAGCGATACTCGTAGAGCCGTGCCCGCACGTACCGGGGCGGCGCATCGGGGAAGGGGTTGTGCCGCAACAACCGTAGCGTCGGGCGATCGTTTTCCAGCAGCCGCTGCAGGAACGGCGACAGCCACGGCTGGGCGTAGCCGGGCGAGATCGCGGCGAACCACATCAGCCAGTCCAGCCGCAGATGGTAGGGCGCCCACTGGCGCGGCAGCCGGCGCACGCCACCCGGTTTGCCCTTGAATTCGTATTCCCACCATACGGTCTGGTCGGTGATGTCGTCGTCGGCGGTGCCTTCGATCACCACCTCGCGGCGGACCCGGCCGATGCTGCCGAACGCGCCGTAGGTGTTCACCAGGTGAAAAGAGTTGAACGACATGTTCATTCGCTGACGCGAGGACAGCATGTTGCGTATCGGCCAGTAGCTCATCACCAGCACGGCGGCGGTGACCGCGACCACCACAACGACGAACCACAGCGGTGACGCCGACGGTTCACCCTGCCCCGGCAGCACGCTCTTGGGCAGCAGCAGCGCGACCGACGAATCGTCGATGGCGCTGCACGCCAACAGGATCGTCACCCAATTCAGCCAGGCGAAGTTGCCCGAGGCGACCAGCCACAGCTGGGTGACCACGATGATGGCCGCGGCCACGCCGGCCACCGGCTGCGGCGCGAACAGCCCGAACGGCACGATCAGCTGCGCGAAGTGGTTGCCCGCCACCTCGATCCGGTGCAGGGGCTTGGGCAGGTGGTGGAAGAACCAGCTCAACGGGCCCGGCATCGGCTGGGTCTCGTGGTGGTAGTACAGACAGGTCAGATCGCGCCAGCACGGATCGCCGCGCATCTTGATCAGCCCGGCGCCGAACTCCACCCGGAACAGCAGCAACCGCGCCATCCACAAGGTGAGCAGCGGCGGGGCCACCTCGGCATTGCCCAGGAAGATCATCAGGAAGCCGGTCTCGAGCAGCAGCGACTCCCAGCCGAACGAATACCAGGTCTGCCCGACGTTGACGATCGAGAGGTAGAGCACCCACAGCGTCAGCCACATCAGCATGGCCGCCCACAGCGGCACCGCGTCGGCCGCTCCGGCCACGATGGCCGCCGACAGCGCCGCGCCGAACCAGGAGAGCGCCGCGAACAGTCGATCCGAATAGTGCAGGTGAAAGATGCTCGGCGTGCGCCGCCACGACTGCCCGGCCAAAAACCGCGGGATCGGCAGCATCCCGTGTTCGCCGATGAGCGCGCGGAACTGCGCGGCGGCCGCGACGAACGCCAGGAGGTAGATCACCGCTACGCCGCGCTCGAGCACCAGCCTGCCCACCCAGTAATCGGGTGCGGAAAACCAGCTCATCTCGCTAACTCCTCGGTCGGTGGCGGCTACACCAACCCGCGTATCCAGTCAATCAGCCGATAAACGGGTAGCCAATACTCCGGCCGACTATTCGTGACGGGCTCCGCCGCGCCGGCGGGGCACCGCGACGACCGAGGCGGTAAGCGCCGCAAGCGAAATCAACGCCAGCAGTTGGACATACCCCGCGTGGCCGGCGTACCCGTCGACCGAGCGCCAGGGCTGGCGCGACAACGCCGCCCCGGCCAGGATCAGCCCGCCGGCGCTGCCCGCCATCCCGAGCCGCGCCCAGCGCCGGGCGCCCAGCGCATACCGCAGACCCAGCGCGGCGCCCAGTACCGCCACTCCGGCCGCGCCGGCGATCACCGCCCCGGCGGCCAGCGCCGGGACCGCTGCCCACACCCCGGGCCGCCACGGCCGCGCGGGCGGGTCCTGGGTCCCCCGTTTCCGGGTGCGCCAGCACGCCAGCAGCGCCAGCACCGGCAGCAGCGCCAGCCCGACGGCCAGTCCCGCGCGATACAGCGAATTGGAGGCGAAGCTCAGCGTGATGACGCCGGGAGCGCCCGCGGGCACCAGCCAGCCCTGCTGCCAGCCGTTGACCGCGATCGGCGTCAGCCGGGCCCCGCTGCCGGTGCGCGCCACCCACCCGGGATTGATGCTCTCCGGGATGACCAGGATCCGGGAGATGTTCGACGGGCCGGCCGCGATCTCGCGGCGGTCCGGGCCCCAGCCGCGCCACGACGCAACCCGGACCGGCTGGGCGGCCTCGGCGGCGGCCGGGGTGGACAGCTCGGCGCCGTCGACGACGAACTGGGCGCCCGGGCTGATCAACAGCTCCTGCTCGCCCGCGGGCAGCGCGATCGGGTCGCGCTCGCAGGGCACCGCGGCGACGGGCTGGTCATCGAGCAGGGCGCCGACGGTGGTGTGGATCGCGGTGTGTACGAACCGGCCCGCGACGGCGATGACCGGCCCGCGTTCGCAGCCGACGCTGACCTCGCGGGCGCGGTTGCGGCCGGCGTCGGCGGGGGCGATCGGGTTGCCGTCGGCGCCCAGCGCCGCGACCTCGGCCAGCCCGGGCGGCTTGAGCTGGTCGAAGCCCAACGCGTTGCGGTCGATGACGTCTTCCCAATCCAGCAGGCTGATGGTCACCGTGTCGGTCACCCGGGGTTTGAGCGGAATCGTCTGCGCCTGACCGGGTTTCACCGCGGTCACCTGCGGGCCGTCGCCCAGGTTGACGGCCACCATGGTGGGGTGGGCGGGCAGCGCCGCCCGGCTGGGAACCAGGCGCACCCCGGCGACCTGGGTGGGCCGGGGCAGGGTGAGCGTCAGGGTGGGCGGCGTCTTGTGCTGCACCACTCGTTGCGGCGCGGTCCAGGCGGTGGCCGGGTCGTCGTCGGTGGCCGCATACGCCGAGCCGAGAACGTCGACGGTATCCGAATCGCCGTGAGTCACAGTCGTATTCGGTTCGGTGATCAGGTCGGCCAGCTTGGGTCCCTGGCGGGGGCGCACCCACACCGTCGGGGTGACCGACGTCGGCGCCGGCACCGTCAGCGTCCGGCTGAAGGTGACCGGCTCTTCCGGGGCCAGCTCCATCGACGGCGCGCAGCGCACACTGTCGGGCGCCCGGGCGCAGCCGGGCCGGCCGGGCAGCTCGGGTCCCAACTCCCACCGCGTGATCGGCGACCCCGGCGACGGCCCGGGCACCCGCACGGTGTGCCGCAGGTCGACCGGGTGCGCGAAGCCGGACGCGTCGTACTGGGTGACGGTCAAGTCGGTGATGCCGAACTGCACCCCGGGCGATCCGTCGTCGGTGCCGGCGGCGGTGATCCGCAGCCACGGGGTCTCGCCGTAGGGCAGCGCCGCGGCGAGCGGCTTGCCCGGCTGGTCGAACCGCAAAGTGGTGCTGCCCGTTGCGGTTTCGATGAGAATGCGGCGGACCTGGGCGCCGACGGCAGTGGCGCTGGGGGTCAAGGTGAGCGCCGCATTGGTCACCGGGTGGTCGAAATCGATCTGCATCCATTGCCCGACGGCCGATTGCAGCGAGTTGGACACCCACGCCGTCGCCGGGTCCCCGTCGATCGCGGCGGCCGGGGAGGTGGCCGGCGCGACGTCGGGCATCGCGGTGGAATCCGAGGCCGAGCTCGACACCGTGATCCGCCCTCCCGTCCACGCGCCGAGCACCGGATCGGCGCCGGGGACCGGGTAGTCGGGCACCCGGTTGTAGGTGTGCCGCGCGTCGCCGGGGGCCCGGATCGCCGACGAATGTTGGTCCACCCGGCCGTAATCCGTCTCGCGGGCCACCGGGGTGTCGGTGACGGTGACGCCGGCCCCGGCGGGCAGCGGCAGCCCGGCGGCTCGCGCGTCGGCGGTCAACAGCGCCGGGCCCAGCGGCGGCTGGCCCAGCAGCCGCCGCCTTTCGTCAAGGCGCAGCAGCACTTCCGGCCCGCCGTCGATGCGGGCCATCCGGTCGGTGTCGACGAAGTAGGGGGTGCCCGCGTCGCCGCCCGCGTCGACCCGGTAGACCTCGACGGCCGGATATCGAGGCCGCAATCCGCTGTCGGCGACAAAACCGGCCACGGTGCCCGGGCCAACCGGCGCGCCGAACTGCGCCACCTTGTGCAGGCCCGGCGACCCGTCGACGGCGCGGTGCACCAGGATGGGGCGCGCCGAGCGCGACGTGTCGGGGTCCAGGTCGTTGCGCACCACGACATACGAAATGCCTTGGCGGGCAAGCGTATCAGCCAGGCCCAGCGAGGGGCGGCCGGCGGCGAACAAACGCTGCACCGAATCCAGCGCCCGGATGGTCTGCGGCGGGGTCAACGGGATCGAGTCGCGCACCCCCCACGGGCTGGCGCCCAGCACCTGCAGCGGCTCGTCGTGGCTGGTGCCCCATACCTGGGTGGCGAACGGGGCTCCCGGGGCGACGAGCACCCGCCCGGGGGTGGGGGAGCCGGTGTTGTGCTGGGTCAGCCAGTCGGCCGTCTGCTGCCAATACGGCGGGATCGCGGTGAACGTCCCCGGCGGGGTCAGCCGGCCCGTCCAGGCGAGCGACGTGCTGACCATCAGCGCGGTCAGCACCACCACCGCGGTCGCGACCCACTTATCGCGCTCCGGGTGCGCAAAGGCACTGAGCCACAACGACTTCGGCGCGCTGCCCGGCAGCGGTATCCGGCCCAGCAGCTGCGCGACGCCCAGCACGATCGGGATCCTGATCACCGAGCCCAGCTTGTGCACGTTGCGCAGCGGCGCCCCGCCGGCGTCCAGGAACGCCTGCACCGCGTGCGCCGCCGGCGAGCCCAGCCCGCCGCTGTAACCGGCGGCCATCAACACCACCCCGACGAGCAGCATGGTGACCAGCCGCCCGCGCGCCGGCATGGTGGGGCCGGCCAGGCCGGCCAGCCCCGCCGCCGCGACCAGGCAGGTGCCCAGCACCGCCGCCGACCCGGTCACCAGCGGAGCCCCCGCGGTGGCGGTCGGCGCCACGTACGGGGTCCAGCTGTCGGTGCCGCGCAACATCTCCACCAGCGACGACCATTGCGTCGTCACACCCGAGGATTCGATGAAGTCCAGAAACGGCGGGCTGATGGCGCGCAGCATCACCAGGCCCACCACCCACCACAGCGTGGCCAGCACCAGCGCCACCAGCCACCACCCGGTGTAGCGCCACCACAACCGGTTCGGGCGGTGGCACGCCCACCAGATCACCGCGGGCAGGCAGCCGGCCACGGTGGCGATCGCGTTGACCGCACCCATCAGGGCGACGGCCACCCCCGCCTGCGCGGCCAGCGCGCGCACCGACCTCGGGCCGGTGGCCCGCAGCGCCAGGATGGTGGGCAGCAGCACCCACGGCGCCAGCATCATCGGCAGGGTTTCCGACGAGATCGACCCCAGCGTGGTCAGCACCCGTGGCGACAACGCGAACGCGGCGGCGGCGATCACCCGGGAGCCCGGGCTGCCGATCCCCAGCGCCTCGGCGACCCGCAACAGGCCCCAGAAGCCGACCGTCAACAGCAGCGCCCACCACAGCCGCTGGGTGATCCAGCCGGGCACGCCGAGCGCATGGCCGATCAGGAAGAAGGTGCCGTGCGGAAACAGGTATCCGTAGGCCTGGTTCTGCGCCTGCCCGAACGGCAGCTCGCTGTTCCACAGGTTGGTCGCGCGGGCCAGGAAGCGCAGCGGGTTCGCGGTCAGGTCGAGCTTGGTGTCCGGGGAGATCCGCCCGGGCGACTGGGCGAACGTCAACGCCAGCGCGATCGCGCCGACCAGCCACAACCACCGGCGCGAGACCGTCGACGAGGTGGGGGCCGTTTCCGTGGGCGCCGCCCGCGCCGCCCCGACCTCGCCGCTAGCTACGGTTTCCGTACTCCACCCGGTTGAGCACTGACGACTGCGGATCGCCCCCGGGAAGTGGCGGCTTCGTGTCTTGCTGGACCATCAACGTGACGCCGAAGATCGCGGCCGCGCCGAGCAAGAGGCCAACCACAACGCTCGCTGCGGCGGGCGCAACGATCCGGTTCATCGAGGACTCCTGAGGTTTTGCGGGAGGGCGGTCGTGACTTCAACCTAGCGCCAACCTAGCAGAACGGCGGTCGGCCGAATCTCCGGCGCCGGTCACAAGTGCAGGCAGTGCCCGTGGAAGCAGCGGTCGCCGTATTCCACCCGATAGGGCCCGAGCGGGTGCACCGGGGCGTTGGCCGGCGGCGCGGGGTGGCCGGCGTGGCTGGTGGCGGCCAAGGTGATGCCGACGGTGCTCGCCACCCCGATGGACAGCCCCACCGCGGCGCTGGCCACGGCCAACGTGAAACCGGTCATCGCTGGCTCCTCCCCGCACCCGCGTGCTGACCAGGCGCTGGTCAGCCCCAGCTCAGCAACCTACCGCCGATGCCCCCTGCGGACGGATGCGAAACGCCCGTCGTGAAAGCATGGCCCGATGGCATTGTCGCGCCCCCTCGCCGCGCACGCGGCCGTGCTGGCCGCCGTGTCGGCGCTGATGATCGGCTGCGCCCACCGCGCCGCACCCCCGCCCGCGCACTCGTCGACGTCGAACACGCCGGCCGCTGCCCCGGCGCCGCGGGTGTGCGTCGACCCGCCGGCAGCGCCGGCCACCCTGAACCTTCGCGACAAGCTGGCCCAACTGCTGATGGTGGGTGTCAAGAACGCCGACGACGCGCGCAACGTCGTCAACGGCTATCACGTCGGCGGCATCTTCATCGGCAGCTGGACGGACCTGACGATCTTCCAGGGCCCGCTGGCCGACATCGCGGCCAAGGCGGGGCCGTTGCCGCTGGCGGTCAGCGTCGACGAGGAGGGCGGTCGGGTCTCGCGGCTGAAATCCCTGATCGGGACGTCGCCGTCGCCGCGTGAGCTGGCGCAGACGCAGACCGTGCAGCAGGTGCACGACCTGGCCGCCGACCGCGGCAAGAAGATGCGCGACCTAGGCATCACCATCGATTTCGCGCCCGTCGTCGACGTCAGCGACGAGCCCGACGACGCCGTGATCGGCAACCGTTCGTTCGGCGCGGACCCGGCCAAGGTCACCGAGTACGCCGGTGCGTATGCGCAGGGGCTGCGGGACGCCGGCCTGTTGCCCGTGCTCAAGCACTTCCCCGGCCACGGGCACGGCTCGGGTGACTCCCACACCGGTGGCGTGGTCACGCCGCCGCTGGACGACCTGCAGAACAACGACCTGGTGCCCTACCGGACCCTGGTGACCACGCCGCCGGTCGGGGTGATGGTAGGCCACCTGCAGGTTCCCGGGCTCACCGACGACGTGCCGGCCAGTCTGAGCCCCGAGGCGGTGCAGTTGCTGCGCAACGGCGTCGGCTACAAGGGGCCGCCGTTCACCGGCCCGGTCTTCAGCGACGATCTGTCCAGCATGGCGGCCATCTCCGACCGATACGGGGTCTCCGAGGCGGTGCTGCGCAGCCTGCTGGCCGGCGTCGACGTCGCCTTGTGGGTCACCACCGACGAGGTGCCGGCGGTGCTGGACCGGCTGCAGAAGGCGGTCGCCTCGGGCGAATTGCCGGCACAGCGGGTGGACGAGTCGCTGGTGCGGGTGGCGACCATGAAGGGCCGCGGCCCGGCCTGCGGGCACTAGCGGCTGTGCGGCCGAAGCACATTGCCTACCCTTGACTCAGAACGGACCGGCTGGAGAGGTAAGCGATGGCGGGTGGCACCAAGCGGTTACCGCGTGCCGTCCGCGAGCAGCAGATGCTCGACGCCGCGGTCCAGATGTTCTCGGTCAACGGCTATCACGAGACCTCGATGGACGCCATCGCCGCCCAGGCGCAGATCTCCAAACCGATGCTGTACCTGTACTACGGCTCCAAGGAGGACCTATTCGGCGCCTGCCTGAACCGGGAGCTGGGCCGGTTCATCGACGCGGTGCGCGCCGACATCGATTTCCAGCAGAGCCCCAACGACATGCTGCGCAACACCATCGCGTCGTTCATGCGCTACATCGACGCCAACCGGGCGTCCTGGATCGTGATGTACACCCAGGCCACCAGCTCGCAGGCGTTCGCCCACATGGTCCGGGAGGGTCGCGAGCAGATCATCGAACTGGTCGCCGGGCTGATGCGGGCGGGCAGCCGCACCCCGCGGACCGACCGCGAGCACGAGATGATGGCGGTGGCCCTGGTGGGCGCCGGTGAGGCGGTGGCCAATCGGTTGTCCACCGGCGACATCGACGTCGACGAGGCGGCCGCGCTGATGATCGACCTGTTCTGGTACGGGCTCAAGGGTTCACCCGAGGAGCGGGAAGCCGCCGCGGCCCAGCCCGAGGCGGACCGCTCCGGCGCCGGCGGCTAGGGCTACCGTCGTCGAGGTGGCCCGAATGCCCGCACCCCGCTCGGACCGCAACGCTCTCGACTTCTTCTGCGCGGTCATCATCGTCGGTGTGCTCGCCGGAATCGCCGGCGTAGCAACCACATTGGTGCTGCGCGTGGTCCAGCACGCCACCTACCACTACAGTTTCGGCGCGCTGCTGGCCGGGGTGGCCGCCAGCAGCCCGATCCGGCGCGTGCTGGGCCCGATGGTCGGCGCGGCGCTGGCCGGGCTGGGGTGGTGGCTGCTGCGGCGGCGCACCGACGTGCCGCCGCTGGCCGAAACGATCGCGCGCTCCGAGCGCGTCCCGCGGCTCGCCTGGAGCATCGACGCCGTGCTGCAGGTGCTGCTGGTCGGATCCGGGGCATCGCTGGGGCGGGAGGGCGCCCCGCGCCAATTCGCTTCAGCGCTCGGCGATTTCGGTATCGGATGGCTCAGACGCCTGTCGTCGCGCGACCGGGAGATCCTGCTGGCCTGCGCGGCGGGGGCCGGTCTGGGCGCGGTGTATGCGGTGCCGCTGGCCGGTGCGCTGTTCGCGGCCCGGATCCTGCTGCGCACCTGGCGGCTGCGGGCGGTGGGCGCGGCGTTCCTGTCCTCCGGGGTGGCGGTGGCCGTCGGCTCGGCCGTCACCGGCGACCAGCCCAACCTGCGATGGCCGGTCGAAGAGTCCACCTACCTGTTGACCGCGCACGGGCTGTTGCTGGCGCCGGTGGCGCTCGCGGTGGGATTGGTCTTCAACCGGTTGATGGCCGTCGCCCGGCCGGCCCGCCCGATGCGGACCTGGACGCTGATCCCGGCACTGGCCGGCGCCGGCCTGGTGACGGGCGTCTGCTCGCATTGGTGGCCCGAATTGCCCGGCAACGGCCGCAGCATCCTGACGGTCAGCCTGGCCAGCGGCATGACCTTGGCGTCGGCCCTGGCGATCCTGCTGCTCAAACCCGTTCTGACCGCGTTGTATTTGCGCGCCGGCGGGGCCGGTGGCCTGTTGACGCCGTCGCTGGCCACCGGGGCGGCCGCCGGGGCGGCGCTGGTGCTGACGATCAATTGGGCGACCGGGAGCCAGCTGCACGTGCCCGCGGTGTCGCTGGCCGGCGCCGCCGGGGTGCTGGCCGTCACCCAGGGCTCACCGATCTGGGCGGCGATCTTCGTCTGGGAGCTGGCCCGGCCACCGCTGTGGCTGTTCCTGCTTTTCCTGCTGACCGCGACCGCCGCGCACGGGCTGAAAGTGCTTGCCCAGGGCCGTACTACGACGCACGCCGGCTGACCTACAGCGCCCGGACGGTTCCGGTCAGGTGCGGGTAGCCCTTGGCGATGTTGCGCAGCGCGATGTCCCAGCCGCCGTCGTGTTCGTCGATGTAGAGACCGGTGGTGGCGGGCAGCACCACCGGCTTGCCGAACCGCACCGAGTAGCGCGCCGCATCGGGAATCGCGGCTTCGATGTTGGCCAATACCGCTGCGGCGCTGAACATTCCATGCGCGATCACAGTGGGGAAGCCGAACAGCTTGGCCGCGATCGGGTTGGTGTGGATGGGATTGTGGTCACCCCCGACGACGGCGTAGCGGCGGATCAGCCCCGGGGTGATGCGCAGCACGGTCGGCGGCGGCGGCAGCTTGGGCTGCTTCTGCGGCGGCGGTTTGGGTTGGTCGGACAGGCTGGTGCGCTGCTGGTGCAGGAAGGTGGTCACCTGATGCCACGCGGTGTCGTTCCCCACGCTGACGTCGGTCACCAGATCGACCAGCAGACCCTTGCGGTGCTCGCGCAGGTTCTCCGCGTGCACCCGCACCCCGACGGTGTCGGTGACCGCGATCGGACGGTACTGCGTGATGTGGTTCTCGGTGTGCACCGAACCCATTGCCGCGAAAGGGAAGTCGAACCCGGTCACCAGCGACATCAGCGCCGGAAAGGTCAGCGCGAACGGGTAGGTCAACGGCACGTGGTTGCGGTAGCGCAGCCCGGTGACCGCCGCGTACTCGGCCACGTTGGTGCGGTCGATGGGAAGGTCCTCGACGGTGACCGTGCGGGTGGGCAGCGCGCTGCCGCGGGACACCACCGGCAGCGCCCCGGCGGCCGCGCGCAGCATGTTCTTCAAGCCGCTCGGCTGGTTCATCATGCCCCCAGCATCGCCTGGCCGCAGACCCGAATGACGTTGCCGGTCACCGCGTTCGACGCCGGGCTGGCGAAGTAGGCGATGGTTTCGGCGACGTCCACCGGCTGCCCGCCCTGCAGCAGCGAGTTCATCCGGCGCCCCACCTCGCGGGTGGCCAGCGGGATGGCGGCCGTCATCCGGGTCTCGATGAATCCCGGCGCGACGGCGTTGATGGTGATGCCCTTGCCGTAGAGCTCCGGTGCCAGCGCCTGGGTGAGGCCGATCATGCCGGCCTTGGTGGTGGCGTAGTTGGTCTGGCCGCGGTTGCCCGCGATGCCGGCCATCGACGACAGGCCGACGATGCGACCGCCTTCGCCGATGCTGCCGTTGCCCACCAGCCCTTCGGTAAGGCGAAGTGGGGCAAGCAGATTCACGGCCAACACGGCGTCCCAGCGCGCGTCGTCCATGTTGGCCAGCAGCTTGTCGCGGGTGATCCCGGCGTTGTTGACCAGGATGTCGGCGTGACCGCCGTGGTGCTCGCGCAGGTGCTCGGTGATCTTGTCGACGGCGTCGGGGGCGGTGACGTCGAGCCACAGCGCGGTGCCCCCGACCCGGCTGGCCGTCTCGGCCAGCGTCTCGGCGGCCGATTCCACGTCGATCGCGACCACACGGGCGCCGTCGCGGGCGAACACCTCGGCGATCGTGGCGCCGATTCCGCGGGCCGCACCGGTCACGATGGCGACCTTGCCGTCCAGCGGCCGTTCCCAGTCCGCCGGGGGGGTGGAGTCGGCCTCGCCGACGTAGAAGACCTGGCCGTCGACGTAGGCGGACTTGGCCGACAGGATGAACCGCATGGTCGACTCCAGGCCCGTCGCGGCGGGTTTGGCGGCCGGCGACAGGTACACCAGCGCCACCGTCGAGCCGTTGCGCAGCTCCTTGCCCAACGACCGGGTGAAGCCCTCCAGGGCGCGCTGGGCGATCCGCTCGTGCGCGCCGGCGGCGGCGTCGGGCGTGGTGCCGACCACCACCACGCGGGCGCAGTGACCCAGGTTGCGCAGCAGCGGGGTGAAGAACTCGTACAGCCCCTTCAGGCCCTCCGGGGTGGTGATCCCGGTGGCGTCGAAGACCAGCCCGCCGAACCGGTCGGCCCAGCGCCCGCCCAGGTTGTTGCCGACCAGGTCGTAGTCCTTGGCCAGCGCCGCCCGCAGCGGCTCGACCACGCCGCCCTCGCCGCCGATCAGCAGCGACCCGGCCAACGGCGGGTCACCGGGCCGGTAGCGGCGCAGCGTCTCGGGTTGCGGGACGCCGAGCTGCTTGGCGAGAAACGATCCAGGACCGGAATTGACAATCTGCGAGAACAGATCGGACGAGACCTTCGGAGCCACCGGAGCTACCTTCCGTGTTGTTTCTGCGTCGGGGTATGCCTATAGGACAACCGTATCGAGGACGAACTTACTTCAGAGTAAGAACAGTGGGTAGTATGGCCCGAGACGGGCGACCCACAAACCGACCAACCGCAGACACACGGAGAACACAAGTGGCCCCTGCAAGTTCCGAGGCAAGCAAACCGGCTGCTCAGCGCAGTGCGCAGCGGCGGCCAGTGGCCGTCCTGGGTGGCAACCGGATTCCGTTCGCCCGCTCCGACGGCGCCTATGCCGAGGCGTCCAACCAGGACATGCTCACCGCCGCGCTGGAGGGGTTGGTGGACCGCTTCGGGCTGGCCGGTGAGCGGCTGGGCGTGGTGGTCGGCGGCGCGGTGCTCAAGCACAGCCGGGACTTCAACCTGACCCGCGAATGCGTGCTGGGTTCACAGCTGTCGTCCTACACGCCAGCGTTCGACCTGCAGCAGGCCTGCGGCACCGGGTTGCAGGCCGCGATCGCGGCCGCCGAGGGCATCGCCGCCGGCCGCTACGACGTGGCCGCCGCCGGCGGGGTGGACACCACCTCGGACGCGCCGATCGGCCTGGGCGACAACCTGCGCCGCACACTGCTGAAGTTGCGCCGGGCCAAGTCGAACGTGCAGCGACTCAAGCTGGTGGGCACGCTGCCGGCGACCCTGGGCGTCGAGATCCCGGTCAACAGCGAGCCGCGCACCGGCCTGTCCATGGGCGAGCACCAGGCGACCACCGCCAAGCAGATGGGCATCACCCGGGTCGCCCAGGACGAGCTGGCCGCCGCCAGCCACCGCAACATGGCCGCCGCCTACGACCGCGGCTTCTTCGACGACCTGGTCACCCCGTTCCTGGGCCTGTACCGCGACGACAACCTGCGGCCCGACTCGTCGCCGGAGAAGCTGGCCAAGCTGCGGCCGGTGTTCGGGGTGAAGGCCGGCGACGCGACGATGACGGCGGGTAACTCGACCCCGCTGACCGACGGCGCCTCGGTGGCGCTGCTGGGCACCGAGGAGTGGGCGGCCGCGCACTCGCTGACCCCGCTGGCCTACCTGGTGGATGCCGAGACGGCCGCGGTCGACTACGTCAACGGGCGCGACGGCCTGCTGATGGCCCCCACCTACGCGGTGCCGCGGCTGCTCGCCCGCAACGGCCTGAGCCTGCAGGACTTCGACTTCTACGAGATCCACGAGGCGTTCGCCTCGGTGGTGCTGGCCCATCTGCAGGCCTGGGAATCCGAGGACTACTGCAAGGAACGGCTGGGCCTGGACGCCGCGCTGGGCTCCATCGACCGCTCCAAGCTCAACGTCAACGGGTCCTCGCTGGCCGCCGGTCACCCGTTCGCGGCCACCGGCGGGCGGATCCTGGCGCAGGCCGCCAAGCAGGTCGCGCAGCGTAAGGCCGAGCTCAAGGGCGCCGACACACCGGTGCGCGCCCTGATCTCGATCTGCGCGGCCGGCGGCCAGGGCGTGGCCGCGATCCTCGAGGCCTGACGGGCCGGGCCCATGAGTTGGGTCACATCGCGTTAGCAAGGGGTTAGTAACCGGAGGCCGCGGGTATCCGTGACCCCGGATAGCCCCGTGTTGTGGTCTGACCCCCCGACCCCGACGGCAATACGGGGCATCCCTGACACGACCGCCTGCCAGTTTGCGCGACGGGCGTCCGAGAAGGGCCGCCGCTGGAGTGAGGGGATCCAGCGGCGGCCTTTTTCTGCGCCCGATCGTGCGCCCATCCGGCGCCGCGCAATCAAAAACCCCGCTCCCATCGGGGAAGCGGGGTTTTTGATTGCGCTTGTCAGCGGCCTCGGAAGGGCTTTAGAAGGCCGCCTCGTCGAGCTCCATGATGTCGTTGTCCAGCGTCTCGATGACCTCGCGGGTGCTGGTCAGCATCGGCAGGAAGTTCTTCGCGAAGAACGACGCCACCGCGATCTTGCCCTCGTAGAAGGACCGGTCCTCGCCGCTGGCGCCGGCGTCTAGCGCCGCCACGGCCACCGCCGCCTGACGCTGCAGCAACCAGCCGATGATCAGGTCACCGACGCTCATCAGGAACCGCACCGAACCCAGCCCCACCTTGTACAGGCTGGTCACGTCCTCCTGGGCGGCCATCAGGTAGCCGGTCAGCGCGGTCGCCATGCCCTGCACGTCGGCCAGCGCCTTGGCCAGCAGTTCGCGCTCGGACTTGAGCCGGCCGTTGCCGGACTCGCTGTCGACGAACTTCTGGATCTGCTCGGACACGTGGGCCAGCGCCACACCCTTGTCGCGGACGATCTTGCGGAAGAAGAAGTCCTGCGCCTGGATGGCCGTGGTGCCCTCGTAGAGCGAGTCGATCTTGGAGTCGCGGATGTACTGCTCGATCGGGTAGTCCTGCAGGAAGCCGGAGCCACCGAAGGTCTGCAGGCTCTCGGTGAGCTTGGCGTAGGCCTGCTCGGAGCCGACGCCCTTGACCACCGGCAGCATCAGGTCGTTGACCTTGACCGCCAGTTCGGCGTCCACCCCGTAGAGCGCCTCGGCGACCGCCGCGTCCTGGTAGGTCGAGGTGAACAGGTACAGTGCGCGCAGACCCTCGGCATAGGCCTTCTGGGTCATCAGCGACCGCCGCACGTCCGGGTGGTGCGTGATGGTCACCCGCGGTGCGGTCTTGTCGGTCATCTGGGTCATGTCGGCGCCCTGGACGCGAGACTTGGCGTACTCCAACGCGTTCAGGTAACCCGTCGACAGGGTCGCGATGGCCTTGGTGCCCACCATCATGCGGGCCTGCTCGATGACCTCGAACATCTGCGCGATGCCGTTGTGCACCTCGCCGACCAGCCAGCCCTTGGCCGGGACGTCGTGCTGGCCGAAGCTCAGCTCGCAGGTCGCCGACACCTTCAGGCCCATCTTGTGCTCGACATTGGTGACGAAGACGCCGTTGCGCTCGCCGAGCTCACCGGTCTCGAAGTCGAACAGGAACTTGGGCACGAAGAACAGCGACAGGCCCTTGGTGCCGGGGCCGGCGCCCTCGGGGCGGGCCAGCACCAGGTGGAAGATGTTCTCGAACAGGTCGTCGGAGTCGGCCGAGGTGATGAATCGCTTCACACCGTCGATGTGCCAGGAGCCGTCGTCCTGCTTGACCGCCTTGGTGCGCCCGGCGCCGACGTCGGAACCCGCGTCCGGCTCGGTGAGCACCATGGTCGAACCCCAGCCGCGCTCGGCGGCCATCACGGCCCACTTCTTCTGCTCGTCGGTGCCCAGGTGGTAGAGGATGTTGGCGAAGCCCGCGCCGCCGGCGTACATCCAGACCGCCGGGTTGGCGCCCAGGATGTGCTCGTGCAGCGCCCACAGCAGCGCCTTGGGCATGGCGACCCCGCCGAGGGCCTCGTCGATGCCTACCTTGTCCCACCCGGCCTCGATGACGGCGTGGACGGACTTCTTGAACGATTCCGGCAGCGTCACCGAGTGCGTCTTCGGGTCGAACACCGGCGGGTTGCGGTCGCCCTCGACGAAGGAGTCGGCGATGGGCCCCTCGGCCAGCCGGCTGATTTCGTTCAACATCTCGCGGGCCGTGTCGGCGTCCAGATCGCTGAACTCGCCTTGCCCTAAAGCCTTGTCAACGCCCAGCACTTCGAACAGGTTGAATTCCTGGTCGCGGACGTTGCTCTTGTAGTGGCTCACTACGGTCCTCCTCGTTGAGAATGCCACTTGTGGTTGGGTACTAGGTCTAAGTTACCCACCAGTAACAACTTCAAAATATCGTTCGCGTCAGCGGGATGCAAGCCAATGTGAGCTAGATTTCATTGCCTAATTAACCAACCGGTTGGGCAGACGGGTGCCCACGCCGCGTGCAACCCATCTACCTGCGGTGACGGTGGGGAGGTGAGCAACGAGATGTGCCCTGTGCCGGGCGTCACCGCGGTGCCCGAGGTGGACCTGCGGGCCGATCCCGACGTGTTGCGGGACGGCCTGCGCGAGGCCGCGCACCGGGTCGGCTTCTTCTATCTGACCGGCCACGGGGTACCGGCGGACCTGGTGGACCGGGTGCTCGACGCCGCGCGCCGGTTCTTCCGGCTGCCCCAGGCGGACAAGGACGCCGTCGCGATGGTGCGCAGCCCCCATTTCCGCGGCTACACCCGGCTAGGCGGGGAGCGGACCCGCGGTGCGGTCGACTGGCGCGAACAGATCGACATCGGCCCGCAACGCCCGCCGATCGGCGGGCTGGACAAGTCGGACTACCGGTGGCTGCAGGGCCCCAACCAGTGGCCCGCGGCGCTGCCGGAGCTGCCCGGGCTCATCGCGGAGTGGGACGCCGCGCTGTCCGGGGTGGCCCGCACCCTGCTGCGGCACTGGGCGGCCGCGCTGGGCAGCCCGGACGATGTGTTCGACGCGGCGTTCGCCGATGCGCCGGCCACCCTGATCAAGATCATCCGTTACCCGGGGCGCGCGGCCGGCCCGCAGGGGGTGGGCGCGCATCGCGACGCCGGTGTGCTCACGCTGCTGCTGGCCGAGCCGGGCAGCCGGGGCTTGCAGGTGCGCCGCGGCGGGCCGGGCGGCGACGGCTGGATCGACGTGCCGCCGCGGCAGGGTGCGTTCATCGTCAACATCGGCGAGCTGCTGGAGGCGGCGACCCGGGGCTACCTGCGCGCCACCGAGCACCGGGTGAATCTGGCGGGATCGACGGCAGAGCGGATCTCGGTGCCCTACTTCTTCAATCCGCGCCTCGACGCCCGGATACCCGTGCTGTCGCTGCCGCCTGAACTCCGGGCGCGCGCCGTCGAGCGCTGGACCCCGTCGGAGGATCCGGCCGACCCCATCTTCTCCGTCTACGGCCGCAACGCCTGGAAGAGCCGGCTGCGCTCGCACCCCGATGTCGCCTCGGCGCACGGCTTTTCGGCGCACCACGGCGCAGCGGACTGATCCCGCGTAGCGCCAGGGTGGCCGCGACGGCGCCATCCGCGCCGGGTAGGGTCACATCCGAAAATCCCGTGTCCGGCCTAGGGGCGAATGAAGTCCGGTGAATTCGAACAACAAGCTGACAGCGTCGTCACTTCGTGAGGCCTTCGGTCATTTCCCGTCCGGTGTGGTGGCGATCGCCGCCGAGGTGAACGGAACCCTGGAGGGCCTGGCGGCCAGCACCTTCGTCCCGGTCTCGCTGGACCCGCCGCTGGTGTCGTTCTGCGTGCAGAACACCTCGACCACCTGGCCCAAGCTCAAGGACCGGCCCATGCTGGGGATCAGCGTGCTCGGCGAGGAGCACGACGAGGCCGCCCGCACGCTGGCCGCCAAGACCGGCGACCGGTTCGCCGGACTGGAGACCGTCTCGCGGCCCACCGGCGCGGTGTTCATCAAGGGCACCGCCCTGTGGCTGGAAAGCGCGGTTGAACAGCTGATCCCGGCCGGGGATCACACCATCGTGGTGTTGCGGGTCAACGAGGTGACCGTGGACGCCAACGTGGCGCCCATCGTGTTTCATCGCAGCGGGTTCCGCCGCCTCGGCGCCTGATCTTTTCCTGATTTCCCGGCCCGCCCCTTGGTCAGGTTGGTCAGGGGCGGTGGCTGAGTTCTTCGCGAAAACCCTGGATGCGGTTCTCGAGTTCGGCGGCGTCGCCGTGCCGCCCCTCCTTGCGCGCCAGCTGGGCGCGCACCGACAACTGCCGAATCGCGGTACGAATGTTGTTGATGCTGGCGGTCTGTCGCATCGGCTCCATGAGATGCCTTTCCGGTCGTGGGTACACGGCCGCCCGCGGGCGGCCCGACAGGATGCCAGGGGGTTACCCGGGGACCGCGACGGCCTAACCCGGCCGCGCGGCCGGCACGCTCAGCGACGGAACAGCTTGTTACCGAGCCACACCACCGGGTCGTATTTGCGGTCGGCGACCCGCTCTTTCATCGGGATCAGCGCGTTGTCGGTGATCTTGATGTTCTCCGGGCAGACCTCGGTGCAGCACTTGGTGATGTTGCAGTAGCCCAGGCCGTGCTCGTCCTGGGCGTCGTTGCGCCGGTCTCGGGTGTCCAGCGGGTGCATCTCCAGCTCGGCGATGCGCATCAGGAAGCGCGGGCCGGCGAACGCCTTCTTGTTCTCGTCGTGGTCGCGAATCACGTGGCAGACGTTCTGGCACAGGAAGCACTCGATACACTTGCGGAACTCCTGCGAGCGCTGCACGTCCTCCTGCGCCATCCGGTACTCGCCGGGCTGCAGGTCCTTGGGCGGCGCGAAAGACGGGATCTCGCGGGCCTTTTCGTAGTTGAACGAGACGTCGGTGACCAGGTCGCGGATCACCGGGAAGGTGCGCAGCGGCGTGACGGTGACCACCTCGTCCTCGGCGAAGGTGGACATCCGGGTCATGCACAGCAACCGCGGATAGCCGTTGATCTCCGCCGAGCAGGAGCCGCACTTGCCGGCCTTGCAGTTCCACCGGACCGCCAGGTCGGGCGTCTGGGTCTGCTGCAGGCGATGGATGATGTCGAGGACGACCTCGCCCTCGTTGACCTCGACAGTGAAGTCCTGCAACGCACCGTTGGCGTCGTCACCGCGCCATACCCGCATCTTCGCGTTGTAGGTCATTTGCTCTCCGTCCCGGGGTCCGTCCTGGGGCCCCGTCCTGGGTGCCCGGCGAGTTCCTCGTCGGTGTAGTACTTCTCCAGCTCGGCGATGTCGAACAGTTCCAGCAGGTCGGGCCGCATCGGCGTCTGGTCTTTCTTGCGGATGCTGATGTCGGGAATCACCTCGTCGCCCCCGGCCGCCTCGCACACCAGCAGCACCTTGCGCCAGGCCGAGTCCATCGACGGGTGGTCGTCGCGGGTGTGCCCGCCGCGGCTCTCGGTGCGCTCCAGCGCGGCCTTGGCGACACATTCGCTGACCAGCAGCATGTTGCGCAGGTCGAGGGCCAGGTTCCAGCCCGGGTTGTACCGGCGTTGCCCGTCCACGTGCAGGTTCTTGAACCGCTCCCGCAGTTTGCCCAGCCGCGCCAGGGCCTCGGAGATCTCGTCGGCGTTGCGGATGATGCCGACCAGGTCGTTCATCGACTGCTGCAGTTCCAGCTGCAGGGTGTAGGGGTTCTCGGCGGTGCCGCCGGCCGGCGCCTCGAACGGGGCCAGCGCCCGCTTGGCGGCCGCCTCGACGGCGTCGGGGCTGATGGTCGGGCGGCTGCTCAGCGCGCGCACGTAGTCGGCGGCGCCCAGCCCGGCGCGGCGGCCGAACACCAGCAGGTCCGACAGGGAGTTGCCGCCCAGCCGGTTGGAGCCGTGCATGCCGCCGGAGCACTCGCCGGCCGCGAACAGGCCGGGGACGGTGGCCGCCCCGGTGTCGGCGTCCACCTCGACGCCGCCCATCACGTAGTGGCAGGTCGGTCCGACCTCCATCGGCTCCTTGGTGATGTCGACCCCGGCCAGCTCCTTGAACTGGTGGTACATCGACGGCAGCCGGCGGTTGATCTCCGCCGGTGTCAGCCGCGACGCGATGTCGAGGAAGACGCCGCCGTGCGGGCTGCCGCGGCCGGCCTTGACCTCGGAGTTGATGGCGCGCGCGACCTCGTCGCGCGGCAGCAGGTCGGGAGTGCGGCGGGCCGAGTCGTTGTCCTTGAGCCACTGGTCGGCTTCTTGCTCGGTCTCGGCGTACTGGCCCTTGAACACCGGGGGGATGTAGTCGAACATGAACCGCTTGCCCTCGGAGTTCTTCAGCACCCCGCCGTCACCGCGGACGCCCTCGGTGACCAGGATCCCCTTCACACTCGGCGGCCACACCATGCCGGTCGGGTGGAACTGGACGAACTCCATGTTGATCAGCGATGCGCCCGCCCGCAGCGCCAGGGCGTGCCCGTCGCCGGTGTACTCCCAGGAGTTCGAGGTGACCTTGAACGACTTGCCGATGCCGCCGGTGGCCAGCACCACCGCGGGCGCCTCGAACAGCACGAACTGGCCGCTCTCGCGCCAATAGCCGAACGCGCCGGCGATCGCGTCGCCGTCCTTGAGCAGCTCGGTGATCGTGCACTCGGCGAACACCTTGATGCGCGCCTCGTAGTCGCCGAGTTCGGCGTAATCCTCCTGCTGCAGCGAGACGATCTTCTGCTGCATGGTGCGGATCAGCTCCAGGCCGGTGCGGTCACCGACGTGCGCCAGCCGCGGGTAGGTGTGCCCACCGAAGTTGCGCTGGCTGATCTTGCCGTCCTTGAGCCGATCGAACAGCGCGCCATAGGTTTCCAGCTCCCAGACGCGGTCCGGGGCCTCCTTGGCGTGCAGCTCGGCCATGCGCCAGTTGTTGAGGAACTTGCCCCCGCGCATGGTGTCGCCGAAGTGGGTCTTCCAGTTGTCCTTCGGGTTGGTGTTGCCCATCGAGGCCGCGCAGCCGCCCTCGGCCATCACGGTGTGCGCCTTGCCGAACAACGACTTGCACACCACCGCGACGCGCAGGCCGCGTTCCCGCGCCTCGATGACCGCGCGCAATCCCGCGCCGCCGGCGCCGATGACGACTACGTCGTAGGCATGCCGTTCGACCTCAACCATGAAACCTCGCTAGCTAATTCTGATTCTTCGTCAAATGGCTTGTCAGCCAACAAATCTCAGGTCGGGGATGGTGCCGCTGGCCACCAGGGCGATGTAGAAATCGGTGAGCATCAGGGTGCCCAGCGTGATCCAGGCGTACAGCTTGTGCCGGGTGTTGATGTGGCTGACCTGGGTCCAGATCCAGTACCGCACAGGGTGCTTGGAGAAATGCTTGAGCCGGCCACCGGTCACGTGCCGGCAGGAGTGGCAGGACAGCGTGTAGACCCACAGCATGATGACGTTGCCGAGCAGGATCAGATTGCCCAGCCCGAAGCCGAATCCGCCCGGACCGGTGTCGGAGTGGAACGCCACGATCGCGTCGTAGCTGTTGATCACCGAGATGAGGAAGGCGATGTAGAAGAAGTACCGGTGAATGTTCTGGATGATCAGCGGGAACCTGGTCTCGCCGGTGTAGTGGACGCGGGGCTCGGCCACCGCGCAGGCCGTCGGCGACTGCCACACCGTGCGGTAGTAGGCGCCGCGGTAGTAGTAACAGGTCAGCCGGAACAGCAGCAGGAACGGCAGCGACACCGCCGCGTACGGCAACCACCACACGTCCGGCAGGAACTGCGGCCAGATGTCGCCGGCCTCACCGCAGCCCTTGCTGACGCACGGCGAGTAGAACGGCGTCAGGTAGTGGTACTTGCCGACGAAGAAGTAGTTCTGCTGGAAGGCCCGCGCCGTCGCATAGATGAGGAACGCGGCGAAGCCCAGGTCGATCCGCAGCGGCGACATCCACCACCGGTCGGTGCGCAGGGTGCGTTGCTCGATGCGGGCGCGTGTGGGTGAAAAGACACCGGACGCAGGACGGTTCGCCGTGGGTGCGCTCATCTGGTTGTTCCTCTTCGAACGGGCTGTCTGTCGAAGGGTACACAGATGCGAGCCCCCCTTCTGCGGGGGGCTGGCTGGGGGCGCCCGGGTTGTTCAGGACCTGTGGTGGCCGCCGACGCCCTCGTCGTCGACGTCGCGCCAGAATTCGCTGTCGTACTGGGTGTCGGGGATGACGACCTTCTCCCCGGACTGCTGCACGGTAGCGCGGGCCAGGTCCAATTCGGATACGTCGGTGTCGAGCAGGTCGACGTCGGACAGGATGCGGTCGGCGTCGATGACGATGCGGCGCATCGCCGGGCTGTCGCCGTAGCGCGCCCGCAGGGAGCTCACACACCGCCGCAGGCCGCCGATGAGGTCGTGCAGCTCGGCGAATTCGGTCGTGCCCGTGGTGCCCGGCGTGCTAGTCAACGGATCTCCTCGAGGAGTGTTTCGGATCACAGTACGTCCCCGATAGTAGCCACGACACGCGCCGGACGTCAGGCGTTCATCGGCCCCGCGACCGGCACGCCGGGTCGGCGGGCCGCGGGATGCTGCCTGCCGGGCACCAACAGACGCACGAGCAGACGCAAAAGCCCCCGAAACGCCTTGCTTTCGGGGGCTTTTGCGTCTGCTCGCGCGGAGTACGGCGCGGATTACTTGGTGATCGCGATGCGCTTCGCCTGGTTTCCGGCGTACGCACCGGTGACCCGGACCGTCAGCATCCCGGCGTCGTAGGACGCCGTGATGTCGTCGTCGGTGACGTGGCCGGGCAGCTGGAACGACCGGTGGAACGAGCCGTAGCGGATCTCCCGCAGCGTGCGGCCGTCCTTCTCCTCCGCGTGCTCGTCGCGGTGCTCGCCGCGGATCACCAGGCGGCCACGGTCCAGCTCGACCTGGACGTCCTGGTCGACGTCAACGCCGGGCAGCTCGACACGTACGATCGCGTCGTCGCCGTCCTTGACGATCTCGGCGGCGGGCTTGAACGCGCTGGTCGCGGGCTTGTTCCAGTCCGCCGCGGCGGCGGGGCCGAAGAAGTCGCGCAGCCACCGGTCGGTGTCCCAGGCCGGTCGTGTCCACAATGCGAGGTTGCTCATGGTGCTTCCCTTCCACTTCCTTGAGCTTCGTTGTGAGATTCCTGTGACCGGCGCCTCGTCGGCCGGCTACTCCTACAAACATGAGTCGACCACGCTTAAGTTCCAGCTGGCCGTTCGCCGGCAGCGAACGATCAATCACAGCCGTTCCTGTGAGTTGTGAGATCCTCGTCATAGGACCGTCACATTGGGCGAAAAAGACGTAATTTCTCGCCGTTACCCTCAAAGCCATGTCTGCAGACGGGATTTCGCACGACGGCTGTGCGCCGCGTCACATCATCGTAGTCGGACATGGCATGGTCGGACACCGGTTCGTGGAGGCGCTGCGCGCCCGCGACACCGAGGGCCGTTGGCGCATCACGGTTTTCGCCGAGGAGGCTGACGCCGCCTACGACCGGGTGGGGCTGACTTCGTACACCGAGAGCTGGGACCGCGCGCTGCTGGCGTTGCCCGGCAACGACTACCAGGGTGACCCGCAGGTCCGGCTGGTGCTCAACCAGCGGGTCACCGAAATAGACCGCGCGACAAAGTCAGTGGTGACCGCCGACGGTCAGCGGCACCACTACGACACCCTGGTCCTGGCCACCGGTTCCTACGCCTTTGTGCCGCCGGTGCCCGGCCACGAGCTGCCTGCCTGCCACGTCTACCGCACCCTCGACGACCTCGACGCCATCCGCGCCGACGCCCAGCGTGCGGCGCAGACCGCCCATGCTCGCGCCGGCGTGGTCATCGGCGGCGGCCTGCTCGGGCTGGAGGCCGCTAATGCGCTGCGCCAGTTCGGCTTAGCGACCCATGTGGTCGAGATGATGCCGCGGTTGATGGCCCAGCAGATCGACGAGGCCGGCGGCGCTCTGCTGGCCCGGATGATCGGCGACCTGGGCATCTCGGTGCACGTCGGCACCGGCACCGAGGCGATCGAACCGGTCGAGGGCCCCGACGGGTCCACGACGGTGCGGGTGCGCCTGAGCGACGGCCAGGTGATCGACGCCGGCCTGGTCATCTTCGCGGCCGGCATCCGGCCGCGCGACGAGCTGGCGGTCGCCGCCGGCCTCGCCCGCGCCGAGCGCGGCGGGGTGCTCACCGACTTGTCCTGCCGGACAAGCGATCCCGACATCTACGCGATCGGCGAGGTGGCCGCGATCGACGGCCGGTGCTACGGCCTGGTGGGGCCCGGCTACACCTCCGCCGAAGTGGTGGCCGACCGGCTGCTGGACGGCAGCGCGGAGTTCGGCGAGGCGGACCTGTCCACCAAGCTCAAACTGCTGGGCGTCGACGTGGCCAGCTTCGGCGACGCGATGGGGACGACCGAGAACTGCCTCGAGGTCGCGATCAACGACGCGGTCAACCGCACCTACGCCAAACTGGTGCTCTCCGATGACGCCAAGACCCTGCTCGGCGGTGTGCTGGTCGGCGACGCCTCGTCCTACGGGGTGCTGCGGCCCATGGTCGGCAGCGAGCTGCCGGGCGACCCGCTGGCGCTGATCGCGCCGGCGTCCTCCGGCGGCGGAACGGCGTTGGGCGTTGGGGCGCTTCCCGATTCGGCGCAGATCTGCTCCTGCAACAACGTCACCAAGGGCGACCTGAAATGCGCGATCGCCGACGGCTGCGCCGACGTCGCCGCGCTCAAGTCGTGCACCTCGGCCGGCACCTCGTGCGGGTCGTGCGTGCCGCTGCTCAAGCAGCTGCTGGAAGCCGAGGGGGTGGAGCAGTCCAAGGCGCTGTGCGAGCACTTCAGCCAGTCGCGGGCCGAGCTGTTCGAGATCATCTCGGCCACCGAGATCCGCACCTTCTCCGGCCTGCTGGAGCGCTTCGGCCGCGGAAAGGGTTGCGACATCTGCAAACCCGTGGTCGCCTCGATCCTGGCGTCCACCGGGTCGGAGCACATCCTGGAGGGTGAGCAGGCCTCGCTGCAGGATTCCAACGACCACTTCCTGGCCAACATCCAAAAGAACGGCAGCTACTCGGTGGTGCCCCGGGTGCCCGGCGGCGACATCAAGCCCGAACACCTGATCCTGATCGGCCAGATCGCCCAGGACTTCGGCCTTTACACCAAGATCACCGGCGGCCAGCGGATCGACATGTTCGGCGCCCGGGTGGACCAGCTGCCGGCGATCTGGAAGCGGCTGGTCGACGGCGGCATGGAGTCCGGCCACGCCTACGGCAAGGCGCTGCGCACCGTGAAGAGCTGCGTGGGCACCGACTGGTGCCGGTACGGGCAGCAGGACTCGGTGCAGCTGGCCATCGACCTGGAGCTGCGCTACCGCGGGTTGCGGGCGCCGCACAAGATCAAGATGGGCGTCTCGGGCTGCGCGCGCGAGTGCGCGGAGGCGCGGTCCAAGGACGTCGGCGTCATCGCCACCGAGAAGGGCTGGAACCTCTACGTCGGCGGCAACGGCGGTATGACGCCCAAGCACGCGCAGCTGCTCGCCAGCGACCTGGACACCGAGACGCTGGTCCGCTACATCGACCGGTTCGTCATGTACTACATCCGCACGGCCGACCGGCTGCAGCGCACCGCGCCGTGGGTCGAGTCGCTGGACGGCGGTCTGGACCACGTCCGCGAGGTGGTGTGCGAGGACTCGCTGGGGCTGGCCGAGGAATTCGAGGCCGCAATGGAGCGGCATGTGCGCAACTACAAGTGCGAATGGAAGGGCGTGCTGGACGATCCGGACAAGCTGTCGCGGTTCGTGTCGTTCGTCAACGCCCCCGACGCCGTCGATTCGACGGTGGCGTTCACCGAGCATGCCGGCCGCAAAATCCCTGTGTCCATTGGCATGCCGAAGATCCGTCAGGGGTAGTTCCGGAGGAACTGGGAGATAACATGACACTTCTCAACGACATTCAGGTGTGGACGAGCGCATGCTCCTACGACCACCTCATCCCCGGCCGCGGCGTCGGGGTGCTGCTCGACGACGGTTCCCAGGCGGCGCTGTTCCGGCTCGACGACGGCACGGTGCGCGCGGTGGGCAACGTCGACCCGTTCTCCGGGGCGGCCGTGCTGTCCCGCGGCATCGTGGGCGACCGCAACGGCTGCCCGACGGTGCAGTCGCCCATCCTCAAGCAGGCTTTCTCCCTCGAAGACGGTACCTGCCTGGACGATCCGAGCGTTTCGGTGCCGGTGTACCCGGTGCGCATCACCGCCGACGGCTACGTTCAGGTGGGCCGCGACTACCAGCCGCGGGCGGCCTGAGCGGTCACCGGGTGATGTCGCCGACCAGGTAGCGCTGCATGGTCGGCCCGATCGCGTCGACGATGGCGTCCACCGACATCGAATGCAGCGGCTCCGAGCGGATGCCGTAGCGCATGATGCCCAGGCCCACCAGCTGGGAGGCGCACAACGAGGCCCGGACGGCCACCTTGTCGGCGCCCAGGATTCTCAGCAGCGGGCCGAAGACCGGGCCGATGAACATGCCCTGCACGATTTCGGCGGTCTTTGCCATCCCGGTGGACGCGATGGCGCTGGCCGCGAACGGCCCGCCGCCGGCGGCGTCCCAGGTGGTGATCAGCATCCGCAACGTGCGCCGGCCTACCTGGTTGACGCCCCCGGTGACGATCCGGTCGATGAATTCCGGTGTGCCGAAGGGCAACCGCAGCATCTTGGCCACGGGGTCGAGAAGCCCGTGCGACGGCTCTTCGCGGCGGGGCATGGTGTCAGGATCGCCGGTCGTGGGGCAAAGATCAAGGAACCGGCCGCGTGGCGGGCGCGTGGGCGCGCTGGTGCGGACCCGTTCGGCGGGACGCGTGCCGGGCGGTGGCGGCGAGCACCGGCGGCAGGGCGCGGCGGAATCGGTTCGCGATCAGCCGCGCCAGCCCCGGATGTGTGCTCAGCGGCGCACTGACCAGATCGGCGCCGCAGCCGTGCAGCCGCTGTTGGAACAGCCCGTCGGCCAGCAGGTAGGAGGCGACGACCACGCGCCCGCCGTTGCGGCGGGCATGCGGCCGGGCCCGGGCGACCGCCTCGCCCAGCGGCGGGTCTGCGGTGGCCGCGAACCCGAGGGTGACGCGTGATCCGGTCAGCGCCGACAACCACGTCGCCGCGGTGTGCAGGTCGGCCCGCGCCTTGTCGTCGGAGGTGCCCGCCGCCGCCAGCACCACCGAATCGTTTGGGCGCCAACCACATTCGAGCAGCTGATCGCCGACGATCCGGGCGATCTGGCCGCTGGGCCCCAACGCCGGGGTGACCGTCACGTTCGGGTGTCCGCTGAGCGCGACGTGGGCTGGCAGATCGGCGCGGACGTGATAACCGCGCGAGAGGAAGGCCGGCACCACGATGGCGGGCCGGCCGGCCGCCCGGGCCGCGGCCAGGACCTCGCTGGGGGTCGGCCCCACCACGTCCACGAACGCCACCTCGACGCGGCCGCCGACGAGCGTACTCACTTGCGCCGCAAGGCCTTCGATCATCGCCACACCGCCCGGCCGGCGGGTGCCGTGCGCCACCAGGATCAGTGCCATGCCGATCCGTCCGGGGTGTCGATCGCCAGCCGGTAGCCGCGCTTGACCACCGTCGCGATGATGTTCTTGTCGCCCAGCGCCGTTCGCAGCCGCAGCACGGCCGTGTCGACGGCGTGCGGGTCGTTGCTGTTGCCGGGAAGCACCCGCAGCAAGTCGTTGCGCGCGACCACGTCACCGGGGCGCGCCGCCAGCGCGCGCAGCGTCGCCATGGCCGACCCGGACAGTGACTTGACCGCGCCGTCGACCAGCACACAGGTGCCGCGGATCTCGATCTGGTGCCCGGCCGCCCGTAACGTGCACGAGCGCAGCGGCGGCAACTCCTGGGCGATGTGACGGGCCAACGCCCCCAACCGCATCCGCTCCGGCGACGACGTCGGCACACCCGCGCGGATCAACGGCTGCGCGGTCACCGGCCCCACGCACATGGCGTGCACGTCGCTGCGAAGTGCTTGCAGCAGTTGGTCTTCGATGCCCAGCTCGCGGCTGCGCTCCAGCAGCGCCGCGCCGGCGGGCGCCGAGGTGAAGGTGACCGCGTCGAACTGCCGCCGCGCCACGGAGGCGACGAGTTGGTCGAATTCTCCGCCGGCCGGTGTCGGCTTCCAGCGGTAGACGTGGATGGGCATCACCTGCGCGCCGGCCGAGCGAAGCCCATTGATGAACTCCGGGAAGGGATCCCAGCCGTCGGCCGCGCCGTGTAGCTGCACCGCGATCCGCTTGCCGGCCACACCGGAGTCGAGCAGGTAGCGCAATACCTCGCGCGACGATTCGGATTTCGGCGACCACTCCTCGTGCAGCCCGGCGGCGCGCAACGCGCCCGTCGCCTTGGGCCCGCGGGCCACGATCCGGGCCTGCGACAGCGCCGACAGCAGTTGGGGGGCCAGGCCCCAGCCGTCGGCCGCGGCGACCCAGCCGCGGAAGCCGATCCCGGTGTGCGCCACCAGGATATCGGGCGGTTGGGCGATCACCGCCTCGGTGTGGCGGTGCAGCTCCTGGTCCTCGGGCAGCGCGATGATGTTGATGGCGGCGGCGCTGGTGACTTCCGCGCCGTTGCGGCGCAGCAACGCGCACAGCTCCTCGGCCCGGTTCGCCGAGGTGACGGCGATCCGGTAGCCGGTGAGCGGCGCGGAGTCCGGCGGGGCCAGTTGCGGGGCCATATGAAGTGTGTATGCCTAGGACGTTTCCGTTGCGTTACCGAGCAATTGCTGTGGCATTGCCCCTGTTGCGAGTCCGCTCACAGCCGCGCGGCCTGGGTTTCGGGCAGCGAGACCCCGGGCGCGGTGACCGGCCGCCGCACGTACACCAGCCAGGTCATGATGGCGGCGACGACGTAGGACGCCATGAACGTCCAGTACGCCGACGTCTCGGTTCCGGTGCTCAGGTAAGACTGGCGCAGCGCCAGGTTGATCGCCACCCCGCCGAACGCCCCGACCGCCGAGCAGATGCCGATCAGCGACCCCGACATGGCGCGCGCCCATTGGCGGCGCTCGTCCTCGCTGGTGTCCCGGCCGCGGCTGCGGGCCTCGTAGACCGACGGGATCAGCTTGAACACCGAGCCGTTGCCCATGCCGGACAGGATGAACAGCACCATGAAGCCGACGACGTAGCCGATCATGCTGACCGAATGCGCGCCCGCGCGCTGGTCGTCGACGGTGCTGACGATCACCAGCAGGCCGGCCGCCAGGGTCATCGCGGCCAGCACGCCCAGCGTCACGCGGCTGCCGCCGACACGGTCGGCCAGCCGGCCGCCGTAGATCCGCGCCACCGAGCCCAGCAGCGGGCCGATGAAAGCCAGCTGGGCGGCGTGCAGCGCGGCATGCTTGGCGCTTTCCCCGTTCTCCAGGAAGTTGACCTGCATCACCTGCCCGAAGGCGAACGAGAAGCCGATCCAGGAGCCGAAGGTGGCGATGTAGAGCAGCGAGATCACATGGGTGTCGCGTTCGAACAGGATCGAGCGCATGGTGCTCAGCTGGGTGCCGTGGTTGATGTCGTCCATGAACATCGCGGCGGCGATGGCCACCGCGGCCAGGAACACCAGATACACCGCACACACCCAGTACGGGGCCTGGTGTCCGGCGGTGGCCAGCACCAGCAGGCCGACCAGCTGGATCACCGCCACCCCCAGGTTGGCGACGCCGGCGTTGACGGCCATGGCCGCGCCCTTGAGCCGCTGCGGATAGAACGCGTTGACGTTGGCCAGAGACGCCGCATAGTTGCCGCCGCCCAGCCCGGTCAGGGCGGCGCACAGCACGAAAAGCCACAGCGGCAGACCGGGATTGGCCAGCAAGACGATGGTGCCGACGGTGGGGATCAGCAACACGACCGCCGAGAACGTCGTCCATTTGCGGCCGCCGAAGGCCGCGATGCCCAGGGTGTAGGGGATCCGGGCGCAGCCACCGACCAGGGTGGCCACCGCGCCCAGCAGCAGCTTGTCGCCGGCGGAGAAGCCGTACACGGCCGCGGGCATGAACAGCGCCATCACCGGCCACAGGGTCCAGATCGAAAACGCCACGTGGTCACCGGCGATGGTGCACAGCAGGTTGCGACGGGCGATCCTTTTGTTGCCGGCCTCCCAGGCCGCTGCGTCTTCCGGATTCCAGTCCGTGATGCGGTGGTCGCGGCCCATCCGATCGTCACCTTTCCTCGAAGAAGACGCGCCGTTGTCGTCCGCTCGCCGTCGAAACCCGTTGGGCGCGTTCGGGTATGGCGCCCGTCGGACGGCATCGTCGAGCCAGGTGGCACCGCGCTCACCCGGGGTATCGGGAAAGCTGTTGCCGAGCCTGGCTTTCGACGCCTGTGTGGGCACCCCGAATGAAGAGGCGTGCCCCGCCGTGTTTTCCGATGCTCACACTTTGGACGCGAGCGGGTCAACCGGAACGGGCCGATATCCGCTGTCAGTTGATTACCAGTTGTCTGGTAAATCCCTGAAGGGTCGATCGGCGCGGGTCGGCGGCGAATGCACAGCGGCGCCAAGTGATTTCGTCCAGAGACGGCGGCCGGTGTGAGCTGGGCAATAGTTCGTGCGCGAGCGGCGTCAGGCGAACGGCCAACTGGCGGCGCCGGCGTGGGCGCCGGCCAGCGCCCGGGGCCGCGCCCAGTGCAGCCGCACGTATTGGCCGGGCCGCACCTGGGCGACCTTGTCGACGTCCTCGTCGGTGACCACGCCGACCACCGGGTAGCCGCCGGTGACCGGGTGGTCGGGCCCCAGGATCACCGGTAAACCGTTGGGCGGCACCTGGATTGCGCCGCGGGTGGTGCCCTCGCTGGGCAGCTGCCGGTCCGGGTAGCGGTGTTGCAGGGGGCGACCCTCCAGCCGCATGCCGACGCGGTCGCTGCGGTCGGAGGCCATCCAGATGGTGTGCACCAGTGCATCGGGATTGACCAACCAGTCGTCGCGCGGCCCCGGCACCACCTGCAGTTCCATCAGATGCCCGGTGATGGCCGCCACCGGCGCCTGGTCCAGTTCGGGATAGTCCTGCGTGTGTTCCCCGATCGGCAGCCGGTCTCCGGCCCGCAGCGGCGCCGGGCCGATGGCCGACATCACGTCGTAGCTGCGCGAACCCAGCACCGGGTCCACGCAGATGCCGCCGCGGACCGCGAGGTAGCTGCGCAGCCCGGCGCGGGGCGTGCCCAACGCGATCACTTGGCCGTCGCGCACATGCTGAATGCTGTTGCTGCCGAACTCGATTCCGTCGACCGTGGGATCCGCGTCGGCCCCGGTCACCGCGATGTCAACGTCGCCGCCGCGGACCCGGGCCGCGAAACCGCCGAAGGTCACCTCCACGGTGGCTCGGTCGTCGGGGTTGGCCACCAGCCGGTTGGCCAGCTTGTGCGCGCGCCGGTCGGCGGCTCCGGACCGGCTGACGCCGAGGTGGGCCAGGCCCGGCCGGCCCAGGTCTTCGATGACGGCCAGCGGCCCGGTGCACAGTATCTCCAGGAATGGCACAGCTGTCTCCTTAGTGAGGCTAGACGGCCCGGAACTGAACCCACATGCCCTGCGTCAGCAGGGCCGGGTTGGGTCGCTGCAGATCCCACAGCACCGCGTCGGTGTGCCCGATCAGCTGCCAGCCGCCGGGCGACCGGCGCGGATAGATCGCGCTGAATTCACCGGCCAGCGCCACCGAGCCGGCCGGCACGGCGGTGCGCGGCTCGGCGCGCCGCGGCACCCGCAGCCGCGGGTCGCCGTCCACCAGGTACGCGAAACCCGGTGCGAATCCACTGAATCCGACCTGCCACGGGGTGCCGGTGTGGGCGTCGATCAGCTGCGGGATGGTCAGTCCGGTGTGTTCGGCGACCTCGGCCAAATCCGGGCCGTCGTAGACGACGTCGATGACCACGTCGGCGTGGCGCTCGGCGGGCGGGGTGGGCGCGGCGGTGACGTTCATCTTGCGCAGCCGCTGCCGGAGGAGGCCTTGCCGGCCGGGGTCGTCGAGCTTGACCAGCACCGTGCGGGCCGCAGGCACGATGTCGACCACGCCGGGCAGCGCCGCGGCGCGCAGCGCCTGCGCCCACGCCAATACCTCTGCGGTACTGCCGCATTGCACCATCAGCGCTCGATCGCCGTAGTCCAGCACGGCGTTGCCGACCAGGGCTGTCGGCAGGTGGTGGGCCAGGTCGCCGCTAAGGTCCGTCACGCTCATTACTCGACGGTAACCCCGGGATCGCGGCCCGTGCGAGGGGTGGCCGACGGATTTTCGAGCACTGCCAGAGCTGCCTTAGCAAACGCTCAAACAGCCGCGACTAGCCCAGGATCTTGGTCAGCTGCGGGGGCAGCTGGTCGGCGATCACCGGGTAGCTCAGCGGGGACGCGAAGGCGATCGCACCCGCCTGGTCCTTGGTGGTGAAGATGTGCCGGTTCTGTGCGGTGGTCAGCGACCCGGCCACCTCGGGGTCGGCCAGCAGCGCCTTTTGGTCGTCGGGGTTCTGGGTCGTCCAGATCACCACGTCGGCGGATTCCAGCACCGATTTGATGTGGTCACGCGGGATGACGGCGCGCTGATCGGTGTCGAACGGTTTGATGCTGTCGGCGATGACCAGCCCCATCTGGTTGAGGAAGTCGGTGCGCCAGCCGGCCATGGTGGCCACCACGGTGCCCTGCCACAGCGCCCCGTGCATCAGCAGCGCCTTCTTGCCGGTCCATTGCGGGTTCTTCTTGCCGATATCGGTGAACTTCTGGTCGACGCCGGCGACCAACGGCTTCATCTTCTCGGCCGCGAACACCGCCTGGCCGACGGCGGCGGCCTGCTCCTTCCACGGTTCGAAGAAGGCGTCCCCGTCCGATTGCGCCACGGTCGGGGCGATCGCGGACAGCTTCTGGTAGGTGTCGGCGTCCAGCCCCGCGTTGATGGCCACGATCAGATCCGGTTTGAGACCGGCGATCTGGTCGACCGGGATGCCGTTGTCCAGGTTCAGCACGGTGGGCTGGGCCCCGCCGAGTTTGTCTGCGGCCCAAGGCCACACCGCGAACGGCTGGTCACCGAACCAGTTGGTCACCGCGATCGGCACCACGCCCACGGCGAGCAGGTCGTCCTGCTCGGTGTAGCCGGCGCTGACGACGCGCTTGGGCGGTTCCTTGACGACGGTCTGGCCGAACAGGTGGGTGAGGGTCACCGATCCCGGCCCGGCGCCCCCCGGGGGCGGCTGGTGTGCCGAGCACCCCGCCGACAGCCCGGCCGCACCGGCCGTCGCGGCCACGCCTGCTGCCCCTGCGAGCTGCAAGAATCCCCGTCGATTCCATCCCTGTCGCATCGCGTGAGAGTATCGCGTTCCGCCCCCACACACCCATCGCCGCGCTGGTGAGGCCGCTCAGTCCAGCGGCATCCCGGCGTCCATGAAATCCAGTGCCCGGTAGATGGTCTCGGCCGTGGTGGGGGCGCTGTCAAAGGCCGCCATCATGGCGCCGGTCAACGCCCCGGCGAACACCCGGACCTCGAAATCGTCTGCGGCCCGGCCGATCCGATGCGCGATCGCCTCGGCGGCGACGGTCACGGTGCGGTAGTACTCGTCGTACATGGCTGCCTTGAGCTCGGGGATGGAGAACATCAGCCGCTGCCGGGTGCTCTCGAACTCCAGCTGGTCGTCGGGCAGCTGGGACAGCACCGTCGCATAGGCCCGGCGGAACGCCTGCGGCAGCGACAGCTCGCGCGGCTGCGCCTTGAGGGCGTCCAGGATCAGCGGGTCCAGGTCGTCGGCGAGCAGCAGCGACTCCTTGGACCCGAAGTAGCGGAAGAAGGTGCTCGGCGACACGTCGGCGGCCTCGGCGATCTGTTCGACGGTGGTCGCGGCGTAGCCGTTCTGCTCGATGAGGCGAAACGCCTCGCGCCTGATGGCCTGGCGGGTCTTGATCTTCTTGCGCTCCCGCAGGCCCGGGGGAGCCTCACTGGCCGGCATGGGCCGATTCTCCCGCATCGGCGCGGGCCCGCGCCCGCAGCACGGCCACGCGTTGCGAAGTTCTGACAAAGCCGGGTCGGCGGTTGCGATTTCTGCGTAGCGCCGGCGTAACTGTGCACACCACGACCGGTAACACCGCCTCTTTAGCGTCGAGTGGTCACTGCCCGCGCCCGGCGAGACGGGCGCCCGACGAGACCCGCGCCCGGCGAAACGGGCGCCCTGATGAGACCCGCGCCCGGCGAGAGACGGGCGCCCTATGAGACAGGGGAGACCCACCGGATGACCACGACCATCACCCCGGTACCGCAGCCCGCGGCGGCGCCCGAGCGGCACAAGGGGCGGCACTGGATCGACGACTGGCGGCCCGAAGACCCCGAATTCTGGGAGACGACGGGCAAGGCGATCGCCCGCCGCAACCTGATCTTCTCGATCTTCGCCGAGCACGTCGGGTTCAGCGTGTGGATGCTGTGGAGCATCGTGGTGGTGCACATGACGGCCGGACCGCACGGGCACCCGTCGGCCTCCGGGTGGGCGCTGACCGCCAGTCAGGCGCTGTGCCTGGTGGCCGTGCCCAGCGGGGTCGGCGCCTTTCTGCGGCTGCCCTACACGTTCGCCGTCCCGGTGTTCGGCGGCCGCAACTGGACGACCATCTCGGCGGCCTTGCTGCTGATCCCGTGCCTGCTGCTGGCGTGGGCGGTGAGCCATCCCGGCATCCCGTTCGGGGTGCTGGTGGCGATCGCCGCGACCGCCGGGTTCGGCGGCGGCAACTTCGCCTCGTCGATGGCCAACATCTCCTTCTTCTACCCGGAGAAGGACAAGGGCTGGGCGCTGGGGCTCAACGCGGCCGGCGGCAACATCGGCGTGGCGGTGGTGCAGAAGGTCATCCCGCCCGTCGTGATCGCGGGCGGCGGCGTGGCGCTGTCCCGGGCCGGGCTGTTCTACGTGCCGCTGGCGGTCGTTGCTGCGGTGTGCGCGTTCCTGTTCATGAACAACCTGACCGAGATCAAGGCCGACGTGAAGCCGGTGTGGCAGTCGCTGCGCCACGCCGACACCTGGATCATGTCGCTGCTCTACATCGGCACCTTCGGATCCTTCATCGGCTACTCGGCCGCCTTCCCTACCCTGCTCAAAACGGTGTTCGGGCGCGGCGACATCGCGCTGGCGTGGGCGTTTCTGGGCGCCGCCATCGGGTCGGTGATCCGGCCGCTGGGCGGCAAGCTGGCCGACCGGGTCGGCGGGGCGCGGATCACCGCGGCCAGCTTCGTGATGCTGGCCGTCGGCGCGGCGGCCGCGCTGTGGTCGGTGAAGGCGGTGAACCTGCCGGCCTTCTTCGCCAGCTTCATGTTCCTGTTCGTCGCGACCGGCATCGGCAACGGTTCGACCTACCGGATGATCTCGCGGATCTTCAAGATCAAGGGCGAGCTGGCCGGGGGCGATCCCGACACCATGGTGACGATGCGCCGCCAGGCCGCCGGCGCGCTGGGTGTCATCTCGGCGGTGGGCGCCTTCGGCGGGTTCATCGTGCCGCTGGCCTACGCCTGGTCGAAGTCGCAGTTCGGCAGCATCGAACCCGCGCTGCGCTTCTATGTGGTGTTCTTCCTGGGCTTGCTGGCCGTCACCTGGTACTGCTACCTGCGCAAGCACAACGCGATCACCCGGGTCGGCGTCTAGCCCCGGGACGGTTTTTGCCGGCCGCCGTATCCCTGCCAGGGGGAGTAGTCGGCGATCAGCTCCTCCTGCGGTGGCCGCTGGTCCTCGGGGACGCGCTGCAGGTTGATCCGGATCCGGTACCAGATCGAGCTGGGCCCGCGCATCCCGTCGACCAGGACGTCGGCCGGCTGCAGCCGGGCGGCGGCCTCCGGATGGCGGTCGCGCCAGACATCCAGCGCCGCCATCGCCCCGTCCCTCGTCTTGGTGCGGGCCACCTCGATCAGCGGCATCGAGGACCGGCGCCGGCCGCCGGATCGTGTCCCGGCGCCCTTCGGCGCCCGCTCCGGCGGACCCAGCTCCTCGGCCAGCACCAGCAGCCGGTCGAGGTCGCCGACGGCGTCGTCCATGCCCGCCCACGGGTCGCCGATCTCGGCCAACCGGGCGGGCACGGTGTCGATGGTGAACGCCTCGGGCCGGCAGCCGGCCACCTCGTCCCAGCGCAACGGCGTCGACACCCGGGCGTCCGGGGTCGCCCGCACCGAGTAGGCCGACGCGACGGTGCGGTCCTTGGCGTTCTGGTTGAAGTCGACGAACACCCCCTCGCGCTCCTCCTTCCACCAGCGGCTGGTCGCCGCCTCGGGCGCGCGCCGCTCCACCTCGCGGGCCACGGTCTGCGCGGCCAGCCGCACCTGGCGGAACTCCCAGCGCCGGGCGATGCGGGCATAGATGTGGAAGCCGCGCGACCCGGACGTCTTCGGCCACGGGGTCAGGCCGTAGTCCTCGAGCACCTCGCGGGCGACCAGCGCGACGTCCACGATCCGCCGCCAGGACACCCCGGGCATCGGATCCAGGTCGACGCGCAGCTCGTCGGGGTGGTCGAGGTCGTCGGCCAGTACCGGGTGCGGGTTCAGGTCGACACAGCCAAGGTTGATCACCCAGGCCAGCCCGGCGGCGTCGTGGATGACCGCTTCGGCGGCGGAAGTGCCTCGCGCATAACGTAATTCGGCGACGTCGACCCAGTCCGGCCGGTTCGCCGGGGCGCGTTTCTGGAACACCGCCTCTTGCGTGATGCCCTTGACGAAGCGCTTCAGGATCATCGGGCGCCCGGCCACACCGCGCAGTGCGCCGTCGGCCACGGACAGGTAATAGCGGACCAGGTCGAGTTTGGTGTACGGGCCGGCAGCAGAACCGGTGGTTTCGCCGCCGCCGGCGCGGGGGAACACCACCTTGTCCGGATGGGTGATGGTGACCCGCCGCCCGGCCACCTCCAGCGAAACCGGACGGGTCATGTGGTTCATGCTAATTCGCCAGAATTTCTGGCCGTACTGAGACGGACGTCACATATGGTGGATTCCATGCCTAACCTCCTTGGCCTGCCCGGTCAGGCCACCAAAGCGGTAGCCAAAGTTCAGCAGTATGTCGAACGTGGCTCCGCTGAACTGCACTACCTGCGCCGGATCATCGAGTCGGGCGCATTCCGGCTGGAGCCGCCGCAGAACTACGCCGCGATGGCCGCCGACATCTACAAGTGGGGCGAGTTCGGCATGCTGCCGTCGCTCAACGCCCGCCGGACCCCCGACCGGGCGGCGGTGATCGACGAGGAGGGCGAACTCAGCTACGCCGAGCTGGACCGGGCCGCGCACGCGGTCGCCAACGGGCTGATCGCCAAGGGCGTCAAGGCCGGCGACGGCGTGGCCATCCTGGCCCGCAACCACCGCTGGTTCCTGATCGCCAATTACGGTGCGGCCCGGGTGGGTGCCCGCATCATCCTGCTCAACAGCGAGTTCTCCGGCCCGCAGATCAAAGAGGTCTCGGAGCGCGAGGGCGCCAAGGTCATCATCTACGACGACGAGTACACCAAGGCGGTCAGCAAAGCCGAACCGCCGCTGGGCAAGCTGCGCGCGCTGGGCACCAATCCCGACGCGGACGAGCCGTCCGGCAGCACCGACGAGACGCTGGCCGAACTGATCGAGCGCAGCAGCTCCGAGCCCGCCCCCAAGGCGGACAGGCACGCCTCGATCATCATCTTGACCAGCGGCACCACCGGCACGCCCAAGGGCGCCAACCGCAGCACGCCGCCGACGCTGGCGCCGGTCGGCGGCATCCTGTCGCACGTGCCGTTCAAGGCCGGCGAGGTGACGTCGCTGCCGTCGCCGATGTTCCACGCCCTGGGGTACCTGCACGCGACCATCGCGATGTTTTTGGGTTCGACGCTGGTGCTGCGGCGCAAGTTCAAGCCGCCGCTGGTGCTGCAGGACATCGAAAAGTACCGGCCGACCGCCATGGTGGTGGTGCCGGTGATGCTGTCGCGGATCCTGGACACCCTGGAGAAGATGGACAAGAAGCCGGACCTGTCCAGCCTGCGGATCGTGTTCGTCTCGGGCTCGCAGCTGGGGGCCGAGCTGGCGGCCCGGGCGCTCAAGGACATCGGACCGGTCATCTACAACATGTACGGCTCGACCGAGATCGCGTTCGCCACCATCGCCGGGCCCAAGGACCTGGAACGCAACGCGGCGACGGTCGGTCCGGTCGTCAAGGGCGTGAAGGTCAAGATCTTCGACGACAACGGCAAGGAACTGCCCCAGGGCGAGGTGGGCCGGATCTTCGTCGGAAACACCTTCCCGTTCGCGGGCTACACCGGGGGCGGCAACAAGCAGATCATCGACGGCCTGTTGTCCTCCGGTGACGTCGGCTACTTCGACGAGCACGGCCTGCTCTACGTAAGCGGCCGCGACGACGAGATGATCGTCTCCGGCGGCGAGAACGTGTTCCCCGCCGAGGTCGAGGACCTGATCAGCGGGCATCCCGACGTGGTGGAGGCCACCGCGATCGGCGTCGAGGACAAGGAGTGGGGCCACCGGTTGCGCGCCTTCGTGGTGAAGAAGGAGGGCGCCGACCTGGACGAGGACACCATCAAGCACTACGTCCGCGACCACCTGGCCCGCTACAAGGTGCCCCGCGAGGTCATCTTCCTCGACGAGTTGCCGCGCAACCCGACCGGCAAGATCCTCAAACGCGAGCTGCGCGAGATGGAGGTCTAGCGGCGCTCTTTGATGGCCCGGGTGATCTGGGCGGTCAGCTTTGGGTCGACCAGCAGCTGGTCGATCAGCGCGGTGAGCACCTCCTGCCCGGTCACCCGGGCGACCCCCAGCCGGTCGGCGGCTTCCCGCTGCCAGATGTCGAGGGCCCGGTGGGTGGCCGCCGGCAGGTCCACCGTCCGGCGGGTGCGCTGGGTGCGGCCCGCCTGGTTGGCCGGCGGGCCGCTGGGCACCCGCGGGCCGCCGGGCTGGCGGATGCTGGTGAGGCGCTCGGTGGGCGCGGCGTCTCCGGAGGGGCCGGCGGCTGGGGTGGGAGCGCGAAACGCGCCGCCGCTGGGTCCGCTGTGGCTGGGGTTGAAGTTCACTGCGGTGTCTTCCTCCGTGAGTGCCAATCAGTAAATCAGCGCTCGTTGCCTGTGTGTCAATACTGATTCTGTCACCGACGCCAGCCTAAGTCGCGTTGCCGGGCCGGGCATGTGGCGGGCCGGCGCCGCGCCGACGGCCGGCTGCGGCGGATCCGCCGAACCCGCTCGTCAAGCAAATTGCTGACGATAGCTGTGTGTAGGGTTAAACGCCGTTTTGAGTGGCGGTGGATGGGCTCGGGGACGACAACTTCGACAGCATTTCTTCCGCACATACGGCAATGGCATTAACCGTATATCAGTAGATACTCCGGTGCCGGGCCAGTACTTCAGTAGATACCTATCTACCTGTGTGTATGTGGGCCACTTACACCACGCGGAGTCAGTAATCGCGGATAAGCGCATCGGCGCAAATGCGTATAGGAACGCCGCAAAAGAGATGGTAATTCGGCACTCTTGTTATCCAATTCACAGCAAAAACAAGCTAATCCATCTTGTTTGCCGAGAAATGCGCGAGTAGCGTTCTGGGCATCAACCTCCGATAAATCCAAATCGTTGGAAGGACGCCCTCGATGATCTGCTCAGCATCGTCACACGGTGTCGTCGCGGGTGTCGCGGCGGCTGGGGCCGTGGTCGGCGCGCTGCTGTTCGGCGGCGCCCCGGCGGCTCAGGCCGCCCCCGCGCCGGCGCCTTCCACAAGTTTCGCCAGTGCCGGGCCGCACAGCGGACCGGGCCCCATTCCCGACGGTCCCGGTGGCCGCGGATGGGGAGGCCATGATGGTCGGGGACATGGCCCGTGGGGCCACGGTGGCTGGGGCCACGGTGGTTGGAACCGGGGCTTCTGGGCGCCCGGACACTGGTGGAACTGGTGGTGGTGACCACCATCTCCGCGCGGTGAACCGGTCATCGCCGACACGCCAACCCTCGGGATGATCGAACCGCGTAGTGGGGGGAACCATGCCGGCCTGGCATCAGCCAGGTCGGCATGGCCCTATTCCAGACCTATTGCCCAGACCTATTGTCCAGACCGTTTGCGGCGCAACGGTTTACGGGTCGCGGGGCAACCCCAGCAGCCGTTCGGCGATGATGTTCAGCTGCACCTCCGACGTACCGCCGTAGATGGTGGTCGCGCGGCTGGCCAGCAGGTACTCGCCCCACTTGCCGGGTAGCTGATCGGTGTCGCCGATCGCCGCGTCGGTGCCGAACGAGGACACCGCGAATTCGGCATAGCCCTGGCCGGTGCGCATCGACAGCAGTTTGGAGATCGCCGCCGAGGGCATCGCGTCCCCACCGGCCAGCGTCAGCAGCGTGGAGCGCAGGTTCAGCACCTTGGCCGCATGGCCCTCGGCGATCAGCTGACCCGCACGGTGCCGCGCAACCTGATCGAACTGCCCGTCGCGCACGAACTCGACGAACTGCCCCAGCGTGGCCAGGAAATTCGCCTCGCTGCTGCCGATCGAGACCCGCTCGGCGGTCAGCGTGTTGCGGCTGACCTCCCAGCCGCGGTTCACCTCACCCAGCACGCACTCGTCGGGCACGAACACGTCGTCGATGTAGACGGTGTTGAACATCGCGTTACCGGTCAGCTCGCGCAGCGGCTTGACGTCGACGCCGTCGCTGCTCATGTCCAACAGGAAGTAGGTGATGCCATTGTGTTTCGGGGCGTTGGGGTCGGTTCTGGCCAGCAGCGCGCCCCACTGCGCGAACTGCGCGGCGGTGGTCCAGATCTTCTGGCCGGTGATCCGCCAGCCGCCGTCGGTCCGGGTGGCCTTGGTGGACAGGCCGGCCAGGTCCGATCCCGCACCCGGCTCGGAAAACAGCTGGCACCAGATCATTTCGCCGCGCAACGTCGGCGGCAGGAAGCGTTGCTTCTGCTCGTCGGTCCCGTACGCCACGATCGACGGGATGATCCAGGTGGCGATCCCGGTCTGCGGCCGTTTGACCCGCCCGGCGGCGAACTCCTGGGCGATGATGATCTGCTCCACCGGGCCCGCACCCCGGCCCCACGGCTTGGGCAGGTACGGCAGCACCCAGCCGCCCTCGGCGAGGGCAACCTTGCGCTGCTCGCGGTCCATCGCCTTGAACGCCGCCACCTCGGCCCGGATCTCGGCCCGCAGCTTCTCGGTGTCGGGGTCAAGGTCGATGTCGACCGCGCGCATCCCGGTGCTGGTCGCGGTGTCCACCACCTGCTGCGGATAGTCCGAGCTGCGGCCGAACGAGGCGGCCAGCATCAGCGCCCGACGGTAATAGACGCCTGCGTCGTGCTCCCAGGTGAAGCCGATCCCGCCGTGCACCTGGATGCAATCCTGCGCGCATCGTTGGGCGGCGGCCGGGGCCAGCGTGGCCGCCACCGCGGCGGCGAACTCGACGTGCGAACCCGCTGTGTCCCAATCCTTTTCGCGGGCCTCATCGAGCGCGCGGGCCGCGTCCCACACCGCCGCGGTGGCCCGCTCGGTGTCGGCGATCATCTCGGCGCACTTGTGCTTGATGGCCTGGAACTGGCCGATCGGCCGGCCGAACTGCTCGCGGATCTTGGCGTATTGCGACGCCGTGTCGGTCGCCCAGCGCGCGACGCCGATGGCCTCGGCGGACAGCAGCGTGGTCATCAGGGCGTGCGCGGTCGCCATGCTCAGCTTCGTCAACACCACGTCGTCGCCGACCTCGACGGCGTTGGCCCGCACGTCGGCGATGGGCCGCAGCGGGTCGATGCCTTTCACCGGTTCGATCTCGAGCTGCTCGGCGCGCAGCATCACCCACGCCTCGCCGCTGTCGATCGCCACCGGCAGCACCAGCAGCGAGGCCTGCGCCGCGGCGGGCACCGCGCGCAGTTCGCCGCGGATCACCAACACATCACCCTGACGGGTCGCGGTCAGCGCACAGCAATTCAGGCCGTAGGCCGCGATCTGGGCGCCGGATGCCAGCTCGGAGAGCACCTTGGCGTCCGGGTCGTGCGCGGAGATCAGTGCACTGGCGATGGCCGACGGCACGAACGGGCCCGGCACCGCGCCGTAGCCGAATTCGGCCAGCACAATGGCCAACTCGAGGATGCCGAAGCCCTGCCCGCCCACCGACTCCGACAAATGGACGCCGTGCAGGCCCTGCTCGGCCGCCGCCTGCCAGTACGGCGGCGGGTTCTCCAGCGGCGTCTCCATCGCCCGGTGCAGCGTCTCGGACGGCGCGATGCGCGCCACCAGCGATCGCACTGAATCGGCCAGTTCTTGATGCTCGGGATTTATTGCGATCGGCATTGGTCGCCTTCCGTTGCTGCAGGACGCCGTTTCGGCCAAGTACCTTCCAAGCTAACAACCAGTGGGTTGGTCGACGACATGGGCCAGCGGCTAGCGCCACCGCTTGAAGATCCACCGCGCGATGAGATCGGCCTGCTCGCTGCGCGCCCCGGGCGTGGTGAAGTAGTGGTCGGTGTCGATCGAGGCCCGCGTCTTGTCGGTGCTGGCCAGCGCGTCGAAGATGCGTTGCGCGTCAGAGGGAAACACCCCCGTGTCGGCCTCGGCGTTGATCACCAGCGCGGGGCAGCCGATGCGGGCCAGGTGCGGTTCGGCCCGGGTTTGCGCCACCCGCAGGCTCCACATGCTCAACCAGTTCCGCAGCGTGCACGCCGCGGCGATGCCGTGCGCGGAACGGTTCGCCTTGGCCGGGACACCCGCGTAGCACGTGTTGGGTTGGCGCTTGGTGGGCTCGATGGTCGGATCCACCATGCGGGGGTCGGCCCAGGTGCGCATGACCGAAAACGGGCGGTCCGAAAACCCCGCGGCGCGAATGCGTTTCAGCTCCTTTTCGGCCCAGTCGGTGATGGCGTGGTTGCGCGCGGTCTGCGCGGCCCGGTAGCGGGCGAGGAACTCCGGCGCATACGGCGGGCCGTTGCGCTCGTTGAACAGGTCGAGGTCGGCGTCGGTGGCGACGGGGTCGTTCTCGTCGACGACGGCGGCGTCCATCCAGGCGGTGAGCACCTCCGGGCGCCCCGGGTGGGCGGCGGTGGCCACATAGCCGTCGGCCGGCGGCAATTCGGTCAGCCCCGCCGCCGGGCGCATCCCGTCCAGCGGGGTCACGTTCGGCTCGACGGCCTGCGACTGGTAGGCGGCCATTAGCGATCCGCCGCCCGAATTGCCCAGCAGCACAACGGTATCCACTCCCTGGACGTCGCGCAGCCAGCGCACACCGACGCCGATGTCGACCAGCGCGTGGTCGAGCAGGAAGCTGCTCTCGAAGCCGCGGAACCGGGTGTTCCAGCCGAGAAAACCGATGCCGCGGGTGGCCATGTAGTCCGCCAGATAGTGCTCGGAGAAGTCGATCTGGTAGTGCGTGGCGATCATCGCCACCTTCGGTTTGCGTCCCACGCCCCGGTGGTAGAGCCCCTGGCAGGGATGCCCGCCGGCGCCCGCGCGGCCGGCGGTGCGCGAGGGCAGCCCGACGAATTCCCGGATCACCCCGGCGCCGGTACGGCGACTCGATTCGCGACTCAACTCTGCGGCTCCTCCTCACGCCCGTAGATGGCCCGGTAATAGATGTTGGCCAGGGTTCGGATGCAGGCCTGGTCGTCGGGTTCCCCGGAGCGCGCGGAACCGAGCTGGATGTAGCAGAACTGGTTGAACATCGCCACGATCGCCTCGGCGATCAGCTGCGGGTCGTCGTCGCGGCAGTAGCCCCGGGCTTGTGCGCGCCGCACCGATTCGGCGATGAAAGAGATTGGTATCGCGCAGATTTCGGCCCAGTACCGAGCAAAGTCGTCGTTGACCATGGCCAGTTGTGACACGCTGATCACCTCGGCCAGCCGGTTGCGGTAGGTGTGCCAGTGGGCGGCGGCCGCGGTGTAGGCGCGGTCCCGATCGGACAGGCCGTGCCGGGTCGCCGACCGCGCCCGCTGGTTGGCCTCGTCGCGGAAGCGCAGCGCCCACTGGCGCACCATCGCCTCCTTGGAGTCGTAGTAGTTGTAGAAGGATGCCGCCGAGCGGCCCGCCTCCGCGGCGATGTCGGCGATGGTGGTGGCCAGCACACCCTTGCGGGCGATGACGGTGCGGGCGGCCATGTCGATGGCGGCCCGGGTGCGCCTGCCCCGATGCGTGGGCAGCGCCGCGGGCCGGCCGGGCCGGTCAGCCGGGGATGCCGCGGTCGACACCTGCGCACCTCCCTGGGCCAAAACTGAATCTGATGTTAGATTCAGATTCGGGTCTTGGCCAGGATCGTCACCCGGGGACCGAGGGAGAAACCCGATGATCAAGCCGCACAACACCAACACCGAATTCGAACTCGGCGGGATCAATCACGTCGCCCTGGTGTGTTCGGACATGGCGAAAACCGTGGACTTCTACAGCAACGTGCTGGGCATGCCGCTGGTCAAATCGCTCGATCTGCCCGGCGGCGCGGGCCAGCACTTCTTCTTCGACGCCGGCAACGGCGACTGCGTGGCCTTCTTCTGGTTCGCCGACGCGCCCGACCGCGTCCCGGGCATCTCGTCGCCGGGCGCCATCCCCGGCATCGGCGACATCACCAGCGCGGTGAGCACCATGAACCACCTGGCCTTCCACGTGCCCGCCGAGAAGTTCGACGCCTACCGCCAACGGCTCAAGGACAAGGGTGTGCGGGTCGGCCCGGTGCTCAACCACGACGAAAGCCCGATGCAGGTCTCCGCGACCGTGCACCCCGGCGTCTACGTGCGCTCCTTCTACTTCCAGGACCCCGACGGCATCACCCTCGAGTTCGCTTGCTGGGTGAAGGAATTCGACAGCGGCGACGCTCGAGCGGTGCCCAAGACCGCGGCAGACCGCCGGCCCCGGGTGGGCGCCGGGCGCTGACGCCGCCGAGCCGGAGGATGGTGTCATGACCGACGGCATATTGACCGACGAACAGATCGCGGCGCTCACGCCCGAGCAACGGCGCGAACTCGTCTCCCGGCTGAAGCGGCCCCTGGGCGAAGTGATCGACCCGGAATATCTGGCCCGGATGCGGCGCATCCGGCTGAGCCTGATGATCGGCGGCTCCATGGCGATGATCCCGTGGCTCGGCTACCTGTCGGTGACGCTGCCGGAGAACTACGTCGCCCACAACTGGCCGATCACCTGGATCGGCTTCGACGTGCTGCTGGTCGGTTTCATGCTGGCCACCGCGGTGCTCGGCTACCTGCGCCGCCAGCTGCTCGGGCTCGCCGCGTCCTGCTGATCTGTGACGCGTGGTTCGACCTGATGACCGCCGGACCCAAGGACGTCTGGCTGTCGGTGATCACCGCGCTGCTGATCGAGGTGCCGTTGGCCGTCTTCATGATCCTGAGCGCGCTGCGCATCACCCGGCTCACCATGATGCGGCTGTGGCTGCTGCGCCCCGGCATGCGACTGTGGGACCTGCCGCTGTTCCCCTGACGGTCCGGCCGCCCAACGGTCAATCGTATCCCGAGTTACCGACCCGCACAGCGGAATTGGCGAGGACACCGCGCGCGCGGGTGCCTGGCGTCCGGATCGGGGACCTGTCGGGCAGGAGAGGTTACTGCACCGCCGGTGATTTCGCTGGGGAATGCGAGTCTTCACAAAACCGCCGAAATCTTCGCCTCCGTCAGCTAGCGTCACAGCAGCGACACAGGGGGTGCAAGCGACGGGGTGGTTCAGTCCGCCTCAGGGGTCGAGACCGTTGCCGATTTCCAGCGCGAAACCAAACCGATGATGTGCGAAAAGCCAAGCGCTCAATGCACTTTCGCAACCCCCGGCCGCACCGGAAGCGTCGGCTCACACAGCACAAGGATTCGAGGAAATGGTCGCACTCGGCAACATCAACGAATGGCAACCGCCGCACGGCCCGGTCACGATGTGGATGGCCGCGCCGGCCGCGCTCGAAGCCGCGCGCGCCGCGCGGCGAAGTGACCTGCCGCCGAGTTACCAACAGAACCAACACCTCTGGGCCGCCTACCACGGCAAGGTGCTGGACCGCCAGCTACCGCGGCTGATGGTCGTGGCGTGGGACATCCCCGGCGCCTGCGACATTGGCGCGATGACGGCGACCATCAACGCGCACCTGCGCCGGCAGGACACCTACCACAGTTGGTTCGAGCACGACAACGGCGTCTTCGTGCGCCGGGTCATCGACCGTCCCGAGGACATCGACTACGTTGCGGTGCCGCTCGGGCAGATGAACGCCGACCAGGTGCGCACGCACGTGCTGACAAGCACTCCGCAGACCCTGGAATGGGGTTGCTTCACCTACGGAATCATCCAGCACGCAGAGTATTTCACCTTCTACGCCAGCGTCGACCACCTGCACATCGACGGTCTTTCGGCCGCCCTCATCTTCCTCGACATCCACCTGACCTATCAGGAGCTGGCCCATACCGGCCGGCTGCCCGCGGGGCTGCCGGAGATCCGCAGCTACCGCGACTACGCGGTGCGCCAGCGCGCGAAGGCCGCCGCGCTGACCTTGTCGTCGCCGGAGATCAAGCACTGGATCGAGTTCGCGCGCGACACCGACGGCGACTGGCCGAGTTTTCCGCTGCCCCTGGGCGACACGTGGGCCAGCAGCAAGGGCGACCTGCTGACCGTCGAGCTGATGGACGCCGCGGACACGACGTCATTCGACGCCGCCTGCGGGGCGGCCGGCGCCCGGTTCATCGGGGGAGTGCTGGCCTGCACGGCGCTGGCCGAACACGAATTGACCGGCAAGACGACGTATCACGGATTCACCGCCCGGGACACCCGCACACCCGGCGTCGACACCATGACCCTGGGCTGGTTCGCCAGCCTGATCCCGGTCACGGTGCCGACCGCGGGCGAAACGTTCGCCCAGGCGGCCAGGACGGCGCAGAAGTCGTTCGACGACGCCCAACGCCTGGCCGACGTGCCGGTGGAGCGGGTGCTGGAGCTTGCCACGCCGGACGAACTGGGTATCAAACTGCCCACCCAGCTGCCGATGATGTTGTCGTTCCTCGACTTCCGCAAGATTCCCCTCAACGGCCTGTGGGCCGAGACCAAGTTCGGCACCTACGGCGACAGCCTTTCGCACGGCGGGGTGAACATGTGGATCAACCGCCAGGCCGCGAACACCACGGTGACAATGTCGTTCCCGGACAACGCGATCGCCCGCGACTCGGTGCTGCGCTACATCGCCACGCTGATCCGGGTGTTCATCCGCGTCGCCAGGCCCGCCGCGGACGAGCCCGTCGTGGTTGTGCGCCAACCCGATTCGCACGAACCGGGCACCTTGGCGCCCACCGCGGACGACACCGAAGCGGCGTAATCATGAGCAACGTGCTGGATTTGGCCGACCAGACCCTGTTTCTCGGTGAGCGGGCGACGGGAGCCACCAGCCTGCTGCAATGCGTGTGGGTGTACGACCGCGCGATCGACCTGGCCGGGCTGAGGCGGTTCCACCGGCACCTGGGTGCCGGACGGCTGGCGCGGCGGATCGAGTGCTCCCCGTTGCCGTTCGGCCGTCATCGCTGGGTGTCGACCGGCGCGCAGGGCGCCCTCGAGGTGGTCGCGGTGCCGCGGCCGCGGGATGCCGTCGACGCCTGGCTAACCGAGCAGGCCGGCAGGCGGCCGGACGCCGAGCACGGGCCCGGGTGGCACCTGGCGGTGTTGCCGCTGACCGACGGCGGCGCGGTGGTGAGCCTGGTCACCACGCACTGCCTGACCGACGGCGTCGGGCTGTGCGAGGCGCTGGCCGACGCGGCTCTCGGGCGCGCGGACACGGTCCGCTGGCCCGCGGCGGCGGGCCGGCCACGCTGGTCCGCGGTGGCCGAGGACGCACGCCAAACCGCCCGCGACACAGGCGATGTCGGCCGTGCGGTGCGGGCGGCGGCACGGATGCTGCGCCAGGGCCGCGACGGCGCGGCGCCGGCACGGGGCCGCGCGACCCGGCGGCGCGGCACCCAAGACCGCATCACCGTTCCCGCGCAGACGATCTTCGTCGACGCCGACGAGTGGGACGCCCGCGCCCGGACCCTGGGCGGCACCAGCAACGCGCTGCTCGCCGGACTGGCCGCCCGCCTCGCCCAGCGGGTGGGACGGGTCGCCCGCGACGGTTCGGTCACCGTCGGCATGCCGGTCAACGAACGCGTTGCCGGCGACACCCGCGCCAACGCCGTTACCAACGTCGACGTGCTGCTGGGACCCGCGGCGATCGGCACCGACCTGCGCGCGATCCGGGCCGCGGTCAAGCACGCCCTGGTCCGCCACCACGACCTGCCCGACGAGCGGTGGGCGTTGCTGCCGCTGGTTCCGCTGATCCCCAAGCGGGTGTTCCGGCGGCTGCTCGGCGTGGTCACCGGCGGCGCCACCACGGTGGTGTCGTCCAACCTCGGTGCGCTCGACCCGGCCGCCAACCGGCCAGACGGCACGGACGCCGACTATTTCGCGATGAGGTCGGTGTACCCGGGCGTGACCGACGCGACCATGCAGCGCACCAACGGAGCGCTGGCGCTGCTGTCGGGACGAGTGCACGACCGGGTCTTCGTCTCGGTCCTGGGCTACGAGCTGGGCCGGCAGAATTCGAACGAGGCGTTGCGGCAAGCCCTTTCGGGGGCGCTGAACGATTTTTCGCTGACCGCCGCGACGGGCTGGAATCCGGTCCGCGCGGTGGCAACCCGCTAGGACTGCGCGGGCGTTTCGGTGCGCCGGTACAGGGCCGGCTCGGCCAGCTCGTCGAGCAGCGCGGCGAGCTGGTCGACGAGCTGATCGGGCTCGAGACGCACCTCGCCGGCCAGCCAGGCGCTGATGGTCTGTGCCACGCCGCCGACCACGAAGTGGGCGGCCGCCTTGATCCGGTCGTTGGCCGGCATCCGTAGCGCGTCGCCCACGTGCTGGCCGGACAGCATCGCGAACAGCGCGCTGGACTCGGCGCGCTTGCGCACCACCACCGGATCGGCCAGCTGGGTGCTGAACAGCAGCCGGCCCACCCGGGCGTCCTCGGTGATGGTCCGCACGATGTTGGCCATGCCCGCGCGGGTCTGCTCGTGGGCCGGCACCGCCGTCACCGCGGCCTGCGTGGTCGCGGCCAGCTCGGCGACCACCCAGTCGAACACACACGCCACGAATTGGTCCTTGTCGGTGAAGCTTTCGTAGAAGTAACGCGCCGCCAGGCCGGCGCGGCGGCACACGCCGCGGACGGTGACCGCCGCAATGTTCTGCTGCTCGGCCCCCAGCAGGTCCAGCCCCGCGCCCAGCAGCCGGTTGCGCCGGGTGGCCAGCCGCTCGGCCGCCTCGACCCCGCGGTACGGCCGCGCGCCGGACGTCTGGCTCATGCACACCATCTTGACACCAACGCCGGGCCACGACAATATCAGGAAACAAGCGTTCGCAGATTAGCGGACCAGTGCTGCGGGAGGACCTGACGATGGCGATTCACGAGCCGGTGCACCAGCCGACGGCCCATGTCGAGCCGACGGGCCATGTCGAGCCGACGAGCCACGTCGAGCGCCGCGTCACCGACCCGCCCCGGCCCCGGCGGCGCAAGCCGCTGCGGACGCTGGGCATCGACGAGGGGCTGATGGGCGTGGCGCTGCTGGCCGGCCCGGCGAACGTGATCATGCAGCTGGCCAATCCCGGTGTCGGCTACGGCGTGATGGAAAGCCGCGTGGAAAGCGGCCGGGTCGACCTGCATCCGATCAAGCGGGCCCGCACCACCTTCACCTACCTGGCCGTGGCGACCTCCGGCAGCGAGGCGCAGAAGGACGCCTTCCGCCGGGCGGTGAACCGGGCGCACGCGCAGGTGTACTCGACGCCGGAAAGCCCGGTGTCCTACAACGCCTTCGACCCCAACCTGCAGCTGTGGGTGGGCGCCTGCCTGTACAAGGGCGGGCTGGACATCTACCGGATGTTCATCGGCGAACTCGACGGCGACGACGCCGACCGCCACTACCGCGAGGGCATGACGCTGGCCACCACGCTGCAGGTGCCGCCGGCGATGTGGCCGCCGGACCGCGCGGCGTTCGACCGCTACTGGGAGGAGTCGCTGGCCAAGGTGCACATCGACGACGCCGTGCGCGAGTATCTGTATCCCATTGCGGCCAACCGCATTCGGGGAGTGTGGCTGCCCGGCCCGGTGCGGCGTCTCACCGAGGGCTTCGCGTTGTTCATCACGACCGGCTTCCTGCCGCAGCGGTTCCGCGACGAGATGCGGCTGCCCTGGGACGCGACCAAGCAGCGGCGCTTCGACCGGCTGATCGCGGTGTTGGCGACGGTGAACCGCTACCTACCGCGGTTCATCCGGCAATTCCCGTTCAACGTCCTGCTCTACGACCTGGACCGCCGGATCCGCAAGGGGCGTCCGCTCGTGTAGCGCGGGCGGCCGGCCGCCACGGCCGGGTTGATAACAATAATCATTTTCATTAAAGTTTGCTCAGTCTGGTCCGCCTTCCAGCCTGAGGAGACCCATGACGGCGCCGATCTTCATGGCCTCGCCGCCCGAACTGCATTCCGCGCTGCTCAGCAGCGGCCCTGGACCCGCGTCGTTGCTGGCCGCCGCCGGCGCATGGTCGCAGTTGAGTGCCGAATATGCTTCTGCGGCAGAGCAATTGAGCACGCTGCTGACCGGCGTCGCCGCGGGCGCCTGGCAGGGCGTCAGCGGCGAATCGTACGTCGGCGCGCACGCCCCCTACCTGGCATGGCTGACCAAGGCCAGCGCCGACAGCGCGGCGGTGGCCGCCCAGCACGAGGTGGCCGCGACCGCCTACACCACCGCGCTGGCCACGATGCCGACGCTGCCGGAGCTGGCCGCCAACCACGCCGTGCACGCGACCCTGGTGGCCACCAACTTCTTCGGTGTCAACACGGTGCCGATCGCGGTCAACGAGGCCGACTATGCGCGGATGTGGACGCAGGCGGCGACCACCATGTCCACCTATCACGCGGTGTCCACCGCCGCCGTCGCGTCCACACCGCAAGCCGGACCGGCACCGCAGATCATGAAATCTGATGCCTCGCAAGACGATTCGGGCAACGAAGATCACGACCCCAAGATCGACAACCCGTTCAACGACTTCATCGCGAACATCCTGAGGAACCTGGGGATCGACTGGGACCCGGCCAAGGGAACCGTCAACGGGCTGGACTACGACGCCTACACGAATGCCGGGGAACCCATCTTCTGGGTGGTGCGCGCCCTGGAACTGCTGGAGGATTTCGAGCAGTTCGGCTATTACCTGGTGCACAATCCCGCCTTGGCGTTCCAGTACCTGGTGCAACTCATGCTGTTCGACTGGCCGACGCACATCCTGGAGATCTTCATGAGCCAGCCGGAGTTGCTGGCCCCCGCGCTGTTGCTGGCGGCCGCGCCGTTCGCCGCCGTCGGCGGATTCGCCGGGCTGGCCGGGCTGGCGGCCCTCCCGCAGCCGGTGGCCGTCCCCGCGGCCGTCGCGGCCCCGCCGGCCCCGCCCGGCCTGCCGCCCGCCATCGCCATCGCACCCACCCCCGTCGCAGCGGCCGCCCCGGTGGCGACGGCCCCGGCGCCCGCGCCCGCCGCCACGGCGACCACGGTGGCCGGCGTGCCGCCCGCGGCACCGGCACCCGTCGCGCCCGCGGCGGGATTCTTCCCGCCCTACGTCATCGGCCCGCCGGGCATGGGAACCGGCTCGGGGATGAGCGCCAGCGCCAGCTCGAGCGCCAAACGCAAAGCGCCGGAACCCGACAGCGCCGCCGCCGCGGCGGCCGCGGCGGCACGCAATGCCGCCCGGTCGCGCCGGCGCCGCCGCGCCACCCGGCGCGGGCACGGCGAGGAGTTCATGGACATGAACGTCGACGTCGACCCGGACTGGGGCGGGCCGGCCGGCCCCGAGTCCTCGGCGTCCGATCGGGGCGCGGGCGCGCTGGGCTTCGCCGGCACCGCGCGGAAGGACGCGGCCGGCGCGGCCGCCGGGTTGACCACCCTGCCCGGCGCCGAGCTCGGCGGTCCGACGATGCCGATGATGCCGGGCAGCTGGGAACCGGGCGACGACGCGGGAGCCGAACACGACAGCTAGTCGGTTCGTTGCGACGGGCGCGCAGCGATAATGGCCCGGTGGCGACGCTGAAGGCCGTCCGCGGCTGGCGAATCGGGTCGATGGAGGTGCTGGTCGGCATCCTGCTGGCCTGCGCCCTGGCCGCGACCACCCTGCGGACCGTGGTCGGCAACAGCGCGGCGTTGTCCACGGTCGGCACCGTGTTCTGCGGGGTTTTCGTCCAGGCGATCCCGTTTTTGGTGCTCGGGGTGGTGGTGAGCGGGCTGATCGCGGTGTTCGTCTCGCCCGAGCGATTGGCGCGCTGGCTGCCGCGTCGGCCGGCGACGGCGGTCCTGGCGGCCGGTGCGGGCGGGATGGCGTTGCCCGGTTGCGAGTGCGGGTCGGTGCCGCTGGCGCGGCGGCTGTTCGGCGAGGGCGGGGCGACGGGGGCGGCCGCGTTGACGTTCATGCTGGCGGCGCCGGCGATCAACCCGGTCGTCCTGGCGTCCACCGCGGTGGCGTTTCCGGGCTTGCCCGGCATGGTGTTCGCGCGGCTGGGCGCGTCGCTGCTGACCGCCGTCGTCATGGGTTGGGTGTGGTCACGCTGGGGCCGTCCGGAATGGATCACGCGCGCACTGCCGGCATCCCGGGCGCCGGCCGAATCGCGGTTGGAGGTCTTCACCGAGGCGGCCCGTCACGACTTCCTGCAAGCCGCATCGTATTTGGTCCTCGGTGCCGCCGCCGCCGCACTGCTGCACGTGGCCGTGCCGCCGTGGGTGTTCACGCATCTGGCCGGTGACCTGGCGCTCGGCGTCGCGCTGATGGCCGCCCTGGCGGTGGTGCTGGCGCTGTGCTCGGAAGCGGATGCGTTCGTGGCGGCCAGTCTGACGATGGTGCCGCTGTTGCCCCGGCTGGTGTTCCTCGTCGTCGGGCCCGCCGTCGACGTCAAGCTGTTCGCCATGCAGGCGGGCATGTTCGGCCGGGCATTCGCGGCCCGTTTTGCGCCGTGCACTCTTCTCGTAGCAACCGTGAGTGCTTGCGGCATCGGCTTTTTCGTGCTGGGCGCGCGCTGATGAGCCGCGAGACCGAAAACACCGTGTTGCTGTTGGTGGGCATCAGCATGGTCATCATCACCGCCTCCGGCGTGTTCACCCGGTATGTCAAACCCGGACTGTGGCCGTGGCTGGTGACCTCGGCCGTGGTGTTGATCGGGTTGGCGCTGGCGGCCATCGTGGGCGACATCCGCCGCGGTGGCCCGCGCACCGTCGACGCGCCCGGCGGGGCGGGCCACGAGCACTCCCACCGCAGCGGCCTCGTCTGGCTGCTGGTGCTTCCCGTGCTGGTGCTGATGTTCGTGGCGCCGCCGGCGCTGCGTCCTTCCGCGGCGGCCCCGTCGGTGATGGCGGTGTCCAATGATGTTCTGAGACAAAAGTTTCCGCCGTTGCCGACGGGATCGTCCCCGGAAGTGTCGCTGCCGGAGGTGTTGATGCGCGAGGCGCAGGACACCACCGGATCGCTGACGAACCGGACGATCACCGTGACCGGCTTCGTCCTCAACGAGGCTCACGGCGTCGACCTGGGACGCGTCGTGATCGTCTGCTGTGCGGCCGACGCGCAGCTGGCCCGTATCCATCTGCGCGGCCCGGCCGCCGCGGCCGCCGCCGGCCTGCCGGACAACACCTGGATCCGGGTCGAAGGTCAGGTCATTCCGGCGCCGCGGCAACCGAAATCGGCGGTGATTCCGACGCTGCAGACCACCGCGGTCACCCGGATCGATGCGCCGCGCAACCCCTACGCCTACCCGCGCTGACCCGCCTTCGCTCAGCGCTCTTCGCGGAAGTCGACGTGGCGGCGGACGACCGGATCGTATTTGCGCAGCACCAGCCGGTCGGGGTCATTGCGCCGGTTCTTGCGGGTGATGTAGGTGTATCCGGTCCCGGCCGTCGAACGCAGTTTGACCAAGGGTCGAATCTCGTTGCGGGCCATCAGATTTGCTGCCCTTGCCGGCGCAGCCGCGCCACCACCGCCTCGATGCCGTCGCGGTCGATAACCTTGATGCCCTTGGCGCTGACCCGCAGCCGGACCCGGCGCCCCTCCGAGGGCAGGTAATAGGTCTTCAGTTGAATGTTGGGTGACCAGCGCCGAGGCGTCCGGCGATGCGAATGCGACACCGCATTACCGAAGCTCGGCCGCCGGCCCGTCACCTGGCAGTGGGCAGACACGTAACCCCTCTCCGCTTATTGAAAATCATTTTCGACAAGGCCCGCCACGAACGGTACCGTATGGGTGGCTTAGATGAAAACGATTACCAATAAGGAGGCCGATGCGGACGCCCGTCATCCTGGTTGCCGGCCAACGCGGCACGGATCCGGTCGTGGGTGCGCTGCTGCGCACCCCGGGAACGCTGGTCGTCGAGCATCGGTTCGACGGCCACGTGGTGCGCCGAACCACGGCGGTGCTCACCGATGGCGTCTTGACCAGCACCGAGTGCGGGCTGGAACTCGCGCACGGCTGCGTGTCGTGCACTATCCGCAACGATCTACTGGTCCTGCTGCGTCAACTGCACCGTCGCGACGACGTCGACCGGATCGTGGTGCACCTGGCCCCCTGGCTGGAACCGGAACCGATCTGCCTGGCCATCAACCACGTCCGGGTCCGGGTGGCGCCGGGTGGCGTCGACGGCCCTGCGGCCCTTGATGTTTCGATCGCCGCCGTGGTGACCTGTGTCGACTCCTCGACGTGGCTGAGCCAGGCACTGGGCGAGGACGAACTGGACGACGGCCGCACCCACGCCCAGGTGGTGATCGGTCAGGCCGAATTCGCCGACGTGGTGGTGCTCGACCATCCCAATCCGTTCCTGGCCGCCGTGCTGCGCCGGCTGGCCCCGCGCGCCCGCGTCCGAGTTGGCGCCGACGGCATCGATGACGCACTGAACAACCTGTACCGCGACGCGCGCCGCGGCCGCGTCGACGACCCGCACGGCCCGCTGCTGGCGGGGCAGCCGCCGCTGGATGCGCGCGGGCCGATTCGCTTGGTGGAGTTCAACTCTCGAAGGCCCTTCCATCCCGGGCGGCTGCATGCCTGCCTGGATCTGCTGCTCGACGGCGTCATCAGAACCCGCGGGCGGCTCTGGCTGGCCAGTCGGGCCGACCGCGCGATGTGGCTGGAATCGGCCGGTGCCGGCCTGCGGGTCAGCTCGGCGGGCAAGTGGCTGGCCGCCATGACCGGCCCCGAGCGCGACGGCATCGATGCCCAGCGCCGTGTGCTGGCCGCGCTGGGCTGGGACGACCGGCACGGCGATCGGCACACCGCGATGGCAATCCTGGTGTGCGGCGCGGATCCCGCCGAGATTCTCGACGCGCTGCAGGCGGCGCTGCTCACCCACGAGGAGCTGGAGCGCCCCGGCGAGTGGGAGGGGTACGACGACCCGTTCGGCGATTGGCATGAGGAGCCGTGCGTGGGCCTTGAAGCCGCCGACAACGCGGCGCAGGGGGCGCGGCAGGACCCGGACCCGTCATGAGCCCCGCCGGCGCAGGCGGGATGGAGCAGTTCCGCCGACGCGACGGTCGCCGATAGCTGCGAAACCCTAGTACCGTTGCGCGCCACCGGAAATGCGGTGTCGGCCGGGCGGCGTAGGGTGGATCGCGTGCGAAGCGAAGGCGATACCTGGGACATCACCACCAGCGTGGGCTCGACCGCGTTGTTCGTGGCCACGGCGCGGGCGTTGGAGGCGCAAAAGCCCGACCCGCTCGCGGTGGATCCGTACGCGGAGATCTTCTGCCGCGCCGTCGGCGGTTCGGCCGCCGACGTGCTGGACGGCAAGGATCCCGACCATCAGCTCAAGACCGACGACTTCGGCGTGCACTTCGTGAACTTCCAGGGGGCACGCACCAAGTACTTCGACGAATATTTCCGCCGGGCGGCCGACGCGGGGGTGCGGCAGGTCGTCATCCTGGCCGCGGGCCTGGACTCGCGGGCCTACCGCCTGGACTGGCCGGCCGCGACCACCATCTTCGAACTGGACCAGCCGCAGGTGCTCGACTTCAAGCGCGAGGTGCTGGCCGGCGTCGACGCCCACCCGCGCGCCGAGCGCCGCGAGATCGCCGTCGATCTGCGCGAGGACTGGCCGCAGGCCTTGCGGGACAGCGGATTCGACCCGGACAAGCCGTCGGCGTGGATCGCCGAGGGCCTGCTGATCTATCTGCCGGCCAGCGCCCAGGAGCAGCTGTTCACCGGCATCGACGCGCTGGCCGGCCACGGCAGCCACGTCGCCGTCGAGGAGGGCGCCCCGCTGACGCCCGAGGACTTCGAGGCCGCGGTGGCCGCCGAACGCGCCGCCAACGAGCAGGGCGAGCAGCGAATATTCTTTCAGCTCGTCTACAACGAACAGTGCGCGCCGGCCGCCGAGTGGTTCGGCAGCCGCGGCTGGACCGCGGTGCCCACCCCGCTGGCCGACTACCTGCGCCAGGTCGGCCGTCCGGTGCCCGGCCCGGACACCGAGGCCGGGCCGATGATCGCGCGCAACACCCTGGTGAGCGCCGTGCGGGGCTGACCCGCCGAGCGACAAACCGGCCGCGAACCCCGATCGCGGCCGGCTTTTCATGAGTCATCCATGAATCGGCGCCGCGCCGGAACTTCTCGCGGCCCCGGTGCGACTACTACCGGGCTCACCCGTGCGCCGCCGAACAGCCCCGGCGGTTCCTGACCCAGCCCGACGAGGAGTCTTCGGCCATGACCGCGCCGGTGTGGATGGCGTTCGCCCCGGAGGTCCATTCCACGCTGCTCAGCAGCGGGCCGGGGCCGGCCGGCCTGCTGAGCGCGGCCGCGTCCTGGACGTCGTTGAGCGAAACCTATGCGTCGGCCGCCGCGGAACTCAGCGCGACGCTGGCGGCGGCGCAATCCGATGCGTGGCAGGGGCCCAGCGCCGAGCGGTACGTGGCCGCGCACGCGCCCTATCTGGCGTGGCTGGAGCGGGCCAGCGCGAACAGCGCGGCCGTGGCCGCCCAGCAGGAGACCGCGGCCGCCGCATACACCGCCGCGCTGGCCGCGATGCCGACCCTGCCGGAGCTGGCCGGCAATCACGCCACGCACGCCGCGCTGGTGGCGACCAACTTCTTCGGCGTCAACACCATCCCGATCGCGGTCAACGAGGCCGACTACGCACGGATGTGGGTCCAGGCCGCCACCACCATGTCCACCTATCAAGCGGTCGCCGGCACGGCGGTGGCCGCCGCGCCGCAGACCGACCCGGCGCCGTCGATCGTCAACTCCACCAGCTCGGACGGTTCGGACAGCGACGACAGCGGCGACGACGGCGGCATCGTCGACAACGACGGCGGCAACCCCTACCAGCTGAGCTGGTGGGTCAACCGGTTCCTGGAGATCTTCCAAACCATCGGGCGGGATCTCGAGGAGTTCCCCGAAAACCCGTCTGCCGCGCTGACCCAGCTGCTGCGGGACATCTGGCTGCTGATCGTCGACGAGATCGGCCACGCCATCGAGGCCTTCCAGGCCTTCGCGCCCCAGATCGCGGCGTTCAGCCTCGCCCTGCCGGCCGGGGCCGCGGCGGGACTCGCCGGCCTGAGCGGGCTCGCCGCGATTCAGAAGGCCGCACCCCTGCCCGCGCTGCCGGCCGCGCCGCCGCCGCAGCCGTCGAGCATGCCGGCCGTGGTGGCCGGTCCCGCGATGGGCGCCGCGGCCGTCGCCGCCCCGGCGCCCGCATCGGCCGGCGCACCGGCCCCCGCGTCGGCGACGGTGACCGCGTCCGGGGCCGCACCGCCGCCGCCCTCCGGCATCGGCGGCACCGCCTACCCGTACCTGATCGGCGGCCCGACCATCGGGAGCGGCACCGGCATGGGCAGCGGCGCACAGCGCAAGGCGTCCGAGCCCGACCCCGCCGCGGCCGCCGCGCCGGCCGGCGCATCGGCGTCCGAGCGGGCGCGGGCGCGACGGCGACGCCGGGCCGCCATGAAGGACCGCTATCGCGGCTACGAGTTCATGGACGTGGAGCCCGACGCCGGACCCGAGCCCGAAACCGACTCGGTGACGGCATCGGATCGGGGCGCCGGCCCGCTGGGCTTTGCCGGCACCGCGCCGTCGGCCCCCGCGCAGGCGACCGGGCTGGCCACGCTGGCCGGCGACGAGTTCGGCACCGGACCGTCGATGCCCATGGTGCCGGGCAACTGGACCGGCGAGTAGCGGCGGAACTTTACCGCCGCGGCGCCCGACTACTGGCTGCGTGACCGTGCCCGGCTACCCATCCGCTACCCGTCCGCGGGAGGCACGCCGGAATTGATAATGAAAATGATTTTCAGTAAGGTGAGGTCTTGCTGTGAGGCTGCCGAGGGTGCGGCTGTGAGTATGCCGAAAATGCGGCAAATCCCTAGGCGAAACGTCCTCATCAGCGGTAGAAGAAGGGCAGCGGAGTGGTGAGCCGACCAGGCTCGAACGCCTCGACAGTTAGCTTATGCAATGCTAACTTCAGGCGGTTAGGTTAGGGGAGGCTACATACATGAGAAGGCGCGGCCGTGGAACGCGGTGACACCGGCATGCTCACAGCTCAGCCGGTCAATTCCCGGGTCGACGCACGCGTCGACGGCGACGTGGTCAGCCGGTTCGCCACCTGCTGCCGCGCGCTGGGCATCGTCGTCTACCAACGGCAGCGCCCGGCCGACCTGGCCGCCGCCCGCTCCGGCTTCGCCGCGCTGACCCGCATCGCCCACGACCAGTGCGACGCGTGGACCGGGCTGGCGGCCGCCGGCGACGTGTCGCTGCGCGTGCTGGAGGCGGTGGCCCGTACCGCTGCCACCGCGGGCGTGCTGCAGCGCCAGGTGGACCTGGCGCCCGGCGCGCTGGGCTTCCGCTACGACACCGGGCTGTATCTGCAGTTCCGCGCCACCACGACCGACGACTTCCAGCTCGCCTACGCGGGGGCGCTGGCAACCGCCGGGCGCTTCGCCGACGCCGACCGGATCGTCGCCGCGCTGACCGCCGCCCGACCCGGCTGGCGGGAAGCCCGCTGGGTGTCGGTCGTGATCAACTACCGGGCCGAGCGCTGGTCGGACGTCGTCAAGCTGCTCACCCCGATCGTCAACGACACCGACCTCGACGACGCCTACGCGCACGCCGCCAAGATCGCCCTGGGCACCGCGCTGGCCCGCCTCGGCATGTTCGCCCCGGCGCTGTCCTACCTGGAGGAGCCCGACGGTCCGGTCGCCGTGGCGGCCGTCGACGGCGCCCTGGCCAAGGCGCTGGTGCTGCGCGCGCACGTGGACGAGGAATCGGCCAGCGAGGTGCTGCAGGACCTCTACGCCGCGCACCCGGAGAACGAACAGGTCGAACAGGCGTTATCGGACACCAGTTTCGGCATCGTGACCACCACCGCGGCCCGCATCGAGGCCCGCACCGACCCGTGGGACCCCGCCACCGAGCCCAGCGCCGAGGACTTCGTCGACCCGGCCGCGCACGAGCGCAAGGCGGTGCTGCTGGCCGAGGCCGAACGCCAGCTCGCCGAATTCATCGGACTCGACGAGGTCAAGAACCAGGTGTCCCGGCTGAAGAGCTCGGTCGCCATGGAACTGGTCCGCAAGCAGCGCGGGCTCGCGGTCGCGCAGCGGGCCCACCACCTGGTGTTCGCCGGGCCGCCCGGAACCGGTAAGACCACCATCGCCCGCGTGGTGGCCAAGATCTATTGCGGCCTGGGGCTTTTGAAGCGGGAGAACATCCGCGAGGTGCACCGCGCCGACCTGATCGGCCAGCACATCGGCGAGACCGAGGCCAAGACCAACGCCATCATCGACAGCGCGCTGGACGGGGTGCTGTTCCTCGACGAGGCCTACGCGCTGGTCGCCACCGGCGCCAAGAACGACTTCGGGCTGGTCGCCATCGACACCCTGCTGGCCAGGATGGAGAACGACCGCGACCGCCTGGTGGTCATCATCGCCGGATACCGGGCCGACCTGGACAAGTTCCTGGACACCAACGAGGGCTTGCGTTCCCGGTTCACCCGCAACATCGACTTCCCGTCCTACGCGCCGTCGGAGCTGGTCGAGATCGCCACCAAGATGGCCGAACAACGCGACAGCGTCTTCGAACAGGCCGCGCTGGACCACATGGAGGAGTTGTTCACCAAGCTGGCCCGCGAATCGACCCCGGACGCCAACGGGATCTCGCGCCGCAACCTGGACATCGCCGGTAACGGCCGATTCGTCCGGAACATCGTCGAGCGCGCCGAAGAGGAACGGGAGTTCCGGCTCGACCATTCCGAGCACGCCGGAACCGGCGAATTCACTGACGAGGAGCTGATGACGATCACCGACGACGACGTCGCACGGTCGGTTGAGCCGCTGCTGCGCGGCCTTGGCCTGTCGGTGCCGGCATGACCGCCAACAACGAGCCCGACGACCGGCGTTCGTTCACCTCGCGCACCCCGGTCAACGACAACCCCGACCAGGTGCAGTACCGGCGCGGCTTCGTCACCCGGCACCAGGTCAGCGGCTGGCGGTTCGTGATGCGCCGCATCGCCTCCGGTATCGCCCTGCACGACACCCGGATGCTGGTCGACCCGCTGCGCACCCAGTCGCGCGCCGTTGCGATGGGCGCGGTCCTGCTGGTCACCGGGCTGGCCGGCTGCTTCGTGTTCTCGCTGATCCGGCCCAACGGCACCGCCGGGACCAACGCCGTGCTGGCCGACCGGTCCACGGCCGCGCTGTACGTCCGGGTCGGCGACGACCTGCACCCGGTGCTCAACCTGACCTCCGCCCGGCTGATCGTGGGCAAGGCGGTCAACCCCACCACCGTGAAAAGCGCTGAGCTGGATCGGTTTCCGCGCGGCAACCTGCTCGGCATCCCCGGCGCCCCGGAGCGGATGGTGCAAAACCCGTCCACCGACGCGAACTGGACGGTGTGCGACTCGGTCAGCGAGCCCGCCCCGGGCGGGCACGGCGCGCACAGCACCGGTGTCACCGTGATCGCGGGCCGGCCGGACAGCAGCGGCGCTCGCGCCGCCGCGCTGCCGTCGCAGCAGGCGATCCTGGCCGAGCGGGACGGCGGCACCTGGCTGCTGTGGAACGGCCGGCGCTCGCAGATCAACCTGGCCGACCACGCCGTCACCAACGCGCTCGGCCTGACCGAGAACAACTCCGAGCTGCCCGCGCCCCGGCCCATCGCGCTCGGTCTGTTCAACGCGATACCCGAGGCGCCGTCGTTGTCCGCGCCGGGCATCCCGAACGCCGGCGCCCCGGCGCCGTTCGCGGTGCCGGCCCCGATCGGGGCCGTGGTGGTCTCCTACACCCTGGATCAAAGCTCCTCGGGGGCGCCGCGCTACTACGCGGTGCTGCCCGACGGCCTGCAGCAGATCTCACCGGTGCTGGCGGCGATCCTGCGCAACACCAATTCCTATGGGCTGGACCAACCGCCGCGGCTGGGCGCCGACGCGGTGGCCAAGCTGCCGGTGTCGCGGATGCTGGACACCGCGCGCTACCCGGACCAACACGTCAGCCTGGTGGACACCGCCAAATCGCCTGTGACATGCGCATATTGGACCAAGCCCGCCGGTGCGGCCACCAGCTCGCTGAACCTGTTGTCCGGCTCGGCGCTGCCGATCGCCGAATCGATCCGCCCCGTCGACCTGGTGGGCGGCGGCTCCCCGCAGAACGGGCCGGTGGCCACCCGGGTCGCGTTGCCGCCGGGCACCGGCTACTTCACCCAGACCGCCGGCGGCGGCGCGGGCTCGCCGGGTGCCGGATCGCTGTTCTGGGTGTCGGACACCGGGGTCCGCTACGGCATCGACAACGAGGCCGAGCACTCGGCCGCCGGGCACGGCAAAACGGTTGAGGCCCTTGGCCTTAGCGGCTCGCCGCTGCCCATCCCGTGGTCGGTGCTGTCGTTGTTCGCCAAGGGTCCGACGTTGTCGCGCGCCGACGCGCTGCTGGCACACGACGGGCTGCCGCCCGACCAGGCGCCCGGCCGCGTGGCTGCCGCCGCACCGCAAGCCGAGGGAGCCCCCCGATGAGCCGACTGATCTTCGAAGCGCGCCGGCGGCTGGCGCCCCCGGTCGCCCGCAAGGGCACCATCGTCATCGAGCCGCCGCCCGAGCTGCCCCGGGTGATCCCGCCGTCGTTCCTGCGCCGGGCGATGCCCTACGTGCTGGTCATCCTGATCGTCGGCATGATCGTCGCGCTGTTCGCCACCGGGATGCGGCTGATCTCGCCGCAGACGCTGTTCTTCCCGTTCGTGCTGTTGCTGGCCGCGACCGCGATGTACCGCGGCAACGACAACAAGACGCGCACCGAGGAGGTCGACGCCGAACGCGCCGATTACCTGCGTTACCTGTCGGTGGTCCGGGACAACATCCGCACCCAGGCCGCCGCCCAGCGCGCCGCCGCGCAGTGGTCGCATCCCGAGCCCAGCGCACTGGCCACGGTGCCCGGATCGCGCCGCCAGTGGGAGCGCGACCCGCACGACCCGGACTTCCTGGTGCTGCGCGCCGGCCGCCACCACGTGCCGCTGGCCACCACGCTGCGGGTCAACGACATCGCCGACGAGATCGATCTGGAACCGGTGTCGCACAGCGCATTACGCAGCCTGCTCGACACCCATCGCACGGTGCGCGACGTGCCGACCGGAATCGATCTGGCCAAGGTCTCCCGGATCACGGTGCTGGGTTCGCAAGACGAGGCGCGCGCCGCGATACGGGCCTGGATCGCTCAGGCGGTCACCTGGCACGACCCGACGGTGCTCGGGATCGCCCTGGTGACACCCGATCTGGAAGGCCCGGACTGGTCCTGGCTGAAGTGGTTGCCGCACATCGACATTCCCGGTGAGCTCGACGGGGTGGGGCCGGCCCGTTTCATGGCCGGCAACGTCGACGAACTGGTCGCGAAGCTGGGCCCGGCGCTGCTGGACCGGCCGGCCTTCACCGGCGAGGCGGCCGACGCGCTGCGGCACCTGCTGATCGTCGTCGACGACCCGGACTACGACCTGAGCGCCTCGGCGCTGGCGGTCGGCCGGGCCGGTGTCACCGTGGTGCACCGCAGCGCGACAGCGCCGCACCGCGAACAGTATTCGGATCCGGAGAAGCCGATCCTGCGCGTGGCGCAGGGCGCCATCCAACGCTGGCAGACCGGCGGCTGGCAGCCCTACATCGACCACGCCGACCAGCTGGGCACCGACGAGGCCGCCCACCTGGCGCGCCAGCTGTCGCGCTGGGACTCCAACCCGACGCACACCGGGCTGCGCTCGGCGGCCACCCGCGGCGCCACCTTCACCACCCTGCTGGGCATCCCGGATGCCTCCCAGCTGGATGTGCCCACGCTGTGGGCGCCGCGCCGCCGCGAGGACGAGTTGCGCGTCCCGATCGGTGTCACCGCCACCGGTGAGCCGCTGATCTTCGACCTCAAGGACGAAGCCGAGGGCGGCATGGGCCCGCACGGGCTGATGATCGGCATGACCGGTTCGGGCAAGTCGCAGACCCTGATGTCGATCCTGTTGTCGCTGTTGACAACTCACTCGGCCGACCGGCTGATCGTCATCTACGCCGACTTCAAGGGCGAGGCCGGCGCAGACAGCTTCCGCAACTTCCCGCAGGTGGTCGCCGTCATCTCCAACATGGCCGAGAAGAAGTCGCTGGCCGACCGGTTCGCCGACACGCTGCGCGGCGAGGTGGCCCGGCGGGAGAACCTGCTGCGCGAAGCCGGCCGCCGGGTGCAGGGCAGCGCGTTCAACTCGGTGGTCGAGTACGAGGCCGCCATCGCTGCGGGACACGACCTGCCGCCGATCCCCACGCTGTTCGTGGTGGCCGACGAATTCACCCTGATGCTGGCCGACCACCCCGAGTACGCGGAGCTGTTCGACTACGTCGCGCGCAAGGGCCGCTCGTTCCGCATCCACATCCTGTTCGCGTCGCAGACCCTGGACGTCGGCAAGATCAAGGACATCGACAAGAACACCTCCTACCGCATCGGGCTGAAGGTGGCCAGTCCCAGCGTGTCTCGGCAGATCATCGGCGTGGAGGACGCCTACCACATCGAATCCGGCAAGGAGCACAAGGGCGTGGGCTTTTTGGTGCCCGCCCCCGGCGCCACCCCGATCAAGTTCCGCAGCACCTACGTCGACGGCATCTACGAGCCGCCGCAGAAGGCCAAATCCTTTGTGGTGCCGTCTATCCCAGAGCCCAAGCTGTTCACCGCCGGGCGGGTCGAACCCGATCAGGACACCGTGATCAGTGCGCCCGAGGAAGACGAACTGGCCGGGCCGCCGCGCAAGCTGATCGCCACCATCGGCGAGCAGCTGGCCCGCTACGGTCCGCGCGCGCCGCAGCTGTGGCTGCCGCCGCTGGACGAGCCGATCCCGTTGAGCGCCATGCTGGCCCGCGCCGGCGTGCCGCCGCGGCAGTGGCAGTGGCCGCTCGGCGAGATCGACAAGCCCTTCGACATGCGCCGCGACCCGCTGATCTTCGACGCCGCGTCCGCGGCCGGAAACATGGTCATCCACGGTGGCCCCAAGTCGGGGAAGTCGACCGCGCTGCAGACCTTCATCCTGTCCGCGGCCAGCCTGCACTCGCCGCGCGAGGTCACCTTCTACTGCCTGGACTACGGCGGCGGGAAACTGCGTGCGCTCGAAGATCTGGCGCACGTTGGCAGCGTGGCCTCGGCGCTGGAACCCGAACGCATCCGGCGCACCTTCGGCGAGCTCGAGCAGCTGCTGTTGTCGCGGCAGCGCCGCGAGGCGTTCCGGGACTCCCGCGGTGGGGTGCCCGACGACGGGTTCGGCGAGGTGTTCCTGGTCATCGACAACCTGTACGCGTTCGGCCGCGACAACACCGACCAGTTCAACACGCGAAACCCGTTGCTGGCCAAGGTCAGTGAGCTGGTCAACATCGGCCTGGCGTACGGCATCCACGTCGTGATCACCACCCCGAGCTGGCTGGAGGTGCCGCTGGCCATGCGGGACGGCCTCGGGTTGCGGCTGGAACTGAAGTTGCACGACCCGCGGGACAGCAACGTCCGGGTGGTCGGCGCCCTGCGCCGCCCCGCCGAGGCGGTGCCGCACGACCAGCCCGGTCGCGGATTGACCATGGCCGCAGAGCATTTCCTGTTCGCCGCCCCGGAACTCGACCAGATCGCCGCGATCAACGACCGCTACCCGGGCATGGCCGCGCCGCCGGTGCGGCTGCTGCCCACCAACCTGGCCCCGCACGCCGTCGGGGCGCTGTACCGCGGGCCGGAGCAGGTGGTGATCGGGCAGCGCGAGGAGGACCTGGCGCCGGTGGTGCTCAACTTCGCCGACAACCCGCTGCTGATGGTGTTCGGCGACAGCAAGACGGGCAAGACCACGTTGCTGCGCCACCTCATTCGCACCGTGCGCGAACACTCCTCGCCCGACCAGGTGGCCTTCACCGTGCTGGACCGGCGGCTGCACCTGGTCGACGAACCGCTGTTCGCCGACAACGAATACACCGCCAACATCGACCGCATCATCCCGGCGATGCTGGGGCTGGCCAACCTGATCGAATCGCGCCGGCCACCGGCCGGCCTGTCGCCGCAGGAGCTGTCCCGCTGGACGTACGCGGGCCACACCCACTACCTGATCATCGACGACGTCGACCAGATCCCGGACTCACCGGCGATGAGCGGGCCCTACGTCGGGCAGCGCCCGTGGACCCCGCTGATCGGATTGCTGTCGCAGGCCGCCGATCTGGGGTTGCGGGTGATCGTCACCGCGCGCGCCACCGGCTCGGGGCACGCGCTGATGACCAACCCGCTGCTGCGCCGGTTCAACGACCTGCAGGCGACCACGCTGATGCTGGCGGGCAACCCGCAAGACAGCGGCAAGATCCGCGGCCAGCGATTCGGCCGGTTGCCCGCCGGACGGGCAATCCTGTTGGGCGACAGCGACGCTCCGACATACGTGCAGTTGGTCAACCCCCTGGCCGGGGAATCCGTCATGGCAAGTGAAGCGCAACGGGAGGAGTAGAGATGACACTGCGAGTGGTCCCCGAAGGCCTGGCCGCCACCAGTGCGGCGGTGGAGGCGCTGACGGCGCGGCTGGCGGCGGCGCACGCGGCGGCGGCGCCGGCGATCACGGCGGTGGTGCCGCCGGCGGCCGACCCGGTATCCCTGCAAACCGCACTGGGTTTCAGCGCCCAGGGCCAGGAGCACTCGGCCGTGGCCGCCCAGGGCGTGGAGGAGCTGGGCCGGGCCGGGGTCGGTGTCGGCGAGGCCGGCGCGAGCTATCTCGCCGGCGACACGGCGGCCGCTGCGACGTTCGGGATCGCGGGCGCCTGACACATGACCTCCCCGTTCGGACCGATCTGGATGGCTTCGCCGCCCGAGGTGCATTCGGCGTTGCTCAGCGCCGGTCCGGGCCCGGGGCCGCTGCTGGCGGCCGCCGGTGCCTGGGCCTCGCTCAGCGCCCAATACGCCACGGCGGCAGCCGAACTCAGCGCACTGCTGGGCGAGGTGCAGGCCGGGTCCTGGGAAGGGGAGAGTGCCGAGCAGTACGCGGCGGCCCACCTGCCGTATCTGGCGTGGCTGCAGCAGGCCAGCGCCGACAGCGCGGGGGCCGCGGCGCAGCAGGAGGTGGCCGCGACGGCCTACACGACCGCGCTGGCGGCCATGCCGACGCTGGCCGAACTGGCCGCCAACCACACCATCCACGGGGTGCTGCTGGCGACGAATTTCTTTGGCATCAACACCATTCCGATCGCCGTGAACGAAGCCGACTACGCCCGGATGTGGGTGCAGGCGGCCACCACGATGGGCACCTATCAGGCCGTCGCCGGCTCGGCGCTGGCCGCGGCACCGCGCACCGCCCCGGCGCCGTCCATCGTCAAATCCGGCGGGGAAGCCAACAACCTCGCGGCCAACGCGGCCCAGAACAGCTCCGGGGATTGGTGGCAGAACTTCATCCAGCAGCTGTCTCAGTTCTTCCAGAACATCCAGAAGATGCTGCAGGACTTCTGGGCGAATCTGCCGGCGTTCCTGGCGGCCAACGGACCCCTGCTGTTCTTCGTCGCCTACCAGGTGTTCTTCAACGCGGTGGGCTGGCCGACCTGGGGTGCGATCCTGACCGCGCCGTTCCTGCTGCCGCTGCTGCTGGGCATCGGCCTGAGCTCGCTGCTGGCCGCGCCCGCCGAGATCGCGCCCGTCGCCGCCCCCGCCGCGATCACCCCGGTGCTGGCGTCGAACAAGCCGCCCACGTTGCCGGCGGCGGTGGCGCTGGCCCCGAGCGTCGCCACCCCCGCCGGGGCCCCGGCCAGCACGGTCGCCGCCGGCTCCGGCGCGCCGGCCGCCCCCGCGCCGGCCGCCGCGGCGGGAAACTTCGCCTATCTGGTCGCCTTCGGCGGCGACCCGGACACCGGAGTGGGCCCCACCCTGAGCGGGCGCGGCGGGGCCAAGGCCCCGGCGGCGACCATCCCCGCGGCCGGTGCGGCCGCGCCGGCCCGCGCCGAGGCGCGAGCGCGACGCCGGCGGCGGGCCGCGCTGCACGACTACAGCGACGAATTCCTGGACATGGACTCCGGTTTCGGTGTCCCCCCGGATTACGGCGCCGAGGAGGAGCTGGCCGCGGCGGTGGCCTCCGGGCAGGGCGCCGGGACGCTCGGGTTCGCCGGAACCCAGCAGCGGCGCAAGGCCTTTCAAGCGGCCGGACTGACCAAGCTGGCCGACGACGACTTCGGCGGCAGCCCACGGATGCCCATGGTGCCCGGCACCTGGGAGCAGGACACACAGAACGGAGCTCATCCGACCGAGCCGGGGAAAGGGGGGTAAGGCAGTCAGCCAGATGCAGGTGAATCACCGAAACCCCAACGGACGCAACAGAAAGGAAGCACCATGAGTATGTTGGACGCTCACATTCCGCAGTTGGTAGCCGCACAATCGGCGTTCAGCGCCAAGGCGGCGCTGATGCGCAGCACGATCAGCCAGGCCGAGCAGGAAGCGGTCTCGGCCCAGGCGTTCCACCAGGGCGAGTCCTCGGCGGCATTCCAGGCCGCGCACGCCCGCTTCGTGGAAGTCGCCGCCCGGGTCAACACCCTGCTGGACATCGCCCAGGCCAACCTCGGCGACGCCGCCGGTACCTACGTGGCCGCCGACGCCGCGGCCGCGTCCGGCTACACCGCGTTCTGACCCAGCCGTTTTCGAGACGCCGACAGCGAAAGGACTTGTGATGTCACAGATCATGTACAACTACCCGGCGATGCTGAGCCACGCCGCCGACATGTCGGGCTATGCCGGCACGATGCAGGGCCTGGGCGCCGACATCGCCAGCGAGCAGGCCACCCTGTCCAACGCCTGGCAGGGTGACACCGGGATGACCTACCAGGTGTGGCAGGCGCAGTGGAACGAGGCCATGGAGAGCCTGGTGCGCGCCTACCAGTCGATGGCCAGCACCCACGAGGCCAACACCATGTCCATGTTGGCGCGCGACCAGGCCGAAGCCGCCAAATGGGGCGGCTAGTTCGTGGCTGAACTGACCTGATGGACCCAGCACCCAACGCCGTCGAGCTGACGGTCGATCACGCCTGGTTCATCGCGGAAACCACTGGGGCAGGAAGCTTTCCCTGGGTGTTGGCGATCACCTGCCCGTACCGCGATGCGGCGGAACGCAACGCGTTCCTCGACCGTCAGCGCGCGGAGCTGAGCGAGATGGGCCTGGTGTCCGACGCCGGGCTGATCAACCCCGCGGTCGCCGAGTGGATCAAGGTGGTGTGCTTCCCGCAGCGCTGGCTGGACCTGCGCTACGTCGGCCCCGCCAAGGGCACCGGTGAAGGCGGCGGCAGCGAGCTGCTGCGCGGCATCGTCGCGCAGCGCGACGGCGCGGGCGGCCGGTCGATCACGGTGGTCGCGTTGCGCAGCGCGCAGCTGATCACGTTCACCGCCATGGACATCGACGATCCGCGCGCGCTGGTCCCGGTGCTCACCGTGGGCCTCGCGCAGCGGGCACCGGCCTCCTTCGACGAGTTCAGCATGCCCACCCGGGTCGGCGCCCGGGCCGACGAGCGGCTGCGTGCGGGTGCTCCGCTTTCCGAAGTCCTTGACTACCTTGGTATTCCGCAGTCGGCGCGTCCGGTGGTGGAGTCGGTGTTCAACGGCCCGCGCAGCTACGTCGAGATCGTCGCCGGCTGCCACCGCGACGGCCGGCACTCCACCACCGAGGTGGGGATGAGCATCGTCGACGCCCGCGAGGGGCGGGTGCTGGTCAGCCCGTCCCGCGCGTTCGACGGCGAATGGGTGTCAACGTTCAGCCCGGGCACCCCGTTCGCGATCGCCGTCGCGATCGAACACCTGACCGCGCTGCTGCCGGACGACGGATGGTTCGCCGGCCACCGGCTGGCCCGAGATTTTTCTGTCCAACACTGAAGAGAAATAGAGAAGAGAGCACGATGTTCCAGGAACGGCCGCAACATTCTGCGAGGGTCCGGTGACATCCGGAACCGTCATGCCGATCGTCCGGGTGGCAATACTGGCGGACAGCAGGCTGACGGAGATGGCCCTGCCCGCCGAGCTGCCGCTGCGCGAGATCCTGCCCGCCGTACAGCGTTTGGTGGTTCCGGCCGCCGCCAACGGCGACTCGGAGGACGGCGCCCCGTCGCGGGGCGCCGCAGAGGTCGGCGGGGCGGTGCAACTGAGCCTGGCGCCCATCGGCGGGGCGCCGTTCAGCCTGGACGCCAGCCTGGACACGGTCGGCGTCGTCGACGGTGACCTGCTGGCCCTGCAACCGGTGCCGGCCGGCCCGGCCGCGCCCGGCATCGTGGAGGACATCGCCGACGCGGCCATGATCTTCTCCACCTCGCGGCTACGGCCTTGGGGCACAACGCATATCCAGCGTTTCGCGCTGGCCGCGGTGATCGCGGTGGCCCTACTGGCGACCGGACTGTCGGTCAGCTACCGGGTCGCCACCGGGGCGCTGGGCGGGCTGGTTGCGGTCAGCGCGGTGGCGGCACTGACCGCGATAGTCGGCCTGCTGGCCACCGCCCGCTCGCCGCGCACCGGGATGGCGCTCTCGATCGCGGCGCTGGTGCCCATCGGCGCGGCGCTGGCGCTGGCGGTGCCGGGCCGGTTCGGTCCCGCGCAGGTGATGCTGGCCGCGGCGGGTGTCACCGCCTGGTCGCTGATCGCCCTGATGGCGCCCAGCGCCGAGCGGGAACGCCTCGCCGGCTTCTTCACCGCGACGGCGGTGCTGGGCGCCGCGGTGCTGCTGGCCGCGGGCGCCGAATTGCTCTGGCACATCACTCCCGTCGCGCTCGGCTGCGGCCTGATCGTGGCCGCGCTTCTGGTCACCGTGGAAGCCGCGCCGCTGTCCGCGCTGTGGGCCCGCTTCCCGCTGCCGGTCATTCCGGCGCCGGGCGACCCCACGCCGTCGGCGCCGCCGTTGCCGGTGCTCGAGGACCTGCCGCGGCGGGTGCGGATCGGCGACGCCCACCAGAGCGGGTTCATCGCCGCCGCGGTGCTGCTCAGCGTGCTGGGCTCGGTGGCGATCGCGCTGCGGCCCGAAACACTCAGTGCCGCAGGCTGGTACGTGGTGGGGGCGACGGCGGCGACGTCGGTGCTGCGCGCCCGGGTGTGGGACTCGGCCGCGTGCAAGGCGTGGCTGCTCGCCCAGCCGTACCTGGCCGCCGGTGTGCTGCTGGTGCTCTACACCGCGACCGGCCGGTATGCGGGCGCCCTCGGCGCGGTGCTGGTGCTGCTGGCGCTGGTGGCGGTGTGGATCGTGGTGGCCCTGAACCCGGGTATCGCCGCGCCGGAAAGCTATTCGCTGCCGGTGCGCCGGTTGGTCGGCTTCGTCGCGACCGGGCTCGATGCGTCGCTGATCCCGGTCATGGCGTTCGTGGTCGGCCTGTTCGGCTGGGTGCTCGATCGATGATTCGGCCGGCATCGGCCTGCCTCGCGGCGGCGTTGGCGTTGTTGCCCGCCACCGCGACGTGGGCGAGTCCGCCGGCCCTCGCGATCAGCCCGCCGACGGTCGATCCGGGGGTCCCGCCACCGAGCGGGGCGCCCGGCCCCGGGCAGCCAATGGAGCAGCGCGCACCATGTACCACCTCCGGGGTGATCCCCGGCAGCGAGCCGGCCGCCGTCACACCCAGCCAGTCGGCGCTGAATCTTCCTGCGGCATGGCGGTTTTCCCGCGGTGACGGTCAGCTGGTCGCGGTGCTGGACACCGGGGTGCGGCCCGGCCCGCGGCTACCCAACGTCGAGCCGGGCGGCGATTTCGTCGAGACCACCGACGGCCTGACCGACTGCGACGGGCACGGGACGCTGCTGGCCGGCCTCGTCGCGGGCCAGCCGTCGCCCGACGACGGGTTCGCCGGCGTGGCCCCCGCGGCGCGGGTGGTGTCGATCAGGACCACCTCGGCCAAGTTCTCGCCGCGCACCCCGGGCGGCGATCCGCTGCTGGCGCGGGCGGCCGCCGAGGTCGGCACGCTCGCCCGCGCGATCGTGCACGCGGCCGACCTGGGCGCCCGGGTGATCGACATCGGCTCGGCCACCTGCCTGCCGGTGGACCGCCCCGTCGACCAGGCCGCCCTGGGCGCCGCCGTGCGCTATGCGGCCGTGGACAAGGACGCGGTGATCGTCGCCGCCGCCGGCGACAGCGGGCCGACCGGATCGTTCGCCGGCGGAACGTCGTGTGAGTCCAATCCGCTCACCGACCTGAGCCGCCCGAGCGATCCACGCAATTGGGCCGGCGTCACCTCGCTGTCCATCCCGTCGTGGTGGCAGCCCTACGTGCTGTCGGTGGCCTCGCTGACCCCGGACGGTCAACCGTCGAAGTTCACCGTGGCCGGCCCGTGGGTGGGGGTCGCGGCGCCCGGCGAACGCATCGTGTCGATCGGCAACGGCGACGGCGCCGGCCTGACCAACGGACTGCCCGACGAACACCAGCAGCTGGCCGCCCTCAACGGCACCGGCTACGCGGCCGGTTACGTCGCGGGCGTCGCCGCGCTGGTGCGCAGCAAGTACCCCGACCTGTCCGCCACCGCGGTGGTGCATCGGATCACCGCAACCGCGCACAACGGCGCCCGCGACCCGTCCAACGTGGTGGGCGCGGGGAGCGTGGACCCGGTGGCGGCGCTGACCTGGCAACTGCCCGCCGGCGATCAGCCGGGCCCGGCGGCCAAGCCGATCGCCGTGCCGCCCGCGCCGGCGCCCCCCGACGCCACACCCCGCACCGTGGCGGTGGCCGGCACCGCCGCCCTGGCCGTGCTGGTCGCGGTGGCCGGCGCGGTCACCGCCCTCGCGGCACGCCGACGAAAGGACCCCAGCGCGTGAGCAAGCATCGGATACCGACGCCCGGAAGCGGGCGAATCACGTTGGCGCTGTTGGCCGTTGCGCCCGCGGCGATGGCCTACCCGTGGCACTCGCCGCGCGACTACTGGCTGCTGGGCATCGCGGCCGCGGTGCTGATCGTGCTGTTCGGATGGTGGGGCGGGCTGTACTTCACCACCCTGCTGCGCCGCCGGCTGGCGATCATCGGGCGGCACAATGCGGTGCGCCCGCAGCGTCCCGACCCGGCCACCACCGTCCTGATCCGCGTCGGTGCGCCCGCCGACGGCTCCGACGCGCTGCCGCTGCCGCTGATCGCCGGCTACCTGGACCGCTACGGCATCCGTGCGGACAAGGTCCGAATCACCAGCCGCGACAACGCCTCCGACGAGTCCCGGCGCCAAACCTGGATCGGGCTCACCGTGTCGGCGCCGGACAACCTGGCCGCACTGCAGGCGCGCTCGCCGCGCATCCCGCTGGCCGAGACCGCGCAGGTCGCCGCCCGCCGGCTGGCCGACCACCTGCGGGAGACCGGCTGGGAGGCCGGTGTTGTCCCGCCCGACGACATCCCCCGCCTGTTGACGTCCAACCCGCGCGAGAGATGGCGCGGGGTGCAGCGCGGCCCGTCGGATTACCTTGCCGCATACCAGATCCCGGTGGACGAGTCGCTGCCGGAGACGTTGGAGGCGATCCGCTCGTACCCGGCGCGCGAAAGCTGCGCCGCGCTGGAGATCGCCGGGGACAAGGCGGCGCCGACGATCGCCGTGGCATGCGCGTTCCAGACCGACACCGCCCCGGACCGCGGGGCGCCGCTGGCCGGGCTGATCCCGCAACGCGGCAACCATCTGCCCGCGCTGACCGCCCTGGACCTGTTGTCGACCGGGCGGCTGGACGGGCACACCGCGGCGCCCGCGGACCTGCTCGACCGGCTGCACTGGCCCACCCAGGGAGCGCCGGCCGGTGACGCCGACACCGTCGCCGCCGCTAGAACATGACCTGCTGCAGGAACGCGGTCATCCGGCGCAGGTAGTCCAGCTGGCTGATGTGCAGCACATGGCTGCCCGGAAACCAGTGCAGCGCACAATGATCCCAGTGCTGCCATAGCTTGACGGCGTGCTCGGGCGGGGCCATCCGGTCACCGAGGCCGGTGATGATCATCCGCCGGTCTTTGGCCAGCACCGGCCGGTAGGTGAGCGGGCAGTGGTAGGCCAACCCGGCAGCCAACTGCGCGCGGCTGATGTCGGACGATCGCAGGCCCAGCCCGACCAGCTTGTTGGCCGGGAACCATTCGTCGAACAGCGTCGCCGGGGTGACGACGGGACAGTTGGGGATGACGGCCTCGAGCCGATCGTCCACCGAGGCCACCAGCGCCGAGGTGTAGCCGCCCAGCGAGATGCCGGTGAGCGCGATGCGCTCGACACCGGTGTGGCGCAGATAGTCGATGAGCGAACGAAAGTCGTGCACGGCCTGGGCCATCGCCTCGGCGAAGCCGCTGAGTCCACCGGCGAAATAGCCGAAACCGCTGAAGGGCGAGAACCTTTCGGCCCGCTTGCCGTGAAAAGGCAAGGTGTACATCAACACGTCGTAGCCGGCCCGGTAGTACCAGGGCAACGAAAAGAACCGCCCGTTGGCCAGATACGACGACCCCAGGAAACCGTGGATGACGCACAGCGTGGGCCGCGGCCCGTCGTCGTGGCGCCAATGCTGCGCGCGCACCACGTTGTTGCGGCCCCACCCGCTCCAGCGCGCCCGCATGGCCGGGTTGACCGCGGTGAAGCTGCTGTCGAACGCGAGGTTGTCCACCGTGCCGCGGGCCACCCATTCGGCCAACGGGCTGGCCCGTCGGAAGGTGACCCGGGGCGGTTCGGTGGGCGGCGGAAAGGACCGGTCGGGGTCGGCCGCCGCGCCCAGCTCGGCGTAGAACTCGAGATTGGCGCGTTCGGTGGCGGCGTCGGCGTGCCGCAGCGCGTTGGCGACCACGAACGGCGCCACCGTGGTGGACAGCAGCGAGGCCACCCAGGTGCGCAGGGCCAGATCGCCCAGGGCCGAGGCCTCGACTACCATTCGCTGACGAGGCGACAACGCCGAAGTGGGGGGTAATCCGCCGGCGCCGGGCGGTACATCGGCGCCGGGAACGTCTGGAACGGGGATGGGCGGGTCGAACGGATCCAAGTCGGGCGCCACGAACGCCGATGCTAGCCCGGCCGTCGCGCGCTTCCTACAGCGTTCGGCCCGTTTCGCTTCGCCGTGATGTCATCTCGGGCCCACGCAGGGGCGGTGTCGAGGCGCACCATTGGGGTACTACGGTGTGCATCGGCCGGCTAGCGAGGGCGCGTTGATCAGGAGGACCGACATGTGGGATCCGGACGTCTACCTGGCCTTTGCCGACCATCGAGCCCGTCCCTTCTACGATCTGCTGTCGCGGGTGGGCGCCGAGCGGGCGCGCCGCGTCGTCGATCTCGGGTGCGGGCCCGGCCACCTGACCAAGTACCTGGGCCGGCGCTGGCCGGACGCGGTCATCGAGGCGATGGACAGCTCCCCGGAGATGGTCGCCGCCGCCAAGGAGCGCGGCATCGATGCCGTCACCGGCGACCTGCGCAACTGGAAACCCAAACCCGACACCGACGTGGTGGTCAGCAACGCCGCCCTGCACTGGGTGCCCGAACACTCCGACCTGCTGCTGCGCTGGGCCGGGCAGCTGGCGCCCGGGTCGTGGATCGGGGTGCAGATGCCGGGCAACTTCGAGTCCCCGTCCTACGCCGCGGTGCGCGCCCTGGCCCGCCGGGAGCCGTACGCGAAGTTGTTGCGCGACATACCTTTTCGGGTAGGCGCGGTGGTTCAGCCGCCGACCCACTACGCCAACATGCTGCTGGACGCGGGCTGCAAGGTCGACGTCTGGGAGACCACCTATCTGCACCAGCTGACCGGTGAGCATCCGGTGCTGGAGTGGATCACCGGCACCGCGCTGGTCCCGGTGCGCGACCGGCTCGACGACGACGCCTGGGAGCAGTTCCGCGAGGAGCTGATCCCGCTGCTGCGCGACGCCTACCCGCCGCGCGCCGACGGGACGACGATCTTCCCGTTCCGGCGGGTCTTCATCGTCGCCGAGGTCGGCTCCGGCCGCCCGGCCGCCTAGCTCCCGCGCGCCGCCCCGCGCCGGCCCCGCGCGCCGAGCACCGCGCCGGCCCCGCGCGCCGAGCGTGTGGGGCAGGTACGAAAAACGAACGGGACACGTGCGTAGGCCCCACACTGGGCGCGGCCCGGGCGGCGACTTCGCGTCACGATGACCGCAACTACCGCTGCGCGGGGTTGCCCTCCTCCTCGATGCCCCGGTCGGCGGCGATGGCCGAGCGGGCGGTCGGCCGGGCGCCGTGGTGAATCTGCAGATACGTTTCGGTGTAGCGCGCCGCGATGCGGGTGCCGGCGAACTCCGAGGGAATCACGTCCCCGGTGCGCTGACGCCAATCATGCAGCAGCACAGCAAGATTGGCGGCGACCTCGTCGGCGTCGGCGTCATCTCCGGCCAGCAGGTTGGTGATTTCGGTGGGGTCGGCGCGCAGATCGTAGAGTTCACGCTCGGGCCGCGGCGCGGTGACCAACGGCGCCACCGCCATCCCGGACGGGCTCTCCTCGATGTCCCAGGGCAGTTCCAGCAGCGGCCGCGACGCGTAATTTTCGATGTAGCTGTAATCCTTGGTGCGAATCGCGCGAATCGGATCGAACGAGTCGTGGTAGGTCTTCATCGTGTACACGTGCTCGCGCACCGGCGCAGCATCCGGATCCGGCCGCAGCAGCGCGGACGCGTGCGACACGCCGTCGACATCGGGCGGCACGCTGATTCCCAACAGCCCCAACAGGGTTGGCACCAGATCGACCGCGCTGAACAACTCGTCGTACACCCGGGGCGGCAGTCCCCGGCCGGTGGGCGGCCGGACGATCATGCCGATGCCGGTGCCGGCGTCGTACAGCGTGGATTTCGCCCGCGGGAACGCCGGCCCGTGATCGGTGAAGAACACCACCCAGGTGCTGGCGTCCAAACCGGTGTCGGCCAGCGTGTCCAGCAGCCGGCCCACCGCGGCGTCGGCCGTGCTGATGGCCCCGTAGAAGGCGGCCAGGTCGCCGCGCACCTCCGGGGTGTCCGGGAGGTAGTCGGGCGGTTGCACCTCGGCGCTGTCCGCCGGCGGGTACCGGTCCTCCGGATATGGCCGGTGCGTCTCGAAGAAGCCGGCGGTCAGCAGAAACGGTTGCCCCACAACACCTTCAGCGCTCTGCCGCAGCCACTCGTCGGCCCGCTGCGCCACGTAGTCGCAGTAGGAGTTCGACACGTCGAACTCGTCGAACCCCAACCGCTTCGGGTAGGAGGTCTCGTGTTGCATGCCGAAAAGCGCCGAGTACCAACCCGCTTCGGACAGTATCTGGGGCAGGGTGCGAATCCCGCTGCGGTATTCCCAGCCGTGGTGGGCCAGCCCGATCAGTCCGTTGGTCTGCGGATAGCGGCCGGTGAACAGCGATCCCCGCGACGGCGAGCACAGCGGCGCGGTGGCGTGCGCCCGGGTGAACAGGATGCCCTCGGCGGCAAGGCGGTCCAGGCGCGGGCTGGACACGTCCCGGTGGCCGTAGGCGCCCAGGTAGCGCCCCAGGTCGTGCCAGTGCACGATCAGCACGTTGTCCTTGCGGCCCGCGTCGTTGCGGTCGCCAGCGTCGCCCGGCGTCAATTGCGTCACCTCTCACATTGCCTTGCGACCGGCGACGATACCGCAACATGCCGCGACGACTCCCGCCGCGCCGACCGGTCAGGGCAGCTGCGGTTGCGCCCACCGGTTTTCGCAGACGAACTCCGCCAGCGGCCGCGGCGTGGCCCAGCCGTCCAGCTCCAGCGCCGGGCGATCGGGGAATTCGGGCACCGGTCCCAGGCACAGGATGGCCACCGGTTCGGCGCCGTCCGGCAACCCGAGCAGCTCCGCCAGCGGCCGCGGCTCGAACAGCGACACCCAGCCCATGCCCAGGCCTTCGGCCCGGGCCGCCAGCCACAGATTCTGGATGGCGCACGACACCGACGCCAGGTCCATCTGCGGCAACGTCCGCCGGCCGAAGACGTGCTTGTCGCGGTCGTCGCCCAGGGCCACCACGAGAAGCTCGGCGCACTCCAGGATGCCCTCCACCTTGAGCGCCAGGAACTCCTGCGCCCGCTCGCCCAGGGCGGCGGCGGTGCGCGGCCGTTCCTGCTCGACGAGGGCGTGAATGCGCCGGCGCAGCGCAGCGTCGGTGATCCGGATGAAGCGCCACGGCTGCATCAGCCCCACGCTGGGCGCGGCGTGCGCGGCGGCCAGCAGCCGCGCCAGCACCTGCTCGTCCACCACCGCGCCCGCAACGAAGCGGCGCATGTCGCGCCGTTCGGAGATGACGCGATAGACCGCCCGTCGCTCCTGCGGACTGAAAGCCGGACCGGTCACGCAGCCATCGTAGGAAATCCGGGCTAGCGTGGATCGTGTCTTGAAGGGAGTGGCCCGTGAAGCCTTCCGACGTCCTCGAGCAACTGGCCGCCGACCGCGGCGCCGACCGCGGCTACGGCGAGCCCTATCAGACCCCGGACGGCACCACCGTCATCGTGGTCGGCAAACCGCCGGGGGTCTTCACCATCCGTGACGGCCAGGCCCGCTGGACGCCGGCCGTGGACACCGGCCGGGTGGCGCTGATCGGGGTGATGACCGGCCTGCTGGCGGCGGTGATCGGCAGCCTGGCGGTGCTGCGCCAGCCGCCCTGGCCGCGGATCACGATCAGGGACTATAGGTAACGCCGACCGCGCGGAACACGTACTCCGGCGGCATGTCGAAGGCCAACGAGTGGCGCGGCAGGCCGCTGAGCACATCGGCGGGAATGGCGACCTTGTAGTGCAGTGACAACTCGCCGCTGAATTTCTCGTCGACCCGCGAGACGTCGACGTCCACCTGCAATCCCGTCGAGGAGATCTCCACCTGGGCCGCCCCGGTCTGCGGCGCGTCCCAGGCGACGTTGACGGTCGGGCCGGCCAGCCGGGGCAGCATGGACAGCGTCGCCAGCACCCGCTCGGAGGTGAACACCAGCGACCCCGTGTAGCTGGCGACGCTGTGCGGCAGCCGCACGCCCGGGATGGTGCCGCTGAATCGCCGGGTCACCGCGACGTAATCGGCAAGGTAGATAAGGCCTTCCGCCTCGACCTGGGCATGCAGGTCGTCGGGCAGCTTGCCGATGCCGAACAACCTACGGACAAACACGGCCATGCTGCCCAGTATGACGGCGCGCGCGCCGTCGCGCGGCCGTGCTGGTATCGATGGGGCAATGATGCGACCGAGGCCCGCGCCCGCCGCGGCGATCGCCCTGCTGGCCACGGCGGTGTACGCGGTGATGTGGATCGGCTACCGGCACGGCTGGGGCTGGCTGGCGCGGATGGACTGGTCGTTCCTGAACGGCACGCGTGACCTCGCGGTCAAACACCCGGGCTGGCTGCGCGCGGCCGAGGTGGTGTCGGTGGTGCTGGGCCCGGGCACGCTGGCGGTGCTGGGCATCGCGGTAACGCTGTGCGCGGTGGTGCTGCGCCGGCTGCGGGCCGCGCTGGCGCTGGCGCTGGCCTGCGCGCCGTGCAACGAGCTGGTCACCGCCGGGGCCAAGGCGCTGGTCGACCGGCCGCGGCCGCCGACCGCGCTGGTCGGCGCGGCCTCGACGTCGTTTCCGTCCGGACACGCGCTCGAGGCGACGGCCGGTCTGTTGGCCATGACGTTGTTCGCGCTGCCGATGCTGAACCGGGTGCTGCGCGGCCTCCTCGTCGCCGCGGTCGCGGTGGCGCTGCCGGCGGTCGGGCTGTCCCGGGTGATGCTGAACGTGCACTACCCGTCCGATGTGCTGGCCGGCTGGTCGCTGGGCTATCTGTATTTCCTGTTGTGTCTCTTGGTGTTTCGGCCTTCGGCTCCGGACCGCTCGGGCTAAAGCCGTGCGGCGGCGGGCTTTTGGTCACGGCGCGGTGACCTAACCGGGTCTAAAGCTTTACTTGACCCTCGGGACGGGCCGGTCCGACGATGGAGTGCATGCACCGACTGCTCACGTCACTGTGCGCTGCGGCGTGCGTGATCGTCGCCTCGGTGGTGCTCTCGCCGATCAGTGCCGCGGCCGGCGCTCCCTGGTTCGCCAACGCGGTTGGCAATGCGACACAAGTGGTTTCGGTGGTCAGCACCGGCGGCTCGAACGCCACCATGGAGATCTTCCAGCGCACCGGCACCGGCTGGCAGTCGCTGCGCTCCGGCGTGCCCACCCACGTCGGCTCGGCCGGGATGGCGCCGCAGGCCAAGAGCGGCGTTCCGGCCACCCCGATGGGGGTCTACAGCCTGGACTCCGCCTTCGGCACCGCGCCCAACCCCGGCACCGGGCTGCCCTACACCCAGATCGTCGGGCCCAACTACTGGTGGAGCGGCGACGACCACAGCCCCACCTTCAACTCCATGCAGGTGTGCCCGAAAGCCCAGTGCCCGTTCAACACCGCCGAAAGCGAGAACCTGCAGATCCCGCAGTACAAGCACGCGGTGGTGATGGGCGTCAACAAGAACAAGACCCCCGGCGGCGGCGCCGCGTTCTTCTTTCACACCACCGACGGCAAACCCACCGAGGGTTGCGTGGCGGTCGACGACGCTCAGCTGGTGTCGATCATGAAATGGCTGCGGCCCGGCGCGGTCATCGCGATCACCAAGTGACGCTCAGTCCGCCCCGGCGATGGCCCGGCCCGGCTTGAGCGTGAAATTCAGCCCCTCCAATGACATGGTGGCGTCATAGGTGCGGTCGTAGCCGGTGCCGCTGATCTTCCACCCCCGCTCGGTGCGCCGGTAGGTGTCGCGGTAGAAGGCCGCGCCGATCAGCATGAAATTGAGCTCGGCGACCATCACCCGGTCCTGCAGATACCAACTGCCCGTGGCGGTGTCGCCGTCGACGACGATGTCGGGATGGGTGACCCGGTGTTCGGTGATGACGTTCGCGGGCAGCGAGGTTCGCATGTACTCGACCAGCTCGGCGCGGTTGGTGAAGTGCAGTTCGTTGCCGATCGAGGGGCCGTAGTCGGCCGTGATGTCCTCGGCGAGGGTGTCGGCGAAATCGTCCCAGTGCTTGGTGTCCAGCGCGCGCAGATAGCGGTATTTGACTTGCTTGATGGCTTCGATGTCGGCCAGGTCGTCGAGGGTCATCGGATCATTGCAGCACACGGGTGACCATGTCGATCAGGGCACGCCGTTCCAGGCTCCAATCGACGGTCGTCCCGATCACCATCTGCGCCAGCACAACCCCGCGCAGCGTCGCCCAAATCACCTCGGCCACACCGGCATTCGCCGGATCCGTGGTGATCAGTCGGCCGAGCTGGCCGATCGCGGCGTTCATGTCCAGCAGGTGGCGGCGCGACGAGTCTCCCAGCGCGCCCCGGGTGGCGTGCAGGATCTCGAACGCCGCCATCGACGTGGGGCTGCTGTAGCAGCTCCACGCGGTGTCGATGACGACCTCGACGCGCTGCCGCAGCGGCAACTCGCTGACGTCGGCCGACGACAGGCTTTCCACCAGCCGGGCCACCCCGTCGTCCACCACGGCCATCAGCAGGCCGTTGCGGTCGCCGAAGTGGTACTGGATGACGCCCCAGGTCACTCCCGCCCGCTCGGCCACGTGCTTGGCGGTGGCGGCGGCGAACCCCTCCTCGATGATGCAGCGGACCGTCTCGTCGATGATCCTGGCCCGCGTGTCGTCGCCGCGCTTGCGCGGCGCGGTCGTCCGCCTGGTGGGCCCCGCGGGGCGACCGGGCTGCTGGCCTGGGGCAATGGACATTGTTGACTTTATAACATAGCCGAGTCTATTTTTGGGCCGTGGCCCAATCTCCGTATGCCCGCCTGTCCCGGTCCGAGCTGGCCGTCCTGGTCCCCGAACTGCTGCTGATCGGCCAGATGATGGACCGCTCCGGCATGGCCTGGTGCATCAGCTCCTTCGGCCGCGACGAGATGGTGCAGATCGCCATCGAGGAGTGGGCCGGCGCCAGCCCGATCTACACCCGGCGCATGCAGCGGGCGCTGGGCTACGAGGGCGACGACGTCATCACGATCTTCAAGGGGCTGCAGCTCGACATCGGCGCGCCGCCGCAATTCATGGATTTCCGCTACACCGTGCACGACCGCTGGCACGGCGAGTTTCAGCTCGACCATTGCGGGGCGCTGCTCGACGTCGAACCGATGGGCCCGGACTACGTGTTCGGGATGTGCCACACCATCGAGGACCCGACCTTCGACGCCACCGCGGTGGCCACCAATCCGCGCGCCCAGGTGCGGCCCATCCACCGCCCGCCCCGCGAACCCGCGGACCGGCATCCGCACTGCGCGTGGACCGTGATCATCGACGAGTCCTATCCGGAGGCCCAGCCTATCCCGGCGCTGCACATCGTGGGCCAAACCCGCGCTGCCGGTTGGGAACTCGACCCGATCGATGCGTCGGACGAGGGCATGGCCGACTATTCCGGGCCGCTGCTGTCCGACCTGGACTTCGGCGCGTTCTCGCACTCGGCGCTGGTGCGCATCGCCGACGAGGTCTGTTTGCAAATGCACTTGCTGTACCTGTCTTTCGCCATCGCGGTGCGAAAGCGCGCTGCCGATGATGCCGAGGCGGTGTCCGTGTGCACCCGCGGCCTGACCGGCGTCGCCGGGCTGGCCGCCGAGCGAATCCATCGCGCCGTCGGATCCGGTGGCGGGATCGACGCGGTGCTGCGCGTGCTCGAATTGCATCCGCTGCTCAACCCCGCCGGCTACGTCGTCTCCGAAATCGCCGGCAACCGGCTGCTGGTGCACCGGTCACCGGCGCACGACGACGCCGCCTGGATATCCCTGTGCTCGCCGGGTTCGGTGCAACCGCTGCAGGCGATCGCCACCGCGGCGAATCCGCGGATCGGCGTGCGGGTCAGCGGCACCGACACCGACTGGACCGCCGAATTCGTCGAAACCGACACCGACGCCGATGAGCTGCCGGAGGTTTCGGTGACCAAGGTCAGCGGCGGTTCCACCTTCCAATTCGAGCCGAGACGATCGCTGCCGCTCACCGTGGTCTGAGTCCAACGGGAGTTTGTCAAGGGGTCCGCGGTACCACTTCGGTGACACAACCGCATCGACCATATACCGATGACGTTGCAACCCATCGGCTTTGGGCGTGTCCACGGATATGGTTGACGCTGGCCACCGACCCCTATAGACGAAGGTTTTCGCTCTATGTACGACCCACTCGGGTTGTCGATCGGGACCACCAACCTGGTCGCTGCGCGTAATGGAAGCCCACCGGTTAGTCGCCGCTGTGTGCTGACCCTCTACCCGCACTGCGCACCGAAAATCGGTGCGCCCGAAGAGAATCCGCTTCTGGCTGAGCCTGGCGTGCCGATGAAGGGCTTTGTGGAGCGCATCGGCGATTCGGTCGCGCTGGTGTCGCCGGACGGTTCCGCGCACGATCCGGAGCTGTTGACGGTGGAGGCGCTGGACGCGATGGTGCTCGCCGCCGGTGCGGATGCGGCGTCTTCGGAGATTTCCATCGCGGTCCCGGCGCACTGGAAACCCGGCACCGTGCAGGCGCTGCGCGACGCGTTGCGCACTCACCTGGGCTTCGTCCGCAGCGGCATGGCGCCACGGCTGGTCAGCGACGCCATCGCTGCGCTGACCGCGGTGAAGTCCGAACTGGGCCTGCCCGACGAGGGCGTGGTCGGGCTGCTCGACTTCGGGGGCAGCGGCACCTCGGCCACCCTGGTGAACGTCGCCGGCGACTTCGAGCTCGTCAGCGCCACAATGCGATACGCCGCGCTGTCCGGCGACGAGATCGACCAGGAGCTGCAGCTGCGGGCGTTCGAGGAGCTCGGGCACGGCAGCGGCCTCGACCCGGCCAGCACCGCCGGGGTGGGACAGCTCGCGGCGCTGCGGGAGCAGTGCCGCGCCGCCAAGGAACGGCTTTCCACCGACGTCGTCACCGAGATCACCGCCGAACTCGGCGGGCGCAGTTGCAGCCTGACGTTGACGCAGGACGATCTCGAAGAGCTGATGCAGGACCGGCTGACCGGCTTCATCTATGCCTTCGACGACCTGCTGGTGCGCTACCGCAAGAGCTGGTCGGACCTGGCGGCGGTGGTGACCGTCGGTGGCGGTGCACGCATTCCGCTTGTCACGGAGCGACTTTCGGTGCACGGCCGGACACCGATCCTGACACCGTCGCAGCCGGCGTTCGCGGCCGCGGCCGGGGCGCTGCTGCTGGCCTCGCGCGGCGGCGAACTGGACATGCGCACGCGCACCTCGATCGGCCTGCTGGCGGCGGCCGACGCCGCCGGCGACGTCGTCGACCTGGGCGCCGGCGATGTGCTGGTGATCGACGACGAGGCGCTGACCGACCGCGAATTAGCTTGGTCGCAAACCGAATACCCCGGTGACCTGCGGATGCGGTTCGGCGGCGAAACTTATGACGAGGACGGCCCGGCCGGCTGGTCGATGCGGCTCAACGTCATCGACCCGCCTAAACCGCGGCGGCCCTGGCGGCGACTTCGCTTCTCCCAGTTGATCATCGGGATGTCCGCCGCGGTCGCCATGACCGCGATCGGCGGGGTGGCCTACACGCTGACCGGGATCGAAAACCGCCAGGCCCCGCCGGCGCCGTCCGTCGCCCCGCTGCCGCCGGTCAGCCGGGTGGTGCCGCCGTCGGCCGTCGCGCCGCCCACCGCGGTGCCCCCGCCGCCACCGCCCAGCGCGCAACCGGTCCCCAGCCCGGCGCCGCCACCGCCGCAGCCGCCCCCGCCGCCACCGTCGCCGCCGCCGGCACCGCCGCCTCCGGTCGTGGTGACCACGGCACCGCCGGCGCCGACCTACACGCCGCGGCACACCACGGCGCCGACGCCGAGTCCGACGCCCACCACCACACCGCCGCCACCGACGACGACGCAGGAGCCGACCACCACCAGCACCACCACCACGGTGCCGATGACCACCGAGTGGATCCACGTTCCGCTGCTGCCGGTTCCGATCCCGGTGCCGGTGCCGCAGAAGCAGGCTCCCGCGACGCCGCAGTATCCGTCGAACGAGTATCCGCAGTACCCGCAATATCCGGGCAACGAATATCCGCAATACCCGGGGAACTCCCAAAACCCCTACTACGGCCCGGGGTATTAGCGTCCGTCCTGCTCAGGCAGTCCATCTGCGCGCCGAGTCGCGCGCGGGTAGCGTGGTGTCACCAAGTTCATGCGGGGTTTACCCGCCATGCCCTCGCCCGGCCCGGTCCGGGTCGCGCGGGGCAGTGCAAGACCTTGGAGGCGTTACGTGGACATCGTGCTTGGGGTGTCGATGGCTCCCGGGACGGTCCGCCTGGTAGCGATCGAAGGACAGAATGCCGACGGCGTGACCGTCGAACAGGAAGAGTTCGCAGTCGGAGCCGCTGAGAGTTCGGCGAATTCGGCGGCCGACCAGGTGATCGACGCGATCATCGGCACCCGCGAGGGAGTTTTCGAGGGCGGCCACCGGCTGACCTCGACGGGGGTTACCTGGACCGACCCCACCGGGGCCGCGGCGTTGCGGGATGCGATCGCCTCCCACGAGCTGGGCAACGTGATGTTGGTCTCGCCGCTGCTGGCCGCGGCCGCGCTGGCGCAGACGGTCGGGTATGCGCTCGGCTACGGGCACATCGCGATGCTGTTCGTCGAGCCGCGCAGCGCGACGCTGGCCGTCGTCGACGTGAGCGACGGTTCGATCGTCGATCTGCACCGCCACCAGATCCCGCACGGCGCCGGCGCGCCGGTGGCGGCCGAGCTGGCGTCGATGGTCGCCGGCCTGGATGCGCGCGACACCCGCGCCGACGGCGTGTTCGTGGTCGGCTGCGGAACCGACATCGTCGCGGTGAAACCGGCGCTGGAGGCGGCCAGCCCCGTTCCGGTCACCGGCCCCGAGGAGCCGGACATGGCGCTGGCCCGCGGCGCGGCCCTGGCCTCGGCGAACGCGCCGCTGTTCGCGTCGTCGACGGCGGCGCTGGCCTACGCGCTGGACCCGGGCACCGGGGAGATGGATCCTCCCGCGTTCAACCCCACCTATCTGGATGTGTGGGGCGACACCGGTGCGGGCACCGGCGTGCGCGCCTACAGCGCCGTCCCCGACGAGGAGGAGCCGGCCCCGCGCCGGCCGTGGTCGATGCTGCTGGCCGGCGGCGCGCTGGCCGGCATCGCCGCGGTGATCGGCGGCGTGGTGCTGGTGACGCTGACCTCGGACGGTCACGGCTCGAACACCCGGCACAACCAGGGCGTCAGCGTCGCCACCCCGGGGATCCAGCTGCCGGCGCCGCCGCCGAGCAACCCGCCGGCGGCGCAGCCGCCCGCGCCGAGCACGCCCGCCCCCGCCCCGACCCCACCGAGGTGGCCGCCCCGGCGCCGGAGCCCGTCCAGCAGGCGGCGCCGCAGACCCCGGTCACCACGGCGCCCCCGGCGCCGGTCTACCGCGCCCCGGCCCGGCCCACACCGCAGTACCAGCCGCGGCCCGTCGAGCAGCCGGTGCCGCCGCCGGCCGCCGCGCCCGCCCCGGCCGCCCCACCTCCGGCGCCCGCGCCGCCGCCGGCCGCCCCGCCGGTGCCCCACCAGCCACCGGTGACGATGTACCTGCACTTCCCGTTCGTCACGGTGCCGATCCCGATCACCCCGCCGGCGCCGCCGCCCGGCCCATAGCACCTGGCACACCCGGCCGGCCGGGCGCACACTGGCAGGTACGGCACGAGCGGCAAGGAGGTCGCGTGGGCGAGCAGGGTGGGTTCGGATTCGACCCCGACGAGTTCGATCGGATGATCCGCGAGGGCAGCGAAGGGCTGCGCGAGGTGTTCGAGCGGGTCAGCAAGTTCGTCGCCGCTCCGGGCGCTCGGACCGGCTGGTCCTCCCTTTTCGAGGACCTGTCGCGGCGGGGTCGCCCCGCGCCGGAGACCGCCGGGGAAGCCGGCGACGGGGTGTGGGCCATCTACACCGTGGACGCCGGCGGCGGCGCGCACGTCGAACAGGTCTTCGCCACCGAGCTCGACGCGCTGCGGGCCAACAAGGACAACGTCGACCCCAAACGCAAGGTGCGCTTCCTGCCGTACGGCATCGCGGTCAGCGTCCTCGACGACGATCCCGAACAGCCCGGCTGACCGTCAGCCGCGGCCGACCACGTTCGAGCCACCCGAGTTGCTGATGCTCGGTGTGCCCGAGTGGTAGGTGACCTTGTTGTTGAAGCCCGAGGCGTCGATGCGCTCGACCGCCTCGACTGTGACCGTGTTCTGCACGCCCGACACCGACAGGCTGGTGCAATGCCCCGTGATCACCACGGTGTTGGACACGCCGCTGACGCTGACTGGGTTGTCGTCACAGGCCAGCGTGCGGTTCTCGTTGATCCCGGCGACGCTGAGCTCGGTGCCCGGCGGCGCGGCCGGTGACGTCGGCGTCCGGCGGGACGTCGAGGGGGCCGGCGTCGTCGAGATGCCCGGCGGCGGGCCGAACGTCCTGGAGATGGTGGGCGGCGAGTTGATGATCGACTTCACCCCCGAAAGCTGGTGTGCCGCAAAGGCTGCGATGCCGCCGGCCAGGGCCAGCACGCCGACGGCGATGAGGGTGCCCACCACCCACCACACCCGGTTGCCCGACGGGCGTTGCCCGGGCGGGCCGGGGACGGGCCCGCCGTAGGACCACGGCGCCGGCGCAGGAGGGTAGCCCGGGCCGGTGGACGGCGCGCTGCCCTGCTCGGAGGCCCGCGCCGAGTCGGCGAGCGGACGCTCGAGTTCCCGGATCCGCTCCTCCGGGTCGTCGTTTGCTGCCATGGATTGAATATGCCATTCCCTTCTGCGGTTTCGGCCCGTTCGGTAGTTTTTAGGACCGTGCCCGATTTGCCGAACCGCCAGATCCTGCTGCGTCGCCGCCCCTCCGGACTGGTCCGGCCGGACGACACCGAACTGGTCACCACCCCCGCCCCGGAACCCGCCGAGGGGGAGGCGCTGCTGCGGACCACCTACGTCGGCATCGACGCCGCGGCGCGCACCTGGCTCGACGACCAGCCCAGCTACCTGCCGCCGGTGCAGTTGGGTGAGGTCATTCGCGCGGCCGGGATCGGCGAGGTGGTGGCCTCGCGCTGTGACGCGTTCGCCGTCGGCGACGTGGTCACCACGCTGACCGGATTCCAGGAGTACGCGATCATCCGCGACGACCTGTTCAGCACGCCGATTCCCGGCGAGGACGACCAGCTGGCGATCATGTCGGTGTACGGACCGACCGGCGCCACCGCCTATTTCGGGATGACCGACATCGGCCGCCCGCAGCCCGGCGAGACGGTGGTGGTGTCGGCGGCCGCGGGCGCCACCGGGTCGATCGCCGGGCAGATCGCCAAGATCGCCGGCGCCCGGGTGGTGGGCATCGCCGGGGGACCGGAGAAATGCCGTGCGGTGGTGGCGGACTTCGGGTTCGACGCGTGCATCGACTACAAGAACGACGACGTCGCGGCGGCGCTCAAACAGCATTGCCCGCGCCGCGTCGACGTCTACTTCGACAACGTGGGCGGGCCCATCCTGGACGCCGTGCTGGGTCGGCTGGCCCCCCGCGCCCGGGTGGTGCTGTGCGGCGTCATCTCCAGCTACCTGACCGGGGACCATCCCGGCCCGGCCAACTACGTGAACCTGCTGTCCAAGACCGCGCTGATGCAGGGGTTCAACGCGCTCGACCAGTGGGGCCGCTTCGACGAGGCGTTCGCCGCGCTGCGGAAGTGGGAGGCCGAGGGCCGACTTCACCACCGGCAGACCATCTTTGAGGGCATCGAATCCTGCGTCGACGCCCTCAACGGGCTGTTCACCGGCGTCAACATCGGCAAGACGCTGGTCAAGCTCAGCGAACCCGGCGCCGGCTGACCGGGCGCGGGATGCGGCCCAACCCCGGCGCGTGGTTTCATAACACCGTTTGCGAGAGTTGCTTGGGGAGATCGCGCCGCGCATGACGGGCCGGCATCGAACGATTGGTGGTTACTAGATGGATCGTCGCAGCATGATGTTGATGTCGGGAATCGGCATGCTGGGAGCTGCGATGCGCCTGCCCGGCGCCTGGGCCACCCCGCCGGCGCCCGAAGCGCCGCCGTCGGCCGGGGGCGGGCCCTACATCTTCGCCGACGAGTTCGACGGTCCCGCCGGCTCGCCGCCCGATCCGGGCAAGTGGACCATCCAGACCTGGCAGGACGACGTGTTCCCGCCGGTGGCCGGGATCTACCGCGACGACCGCCGAAACGTGTTCCAGGACGGCAATTCCAACCTGGTGTTGTGCGCCACCCAGGAGATGGGCTACTACAGCGGCAAGCTGCGCGGCAATTTCCGCAGCATGATCAACCAGACCTGGGAGGCGCGGATCAAGCTGGACTGCCTGTTCCCCGGCCTTTGGCCGTCGTTCTGGGGAGTCAACGAGGACCCGCTGCCCGACGGCGAGGTGGACATCTTCGAGTGGTACGGCAACGGCCAGTGGCCACCGGGCACCACCGTGCACGCCGCCTCCAACGGCAAGACGTGGGAAGGCAAATCGATTCCCGGCCTGGTCGACGGCAACTGGCACACCTGGCGAATGCATTGGGGCGAAGAGGGATTCGAGTTCTCGCGGGACGGGGCCGAGTACTTCAAGGTGCCCAACAAACCCATCCACGTCGCCGGCGGCGCGCCCGACGACTTCCGCTGGCCGTTCAACAACCCCGGCTACTGGATGACGCCGATGTTCACCCTCGCCGTCGGCGGGGTGGGCGCCGGTGACCCCGCGGCGGGCGTGTTCCCGTCGTCGATGCTGATCGACTACATCCGCATCTGGTAGCGCTCACCTCGTGGCCTCGAACACCTGAACCAGGTTGAACTGCCAGCGCTCGACCAGCCGGAAGCCTAGGTCGTGCGGCACCGCGAAGGCGGGCGTCGCCCCGTAGACCGGGCCCGGCGGCAGCGCCGGGCCCTGCTGGTGCGCCGGCTCGGACGAGTCGGCCTGGGTGATGATCCACAGCACGGCGCAGTGGCTCAACGGCCCGGCCACCACCTCGGGGATCAGGTTGGTGTCGAAGACGTCGTTGCGGTCGACGGCCCGCTGCCACAGCGTGAGATCGATCAGCTTGCGATACGCGTCCGGGCGCGCCGCCAGCAGCGGTCGCATCGGGGCGGGCATGAACGTCACCGTGTCGTTGACCAGCAGGCAATCGCCGGGTGCGGCCTTCGCGGTGATCAGATCGGCAACCTGGCTGTAGTCCATCCCATACTTGGCATACGGATTGCGCTGTGCCCGAATATAATTCGGTGCCGCAGCGATAGCGAAAACACCGACCACGGCGGTGGTCACCCAGGGCTTGGCGGCTATCGCGGCGCTGCAGACGCCCAGGATCAGCGCCATCGCCGGCGCGGTGAAGCACAGGTAGCGGGGCGTGTAGATCGGATGCACCAGCGCCGAGTAGGCCACGATCGCCGCGGTCGGTATCCCGACCCAGCACGTCGCCAGCACCAGCAGTTGCCGCTCCGAGGGCCCCAGCGGCGCGGACCGGCTGAGCCACAACGCGATTGCCGCGCAGATCAGCAGCGCCGACAGCACGGCGAACGGCGGGCTGCGTTCGAAATACTGCTGCATCACCACGTCTTCGATGGTGCGGTGCCCGATCGCTGCCACCCAGCTGATCTGGTGCGCCTGCCCGGCCACCGTCAGCAGGAACGGCAGCAGCATGACCACCGCCACCGCCGAGCTGATGCCGAAGCGCCACAACACCGTTCGGCTGCGACAGCAGACGCCGACGAAGACGGCGTACGCCGCGAGCAGCAGCGCGATGTACGCGTCGAGCAGCACCGAGCACACCAGGGCGAGGCCGAAACACAGCCACGGCCAACGGGATTGGCGGCGGGCGGCGAAAACCAGCAGCGCGCTCAGCCACACCGCGGCCATCATCGACAGGGCATACGGCCGGGCCTCGACGCCGGCCCAGGTGGTGCGCGGCAACACCGCGCAGAAAACACCGGAGGCCACCGCGACCGTGCGCGACGAGAACTGCCTGCCCAGCACGACGACGCCGGCCGCGGCGGCCCCCACCGCCAGCCCGCTGGGGGCGCGCGACCAGAACTCGGTGGGCGGGACGAGCCGGAACCAGCCGTGCATGAGCAGGTAGTACAGGCCGTGCACGGCGTCGACATTGCCCAGCATGTGCCACATCTGGGTCAGCGACCGGCTGTAGGAGGCCGAGATGGTCGCGGCCTCGTCGTACCAGAAGGACGGCCGCGCGGCCCCGGCCAGGCTCACCGCGGCGGCCAGCGCCGCAACGATCCACGGGTCCAGCGCGGCCGGTACCGCCGGACGGGTCGGGCTGGACACACCGCCATGTTGCCAGACGCCCGTCGGGCCACCCGGCGTACCCGGACACCTCAGGATTCGAACGTATGATCGATCGATGGATCCGCTCGCGTCGATCGGATACAACGGCCAACCGGTGCGCAGCCCGTTTCGGGTGGTGCGCCCGCCGATCGCCGTGCTGGTCGATCTGACCGTGCTGTTCCCGCGCCAGCCGCACCGCTCGGGGCGGTATCAGCCCAACGGTCTGCAACTGCACAAGGTGGTGGAGGGGCGGCTGAGTTGCTGGGCGCTGTGCGAGCAGGGCGACTGGTGGGGCCTGGTCACCTATCCGGTGGCCTACGGCGCCAAATGCCGGACCGTGACGCACTGGGTGCCGGCCTGGACGCTGCGCCGCAAGGGCTGACGGCGCAGCCATGCGCCGGTGTCGCGCCGATGCGATGATGGCTGCCCGTGGAACCAAGTTGGGCATCGGTGCTGAGCAAGCTGGTGGCGCTGGCGGCGGTCATCGCGCTCTCGCCGATCACGGTCATTCCCGCGGTGCTGGTGTTGCACGCGCCCCGCCCGCGCCCGGCCAGCCTCGCCTTCCTCGGCGGCTGGGTGCTGGGCCTGGTCGGGCTCACCACCGCGTTCGTCGGTGGTTCGGAGCTGCTCAGCGGCTTGCACGCGACCCCGCCGAAATGGGCGTCCTGGGTGCGGCTGGTCTTCGGGGTCGCGCTCCTCGCGTTGGCCGCCTACCACTGGTTCACCCGGCACCGGCAGCGCAGCATGCCGCGCTGGATGCGCTCGTTCGCCGCGCTGTCGCCGGTGCGGGCCGGGGTGGTGGGGGCGGTGCTGGTGCCGCTGCGGCCCGAGGTGCTCATCCTGTGTGCGGCAGCCGGTTTGGCCGTCGGCAACAGCAGCCTGAGCGCGGGCGCCCAGCTGGTCGCCGCCGCGATCTTCGTCGTGCTGGCCGCGTCGACGGTGGCCGTCCCGATCCTGGTCTACGTCGGTGCCGGGGACCGCTTCGACGATGCGCTGGAGCGCCTCAAAGCGTGGATGGAAGCCAACCACGACGCGATGCTGGCGGTCATCCTGCTGCTGATCGGGTTGATCGTGCTCTACAACGGGATTCGCGCGCTGGCCTGACCCGGCGCGTTTCGGTGTCACATCGGCGCGGCGGTGGCAGGATTGCCGCTCATGGCAGGAAGCTGGGGCACCGTGCTGACCGGGCTGGTGCCGCTGGGGCTGGTCATCTCGTTGTCGCCGCTCACCGTCATCCCGGCGGTGCTGGTGCTGCAGGCGCCGCGGCCGCGGCCGAGCAGCCTGGCGTTCCTGGGCGGCTGGCTGCTGAGCCTGGCCGCGCTGACCGCGCTCGCCGTCGCGGCCTCGCACCTGCTCGGCGGCCTGGACAGGTCGCCGCCGCGGTGGTCGTCGTGGCTGCGGGTGGTGTTGGGGGCGGGGCTGATCGGCTACGGCATTTTCCGGTGGCACACCCGGCACCGGCACAGCGAGTCGCCGGCCTGGATGCGGTCATTCGCCAGCATCACCCCGGCCCGCGCCGGCATCACCGGGGCGGTGCTCGCGGTCGTGCGCCCGGATGTGGCGCTCATCTGCGTCCCGGCCGGATTGGCCATCGGCAGCAGCGGACTCGGCCCGATCGGCGACTGGATGGCCGCGCTGTTCTTCGTCGCGGTCGCGGCGTCCAGCGTCGCGATCCCGATACTGGCCTATCTGGCGGCCGGCAGCCGCCTCGACGACGCGCTGGCCCGGCTCCGGGACTGGATGGACCGCAACAACGCCGCCCTGCTCGCGGCGGTCCTGGTGGTGATCGGCGCGATGGTGCTCTACCACGGGATCGACGCCCTGTAGCCCCCGTCGCACAATCCCGCGTCCTCCTCGAATCGGTTGACCACCCGAAAAGCCAACTCGCGGAACAACTCCCGGCCGTAGCCGGTGAGCATGCCGAAATAACCGCGGGCCGCCCACTGCGCGGCGTGCCGTTCCTCGTGGTGCAACAAGCGGTCCAGGTCGAGGTGGGCGGCGCGCGGGACGCCGTGCGCGTCCCGGCCCCAGGCGCGTCCGGAGCGGATGATCCGGTGCAGCTGGTCGACCGGGTCGGCCAGCCGGCCCAGGTTGACCATGAAGATGTCGCCCCAGGTGGTACCGCCCCGCGCGCTGAACAGCCGTTGAATCCCGTTGCCGCCCAATCCCATCAGCATGCCGTTGGGGGTGGTGACCAGGCGAGCTCCGTTGCGGTGCACGAACCGGACGTCGCGGCGATAGCTCCAGTCGTTGGCGTGCTGGCGGGCGATGATGCGCACCGCCTCCACGGCGCTATAGGGGGTGGGTGGAAAGTCCGTGGGCGCCTTGCCAATCCCGTAATCGGTGCCGGCATTGAGGATGTAGGTCATCAGCACCGCCTCCCGGGCGTGCTCGCCGGGGGTGTCCGGGCGCAGCAGGAAATACGATTTGCCGAGCGGGTCCCGGAACTCGGTAAGGGTCTCGAGCACCGCGAAGCGCGCCGGGGTGATGCCGTGGCGCCGGACGATCTCGTCGACCACCCGCGCGGCCACGCCTCGACGATCGGCGTTCTGCCGCCACCGCGCGCAATAGCCCTGTGCGTCCATGTCTTTGGCTGTTCCCCGCCCAGCCTAGGCGCTCTCGGTCAGGCCGCGGGGGTCCGTGCCCGGGTCGATGCCCGCGACCAGGCTCACGACCCGTCGGCCCCGATCAGCGCCCGCAACGTCGCGCGCGCGCCGCGCCGGTGCAGCGAGTCCAGGGCCCACCGGTAGGCCTCGCGGAAGCGCGGTGCGTCGATCAGGTCGCCGAACACCGCACGGTTGGCCAGGAACGCGTCCGGATTCTCGCGCTGCGAGCGGGCGAGCGGCACCAGGGTGTCGGCGAGCCGGTCCACCACCTCGATCGGGCGGCCCTGTTCGTCGACGCCCTCGGCGTAGCGAGCCCAGCTCGCGACGATCGCCGCGGACAGCTGCACCGGGCCGCCGGAGCGCAGGTTGTCGTGCACCACCGGCAACAGCCACTTCGGGATATGGTCGGAGGAGTCCGCGCACAGCCGGGCCACCTGGTCGCCCACATAGGCGTTGGCGAAGCGGGGGATGAGGCCGTCCCGGAAGTCTTCCAGACCGGGCATCCGCGGCAGCGTCGGCATCGCCTCCGAATCCATGTAGCGGGCAAGGAATTCCGCGATCACCGGATCCTGCGCGGCCTCGTGCACCTCGCGGTATCCGGCCAGGTAGGCGAAATAGCACAGGCCCTGATGGCCGGCGTTGAGCAGCCGCAGCTTGATCGCCTCGTAGGGCGCCACGTCGTCGACCAGCCGCACGCCGGCCTTGTCCAGCGGGGGCCGCCCGTCGGCGAAGTCGTCCTCGAGCACCCACATGGCGAACGGCTCGGCCACCACCGGCTCGGCGTCCTGCACGCCGAACTCGGCGGCCAACCGGTCGACGAGGTCTGGTGTGGGCGTCGGGGTGATCCGGTCGACCATCGAGTTGGGGAAGGTGGTGTTCTCCCGCATCCATTGCGCGAGTTCGGGATTGACCTGCTCGGCGTGGGCAGTGAAGGCGCGCCGGGCCACGTCTCCGTTTTTGATGATGTTGTCGCAGGAGACGATCGTCGGAGAGGGCAGGCCGCGCTCCCGTCGCCGATTCAGCGCCTCGGCCACCAACTCGAACGCCGCGCTGAGCGGCGGCTGGTAGCCGCCCTCGGTGATGGTGAGCGAGATGATCCGGGTGGCGGGATCGGCCAGCAGATCGACGACGGAACCGGGATCCTCAGGCGCGTAACGGAAGTCGACGATGGATCCGATGACGCGCGGCTCCTGGGTGCCGTCGGGATGTTCCAGGATCAGCGTGTAGAGGTAGTCCTGGCTGCGCAGCGCGTCGCGCATGCGCCGGTCGTCGGGCAGCACGCCGATACCGCAGATGCCCCAGTCCCGGGCGAGACCGTCGTTCAGCAAGCGGTCCAGGTACATGGCCTGGTGGGCGCGATGAAAACCCTCGACGCCGAAATGCGCTATGCCGATGCCGATTTGGCTACGGTCATAGGTCGGGACGGGGATTTTGAGACCGGTCAGGTTATGTGCGTTCAGCTTCACTCGACTGTCACCCTAGCCTGGACCGGACGCCTGGGTAGCGACCGGGCCGGTGCTAGGCGTTGGGGCACAGATCGCGCAACGCGAAGATCACCACGTCCGCGGCCTGCCGGCCGTTGATGCCGCCGGTGCCCTGGTCGGCGTCGGAGCGCTGCAGCGCGAGCCCCTCCAGCTGCTGGGGAGATGCCCCCCAGGACAGCTGTTGGCACAAATCCGCGCCCATTTGCAGGAGCGCGTCGTCGCCGCCGTTGACGGCATGGATCCCGGCGTTGTGCAGGTCGTTGAGGAAGGCGGCTTGGTCCGCCCGCGCCGGGCCGGCCGTCACGGTCGCCGTCAGCATCCCCGCCAGCATCAGTGGGCCCGCCGTCAGCGCCGCGCCCGTTACCCGGTCAACCAGCCTGCGTGCCGCCATCCAACCTTCTCCTTCGTCTGTGCCCGATGCGGATGATGCACTTTGACACAGAAGTGCGAAAAACCGCTGCGCAAACACATCCGGAGGATGAACAGTCGGCGAAGAGGAGTGGGCGGTCGCGGCACGCGGCGACCGTCCACTCGGGCCTACCTAGCGGGGCTACGCGGTGCTAGCTGGGGCACAGATCGCGCATGGCGTAACCGACGAGGTCGTCGGCCTGCTGGGGGGTGAGCCCGCCGGGCCCCTGCCGGTCGTCGGAACGCTGCAGCGCCAGACCCTCGAGCTGCGCGGGCGGGGCGCCCCACGATATTTGCTGGCAGATGTTCAGGCCCGCCTGCAGCAGCGCCGCGTCGCCGCCGGTCACGGCATGGATGCCGTCCCGGTGCATGTCGTTGAGGAAGCCGGCCGCATCGGCCTGTGCCGGGCCGGCCCAGACGACCGCGGCGAGAAGCGGGCCACCGAGCAGCGCTGAGCCGATCAAACCGCCAGCTAGACGACCTGGTGACATAATCCCTTCCCCTCTTCCTGTCAACCGTTCGGATCACGGTGTTCACTTCTATGTAACCTCGAAACCCGCCATTGTTCACCAAAAATTTCCTGTGAATGGCCTGCGGAAAAATAGATTCCCTGCGATTCGAAGTCGCCCGGCTGGGGTGCGCCGGCGCCGGGTGGCTCCGTGACACCGTTGTGACGTCACCATTTGGAAACGGCGCGGTGCGGCGCGGCTCGTGTCGCGCGCCGGCTACCGACAATTAGCCCGGTCGTGAAAAGGCCGGGTACGGCGAAGCGGGTCTGCTGCACCAAAACATTGCCGAACTAGCAGAGCGTGGATGAAGGGAAGTTGACGCTGATGGCGATCGTCGATCGGTTCAACATGAAAGTGGTTGCGAGCGCTGGGTTGTGCGGAGCGGCCATAGCGTTGAGCCCCGATGCGGCGGCCGCCCCGCTGATAACGGGCGGCCACGCGTGCATTCAGGGGCAGTCGGGCGAAGCGGCGCCCGCAGCCGGCGGTCCGGTCGCCGGTGGTGCGCCCGCGGCCGGTGGTGCGGTGGCCGCGGGTGCGACGGACATGTGCGCGGCCCCCCTCACCGACATGTCCGGCGTGCCGATGGCCGTGCCCGGGCCGGTGCCGCTCGGCGCTCCGGTACCGCTGGGCGCTCCATTGCCGCTGGGTGCCCCCGTGCCACTCGCGCCCCCGGTGCCGGTGGTGCCGGCCGGCGCGCCGCTGATCGCGCTCGGCGGGCCGGCCGCGGCCGGCGCCCCGGTGGAGGCGGCCGCTCCCATCATCGACATGTCGGGTGTGAAGGACGCGCCGACCGGCCCGGCGCCCACCGGCGGTCCGGTGCCCGGTCAGCCGGTGCGGCCCGGCCCCTCGGGCGCCAGCTGACGCTTCGTTCGCTTACAGCGGGCCCGCCGGTTTGCATGCCGGTGGGCCCGCTTTCGTTGTGGGAGTGGGTATTTCCTGTTCCAGGTGCCGGGACGCCGCCTGGGTGACGCGGTGTGCCCCGCGAATTACGTTGTGCTGCGGTTGGTTACGCCCGGCCGTCGTTAGTCTTGGACGATCACCGGGTCGCCGACGTTGACGTGGTCGTAGTACCACTCGGCGTCGTCGGGACTCAGGCTGATGCACCCGTGGCTGACGTTTTCCAGCCCCAGTGAGCGGACCGCCCACGGCGCGGAATGCACGAACAGGCCGCGGTTGGTGATGCGGACGGCGTAGTTGACAGTCAGCAGGTATCCGTCGGGATCGTCGACGGGAATGCCGACGCTGCTCGAATCCATCGTCACCGCACGCTCTTTCGACAGGACGGTGTACGAGCCCACCGGCGTCGGGAATTCCGGCCTGCCCATCGAGGCCGGCATCACCCCCTGCTCACCGAAGTGGGGCCGGTGGTGCGGCGCCGGCAGCGAGGTCGGCGGACCGGCTTCGACGCCGTCGATGCTCACGGTGAAGGTGTGTTCGGAGATGCTGGCCACCCCGATGACCGCGGGACCCGTCTTGATCTCGGTGGAAACCCCGCCGACGGTCAGCGCAATCGTGCTGTGCGCGGGCCAGTACCGGTCCGGAACCCATTGCACGACACGGTTGTCGAGCCATTCGAACTTGCCGCTCATCGCGGGTGTCGATTTGACGTCAATGGTCTGTTCGGCCGCGTGTCGCTTGGCCGGATCGGTGATGGGCGCGCGGAACGTCACGACCACGGGGTGCGCCACGCCGACCACCTCGCCGCTGCTGGGCAGCACCGACGCGATCGCGAACGCGTGCGACTGGCTCGCCGCGGCCAGGCTGACGCCGGCCGGCGTCACCACCACACACGCAGCGACGCCGACCGTCGCAAGAACACACCGAACACCCGTCCGCATGGCCCCAATTCCTTTTAACTGACATAGTTGCAATAGGGATCGTAAATGGGCGATTACCTGCGGAAGCGCAAGGGCGCGTTGATATTTGGCCACGCATCGGTCACGTTTCGGTGTCAGCGGTTTAGCGCGTCAGTGGGAGGGGTTGGAGAGTGACTTTTCAGCTGCCGCTCCTCGCCGCGAACGCAAGAATCTTCGCAGCCGAGAAGGCGGCAAGTGGTGGTGCCGGCATTGATGTGGTGCAGGCGGCCAGGCTTTCACAGGAAAGCGATCTGGACAAGCTTGAAAGGTACTTGCTCAATCCCGACCACGTAACTGGGGGACCGAAGGCGAAGTGGTTCGAACGAAACGGGTGTCACCCAGTACGGCATAAAATACAACCAAGTGATCTCGATCGCCGGAGCGAACGGAAGGGTCATAGATGTGACGTTCGCCTGGATACGCGGAAACGACGGTGTAGTGCGCTTGGTGACGGCGATCCCTACGAGCAAATGAGAGAACGTAAAGCGTTGAGACCTCGAGAGTATGACGTGATCAGGCTGCTGCGGCCGCTGCCGGAACACAACCTGCCTGCCGGTTCACGCGGGACTATCGTCATGGATTACACGAAGGATTCGGATAGCACTCTCCCGTCCGCGTACGAGGTGGAGTTTTCAGATGCCGACGGCGTAACCCAGGCGCTGGTCACGCTTTCCGGAGATGACCTGGAAGTCGTCTGGCGGCCGGATCCAGATGCGTAGCGACTGTAGTTGCGGCCCGATTCAGGGCCACATGGCCGTATTGTGTTGGGCCACACCGTCATAGTTGCGGTGCGCCCTCTCCACATTGGTGCGCAATTCGGTGAGCGCTTCTCGCATTTGTTTGTCGGCTGCTACCCATCTTTGGTGGTACTCGCGCTCGGCGTCTGCGCCGCGACCCAGCCAGGAACCGTGGAGTTCGGCGATGCATTGGTCGACGGCCGCGGCAATTTGTTCCGCGCTGGCAGTGAATTTCGCCAGTCGGTCGGCAAAATGCGACAGTGCCTCAGGGTCGACCGTGTAACGGCGGCTCATGATTCCGGATCCGTTGGGGACAGGGCGGCGAAGGCTCTCGCGGCAATCGTCTCGTGGTCGAGCATGAGGTCCAGTGAGCGGAGCAACAGCTGGGAGTGTTCCGATAGCAGCGTTGCGACGGCCTTTGCGCCTTGGTGCCACTCATCCCATGCGGGCCGGAAATCAGATGCGGCGGCGCCTTGCCACGTCGATGACAGATTGCGCCAGTCGTCGGCGATGCTGTCGAGTTCGCTGCTGAAGCCGTCGGCTTGGTTTGTCAGGATGTGTGCGGCCGACGCCATCGCCTCCAACTGCATCGTCAGATGGCCAGCCACCGCAGCCTTCTTTCACCGTTTTTTGACACCTAAGCCAAGGTTGCGACGCCGTACAACTCACCCTGATTGGTGACGCGGAAACCCGTGCGCGGGTTGTGATGCAGGCCGGCGTCGCCGTTGGCGATGCCGAGAACTTGGGCCGTTGCCCGGAGTATGGGGTCGTGGAGCCGATGACGGGAATCGAACCCGCGTTCTCAGCTTGGGAAGCTGATGTTCTGCCATTGAACTACATCGGCGCGGTCGCGTCAGAAGGCTAGCATCCGGCGCCGCGGACGCTCACCTGCCTGGGCCGTCGCGGCCGGCCGCCAATCGCCCGTCGCATTACGCCTTAAACCACGCATGCACAATATCCGCCGGTCGGCGAAATGCCCGTGTTTATTATTTCGTGATTGCGCCGTAATGTGCTGGGCGTGGGTCGACACGCATTAGCCAGGAAGCGACGCAAACCGTCGGCGACCCTGGCTGCGGTGCTCGCGCCCGCTGCCGTCTTCTTCGCGGTCTCGGCCGATGTTCATCCATTCGCGGCGCGCGGGACAGCCAAACCCGTTATCAACGAGCCCGCTCCGTGTTGCGCGGAAATCGTGACCTTGGCATCGACGCGGCTCAGTAAAGGATTCGGCGACGGCCAGCCCGTCGCTGCCTCGCGCTATCACACCCGCTCGCGCTTCCTGCCCGCCGGCGTGGCGCCGGAACGGGGCCTGCAGGTGCGCACCATCCTGACCGCCCGCAGCATCAGCGCCGAGTTCCCCCAGATCCACGAGATCGGGGGAGTGCGACCGGATCCGCTGCCCTGGCACCCCCTCGGCATGGCGATCGACGTGATGATTCCCGACCCGGAAAGCGCCCAGGGCATCGCGCTGGGGAACGCGATCGTGGCCTACGTGCTGCAGAACGCCGACCGGTTCGGAATCCAGGACGCGATCTGGCGCGGCGTCTACTACACCCCCAACGGCGCCCAAACGAGCCGGCTCGGTCACTACGACCACGTCCACGTCACGACCATCGGCGGCGGATACCCCACCGGCGACGAGGTCTATCTCCGCTGAACGCGCTGCGCAGCAGTTAGGCTCGCTTGGTGCTGCTCTCCGATCGCGACCTCAGGGCCGAAATCACCGCCGGGCGGTTGGGCATCGAGCCGTTCGATGACGCGCTGGTGCAGCCGTCCAGCATCGACGTCCGCCTTGACTGCATGTTCCGGGTTTTCAACAACACTCGCTACACCCACATCGACCCGGCCAAGCAGCAGGACGAGCTCACCTCGCTGGTCGAACCGCAAGACGGTGAGCCGTTCGTGCTGCACCCCGGCGAGTTCGTGCTCGGCTCGACGCTCGAGCTCATCACCCTGCCCGACGACCTCGCCGGACGTTTGGAGGGCAAATCGTCCCTGGGCCGCCTGGGGCTGCTGACGCACTCGACCGCCGGCTTCATCGATCCCGGCTTCAGCGGCCACATCACGCTCGAGCTGTCCAACGTCGCCAACCTGCCGATCACGCTGTGGCCGGGCATGAAGATCGGTCAGCTGTGCATTCTGCGGTTGACCAGTCCGGCCGAACACCCGTACGGCAGCACTCGCGTAGGTTCGAAGTACCAGGGCCAGCGAGGACCGACACCGTCGCGCTCGTACCAGAACTTCATAACGTCTACATAGGTTCTGCGGGGCTCTCACGCCACCGTTCTGCGCGATACTTAGTTAGCCGTGGTTTTTTCCTCCGCCTGGCCGTGGCGATCGCGCAACACCTTTGGAGGGGTTTGTCTTGAATATCGTGCTCGGGGTGTCGATGGCACCGTCTTCGATCCAAATGGTCGTTCTGGAAGGCGAATACGCCGATGGCGCGACGGTGGAAGAGGACGCGATCGATGTCACCGGCGCCGATGACGCGGCCACCGCGAGCGCCCCGGATCGGGTGATCTCGGCCATTCTGGGCACCCGGGAGGGCGCCGCCGACGCCGGCCTGCAGCTCTCCTCCATCGGGGTGACGTGGACCGATCAACTCGAAGCCGCGGCCCTGCGCGACGCGTTGGCGGCTCGCCGGATCGACAATGTCATGCTGGTCTCGGCGTTTCTGGCGGCTGCGGCGCTGGCGCAAAACGTCGGCGGCGCAATGGGTTACGAGCGCACCGCGGTGCTGCTGGTGGAACCCGATACCGCGACCCTGGCGGTCGTCGAGACCTCCGACGGCTCCATCCCCGATGTCTACAAGCAGCAGATTCGCGCCGAGTCCTACGGCGACGCGGCCGGGCAGCTCAGCGCGATGGTCGCCGGGCTGGAGAAGCTGGAGTCCCTGCCGGGCGGGCTGTTGCTCGTCGGCTCGGGCGTCGACGTCGCTCCGCTCAAGCAGGTGCTGCAGACCACGACGTTCCTCGACGTGAGTGTGGCCGAGGAGCCGGAGACCGCGCTGGCCCGCGGGGCCGCCCTGGCCGCGGCGAACGCGCCGCTGTTCGCGTCGTCGACGGCGGCGCTGGCCTACGCACAAGACCCCGGCACCGGCGCTGTCGACCAGTACTCGCTGCCCGACTACCTCTATGTCCCCGTCGATCCCGAGCCCGGCGACGACGAACTCGCCTACAGCGCGGTGGGGGAGGAGGACGCCGAGTCGCCGACCGTGGTCATCGAGAAGCTGTTCCTTCCCGAGGACAGTGAGCCGCGTCGACGGCCGGTCCTGCTGGTGGGCAGCGGGCTGGCGGTGGTCGGCATCAGCGCGGTGCTGGCGCTGGAGATCGCGCTGGCGATCGGCATCCGCACCACCGGAACCGTGGCGTTGCAACCTACCCCGAATCAACATCTGATCGTTCCCACCGAGCAGGCGCCGGCACCGCCGCCGGTGCAGGCGTCGGCACCGCAGCCCAAGATCAGCGTGCCCGAGCCGGTGGCGGCGCCCAAGCCGTTGAGCCCGCCGGTCGCCGCGCCGTTGCCGGCCGCCCCGCCGCCGGCTGCGCCGCCGCTTCCGGAGGCGCCGCCGATCCCCGCGGCCCCGCCGGTGGTGCCGGTCCCGGTGGTGGTCCCGCCGGTCCCGGTTCCGGTGCCGGTCCGCATCCCGGTGCCCGATCCGGTCAGCCCGCCGCAGCTGCTGGCGCCGCCGCGGCTGTCGGTTCCACAACCGGTGCAACCGCCGGTGCGCGTCCCGCAGCCGCCGTCGCCTCCGCAGGTCGGCGGCACTGTTCCGCAGTCACCGCCGCAGCACCAGACCCCGCCCGGCGAAGGCACGCCGCCCAAGCCGGACGGCCCCGGCAACTACGGCGGTGGTCACGTTCCCACCCCCGGTGCCGGTGGTTCGGGTGGCTCGGGCGGCGGTCACGTTCCCACCCCCGGTGCCGGTGGTTCGGGTGGCTCGGGCGGCGGTCACGTTCCCACGCCCGGTACCGGTGGCCCGGGTGGCACCGGTGGATCGGGTGGCGGGCACGTTCCGACGCCCGGGGCGGGTACCCCGGGTGGCTCCGGTGGCGGTCACCTTCCCTTCCCGGGCGCGGGCAGCACTCCGGGCGGCTCGGGTGGCGGTCACCTTCCCACTCCAGGTGCCGGTACGCCCGGCGGCGGCCTGGGCGGCTTCGGCGGTGGCCACGCCCCGGCGCCCGGCGGTGGCTTGGGTGGCTTCGGCGGCGGTCACAGCGGCGGCGGCCTGGGCGGACTCGGCGGCGGGCACAAATAGCCCCGCGCCGACCACTCCGTCGACCCGCGCCACGACGCAGGCCGAGATCACACGAGTAGGGTTGCGGTATTGAGGCTGGCGAAAAGACGCCGCCTCGTCCGCCAAAATTTCATCAATCCAGCAAACGGCTTGGGTTGTGAGCCGGGCTTAGCTACGGCAAGGAAATTCGTGGCGCACGCGCAATAGGGATGCTGCCCGGAGGGCGCGTCGGGCAGCGCAGCAAATGGGGCAGGGGGCTAGAAGCAGTGGCGGGCATCGTGCTTGGCGTCGCGATGACGCCGACCAAGGTGCGCATGGTTCTGGTCGAAGGCGAAAGCGCCGACGGCGTCACTGTCGACGAGGACGACTTCGACGTCGACACCCGACGAACCGCCCTCCCCGGCACCGCCCCCGACCAGGTCATTTCGGCGATCCTGGGCACCCGGGAGGGTGCCGCCGACAGCGGCTACCAGCTGCTGTCGACCGGCGTTACCTGGACCGATCACGTCGAGGCGGCCATGCTGCGCGACGCCTTGATCGCGTACAAGGTGGAAAACGTCATGCTGGTCTCGGCCTTCATGGCCGCCGCAGCACTGACCCAGGCCGTCGGCGACGCCACCAACTACGCGCGGACCGCGATGCTGTTCGTCGAGCCCTACAGCGCGACGATGGCGGTGGTCGACACCGCCGACGGTTCGGTCTCGGAGGTCCGCCGTCGGCCCCTGCCGGAGGACGAGGACCAGGCGGTGGCCGAACTCGTCGACATGGCCGCCAGCGCCGAGTCCCTGCCAACCCGTCCGGAGGGCCTGGTCCTGGTCGGCTCCGGCGTCGACGTCCCGCTGATCAAGCCGGCGCTGGAGGCTGCGACGTCGCTGGAGCTGTCGGTGCCGGACGAGCCGGAGATGGCCCTGGCCAGGGGCGCCGCACTGGCGTCGGCGAACGCGCCGCTGTTCGCGTCGTCCACCGCGGCGCTGGCTTACGCGCTGGATCCCGGCACCGGAGAGGTCGACCCGCTCGCCCTGGCCGGGCAGTCCCCCGGCCTGCTGCCCGGCTATCAGCCCGAGTACCACAGCCGCATTGCGGCGCAGGCCGCCGACGCCGGCGAGGGCAAGGCCAACGTCGCCTACAGCGCGGTTCCCGACGATGATGCCGAGGCCAAGACACTGATCGACCTCGACGAACGCGCCCGGCGGCGCAAGTCGCTGCTGCTGGTCAGCAGCACCCTGGCGGTGATTTTCATCGCCGCCGTGGTGGCGCTGGAGATCGCCCTGGCGATCAGCATCCGGCCCACCGTCGCGTTGCGGCCCAGCCCCAACGAGAACATCATCGCCCCCGCTCCGGCGCCGCCCCCGCCCGCGCCGCCGGTCCAGGCGCAGCCGAAGATCACGCCGCCGCGGCCGCTGGCCGCGCCGCACCCGATCGCACCACCGCCCCCGGCCCCGCCGCCCATCGCCGTCCCCGTTCCCGTCCTTCCGCCGCCGGTGTTCGTTCCGCCGCCGCGCGTGCCGCTCGCCCGCCCACCCGCGCCCGGTCACGGCCCCTTCGGCGGCCACGGCCCGTTCGGTGGGGGCCACGGTCCCTTCGGCGGGCACGGTCCGTTCGGCGGGCATGGTCCCTTCGGCGGGGGTCACGGCCCGTTCGGCGGGCATGGTCCCTTCGGCGGGGGTCACGGCCCGTTCGGCGGGCATGGTCCCTTCGGTGGCGGCCACGGGTTCGGTGGCGGCCACGGCCACCGGTAGCGCGGATTCCGGCTCGCCTGCGTGTCTGACCCGGCGCGCTAGGGTGGCGGACTAGGGTATGGCCGCGGCCAGAACTCTCAGCAAGTCCCGGCTGACCCTCAAATCGCGAGCCCCGACGCGGCTACGCAGCCACCCGGCACAGCAACCGACTTTCGGACGATTTGGAGGAGCGGTGGACGTCGTACTCGGCGTGTCGATGGCGCCTGAGACAGTCCGCATGGTGCTCGTCGAAGGAGAATCGGCCGGCGGGCTGACCGTCGATCAGGACGGCTTCGACGTCACCGCCGACGCAACCCCCGCGGCCGCCGCCCACCACGTCGTCGCGGCGATCCTGGAAACCCGGGACAGCGCGACCCAGGGCGGTTACCGGCTCAAATCGAGCGGGGTGAGCTGGACCGACCCGGTTAAGGCGGCCGCACTCCGCGACGCGTTGGCGGCCCGCAAGATCGAGAACGTGATGCTGGTTTCGGCGGTCATGGCCGCCGCGGCCCTGGCCCAGGCCATGGGCAGCGCCACCAACTGGGCCCGCACCGCACTCCTGCTCGTCGAGCCGACCAGCGCGACCCTGGCCGTCGTCGACACCCGCAACGGAACGGTCACCGACGTGCACCGCCACCCGCTGCCGGGCCATGACGACGCCGCGCTGGCAAAGCTCACCGCGATGGTGTCGGGTGCCGAATCGATGCGATCGCGACCCGATGGGCTCTTTTTGGTCGGGTCGGATGTGGACATCCCGGCGATCAAGCCCACCCTCGAGGCCGCGACGTCGTTATCGGTGACGACGCCCGAGGAACCGGAGATGGCCCTGGCTCGGGGTGCCTCGCTGGCCGCGGCCAACGCGCGGTTGGGCGCGCCGCGGACGGTCGAGATGGCGTCGACGCACCTCTCGTCGACCGCGACCGCGCCGCCGGCGGCCGAACTCGCCTACAGCGCCGACACGCACGACGATCCGGCGTCCGAGCCCACCCGCGAAGGGCGCAGTCCCAAGTCGGTGGCCACGATCGCCGCGGTGGCGGTGATCTTCGTCGGCGGCATCGTCGCCCTGGCGTGGGCGCTGGCGTTCATCCGGCCGCACGCCGACAAGCGCCCCGAGGTGGGCACCCAGGTCGTCGCCCCCGACAACCCGCCGCCGCCCAGCGCCGCCCCACCGCCGCCACCGGCAGCGCCCGTACCGGCGGCGCCCCCGCCCCAGGCTCCGGTGTCTCCGGCCCCCTCGCCGCACTCCGGCGACCACGAGCACTGGGACGACTGGCTGCATCGCCACCTGGGCCCGGGAGTCCCGGTCCCCTAGACCGGCCCCGCGGACTGGTGCCGGCCCCCTCCGGCCCACCCCCCGGCCATCGATGGCGCGTAAAATCGGGGCATTAGGGGAATATCGGGTGGGGACTCAGCGATGTCTTGCGCCATCATGTCGTGCGACGAGCACGCCCTCACCGCGAAGGACTAGCAACCGACTATTGGAGGAGCTTTGGACACCGTACTGGGCGTGTCGATGGCGCCGACGGCAGTCCGAATGGTGCTGGTCGAAGGCGAGAACGGCGATGGCGCCACCGTCGACGAAGACAACTTCGACGTCGCCACAAGCGAGGATGCAGCAACTGTCACCGCCTCCGACCAGGTGCTTTCGGCGATACTGGGAACTCGGCAGGGGGCGGCCGAGGGCGGCTACCAGCTCGCCTCGACCGGCGTGACGTTCACCGACCCGGTCGAGGCCGCCGCGCTGCGCGACAAGCTGGCCGCCCACAAGGTCGAAAATGTGATGCTGGTCTCGGCCTTCCTGGCCGCGGCCGCGCTGGCCCAAGCGGTCGGCCACCGGACCAACCACGCGCACACCGCGCTTCTGTACATCGAGCCCGACACCGCGACGCTGGCGGTCGTCGACAGCGCGGACGGCTCCATCGCCGACGTGCGGCGCCAGCCCCTCCCCGAAGACGACGAGGCGGCGGTGGCCGAGCTGGCCTCGATGGTCTCCAACGCCGAGAACCTGGAGACCCGCCCCGACGCCGTGTTCGTCGTCGGCTCGGGCATCGACATCCCGCTGATCAAGCCGGCCCTGGAGGCGGCGACCACGCTTCCGCTGACCGCGCCCGAGGAGCCGGACACCGCGCTGGCCCGCGGCGCGGCCCTGGCCTCGGCGCACGCTCCGCTGTTCGCGTCGTCCACCGCGGCGCTGGCCTACGCGCAGGACCCGGGCACCGGTGCCATCAATCCGCTCGCGGTGGCGCCCGGCTACTTCGAGACCCCCGCCGACGCCGGCGCCGACGGCCTGGCCTACAGCGCGGTCCCCGACGACCCGGACGAGTTCTTCACCGGCACCCAGGCCGCGGCCACCGAGCTGGTCGACGCCGACTACGCGGACCGCAGCTCGTTCAAGCTGGTGGGCAGTGCGGTGGCGGCGATCTTCGTCATCGGTGTGGTGGCCCTAGTGGTCTCGCTGGCGATCGCCATCCGGCCGACGGCCAACGTGCGGCCCAGCCCGAACCAGAACGTCGTCGTCGCACCCACCCGACCCGCGCCGGCGGCTCCGGCCCCGGCGCCCGCCCCCGAGGCGCCCGCGCCCGCACCCGCTGCCGCACCTCAGGCCCCCGCGCCCGCGCCGGAGGCCCCTGCACCCGCCCCGGCGGCCCCGGCCCCGGCCCCGGTTCAGGTGGCGCCCGTGCCCGTCCCGGAGGCACCCGCGCCGGCTCCGGCGGCCCCGCCACCCCCGCCGCCGGCGGTCGCGCCCATCCCGGTGCCGATCCCGTTGCCGATCCCCGGCCTGGGTGGTCCCGGATTCGGCGGACCGCCCGGCCACGGCGGCGGTGACGGCGGCGGGCACGGCGGCGGTGGCTTCCCCGGCTTCCCGGGCGGCGGCGGCCACGGCGGTGGCGGCTTCCCCGGCTTCGGCGGCGGGCACGGCGGCTTCGGCCACCACTAGTACCGGGCCCACCGCTAGTACCGGGCCCACCGCTAGTACCGGGCAGTGTCGGCGCCATCGGCCAGCTGTCATCCGCCGTTTGCCTGACGCTTAGCCCAGCGATGCAATCAGCTCATCGGGGCCACCTACACCGGTTGTATGCGATGCACCGTGTTCGGCACGGGTTACCTGGGCGCCACCCACGCGGTGGGAATGGCGGAGCTGGGACACGACGTGCTCGGGGTCGACATCGACCCCGGCAAGGTGGCCAAGCTCGCCGGGGGTGACATCCCCTTCTACGAGCCCGGCCTGCGAAAGCTGTTGAACGAGAACCTGTCCGCGGGCCGGCTGCGCTTCACCACCGACTACGACATGGCGGCCAGCTTCGCCGACGTGCACTTCCTGGGTGTGGGCACCCCGCAGAAGAAGGGCGAATACGGCGCCGATCTGCGCCACGTGTACGCCGTCATCGACGAATTGGTGCCCCGGTTGACGACGTCGGCGGTGCTGGTCGGCAAATCGACGGTCCCGGTGGGCACCGCGGCCGAGCTGAACCAGCGGGCGGCGGCCCTGGCGCCGCACGGCGTCGACGTCGAAATCGCGTGGAACCCGGAGTTTCTGCGCGAGGGCTACGCCGTGCAGGACACCCTGCGGCCGGACCGGATTGTGCTGGGCATCAAACAGGATTCACTGCGCGCCGAGGCCGCCGTCCGAGAGCTGTACGGGCCGCTGTTGGACGCCGGGGTGCCGTTCCTGGTGACGGATCTGCAGACCGCGGAGTTGGTCAAGGTATCCGCCAATGCCTTTCTGGCGACCAAGATTTCGTTCATCAACGCGATCTCCGAGGTGTGCGAGGCCGCCGGCGCCGACGTCAGCCTGCTGGCCGATGCGCTGGGCTACGACCCGCGGATCGGGCGCCAATTCCTCAACGCCGGTTTGGGTTTCGGCGGGGGCTGCCTGCCCAAGGACATCCGGGCGTTCATGGCGCGCGCCGGCGAGCTGGGCGCCGATCAGGCGCTGACGTTCCTGCGCGAGGTGGACAGCATCAACATGCGCCGCCGCACCCGGATGGTGGAACTGGCCAGCGCGGCCTGCGGCGGCTCGCTGCTGGGCGCCAACGTCGCGGTGCTCGGCGCGGCGTTCAAGCCCGAATCCGACGACGTGCGCGACTCGCCGGCGCTCAATGTCGCCGGCCAGCTGCAGCTCAACGGTGCCGCGGTCAACGTGTACGACCCGAAGGCCCTGGACAACGCGCAGCGGCTGTTCCCCACGCTGAACTACGCCGTCTCGGTCGAGGAGGCCTGCGAGCGCGCGGACGCGGTGCTGGTGCTCACCGAGTGGCGCCAGTTCGTCGAGATGGACCCCGACGACCTGGCCGACCGGGTGCGGGCCCGCGTCGTCGTCGACGGCCGCAACTGCCTGGACGTCACCCGCTGGCAGCGGGCCGGCTGGCGGGTCTACCGCCTGGGCGCGCCGCGACCCTGAGCGCGCCGGCCGAGCGTCACGCCAGCGCGACGCCGGCCCGCGAGCGCCACGCTGGCGTGACGCTCGGCGACGAACGGGAGCGTAGCCTGACCGGCGTGGACTATGCCGGAGCGTTCCTCGACGAAAACCGCGCGTTCGCGGAGCTTTTCCGGGATGCCGACGAGTCGATGCCGGTGCCCACCTGCCCGGACTGGACCCTGCGGCAACTGTTCCGCCACGTCGGCCGGGGCGACCGCTGGGCGGCGCAGATTGTGCGCGACAGGCTCGACAGCTACCTCGACCCGCGGATGGTCGAGGGCGGCAAGCCGCCGCCCGATCCCGCCGACGCGATCTCCTGGCTGCACGGCGGGGCGCAGCGGCTGGTCGACGCCGTCGAGCTGACCGGCGTCCAAACGCCGGTCTGGACGTTCCTCGGGCCGCGCCCGGCCAATTGGTGGATCCGGCGCCGGCTGCACGAGACGGCCGTACATCGCGCCGACGCGGCCATCGCCCTGGGCCGCGAGTTCACGCTGCGGCCCGAGCTGGCGGCCGATGCGATCACCGAATGGCTGGAGCGGGTCGCGGTTCAGGCGGGCGGCCAGGGCGCGCCGCTGCCGCTCGACAACGCCGACACCCTGCATCTGCACGCCACCGATCCCGGCCTCGGCGATGCCGGCGAGTGGACCGTCGCGGTCGAGCAGGGCCGCATCGCCTGGTCGCACGAGCACGGCAAGGGCAGCGTCGCGCTGCGCGGTGGCGCAACCGATCTGCTGCTGGCGATCCTGCGCCGCCGCCCACTGGCCGACACCGGCGCCGAACTGTTCGGCGACGACGCCGTGTGGCAGCGCTGGTTGGACCGTACGCCTCTCTAGCCGCGCGACCACACGGTAACTTGCACACCATGACCACATCGGAGATCGCCACCGTTCTGGCCTGGCACGACGCGCTCAACGCGTCGGACCTGGACACCCTGATCGCCCTGTCCAGCGACGACATCGAGATCGGCGACGCGCACGGAGCCGCACAAGGCCATGAGGCGCTGCGCAACTGGGCCGCCGCCCGTCGGGGAACCGCGGAACTCGGCCGGATGTACGTGCACGATGGTGTCGTGGTCGTCGAACAGAAGGTCACCAGCCCCGACGACCCGGGCGCCGTCAGCACGGCCGCCTCGGCGTTCCGCGTCGTGCACGACCGGGTCACGTCGGTGTTCCGGCACGACAGCCTGGCCTCGGCGCTGGCGGCCACCGAACTGACCGAGGACGACGCCGTCGACTAGGGCCGATCAAGGCAGTAGGAGCCACCCATGCGCGGAATCATCTTGGCCGGCGGGTCGGGCACCCGCCTGCATCCGATCACCACCGGCATCAGCAAGCAGTTGCTGCCGGTCTACGACAAGCCGATGGTCTACTACCCGCTGTCCACCCTGATGATGGCCGGCATCCGCGACATCCTGGTGATCACCACCCCGCACGACGCGGCCGGATTCGTCCGGCTGCTGGGTGACGGCTCGCAATTCGGCATCAACATCACCTACGTGACGCAGGAGCGGCCCGACGGCCTGGCCCAGGCGTTCGTCCTGGGCGCCGACCACATCGGCAACGACTCGGTAGCATTGGTGTTGGGAGACAACATCTTCTACGGCCCCGGGCTGGGCACCAGCCTGAGGCGCTTCCAAACCATAACCGGCGGAGCGGTTTTCGCGTACTGGGTGGCCAACCCGTCGGCGTACGGGGTGGTGGAGTTCAGCGACGACGGCATGGCGCTGTCGCTGGAGGAGAAACCCAAGACGCCGAAATCCAATTACGCGGTGCCGGGTTTGTATTTCTACGACAACGACGTGATCGAAATCGCCAAGGGTCTGAAGAAATCCGAGCGCGGCGAGTACGAGATCACCGAGGTCAACCAGATCTATCTCAGCCGCGGCCGGCTCTCGGTCGAGGTGATGGCCCGCGGCACGGCCTGGCTGGACACCGGCACTTTCGATTCGCTGCTGGACGCCAGCGACTTCGTGCGCACGCTGGAGCGCCGCCAGGGACTCAAAGTCAGTGTGCCCGAAGAGGTGGCGTGGCAGCAGGGCTGGATCACCGATGAGCAGCTGTCCGAGCGCGCCCAGAGCCTGCTCAAGTCGGGCTACGGCGGCTATCTGCTGGACCTGTTGGAGCGCAGCCGTTTTCACTAGACCGATGGCGGCGGCCCGCCGCGCCCGGCTTCGCCGCGCTTGCGACCGCCGCTAGACCGATGGCGGCGGCCCGCCGCGCCCGGCTTCGCCGCGCTTGCGACCGCCGCTGGGTCTGGCCAGCACCGCGGCGATCGCCGTGGTCAACGGCACCGACAGGGCCAGCGCCATGCCGCCGACCGCCGAGCGGGCGATCTCGATGGCCACGCTCTCGCCGGTCAGCACGTCGGTCAGCGAGCGGTTGGCGACGCTGAACAGCAGCAGCAGCGGCAGCGAACTGCCGGCATAGGCCAGCACCAGCGTGTAGACGGTGCTGGCGATGTGATCGCGGCCCACCCGCAGGGCGCCGGTGAAGATCGCCCGCCGCGAGCCGCCCAGGCGGGCCAGCTCGAACACCGTCGACGACTGGGTCACCGTCACGTCGTTGAGCACACCCAGCGAGCCGATGATGAAACCGGCCAGCAGCAGCCCGCCGATGGACACGCTACCGAGGTACGCGCTGACCGTGCTGTTCTGTTCATCCGAGAGCCCGGTGAGATGCGCCAATTGTATTGCCGCCCAAGATAATCCGGCGGCCAGCAGCAACGACGACAGGGTGCCCAGCAGCGCGGCGCTGGTGCGCAGGCTGACGCCGTGAGCCAGGTAGATGACCGCGTAGAGGATCGCCGCCGCCGCCACCAGCGCCACCGGAACCGCGGGCGCGCCGTCGCGCAGCGCCGGCAGCAGGAACGTCACCAGCACCACGAAGGCGACCAGGATGCCCACCAGCGCCAGCAGTCCGCGCCAGCGCGCCACCGCGACGATCACCACCGCGAACGCGACCGCCAAACCGACCAGCGCCCAACCCCGTTCGAAGTCGTAGAAGGCGTAGCTGGTAGCGCCCTGGTCGTCGACCTGCCGGACGATCCGGATGCGGTCGCCCACCGCGAATTTCGGTTGGCCGGGCCCCGGGGAGGACTCCAGCAGCGTGGCGGCGCCGGCGTTGGGCCCGGAATCGATCGCCACCTGGGTCAGCACGCAGCGCCCGGCACCCGGCAGCGCCGGCTGCGGCGGGCCGGTGAGCACCTGACTGACCGACGGGCTGCCGCAGTCGCCCAACCCGCTGGACAGCACGTGCCCGGCCTGCGTGCTCACCGCGCCGCCGGCCGCGTTCTGCAGCGGCATCGGGATGTCGACGTGCTGCCGGCTGGGCCACAGCACGATCGCGCCGACGGCGACCGCCACGCCGATCGCGATCAGCAGCCCGACGACGATGCGGGCGGGCAACCGATCGACGGGGGCCGGGCCCGACGGCAGGCCGTGGGAGTGGGAGTGCGTCACGCGCTCCACCGTAGAGGCGCCCGGCTGGGTGCTTACTGTCGATAGCCGACCAGGAAGTTGCCCAGCCGCTCGATCGCGGCGGCCAGGTCCCGCGCCCACGGCAGCGTCACGATGCGCAGGTGATCCGGCGCCGGCCAGTTGAAGCCGGTGCCCTGGGTGACCAGGATCTTCTCCTGCAGCAGCAGGTCGAGCACCAGCTGCTCGTCGTCGGTGATGTCGTAGACCTCGGGGTCCAGCCGGGGAAACGCGTACAGGGCGCCGGCGGGTTTAACGCAGGACACCCCGGGGATCTCGTTGAGCTTGCTCCACGCCACGTCGCGCTGCTCGAGCAGCCGCCCGCCCGGCAGCACCAGGTCCTCGATGCTCTGGTGGCCGCCCAGGGCCACCTGGATCGCATGCTGCGCCGGGACGTTCGGGCACAGCCGCATGTTGGCCAGCAGGTTGATGCCCTCGATGAAGCTGCCGGCGTGGTCCTTGGGTCCGGTGATCGCCAGCCAGCCGGCCCGGTAGCCGGCCACCCGGTACGCCTTCGACAGGCCGTTGAAGGTCAGGCACAGCATGTCCGGCGCCAGCGACGCCACGTTGATGTGCTTGGCGTCGTCGTAGAGGATCTTGTCGTAGATCTCGTCGGCCAGCAGCAGCAGCTCGTGCTTGCGCGCCAGATCGACCATCTGGCTCAGGATTTCGCCGCTGTACACCGCGCCGGTCGGGTTGTTCGGGTTGATCACCACCAGCGCCTTGGTGCGCTCGGTGATCTTGGATTCCAGATCGGCGATGTCGGGCTGCCAGCCCTGCGTCTCGTCGCACAGGTAGTGCACGGGGGTGCCGCCGGCCAGCGAGGTCGACGCCGTCCACAGCGGGTAGTCCGGCGACGGGATAAGCACCTCGTCGCCGTTGTCGAGCAGCGCCTGCAGCGTCATCGTGATCAGTTCGGACACGCCGTTGCCCAGGTAGACATCGTCGACGTCGAAGCGGGGGAACCCGTCGACCAACTCGTAGCGGGTGACCACCGCCCGGCGCGCGGGCAGGATGCCCTGCGAGTCGGAGTAGCCCTGGGCGTACGGCAGGGCCTGGATCATGTCGCGCATGATGACGTCGGGCGCCTCGAAGCCGAACGGCGCCGGGTTGCCGATGTTGAGCTTGAGGATGCGGTGTCCCTCGGCCTCCAGCCGCGCCGCGTGCTGATGTACCGGGCCGCGGATCTCGTACAGGACGTCCTGGAGCTTGGACGACTGGGCGAAAGTACGCTGCTGGCGATGGTGCGCGGACGAGTGCACAGGCAGCTGGTGGGTTGTCACACCACCAATGGTGCCATCACTGTCCACTGAAATTTGCTGTCAAGCCTGAAATTGCCAGCTCAGCGCTTGCCCGGTGGACGCGCCCCGCGGGCGATGCCCAGTCCCTTGACCGGTGGCTGCGACGGTGCGTCGTCGCCATTGGTCTGCTTTGCCGGCTCCGCTTTCGGGGCCGGTTCGGCTTCGGCCTTGGGAGCTTCCGCCTTGGGCGCTTCCGCCTTGGGTGCCTCGGCCTTGGGTGCCGCCTTCTTCGCACCGGGCCGCTTGGCGCCCGCGGCGATGCCCAGCCCCTTCACCGGTGCGGCCGGCGCCGGCGGAGCCCCCGTCTTGGCCTCACCGGCTGCCTCGGTCTTGGCTTCGGTCTTGGGCGCTTCGGTCTTGGGTGCTTGGGCGGCCGGGGCGGACTTCTTGGCGCCGGGCCGCTTGGCGCCCGCGGCGATGCCCAGCCCCTTGGCGGGCGCCGCCGGGGCCTCCGTCTTGGCCTCCGCCGGAGCCTCGGTCTTGGCCTCGGCGGCCGGCGCGGACTTCTTGGCGCCGGGCCGCTTCGCGCCGCCGGCGATGCCCAACCCCTTGACCGGCGCGGCCGGCGCGGCCGGTGCCGCCTCCGCCTTGGGTGCCGCCTCGGCGGGCTCCTTCGTCGTCTCCTTGGCCGGCGCCTCGACGGTGGCCGTGGCCTTGGGCGCCTGGGCCGCCTGCTTCTCGGCTTCCTTGGCGGCCGTGCCCTTTTCGGGCAGCGTCGCCTTGTCGTACTCGAGCGAGCCCAGCAGGATCTGGGCGACGTCGAGCACCTCGACGCCGGAGCGGCCGGCCTCCTCCTGCCGGTCGTTGACGCCGTCGGTGACCATCACCCGGCAGAACGGGCACGCGGTCGCCACGGTCGCGGCGCCGGTGGCCAGGGCCTCGTCGACACGCTCGTGGTTGATCCGCTTGCCGATGTGCTCTTCCATCCACATCCGGGCGCCGCCGGCGCCGCAGCAGAAGCTGCGCTCGGCGTGCCGCGGCATCTCGGTCAGGTTCGCGCCCGCGGCGCCGATCAGCTCACGCGGCGCCTCGTAGACCTTGTTGTGCCGGCCCAGGTAGCAGGGGTCGTGGTAGGTGATGTCCTGGGACACCGGGGTCACCGGCACCAGCTTGTTGTCCCGGATCAGCCGGTTCAGCAGCTGGGTGTGGTGCAACACCGTGTAGTTGGCGCCCAGCTGGCGGTATTCGCGGCCCAGCGTGTTGAAGCAGTGCGGGCAGGTCACCACGATCTTGCGGTCGACCGTCTCCACACCCTCGAACACCCCGTCCAAGGTTTCGACGGCCTGGGCGGCCAACTGCTGGAACAGGAACTCGTTGCCCGAGCGGCGGGCCGAGTCGCCGTTGCAGGTTTCGCCGGCGCCGAGCACCAGGTACTTCACCCCGGCGACGGCCAGCAGCTCGGCGACGGCCTTGGTGGTCTTCTTGGCCTTGTCGTCGTAGGCGCCGGCGCAGCCCACCCAGAACAGGTATTCGTAGCCGTCGAAGCTGTCGACGTCCTCGCCGTAGACCGGCACGTCGAAGTCGACCTCGTCGATCCAGTTGGTGCGGTCGCTGGCGTTCTGGCCCCACGGGTTGGCCTTGGTCTCCAGGTTCTTGAACAGCACCGACAGTTCCGAGGGGAACTCCGACTCCATCATCACCTGGTAGCGGCGCATGTCGACGATGTGGTCGACGTGCTCGATGTCCACCGGGCACTGCTCGACGCAGGCGCCGCAGGTCACGCACGACCACAGCACGTCGGGGTCGATGACACCGCCCTGCTCCTCGGTGCCGACCAGCGGGCGGGTGGCCTGCTCCGGGCCCGAGCCCATCACCCGGCCGAAGCCCGACTCGGGCACGTGGTGCGCCTCGGCGTGCTTCTCACCGGACAGCTCCTCGCCGACCCCGCCCTCGGGCGTGCTCTCCAGCGGGGACTGCTTGTCGCCCAGGATGTAGGGCGCCTTGGCCATCCAGTGGTCCCGCAGGTCCATGATGACCAGCTTGGGCGAGAGCGGCTTGCCGGTGTTCCAGGCCGGGCACTGCGATTGGCAGCGGCCGCACTCGGTACACGTGGCGAAGTCCAGCATCGCCTTCCAGCTGAAGTCCTCGACCTTGCCGCGGCCGAAAACAGCGTCGTCCGGCGGGTTTTCGAAGTCGATGGGCTTGCCGTCGTATTCGATCGGCAGCAGCGGGCCCAGCCCGTTGGGCAGCCGCTTGAAGATGACGTTGATCGGCGCCGTGAAGATGTGCATGTGCTTGGAGTGCAGCACGATGATCAGGAACGCCAGCATCACCGCGATGTGCGCCAGCAGGGCCGCGGTCTCGATGTACTCGTTGGCGGGCTGGCCCAGCGGCCGCAGGATGGCGCCGAACAGCTGGGACAAGAACGCGCCCTTGCCGTAGGGCAGCGTGCCGTTGTTCACCGCCGAACCGCGCACCAGGACATAGGTCCAGATGACGTTGAAGATCATGAACAGCACCAGCCAGGCGCCGCCGGTGTGCGAGCCGTAGAACCGTGACGAGCGGCCGATCTCACGCGGGCTGCGCATCAACCGGATGACGGTGAAGGTGGCGATGCCCAGGAACACGGCGGTGGCGAAGAAGTCCTGCAAAAAGCCCAGCGCGTCCCAGCGCCCGATGATCGGGATGTGGAAGTTGTCCTGGAACAGCAGGCCGTAGGCCTCGATGTAGACCGTCAACAGGATGAAAAAGCCCCACATGGTGAAGAAGTGGGCCAGGCCGGGGATCGACCACTTGAGCAGGCGGCGCTGCCCGAAGACCTCGGAGACCTCCGCCCAGACCCGCTTGCCGGGGTCGTCGGTGTGCCCCGGGGCCGGCTTGCCGGACGTGATCAGCTTGAACAGCCACAGCACCCGGCGTGCGGCGAGCGCGGCCACGATCAGCGTCATGCCCATGCCCACGACCAGTCTGATGAGCATCTGCGTTGTCACAGAAGGTCTCCCCAATGCATAGAAAATTCGGCCTGTGCTTTATTTGCCTGCTTAAGCCCCGCTCATAGTTACATCTTCGTGGCTTTCGGCGCGAGAAAGGCTGCCCTAACTTGGCCGTGGTCGGCGCCCCTGGCCTGCTGCGTTGGTACCCGCCCGCGGCCATGTGACGTTTGTCGGAGTGATCGACGCCACCGGCTTTTCGCCGAATGACCTTTACCGGGCGGTGTTAACGGCCGAAAGGTGGTTGAAAGATCGGCGGAATCGGGCGCACCCGGGTGGTCGTCGGCGCCGCGCTGGTGGTGCTCGGCTGCGCCGTCGTGGTGGGCGCGGCGCTGGTCGTGGTCGTGCTGCTCGGCGGGGGCGTCGTGGTTGTCGTGGTGGTCGACGGCTCCGGCGGCGCTGTCGTGGTGGTGGCCGGGGGTGGCGGCGCCTCGCTGGACGGCGGTGGCGGGGCCGGCACGACGGTGACGGTGGTGCTGTCGTTCGGCCCGGTGATGGTCACGGTTTGCGGCGGGGCGGGCGTGCTGGGCGGCGACGTGGGCCGGTCCTGGGTGGACTTGGTGAGCAGCAGGTTGATTGCCAACACCAGGGCGATCAGCACCGCCGCGCCGGCCCCGGCCACGCTCAACACCAGCGCGGTGCGCTTGTACCAGGGCAGCCCGCCCGCCGCGACATCGTCGAATCGTCTTGCCTCACTGGCGTATTCGCCGGTGGCGTCGCGGCCGGTGTAGGGCACCGGCTCGTCGGAGGTGTCGGCGTCCTGCGACCACGCCAGTGCGTCGTCCACGTCGGTGGCCTGGGCGGCCCAGGCGGCCTGGGTCATGTCGAGCCCGCCGGCGCCGACCATCTCGGTGGGTGTCTCCACCGCGGCGGCGGCCGTCGGAGCGGCCCCCGACGCGTATTGCGCACCCAGCGTCGCCGCGCCCAGCGCGGCGCTCAATCCCGGCTGCGCGGTGCTGTGCACCGGCACCCCGAACCGTCCCGACAACCGCGGCGTGAGCAGCGGGATGCTCGCCCCGCCGCCGACGATCGCCACCCCACGCAGAGTGGAGTTACCAATCCCGTTGCGCCGCAACGCTTCCTGGCACCAATCCAGGAACCGGTCCAGCGGTGTGGAGATCAGTTGCTCGAACTCGGCGCGGGTCAGCTGGGCGCCCTGTCCGGGCGCCCCGGCCACCGTGACCGCCACGGCCGTCGACAGCTGCTCCTTGGCCCGACGGCAGGCGCCGAGCAGCCGGCTCTGCGACCCGATCCGCCCGGACCCGCCCAGCATGGCGGTGCTGACGTCGGAGGCCAGCAGGTGGTCGAGGACGAGCTGGTCGATCGCGTCGCCGGAGAAGTCGGTGTACCGCAGCGACGGGCCGACCGGCGCGAAGCCGGCCCGGCCGTCCATCAGGGTGACGGTGGTGCCGCCGGCGCCGAAGTCACACAGCGCAATCACGCCGTCGGACGGGAATCCCGGCGTGCCGCGCAGCATCGCGAGTGCGGCCGTGGCGTCGGAAACCAGCATCGGCGCCACCCCCTCCCGCGCGAGGTCGGACTGGGCGAAGAACTCCTCGCGCAGCGCGGCGAACTGGTCGTCGGACCAGTAGGCGGGCACCGCGATGGTGATCGGCGCCCCGTAGCCGACCGCGCGGGCCATCGCCTCGACCGCCTCGACCGTCAGCGCCGCGCCCAGGTACTTGGTGCCGTCGGCCGCCACCAGCGGGGCCCGGTCGCCGACCCGCTCGACGAACCCCCGCAACACCAGCCCGGGTTCGGTCAGGTTCGGGTTCTCGTCGGGCAGGCCGACTTCGGTGGGCCGCTGCTCGAACAGCGTCAGCACCGAGCTGCGGATCACCGGGACGCTGCCGGCGCGGGCCGCCACCAGGTTGGCCACTCCGATCGACAGTCCGAGCGGCTCGCTCATGTCCCGCACCCCTGTGTCAGTCGTCGGTTGGATTGCAGCGAGTGTAGGGCGCCGCCCCGCGGCCTAACGCAGACCCGGCGGCACCGTGATGACGGTCGGCACCTGCGGAATGGTGATCACCGGCGGCAGCTGCGGCAGCCGGTGGTGATGCGACGGCTGCTGGGTCTGGCCCCCGCCGGGCTGCTGGCTGGGCTGCTGCGCCGGCGGCTGTTCGGCGCTGCTGCCGGGCGAGGTCGAGCTCGGCGTGGTGGTTGTCGTCGTCGGTGTCGTGGTCGTCGTGGTCGTGGTGGTCGTGCTGGTGGTCGATCTGGGCACATGGCTGACGCCCTGTTGGCCGCCGATGAGCTCGATGACGCCGAAGACGATCAGGCCGATCAGGACGACGACGGAGACCACCCAGGCGATCAGCATCGCGGGCCGGCGATACCAGGGGGTGGGCTCGGCCTCCTGGTCGAACGGGTCGACGTTGCCGGGTTGCTCGAACCCCTCGGGCCGGTCCGGCGGGAAGCCGGGCGGCGGCAGCTCGCCGGTGGGCGGCTGCTGGCTCATGCCGAAGTCGGCATGCTGCGTGGGCTGGTTGTGGAACTCGTCGCGTGGGCCGTTGGATGCCACGGCACCGATGGTACTGACCGCACCTGCCAATCCGCTGATGCCGATCGGTAACCGGGGCGTCGGGACGCGCACCGCACACCGTCGATCCTGACCCGTCTATCGGGTCGGCTCACGCCTGCGACTGTGGCGCCCGACACACCAGTCCGGCGGTTCGTGCGTCGAATCTCGTTCTGGTACAATATAACTGGCTTCGTCGCCTGATGACTTCACCAAGTCTGCGACGGGCACGCGTTCCGCGTCAATGCGCAGCGAGCCGACCGGAACCGCTGGTCATGCGAGCACCTTGACCGCGCCCGCGACCACTACACAACCGCCTCCCGGTAGCGCCACCGGTGATGACATCGGGCTGTCGAGACCGTCGGAAAGCAACGCCGAGCAACCATCCGAGCACACGCCCAAGGAGACGATGACGATGCCCGGGCCGACCCGGCAAACGCCTACGCTCCGCGATGACCACCAGCTCTGCTAGTGCGCGACGACGACTCGGCAAACCGGTGGTCAGGGGTCCGCGAGGCTCCGACCGCGCCGAGTCGGCAACTGACGGGTGCCGTGGTGATCATCGCGCTGGTCGCCGCGATCTCGGGCATGCTCTACGGCTACGACACCGGCGTCATCTCCTGGGCCCTGCTGCAGCTCACGCAGGACTTCAACATCACCGAGGGCTGGCAGCAGGTGATCGCCGCCAGCATCCTGCTCGGCGCCGTCGCCGGGGCGCTGACGTGCAGCTGGCTCTCCGACCTGCGCGGCCGGCGTGGCACGCTGTTGATGCTGGCGGTGGTGTTCATCGTCGGCGCGTTGTGGTGCGCCGACGCCGCAGATTCCGTGATGCTGTCGCTGGGCCGGCTGGTGCTGGGGTTCGCGGTCGGGGGCGCGACGCAGACGGCGCCGATGTATGTCGCCGAGCTGGCGCCGCCGGCCTACCGGGGACGGTTGGTGCTGTGCTTCCAGATCGCCATCGGGGTGGGCATCCTCACCGCCACCCTGGTCGGGGCCGGCGGCTCGATCTCCTGGCGGGGGCCGATCGGCCTCGCCTGCGTGCCCGCGGCGATCATGCTGTGGCTGCTGCTGCGCCTCCCGGAAAGCCCGCGCTGGCTGGTCAAAAAGGACAACCGAGACGCCGCCCGCGCCGTGCTGGAACACGTCCGGCCCGAGGGCTACGACGTGGCCGCCGAGCTGGATGAGGCCACCGAACTCGCCCGCGTCGAACGCACGGCCGCCACCCGCGGGTGGCGCGGGCTGCGCGACGCCTGGGTCCGCCCGGCCCTGGTCCTCGGTTGCGGTATCGCGGTGTTCACCCAGCTCAGCGGCATCGAGATGATCATCTACTACTCGCCGACCATCCTGACCGACGACGGCGTGTACCGGTCCGTGGCGCTGCAGGTGTCGGTGTGTCTGGGCGCGGCGTACCTGATCGCCCAGCTGGTCGGGTTGGCCATCATCGACCGGGTCGGCCGGCGCCGGCTCACCCTCATCATGGTGCCGGGCGCGGCGATCAGCCTGTTCGCGCTGGGCCTGCTGTTCATCACCAGCGACAGCGGTCGCGACGTGATCCCCTACATCATGATCTGCCTGATCGCCTTCATGCTGTTCAACGGCGGCGGCCTGCAGTTGATGGGCTGGCTGACCGGCTCGGAGACCTATCCGCTGGCGGTGCGGCCGGCGGCCACCGCCCTGCAGTCGGCCACCCTGTGGGGGACCAACCTGGTGATCACCTTGACGATGCTGTCGCTCATCAAGGCGATCGGGGTCGGCCCCTCGATGTGGCTCTACGCGTTGTTCAACGTGGCGGCCTGGATCTTCGTGTTCTTCCGCATGCCCGACCTCACGGGCAAAACCCTTGAGGAGATCGAATACCAGCTGTCCGAGGGGAAATTCCGGCCGTCGGACTTCGGCCGCTGACGAATCCCGTTGCGCGGCAACCCGATCCGCGGCTCAGAACGTGTTGACCTTCTCGATGCTGACGAACCTATCTGGACGTTTGGTGAAGCAAGGTGTGTTGAGAACGTTGGCTCTGATGGTTGCCATGAATTGCCGCTAACTCTGCTGCGGACGGTCTGCGGACGATTGCTGATACTGAACCGCCAAGGTGCGGATCCCCTCGCGAGGAATCTCGTTGAATTGGGTGGCTTGAAAGCGAAGCCGGGTCTGCTCAGCACCCAGGGCGATCGCAGCATGGAACCTCGAAACCGAGGCAGGACATCACGATGCCGCGCTCGGGGCTGGCCATCCCGGAGAGGGCGGCAGCGTGGGGAAGTCGGTGCGGGGGTATTCGCCGCCACGCTGGAGGTCGGGGTGTGGGGGTGCTTTGGCGAGGCAGGTGTTTCTGTCTTCGCTGGCGTTCGGCTATTCGTCCCCGACTCCGGACTGGGCGAAGTAGCCGCCTTGATGGCTGGTGATCCGCCAGCCGTTGAAGACGTCGACGGACGGTGTACGGGCCGGTCCCTGCTGAGGAAATTGTGGTCCTGGCTTAGCGGGGGTTTCCATCGTGATCCGCAGGGGGTCGATGCCCGAATATGGCGGTGGCTTACCGATATTGGGTTCGTAACCGTGGCGGGCTGGTTGGGCTGAGCCAAACGTGTATTCGCAGGCCACCACCGTCACGTCGCGGCCGGCCGTCGTGACAGACAGGATGTGCACCTGGACGGTGCCGATCCATTGTTGTTGGGGGGCGTTGGTTTTGGGCCACAGAGATTGGGTGCCGATGGGGTGGTTGATGGACTGGTTGGGATCGACAGACTGCTGGAAGCCGGGATACAAGTACCGGTTGTCACCCATGATGGAGGCGAGCAGGTAGGACTCGGTGTAGGCGCGCACCGGCACAGCGGGTCCCGCGGTGACGTCAATGCCGGGCTCAGCGGTCCAAACGAATGTGAAGTCGTTGAGGGCCGCGGGCCAACCGGCAGGAGGGGTAGCCGGCGTCGAAGACGCCTCAGAACGGTGGGCGCCGGAGCTGCATCCAGCTATCGAGATCACGGCGAATACCACGCAGGTGGCAATACCGCCGAACTTGCGTAACACATTCGTCACTTCGGTCGACCCTGTTCCGCGTGCGGGACGCCGACGACATTGTCGTAGCGGGTGGCCATCCACTCATCCGGAGACATTTTTCCTCGGGCGGCAATGCGATTGCGTGCGATAGCGCAGGGCCAATCACGCCGTCGTACTGACTAGCAGTAAGCCCGGGGAATTTCGCCCTTGCTTCGTCGAGTGTTGCGAGTCGCCCGTGCGGGTGTTGATCGTCGTACACGACGTACCCGTCCGGAAGCGGGACGTTGTGCCCGGCCGCGAGCATCGCATTGGCCATTCCTTGGTCTGCGACGCCGATGTCCATGGGTTGTATGGGGTTCTCGCCTGGTGCGCTGGGAGCCGGCCCGAGGATGCTGTTTTCCAGCCCGTGTCCGAGCACGTTGAGTGCGGGGTTGGCCACGGTACCGACACCTGGCGGTAACCCGGCCACGGTGCCTAGACCGGTGAGCCCGGCCTCGTATGCCTGTTTCTTCAACTCGTATTCGGATAACTGTTGGTGATATCCGTTTACTTCATTCGCGTGATATGCGTTGTGAGTTCCGACGTCGACCAAGCCCTTCAGAGTCGCGGCGTCGTAAAGCTGGGTGTCGTAACCGGAATGAGTCGGCTCATTGCCGAAGGCGGCTTCGTGAGCCACGGCATGTGCATAGGCTTGACCGTTAAAGTATTGGCCCGCGGCTTGGTCGCTATTGAGGACTGAGAAGACGCCTTTGGCGACCGGCAGCGCGCCAGATCGAGTGTCGCCCTCGTTGTCAAGGGAGTCGCCGAATCCTGGCAGTCCGCCGGTCGTACCGGCGATGTTGTCGACGTAAGGCCCCAAACCGTGGGCCATGCCCTGTACGAGATTGGGGTTGACCTGTCCGAGGGTGTGATTGCCGGGAAGGTTCAATAGGTCCTGCTGGTGGTGCCCGATGTAGGTGCTGTAGGCGTGTGCGGTTTGAGCGGCGATGCTTGCTTCGGGTCCTTGGGTCGCATCACCCGTCCAAGAAAACAGCGAGCTCACCGCCTGGCCGTGGTCTTGCCAGGAATGGTGTGTGAGGTTCTGCAGGAAGCGGTCATGGTCGCCGGTGGTCATGGCGTCGTGCACCACTTGGTGATCAGGTGATGCCGCCGATAAGACATTGGAAACCGTGGGGTCGATGCCGGGGTTGAGGTCGCCAGGACCGCCTTCACCGGCACGCCAAAACGGGCTATTCATGAGCGTCGATGCCTGCTTGACCATCCCACGGTCCAAGTCGGTGTTGGCCTGGAAGGTGTGGTTGCCGTCTTTGACGATGTCAGCGAGCTGGTTCAGGTGGCGAAGGTCCGGTCGCGGTGAATTCAGCAGCTGCTGAACACTTGTGGGCAACTGGTTGGCCCCACCTTTGACCATGTCGGTTCCCTGCTTCGCGCCAATGCTCAGCGGGGTCTGAGGGAACATGAGATTCGGGTTGCTCATCAGCTGCAACGAATTGCCGATCACGCCTTTCTCGTCGCCCAAACGCTGTTCGGCGGTCTTGAGCGCATCCATAGACATGCCATGTTCTTGCGCCTGTAGTTGGCTCAACACCGAAGCCTGCTCGGCGGTTAATGGCACCTTCCCGGCCAGCTGGTCGGGGGTGATCGAGTTCAGGACGCCGTTGACGCGGGAAGCGGCCCCCTTGTCACCCGCCAGGGCATCGGTGACGTCTTGCCTTGCCTGGTCGGGTGTTTCGGCTTCATGGCCGTCGGCACCGAAGGTCGATGTGGGGTCGTATCCGTCGTTGGCCAAGTTGGTCTGCGCTTTGCGAAGGGAACTCGAATAGCTGTCGCGGGTGGCATGCAGCTGGCCGAGCGCATCCTTGGTGTCATTAACCGCAGCCGTTCGGAGAGCTTTGATAATCGCATGCAGCTCTTGCTGGCTCGCCGCGTCGGGGTGGTCCCGCAGATCCTGCTCGGCCAAGTCGATCATGTGGTCGAGCTGCTCCAGCTGACCTTCCAAGGTGGCGATCTCGGCAGCACCGCTTTTTTGCGCCTCGGACAATGCAGCGGCGATGTTTTCCAAGTCGGCGCCGATCTTGGGCAACTGTTCAGACTGCGCGCCAAGGGATTTGACGGTCCGCTGCACTTCCGCTGAGCTATTGATCGGGTTGGGGCCGCCGTCCTGATGGTTCCAGGCGGCATTGAAACGTTGCTGCGCCTGCGCGAATGCATGGTCGGACTCGGCGGTGTGACGCCCCGCGCCGTGGAAAGCTTCTGCCAAACGCTCAATCTGGGCCGGGCGGCCGGCCTGCAAGGTCCGGTTGACCTCCCACGGATCACCGCCAGCCCCGGCAACCAGCTCGGCGATGGTGAGATGCTTTAGCTGCATCGCATCCCCATACCAGTTCGCGGTGACTGGTCAACCACTCCCGTTGCACATCGGTCAGGGCAGTAAGCTCCGGAGCGCCGCCAACCCCTCCCGACAGCATCGCCATCCCTTCCGCGCACGGGAAAAGGCTACCGCCGCGAGCTTGTTGACCAATTCACTTTCGGACTGTGGGCGGCGCGGTGCTCAAGCCATCTGCTGCGGACGCACTGCGGACGTCATCTGCGAAGTAAGCCCACTACCTCGGCTTTCAGGCCCCTAGAACGTGTTGACCTTCTCGATGCTGACGAACATGCCGTGCTTGGTCTGGTCGTTGGTGAACCGGGTGCCGTCGGCGTTGGCGACGATCGTCCAGCCCTGCGCGCTGTAGGTGCGGTAGTCGAGCTTGACGGTCGGGATGGCGCCCAGGTTGCCCAGCACCCACTGCACCTTGCCGCCGGCGTTGATGCTGACGCCGTTGGCGTGTTCACCGTCCTGCAGCGGGGAGTTGGTGAACGGCGCCTCGCAGCCGACGGTGTCCTTGTTGATCTGGCAGCGGGTCGACCCGGATTTGGTCTCGATGAAGACGTAGCCGTTCTGGTCCGGCGGCAGCGGGATGGCGCCGGCGGGAGCCGAGGGACTCGGGGGCGGCAGCGCCGTCGGCGCGGGGGCGGCGGTGGCCGACGGCGGGGTGGAGCGGGGCGTGGGGAAGGACGGTTCGGTGGGTCCGGCCCCCGGGGAGGCCACCGGCCGGCCGCCGATCACCGTGCTGCAGCCGGACACCAGCCCGCCGCCGCCCGGCAGGACCACCAGCAGCAGTGCACCACCGGCCAGGCTCCGCCGGGCATTCTCCGATAACCGCACCTGCCGCTCCCCAGACAATTCAGATCGCGGGACTCAGGTTACGCATACCGCGGCGGTGGTCGCTGCGGCGCGGCGGGCATCGATGCGGCGCCGATGGTGAAGTTTTATCGCGGCGTGATCGACGCGTCGACGCCGTCACACCACGCCGTAGCCGAGACGTTTCGCCGCACCGGCGACCCGGCCGGCCAGATCCGGATGGGCGAGGGGTAGCGACAATCTCGGCCTGGCCGGCATCGCGGATGCGGCCGGCGGGAACAGCGCCAGGCATGGGTCGCCGGCGAATCGGCTGTTGTAGCGCAGGCCGTCGAGATGGGGGAATGCGGCTGTGATGTGCCGCGCCCATTGCTGAGTCACGGTGTGCCGGGCCGTCGAAATGGCGAACGTGCCGCCGACGCGGGTGGCCCACGCCCCTCGGCTGTCAGCGGCGAGGTCGAGGACCCGCAGCGGGCGGGTGAAGGACAAGCCGGTCAGATAGGGGCGGCCGCGTTCGCGGTCAATGGTCCGGTCGACTTGGTATGCCTCGCCGAGTGCGGCGCACGGACTTGACGCTCCGTACCAAACGCCATGCCGGGCATGCTCCCCCCCTGGGGAGAGGGTGCGGGTCGAACCGCAGCACCGGCCCGAAGGTGCGCAATGCATTCCACGCCAAGACGTGCTCGCCCGCCGTGCGATGGACACGCCACCAGATCTCATCGACGCCGATCGCGCGCATCTCGTCGTCGCCGATGCCGAGCGAGCGCAATATGTGCGGTGCCGGAGGTTCCGGCAGCATGGGGTCGACGGTCAAGTCGCGGTCCAATCGGCGATCTCGATCAGTTCGAGTACCGGCCCGACGGATTCACCGTGTAACAGCCAGTCCCGCACCGACTTCGGCTGACCGTCGATTCGTAAATCGGGTTGCGTCGTCATGAGAAAGCCGGCCACCGCGGTGGGATGCAGCTCCCTAGCGAGCAGAGCCGGCAGCACCGCGTCCAGGCCGCGGACCTGTTTGAGCGTGAGGGGCTCGTCGCGGCCGCGGTCGACGATCTCGAACTGGATCGCGGGGTACACCCAGGTGCCGCCGTCGTCGATAGCCCATAGCGTGTGGGCGAGGCGGCGCTGCCTCACGCGGGAGTCGTTGACGCCGAGCCCTTTGCTGACGTCGGCGGCGCTGTAGGCCGTGCCGTACAGCCTGGCCATATGGGCGGTGACGTCGGCTGCGATCTCCGCGTAGGCTCCGGGATCTTCGGTGAAACCGGCGTCATCGAGCAGCCGGGCCTCGTCGGTGGTCAGCGTGGCCGCCCACGGCCGGTGCGCGGGGAGCGTTTTAAGCGCCGCGATCAGGTCGGAGCGGCGCAAGTTGAACCGATCGAGCAAGAGTTGGTCGAGTTCATCGGTAGACATCGGCAAGCCTTCGCGCGCGCTAACGGAAATTAACAGAACTCTATCACCGTTAGATGGATTCTGGCTCGAACGATAGCCCCCGGGAACAAGATGCGGCCGCGCGCCGTTACCATTCTCGACAAGTTGAGCGAACCGGACTCAATGCTGGGTTGACAGCCCACTGCCCTCACGGGCAGGCTTGAGCGGGGTTCACTCAGCATAGTGACACCACAGCAGGCTCTACATAACCAGGAGGAATTACTATGGCTCGTGCGGTCGGTATCGACCTCGGGACCACCAACTCCGTCGTCGCAGTCCTCGAGGGCGGTGACCCCGTCGTCGTCGCCAACTCCGAAGGCTCGCGGACCACCCCGTCCATCGTCGCGTTCGCCCGCAACGGCGAGGTGCTCGTCGGCCAGCCCGCCAAGAACCAGGCGGTGACCAACGTCGACCGCACCATCCGTTCGGTCAAGCGGCACATGGGGACCGACTGGTCCATCGAGATCGACGGCAAGAAATACACCGCTCAGGAGATCAGCGCCCGCGTGCTGATGAAGCTCAAGCGCGACGCCGAGGCCTATCTGGGTGAGGACATCACCGACGCGGTCATCACCGTACCGGCGTACTTCAACGACGCCCAGCGTCAGGCGACCAAGGAAGCCGGCCAGATCGCCGGCCTCAACGTGCTGCGCATCGTCAACGAGCCGACCGCGGCCGCGCTGGCCTACGGCCTGGACAAGGGCGAGAAGGAGCAGACCATCCTGGTCTTCGACCTCGGCGGCGGCACGTTCGACGTTTCGCTGCTCGAGATCGGCGAGGGTGTGGTCGAGGTCCGCGCCACCAGCGGTGACAACCACCTCGGTGGCGACGACTGGGACGACCGGATCGTCAACTGGCTGGTCGACAAGTTCAAGGGCACCAGCGGCATCGACCTGACCAAGGACAAGATGGCCATGCAGCGGCTGCGTGAGGCCGCCGAGAAGGCCAAGATCGAGCTGTCCAGCTCGCAGAGCACCTCGATCAACCTGCCCTACATCACCGTCGACGCGGACAAGAACCCGCTGTTCCTCGACGAGCAGCTGACCCGCGCCGAATTCCAGCGCATCACCCAGGATCTGCTGGACCGCACCCGTCAGCCGTTCAAGTCGGTGATCGCCGACGCCGGCATCTCGGTGTCCGACATCGACCACGTGGTGCTGGTGGGTGGTTCCACCCGGATGCCCGCGGTGACCGACCTGGTCAAGGAACTCACCGGCGGCAAGGAGCCCAACAAGGGCGTCAACCCCGACGAGGTTGTCGCGGTGGGTGCCGCCCTGCAGGCTGGTGTGCTTAAGGGCGAGGTGAAAGACGTTCTGCTGCTTGACGTTACGCCGCTGAGCCTGGGTATCGAGACCAAGGGTGGCGTGATGACCAAGCTGATCGAACGCAACACCACCATCCCGACCAAGCGGTCCGAGACGTTCACCACGGCCGACGACAACCAGCCGTCGGTGCAGATCCAGGTGTACCAGGGTGAGCGCGAAATCGCCGCGCACAACAAGCTGCTCGGCTCCTTCGAGCTGACCGGAATCCCGCCGGCGCCCCGCGGCGTGCCGCAGATCGAGGTCACCTTCGACATCGACGCCAACGGCATCGTGCACGTCACCGCGAAGGACAAGGGCACCGGTAAGGAGAACACGATCAAGATCCAGGAGGGCTCCGGCCTGTCCAAGGAGGAGATCGACCGGATGATCAAGGACGCCGAGGCGCACGCCGAGGAGGACCGCAAGCGGCGCGAGGAAGCCGACGTCCGCAACCAAGCGGAATCGCTTGTCTACCAGACGGAGAAGTTCGTCAAGGACCAGCGCGAGGCCGAGGGTGGCTCGAAGGTTCCCGAGGAGACGCTGTCCAAGGTCGACGCCGCGATCGCCGACGCCAAGACGGCCCTGGGCGGCACCGACATCACCGCGATCAAGTCGGCGATGGAGAAGCTCGGCCAGGAGTCGCAAGCGCTGGGACAGGCAATCTACGAGGCCACCCAGGCCGAGTCCGCCCAGGCCGGCGGGCCGGACGGTGCCGCGGCCGGCGGCGGGTCCGGATCCGCCGACGACGTTGTGGACGCGGAGGTGGTCGACGATGACCGGGAGTCCAAGTGACACAAGGAAATCAGAAGACGGAAGGCAACCCGCCGGAACAGGTGACGGTTACCGACAAGCGGCGAATCGATCCCGAGACCGGTGAGGTCCGGCACGTCCCTCCCGGCGACACGCCGGGAGGGACGGCGCCGCAAGCCGCGACCGCCGAGTCGGGCGGCGCCGGGGCCGACAAGGTCGCCGAGCTCACCGCTGACCTGCAACGCGTGCAGGCCGACTTCGCCAACTACCGCAAGCGGGCGCTGCGCGACCAGCAGGCCGCGGCGGACCGGGCAAAGGCCGCCGTGGTCAACCAATTGCTGGGCGTGCTCGACGATTTGGAGCGGGCACGCAAGCACGGCGACCTGGAGTCAGGGCCGCTGAAGTCGGTGGCCGACAAGCTGGAAAGCGCGCTGACCGGCCTGGGCCTGACCGCATTCGGTGAGGAGGGCGAAGAGTTCGACCCGGTGCTGCACGAAGCCGTGCAGCACGAGGGCGACGGCTCCAAACCCGTCATCGGCACCGTCATGCGGCAGGGCTACAAGCTCGGCGATCAGGTGCTGCGCCACGCCTTGGTCGGCGTCGTCGACACGGTCACCGAGGAAGGCGACGGGGAAGCCGCGGCCACCGACGAGCCCACCGCCTCGGCCGCCGAAACCCGGCCGCCCGAATCGGACGATAACGCCGGCGCATCCGGTGACTAGATCACACAATCAGCACATTGGAAGACAGACCAACAGAAAGTGGTGAGGGGGTGACGCGGCATGGCCCAGCGTGAATGGGTCGAAAAAGACTTCTACAAGGAGCTGGGCGTCTCCTCTGACGCCAGTCCCGAAGAGATCAAACGCGCCTACCGCAAGCTGGCGCGCGATCTACACCCGGATGCCAACCCCGACAATCCCGCCGCCGGCGAACGATTCAAGGCGGTCTCCGAGGCGCACAACGTGTTGTCGGACCCGGCCAAGCGCAAGGAATACGACGAAACCCGAAGGCTTTTCGCCGGAGGCGGTTTCGGCGGGCGCCGGTTCGACACCGGTGGGTTCGGCGGCTTCAACGTCGGCGGGGACGGGGCGGAGTTCAACCTCAACGATTTGTTCGACGCCGCCGGCCGCAGCGGCGGCACCAACATCGGCGACCTGTTCGGCGGCCTGTTCGGGCGCGCTTCGGGCGGCCGGCCCAGCCGGCCGCGCCGCGGCAACGACCTCGAAACCGAGACCCAGCTGGATTTCGTCGAGGCCGCCAAGGGCGTGGCGATGCCGCTGCGGCTGACCAGCCCGGCGCCGTGCACCAACTGCCACGGCAGCGGCGCACGCCCCGGCACCAGCCCCAAGGTGTGCCCCACCTGTAACGGCTCCGGCGTAATCAGCCGCAACCAGGGCGCTTTCGGCTTCTCCGAGCCCTGCACCGATTGCCGGGGCAGCGGCTCGATCATCGAGCACCCCTGCGACGAGTGCAAGGGCACCGGGGTCACCACCCGCACCCGCACCATCAACGTGCGGATCCCGCCCGGCGTCGAGGACGGGCAGCGCATCCGGTTGCCCGGTCAGGGCGAGGCCGGGCTGCGCGGCGCGCCGTCGGGCGACCTGTACGTGACGGTACATGTGCGGCCGCACAAGGTGTTCGGCCGCGACGGCGACGACCTGACCGTGACCGTTCCCGTCAGTTTCACCGAATTGGCTTTGGGCTCAACCATATCGGTGCCCACACTGGACGGCAAGGTCGGGGTTCGAGTGCCCAAGGGCACCGCCGACGGCCGCATCCTGCGGGTGCGCGGACGCGGGGTGCCCAAGCGCAGCGGCGGCCACGGCGACCTGCTGGTGACGGTAAAGGTCGCGGTGCCACCGAATTTGGACGGCGCCGCTCAGGAGGCGCTGGAGGCCTACGCGGCCGCCGAGCGCGCCAGCGGCTTCGACCCACGGGCGGGATGGGCAGGTAACCGCTGATGGCCAAGAACCGGAAAGGACACGAATCCCGGACGTTCCTGATCTCGGTGGCCGCCGAGTTGGCCGGCATGCACGCCCAGACGCTGCGCACCTACGACCGGCTCGGCCTGGTCAGCCCGCAGCGCACGTCCGGTGGGGGACGGCGGTATTCGGAGCACGACGTGGACCTGCTGCGCGAGGTGCAGCGGCTCTCCCAGGACGAAGGCGTCAACCTGGCCGGCATCAAGCGGATCATCGAGCTGACCAATCAGGTCGAGGCGCTGCAGGCGCGGGTCAAGGAGCTGACCGAGGAGTTGGCGCAGGTGCGCGCCGGCCAGCGGCGCGACCTGGCGGTGCTGCCCAAGAGCACCGCGCTGGTGGTGTGGCAGCCGCGCAAGGGCGGGACCCGGGCCTGATCAGACCCGCATCGCCACGCGGCTGAATTCACTCCGCCGATTTGCCGGGCCTGCGTTATAGTCGGCCGGTGACCAGCGGAGAACCGCTGAGCGGGCGGGGCAGCAAATTAGCCACAGCGGGCGCCGTGCCGTGACGGCTCCGGTGCTCGACCTCGACGACCGGGTGACCGACCGGCAGCGGGAGCTCGCCCGGCTCCGGGCCGCGGTCGACGCGGCGGCGCGCGGCGGCGGGGAATGCGTCCTGATCAGCGGGGTGCCGGGCGTCGGCAAGTCGGCACTGATGAAGGCCTTCGGCGTCGAGGTGGCCGGGCGTGGCTGTGTCTTCGCCTACGGCAGGTGCCGGGACGGCGCGCCGGCGCCGTACGCCGCGGTGCGCGACGCGCTCGGATCGCTGGTCCGCACCATGGCGGCGACGGCCCCGGCCGAACGTGACCGCTGGCGCGCGGATCTGGCCGGCGGGGTGTCGCCGATCGCCGGCGTGCTCGGGGAACTGGTCCCCGACCTGCCGCGGGTGCTGGGCGAGACCGCGTCCCACCCGGAACTCGACGCCACGGATTCCCGCCGGCAGCTGCACCGCGCCGCCACCCGGCTGCTGTCCGCCACCGCGTCCTACCGGACCGTGGTGCTGGCGATCGACGACCTGCAGTGGGCCGATCGGGATACCCTGCTGCTGCTCGCCGAGTTGTTGACGGTGTCGCTGCGCGACCTGCTGGTCGTCGGCGCGCACCGCGCGGGCGGGTTCGACCCCGCCGCGGCGGGGATCGCAGCGGAGAACCTCACCACGATCGAGCTCGAACCGCTGGCCCGCGACGACGTCGAGGAGCTGCTCGCCACCGTGTGCGGCCAAAGCGGGGAGCTGCCCGAGGTGGCCGCCGAGTTCCACCACCGCACCGGGGGCAACCCGCTGCAGGTCCGTCAGCTGCTGTACCGGGCGCAGCGCGAAGGCGCGCTGCTCCCGGTCGGCTCCGGCGGGCCCCCGCGCTGGGACCTGCGGGTGCTCACCTCGATCGAGGTTTCGGCCACCGCCGCCGAGTTCCTCGGCCGCTACCTCGACCAGCTCCGCCCCGCCGACCGGGAGGTGTTGAGCGCGCTGTCGTGCATCGGCGGCGAATTCGACCTCGACGACGCCGCGGCAGCGGCCGCGCGGACGCCCGACGTCGTGGCCCACGCGCTGTGGGCCTGCCTCGAGCTGCGCCTGCTCGAAGCCCTCGACATGACCGGCCAGCGGATCAGCAACGCCATCAGCCGCGACGCCCGCTACCGGTTCAGCCACGACCGGGTGGCCGAGGCGGCGCGCGCGGGACTGTCGCCCGACGAGATGCGCGCCGTGCACCTGCGCATCGGCCGGCGGCTGATCACCCTCGGGGACGATCGCCTGTTCGAGGCCGCCCGCCACGTCGGCGTCGGCGGCCTCGCCGTGGCCGACGAGGCCGAACGCACCCGGTTCGTCGAGGTGCTGCGGCGGGCCGCGCACCAGGCCCGGGCGCAGGCCTCCTTTCCCCTGGCGCTCGGATACTGCCGCGACGCGCTGGACCTGCTCGGCGAGCAACGCTGGGCCGGGCAGTTCGTGCTGACCCGGGAGCTTGCGCTCGACGCCGCCGATGCCGCGCTGCGGGTCGGTGACGTGCCGGTGCTCAACGCCCTGCTCGACGAGGCCGAGGAGTTCCTGCGCGAGCCCCCGGACCGCGCGCGACTGGCCTACCTGCGGATGAAGGGCAGGGTGGCCGAAAACCGTCTGCAGGAGGCGCTCGAGATCGGGCTTGCGGCCCTCGACGAGCTCGGCGAACGGGTGGCGACCCAGGCGGGCAAGCCACGCATGGGCAACGCGATCGTGCGGATGCGGCTCACGATGGCCCGCTGGAGCACCGAACGGCTGCTGCAGCTGCCGCACTGCACCGACCAGCGGGTCATCGCACTGCACCCGATCCTCGCCGAACTGTGCAACATGGCGGTCCTGGTGCGGCCCAACCTGTTACCCCTGCTGGTGCGCAAGCAACTGGAGCTCACGTTGGCCCACGGCCACACGTCGTCCTCGCCGCTGGTCATCACCGGCTACGGGATCGTCCTGGTGTTGCTCGGCGACCACGCGGGCAGCCAGCGCTTCGGCGAGGTCGGCATGCTGCTGGCCCAGCGACCGGAACTCCGCGAGGCCCGCCCGCAGACGGTGTTCATGTACCTCGACTACATCCACCACTGGCGCCACCCGATCCGCGACGGCCTGGGCGAGCTGCGCGACGCCGTCGAGGAGGCGCTCGACCGGGGCGACCAGGAAAACGCCGGATTCCTGACCGCGGTCCTGCTCTCCCAGTCGTTCTGGGTCGGCCGGCCGCTCCCGGAGATCGACGCGCTCGCCAGCTCCCTCATCCCGCACATCCGTTCCCAGCCGGTGCCCAGCGCGCTGTGCCAGGCCGTGCAACAGCTTTGCCTGAACCTGATGGGGCGCAGCGCCGACCCCTTCCTGCTGGCCGGCGAGAGCGGCTACGACGAGCGGCAGGTGTTACCGGCGTCCCGGCAGCAGGGCGACGAGGTGGCCCTGGGCGCGGCCGCCGCCATGAAGCAGGGCCTGCACTTCTGGTGCGGCGACCACGCCGGCGCGGCCGAGGCCACCACGGAGGCGATCGAGCATCTCGGCGGTTTGGCCGGCGTCGCGGCCTCACAACTCGTCCACCTGATCGGCGCGCTCAGCATGATCCATTGTGCGCCAAGGGATTCCGCAACCATCCGGTTCGTCCGCCAGGCGCTGGCGTCGCACCGCAAATGGGCAGCCGGCGCACCGGAGAACTACGCGGCGCCCTACGCGCTGATCCAGGGCGCGTGGGCGCGGGCGCGCGGGCAGCACGGCAAGGCCGAACGTCACCTGCACCAGGCGATCGAGCTCGCCGAGGAGCACCGGCTGCCGGCGATCAGTGCGCGCGCCCACGAGGAGGCCGCCGCCCTCTATGCCGAGACCGGGCGGCAGACCCTGCGCGAACACATGCTGCGCTCGGCCTACCAGCGCTGGCTGAATCTGGGTTTCGCGGTGCGCGCCGATTGGCTGGCCCGGGAACACCCGTGGCTGCTGCGCCGCGATCTTCGGACGGGCTCGGCCGGCATCGACCCGCTCGGCGCCCACCAGCTGGTGCACGCGCTGTCGGGGGCGCGCACCCCGGACGCCTTGGCCAACATCATCCTGGGCTCGGTCGCCGACACCACCGGCGCGGGCCGCGTCCTGTTCATCACCGGCGAGGCGGACAACCAGTCGGTGCGGGCCATCCACGATCACGGAGAGGTCTTGATCGTCGAAGGGCCGTGGACGGAGGTTCCCTACCGCCGCGACATCGTGCGCCGAGTGATCGACGGCGGCGCGCCGGTGATCGTCGCCGCCGACCGTGCGGCGGCGACCAACTCCGTCCTTGCCGCTCCAATCACGTTGCACGACAGGATACTTGGCGTGGTCTATGCCGAGCAGGGCGAACCGGGCAGGAATTTCGGCGCCGATCACGAGGAGGCGATTGCCTTCCTGTGCGCCCAGGCCGCCGCGCCGCTGTGGAGCTTCCAGCTCGAGGCGCGACTGCGCGCCGCCGACGAGTACCGGCAGTCCCTCATCGACGTGCAATCCAGATTCGTGCCCAACGAATTGCTGGGCCCTCGCCAACCAAACGGTCAAAGAGACGTTCGAGCAGTGCAGCGTGGCCTGGCAGGCCATCCCGCACTGGGACACCGGCGACCCCAGCCAGACGACGGTGCCCAACGACAACGTCAACCCGCCGAACAACTTCCTGCCGCTCACCTCGCTGCCCAAGCCGTTCGAGGTGACGCTGGCCGCGGCCATCGCCCCGACGCCCGACGAACTGCTGGCCACCATCGTCTACTACACCGCCAAGCTGGCCGCCGATTTCGACGCCGCGGTGATCCCCGGGCTCCTGACGGCGACGACGCCGTCGCAGCTGGTGCCCGGGATCAGCCCCGCCCAGCTGTTGACCGCGCTCATCGAGGCCCGGGCGAAGGTCGAGAAGGGCGGATACCGGGCCCCGTCATGTCTGATCACCGACACCATCGGCGTGGAGACACTGGCCGCGAGCACCATCGCCAACGGGTATGCCGGCACCGACGTGCTGTTGCCCCCGGCCAACATCAACTCGCTGCAACGCGTCGACACGCTGGCCACCGATCCACAGGTCCGGGGATGGTTGCTCGGACGGCGTCAGCGCATCGCACCGGGTGGCGCGGCGGAGGCCTCGCCGGGCGAGGAGGCGGTGGACCTTGCCGTCAGCGTCCCGCCCGGTCTGGAGGTCGTCGGCGACACGACCAACAACACGATCAAACTCGACGTCCGCCTCAGCTACGCCCTCAGGATCAAGGACGAAGGCGGGCTCGTCGTCTTCCGCGCGTGATGACGTCGACCCTGCCTGACGCGCGGCCCGCGGTCGCCGCGCTGAACCCGCTCGAGGACTACCTCGCCGCGTGCAAACAAGCCTGCGACCGGGAGATCGTCCGGCTGTACGGTCCGGGTGAGCGCGGGTCGAACGGGCTGTACCAGCTCATCCTCGACTACCCGCTGCGCGGCGGGAAGGCGCTCCGGCCGGCGCTGAGCATCGCCACCTGCCTCGGGCTCGGCGGCCACCTCGAGGCGATACTGCCGACCGCCGCAACGCTCGAGCTCTACCACAACGCGTTTCTCATCCACGACGACATCGAGGACGAATCATGGTGGCGGCGAGGCAAACCCACGCTGCACATCGACCACGGCGTGCCGGTCGCGGTCAACGTCGGCGACGCCATGCTCTCGCTTTCGTTGCAACCCCTGCTCGACAACGTCGAGCGGGTGGGGCTGGGGCCCGCGCTGCGCATCCTGCGTGCCGTGGCCACGATGACCCGCAAGACCGTCGACGGCCAGGCGCTCGAGCTGGACTGGGTGCACTCCAACACCTGGCGGCTCGATGACGCCGACTACCTCGAGATGGTGGAACTCAAGACCAGCTGGTACTCCTTCATCACGCCGTTGCAGGCCGGCGCCGTCGCGGCCGGGGCAACACCCGACCGGATGGCCCCGTTGGAGTCGCTCGGGCGGCATCTCGGGGCGGCCTTCCAGATCACCGACGACCTGCTCAACCTGCGCGCCGACCCGCAGGAGTACGGCAAGGAGATCGGCGGCGACCTGTGGGAGGGCAAGCGCACCCTGATGCTGCTGCACACCCTGCGGCATGCCGAACCCGGCGACCAGGAGCGCGCGGTGCAGATTTTGTCCCGGCGCCGCCCGAGCCCCGACGCCGAGTTCGACCTGACCGAGCTGCTGGACCGGCTCACCGCCGGCGGGCAACTGTCCGTCTCGGGCCGCACCGAGATCGAAGCCCGGCTGCGGCGGCACCACCACTCGGAAGTCAAGAGCCTCAACGACATTCGCTGGCTCTACGAATTGATGCACCGGGTGGGCTCGCTCAACCACGCCCGCGACGTCGCCGTCCGGCAGGCCCGCCAGGCCGCCGCCGTGCTCGCCGGCCTGGACTGGTTTCCCCGCAGCCGGCACCGCGACATGCTGGCCGCCCTGGTCGATTACGTGCACGGGCGGGCGCGATGAACCCCGAGGCACTGATCGGCATGCTGGCCGAACTCGAGCGGATCCGCGAGCTCACCCTCGACCTCGTCGAGCGGCAGGCCCCCGGGTTGAACCCCGCCCCGCCGGCCGACGCCGACGGTGCGGAGCGCGCCGTGTTCGACCTGCTGCTCGGCGCGCGCCGTGCGGTCCTGGGTAACCCGGCGGCCGCCCGCCGGGTGCACGACCTGCTCGTCGCCGAGGGCCGCCGGTACGCGAACACGCCCCGCGGGGCGCGGCTGCGCGACGGGTTGGTCGCCTCCGAAGCGGTGGAGAACCTGCGGCGGGTCTGGGAGATGGTGAGCCTCAACGTTCTCGGCGGTCCCGCCGCGCCGCACGCCGGCCCGGACGCCTGGGCGGACCTGCTGGCGGACGCGTTCATCGGGCACGGGCTGGACGACTCCGTGCTGGCTCGGCTGCGGCCCGAGGGGTACGCATGACGCTCACCGATCCCCGCGACGCGCTCGCCGACCAGAGCGACTTCATCGGCTATCTGGTCGGCCTCGCAGGGCTGGCCGACGTGGTGCACACCCTGGCCGGCGACGGCGCCCGCGCCGCCGCGGATCCCCGCGCCCCCGACGACTTCGTGCACCTGCTGCTCGGCGTGGCGAGCGTCGGTGCGGGGATCGCGCGGCTGGCCGATTGTGCTGTGGCACAGTCTTTTCCAGTCGCCGGGGTGGCATCGACCGCGCGGTGGTTGCGATGAGCGCGGTCCTGGCCCGCAGCGACTTCCTGCGCGCCCCGGTGTTGGCCACCGCCCGGCCTGCGGGTTTCAAGGAGTGGCATCACTTCGTGGTGCACGGCCGGGGCGTGCGACTGTTGATCAACTTCAGCCTCAACAATGAAGCCTTCGGCGCGGACGGGGCGCGGCTCACCCCGCGGGTGATCGTGATCGCGCGCGACGAGCGCTGGACCGGGGCGGTGGCGCGGTTCGACGAGCGCGCTGTGCACGTCTCGGCCGACCTGGGTGAACTGTCCGTCGGTGGCAACCGGATGACCATCGTGCCCGACGGCTACCGGGTGGCAATCGAATTGCCGGACAAGGACATTCACGGCGAATTGCACTTTACCTCGACCAGCCGGCCGTTCGTGGTGCGCAACGAGCCGGCGGGCGAGGGACGGGTCAGCTGGCTATTCGTCCCCAGGCTGCGCGCCGACGGCTGGCTGCGGATCGGCGGCGCCGACTACCGGGTGCGCGACGACCTCGCCTACCACGACCACAACTGGGGCCGGTTCCGGTGGGGCGACGACTTCGGCTGGACGTGGGGCACCATCTTGCCGGCCGGGCCGGACGACCCGTGGTCGATGGTGTTCGCCCAGATCACCGACCGGAGCCGGCTGCGCTGTGTGTCCCGGTCGCTGTACGTGTGGCATCGCGACGAGCCGGCGGCGATATTCCGGCACGCGGCGGTGCGGGCACGCACCGAGGGCCCGCTCGACCGGCCGGCCGACTGCACTCTGCCCCCGCCGATGCGGCTGCTGCTGGACGGCGAGGTGCCCGGTGTGCCGGAACGGATCGAGATCACCGCGACACGGGCCGCCGACACCGTGCGCGCCGAATTCCGTTCGCGCTCCTATGTTCGCCTGGCGCAACCGAGCGAAACCCGCCTCGACCGATCGACCGTGCTGTGCGAGACGGACGGCACCGTGGCGGCGAGCGGCACGGTGCGGGGCGAGAAATTCGACTTCGCCGGCACGGGTGTATTCGAGTTCCTCCATGGCTGAGCGGGTTTCGTCGCTGTTGCGGCGTTCGGTCGAGCACCTGCACGACGAGGTGCCGGCAAGCTACCGGCTGCTGGCCGCCGAGCTCGGCGAGATGGTGGTCGGGCTCGACGTGGACGGCGAGGCGTTCACCCTGTGCGGCGGTGATCGGCTGGACGTGTCGGACGGGGCGCCGCGCGAGGCCGCCGTGCGCATCGTCACCTCGCGGAACACCATCCTGGCGCTCCTCGACGCGGAGGTCGGGCTCGGCGAGGCGGTGCAGGCCGGCGCCGTGAGCGTGCGGGGTTCGCTCGACGACGTCCAGCGCGCGCACGACGCGCTGCGGGCCTACGTGCACGCGGCCGTCCGGGCCTCCACTCAGCCCGCGCTGCTGTCCGAACTGCGGGCGGGCGCATGAGCGAGCACATCCGGACCCCGGCGTCGCAGGCACGACGTCCCACCGTCGCGGTGCTCGGCGCCGGCATCGCCGGGCTCACCGCCGCCCACGAACTCGCCGAGCGCGGCTTCGTCGTGACGGTGTACGAGGCGCAGCAGGACGAACGCAACGGGTTGGGATCCGCGCCGACCGGAACATACCCGCCCGTCAAGCTGGGAGGCCTTGCCGCGTCGCAATATTCGACCGTGGGCACCCACGACGGGAGCCACGCCGAACTGCGTCCCTTCCCGGGCCGGCCCAGCCGGCCCACCGACCCGGGGCGCGCCGTCGCCGGCGAACACGGCTTCCGCTTCTTCCCGGCCTACTACCTGCACATCTGGGACCTGTTCCAGCGCATCCCGGTCTACGAGCTCAGGAACCCGGGCGGCTGGGCTCCGACCGCGCGCACCGTCTACGACAACGTCCGGCGGGTGATCACCCAGGGCGTCACCATCGACGGCAGGCCGTCGCTGGTCTTCCCGCGCGAACTGCCGCGCAGCGGCGCCGAATTCCTCGGCATTCTCGGCCAACTCGCGACGGTGGGTCTCACCTTCGGCGATGTCGCGACCTTTCAGGGCAGGATGCTGCGCTACCTGGTCACCAGTCCGCTGCGCCGGGCGCGCGAGTTGCAGAACATGTCGGCCTACGACTTCTTCGTCGGCCACGACCGCCGCACCGGGTTGAACCAGTACTCCTACACGCCGCGTTGCGACGCGCTGTTGCGGCAGATGCCAAAGGTTTTGGTGGCCTTCGACTCCCGTTGGGGTGACGCCCGCACCAACATCAGCACCTATCTGCAGCTGTACCTGAACATGGACCGCCGCGACGACAAGGCCGACGGCGTGCTCAACGGTCCCACCACCGAGTCGTGGTTCGACCACTGGTACCGCCACCTCGTCGCGCTCGGCGTCCGCTTCGTCCGCGACGCGGCGACCCGCCTCGACCCGGTGCCCGTCGACCCGAGCCGGCCACCGCATCTGCGGCCCCGGGTGCAGATCACGCTGACCGACGGAACGCGGGTGACACCGGATTACATCGTGGTCGCCGTCGACGCCCCGGGCGCCGAATTCCTCACCGCCCCAATGCGCGCCGCGGGCACCGGCGGCACCGTGGCCGGGCTGGACGGCTTCGCCACCTCCGTCCCGCCGCCCGACGGCCCGCTGCAGCCGCAATCGACGCGGCCGCCGGGCCGCCGCGATCCGTACGCGATGGACGAGTTGGGGCGGGTGCCCTGGGATCGTTTCCAAACGCTGTGCGGTATCCAGTACTACTTCGACACCGAGTTCCAGTTGCTGCGCGGGCACCTGCTCTACGCCGGCACCGAATGGGCGCTGTCGTCGATCAACCAGACCGGAATGTGGGAGAGGCCACCGATTCTCGATCGAGACGGCCACGTCTCGGTGCTCTCGGTCGACATCGGCGATTTCAACGCCGCGTCCTCGCACCTGGTCGACGAGTCCGGCCGCGGCAAGGCGGCCCGCGACTGCACGCCCGACGAGATCGCCACGGAAGTATGGCGCCAGATCGTTGCCGCGCTCACCAGCAGCACCGGGCCGGCGGGGGAGGAGTTCATGCCCCGGCCCGTGTGGTACGCGCTCGACCGCGGCCTGATCATGGAATCCGGGCCCGGTCAGGGCCGGGGCCGGGTGGTGCGCAACGCGACACCGTATCTGGTTCCCATCGTGGGGGATTGGGACAACCGGCCGAGCAGCGACCCGTGGAACCCGCACGGCACGTCGTGGAGCAGCGTGCCGCCCGAGGACTGGTGGCTCGAGGATCTGTGGCGGCGCAACGTCTGGCAGGCCCGCCACGGCGGCTATCAGGTGCACAACAATGCGGTGGTCTTCGCCGGCACGTGGAACAAGACGTTCACCCGGTTGACGTCGATGGAGGCGGCGTGCGAGTCGGGGCGCCACGCCGTCAACGCCATTCTCGACCACTACATCTGGGTCCAATCCGGCGGCCTGGACCGCCGCGAGAAGACCACGCTCTCATGGGAGTTCCCCTTCGGCTTCCTCGACCAGGGCCTGTCGAGCCCGATCCGGATGCCCACCCCGGCCGGCGACTACTGCTATGTGTTCGACATCGAAAACCGCGAGCCGGCCGACACCCGGGCGCTGCGCATCCTCGACTCCAAATTCTGCGAACGGTCGCTGCCGCACCCGTTGGACGTCGGCGCCCCCACGTCCTTCATCCCACCACCCGCGGGAGGTCAGGAAATGTTCGGTCCCACAACGGATTACAACCAGCAGTTGCTCGCCTACCTGCAGGCGTGGCGCGAGCTGCTGGAGCGGTGGACGGCCATGTGCGCCGCCACGCCGTCCCCCGCCGCGCCGTTCACGCCGCCGTTCATGCCGCCCGCGGCTGCGCCGGCGCCGATGCCGCCGGCACCCGCGGACTATTCCCAGCAGCTGTTCGGCTACCTGCAGGCCTGGCGGCAGTACCTCGAACAGATGGCGGGCGCATCCTCCGGATCGGCGCAGCAGCCGACCGCGCCAACGACAATGCCACCGACAATGCCACCGCCGACGCCGCCCACCGCGCCGCCGCCCTCCATGCCATCGACCGGCGGTCAAGCCTTCGGCGCCGCCCCGCCGGGTCAGCCCGGCACGTCGGGCGACCCCACGCCGGGCGGCAGCACGCCGGTCAGCGCGACCGCCAAGGGATCGACCCTGACCTGGCCGCCCCCGCTGCTGGGTTTGGAACCCAGCAGCTACGTCGGCACCCAGGACCCGCCGGTCAGCCGCTTCCTGCCGCCGAATCTGGTCAACCGCGTAGAGGACCGCCGGGAGGTGCTGCTGCGGCCCAATGACGAGTACGGGTATCTGCACGACCTCTTCAGCCTGAACCCCGGCCTGGCACGCGCCATCTCGTCGACCGGGCCGGCCCCGGTCGCGTCGGGTTCGTCGTTCCTGGGCGCCATGAACCGGGTCGGGCCCGACGTGTCGGCACGGGTCACGCCGCGCTCGCTGTTCTCCAGTCGCGCCGCGCGCGCCCCATCGGCCGGGGCGATCACACCCGGATCGAGAACCGGGTAGCCGCCGGCCGGCCGGGGTGTGCGCGGCGGTAGCCGCCGCGGCGCAGGGCGTCGGTCGGCGCGGTCATCGGCTCGAAGCAGATGACGGCCTCCTCGCCGGGTTTGGCCGGCGGCGCGAAGATCTGCGCGGCGGGATAGCCGTGCTCGAAACATACCTCGAGCCGGCGCCCGCCGCCGGACACCGCGAACACCGCGCCCTCGTCGACCCGGTCGTAGGCATCATCGAACGTCTTGTCCCGCAGCGGTTCTCGCTGTGCCGGCTGTAGTTCGGACTCCCCGGTGGGCAGCCCGTGGTCGTCCAACCCCAGATGCCGCAGCGGCGGGGTCTCGATGACCCACTCGGCGCGCGGTACGGCGGGCAGCTGCAGGTAGGGGTGAAAGCCGAAGCACACCGGCACCGCGGTGTCACCGGTCGCGGTGACCGTGGTGGTCAGCGTCAGCGTGCGCCCGGCCAGGCGCACCGCCACCTGCAGCAGATGCGGAAACGGGAAGCCGGCCAACAGCTTTGGATCGGCGCCGAAATCGAGCTGGGCGGTCAACTCGTTCGCCGTCTGCGCCGTCACCCGCCAGCCGGGATAGCCGGCCAGCACGCCGTGCAGCGGCAACCCGTTGGGGTCGGCGCGCACGCCGTTGCGTCCGGGCGTCAGGGTCACGGTCGCGCCCTCGGCGGCATAAGTGTTGCCGCCCAACCGGTTCGCCCACGGATACAGAATCGGGATGCCCATCGTCTTGCCGTCGGCGACGTAGGCGTCCAGGCCGCGGCGCTGGCCCAGCAGCTCCACCTCGCCGTCGCGCAGCGACGTGCCGATCATGCCCGCCCGCGGGATGAAGCGGGCGACGACCGACGACACGGGGTCACGCAGCGCGACGACATCCATGGCTAGCTCACCTCGACAAGGGGTCGTGCTGAATACGTTGGGCCGCAGCGCCTTTGGCGATCAGCGCGGCCTTGGTGGCGGCGACCATCCTGGGCCCGCCGCAGATCAGGATCTGCCGGTCGCCCCAGCCCCCGTACTTGGTCACCACCTCGGGCAGCCGTCCGGTCTGGTGCACGTGCAGCCCCCGCGGCGGTGTGACGTCGGGATAGTCGGCGGCCCACGGCGGGTCGGCCCGGTACTCCGACACCGGCGACACCGACAGCCACGGATTGTGGGATGCGATCTGCCACAAGGTCGGCAGGTCGTAGAGCTCGCAGCGGTAGCGCGCACCGAAGAACAGGTGCACCCGCGGGTTCACCGCAAACCGGGACAGGTCCATGATCAGCGCCCGCAGCGGCGCCAGGCCGGTGCTGCCGGCGACCATCAACACGTCGCCGCCGTCGCGGTCGACCCGCAGGCCGCCGTGCGGACTGGACAGCCGCCAGCGGTCGCCGGGCCGGGTTTCGTTGACGATCGCGGTGCTGACCAGGCCGCCGGGGACCAGGCGGACGTGAAACTCGATCCCGCAGCCCGGGTCGGCCGGAATGGCCGGGCTCAGATACCGCCAGCGGCGCGGGCATTGCGGCACCTGGACGTTGACGTACTGGCCGGGGTGATAGGGCATCGGCTGATCGAGCCGCAGCCGGACCACCGCCAGATCCCGGGACACCCGCAGGTGCCCGATGACGGTGCCGTCCCACCAGGCCGGCCCCTCGTCGGCGTCCGCGGCCCCGCTCATCACCCCGGTGATCAGGTTGAGCGACGTGCGGGCCGCGTCCTCGACGGCGTCGGTCCAGGCCGCGTCCAGATGCGAGCGCAGCGTGGCCAGCAGCGCGCGACCGAGCGTTTGGTAATGCCGGGGCAGCACACCGTATTTGCGATGATCCCGCCCGAGCTGGGCCAGAAACGCCACCGGTTCCTGCGCCCGCCGCGCCACCAGCTCGCCGTACACCCAGTGCAGCGCGTGGCCGAAAGCCACGCGCTGGGCGCCCATTTCGGGCGGGAACAGATCGCGCACCGAGGGGTCGAGGGCGAACCAATGCGTATAGAAGCGGTGCACCAGATCACCGGAATCGCCCGGGCGGCCCGCATCGCAGGGCGCGAAGGCGTCGCGCAGCACCCGCAGCGCGTCGGCGTCCTCGAGGCTCACGGGGCCCGATTCTAGGCTCGCGGGCCGCCGGCTCAGCCCTGTCGAACGACGTTGCCGGAGCCGGCGTTGACGACCTTGGGTGAACCCCAGTGGTACACAACGACATTGCCGGCGCCCGCGGCGCTCACGGCGTCGCTGCTGTCGACCGCGATGCGGTTGCCGTTGCCCGAGACGCTGACGCTGGTGCAGTGCCCGGTCAGGGTGACCGTGTTGTCTTTTCCGCTCACCGAGAGGTAGCCGGCATGGCAGGGCAGCGACTTCGTGGTGCCGGCGCCGCTGACCTGCAACGTCCCGGCTTCCGGCACGACCGGCGCCCGGCTGTCGCCGCCGAGGCCGGTGCGCGCGCCGGTCGCCGCCAGCCCGGCCGCGGCCACACAGCAGACCGCGATCGCCAGCCAGCACACCGCCCCCGCCCGCACCCGGGCCACCCGTTTGCCGTCGCGGCGCGCCCGCGCGGGAGCGCGCTCGGAGTCTGGGATATCGGCCCGCACCTGGGTGCGCATCTGGGGTTGTGTCGTCTGCGTCATCACTCTCCGGGTACCCCGTACGCCGGGTCGCCCAAAACTCGATAGAGTTGAGCGGAACAGACTCAACCTTGACGGCGTTGAACAACCCGACAAGCATTTTTGCCACTACCCGAACGGAGGTCGTCGTGGACTCTTTCAACCCGACCACCAAGACGCAAGCGGCGTTGACCGCGGCGCTGCAGGCGGCCTCGGCCGCCGGCAACCCCGAGATCCGGCCCGCCCACCTGCTGATGGCCCTGCTGACGCAGGCGGACGGGATCGCCGCGCCGTTATTGGAGGCCGTGGGTGTCGAGCCCGCCACCATTCGCGCCGAGGCCGAGCGCATGCTGGCCCGGCTGCCGCAGGCCAGCGGCGCCAGTTCGCAACCGCAGCTGTCCCGCGAGTCGCTGGCCGCCATCACCACCGCCCAGCACCTGGCCACCGAGCTGGACGACGAATACGTCTCCACCGAACACCTGATGGTGGGCCTGGCCACCGGCGACTCCGACGTCGCCAAGCTGCTCACCGGGCACGGCGCGTCCCCGCAGGCCCTGCGGGAGGCCTTCGTCAAGGTGCGCGGCAGCGCCCGGGTCACCAGCCCCGACCCCGAGGCGACCTACCAGGCGCTGGAGAAGTACTCCACCGACCTCACCGCGCGGGCCCGCGAGGGCAAGCTCGACCCGGTCATCGGCCGTGACAACGAGATCCGCCGCGTCGTGCAGGTGCTCTCCCGTCGCACCAAGAACAACCCGGTGCTCATCGGTGAGCCCGGCGTCGGCAAGACCGCGATCGTGGAGGGCCTGGCCCAGCGCATCGTGGCCGGCGACGTGCCGGAAAGCCTGCGCGACAAGACCGTCATCGCGCTGGACCTCGGCTCGATGGTGGCCGGCGCCAAATACCGCGGCGAGTTCGAGGAGCGGCTCAAGGCCGTCCTCGACGACATCAAGAACTCCGCCGGGCAGATCATCACGTTCATCGACGAGCTGCACACCATCGTCGGCGCCGGCGCGACCGGCGAGGGCGCGATGGACGCCGGCAACATGATCAAGCCGATGCTGGCCCGCGGCGAGCTGCGCCTGGTCGGCGCCACCACGCTCGACGAGTACCGCAAATACATCGAGAAGGACGCCGCGCTGGAGCGACGCTTCCAGCAGGTGTTCGTCGGCGAGCCGTCGGTGGAGGACACCGTCGGCATCCTGCGCGGGCTCAAGGACCGCTACGAGGTGCACCACGGGGTGCGCATCACCGACTCCGCGCTGGTCGCCGCCGCCACGCTGTCGGACCGCTACATCACCGCCCGCTTCCTGCCCGACAAGGCCATCGACCTGGTCGACGAGGCCGCCAGCCGGCTGAAGATGGAGATCGACTCGCGGCCCGTCGAGATCGACGAGGTCGAGCGGCTGGTGCGCCGCCTCGAGATCGAGGAGATGGCCCTGGCCAAGGAGGAGGACGAGGCGTCCAAGGAGCGGCTGGAGAAACTGCGCTCCGAGCTGGCCGACCAGAAGGAAAAGCTGGCCGAACTGACCACCCGCTGGCAGAACGAGAAGAACGCCATCGACGTCGTCCGCGAGCTCAAGGAGCAGCTGGAAACGCTGCGCGGCGAGTCCGACCGCGCCGAGCGCGACGGCGACCTGGCCAAGGCCGCCGAGCTGCGCTACGGCCGGATCCCGGAGGTGGAGAAGAAGCTCGAGGCCGCGCTGCCCCAGGCCGAGGCCCGCGAGAACGTGATGCTCAAGGAGGAGGTCGGGCCCGACGACATCGCCGAGGTGGTGTCGGCGTGGACCGGGATCCCGGCCGGGCGGATGCTCGAGGGCGAGACCGCGAAGCTGCTGCGCATGGAGGACGAGCTGGGCAAGCGCGTCGTCGGGCAGAAGCGGGCCGTGCAGGCGGTGTCCGACGCGGTGCGGCGCGCCCGGGCCGGCGTGGCCGACCCGAACCGGCCGACCGGGTCGTTCATGTTCCTGGGACCCACCGGTGTCGGTAAGACCGAGCTGGCCAAGGCGCTGGCCGACTTCCTGTTCGACGACGAGCGGGCGATGGTCCGCATCGACATGAGCGAATACGGCGAGAAGCACTCGGTGGCCCGCCTGGTCGGCGCGCCGCCGGGCTACATCGGCTACGACCAGGGCGGTCAGCTGACCGAGGCGGTGCGCCGGCGTCCCTACACGGTGATCCTGTTCGACGAGATCGAGAAGGCGCACCCGGACGTGTTCGACGTGCTGCTGCAGGTGCTCGACGAGGGCCGGCTCACCGACGGGCAGGGCCGCACCGTCGACTTCCGCAACACCATCCTGATCCTGACCTCCAACCTGGGGTCGGGTGGCAGCGAGGAGCAGGTGATGGCCGCGGTGCGCTCGGCGTTCAAGCCCGAGTTCATCAACCGGCTCGACGACGTCATCATCTTCCACGGCCTCGAGCCCGGCGAGCTGGTGCAGATCGTCGACATCCAGCTGGCCCAGCTGCAGAAGCGGCTGGCGCAGCGCCGGCTCACGCTGGAGGTGTCGCTGCCGGCCAAACAGTGGCTGGCCCACCGCGGCTTCGACCCGGTCTACGGCGCCCGGCCGCTGCGCCGGCTGGTGCAGCAGGCCATCGGCGACCAGCTGGCCAAGCAGTTGCTGGCCGGTCAGGTGCACGACGGCGACACCGTCCCGGTCAACGTCAGCCCGGACGGCGACTCGCTGATCCTGGGCTAGTCGGTCTGGCTCGAACGTCGACTTGTTGCGGGGATTTCCCTCGAAATCGCCCAACAAGTCGACGTTCGGCGCATTTAGTGATTTTGTTGTGACCTGGTCGCCTTCTGTGTTCCCGCCCAATAGCAGATACGCTGTTTTGGATGGTCCCCCTCTGGTTCACGCTGTCCGCACTGTGCTTTGTCGGTGCGGGCGTGCTGCTGTACGTCGACATCGACCGGCGGCGCGGGCGCAGCAGGCGCCGCAAGTCGTGGGCGCGGTCGCACGGGTTCGACTACGAGCGTGAATCGACCGACATCCTCAAACGCTGGAAGCGCGGGGTGATGTCGACGGTGGGCGATGTGGCCGCCCAGAACGTCGTGCTCGGTCAGATCCGCGGCGAGGCGGTCTACATCTTCGACCTCGAAGAAGTCGCCACGGTGATCGCGCTGCACCGCAAGGTCGGCACCAACGTCGTCGTCGACCTGCGCCTCAAGGGGCTCAAAGAGCCTCGGGAGAGCGACATTTGGCTGTTGGGCGCGATCGGGCCGCGGATGGTCTACTCGACCAACCTGGACGCGGCGCGGCGGGCCTGCGACCGGCGCATGGTGACGTTCGCCCACACCGCGCCCGACTGCGCCGAGATCATGTGGAACGAGCAGAACTGGACGCTGGTGGCCATGCCGATCACCAGCACCCGCACCCAGTGGGACGAGGGGCTGCGCACCGTGCGCCAGTTCAACGACCTGCTGCGGGTGCTGCCGCCGCTGCCGGAGGAGACTCCGCAGGAGGCGCCGGCCGCGCCGCGCAACTCCTCGCCCAGCCGCCCGCTGGCCCCCGCCGGCCGCGCGGAGCTGCCGCCGCGCCGCGCGCAGCAGGACGTGGCCGGGCTGCTCGGCCCGGACGTCCAGCCCGGCCGCCGCGCCGCCGAGCCGGTGCGCCGCGACCAGCCGCGGCCCGAGGCGCGCCCGGACACGCTGCGCCGCCCACCCCCGGGTGGGCGTAACGGCCATCAGGCCACCAACTATCAGCGCTGACGGCGGCCCCGGGCGTCCGCGAGGCCGGGCGCCCCGCCGTCATTAAGATGTCGCTCATGCCTCGCCCCGTCGCCCTGATCACCGGGCCGACCTCCGGGATCGGCGCCGGATACGCGCGGCGCTACGCGAGCGACGGCTACGACCTGGTGCTGGTCGCCCGCGACGTGGACCGGCTGACCGCGCTGGCCGGCGAACTGCGCGACCGGGCGGGCAACATCGAGATCCTGCCCGCCGACCTGGGCGATGCCGTCGACCGGCAACGGGTCGGTGAGCGCCTGGCCGGCGGAGTGCGGGTGCTCGTCAACAACGCCGGCTTCGCCAGCTCCGGCGACTTCTGGCACACCGACCCTGCGCTGCTGCAGTCCCAGCTCGACGTCAACGTCACCGCCGTCATGCATCTCACCCGGGCGGCGCTGCCGGCCATGCTCGACGCCGGCGCCGGGACCGTCATCAACATCGCCAGCATCGCCGGGTTGCTGCCGGGGCGGGGGTCGACGTACTCGGCGTCCAAGGCGTGGGTGATCTCGTTCAGTGAGGGCCTGTCCGTCGGGCTGCAGGGCACCGGCGTCTCCGTGCACGCGGTGTGCCCGGGCTACGTGCGCACCGAGTTCCACGCGCGCGCCGGGATCGACATGTCCAAGTCGCCGTCGTTTCTGTGGCTGCAGGTCGACGACGTGGTCGATCAGAGTCTGGCCGACATCGCCCGCGGCAAGGTGATCAGCATTCCGGGCTTGCAGTACAAGGCGATCGTCGCCGTCGAGCGGCTGATCCCGCGCACCCTGATGCGGGCGATCACCAAACGAGTCGGTGGTGGCCGTGGCCGAACCTGAGCTCGAGGAGCTGGCCGAGCTGGTGCGCCGGCTGTCGGTGGTGCACGGGCGGGTGACGCTGTCGTCGGGCAAGGAGGCCGACTACTACGTCGACCTGCGCCGGGCCACCCTGCATCATCGCGCCTCGGCGTTGATCGGCAGGCTCATGCGCGAGCTGACCAGCGACTGGGACTACGCGGTGGTCGGCGGCCTGACCCTGGGCGCCGACCCGGTGGCCACCGCCATCATGCACGCGCCGGGCCGCCCGATCGACGCCTTCGTTGTCCGCAAGTCAGCGAAAACCCATGGGCTGCAACGCCTTATCGAAGGCTCGGAGGTCGCGGGCAAGCGGGTGCTGGTGGTCGAGGACACCAGCACCACCGGCAACTCGGCGCTCACCGCGGTGCGCGCCGTCCAGCAGGCCGGCGGTCAGGTGCTGGGGGTGGCCACCGTGGTGGACCGCGCCACCGGCGCCGCCGAGGCCATCGAGGCCGAGGGGCTGCCCTACCGCAGCGTGCTCGGTCTCGCCGATCTGGGGCTGGGCTAATTGCATTGCTGTGCAAGGCTTCTCGCGATAGTTGCCTGCCTGCTGGCCTGCGTGACGGCCTGCTCGAACCCCCACCCCGCGGCGCGCCCGTACGGCGCCCAGGGCGCGCGGCTCGGCGAAGCGCTGGCGCTGCTGGGCTGGAACATGTCGCTGTCCAACCTGCGCTGGGACGGCGACTACGTCCTGGTCGACGTCGACGCCAGCCCGGCCTCGGCCAAGGGCCCGCACGCCAAACCCGAGGACATCCGGTTCGGGCTGTACGGCGCCCTGGCCCACCCGATGGAGGCGGCCGGCCTGGGCAGCTGCGACAGCACGACGACCAGCCTGCGTGACGTCCCCGCGCCGCTGTCCGCGCCGCCCGACCGGCTCACCGGCACGGTTTGCCTTGGGCCGCTGAAGGATCGCAGTCAGGTCCGCGGCGTCTACGGCTACTCGCCGCGCGACCGCATCCCCAACAGCTCGTCGGCCTACCCGGTCGCCTTCCCGGTGGGACTGCTGCCGACGAACCCCAACGACAGCGGCGGCCTGGCGGTCAAGACGGCCAGCCTGTCCGCGTGGCGGGCCGACGGCACGCCGGTGACCAAGGCGCAGCTCGGCGATCCGGGGGCGTTCACCGGCAACGGCTACATGCTGCTGGGGTTGGAGGCCACCGCCGTGGCGGCCCGCTATCGCGACGAGTCGGTCCAGCGCGGCGGCCCGATGATGCTGCTGGCCTCGCCGACGCTGCCCGGCCGGGGCCTGAACCCGGCCTGCGCGGCTTACGGGTCGTCGGTGCTGATCCTGCCCGACGCCTCGCTGGACGCGGTGCACGTGAACGCGTCGCTGTGCACGCAGGGCGAGATCAACGACGCGCTGCTGTATGCGACGCTGGCCATCGACGGCACCCACGCCGGGGTGTGGACGCAGCGATGAGCGAACCGGGGCCCACTGAATGGGGAACGCCGGCCGCCGGGGTGGGGCCGTGGCGCGGCGAGCTTCCCGACGACCCGCGCTATGACCCGATCCTGTTGCGCGACGGCGACACTCGCAACGTCGTCGACGCCTACCGGTACTGGACCCGCGAGGCGATCATCGCCGACATCGACCGGCGCCGCCATCCGCTGCACGTGGCGATCGAGAACTTCGGCCACGACGCCAACATCGGCTCGGTGGTGCGCACCGCGAACGCCTTCGCCGTGCACACCGTGCACATCGTGGGGCGGCGGCGGTGGAATCGCCGCGGCGCCATGGTGACCGACCGCTATCAGCGGCTGTGCCACCACGACAGCACCGCCGAGCTGCTCGACTTCGCGGCCACCGCGGGGTTGACCGTCGTCGCCGTCGACAACGTCCCGGGCGCGGCGCGGCTGGAAGAGACCACGCTGCCGCGCGAGTGCCTGCTGGTGTTCGGTCAGGAGGGCCCGGGCATCACCGACGACACCCGCACCGGCGCCACGCTGACGGTGTCGATCGCCCAGTTCGGCTCGACGCGCAGCATCAACGCCGGCGTCGCCGCCGGCATCGCGATGCACGCCTGGATCCAGCAGCACGCCGACCTGTCCCGCGCCTGGTGAAGCCGGCGCACCCGTCGAGTGTGTACTCACGGCGGCCCCGGCCGGCGTGTCGTCGCCAACGATGCACACTCGACGCCGCTGGGCGGCCGGGCGTGAGGCAGGATCGGCAGGTATGGATCAGCTCTGGGCCAATCGGGCGGCCAGCTGCGAAGCCGCTGTCACGCAACGACACCTGAGGCGGCTGTGGGGACTGCCCGCCACCCAGCTCGGCGTGGTGGCCTGGCCGCCGACCCGGCGCGACCGATGGTTCGGCACCTGGCACTACTGGTGGCAGGCGCATCTGCTGGACTGCCTCGTCGACGCGCAGCAGCGCGACCCGCAGCCGCAGCGGCGGGCCCGGATCAACCGGCAGGTCCGCTCGCACCGGCTGCGCAACAACCTCTCCTGGACCAACAGCTACTACGACGACATGGCCTGGCTGGCGCTGGCGCTGGAACGCGCCGCCCGCATCGCCGGCGTGCACCGGCGAAAGGCCCTGCCCAAGCTCGCGAACCAGTTCCTCCGCGCCTGGGTGCCCGAGGACGGCGGCGGCATCCCGTGGCGCAAGTCCGACCAGTTCTTCAACGCGCCCGCCAACGGCCCCGCGGGGATCTTCCTGGCCCGCTACGGCGATCACCTGAAACGCGCTGAGCAGATGGCGAATTGGATCGACGAGACCCTGATCGACCCCGAGACGCACCTGGTGTTCGACGGCATCAAGGCCGGTTCGCTGGTGCGCGCCCAGTACACCTACTGCCAGGGCGTGGTGCTGGGGCTGGAGACCGAGCTGGCCGCGCGCACCGACGGGCCGGCCCGGCAGCGGCACGCCGCGCGGGTGCGCCGGCTGGTCGCGGCCGTGGCCGAACACATGGCGCCGGCGGGCGTGCTGGCCGGCGCCGGCGGCGGCGACGGCGGGCTGTTCGCCGGTGTCACGGCCCGCTACCTGGCGCTGGTCGCCACCACGCTGCCGGGGTCTGCCGCCGAGGACGTCGCGGCCCGCGACACCGCCCGGCGGATCGTGCTGGCTAGCGCGAAGTCGGCCTGGGACTACCGGCAAACCGTGGACGGGCTGCCGGTGTTCGGCCCGTTCTGGGACCGCGACGCCCAGTTACCCACGGCCGGCGGCAAACAGGCGGAGTTCGTCGAGGGCGCGGTGACGGCATCCGAGATCGCCGAGCGGGACCTGTCGGTGCAGCTGTCGGGGTGGATGCTCATGGAGGCCGCCTGTAACGTCTCCGCCGAATCGTCGCACGAGAACAGGAGCGCCCTGTGAGTAAAGTCCACCCCGACGCGGAATCGGCTCTGCACGGCCTGCTGAAGGACGGCATCACCGTCGCCGCCGGCGGTTTCGGTCTGTGTGGCATCCCGGAGAAGCTGATCCAGGCGCTGGTGGACAGCGGCATCAAGGACCTCACCATCGTCGGAAACAACGCCGGCGTAGACGATTTCGGGATGGGGCTGCTGCTCAAGGGCCGGCAGGTGAAGAAGGTGATCGCCTCCTACGTCGGAGAGAACAAGGAGTTCGAGCGCCAGGTGCTCTCCGGCGAGCTGGACCTGGTGCTCACCCCGCAGGGCACGCTGGCCGAGAAGCTGCGCGCCGGCGGCGCGGGCATTCCCGGCTTCTACACCCGCACCGGCTACGGCACCACGCTGGCCGAGGGCAAGGACACCCGGGTCTTCGACGGCGTCGAATACGTACTGGAAGAAGGCATTCGGGCCGACCTGGCGATCGTCAAGGCGTGGAAGGGCGACAAGGCCGGCAACCTCGTCTACCGCAAGACCGCGCGCAACTTCAACCCGATGATCGCCACCTGCGCCGCGGTGACGGTGGCCGAGGTCGAGGAGCTGGTCGAGGTCGGCGATCTGGACCCCGACCTGATCCACACCCCCGGCATCTACGTGGACCGCATCATCCAGGGCATCGGCTACGAGAAGCGCATCGAGTTCCGCACCACCAGCGGCGGCGCCGCGCTGAAGAACGACAGCCCGATCCGCGAGCGGATGGCCCAGCGCGCCGCCAAGGAACTGCGCGACGGCTACTACGTCAACCTGGGCATCGGCATCCCGACCCTGGTGGCCAACTTCATCCCGGACGATATCCAGGTCACGCTGCAATCGGAGAACGGCCTGCTGGGCATCGGCGCCTATCCCAGCGAGGACACCGTCGACCCCGACCTCATCAACGCGGGCAAGCAGACCATCACCAGCCTGCCCGGGTCCAGCTTCTTCTCCAGCGCCGATTCCTTCGCGATGATCCGCGGCGGCCACATCGACCTGTCCATCCTGGGCGCATTGGAGGTCGCCTCCAACGGGGACCTGGCCAACTGGATGGTGCCCGGCAAGATGGTCAAAGGGCCCGGCGGCGCAATGGATTTGGTGTCCGGTGTGAAGCGGGTGATCGTGCTGATGGACCACACCGCCAAGGACGGCAGCCCGAAGGTCCTCGAGCAGTGCACGTTGCCGCTGACCGGCAAGGGCGTGGTCGACATGATCATCACCAACCTGTGCGTCTTCGACGTCGAGCCGGGCCGGGGGCTGCTGCTCACCGAGCTGCATCCGGGGGTGACGGTCGAGGAGGTGCGCGCCAAGACCGGCTGCGACTTCACCGTCGCGCTCTAAAGCCCGGCTACTCGGACGCCGGCAGCCGCTCGGATTCCCGCTCGGGCGTGCGCGCGGGGCGTCGCCGCCCCCGATAGCCCCGCCAGGCGGCGACGAACGCCGGCATCAGCGAGACGACCAGGATGCCCAGGATGATCTTCTCCAGGTTGTGGTGCACGAACGGCACGTTGCCCAGGAAGTAGCCGGCCAGCGTCGCGCCGCCACCCCAGGCGATGCCGCCGACGATGTCGAAACCCAGGAACACGGGATAGCGCATGTAGGACACCCCGGCGATGACCGGGACGAAGGTGCGCACGAACGGCGCGAACCGGGCCAGGATGACCGCCCAGGACCCGTACTTCTCGAAGAAGGCGTGCGACTCGGTCACGTAGTGCTTCTTGAAGAACCGGGAATCTTCCTTCTTGAACAGCGCCGGCCCGATCCGGCGCCCGATGAAGTACCCGGTCTGATCGCCCAGCACCGCGACGATGGCGACGGCCGGGGCCAGCACCCAGATGCTGGCCGGCGGGTTGGGGTGCGCGGCCAGCAGCCCGCCGGTGAACAGCAGCGACTCTCCGGGCAGCAGCGGGAACAGCAGGCCGGTCTCGATGAAGACGATGACCAGGATGCCGGGCAGCACCGCGGAGCCGAAGACGCCGTCGGCGCCCAACCAATACATCGGGTCGAGGATGTCGGGCAGGGCCGTCACGGCGGTGCTCATGATGCCTCAAACATACCGGTCGCACCGGCAATCATGGCTATCCGCTGGCGGACTGGCAGATCTTCCACTGGTCGTCGCGGTACTGCAGGTCCAGGCTGCGGGTGGAGCGCACCTGCGGGTCGTAGGCCATGAAGGTGGTGACGTTCGCCTCGGCGTGCTGGCCGTTGACCACCACCTGGTCGATGCTGGCGATCACCGGGTACTGCTTGGCCGCCGAGACCCGGCGATAGGTCTCCGCCCAGGCGTGTTCGTCGTAGTCGGCGTAGCCGTCGCGGGTGGTGCCGCAGGTGATGCTGCGCAGCGTGGTCAGGTCACCGCGCTGGATGGCCGCGTCGAAGTTGCCGATGGTGTGCCGGACCTGATCCTCCTGCGAGACGTTGGTGTGCCTGCCGCGGGTGAGCAGCACGGTGCCCAGGATCGCGATCGCCGCCAGCGCCAGCACGATCACCACCAGCGCCAGTATCCAGCCCCAGTTGAATTGCCGGGAGGTGCGCAGCTTCCCGCCGAGCCGAGGTGGAATCGATTGTGGGACAGCGGCTTTGGGCGGAACCCCGAACTGGGTGGTGTTGTCCTGCCCGGGCGGCACGAACGCCTCGGTGGCCGGCTCCGGTGTGGTGGCGATGATCGTGGTTTCCTTCGCGTCGAAGCCCGGCGCGGTGAACCGGCGTTCGCGCTGCGGGCCGTCCGGCGTCTCCTGCGGGCCGCTGGGCGGATCGGGTTTGTTGATCACCACGGTCTCGGTTTCGGCGTCGCTCGGGACCATCGGGACGCTCTCGGTGGCGTCCTCGCTGCTGTCGAAGCCGCCGTCGGGCTCCTCGCCGGTCTCGGGCGTCCACTCGTCGCTCGCGCGAGACGCGCGTGGGTCGAACCCGGGCCGTTTCGGCGGGCCGCCGCGGCCGGGTTCGGGTGGGTTGGGCATGAGTACTACTGTCCTCCCGCTGTCGAGTGGGGTAGTTGCAGAGCTTAGCGACCGAGTACCCCGCTCGGGGCGATGGTAGAGGTGCGTCCCGCGGGCGAGACGAGTGAGCTGCAGAATAGAGCCATGACGCCGATGGGAGATCTGCTGGGGCCCGACCCGATCCTGCTGCCCGGAGATGCCGACGCCGAGGCGGAACTGGCCGCGGGGGAGAACCCGGGCATCGTCGCCGCCGCGCATCCGACGGCCTCGGTGGCCTGGGCGGCGCTCGCCGAGCAGGCGCTGGCCGACGACCGGGCCATCACCGCCTATGCCTACGCCCGCACCGGCTACCACCGCGGCCTGGACCAGCTGCGCCGCAACGGCTGGAAGGGCTTCGGCCCGGTGCCGTACTCGCACGAACCCAACCGCGGCTTCCTGCGCTGCGTGGCGGCGCTGGCCCGCGCGGCCGACACGATCGGCGAGACCGACGAGTACCTGCGCTGCCTGGACCTGCTCGATGATTGCGACCCCGCAGCACGCAAAGAGCTTGGGCTGTAAGGCTTTTCAGAAGCTGTCGGAGCACTCGGTGTCGTCCGGGCAGTCGATCTGCACGGTGGCGTGGGCGAGCCCGCGGGCCGAGAGCACGGCGCGGGCGTCGCGCAGCACCCGGGCGGAGTCGCCGGTGCTGATCAGGTGCGCGGTGCACATGTCCTTGCCCGGCGACAGCGTCCACACGTGCAGGTCGTGCACGCCGGTCACGCCGTCGACGGCGCCCAGCGCGGCGCGCAGCTCCTCGACGTCGATGTGGGTGGGTGAGGATTCGGACAGGATCCGCAGTGCGTCGCGGGCCAGCGAGATGGCCCGGGGCAGCACCCACAGCGCCACCAGCACGGCCACCACCACGTCGGCGTAGGGCCAGCGCGTGGTCACCGTGACCACCCCGGCGATCAGCACGCCCAGGCTGCCCACGGTGTCGGCGATGACCTCCAGGTAGGCGCCCTTGACGGCCAGGCTGCCCGACGAGTGCGAGCGCAGCAGCAGCGCGACGACGAAGTTGGCGGCCAGCCCGGCCAGTGCCACCACGATCATCGGCACGCCCGGCACGGCGGGAGCCTCGCGCAGCCGCTGGATCGCCTCGTAGAGGATGAACACCGAGACGCCGATCAGCAGCCCGGCGTTGGCGACGGCGGTGAACACCTCGGCGCGGTGCCAGCCGTAGGTGCGCGCCGGCGACGAGCTGCCCCGGCGGGCCAGCGTGACGGCGACCAGCCCCATGAACACCGCAACGACGTCGGTCAGCATGTGGCCCGCGTCGGCCAGCAGCGCGATCGAGTTGATCAGCAACGAGGTGACCAGCTCGACGACGAAGAACGCCGCCAGGATCGCCGCGGCCATCACCATCCGCGGGATCAGCCGGGCGTCACCCGTCTCGGCGGGGGTGTGGTTGTGGCCGGCGCCCATGCCGGGAAATATATGCATGGCAACGCATATATGGCAAGGGTCAGACCCAGCGGCTCCAGAAGCGGGTCAGCACGTTGCCCGCGCCGGCCAGCCAGTGCGGCACGCCGGAGAAGTCGAACAGCCAGTAGACGATCCCGAAGAACCACCGGTTGAGCCCCGGCGCCAACAGCAGGAACAGCAGGATGAAGAACCCCCACTGCTTGGCCGGCGCCAGCGCCCGCTGCGTCTCGGGGCTCAGGTGCGGTTCCAGGGCGTCGTAGCCGTCCAGCCCCGGGATCGGCAGCAGGTTCAACAGCACCGCGGTGAGCTGCAGGAACCCCAGGAAGGCCACGCCCGCCCACAGCACCGCGTGGTCGGCGGTGAAGAACGCCCGGGTCAGCGCCAGCAGCACCGCCGCCAGCACCAGGTTGGCCGCCGGGCCGGCCAGGCTGACCAGGGTGCGGCGGGCCGGGGTCATGAACCAGGTCTGCACGTAGACCGCCGCACCGGGCAGACCGATGCCGCCCAGCGCGATGATCACCATCGGCAGCACCAGCGACAGCGCGGGATGGCTGTAGCGGCGCGGGTCCAGCGTCAGTAGCCGCGCACCGCCGCGTCCCGGTCGCCGAAGCGCCAGGCGGTCACCGCGTGCCCGAATTCGTGCAGGCACAGCGACACCAGCCAGCCGGCGATGACGAAGACGAACACGCCGAGGTAGGCCAGCGGCCGCGGGCTGGATCCGGCCAGCCAGGCCAGCGCCCCGCCCAGCGCGGTCAACCCCAGCAGAGCCAGAAAGATCGGGCTGGGCCGCACCGACTCGTGTTGGGGGGCGCGGAAGCTCACCGGTCGAAACTAGCGGACCAGCAGCCAGCCCTCGATGTTGCGGTAGAAGGCCGACCGCCGCGCGGGGCGGTCGGCCGGCACGCCGTCGCGCAGCACGGTCGCCCCGGTGCTGCCCAGCTGCGCCGCCCGGCCGGTGACCCAGCGCCGCCACGGCCGGCCCGCGACCGCCGCCCGCAGGCCCGGCATCGCCGCCGTCGGCTCGATCCACACGGCGGTGACGTCGCCGTCGAACAACGTGGTGTCGTCGACGACGGCCTCGCCGTGCAGCCACCGCTGCCCGCCGGGCGCCGCCCAGCAGGCCCGCCCGACGATCGCCGAGCCCGTCTCGTCGCGGATCAGCGGCACCCGCCGCGCCGCACCCCGCGCGGCCCGCCGCGCCGCCCGGAATCCGGTGGGCAGCCGGTAGTTCCGGGTGGCCCGGGTGCGCCGGCGCGGCACGTAGGCCATCTCGACGTCCAGCCGCTCGGCGCGCAGCAGCCGGGTCAGCACCAATGCCAGCTCGGCGTCGCCGCCGAGCACGATCAGCCGCCGGTACGGGCCGATCGCGGCGTCGACATCGGTGTCACCGGCGACCCGATGGGTGGGCATGCCGCGCAACGGCCGGTAGCCGCGTCGCCGGCCGAACTGAAGAACCGCGGCGGCCCGATCCTGTTGCGTCACAGCCCATCCAATCGGCGAACATCCAATGTCCTTGTCTCCCAACATCTCTGAGCGGACATGAACCGCGACGCCGAAAGGGCGCACCATAACGACACGGTCACAACATGGCGTCGGACTGCGAAAGTTGTTGCCACGCTTCCGGGAAACAACCGGATACTTTACTCCTGCCACAGGGCTGACGTTGCGCGGAATCCCGCCACGAGTGGTTTAGCGGAACGGAGCACCACCATTCCTCGACCAACCGCCATCTTGTCGATCGCGCCGACCGCGTCGGGCGCCGGTCCCGTCCGCGTCCGTTGCTGAGGACGCCGCTGTGCCGCGCCGGCGCCGTGCTGGCGTCGGTCGTGCTGCTGTGCAGCGCTTCGGCGACCGCCTCGGCCGACGAGTCGATCGTGATCGACCTGGTGCGCCACGGGCAGTCGGTGGCCAACGCGGCGGGACTGATCGACACGGCGGTGCCCGGCGCATCCCTCACCCAGCTCGGTCAGCAACAGGCGCAGACCGTCGCCGGCGTTCTGGCGGCGCGGGGCCCGGTCGCCGCGATCTTCGCCTCGCAGCTGATCAGGACGCAGCAGACCGCGGCGCCGCTGGCCAGCGCGCTGGGCATGAACGTCCAAGTGCTGCCGGGGCTCAACGAGATCGACGCCGGCATCTTCAACGGCCAGCCGCAGTTCAGCCTCGGCGGGCTGGCCTACCTCTTGGCGCCGATCGCGTGGATGCTCGGGCTGCGCATCGTGCCGATGCTGGCTCCCGGCTCCGCGGACGCCAACGGGTACGAGTTCCGCCGGCGCTTCGACGGCGCGCTGCAAACCGTGTACGGCAGCGCCGCGGCCAGCGCCGGCGGCTTCGGTGACGTGCTTCAGGCGGTGTACGCCGGGGCGGTGACGAACCCGGTCCGCGCCGCCAATGGCCGGATCACCGGGGTGGCGTTCTCCAGCGAGTTCGCCATCGGCGTCGGGACGATGATGACCGTCAAGAACCCCGATCCGTTGCTGCTGCTCTTCGACCCGCTGCCCAACACGGGCATCGTGGTCATCCAGGGCAGCCCCCGCGACGGCTGGACGCTGATCAGCTGGAACGGCAAACCCGTGCATCCGGGGTGGTCGGCCACCCGGAACGGTCGCGGCGCCAATGGCCTGTGCCTGATGCTGGACCCGTCCACCCGGACCGGCGTGTGCGCGGCCAAACCGCCCGGGCCGGCGAGCGCCCCGGTCGCGGCGCGTCCTGGCTTAAGCTGATTTGCCCGGCTCCTGCGCCGGCCATCGGCGGCCCGCCTCGCCGCCAGGCTAGGGTGGGTCACCGGCTGGACCACAATACGCAGGCGAGATCAGGGTTGGAGCGTGTCATGCCGGCAATCGTCCTCATCGGCGCCCAGTGGGGCGACGAGGGCAAGGGTAAGGCCACTGACCTGCTCGGTGGGCGCGTGCAGTGGGTGGTGCGCTACCAGGGCGGCAACAACGCCGGGCACACCGTCGTCTTGCCGACCGGGGAGAACTTCGCCCTGCACCTGATCCCGTCCGGGGTGCTCACGCCCGGCGTCACCAACGTCATCGGCAACGGTGTGGTGGTCGACCCCGGGGTGCTGCTCGACGAGCTCAAGGGGCTCGAAGACCGCGGCGTGGACACCTCGCGGTTGCTGATCTCGGCGGACGCGCACCTGTTGCTGCCGTATCACGTGGCCATCGACAAGGTCACCGAGCGCTACATGGGCAACAAGAAGATCGGCACCACCGGCCGCGGCATCGGCCCGTGCTACCAGGACAAGATCGCCCGGATCGGAATCCGGGTGGCCGACGTGCTCGACCGCGAGGTGCTGACCCACAAGATCGAGGCAGCGCTGGAGCTGAAGAACCAGATCCTGGTCAAGATCTACAACCGCAAGGCGCTCGATCCGCATCAGGTGGTCGAATGCCTGCTGGAGCAGGCCGAGGGTTTCCGGCACCGCATCGCCGACACCAGGCTGCTGCTCAACACCGCGCTGGAGGCCGGCGAGACGGTGCTGTTGGAAGGCTCGCAGGGCACCCTGCTCGACGTCGACCACGGCACGTACCCCTATGTGACGTCGTCGAATCCGACGGCCGGCGGGGCCGCCGTGGGCTCGGGGATCGGCCCGACCCGGATCACCGCGGTGCTGGGCATCCTCAAGGCCTACACCACCCGGGTGGGGTCCGGCCCGTTCCCCACCGAGCTGTTCGACGAGAACGGCGAATACCTGTCCAAGACCGGCGGCGAATTCGGGGTCACCACCGGCCGGCGCCGCCGGTGCGGCTGGTTCGACGCCGTGATCGCCCGCTACGCCACCCGGGTCAACGGCATCACCGACTTCTTCCTGACCAAGCTCGACGTGCTGTCCAGCCTGGAGACAGTGCCGGTGTGCGTCGGCTACCGCATCGACGGGTCGCGCATCAACGAGATGCCGATGACCCAGACCGATCTGCACCGCGCCGAGCCGATCTATGAGGAGCTGCCCGGCTGGTGGGAGGACATCTCGGCGGCCCGCGAGTTCGACGACCTGCCGGCCAAGGCGCGCGACTACGTGCTGCGGCTGGAAGAGCTTGCCGGAGCGCATGTTTCGTGCATCGGGGTGGGGCCCGGTCGGGAACAGACCATCGTGCGACGCGACATCCTGGCGGCGCGCCCGTGACGGAACCCGACCCGACCGAACTAGATCCCGAATACGAACACCACGGCGGCTTCCCGGAGTACGGCCCGGCCAGCCCCGGGCCGGGGTTCGCCCGGTTCGTGGAGTCCATGCGCCGGCTGCAGGACCTCGCGGTGTCCGCCGACCCCGGTGACGACGTCTGGGACGACGCGGCCGAGCGGGTGGCCGCCTTGGTCGAGCTCCTGGATCCGTTCGAGGCCGACGAGGGCGCTGCGCCCGCGGGCCGCACCCCCGGCCTGCCCGGCATGGGCAGCCTGCTGCTGCCGCCATGGGTGCTGACCCGCTACGGACCCGACGGTGTCGAGATGACCGGGCACTTCAGCCGGTTCCACGTCGGCGGCAACCACGCGGTGCACGGCGGCGTGCTGCCGCTGCTGTTCGACCACATGTTCGGCATGATCTCGCACGCCGCGGGCCGGCCGATCAGCCGGACGGCCTTCCTGCACGTCGACTACCGCAAGATCACCCCGATCGACGTGCCGCTGCTGGTGCGCGGCCGGGTCACCGGGACCGAGGGCCGCAAGGCGTTCGTGGCCGCCGAACTGGTCGACGGCGACCAGACGGTGCTGGCCGAGGGCCACGGCCTGATGGTGCGGCTGCTACCCGGCCAGCCCTGAGGCCGGCCCCGAGGCGGGACGGGCACTCAGCGGACCCACCTATCCTTGGACCCGTGACTGACGGCGTGACCGACGGACGGGACGACGAGACGACGGCGCTCGCCGTGCCCAGGCCCGCTCCCGCCGAGGGCGGCCCGGCTCCCGCCGACGGCGGCCCGGCTCCCGCCGACGGCAGGCCGGCGGTGATGCTGCTGGGCTCCGGCGACATCAGCCGCGAGCTGGCGATCGCCTTGGGGCGGCTGGGCGCGCGGGTGATCGCCGTCGACGCGCACCCGCAGGCGCCCGCGCACGCGGTGGCCGACCAGGCGCTGGTGCTGCCGTTGACCGACGCCGGCGAGCTGTCGGCGGCGATTCACCGGCTGCGACCCGACGTCGTGGTGAGCACCGCCGACGCCGTCGCGGTGCCGGCCCTCGAGGCGCTGGACGGCACGGGCGCCGAGCCGGTGCCCAGCGCCCGCGCCGTGCGGCTGGCCGCCGACCGGGAAGGGCTGCGCCGGCTGGCCGCCGACGAGCTGGGGCTGCCCACCGCGCCGTTCTGGTTCGCCGGATCACTGGGTGAACTCGAGGCGGTGGGCGCGCACGCCGGATACCCGTTGCTGGTCAAGCCGGTGGTCGGGGCGGTCGGGCCGCGGCAGTCGGTGGTGGCGGGCCGTGAGGACATCGCGGCCGCCTGGCACCGCGCGGTGGACGGTCAGCCCGGCGCCCGGGTGCTGGCCGAAACCGTGGTCGAGGTGCAGTTCCACGTCATGCTGCTGGCGGTGCGCAGCGAGGGCGCCGCGGGTCCGGCGATCGAATTCTGCTCACCGATCGGGCATCGCGGCGCCGGCGGGCGGGTGCTGGAATCCTGGCAGCCGCAGAAGATGAGCCCGGCCGCGATGGACGCCGCGAAGTCGATCGCGGCGCGAATCGTCAAGGCGCTGGGCGGGCGTGGCGTGTTCGGCGTCGAGTTGATGGTCAACGACGACGAGGTGTATTTCGCCGACGTCACCGCCCACCCGGGCGACAGCGCCTGGGTGACGGTGCGCAGCCAGCGGCTCTCGGCGTTCGAACTGCAGGCCCGCACCATCCTGGGCCTGCCGGTGGACACCATGATGGTGTCGCCGGCCGCCGCCCGGGTGGTCGACTCCGCCGACCCCGGCGACCGAGCGGCCCTGTCCGGCGCGCTCGGCGTGCCGGAGAGCGACCTGCGGGTGTGCGGGCGCGGTTTCCGGGCCCTGGCGACCGCACCGGAGGTGGCCGCCGCCCGGGAGCGCGCCGGCCAGGTCGCCGCCCGGCTGACCGCGGGCGCGGGCGGCGTGGGCGGCGCGGGCGGTTGAGCCGCGGCGGCGCCGGCGCGACGGCCTCGATACGATCGCAGGTCAGGGTGGCCGGCAATGCGTACCGAGACGAGGGGACACCAGCATGAGCACCGAGCGCGCACACTCCTACGCGGGGGACGTTTCGCCGCTGGAAGCATGGAAACTGCTCAGCGACAATCCGAACGCCGTGCTGGTCGACGTGCGCACCGACGCCGAATGGCGCTTCGTCGGGGTGCCCGATCTGTCCAGCCTGGGCCGCGAGGTGGTCTTCCTGGAGTGGAACACCTCCGACGGCAGGCACAACCCGGACTTCGCCGACCAGCTGCGCCGGCAGGTCGAGCCGGCGCCGGCCGGCCAGGAGCGTCCGGTGCTGTTCTTGTGCCGCTCGGGTAACCGCTCCATCGGCGCCGCCGAGGTGGCGACCCAGCTGGGCATCACGCCGGCCTACAACGTGCTCGACGGCTTCGAGGGTCATCTCGACGCCAACGGCCACCGCGGTGAAACAGGTTGGCGGGCAATCGGTTTGCCCTGGAAGCAGGGATAGCCCGGATGAGTCAGGCCGGCGACGATTCGGTCCGCACGCCCCCCGCGCTGCCCGACGGCGTCAGCCAGGCGACCATCGGCGTGCGCGGCGGACTGCTGCGTTCGGGATTCGACGAGACCGCCGAGGCGCTGTATCTGACCTCCGGCTACGTCTACGAGTCGGCCGCCGTTGCCGAGCAGTCGTTCACCGGCGAACTGGACCATTTCGTCTACTCCCGCTACGGCAACCCCACCGTGACCATGTTCGAGGAGCGGCTGCGCCTGCTCGAAGGCGCGCCGGCGGCGTTCGCCACCGCGAGCGGCATGGCGGCGGTGTTCACCTCGCTGGGCGCGCTGCTGGCCGCGGGCGACCGGCTGGTCGCCGCGCGCAGCCTGTTCGGCTCCTGCTTCGTGGTGTGCAACGAGATCCTGCCCCGCTGGGGCGTGCAGACGGTGTTCGTCGACGGCGACGACCTCGCGCAGTGGGAGGAGGCGTTGTCGGTGCCGACGGCGGCGGTGTTCTTCGAGACGCCGTCGAACCCGATGCAGTCGCTGGTGGACATCGCCGCGGTCACCGAGCTCGCCCACGCCGCGGGCGCAAAGGTGGTGCTGGACAACGTTTTCGCCACCCCGTTGCTGCAGCAGGGCATCCCGCTCGGGGTGGACGTGGTGGTGTACTCGGGCACCAAACACATCGACGGCCAGGGCCGGGTGCTGGGCGGGGCCATCCTCGGGGACAGGGACTACATCGACGGGCCGGTGCAGAAGCTGATGCGGCACACCGGTCCGGCGATGAGCGCGTTCAACGCCTGGGTGCTGCTGAAAGGCCTTGAGACCATGGCCATCCGGGTGGAACACAGCAATTCCTCGGCGCACCGGATCGCCGAATTCCTGGAGACCCATCCCGCGGTGCGCTGGGTCCGCTACCCGTATCTGCCGTCCCACCCGCAGTACGACCTGGCCAAGCGCCAGATGTCCGGCGGCGGAACGGTGATCACCTTCGCGCTGGACTGCCCCGACGACAAGGCCAAGCAGCGGGCCTTCGAGGTGCTGGACAAGCTGACGCTGATCGACATCTCCAACAACCTCGGTGACGCCAAATCCCTTGTCACACATCCCGCTACCACCACCCACCGGGCGATGGGCCCGGAGGGCCGCGCGGCGATCGGGCTGGGCGACGGCGTGGTCCGCATCTCGGTCGGGCTGGAAGGCACCGACGACTTGATCGCCGACATCGACCGCGCGCTGGGTTAGCCGGGTCAGCCGGCCTGCTTTTCGGCCGAGTCGACGTGCTCGGCGGCCGCCAGCGTCCCGTCCTGGGCCCGGCGCTCCAGCCACTCCACCACCGGGCGCGCGTAGATCATCTGGCTGGTGATGGCCATCTGGCCGCGGGTGCGGCCCAAAAACGAGATGCCCCAGGCGAACATGGCGGCCAGCCGGTTGCGGTGGCCGATCAGGTAGTACAGGTGCAGCAGCAGCCACGCCAGCCAGGCGATGAAGCCGGCGAACTCCACCCTGCCGACCTGCGCGACGGCGCTGTACCGCGAGATCAGCGCCATGCTGCCCTTGTTGACGTACCGGAACGGCTTGCGCTCGGCCGGGTTGTCCTGGCCCTTGACCGCCTGCTTGATGATGCCGGCCGCGTACTTCGCGCCCTGGATCGCGCCTTGGGCCATCCCGGGGACACCGGGCACCGACATCAGATCGCCGACGACGAAGACGTACGGATGCCCCTTGACGGTGAGGTCGGGCTCGACGATCACCCTTCCGGCACGGTCGGTTTCGGTGCCGTCGGACTGCTCGGCGATCATCGCGCCCAGCGCGCTGGCCTGCACCCCCGCCGCCCACACCTTGCACGCGCATTCGATGCGGCGCTCGGCGCCGTCCTTCTCCTTGACCGTGATGCCCATGTAGTCCACCGCGGTCACCATCGCGTTGAGCTGGACCTCGACGTCCATCTTCTGCAACCGCCGCTGCGCCTTGAGGCCCAGCTTGGGGCCCATCGGCGGCAGCACCGCGGGCGCGGCGTCGAGCAGGATGACCCGGCATTCGCTGGGGGTGATGGTTCGAAACGCCCCGGCCAGGGTGCGCTCGGCGAGCTGGACGATCTCGCCGGCCAGCTCGACGCCGGTGGGGCCGGCCCCGACCACCACGAAGGTCAGCCGGCGTCTGCGTTCGGCCGGATCGGTGGCCACCTCGGCGGCCTCGAAGGCGCCCAGGATGCGTCCGCGCAGCTCCAGCGCGTCGTCGACGCTCTTCATTCCCGGCGCGAACGCGGCGTACTCGTCGTGGCCGAAATAGGACTGCTGGGCCCCGGCGGCCACGATCAGGCTGTCGTAGGGCGTGACGGTGTCCATGCCCATCAGGTGCGACGTCACCGTCCTGGCGGTGAGGTCGATGGCCGAGACGTCACCCCAGAGCACCCGAACGTTCTTCTGCTTGCGCAGGATCAGTCGGGTGGTCGGGGCGATGTCGCCCTCGGACAGGATGCCGGTGGCCACCTGGTAGAGCAGCGGCTGGAACAGATGCGTGGTGGTTTTCGAGATCAGGGTGATGTCGACCTGGGTTCCCTTGGGCACGCGTTTGAGCGCCTTGGCCGCAGTCAGTCCGCCGAAGCCGCTTCCGATGATGACGACACGATGGCGCGACATGCCCGTCCCTTCTGCCGTGCCGGGCGGCCGGTCTGCCCAGCGCAACTCCACCGTACGACGCCACACCCGCGAAAGGCGAGGCATCCGGGCAGACCGATGCGCCGCGCGGCCCAGCCGTCGACCGGCCGAAGGAACCCCTCAAGGCGAAAACGGTTGGGAGCGCGCGGTTCTCGGCAATGCCCGAACACCGAGGCGCCGCTGCTCCCACGCCGTGAACCGAAGCGAACAGCGAAGTTCCTTGTGCGGCAGCAGGTCCCGGCCGAAGCCGCGGTGAGCCGACGACCCCAGGCCGCGGCTCCGGCCGGTTACCTAACTCATCTTCGCTTTTGCGAAGCGTGAAATGACCGAAAAAGCCCGAATCACACTGTGGGCTTGTTCGGTTGATGCACTACTACGGAGTGCAGGTCAAACCGGGTCCGCAGTCGATAACTAACGGAACCGTGCACGCCGAGGTCATTGGTGCCGCCAAGGCGAGGACCACGGCGACGACGATTTTGCTGGTGCGACGAGACATAAGAACCCCCTTCGTCTGGGAGACGATATTCTGATGCCCGATGTGGGCGAGTTTACGTCGTCAGCACTTCGCAGATAAGGGATTTCGCGAAGATCGCCGACCGATTCGCCAAACGGATGATCGGCGACCACCGGCGCGGCCCGGCCCCCGGATGGGCATTGCAATCGCAGCAAAATTCGCTGCCGGGAGGAATTCGAATTATCCTGCGCGCGGCCGTGACCGCGGCTATATTGGATCGCTATTTACCGGCCGCCGATTGGTGCCGGTGCGTAAACCGGACATGAATTCAAAAACCCGGCAAGCGGTTTCGGTCTCATTCCGCTCCGACCGGCGGCGGGGCTAGAACGGCCACCCGGTGGCGTCGCTCTTGTACTTGGCGTTGAGGTCACTGCAGAAGTCGGCGGCGGTGCCGGCGAGCAGGATGTAATAGGTCTCGCCGCGGCGGCTTTCGTAGGAGGTGGGGGTGGTCCAGCCGCTGTTGCACATCGCGGTTTCGCCGCCGGCGGTGGCCCGTCGCCAGTTGGTCTTCGCGCACGCGGCCAGGTTGTCCGGGCTCGGCGTGGCACTCTTGGCCGCGACGAGCATGGCCCCACCCCACTGGCCGTCGTTGCGCCGGTAGGCGCGCGCCCCGAACCCGGCGTTGTTGTCCTGGTACGTCAACGCGCGGCGCAACAGCGAAAAGGGCGCCGCCAGCTGCTGGTTGGCCGCCCCCGCCGCCGCGGTGATGAACTGCGCCGCGTCCGAGCCGTCGATCTCCTGCACCACGCCGGGGTTGCCAAAGCTGAACAGCTGCTGGGAGATTCCCTGCGCGGCGGCCGAGCCGCCGCCGATGATCGGGCGGCTGCCGCCGGAAGTCATCGGCGGCAGCCCCGGGGGCGGGTCGGCGGCCGCCGGCGCCGTGGCGGCGTACAGGGTCGCCAGCGCGGTCAGGGCGCCGATCCGGCGGGCCGTGGCACTCATGCCCCTATTTCAGCACGTCCGCGTAGTCGGCGCGGCGCTCATCGGAAATCAGCCCGTTGAGCAGGTGCCGGGTCTGCAACGCGATGTACTCGTCGAGGGTGTAGATCGGCCCGAAGTGCCAATGCTTGAGCGCCCAGCCGTGGGCGAGCAGCATGATGTCGAACACGGCGAGGTCGACGTCGACGCTGCGGAAGACGCCTTGGGCGATGCCGGTTTCGATTACCGCGCGCAGCGGCGCGGCGGTGGCGATTTCCAGGTCCTTGATCTGGGCGCGGCCGGCCGCCCCGAGGGTCCGGCTCTCCCGGTAGGTCAGCACCACCCCGTCGAGGTTCTCGTCGACGATCTGGATGTAGCGGCGGATCCCCGCGCTCAACTGGTCGACGACGTCGTCGCCGGCGGCGTCGATGACCGGTGCCAGTTGATCGCGGAACACGTCGAGGATGCGCACGATGGTGGCCAGCAGCAGGTCCTGTTTGCCGCCGAAGTACTTGTACAGCAGGCCGACGCTGACGTCGGCCTCGGCGGCCAGGTCGTGCATGGACATGCGGTGAAAACCGTTGCGGCCCATCACCTTGACCGCGGCGTCGAGCACCTGGCGGCGCCGCGCGCCGGCCCGTGCGGCACGCACGGCCTCCTCGGCGGGCAATTCGCTGTAGTCGACGGCCATGCCGCTAGAGGCCCAGGTCCCTGGCGATGATGGTCTTCATGATCTCGTTGGTGCCGCCGTAGATGGTCTGGATGCGGGCGTCGACGAACGCCCGCGCCACGCCGTACTCGCGCATGTAGCCGTATCCGCCGTGCAACTGCAGGCAGCGGTCGGCGGTGCGGACCTGCAGATCGGTGGTCCACCATTTCAGCCGGGCGGCCCGCGCCGCGGTCAGCTCGCCGGCCAGGTGCGCGGCCAGGCAGTCGTCGAGATAAGTGCGGGCAACGTCGATTTCGGTGGCCAGTTCGGCGAGCACGAATTGACTGTTCTGGAAGGCGGCGATGGGCGCGCCGAAGGCGTGCCGCTGCTTGACGTAGTCCAGCGTCTCGGCGAATACCGCCTCGGCGGCGGCGACCGCGCCCACGGCCAGCGAAAGCCGTTCCTGAGGAAGGTTTTTCATCAGCTGGTAGAAGCCCCGGCCTTCCGCCTCGAGCAGGTTCTCGGCCGGCACCCGCATGTCGGTGAAGCTCAGCTCGCTGGTGTCCTGGGCGTGCAGGCCGATCTTCTCCAGGTTGCGGCCCCGGCCGAAGCCCGGCGTGTCCGCGTCCACGACCAGCAGCGAAAGCCCCTTGTGCCGGTCCGGTGCGGTGCGTACCGCGACCACGAACAGGTCGCCCACCTGCCCGTTGGAGATGAACGTCTTGGCGCCGTTGACCAGGTAGTGATCGCCGTCTCGCACCGCGGTGGTGCGGATCCCGGCCAGGTCGCTGCCGGTGCCGGGCTCGGTCATGGCGATCCCGAGCACCGTCTCGCCGGTCACCACGCCGGGCAGCCAGCGCCGTTGTTGCTCGGGTGTGGTCAGCTCGACGAGGTAGGGCAGCACGATGTCGTTCTGCAGCGAGAAGGCGATGGCCTCGGCGGCCGCGCCGGCCCGCTGCAACTCGTCGACCACGATCGCGTTGTAGCGAAAGTCGTCGACCCCCGGGCCGCCCAACCGCTCGGGCGCCGAAAAGCCCAGCAGCCCCAGTTTGCCCGCCTCGACGAACAGCGACCGGTCCCACTGGCCGTCGCGTTCCCACTTCTCGTGATTGGGCACGACCGTCCGTTGCACGAAATCGCGGACCAGCTCCCGGAACTGGTGATGCTCGGAGGTGTACTGCAGGTGTGCGGCCATCGGGTGCTGCTCCGGGTCAGCGGAAGGCGTCGGCGCCGGTGAACGCCTGGCCGAGGACGAGCTGATGCATCTCCGGCGTGCCCTCGTAGGTCAGCACCGATTCCAGGTTCACCATGTGCCGGATGACGGGGTATTCCAGCGATATCCCGTTGCCGCCCAGGATGGTTCGCGCGGTCCGGCAGATCTCGATCGCCTCCCGGGTGTTGTTGAGCTTGCCGAAGCTGACCTGCTCGGGCCGCAGCCCGGTGCTGTCCTTGAGGCGGCCCAGATGCAGCGACAACAGCTGGCCCTTGTGCAGCTCGACGGCCATGTCGACGAGCTTGGCCTGGGTCAGCTGGAATCCGGCGATGGGGCGGCCGAACTGGGTGCGCTGGGTGGCGTAATCCAGGGCGGCCTGCCAGGCCGAGCGCGCCGCGCCCATGGCGCCCCAGATGATCCCGTAGCGGGCCTCGGACAGACACGACAGCGGGCCGCGCAGCCCGGTGGCTCCGGGCAGCATCGCCTCGTCGGGCAGCCGCACGTCGTCGAGCACCAGCTCGCTGGTGATCGAGGCACGCAGCGACAGCTTGTGGTGAATCGTGTTGGCGGTGAAACCCGGCGTGTCGGTGGGCACCAGGAAGCCGCGGATGCCGTCGTCGGTGCCGGCCCACACCACGGCGACGTCGGCCACCGACCCGTTGGTGATCCACAGCTTGCGGCCGTCGAGCACCCAGTCCGAACCATCCCGTCGCGCACGGGTTTTCATCGCCGCAGGGTCGGAGCCGACGTCGGGCTCGGTCAGCCCGAAGCAGCCGAGCAGTTCGCCGGTGGCCATGCCCGGCAGCCATTGGCGTTTTTGCTCCTCGGAGCCGAAGTTCCAGATCGCGAACATCGCCAGCGAGCCCTGCACCGAGACCATCGAACGCAGACCGGAGTCGGCGGCCTCCAGCTCCACGCAGGCCAGCCCGTAGTGCACGGCCGACGCGCCGCCGCAGCCGTAGCCGTGCAGGTGCATGCCCAGCAGGCCGAGCCGGCCGAACTCCCTGGCCAGTTCGCGGACCGGCAGGTCGCCGATCTCGAACCACTCCGCCACGTGCGGCAGCACATGCTCGGCGCAGAAACCCCGCACGGTGTCGCGCACCGCGCGTTCGTCGTCGGACAGCAAGGCGTCCAGGCCCAGCGGGTCGTAGCGGTCGAAGGCCGGTGGGGTCTTGGTGCTCGTCTCGGTGCTCATAGCAGTCAGCCTGCCATCGTCAGGCCGCCGCTGACACTGATCACCTGTCCGGTGACGAACGACGCGGCCTGCGAGGCGAAGAACAGCACCGCCGCGGCGACCTCCTCGGGCCGGGCCAGCCGGCGCAGCGGAATCGCTTTGACCAGTGCTTCTTTCAGCTTCTCGGGCTGGGCGTGAAACAGCGGGGTGTCGGTCGGGCCCGGGCACACGCAGTTCACCGTGATCTGGTGGCGCGCCATCTCGCGCGCCAGCGACTTGGTCAGCGCGATCACCCCGCCCTTGGCGCCGGCGTAGATGCTCTCACCGGCGCTGCCGACCCGCCCGGCGTCGCTGGCGACGTTCACCACGCGTCCGCCGCCGTGCGTCTCGATCATCCCGGGCAGGAACGCCGAACACACATGCACCGGCCCCAGGTAGTTGATGGCCACCACCTTCTGTGCGAATTCCGGTGTGGCGTTGAGGAATTGGTCGGTTCGGTCCCAGCCGGCGGCGTTGACGACGACGCCGGGCACCTCGATGTCGGCGTGGATGCGGTCCCGCAGCGCGGCGACCCGTGCCGGGTCGGCGACGTCCACCGGCGCCGCGGTGATCAGGTCGGGATGCTCGGCGGCGGTGGCCGCGGCCGACGCCTGGTCCAGGTCGGCGGCGACGACGCGGTCACCCCCGGCGGCCAGCCCGAGCGCGATCGCCCGGCCGATGCCCGAACCCGCGCCGGTCACCACCGCGAGGCGGCGGTGTGAATCAGTATTCATTGCAGACGAATCTAGGTTCACCTCGGTTGCCGGGTCAAGGATCGGCGCGGCCGAGCGGGTAGTCTCGCTGCATGCTTAGGCTCCGGCGGCTGGCCTGGTTCGCGGTCGATGTCCTCGGCGTGCTGGTGTTCTGCGCCGTGGGGCGGCGCAGCCACGACGAGGGCCTCAGCGCCACCGGCGTCGCCGTGACGGCGTGGCCGTTTCTGACCGGCACCGCGCTCGGCTGGCTGGTCTCCCGGGGATGGCGGCAGCCCACCGCGGTGCTGCCCACCGGCGTCGTCGTCTGGCTGTGCACCGTGATCGTCGGCATGCTGCTGCGCAAGGCCAGCTCCGCCGGCGTGGCGGCCAGTTTCGTGGTGGTGGCCTCGACGGTCACCGCGCTGGTGTTGCTCGGCTGGCGGGTGGCCGCCGGGCTGACCCTGCGGCGCCGCTCCGACGCCTGAGACGACGCCCGGGACGACGATGGCAGCGACAGCCGAGGTGGGGGTGACCGCAACCTTGGGCGCCGGCGCCCGGGCCGTCGCCACGCGGCAGGGGTTGCTCAACGACCCGTACGCCGAGCCGCTGCTGGGCGCCGTCGGCATCGACTACCTCACCCGCGCGATCGCCGACCACACGTTCGCGGCCGATGAATCGCCGGTCGGCGACGACCCGGCGGTGACGTCGTTGCTGGATGCGCTGGCCGCCCACACCCGGTTCGTGGACGAATTCCTCGCCGAGGCGGGCCGCGCGGGCATTCGCCAGGTGGTGATCCTGGCATCGGGCCTGGACACCCGGCCGTACCGGCTGTGGTGGCCGCGCGGGACCACGGTCTACGAGATCGACCGGCCGCGGGTGCTCGATTTCAAGGCCGGGGTGCTGCGCGGGCTGGACGCCCGGCTGGCCGCCAACCGGTGCGCGGTCGGCATCGACCTGCGCGACGACTGGCCGGCGGCGTTGCGGCGGGTGGGTTTCGACGCGGCCCAGCCCACGGCGTGGGTCGCCGAGCAGCTGCTGGTCGGCTACCTGAAGCCCGCCGAGCAGAACCGGCTGCTGCGCCGGCTCACCGCGGCCAGCGCCGCGGGCAGCCGGTTGGCCGCCGACCACCTGCCCACCTGGGATCCGCTGCAGCTGGAGGCCGAGCGGGCCTTCGTGGAGGGCTGGCGGCGCCGCGGCCTGGACATCGACCTGGCCAGCCTCACCCACCCGGGCGAATACCATTACGTCCCTGAGTATTTGGCGACCCACGGCTGGGAGCCGGCGGCGCGGTCCATCGCCGATCTGCTGGGCGCCCTGGGGTTGGGGCCGCGGCGGGGCGCCGGATCAGGCGGCGCCCAGTTCATCCCGGAATACGTCACCGCGACCCGCGTTTGAGTGTGTCGATGACCTCCGAATCCAGCCCGCCGGCCGACGGCCGACTGCGGTTCGTGCCGGCCACGCACGACGACCCGCTGGCCCGGCCGCTGCTGGCCGAACTTGCCGTCGAGTACGCCCAGCGCTACGGCGGCACGCCGAGCGCGCACCTGAGCTGGTTGCCGGTGCCGCGCGACGAACTGGCACCGCCGCACGGCGGGCTGCTGATCGGCGTCGTCGACGGCGTGCCCGTCACCGGCGGCGCGTTTCGCCGCTACGACGCCGAGACCGCCGAGCTCAAGCGGATCTGGACCGACGCGGCCCACCGGCGCCGCGGCTACGCGCGGGCGCTGCTGGCGGCGCTGGAGGAGCGGACCCGGGCGTGCGGGTATCGGCGGCTCTACCTGATCACCGGCAACCGGCAACCCGAGGCCGAGGCGCTCTACGACGCGACCGGATACATCCGGGTGCCCGCCGACCCGCTGCCGGATTGGGGTCCGTTCCGCCCGATCGCGTTCGAGAAGTGGCTGGTTCCCGACGAACGGTGAATTGCCCTGGGCCGCAACAGCTCACTGGCGCCGAGCGTGGGCCGTATGGACGAATTCCGGGCGGTTGGCGTACGTGGGGCCCACGCTCGGGCGCCGGCCTAGCGACCCGCCGCGAGCGCGAGCGCCGCGTCGGTGGCCTCCTTGATCGGCCCGCGCCACACGTCGCCGTGGCCGGGCAGCAGCACCTCGGTGTCGAGCAGGGCGAGCGCGGACAGCGTGCGGATGCAGTCGCGCTGGCTGTAACTGAAAATCGCCGGGAGCAGCTGAGGTCCGCGGTGGCGCAGCAGGGGATGGCCGGTGATCAGCGCGTCGCCACTGACCAGGACGCCGTCGATCAGGTACGAGCAATGGCCGTTGGTGTGGCCGGGGCTGAAGACCGGCGTCGGCCGTCCCGGCAGCCCGGCGGCCACCTCGGCGGTCAACGGTTGGGCGGTGGGGATGCCGTCGCGGATCAGGCCGCCGCTGCGGACCACATGCGCGGTCCACTTCGCCCATCGGGGCCGCCAAATACGAAGCGCCACATCGAAAATCGACACCTGCTCCAGGTACTCGCGTTTGGCGTGGCCCACCTCGTCGGCGTGGCAGTAAACCGGGATGCCGTGCTCGCTCGCCAACCAGATCGCGGTGCCCAGGTGGTCGATGTGCGCGTGCGTCAACACGATGGCGCGCACGTCGCCCGGGCCGTAGCCGAGCTCGGCCAGCGAGCCCAGCACGTCCTCGCGGTCCCCGGGATAGCCGGCGTCGACCAGCATCACCCCGGTGTCGTCGGCGACCAGCGTCCAGTTGACCGCGTCCCCCCGGGCGAGGTGCACCGCGTCGGTGACCTGAACTAGCTCCGCCATGCCCGCGAGTGTAAGCGGAGGAGTAGAAATGACCCGTGGCTGAACTCAAACTCGGATACAAAGCGTCCGCCGAACAATTTGCACCCCGCGAGCTGGTCGAACTCGCCGTCGCCGCCGAAGCCCACGGCATGGACAGCGCCACCGTCAGCGACCACTTCCAGCCGTGGCGACACGAGGGCGGCCACGCCCCGTTCTCGCTGGCCTGGATGACCGCCGTCGGGGAACGCACCACGCGGATCACACTGGGCACCTCGGTGCTCACGCCGACCTTCCGCTACAACCCGGCCGTCGTCGCGCAGGCCTTCGCCACCATGGCCTGCCTGTACCCGGGCCGGATCTTCCTCGGGGTGGGCACCGGCGAGGCGCTGAACGAGATCGCCACCGGATACCAGGGCGAGTGGCCGGAGTTCAAGGAGCGCTTCGCCCGGCTGCGCGAATCGGTGCGGCTGATGCGCGAGCTGTGGCGCGGCGACCGCGTCGACTTCGACGGCGAGTACTACCGACTCAAGGGCGCCTCGATCTACGACGTGCCCGACGGCGGCGTCCCGATCTACATCGCCGCCGGCGGCCCCGCGGTGGCCAAATACGCCGGCCGGGCCGGCGACGGCTTCGTCTGCACCTCCGGCAAGGGCGAGGAGCTGTACAAGGACAAGCTGATCCCCGCGGTCATGGAGGGCGCGGCGATCAACGACCGCAATGTCGACGACATCGACAAGATGATCGAGATCAAGATCTCCTACGACCCCGACCCGGAACTGGCGCTGGAGAACACCCGGTTCTGGGCGCCGCTGTCGCTGACCGCCGAGCAGAAGCACAGCATCGACGACCCGATCGAAATGGAGAAGGCGGCCGACGCGCTGCCCATCGAGCAGGTGGCCAAGCGCTGGATCGTGGCCTCGGACCCCGACGAGGCGGTGGCCAAGGTCAAGGACTACGTCGACTGGGGCCTCAACCACCTGGTGTTCCACGCGCCCGGCCACGACCAGCGCCGGTTCCTGGAGCTCTTCGAAAAGGACCTGGCGCCCAGGCTTCGGCGACTTGGCTGACATTTCGGCGATCTACGTTGCCGCTCCCGAACCGGAGACCGGCAAGTCCACCGTCGCGCTGGGCCTGCTGCACCGGCTGACCGCCACGGTCGCCAAAGTCGGTGTGTTTAGGCCGATTACGCGTGAGGGGCAGGACCGCGACTACATCTTGGAGCTGCTGCTGTCGCGCACCACCGCGGGGCTGTCCTACCAGCAGTGCGTCGGCGTCACCTACCAACAGCTGCACGCCGACGGCGACGCGGCGATCGCCACGATCGTCGACGCCTACCACGCGATGGCCGAGCTGTGCGACGTGGTGGTCATCGTCGGCAGCGACTATTCCGAACTGGGACAGGCGATCCGGCCCGCGGAGCTGTCCACCAACGCCCGGATCGCGGTCAACCTCGGTGCGCCGATCCTGCTGACGGTCAGCGGCAAGGGGCGCACCGCCGCCGAGGTCGCCACCGTCGTGCAGGTCTGCCTGGCCGAGCTGGACGCCCAGCACGCGCACACCGCGGCGGTGGTGGCCAACCGGTGCGAGCCGGCCGAGCTGGACGCGGTGGCCGAAGCGTTGCGCGGCTTTCCCCAGCGCTGCTACGTGCTGCCCGACGAGCCGCTGCTGTCGGCGCCGACGGTGGCCGAACTGGAAAAGGCGGTCGCCGGTTCGCCGGTCAGCGGCGAGGAGTCGCTGCGCGAGCGCGAGGTCACCGGCATCCTGGTCGCCGGGATGACCGCCGACCACGTGCTGGAGCGCCTCGCGGACGGCATGGCCGTGATCACCCCCGGCGACCGCTCCGACGTGGTGCTCGCCGTGGCCAGCGCCCATGCCGCCGAAGGCTTTCCGTCGCTGTCGTGCATCGTGCTCAACGGCGGGTTCGCGCTGCATCCGTCCATCGCGGCGCTGGTGGCCGGGCTGCGGCTGCGGCTGCCCATCGTCGCCACCGCGCTGGGCACCTACGACACCGCCAGCGCGGCGGCCGCGGCCCGCGGCAGGGTGACGGCCACCTCACAGCGCAAGATCGACACCGCGCTGGAGCTGATGGACCGGCACGTCGACATCGCGGATCTGCTTGAACAGCTTGCCATTCCGATTCCCACCGTGACCACGCCGCAGATGTTCATCCATCAGCTGACCCTGCAGGCGCGCGCCGACCGCAAGCACATCGTGCTGCCCGAGGGCGACGACGACCGCATCCTGCGCGCCGCCGGCAGGGTGCTGCAGCGCCGCGTCGCCGACCTGACCATCCTGGGCGACGAGGCCCGGATCCGGCAGCGCTCGGGAGAACTCGGGGTGGACCTGAGCGACGTTAAGGTCATCGACCCGCGCACCAGCGCGCTGCGGCCCGAGTTCGCGCAGCAGTACGCGCAGCTGCGCAAGGCCAAGGGCGTCACCGTCGAGCAAGCCCGCGAAATCATGCGCGACGCAACGTACTTCGGCACCATGCTGGTGTACACCTCCCAGGTCGACGGCATGGTGTCCGGCGCCGCCCACACCACCGCGCACACCGTGCGCCCGGCCTTCGAGATCATCAAGACGGTGCCGGACGTCTCCACCGTGTCCAGCATCTTCCTGATGTGTCTGCCCGACCGGGTGCTGGCCTACGGCGACTGCGCGATCATCCCCAACCCGACACCGGAGCAGCTGGCCGACATCGCGATCTCCTCGGCGCGCACCGCCGCCCAGTTCGGCATCGAACCGCGGGTGGCCATGCTGTCCTACTCGACGGGTGACTCCGGCACCGGAGCCGACGTCGAAAAGGTGAGAACTGCAACGCAATTGGTGCGGCAGCGCAACCCCGACCTGCCGGTCGAGGGCCCCATCCAGTACGACGCCGCCATCGAACCGTCGGTCGCCGCCACCAAGCTGCGGGATTCGCCGGTGGCCGGTCGGGCCACCGTGTTGATCTTTCCCGACCTCAACACCGGCAACAACACCTACAAGGCGGTGCAGCGCAGCGCCGGCGCGCTGGCCATCGGGCCCGTGCTGCAGGGCCTGCGCAAGCCGGTCAACGACCTGTCGCGGGGTGCGCTGGTCGAAGACATCGTGAACACGATTGCCATCACCGCGATTCAGGCGCAGGGGCTGCCCGGTGGACGGTAGTGACGGCGCGCGCCGGGTGCTGGTGATCAACTCCGGCTCGTCGTCGCTGAAGTTCCAGCTGGTCGATCCCGAGTCCGGGGTGGCCGCCTCGACGGGCATCGTGGAACGCATCGGCGAGGAATCCTCGCCGGTCCCCGACCACGACGCCGCGCTGCGCCGGGCGTTCGACATGCTGGCCGGCGACGGCGTCGACCTGAACACCGCCGGGCTGGTCGCGGTGGGTCATCGGGTGGTGCACGGCGGCAACACCTTCTACCAGCCCACCGTGCTGGACGACGCGGTGATCGCCCGGCTGCACGAGCTGTCGGAGTTGGCCCCGCTGCACAATCCGCCGGCGCTCCAGGGAATCGAAGTGGCCCGCCGGCTGCTGCCCGGCATCGCGCATGTGGCCGTCTTCGACACCGGGTTCTTCCACGACCTGCCGCCCGCGGCGGCGACCTACGCCATCGACCGCGAATTGGCCGATCGCTGGCAGATCCGCCGGTACGGGTTCCACGGCACCTCGCACCGCTACGTCAGCGAGCAGGCCGCGGCCTTCTTGGATCGGCCGCTGCGCGGCCTGAAACAGATCGTGCTGCACCTGGGCAACGGCTGCTCGGCGTCGGCGATCGCCGGCACCCGGCCTCTCGATACCTCGATGGGGTTGACGCCGCTGGAGGGACTGGTGATGGGAACCCGCAGCGGTGACATCGATCCCAGCATCGTCAGCTATCTGTGCCACACGGCCGGGATGGGGGTGGACGACGTCGAGTCGATGCTCAACCACCGCTCGGGGGTGGTGGGGCTGTCCGGCGTGCGGGACTTCCGCCGGCTGCGCGAACTCATCGAATCCGGGGACGGCGCAGCGCAATTGGCCTACAGCGTGTTCACGCACCGGCTGCGCAAGTACATCGGTGCCTACCTGGCGGTGCTGGGCCACACCGACGTCATCAGCTTCACCGCCGGCATCGGTGAGAACGACGCCGCGGTGCGCCGCGACGCGGTGTCCGGCATGGAGGAGCTGGGCATCGTGCTCGACGAGCGCCGCAACCTGGCCGGGAGCAAAGGGGGACGCCAGATCTCGGCCGACGACTCGCCGATCACGGTGCTGGTGGTCCCCACCAACGAAGAGCTGGCCATCGCCCGTGACTGCGTGCGGGTGCTAGGCGGATAGGAAGCCGAGGTCGCGGCGGCCGGCGCCGACCGAGGGCGCGGGATCGGTGCCGACGGTGCGTGCCAGCAGCTCGTGGTAGATGTCGCGAAAATCGGTGGTGTACTTCAGGTCTCCGTTGTCGAGGTCGGTGAGGCTGGGTTGCTCGCCGTAGAATCCGCCGTTGACCGGTGCGCCCGCGATGAACACCGGGCCGGCCGTGCCGTGGTCGGTGCCCTGTGAGGCGTTGGCCCGCACCCGCCGCCCGAACTCCGAATACGCCATCAGCACCACGTTGCGCCCGGCCATCTGCGCGACGAATCCGGTGACCGCCTCGTCGAAGGTCTGCAGCAGCCGCTGCTGGGTGCCGCGTTCCCCGGCGTGGGTGTCGAAACCGCCCAGTTGCACGGTGTAGACGCGGGCCGGCACCCGGGCCTTGACGGCCTGGGCGACCACGTCCAGCTGGGCTGCCAGCGAATTATTCTGTTTGGCAGGCGGTTTCACCGAGGCGAAGGTGGCGTCGGCGGTGCGCGCGGCGCGGTAGGCCTTGCACACCGCGGCCATCGCCGGGGTGTCGTCGGGGGCGTCGTCGCCCAGCGCGGTCATCACGGCGTCGAACTGCCCGGCCTTGCCGGCGCCGCCGCCCGGGCTCAGCGCCGCGGCCGTGCACTTGGCGCCGACCGCCAGCGGCGGCAGCACCGCCCCGATGTTGACCGCGCGCAACGGGTCGTCGCCGGTGGCGTCGAGCCAGCGGCCGATCCAGCCCGTCGACACCGGCTCGTCCGGCGACGCGGTCTGCCAGATGTCCATGGAGCGGAAGTGACTGTGGTCGGGTTTCGGGTAGCCCGCGCCGCGCACGACGGCCAGCTTCCGCTGGTTCCACAGCCCGGCCAGGCCCTTGAGCGCCGGGTTGAGCCCCAGCTGCTGATCCAGGTGCAGGACGTCTTGCGGGGCGTAGGCGAGTTCGGGCCGGGCGTCGTGATAGGCGTTGTCCGCGTACGGGATCAGCGTGTTGATGCCGTCGTTGCCGCCGTAGAGGGTGACGATCACCAGCACGCCGGCGCCCGGTGCCAGCGGCCGGTCCCGGGCCGCGCGCATCAGGTCGGGCCAACCGACCGCCACCGCCGACGACAGCAGCCCGGCCGCCGACACGCCCGCGCTGGCGATCAGGAATCTGCGACGGTTCATCTCGGTCATGACGTCAGGTACTCCGGGGTGTTGACGGCCGCGGCGACCAGCCGGGGCGGTTGGCCCACCAGGGGTTGCAGCGCGCGGGCGGTGCGGTCGGACCAGGCGCCGACGCCGATCAGGTAGCCGACCGCGTCGATGCGGTCGGTGGGCGGGGTGTTCTCGATGCCGGACAGGTCGCCGGCGTGCGCCAGCTCGGTCGCGGCGCGCAGCCGGGCCCCGGCGCTGGCGGTGGACAGCCAGACCTGCCCGCTGGGCCAGCCGCCGACGCTGGGCGGATAGAACGGCCGCTGCCCCAGCGTGCGCAACGTCGCGTCGATCATCTTGAGTCGCTTGGGATCATCGACGGGCACCCGCAGCGAGCGGATCACGCCGATCAGCCATTCGATCGGGGTGTTGACCATGCTGGCCTGGGCGCCGGTGAACTCCGGGTCGGTGAGGATGGCCCGGGTCAGGGCGCGCAGGTCGCGGCCGGGGCCGTAGGCGGCGACCAGCCGGTCGAGCGCGGGCGGCGACGGCGGGTCGTCGCCGGCCAACTGCTGCCACAGCCGCCCCGCCACGTACCCGGCCGATTTCGGCTGGGCGAGCACCGCGTCGCAGAACCCGGCGGCATCGAAGTTCGCGCTGCGGCCGAACAGCGTCTTGGCCGTCGCGTCATGGCGTTTGGGCAGCACCGACGTCGCGCCGCCGGCGCCGATGACCCAGCCGGTCAGGGCGCGTGCCCCGTTGCGGACGTCGCTCTCGGTATAGCCGTTGCCGTGGCCCAGCGCGAACAGCTCCATGAATTCGCGGGCCAGGTTTTCGTTGGGCGCCTTGGCGGTGCTGGTCTGCCCGTCCAGCCAGCGCAGCATGGCGGCGTCGGTCAGCATGGCGTAGGCCAGGGTGCCGAAATCGCCCAGCGACAGCGTGCGCAGCTTCTGGTTCTGCGCGGCCATCTGCGCCGCCACCCGCACCTTCTGCGCCGAGGTGGCAAAGTGGTTGTGCCACAACAAGGTCAGCTTCTCGTGGAACGGTTGGCGCACGACGACCATGCGGCGGATCCACCAATCCGACAGCACGCCCTGCTGTTCGGTGAGCTGCTGGTTGTACTGCTTGCGGGCCGCGGGGGTGGCGCGTTTGCCGGGCGGCTGGGGCGCCGGCAGGGCGGGCATCGGGGTGGCCAGCGCGCCGGGGTCGGCGTCGGGATCGGCGGCCAGCATCGCGTCCAGGTGGCCGGGCCAGCCGCGGGCGACGGCGGCGTCGACCTCGGGGCCGGTCACGCCGAAACCGGCCCGGCGCAGCATGCGCGCCGTGCCGACCCACAGGGTGGACTGCCCCGCCATGGAATAACTGTGCGGTGTGCAGCTGAAAATTCGCTGAGGGTTCTTGCGATTTTCTTGAGGCCTCACGGGCGGCGCGATCCGACGCTGCCGCGCGGCCGCCGTTCGCGTGCTGTACAGTGACCGAGGGCCGGTTCACGGAACCGGAGTTCCGTTTAGGGTTGGGCTTCGCGGGCGTTGCGCGCTAGTCGGCGGCGCTTGTCTCGCTGCGCGAAAAATGAAGGGAGGCAGCGGATTTTGCGCATCTTGCGTAGGGCGTGGATGCCCCTGCTGCTGGTGGTCGTGATTTCGCTGGGCGCCTACGCGGTGGTCCGTATCCGCGACACGTTCGGCACCCACGGCGGTGTGACGAGCGGGGAGGGCGCCGGCGACAACACCAAGCCGTTCCACCCCAAGCACATCACGTACGAGATCACCGGCGCCCCGGCCGGCACGGTGAACGCGAACTATCTGGACGAGAACGGCCAGCCGCACCTGGTCGAATCGGCGCCGTTGCCGTGGTCGTTCACCATCGTGACCACGTTGCCGTCGATGTCGGCCAACATCGTCGCCCAGGCCAGCGAGCAGGTGCATGCGCTGCGGTGCCGGGTCATCGTCGACGACCAGGTCCGCGACGACCGCAACACCAACGACTACCAACCGTTCATCTACTGCTTGGTGAAATCCGTATGAGTAACCCGCATGCGCAGTCCCGACTCCCGGTCATTCCCAGGCTCATTCGCGTGCTGTCGCTGCCGATCACCCTCCTGGGCTGGGTGTTCGTCGCGGTCGCCCTGGGGGTGCTGTCGCCGTCGCTCGACGACGTCGCGTCCCAGCACTCGGTGCCGATGACCCCGCGGGACGCGCCGGCGTTCAAGTCGATGATGCACATCGGCGACAAGTTCAACGAGTTCCACACCGATTCCACGGCGATGGTGGTCCTGGAGGGGAAGGACAAACTCGGCGACAGCGCGCACGAGTTTTACGACCGCATCGTGCGCAAGCTGCGGGACGACCATCAGCACGTCCAGAACATCCAGGACTTCTGGAGTGATCCGCTGACCGCCGCCGGCTCGCAGAGCCCGGACGGCAAGTCCGCCTACGTGCAGGTCTTCCTCAACGGCGCCCAGGGAACCACGCCCAGCTACGAGTCGGTCGCCGCGGTGCGCAAGATCGTCGACAGCACACCCGCACCGCCCGGCGTCAAGGCGTACGTGGCCGGCAACACCGTGCTGAACGCCGACACCAGCATCGTCGGCCATAAGAGCATGGCGACGATGGCGCTGGTCTCGATCGTGGTCATCTTCGTGATGCTGCTGGTGGTGTACAGGTCGATCGTCACCACCGTGCTGAGCCTGGTGATCATTGGCATAGAACTCTTTGCGGCCCAGGGCATTACGGCGACGGCCGGCAATCTCAACATCATCGGCCTGACGCCCTACGCGGTCAGCATGATCACCATGCTCAGCATCGCCGCGGGAACCGACTACGTCATCTTCCTGCTCGGCCGCTATCACGAAGCGCGCTCCTTCGGCCAGGGCAGGGAGGAGGCCTTCTACACCGCCTATCACGGTGTCTCGCACGTCATCCTGGGCTCGGGCCTGACCATCGCGGGCGCCTGCCTGTGCCTGACGGCGGCCCGGTTGCCGTATTTCCAGACCATGGGGTTGCCCTGTGCGATAGCGATGGTGGTCATCGTGTTGGCGGCGCTGACCCTGGCGCCGGCGATCCTGGCGGTCGGCTCGCGGTTCGGCCTGTTCGATCCCAAACGCGCGATCGACGTGCGGGGCTGGCGCAAGGTGGGCACCGCCGTGGTGCGCTGGCCCAAGCCGATCATCGTGGTGACCGCGGCGATCGCGGTGATCGGGTTCATCAGCCTGCTGACGTACGTGCCGAACTACGACGACCAGAAATTCACGCCGAAGGACATGCCCGCCAACGCCGCGATGACGGCCGCCGAACGGCACTTCTCCCAGGCCCGGATGAACCCGGAGTTGCTGATGGTGGAGGCCGACCACGATCTGCGCGACCCGGCCGATATGCTCGTCGTCGACCGAATCGCCAAGAGCGTCTTTCATCTTCGCGGCATCGAGCGGGTCCAGACCATCACCCGGCCGCTGGGGGCGCCGATCGAGCACAGCTCGATCCCGTTCCAGATCGCCATGCAGAACTCGGGCACGCTGCAGACGGCCAAGTTCATGAACGACACCATGGCGAACATGCTCGAGCAGGCCGACGAGCTGGACAAGACGATCGCCGTGATGGAGCACATGTACGGCGTCATGAAGGAACTCACCGCCACCACGCACAGCATGGTCGGCCGCACCCACGAGATGGTGGACACCACCAATGAATTACGGGACCGCATCGCCGATTTCGACGACTTCTTCCGGCCCATCAGAAGCTACTTCTACTGGGAGAAACACTGTTTCGACATCCCGGTCTGCTGGTCGATGCGCTCGCTGTTCGACGCGCTGGACGGCATCGACGAGCTCTCCGACCAGATATCTGGGCTCACCATCGATCTCGATCACATGGATCGGTTGATGCCGCAACTGCTGGCCGATTTCCCGAAAACCATCGACTCGATGAAGACGATGCGCGACTTCATGCTGTCCACCCATTCCACGATGGCCGGCATCCAGGCCCACCAGCAGGAGGCCGCCGAGGGCTCGACGTTGATGGGGCAATACTTCGACGAGGCCAAGAACGACGACTCGTTCTACCTGCCGCCGGAAGTCTTCAAAAACCCCGACTTCAAACGCGGGCTGAAGATGTTCGTCTCACCCGACGGCACCGCGGTGCGGTTCATCATCACCCACCAGGGCGATCCGGCCTCGGTCGAGGGAATCAAGCACGTCGCCGGTGTCAAGGACGCGGTCGCCGACGCCATCAAGGGCACCCCGCTGGAGAGCTCCAAGGTGTACCTGGCCGGGACCGCGTCGATGTACTCCGACATGCAAGAAGGCGTCATCATCGACCTCCTGGTTGCCGGAATCTCCTGTCTCATCCTGATTTTCACGATCATGTTGATCATCACCCGCAGTGTGGTCGCGGCGTTGGTCATCGTCGGCACCGTCGCCGCCTCGCTGGGCACCGCCTGCGGCCTGTCGGTGCTGATGTGGCAGGACCTCATCGGGCTCGGCGTGCAATGGATCGTGCTGCCGCTGTCCATCGTGATCCTGCTGGCGGTGGGATCGGACTACAACCTGCTGCTGGTGTCGCGACTCAAGGAGGAGATCCCCGCGGGCCTCAACACCGGCATCATCCGCGGCATGGGCGCCTCGGGCCGGGTCGTCACCGCCGCCGGGCTGGTGTTCGCCTTCACCATGGCGTCGATGATCGTCAGCCAGCTGCGGGTGATCGGCGAGCTCGGCACCACCATCGCGCTGGGCCTGCTCGTCGACACCCTGATCGTGCGGTCCTTCATGACGCCGTCGATCGCCGCCGCGCTCGGGCACTGGTTCTGGTGGCCGATCAACACCATCCGCATGACCCGACGCACACACCACGACGAGGAGGCACACACGGCGCCGATCCGGCAGCCGGCTCTAAGGTGAACTGCGTGGGGCAGCCGCAATCGCAGATGGAGCCGGAATCCAAGCTTCGCCAGCGCACCGAGGGGCGACTCGATCGCTCGCGCGACCCCGCGATCCTCGATGCCGCGTTGGCGGCGCTGGCCGAACACGGCTATGACGCGACGAACATGAACGACATCGCCGCGCGGGCCGGCGTCGGCAAGGCCGCGATCTACCGGCGGTGGTCGTCGAAGGCCGCGTTGATGACCGACGCCCTGATCTACTGGCGGCCCGAGCTCCTCAACGACGACGCGCCCGACACCGGGAGCCTGGCCGGCGACCTCGACGCGATCGTCAAGCGCGCCAAGCGCAACGACAACGCGTTGATCTCCAACGACCTCGTGCTGCGGGTCGCCTTGGAGGCCGCGCACGATCCCGAGCTCGCCACCGCGCTGAACGACCTGATCCTGTTCAAGGGCCGGCGGGTGCTGTCGGCCGTTCTGGCGCAGGCCGCCGACCGCGGGGAAATCGACCCGAACCGCGACTGGTCGTTGGTCGCCGACGTGTTGACCGCGATGGGCCTGTTGCGCGCCATCAGCGGGCAGCGCGTCGACGGCAAGTTCGTGCGGCGGGTCATCGACACCCTGATCCTGCCCGCCGTGCGGGCGGCACCCGAATAGCTATCGGGGCCTGTGCACAGCCGCGGTCGCGGTCGCCGCCGGCGTGCCAGGGTTTCTCGTATGGGGGAGGCGCCGGTCGTCGGCAGCGAGGAACTGGCGTCCGGGCGGCTGAACCGTCACCGGCTGCGGGTGGCCTACCGTCCGGTGTTCCCGAATGTCTACCTGCCCGCGCAGGTCGAGCCGACGCTGCCGCTTCGCATCCGCGCGGCGTGGCTGTGGTCGGGGCGGACGGCGGTCATCGCCGGCGCGGCCGCGGCGGCGGTGCACGGCGCCGCGTGGATCCCCGATGCTGTCCCGATCGAGTTGATCCACCACAACACTCGTGCCCCCGACGGGGTGCTGATCCGGCGCGACGGCCTGTGCCCCGGCGAAACGCAGATCTGCGACGGGCTCGCCGTCACCACACCGGAGCGAACCGCCTTCGACATCGGGCGACGGGGTGCCGTCCGCTCGGCTGTGGTCCGGCTCGACTCGCTGGCGCGCGCAACGGGTTTCAAGGCCGACGACGTGTTGCGGGTGGCCGGGGCGCACCCGCGCTCGCCCGGGCTACGGCGCCTGGAGGCGGCGCTGGGCCTCGTCGACCCCGGTGCGCAGTCACCGCGGGAGAGCTACCTGCGGCTGCTGCTCATCGACGCGGGTCTGCCTCGGCCGCAGACCCAGGTCCCGGTGCCGGGCGCCGACGGCCTGCCCGTCGCGTACCTGGACATGGGCTGGCCCGAGTGGATGGTCGCCGTCGAATACGACGGCGACCACCATCGCACCGACCGGCGCCAGTACGTCAAAGACATTCGCCGGCTGGAGATGCTCGAGCAGCTGGGCTGGGTCATCGTCCGGGTGGTCGCAGAGGACCGGCCGGCGGACATCGTCCGCCGCGTCCGCGCGGCACTGGCGAAATCTGGTGTTGCGCCTCGGCTTTCAGTGTGAGGTGTCGGCTTTCGGTGTTGCGGTACGGCTTTCGGTGTTGCGCTGCGGCTTTCGGTGTTGCACCAGGGCGCGGATCGTCGGCGTGTCGCCGCCCTGTGTACACACTCGACGCCCAGGGTGCACACTCGGGCCGAGGCGCCGGGACGCCGAGGCGCCCGGACGACTCAGAACGTGCTGGTGGGCCGCACCTTGTTGGCCATGTCCACCAGCGCGTAGCGGTGCCGCTGGGTGGGGGCGACGCGGGCCAGGTTGCGCAGCGCCGCTTCGACGCCCAGCCGCAGCCCGTGCTCGGTGAACGGGAAGCCGAGGATGTGGTTGGTGCTGGCCTTGTTGTCCTCCAGCCAGTCCATCGCGCAGCCGAGCACCAGGGCGCGGATCTGCAACACCCGCGGCTCGGTCGGCGGCAGCGCCTCCACCCGCCGGGCCGCGTCCCGGATTTCCTCTTCGGTGATCTCGCTCTTGGACCGCCCGGACAACAGCGTCACCGCACTGGTCAGCCGCGCGGTGGTGAAGTGCCGCGAGGTGGCCGGCACCTCGTCGAGGGTGCGCACCGCGGCGGCCCGATCACCCTCGGCGGACAGGGTTCTGGCCAACCCGAAGGCCGCCGAGATCACGCCGTCGTTGGTCTTCCACACCGTCTCGTAGAACCGATGCTCGTCGACATCGCCGGCCAGCTCGGCGGTCGCGGCCAACGCCAACTTGGGCGCCAGCTCGCCCGGGAAGGTGTCCAGCACCTCGGTGAAATGCGTTGTGGCCGAATCGTAGTCGCCGGTCAGCAGCTCGGCCACCGCCTTGTACCAGACCAGCCGCCACTGCCAGCCGACCCGCTCGGCCAGGTCGTCGAGCTTGCGGGTGGCCTTGGCCACGTCGCCGAGGTCCAGCAGCGCGCGCACCTCCATCAGCGGCAGCTCGATCGACTCGGACAGCTCGACCCCGTCGGCGTCCAGCGTCCCGTGCCGGGCCGCGCGCAGCGAGTCCAGCGTCTGCACCGGCTGCGACAACACCGTCGCCTGCAGCACCGGGGCGGCGACGTCGGCCGGATCGACCAGCGGCACCTGCAGCGCGGTCACGATCTCGCGGGCGGTCAGCTTCTCCGAATGCACCTGGCCGTCCAGGTACACGTCGGTGTGCGCGACCAGCAGGTCCACCCCGAACGTCGAGCGGCTGGGCGAGAAGATGGTCGACAGGCCGGGCCGCGGCACCCCGGTGTCGTGCGCGACCACCTCGCGCAGCACCCCCATCAGCTGGGCCGACATCTCCTCGGTGCTGGAGAACCGGCGCCGCGGGTCGGGGTCGGTGGCGCGGCGCAGCAACCGGCGGAAGGAGTCGTAGGTGCCCAGCACCGGGTCGTTGTCGGGGATGCCGTCGACGTAGCGGCCGTTGCGGGTGGGCAGGTTCAGCGTGAGCGCGGCCAGCGTGCGCCCCACCGTGTAGATGTCGGTGGCCACCGTCGGGCCGGTCCGCACGATCTCCGGCGCCTGGAAACCCGGTGTGCCGTAAAGGTATCCGAACGAGTTGATCCGCGACACCGCGCCCAGGTCGATCAGCTTGAGCTGCTCCTCGGTGAGCATGATGTTCTCCGGCTTGAGGTCGTTGTAGACCAGGCCTATCGAATGCAAATAGCCCAGCGCCGGCAGGATCTCCAGCACGTAGGCGATGGCCTCGGAGACCGGCAGCTTCTCGCCCTTGCCGTGCCGCAGCGGCTGCCCGCCGACGTACTCCATGACGATGTAGCCGACCGGATTCCCGTGCCGGTCCACATGCTCGACGAAGTTGAAGATCTGCACGATCTGCGGGTGCACCACCTCGGCGAGGAATTGCCGTTCGGCCATCGCGATGGCCTGCGCCTCGGCGTCACCGGAGTGCACCAGGCCCTTGAGCACCACCGGCCGGTCGTTGACGTTGTGGTCCACCGCCAGGTAGACCCAGCCCAGCCCGCCGTGCGCGATGCAGCCCTTGACCTCGTACTGGTTGGCGACGATGTCGCCCGGATTCAGTTGCGGCAGAAACGAATACGCGCTGCCGCAGTGCGGGCACCAGCCCTCGGAGGTGCCCTTGCTCTTCTTGGTGGACCGCCCCACCGGTTTGCCGCAGTTCCAGCAGAAGCGCTTGGACTCCGGCACCACCGGGTTGGTCATCAACGCCTCGCGCGGGTCGATGTCGCGGCCGCGCGGAATCTCGACCAGCCCACCGCCGAGCTGACGGACCGGCGGCAGCGCCCGCGTCGCCACCGTCATGCGGTCGGCGCTGTCGGTGTCCAGGGCGCCCAGCGAGATGTGCGGGAAGTCGTCGTCGTCATCGTCGAAGTCGGGCCGGAACAGCGCCTGGGTGGCCTGCAGCCGCCCCGTTGCCGCGCCGCCCTGGGCGTCGTCGCCCACCTCGGCCGGCTGGGTGCCCGGGCCCACCTGCTCGGTCCCCGGTTCCGGCTGCTCGCTCTTGTTGTCCGGCTCGGCCATCAGTCCAGATACCTCGGGGTGGGCGGGGCCGGCGCGGGGCCCAGCACGGTCAACCACTTGCGGTACAACGTGTTCCAGGTGCCGTCCCGGCGGATCCGCTCCAGCGTTCCGTTGACGAACCGCACCAGTCCGGTGTTGTTCAGGTTGATCCCGATGCCGTAGGGCTGGGTGGCCATGTTCGGCCCGACGATGTGCAGGTACGGGTCCTCTTCGACCAGCCCGGCCAGGATCGAGTCGTCGGTGCTGACCGCGTCGATCTCGCGCTGCTGCATGGCCACCAGGCAATCGGCCCAGTTGACCACCGACACCACGATCGGCGGGGGATCGATCTGCCGGATCCGGTGCAGCGACGTGGTGCCCTTGGCCACGCAGACGCGTTTGCCGGACAGGTCGGAGACCTTGGTGATCGGCGAGTCGCGCGGGGCCAGGATGCGCTGGTTGGCATCGAGGTACACGGTGGAGAAGTTCACCTGCTTGCGCCGGTCGCAGGTGATGGTCATGGTCTTGACCACGACGTCGACCTCGCCGCGCTGCAGCGCGGTGACCCGCTCGTCCGACGACAGGATCCGGTACTCGACGTGCGAGGGCGCGCCGAAGATGTCGCGGGCGATCTCGCCGGCGATGTCGACGTCGAAGCCGGTGATCTCGCCGGTGATCGGGTCGCGGAAGCTGAACAGGTTGCTGCCGATGTCGAGGCCGACGATCAGCCGGCCGCGGGCGCGGATGTCGGCCACCGCGGCGTCGGCCTCCGCCTTGGTGGGGAAGGGTCGCAGGCTGGCCGTCAGGTCGCAGTTTTGGTCCGGGCCGTCGGGCGGCAGCGGCGGCTGCGGCGGCAGCTGCTCCATGCCGACCGGGGTGGGCGGCGGCAACGTCGGCACGCTGGCCACCCGCAGCGACTCGGTGTGGCCGCACCCCGCCGCGACCAGCACCGCGGCCAGCGCGGTGCACGCCCGTCGCAGCAGGGGCAGCCCGGCCGTCATCGGTACTCTTTCAGCCTCGGCCACAGGCCCAGCGCCACCGCGATGGCGGCGCCCAGCGACAGCACCACGCCGCCGACCTGGGCGCCGGACAGCCCGCTGCGCGCGTTGATGACGTCGTTGCGCAGGTGGATGCGGCCCTGGTCCATCGCCTTCATCAGCTCATCCTGCAGCTTGTCGAACGCGGGGGTGGAGTCCTCCTCGCTGCTGCCCAGCGCGACCTGGGTGGCGGCCCGATAGTTGCCCACCGAGATGTAGGAGGTGATCCGGTCGTTGGCTTGGCGCCAGCGCAGCAGCAGCTGGTCGGCACCCTCCAGGTCGGGCTTGTCCACCGCATCGCTGCGCGACATGTACTCGTCGAGCTGGCGGTGCATCGAGTCCAGGCGCTGGTAGAACGACTGCTTGCGCTTCTCTTCGTCGCCGCGGCGGATCAGCGACAGCGTCTCGTCGGCGCGGGCCTGCTGCGCGGTGATGGCGACGTTGGTGACGGTCTTGAGCGACTCGGCGGCAGTGTCCTTGGCGCTACGGCTGGCCGTCGTAGAAATGGTCAACGCTGTCCCGACCCACACCACCATGACGAGAATAGCGAGCGCGCCCACCACCAGCCCCGGATTGATCCGCCGCCGCGTGCGCCGGGCCAGCCAGCGATGGGCGAACGCCCCGAAGACCACGGTGGCGCCGACCACCATGATGACCGGCGCCGGGATCTGGGTGGACGCCGTGGTCTCCTCGTCCACCCGCTTGGAGGTGGCCTGGTACAGCCGGGCCGCGTCGGGCAGGATCGTCGACTGCATCAGCCCCGACGCCTCCGACAGGTACGACGAGCCGACGGGGTTGCCCTGCCGGTTGTTGGTGCGGGCGGTCTCGATCAGCCCGGTGTAGACGGCCAGCTCGGCGTTGATCCGGCCCAGCAGCTGCACCATCGGCTCGTCGGTGAGCCCGCTGGAGGCCCGGGTCACCGCCACCGCGGCGTCGGTGATGGCCTGCTCGTAGCGCTGCCGCACCGGCGGCGGCTCGGCCTCGGCGATGAAGGCGGTGGCCGCGGCGGCGTCGGCCACCGACAACGTGGTGTACAGCCGCCCGGCCGCGAACGACAACGGCTCGGTGTGGTTGAGCACCGTGGTGAGCACCTGCTGGCGGTGGTTGATGGTGGTCGAGGTGGCGAACGCGCTCAGGCCGCCCAGCGCCGCCAGCACGATGCCGATGGTCAGGATGCGGCCGGGCGTCGTCGAGATGAACCACCAGCGGGGATGGGCTGGTTCGGCCGGTGACCGCGAGCCCTGCGGCTCGGTCGACGGGTGCGCCAGCTCAACCGTCACGTCTGATCAGCCCTCATCTCTCGGCCACTGGATTTCGCTGCACGGACCTGTATAAGCGAAGTCTAAGAGCATGTTCGGGTGGATGGGTGGAGGCGAAGCAATTGACGACGTGCCAGGGAACAAAGAACTAAGTCTGCCTATCCTGAACTCGTGCACGGCGACGGTGACGGGTGGGTGATCTCCGAGCGCGGCGCCCACTACTGGGGTCGGTACGGCGCCGCCGGTTTGCTGCTGCGCGCCCCGCAACCCGACGGTACGCCCGCCGTGCTGCTGCAGCACCGCGCGGTGTGGAGCCATCAGGGCGGCACCTGGGGACTGCCCGGCGGCGCCCGGGACAGCCACGAGACACCCGAGGAGACCGCGGTCCGCGAAGCGAACGAGGAGGCCGGCCTGCTGGTCGACCGGCTCGCCGTGCGCGCCAGCGTGGTGACGGCCGAGGTCGCCGGGGTGGGCGGCACCCGGTGGAGCTACACCACCGTGATCGCGGACGCCGACGAACTGCTGCACACCGTGCCCAACCGGGAAAGCGCCGAGATGCGCTGGGTCGCCGAGGACGAGGTGGCCGACCTGCCGCTGCACCCCGGCTTCGCGGCCAGCTGGCACCGGCTGCGCACCGAGCCCGCCCGGCTGCCGCTGAGCCACGGCGACGAACGCCGGCAGTACCTGCCCCGCACCATCGAGCTGGAGGACGGCGTCTTCGTCTGGTGCATGCCCGGCGACCCGGCCGACACCGACGAGGCGTCCGCGCAGCTGTGCCGCCGGATCAGCGCGCTGCTGCCAGCGCCGAGCTGAGCCGCCGGGCCGCCGCGGCGGGGTCGTCCGCCGCGGTGATCGCCCGCACCACCACGACCCGGCGGGCCCCGGCGTCGAGCACCTCGGGCAGCCGCTGCGCGTCGATCCCGCCGATCGCGAACCACGGCTTGCCGGTGCGCAGCTCGGCGGCCGCCCGCACCAGCGCCAAGCCCGGCGCCGCGCGGCCCGGTTTGGTGGGCGTGGGCCAGCAGGGCCCGACGCAGAAGTAGTCGGCCGGTCCCGCCGCCGCCGCGGTCATCTGGTCGCGGTCGTGGCTGGACAGCCCGAGCAGCACGTCGGGCCCGACGAATGCGCGCGCCACCTCCAGCGGCAGGTCACCCTGCCCCAGGTGCAGCACGTCGGCGCCGGCCGCGCGGGCGATGTCGGCGCGGTCGTTGACAGCGAACAGGGCGCCGTGCCGGCGGGCCGCGTCGGCCAGGATCTCGCAGGCGGCCAGCTCGTCGCGCGCCTCCAGCGGGCCGAACCGCTGCTCCCCGGGCGACCCCTTGTCGCGCAGCTGGATGACGTCCACGCCGCCGGCCAGGGCGGCGGCGGCGAACTCGGCCAGATCGCCGCGCTCCCGGCGGGCGTCGGTGCACAGGTAGAGCCGCGCGGCGGCCAGAGTTGCCAGACGTTGATGCACACCGCGACGCTAGCGCGCTAGCGTGGAACCCGAACAACTCGTTTTAGACACGGGAGTCCCGGGACCGGGGTCTGAGAGTGGGCGCGCCCGCCCTTACCGTCACACCTGATCCGGATCATGCCGGCGAAGGGAGGCCGCGAATGCCCTCGGACTGCGGGTCGCTGGCCGTCGTCGGTGGCGGGGTCATCGGGCTGGCGGTGGCGCGCCGCGCCGCGCAGGCCGGGTGGTCGGTGCGGGTACACCGCAGCGGCGAGCGGGGCGCCTCCTGGGTGGCCGGCGGCATGCTGGCCCCGCACAGCGAAGGCTGGCCCGGCGAGGAGCGACTGTTGCGGCTGGGCCTGGAATCGCTGCGGTTGTGGCGGGAGGGCGGTTTCCTCGACGGGCTGCCGGGGCGGCTGGTCACCGCGCGCGAGTCGCTGGTGGTGGCGGTCGACCGCGCCGACGTCGCCGACCTGCGCACCGTCGCGGATTGGCTGTCCGCACAAGGACATCCGGTGGTCTGGGAGTCGGCGGCCCGCGACGTCGAGCCCCTGCTGGCGCAGGGCATCCGGCACGGCTTCACTGCGCCCACCGAACTGGCCGTGGACAACCGCGCGGTGCTCGAGGCGCTGGACGCGGCCTGCGAGCGGCTCGGGGTGCGCTGGGCGCCGCCGCTGCACGACCTGGCGGAGGCCGACGCCGACGCGGTGGTGATCGCCAACGGCATCGACGCGCCGGCGTTGTGGCCGGGCCTGCCGGTGCGCCCGGTGAAGGGCGAAGTGCTGCGGCTGCGGTGGCGAAAGGGTTGTATGCCGGTGCCGCAGCGGGTCATTCGGGCCCGCGTGCACGGCCGGCAGGTGTACCTGGTGCCACGCGCGGACGGGGTGGTGGTCGGCGCCACCCAGTACGAACACGGGCGAGACACCGCCCCGGTGGTCTCCGGCGTGCGGGACCTGCTCGACGACGCCTGCGCGGTGCTGCCGGCGCTGGGCGAATACGAGCTGGCCGAGTGCGGCGCCGGGCTGCGCCCGATGACGCCCGACAATCTGCCGCTGGTGGGCCGCCTGGACGCGCGGACCCTGGTTGCCGCCGGTCACGGCCGGTCGGGATTCCTGTTGGCGCCCTGGACGGCAGAACAGATCGTGTCCGAACTGGCCCCGGTGGGAGCACACCGATGATCCCGCCGGCGACGATGCTTCAGCGAAGCGATGAGGAGGAGCGGCGCCAATGATCGTCGTAGTCAACGAGCAAAAGGTCGACGTCGACGCGCACACCACGGTCGCGGCGCTGCTCGATGAGCTGGGCTTCGGCGGCCGCGGCGTCGCGGTGGCCGTGGACGACGCCGTGTTGCCCCGATCCCGTTGGACGACAGAGCTTTCCGAGGGCGCGCGGCTCGAGGTGGTGACGGCGGTGCAGGGTGGTTGATTCGAAACTGACCATCGCCGACCGCAGCTTCAGCTCGCGGCTCATCATGGGCACCGGGGGAGCGGGAAACCTGGCGGTGCTGGAAGAGGCGCTGATCGCCTCGGGCACCGAACTGACCACCGTCGCCATCCGCCGGGTGGACGCCGAGGGCGGCACCGGCCTGCTCGACCTGCTCAACCGGCTGGGCATCACGCCGTTGCCCAACACTGCGGGATGCCGGGGCGCGGCCGAGGCGGTGCTCACCGCGCAGTTGGCCCGCGAGGCGCTGAACACCAACTGGATCAAGCTCGAGGTGATCGCCGACGAGCGCACCCTGCTGCCCGATGCGGTCGAATTAGTCAGGGCCGCAGAACAATTGGTGGACGACGGGTTCGTCGTGCTGCCCTACACCAACGACGACCCGGTGTTGGCGCGCCGACTCGAGGACGCCGGCTGCGCGGCGGTCATGCCGCTGGGCTCGCCGATCGGCACGGGTCTGGGCATCACCAATCCGCACAACATCGAGATGATCGTCGCCGGCGCGGGCGTCCCAGTGGTGCTCGACGCCGGCATCGGCACCGCCAGCGATGCCGCGCTGGCGATGGAATTGGGTTGCGACGCCGTGCTGTTGGCCACCGCGGTGACCCGGGCCGGCGATCCGGCCGCCATGGCCGCCGCGATGTCGGCCGCCGTCACCGCCGGCTATCTGGCCCGCCGGGCCGGGCGGATCCCCAAGCGGTTCTGGGCCCAAGCGTCGAGCCCGCCTCGATGAAACGCTATGTGGCGCTGGGCAGCTCGATGGCCGCCGGCCCCGGGATCCGGCCCCGCGCCGCCGGGGCTCCGCGCTGGTCGGGTCGATCCGCGCGCAACTACGCGCACCTGGTCGCCGCGCGTTGCGGCTACGACCTGGTCGACGTCACCTTCTCCGGGGCGACCACCGCCCACGTGCTCACCGAGCGCCAACACGGTGCGGCGCCGCAGATCGCCGCGCTGGACGGCTCGGAGAGCCTGGTCACCGTCACCATCGGCGGCAACGACGTCGGCTACATCCCGCTGTTGACGGTCGCCGCGCTGCCGCGCCCGCTGCGGCGGCTGCCGCTGCTGGGTGACCGCATCGCCGAACTGCTGGACGCCGAGGCGCGAAACGGCGCGCTCGAGGCGGTGTTCGAATCGCTGTGCGCCGTGGGCACCGCGGTGCGTCAACGCTGCGCGGAGGCACGGATTTTCTTTGTCGACTACCTGACGATGCTGCCGCCGGCGGGCGTGCCGGCCGCGCCGCTGTCAGCCGCCGACGCCGACCTGGGCCGGCACGTGGCCACCACGCTGGAACGGATGACCGCCGATGCCGCCGCGGCGACCGGCTGCGATCTCATCCGGGCGGCCGCGGCCAGCCGCGAACACCACGCCTGGTCCGCCGACCCGTGGACGACGCTGCCGGCGCGGTACGGTCTCCCGCTACCGGGCCGGCCCGCGCCGTTGCACCCCAATGCCGCCGGGATGCGTGCGGTGGCGAAATTGATTGCGGCGCGACTGTAAGCGTCAGCCGTTGGTGCGCCACCACTGGTAGAGGGCGTTGACGTCGGAGTTGGCCGCGGTCAGGTGGCCCAGCACGTTCTTGGCGTCGGTGGTCCAGGTCAGCGTCGCGTAGTTCTTGTAAGTGCCGCAAGCGATCTGACCACCCGTCTGGCCGTTCTGCTTCCAGGTGCCCGGCGACTGCCCGGCGTCTCCGCAGTTGGCCAGCGACACGTCCTTGATGGTGGAGCTGAACGCGGACGCCAGGTTGGTGCCGTTGGAGAACAGGGCGTAGACGCCCGACCCCGGTCCGCTGGGGTCGGGGCTCTGCCCGCACAGCAGCTCGGCCAGTTCGCCGGACTCGGTCAGCTCCTGCGGCTTGCAGTTGTTCAGGCCATAGCCTTTCGATAGCGACGCCGCCAGCGTGTTCATGTCCGAGGCGCTGCCGGTGTTGGGTTCGGCGAGTGCGGGGGCGCTACCCGCGAGAGCCAAACTGCCGGTGAAGGCTGCGGCCGACACGAGACGCAGCGCGGTGTTCCGATATGACATTTTCTGACTCCCTGCGGTTGATGGAAACAAAGCGGGCGAACGCATCTGGGCGCTCACCCGTTGGCGCGCCACCATTGGTAGAGCGCCGCGACATCGGTGTTGGACGCGCGCAGGTAGCTCAGGATGTTCTTGGCGTCGATGGTCCAGATGATCTCGGCGGCGTTGCGGAAGGTGCCGCACGCGGCCTGCCCGGCGCTGGCGGACGAACCATCCTTGTGCCAGCTCGACGGCGACTCGTGGGCGTCGCCGCACGGGGTCAGGACATCCTCTTTGATGGTGGCCCGGAACGCGGTGGCCAGGTTCTCGGGGTTGGTGAACAACACGTACTTGGCCTGCGCCGGTCCCTTCGGGTCGGGGCTTTGCCCGCAGGTCAGTACCGCCAGTTGCCTGCCGCGGTCGATGTTTCCGGCGGTGCAGTTATTCAGCCCGTAGCCCTTCGACAGCGACGCGGCCAGGGTGTTGATGTCCGACGGGTTAGGTGTGCCGGCCGGGTCGGCGGCCGCCGCGGCGCTGCCCGCAAAGACGAATCCGCCAGTGAATACCGCTGCCGTCGCCGCCCTCAGCGCATTGCTGACTTCGGACATCAATGGCTCCTATAACCGCACCTGTTAACACGGATAGTAGGGCTATGTCGCGGTAATGCAATACGTTCCGTCGGCAATTGTCTGTCTGGGCATCGATTTCCGCGCATCCCGTGGAGGACCAGCCAGTGGCGGCAGAGTGAATTTTTCCGCGCCATATTTCGAATTCTGTTGAGGGACGATCGGTGTCGGCGTGGCGCGGATGCACCGATGTGGCCGGGTCGGCACGGCCCGACTCGGCCGAATCAAATTTTGTCATTGCTAGTGCCGACCCGAGCGCGAGCGGGTATGGTTAGCACCGCTTTACGCCAGCTAACTCCCCTCGACTGGAGAATCCATGACACAGCCGCCGCCTCCCCCGCCGCCGCCCGGGTATCCGCCGCAGCAACCGGCCGCCCAAGCGCCGAATAACTATCTGGTGTGGTCGATCCTGGTCACCCTGTTCTGCTGTCTTCCGTTCGGCATCGTCGCGATCGTCAAATCCAGCCAGGTCAACGGATTATGGGCGCAGGGCCGCTACGCCGAGGCGCAGGCGTCCGCCGACAGCGCCAAGAAATGGGTGATCTGGTCGGCGGTCATCGGGGTCGTGGTGGGCATCATCTACGGCATCTTGATGGCGGTCGGCGCGCTGAACACGAACACCAACGCGGCGCTCGCCGCGATGTTCTGACGCCGCGGGGGCCTCGATCATGGTGATCCGCCGGGGGGCGGTGCAGCAGAATCTGACTGCGCCGGTGGTGGTGGCCGCATCCGCGACGGTGCTGTGCGCCGCCGTCTGGGCGGGTGACCCGACCACCCCGGGCGGGCCGCTGCCGGTGTGCCCCACCAAAGCGCTGCTGGGCGTTGACTGTCCCGGCTGCGGCAGCCTGCGCATGGTGTACGCGCTCATGCACGGCAATCTGTTGGGGGCGGCCAGGTTCAACGCCTTAGGCCTGGCCGCCGTCGTGCTGTTGATGTGGGCGTACTTCGCCTGGACCTACGGGCACCTGGTGGGACGACGGATCCGCAGTTGGCAACACCATCGCTGGGCCGCGGCGGTGACGCTGTCGTTGGTGCTGGCCTGGTTCGTGGTGCGCAACATCCCGGTGGCGCCGTTCACCGCGCTGCATGTCTGAGGACGCCGTGTCCTGAATCCGCCCACCCGGGCCGCGGTCTAACCTGGGGCGCGATGGTGAACAAATTCACGACATTTCCGGCGCTGCTCGCGGTGGTCGCCCTGACCGCGTTGGCCACCGGCTGCGGGCACCGCTCCTCCGGCGCGGGCCAAACCACCGGAGACCCCGCCGCGGCGGAGTTCGCGTCCGGGTTGCGCAACAAGGTCACCACCGACGCGATGATGACCCACCTGACCAAGCTGCAAGACATCGCCAACGCCAACAACGGCACCCGGGCGGTCGGCACACCCGGCTACGAGGCGAGCGTCGACTACGTGGTGAAAACCTTGCGCGACAGCGGGTTCGACGTGCAGACCCCGGAGTTCTCGGCCCGGGTGTTCCACGCCGAAAAGCCCGATCTCACCGTCGGCGGCAGGCCGGTGGAGGCCCACGCACTGGACTTCAGCCTGGGCACCGGGCCCGACGGGGTGAGCGGCCCGCTGGTCGCCGCCCCGCCCAACAACCCCGGGTGCGCGGTCACCGACTACGGCAGCCTGCCGGTGCAGGGCGCGGTGATCCTGCTCGACCGCGGCACGTGCCCGTTCGCGCAGAAGGAAGATGTCGCCGCGCAGCGCGGCGCGGTGGCGATGATCATCGCCGACAACGTCGACGAACAACAGATGGGCGGCACGCTCGGGCCGTCGACCGAGGTGAAGATCCCGGTGCTGAGCGTGACCAAGTCCGTCGGGGTGCAGCTGCGCGGGCAGCCCGGGCCCACCACCATCAAGCTCACGGCCAGCGCGCAAAGCTTCAAGGCGCGCAACGTGATCGCGCAGACCAAGACCGGATCGGAGCACGACGTGGTGATGGCCGGGGCGCACCTGGACAGCGTGCCCGAGGGCCCGGGCATCAACGACAACGGGTCGGGCGTGGCCGCGGTGCTGGAAACCGCTGTGCGACTGGGCAGTTCGCCTCCGGTGCACAACGCGGTGCGGTTCGGGTTCTGGGGCGCCGAGGAGCTCGGGCTGATCGGGTCGCGCAACTACGTCGAGTCGCTGGACTTGACCGCGCTGAAAGACATTGCGCTGTACCTGAACTTCGACATGCTCGCCTCGCCGAACCCCGGCTACTTCACCTATGACGGCGACCAGTCGCTGCCGATGGACGCCCGTGGTCAACCGGTGGTGCCCGAAGGGTCGGCGGGCATCGAGCGCACGCTGGTGGCCTACCTGAAGTCGGCCGGCAAGACCGCACAGGACACCTCGTTCGACGGCCGGTCGGATTACGACGGGTTCACCCTGGCGGGGATTCCGGCCGGCGGGCTGTTCTCCGGCGCCGAGGGGAAGATGTCCGCCGATCAGGCCAAGCTATGGGGCGGAACCGCCGACCAGCCGTTCGACCCCAACTACCACCAGAAGACCGACACCCTCGACCACATCGACCGCACCGCGCTGGGGATCAACGGGGGCGGGGTGGCCTACGCGATCGGTCTCTACGCCCAAGACCTCGGCGGCCACAACGGCGTCCCCGCCATGGCCGACCGCACCCGGCACGTGCTCGCCAAGTCATGACCGTCCGGCTGGGCGCGACGCTGCTGTGGATCGCCGTGCTGCTGGCCGGTTGCTCGTCGGCGGGGCCCGGACTGCCGACCGCGGCACCCGATTTGGGCCACGGCCTGGCCAAGAAGGTGACCGCCGACGCCATGATGGCCCACCTGCGCGCCTTGCAGAACATCGCCAACGCCAACGGCGGCAACCGCGCGGACGGCACCCCGGGCTTTCAGGCCAGCGTCGACTACGTGGCTAAAGCGCTGCGCGACAAGGGTTTCGACGTACAGACGCCGCAGTTCGACCGGCTCTACCCGGTGTCCCCCGGCAAGCCGACGCTGACCGTCGCGGGCCGCGGCTACCCCGTCGACCAGGCCTCGATGTTGGTCCAGACCCCGCCCGGCGGGCTGACCGGACCCGCCGTCCGCCCGGCCCAGCCGTCGGGTTGCGCGGCCAGCGACTACCCCGGCGCCCCGCCCAAGGGTGCGATCGCCGTCGTCGACGACACCCGCTGCTCGGTGGTCGACAAACAGAACAGCGCGGTGGCCCGGGGCGCGAGCGCGCTGATCGTGGTGAGCGCACCCGACGGGCACGGCGCCCCGCCCACCTTGTTCACCCCCGGCTACTACAAACAGCTGAGTGTGCCGGTGGCCGTCGTCAACCCGTCCGGCGCCGCCGCGCTGGCCGGTGCCGGCGGGCCGGTGCGGTTAATCCTGGATGCAGTCAACGTCAAGGTCACATCGCGAAACGTGGTGGCGCAGACCAAGACCGGGTCAGCCCACGAGGTCATCATGGTCGGTGCGCACCTGGACGGCTCGCGCGCCGGACCGGGCATCAACGACAACGGCTCCGGCGTGGCCGCGGTGCTGGAAACCGCGCTGCAGCTGGGTCCGCTGGCGCCGGTGAGCAACGCGGTGCGGTTCGTGTTCTGGGGCGCCGGGGAAGACGGACTGGGCGGCGTGATGGATTACCTGTTCGGCCTGGACCGCGACCAACTCAACGACATCGCGCTGTATCTGAACTTCACCATGCTCGGCTCGCCCAACGCCGGGTTCTTCACCGACGACGGCGATCAGTCCGGGCCGCCGGCCCCCGGTATTTCGGCCGCCGACGTCCCCGAAGGGTCGGCCGGCATCGAGCGCACCCTGGCGGGCTATCTGAACCTGGCCGGCAAGCGTGCGGCGGACATGCCCCTGAACACCCGGGCCGACTACCACCCCTTCATGGTGGCCGGTGTGCCGATCGGCGGCATGACCACCGGAGCCTCGCAACCGAAAACCACTGTGCAGTCCCGGTTGTGGGGCGGCCAGGCCGGCGTGCCGTTCGATCCGGACTTCCAAGGTCCCCGCGACACCGCCGACAACATCAACCGGGACGCCCTGGCGGTGATGGGTTCCGGCGTCGGGTTCGCGGTCGGCAGCTACGCCCAATCGATCGGCGGGGTCAACGGGGTGCCGCCGCACGACAAGCGGCATCGCACCCGAGTGCCCTGACCGCGGCACAACGATTTACGCCGGCACGCCGAAGGGTGAGAAATCGCGAGATCCCTTGAAGGGAGCCAGCGCCTTTCTTGCCCCCGGCGACGGCCGGTCGCTCTACACTGAGCCATGCACAGCCACGCGCTCAGGTCGGCATTCGTGTCGGCCGCGGCGGTGCTGCTGGTGGCGGGTTGCTCGACGTTCGTCGAGGGACGCGCGCTGTCGATGCTCAACGACCCGTTCCTGGTTGGTGGTCTGCCCGCGACCAACGGGCCCAGCGGCATCCGCTCCAACGCCCCCGCCCCCACCGGCAAGGTGCTCAACACCGACAACGGGTCGATCGACTCGCTGTCGTTGCTGTCGATCAACGACATCGAGGACTACTGGCGCTCGGTGTACGGCCAATCGCTGAAGGGCAAATTCGTTCCGATCAGCAAGATCGTGTCCTACAACTCGACCGATCCGAGCAGTCCGATCGTGTGCCACAACGACACCTACCAACTGGTCAACGCGTTCTACACCTCGCGGTGCAACCTGATCGCCTGGGACCGCGGCGTTTTCATGCCCGTGGCGCAGAAGTATTTCGGCGACATGTCGGTGACCGGTGTGCTGGCGCACGAGTTCGGGCACGCGCTGCAGCAGATGGCCGCACTGGTGACCAAACGCGATGCGACCATCGTGCGCGAACAGCAGGCCGACTGCTTCGCCGGGGTCTATCTGTTCTGGGTTGCCGACGGCAAGTCGCCGCGCTTCACGCTGAGCACCGCCGACGGGCTCGACCATGTGCTGGCCGGGATCATCACCACGCGCGACCCGGTGATGGACAGCGAGACCGCGAACGACGACGCGCACGGCTCGGCGCTGGACCGGATCAGCGCCTTCCAAATGGGTTTCCTCAACGGCGCCTCGGCCTGTGCGTCGATCAACCGCAGGGAAATCGAGCAGCGCCGCGGCGACCTGCCCAATGCCCTGCGGGTCGACACCAGCGGCACACCGGAGACCGGCGAGGTCCCGATCAACCAGGACACCCTGTCCACGCTGATGGAGCTGCTGGGAAAGATCTTCGCGCCGGCCAATCCGCCCGCGCTGAGCTACCAGCCGGCCGCATGCGCCGACGCCAAGCCCAGCCCGCCGGCGTCCTACTGCCCGGCCACCAACACCATCGCCGTCGACCTGCCCAAGCTGGCCGCGCTGGGCAGGGTCGCCGACGAGAACGAACACACCCTGCCCCAGGGCGACGACACCGCCCTGTCCGTGGTGATGTCGCGCTACGCGCTGGCGGTACAGCATGAACGCGGCCTGGCCATGCAGAGCCCGTGGACCGCGCTGCGGACCGCCTGTCTGACCGGCGTGGTGCACCGCAGGATGGCCGAGCCGATCGAACTGCCCTCGCACAACCAATTGTTGCTCACAGCAGGCGATCTCGACGAGGCGGTGGCCGGGCTGCTGACCAACCACCTGGTCGCCAGCGACGCCGACGGAACCAGCGTGCCGGCGGGTTTCACCCGCATCGCGGCGTTCCGCGGCGGCGTGACCGGCAACGCGGACGCCTGCTACTCCCGGTATCCGGGATAGCGAAAGCCGAACGCCATCAACCGATTTCGGCCAGCCGGGGGATCACCTCATCGCCCAGCCGGCGGATATAGCCGACGGGATCCGGATTGCCGGGTAGCGGCCCCACGTTGATCATGTCGATGCCGAGCCTGCCGAAGCGTTCCACCGTCCTGAGGTATTCGTCGAGGTTCTCGAACGGGTCGAGGGTCGCCAGGCCACCGCACGTCTTACGGATATCCCGCGGGTCGCGGCCCACCGCGTCGCAGTGCCGGTGCAGCACCTCGATCTTGTGCTCGAGCTCGGCGAGGTCGTTCGACATGCTGTTCCAGACGTCGGCGTACTGCGCGACCAAACGCAGCGTCTTCTTCTCGCCGTCCCCACCGATCAGGATCGGCGGGCGCCGAATCGGCTGTGGCGCACAGATCGTCTCGGCCAGCCGGTAGTGCTTGCCCTGGTACGCGCCGTCGTCGTCGCTCCACATCTGCCGGCAGATCTGCAGGGTTTCCTCGAGCATCTCGAACCGTGTGCTCAGCGCGGGATACGGAATGCCCAACGCGGTGTGCTCGCGTTCGTACCAGGCCGCCCCGAGTCCCAGCATCGACCGGCCCTGCGACAACACGTCCAGGGTGGTGACCGTCTTGGCCAACACGCCGGGGTAGCGATAGGTGACCCCGGTGACCAGCAGCGCCAGCTCGATCGTGGAGGTCTGCGCGGCCAGAAAACCCAGCGACGTGTAGCCCTCGAGGAACGGATTCTCCGCGGGCCCAAGCTGTTCCATCTGGAAGAAGTGGTCGGCCAGGGTGAACAGCGTGGCACCGCCCTGCTCGGCGGCGCGGGCCGCCTCGGTCAGCGTCGGGCCCAGCCGTGCCGGGTCGCCGGGCAGAAAGTCGATGAAATGCAATCCCAATTCGATGGTGGGTCCCTCTCTGCTATTGCTCGGTCAAGCGCTCGAGCAGCGACAGCGCGTCGACGATGACGCGCCGCTCCGCCTCCGTGTAGCGCTCCTGGATGGCGCGGGCCAGCCACTCCTCCCGCGCACGGCGGTCGCTCTCGGCGCGCTTGCGGCCGGCCGCCGTCAACGAGACGACCTGGCGCCGCTTGTCATTCGGGTCGGGTCTGCGTTCGATGAGCCGACGTTGGCCCAGCGCAGCCAGGATGGTCGCCATCGACTGGGGGCGCACCCGTTCCGCCGCGGCCAGTGCGCTGGCCGACGACGGTCCCTCTTTCCACAGCCGGGTGAGCACCGCCGTCTGCGAGGGGGTCAACCCGTCGACCGCGATGTCCTTCAGCCGGCGCCGCAGCCGGCTGAACACCACCCGGATATCGCGCGCGGCCGCCACCGCGGAGTCGCTGACGCCATCCACACGGCCAGCCTAAACTGCACAGTCAAAACTGTCCAGTTAAAACTGTCTAATTCCGGCCGAGCAGCTGCAGCGCGGCGTCGACGGCCAGCGCCGCCACGTTCAGCGTCTTGGACCGCAGATCGTGTCGGGCGCTGGCGATCTCGACCACCGCCGTCGTTCCGCCGACCAACGCGGCGGCCGCGTTGAGCTCCTCGGGCGTCCCGAAGGGATCCGACGTCCCGTGGGTGAAGACCGTCGGCACCGTGATGGCCGGCAGATGCTCGGTGCGGGCCCGTTCCGGCTTGCCGGGCGGATGGACCGGGTAGGAGAACAGCGTCAGCACGTCCACCGCGGCGTCACCGGCGGCGACCACCATCGACGTCTGCCGGCCCCCGTACGAATGGCCGCCGGCGATCAGCGGGCCGTCGGCAAGCCCGCGGCACAGCGTGATCGCCTCGACGATGCCGGCACGGTCGGCGGCGCCCGACCCGGACGGCGGGCCGGTGGGCCGGCGCCGGCGGAAGGGCAGGTTGTAGCGCACCGCCAGCCAGCCGCGCTGGGCCCACTCCTCGCAAACCTGTTGCAGCAGTGGCGAATCCCGGTTGCCGCCGGCGCCGTGGGTGAGCACCACCACGCCTTCGGGGAAGCCGTCGGGCCGGTGGTCGATGCCCGCGATCCGGTCGAGGTTCATCCGTCCCCCGACAGCCGGAACAAGGCGGAGACGGGGCCGTGGCCGTGGCCCAGCGGGTAGGAGGCGCGCAAACACTCGGTGACCCAACGCTTTCCGAAGGCGACCGCATCCGGCACGGTGAAGCCGTGCGCAAGCGCACAGGCGACGGCACTGGCCAGCGTGTCGCCGCCGCCGTGGTCGTTGCCGGTGGCCAGCCGGTGCGCGTCGAACTCGTAGCACGAGTCGCCGTCATAGAGCAGGTCACAGCTGCGTTGCGACGACCGCAGATGCCCGCCCTTGACCAGCACCCATTGCGAGCCCAGCGCGTGCAGGGCCTTGGCCGCATCCCGCTGCGACGCGGCATCGGTCACGTCGATGTCCACCAGCAACCGGACCTCGTCGAGGTTCGGCGTCACCAGGGTGGCCAGCGGGAACAATTGGCCGCGCAGGGTGTCCAGCGCGTCGGCGGCCAGCAGCGGGTCACCGTGCATGGACGCGCACACCGGATCGACCACCAGCGGCACCGACAACCCGAGCCGGCGCCAGGTCGCGGCCACCTCGGCGATGATGGGCGAGGACGCCAGCATGCCGGTCTTGGCCGCCTGGATGCCGATGTCGCCGGCGACCGCCTCGATCTGGCCGGCCACCACGTCGGCGGGCACCTCGTGAAAGCTGTTGACCCCCAACGTGTTCTGCACGGTCACCGCGGTCACCGCGACGCAGGCGTGCACGCCCAGCATCGCCATGGTGCGCAGGTCGGCCTGGATGCCCGCACCACCCCCGGAGTCGGATCCGGCGATGGACAGCACGCGACGCGGCGTGGTGCCCGGCGGCGCCAGTGGCAGCGTCGGCGGCGGCCCCGTCACTGTGCCAGCGGTAGATACACCCGGTTGCCGTGCTCGGCGAACTCGCGAGACTTGTCGGCCATGGCCGCCTCGATCGCTTCCTCGCTGTCCAGCCCGTGCTTGGCCGCATAGTCGCGGACGTCCTGGGTGATGCGCATCGAGCAGAACTTCGGCCCGCACATCGAGCAGAAGTGCGCGGTCTTGGCGGGCTCGGCGGGCAGCGTCTCGTCGTGATACTCCCGCGCGGTGTCGGGATCCAGCGACAGCGCGAACTGGTCGTTCCAGCGGAACTCGAAACGCGCCTGGCTCAACGCATTATCGCGCTCCTGCGCGTGCGGGTGCCCCTTGGCCAGGTCGCCGGCGTGCGCGGCGATCTTGTAGGCGATCACGCCGTCCTTGACGTCCTTGCGGTCCGGCAGACCCAGGTGCTCCTTGGGGGTCACGTAGCACAGCATCGCGGTGCCCGCCTGGGCGATGATGGCCGCGCCGATCGCCGAGGTGATGTGGTCGTAGGCCGGGGCGATGTCGGTGGCTAGCGGGCCCAGCGTGTAGAACGGGGCCTCCTCGCACCACTCCTCCTCCAGCCGCACGTTCTCCACGATCTTGTGCATCGGAACGTGCCCGGGGCCTTCGATCATCACTTGCACGCCATGGGATTTCGCGATCTTGGTCAGCTCGCCCAGGGTGCGCAGCTCGGCGAACTGCGCGGCGTCGTTGGCGTCGGCGATCGAGCCGGGCCGCAGGCCGTCGCCCAGGGAGAAGGTGACGTCATAGCGAGCGAAGATCTCGCACAGCTCGTCGAAGTTGGTGTACAGGAACGACTCTCGGTGATGCGCCAGGCACCAGGCGGCCATGATCGACCCGCCGCGGGACACGATGCCGGTGACCCGCTTGGCGGTCAGCGGCACGTAGCGCAGCAGCACACCGGCGTGCACGGTCATGTAGTCCACGCCCTGCTCGCACTGCTCGATCACGGTGTCGCGGTAGATCTCCCAGGTGAGCAGCGTCGGATCGCCCTTGACCTTCTCCAGCGCCTGATAGATCGGCACGGTGCCGACCGGCACCGGCGAATTGCGCAGGATCCATTCGCGGGTCTCGTGGATGTTCTTGCCGGTGGACAGGTCCATGATGGTGTCCGCACCCCACCGGGTGGCCCACACCATCTTGTCGACCTCCTCGGCGATCGAGCTGGTCACCGCCGAGTTGCCGATGTTCGCGTTGACCTTGGTGGCGAACGCCTTGCCGATGATCATCGGCTCGATCTCGGGATGGTTGTGGTTGGCCGGGATCACGGCGCGGCCGCGGGCGACCTCGTCGCGCACCAACTCCGCCGGCATGCCCTCGCGGGCGGCGATGAACGCCATCTCCGCGGTGATCTCGCCGGCCCGGGCCCGCTGCAGCTGGGTGCCGCGGTCGCGCACCCGGCCCGGCCGCGCCGGCAGCCCGGCCGTCAGGTCGATCGTCGCGTCCGGATCGGTGTAGGGGCCGGAGGTGTCGTAGAGGTCGAAGTGGTCGCCGGTGGACAGGTGGACGCGGCGGAACGGAACCCGGGCACCGGGCACCCCGTCCAGTTCGCGGTAGACCTTGCTGCTGCCCGCGATGGGCCCGGTGGTCACGCTCGGTTCGACAATTGCGGTCATTTTTCATCTCCCTACGCCGGCATTACCCGGTCAGGTTCGTACGGTCGACGGCCCCGAGCCGTCCTCTCAGCACACTCGGCGTGCGCTCCCGCGTCTGATGGATGGGTCCGCACGCGACGTTACCCCCACCGGCAACCGCATGGCATGGCCGACGGCCCTATTCCCGCCGGTTCGTGCCGCGCGGTCACCGCGCGCTGACCCTCACACCTCCTCCATCGCCTCCCCGAGCTCCTCGAGGATCTTGTTGTGGTGATTGCTGGCCAGCAGGTGCCCCGCGGCGATGACCACGGCCACCGGCCAGTCGATGAGCTCCAGCGCCGCCAGGGCGGCCAGCCCGCCGAAGTAGGCCAGCTGCTCGGGCCGGGGAATCTCGACCTGGCCCAGGCCGGGCAGGTTCACCACGAAGGTTTCGCCCTCCCGGATCTTTTCCACCGCCTCGCGCTGGGACGTGCCGCGCCTCGCCTTCTTTTCCGCCATCATTTGCCTTTCGGTAACGAAGGGTTTCCCGACTCGCTGGGTCGCGCGTCCACCGTCGGAACTATGTCGACGATGACCGACACCGGGGGCGATCCGCTAGTTTCGTCGTTTGCTTCGGTGCTGAAGGTGCCGCTAGTTGAACTGTATGCGCTGTTGTGGCGCGTCGGGGTGGTCGAGATTCGCGACGACGATCGGACGCGCGCCGCGGCGGCGGGCCCGATCTGTCCGGATCCGTCGGCCCATCGGGCCGACCGGGTGGCCGTCTAGCTCAGTTGGTGCTGCGCAAGTCGCCGGCACCGGCCCGGCGCCCCGGGGCCTTCTTGGCCGTCGACTTGGCGGCGGTCTTGGCCGGCGCCTTGCGGGCCGGCGCCGATTCCGCCGGCACCGACTTCAGGTTCGCCTTGACCGCCCGCGGCTCGGGCTGCTGCTCCTTGCGGTTCAACCGCTGCAGCAGCAAGGCGCCGCCGCCGACAGCCAGCAGCACCGGCCACTCCACCAGTCCCGCGACGCCGAGCGCGCCGAAGGCCAGCGCGGCCGCGGGCGTGGAATGGCTGCCGCTGTTCATCCCGCGTTTGACGCCCTCCGCGGCTCCGGTGACGCCGCCGATGACGCCGTTGACCGCCGCGCCGCCCACGGCACCGGCGGCCGCGGTCGTCGCGGACGCGGCGCGGTTCACCGCCTGACTCACGCCCCGGACTGCTCCGCCGATGACACTCATGATGACTCCCTGGCTTTGATTGCGTACGCCGCGCGCCGGCGTCGGCAGCGAGTAGTACCCGCTGAACGCAGGCTTAACAACTAGGCAATGCTGTTTCCGCTCCTGATTTTGCAAAGCCTGCCACCTTGCCGCGCGGCAGACAACGAGAAGCGGTGCCGGATTTCTCCCTAGGACGGCGGCTCGTCGCGGCTCACATCGACCAGCACCGGCGCGTGATCGCTGGCGCCCTTGCCCTTGCGCTCCTCGCGGTCGATCTGCGCGTGCGTCACGCGGCGCGCCAACGCGGGTGAGCCGAGGATGAAATCGATGCGCATGCCTTGCCGTTTCGGGAACCGCAGCGCGGTGTAGTCCCAGTACGTGTACACCCCCGGGCCCGGCGCGAAAGGCCGTACCAGGTCCGCGAATTGCGCGTCGAGGATGGCGTTGAACGCGCGCCGCTCCGGCTCGGAGACGTGGGTGGCGCCGGCGAAGATCTCCATGCTCCACACGTCGTCGTCCTGCGGGGCGATGTTCCAGTCCCCGGCCAGCGCGATCTGGGCGGCGGGATCCTCGCGCAGCCAGCCCGCGGCCGAATCACGCAGGGCGGCAAGCCAATCCAGCTTGTAGGCGTAGTGCGGGTCGCCCACCGCGCGGCCGTTGGGAACGTAGAGGCTCCAGATCCGCACACCGGCGCAGGTGGCGGCCAGGGCGCGGGCCTCCGCGGCGGCGGCGACCTCCGGCTTGCCGCTCCAGCTCGGCTGGCCCTCGAAGCCGACCCGTACGTCGTCCAGGCCGACCCGGGAGGCGATCGCCACACCGTTCCACTGGTTGAAGCCGACGTGGGCGACCTCGTAGCCGAGTTCGAAGAACGGCAACGTCGGGAACTGGCCGTCGGCGCACTTGGTCTCCTGCATGGCCAGCACGTCGACGTCGGTGCGGGCCAGCCAGTCCAGCACCCGGGGCAGCCGGGAGCGAATCGAGTTCACATTCCAGGTGGCCAGCCGCACGGACTAGAAACTATCCCACCGGCCCGGCCGGGACCGTCAGGTAGCGGCGCCGGTGGTGCAGCCGGAAACCCAGCGCCCCGGCCAGTTCCAGCGCCGCGGCGTCGTCGTCGGGCACCGCCAGATAGGCGCGCGTGGCGCCCCGCCCGGCGCCCCGCGCCAGCAGCGCCTCGCACCCGGCGCGGGCCTCGGCGTCGTGCCCGCCGGGCGGCACCCACAGCCCCACCCACCGGGTGCCGTCGGGTGCGGCGCTGAGCGCGGCCTGCGCGACGGACGCGTCGACCCGAACCCCGGGTTCGTCGCCGGACGGGCGGGAAAGGTCTTGCACCACAACCTGTTCGGTGCGCTCGCAGGTCAGCCCGGGCGGCGGCGTCAGCATCCGGTCCGGGACGGCCAGTCGCGGCATCAGGCCGCGTCGCTGGTACCAGCCGGCGATCTCCGGGATGGCCTCGGCGTGAGCGGAAAGGTCCAGCGGCACAGCGGAATCGGCTGCGGGCCCGGCGGGCCGGCCGGGTGGCGGGCCGGCCCGCAGCAGCCAGCCGTGCAGCCAGGTCTGCTCCGCGGCGGGCCAGGCCGCGGCGGCGGCGTGTTCGAGCGCGCGGATCTGCGAGGTGCGGATCGGGGTGTCGGTGAGCACCCGCAGCGCAACCACGTCGGCGGGCGCGAACTCGACGACCGCGCCGGTCTTGGTCTGCACCCGCACCGTCGGATCGACCGTCAGCAGCCGGCCCACCGCGTCGGTCAGCGGCGGCACCGATCCGGGCGGGCGCCGGTAGCGAACCGTCACCCGGGTCCCCGGGTCGGGCCACGAGAACATCAGTGACCGAACGGGTCCGGTCCCTCGCCGGGCATCCAGGACAGGCCGGGCACACCCCAGTTGTGGGATTTGACGGCCCGTTTCGCGCTGCGGGCATACCGGCCGATGAGTCGGTCCAGATACAGGAAGCCGTCCAGGTGCCCGGTCTCGTGCTGCAGCATCCGGGCGAACAGGCCGTGGCCCTCGATGGACACCGGGTTGCCGTCGGCGTCCAGCCCGGTGACCCGCGCCCAGCTGGCCCGCCCGGTGGGGAACGATTCGCCGGGCACCGACAGGCAGCCCTCGTCGTCGGTGTCCGGGTCGGGCATGGTCTCGGGGATCTCGGAGGTCTCCAGCACCGGGTTGACCACCACGCCGCGCCGCCGCTCGGTCAGCCCCCGGTCGTCGGCGCAGTCGTAGACGAAGACCCGCAACCCGACCCCGATCTGGTTGGCGGCCAAGCCGACCCCGTGGGCGGCGTCCATGGTGTCGTACATGTCGGCGATCAGCTTGCCCAGATCCGCCGGCAGGGAACCGTCGTCACCGACCGGCACCGGCTGTGTCGGGGTGTGCAGGACGGGATCTCCCACGATGCGGATCGGTACGACTGCCATGGTCGGCTAAGCTACCGCACGCTCGCGGGTGGGCAATCTGGGTCAATCGGCCGACTCGCGGGTCTGGATGACGGCTTGAGGGTTTGGGGCGTGTTTCAATAATTCGCGCAAACCACGCGCTTAGCTAAGCCAAGTCATTCGAGCAGTTCGGAATTCGCCGAAAGGGTCCAGGGGAAGCGATATGGACAGCGCCATGGCGCGGGCAAATCGATCGGGGGACGACGCCGAGATCGCAGATGGGCTGACCCGCCGCGAACACGACATCCTGGCGTTCGAACGCCAGTGGTGGAAGTTCGCCGGTGTGAAGGAAGACGCCATCAAAGAGCTGTTCTCGATGTCGGCGACGCGGTACTACCAGGTGCTCAACGCGCTCGTCGACCGGCCCGAGGCGCTGGCCGCCGACCCGATGCTGGTGAAACGGCTGCGGCGGCTGCGCGCCAGCAGGCAGAAAGCGCGTGCGGCGCGGCGGCTCGGCTTCGAGGTGACCTGACTCGTTACAGTAGGGCTCGATGAAAGAACGAGTTCCCGACTCCACTGGACTGCCTTTGCGGGCCATGGTGATGGTGCTGTTGTTCCTCGGCGTCATCTTCCTGCTGCTCGGGTGGCAGGCGCTGGGTTCGTCCGGGAACTCCGAGGACGATTCGGCGTCGCCGGTGTCCAGCTCGACGGCCACCAGTTCGGCGTCCGCCTCGCCGACTAACAAGCCGGCGGCCAACCAGGCCGAGGTGCAGGTGTACAACATCTCCTCGAAAGAGGGCGTGGCGGCGCGCACCAAGGATCAGCTGACGTCCGCCGGGTTCAAGGTCACCAAGGTCGACAACCTGGCCGTGCCCGACGTCTCGGCCACCACGGTCTACTACACCGACGCCGACGACGAGCACGCCACCGCCGACGCGGTGGGCAAAAACCTGGGCGCGCCGGTCGAGCCGCGCATCCCCGCGCTGAGCGGCCAACCCCCGGGTGTCATCGTCCTCGTCGCGGGCTGAGCGGGCCGGCGAAGCGTTAGGCTGCTGGCTATGCCCAAGCTGCTGCCTCCCGTGGTTCTGGCCGGTTGCGTCGTGGCGCTGGGCGCCTGTTCGTCGCCCCAGCACGCGTCGTCGCTGCCGGGTACCACCCCCGCGGTGTGGACCGGATCGCCGTCGCCGTCGGGCGCGGGCGCAGCCGAGGCCGCGCCGGCCGCGGCGCCCAGCATCACCACCCACCTCAAGGCGCCGGACGGCACCCAGGTCGCGACCGCGAAGTTCGAGTTCAGCAACGGCTACGCCACCGTCACCATCGAGACGACGGCCAACGGCGTGCTCACGCCCGGCTTCCACGGGGTGCACATCCACAAGGTCGGCAAGTGCGAACCCAGCTCGGTCGCCCCGACCGGCGGCGCCCCGGGGGACTTCCTGTCCGCCGGAGGGCATTTCCAGGCGCCCGGGCACACCGGCGAACCCGCCAGCGGCGACCTGACCTCGCTGCAGGTGCGCAAGGACGGCTCCGGGACGCTGGTGACCACCACCGACGCCTTCACCATGGAGGATCTGCTCGGCGGGCAGAAGACGGCGATCATCATCCACGCCGGCGCGGACAACTTCGCCAACATCCCGGCGGAGCGCTACAACCAGACCAACGGAACACCGGGCCCCGACGAGATGACGATGAGCACCGGTGACGCCGGCAAGCGGGTGGCGTGCGGTGTCATCGGTGCCGGCTAGACGGGGCGACGCGCACATCGATTTCGCCCGCTCGCCGCGGCCGACCATCGGGGTGGAGTGGGAGTTCGCGCTCGTCGACGCGCAGACCCGCGACCTGAGCAACGAGGCCACCGCGGTGATCGCCGAGATCGGCGAAAACCCGCGCGTGCACAAGGAATTGCTGCGCAACACCGTCGAGGTGGTCAGCGGCATCTGCCGGACCGTGCCCGAGGCGATGGAGGATCTGCGGCAGACCCTGGGGCCCGCGCGCCGGATCGTGCGGGACCGCGGCATGGAACTGTTCTGCGCCGGCGCACATCCGTTCGCGCAGTGGACGACCCAGAAGCTCACCGACGCCCCGCGCTACGCCGAGCTGATCAAGCGCACCCAGTGGTGGGGACGGCAGATGCTGATCTGGGGGGTGCACGTGCACGTCGGGATCTCCTCGCCGAACAAGGTGATGCCGATCATGACGTCGCTGCTGAACTACTACCCGCACCTGCTGGCGCTGTCGGCGTCCTCGCCGTGGTGGACCGGGGTGGACACGGGCTACGCCAGCAACCGGGCGATGATGTTCCAGCAGCTGCCCACCGCCGGGCTGCCGTTCCAGTTCCAGACCTGGGCGGAGTTCGAGGGCTTCGTCTACGACCAGAAGAAGACCGGCATCATCGACCACGTCGACGAAGTCCGTTGGGACATCAGGCCTTCCCCGCACCTGGGCACGCTGGAGATGCGGATCTGCGACGGCGTGTCCAACCTGCACGAGCTGGCCGCGCTGGTGGCGCTGACGCACTGCCTGGTGGTCGACCTGGATCGCAGGCTGGAGGCCGACGAGTCGTTGCCGACCATGCCGCCCTGGCATCACCAGGAGAACAAGTGGCGCGCCGCCCGCTACGGCCTGGACGCGGTGATCATCCTGGACGCCGACAGCAACGAACGCCTGGTCACCGAGGACCTCGACGACGTGCTCAACCGGCTGGAGCCGGTCGCCCGCAAGCTGCAGTGCGCCGACGAGCTGGCCGCGGTGGCCGACATCCCCCGCCACGGCGCGTCATACCAGCGTCAGCGCCGGGTGGCCGAGGAACACAACGGCGACCTGCGCGCGGTCGTCGACGCGCTGGTGGCCGAGCTGGAGATCTGATGACCGAACCTGTTGCGCTGCCGATGTTTCCGCTGGAGTCGGCGCTGCTGCCCGACCAGGACCTGCCGTTGCGGATCTTCGAGCCCCGCTACGGCGCGCTGGTGCGGCACTGCCTGGACACCGGCGAGCAGTTCGGGGTGGTGCTGATCGCCCGCGGCCGCGAGGTGGGCGGCGGTGACGCGCGCTGCGACGTGGGGGTGCTGTCCCGGATCGTCGACTGCGTCGACCAGGGCGCCGGCCGGTACTTGCTGAATTGCCGCACTGGGCAACGCATTCGGGTGTCCGAGTGGCTGCCCGACGACCCCTATCCCCGGGCAACGGTGATGCCGTGGCCCGACGAGCCCGGCGCCGTGGTGACGCCGGAGCAGCTGCTCGGCGTGGAAGACCGCGCGGTGGCGCTGTTCGAGCGGATCGCGCAGGCGCGCGGCATCACCCTGCCCGGGCGCGACGTGCTACTGGGCCGCCACGATCCGGAACGCCCGGTCGGGCAACGCCTCTACGAGCTGGCCTCCCGCATCCCGATCGGCACGGCCGACCGCTACACGGTGCTCTGCGCGCCGTCGGCCGCCGAGCGCCTGGCCGCGCTGCGCGAGGCCGTGGACGCGGTGACCGAAGTGGTCGAGTTCCAGCTATCCGAATAGCGCTGTGCGACAGGAGCTTACGATGAAGGTTCAGCTGCAGGTCGACGGTTCGCCGGTGCGGGCGGCGGCAAGTGCCGCCGAGATCGCCGCGACCGGCGCCGACGGCCTGTTCACCTTCGAGGGCCAGCACGACGTCTTCTTCCCGCTGCTGATCGCCGCCGAGGCCACCGGGTGCGAGCTGATGACCAACGTGGCGATCGCCCCGCCGCGCAGTCCGATGCACCTGGCCTACGCGGCCTACGACCTGCAGCTCTACAGCGGCGGCCGGTTCCGGCTGGGGTTGGGCTCGCAGATCAAGGTGCACGTCGAAAAGCGTTACGGCAGTAGGTGGGAGCCGCCCGCGGCGCGGATGGCCGAGGCCATCTCGGCGATCAAGGCGATCTTCGCCGCGTGGGAAGGCCGGGCCCGCCTGGATTTTCGCGGTGAGTTCTACACGCACACCATCATGGCGCCCACCTTCGATCCCGGCCCCAACCCGTACGGGGCGCCGCCGGTGCTGCTGGGCGCGCTGGGTCCGGTCATGACCCGCACCGCCGCCGAGGTCGCCGACGGGCTGCTGGTGATGCCGTTCAACAGCGCCCGCCACTTCGCCGAGCGCACCCTGCCCGCCATCGGTGAGGGGCTGCGCCGTTCGGGGCGGACCTTGACCGAGTTCCCGATCATCGCCCAGGCCATGGTGGCCGTCGGCCGCGACGAGGCCGACCTGGCGACGGCGATCGACGGGGTGGCCTCCCTCATCGCCTTTTACGGCTCCACGCCGGCCTACCTGCCGGTGCTGCAGGTCGAGGGTTGGGACGGCATCCAGCCCGAGCTCAACGCGCTGTCCAAGCAGGGCCGCTTCGCGCAGATGCGCGGGCTGATCACCGACGAGCTGGTGGCCCGGATCGGGATCGTGGGAACACCCGAGCAGTGTGCCGAGCAGATCGCCGCCCGGTTCGGCGAGCACGCCGACGAGGTGTGCTGTTACTTTCCGGGCTACACCCCCCGCCCCGCGGACGTCGCCGACCTGATCGGCGCCCTGCACCGGGTGCCGGCGCTGCCGTGACCGCCGACCTGACCGTCGAAATCGACTCGGGCGTCGCGGTTCTCACGCTCAACCGGCCCGAGCGGCTGAACGCCTACACCGCCGCGATGGGCGAGCTGCTGAGCCGCGCCTACCGCGAGTGCGACGAGGACGACGACGTCCGGGTCATCGTGCTGACCGGCGCCGGGCGCGCCTTTTGCGCCGGGGCCGACTTCTCCGGCGGCGCAAGCCCGTTCGACGCCCCGGCCGGCGACGGCGCCTTCACCGCCTCACCGATCACCCCGGCGGCGTTCGAGTTGCGCAAACCGGTGATCGCCGCGGTCAACGGCCACGCCGTCGGGATCGGCCTGACCATCGCGTTGCAGGCCGACATCCGCATCGTCGCCGCGGACGCCAAATACGGTGTGGTGCAGGTGCGCCGGGGTGTGCTACCCGACTGCATGGCGCACTGGACGCTACCCCAGTTGACCAACCTGGGGGTGGCCGCCGAGCTGCTGCTCACCGGGCGGATGTTCGGCGGCGCCGAGGCGGCCGCGCTCGGCGTCGCCAACCGCGCGCTGCCCGCCGATCGGGTGCTCGACGAGGCGATGGCGCTGGCCCGCGACATCGCCGTCAACGTGGCGCCGATGTCGGCGGCGCTGTGCAAACGCCTGCTGTGGGACAGCGCGATCAATCGCTACCCACCGCGACAGGTCGCCGCGCTGGAAACCCTGCTGCACGAACGGGTGATGGGAGGCGCCGACGCCGCCGAGGGCGTCGCCGCGTTCCGCGAGCACCGGGCGCCGCGCTTCACCGCGCGGCTGTCGTCGGAGTGGGAGCCGCTGCCGGAGCCATGACGGCGGCGCGCCGCATCAGCCGCGGCGCCGCCCGGCGATGCAGCGGACCGACCAGTGCCCACACCGCCCGGGCGGCGATCGGGCGGCGGTAGCGCACCCGCGTGGTCAGGGCGGCGCGCCGATCGTCGTGACGGCGCAAGGTCAGCTCGCCGCACAGCAGCGGCCCGCGCGCGGCGAGCACGACTTCGTCGCGAGCCGAACGGACGATCGTCCACCCGCCCAGCCGCAGCACGTGCCGGTGCACCCAGCGCACCGCGTCGCCGCCCGCGCCCGGACGCCCCACCGCGTCGCGAAAGGTCTCCTCGGCGCTGCGCGAATCCCCTTGGGGCAGAGGTGCTTCGAACACGTCGGTGTAGTCGGCCCGCGCGGCGGCCCGGGCGACACGGTTCAGCGTGCGCCGAACGACGATGCGGTGCCCGCCGGTGCCGATGACCAGCGCCCGGTAGGCCTTGCCGTGCACCCCCGGGAAGGCCGCCCAGGTGGCCGCCCGCAGCCGGGTGCGTGCCGGGCCGTCGAGCGCGTCCAGCTCGAACACCCACCGGTACACCGCGAACGGGTGGCGGCCCTTCAGCGCGAACCGCACCGGCGGCCGGGCCTCGTCCAGGGCGAAGCCCAGCGGCACGGTCGACGGGTCGCGCGGGTCGCGGCACAGCACCCGCAGCAGCGCCGCCCACGTGTCGTCGCGGTTGGCCTCGATGGTTATGGCATGCTCATCGATATAGGGTAATCGTTCCATATAGAAGGAATGTACTAGATCATGGCGCCTCCGCGGAAGCATGAAACCGATGTGATCCTCGACGCCGCCCGGGCTCTGGTGCTCGACGGCGGGCCGCGCACGGCCAGCGTGGCAGCGATCGCGACAGCCAGTGGCGCGCCGGCGGGCACGCTGTATCACCGGTTCGGCAACCGCGACGGCATCCTGACCGCGGCGTGGCTGCGGGCGCTGGAACGCTTCCAGGCCCGGGCGCTGGCCGCCGACGGCGACACCCCGGAGGACACCGCGGTGGCGATGGCCGTGGCCGCGGTCGGCTTCGCCCGCGCCCTGCCCGACGACGCCCGGCTGCTGCTGACGATCCGCCCGGGCGACCTGCTCGACGGCGAGCCCGATGCGGCGTTCCGGCAGACGCTGGCCGCGATGAACGCCCCGCTGACCCAGCGGCTGGCGCAGTTGGCCCGGCACCTGTACGGGAACGCCCGGCCGCGATCGGTCGACGCCGTCGCCCGCGCCGTCGCCGACCTGCCGTATGCCGTGGTGCGCCGTCACGCGCACGACGACCCGATGCCGTCCTGGCTGGAAACCGACGTGGCCGCGTCGGCCCGGGCCGTGCTACGGAGCTTCGGCGAACGCCCGTAGCGACGCGACCTGCGCGGGATCCAAAGAGGGACGGACGTTTTCGCGAGCCGCGGCGAGGTCGGCGGCCGTCACGTCGGTGGCGTCGATGGACCGGCGCATGGCCGTCAGCGCGGCCTCGCGCAGCAGCGCCACGCAGTCGGCGGCGCTGTAGCCGTCCAGGCCGGCGGCCAGCTCGTCGAGGTCGACGTCAGCGCTCAGCGGAATCGATTTGCCCGCGGTGCGCAGGATTTCGCGCCGCGCCGCGGCGTCGGGCGGCTCCACGAACACCAGCCGCTCCAGCCGGCCCGGCCGCAGCAGCGCGGGGTCGATGAGGTCGGGCCGGTTGGTGGCGCCCAGCACCACGACGTCGCGCAGCGGGTCGACGCCGTCCAGCTCGGTCAGCAGCGCGGCCACCACCCGGTCGGTCACCCCGGAGTCGAAGCTCTGCCCGCGCCGCGGGGCCAGCGCGTCCACCTCGTCGAGAAAGATCAGCGCGGGCGCCGAATCGCGGGCCCGCCGAAACAGTTCGCGCACCGCCTTTTCCGAGCTGCCCACCCACTTGTCCATCAGCTCGGAGCCCTTGACGGCGTGCACCGACAGCTGGCCGGTGCTGGCCAGCGCGCGCACCACGAAGGTCTTGCCGCAGCCGGGCGGCCCGTACAGCAGCACCCCGCGCGGCGGCCGCACACCCAGCCGGGCGAACGTGTCCGGATGCTGCAGCGGCCACAACACCGCCTCGGTGAGCGCCTGCCGGGCCTGCGCCATGTCACCGACGTCGTCGAGGGTGATGTCCCCGACGCTGACCTCTTCGGCGGCCGAGCGGGACAGCGGCCTGATCACGCTCAGCGCGCCGGTGAGGTCCTCCTGGTGCAGCGCGGGGGGACGGCCGTCGGAGCTGGCCCGCGACGCCGCCCGCAGCGCCGCCTCGCGGATCAGCGCGGCCAGGTCGGCGACGACGAAACCCGGTGTGCAAGAAGCAATTTCATCCAAATCGAGGCCATCGGTGGGCACGTTGCGCAGCAGCGACTCCAGCAGGGCCTTGCGGGTGGCGGCGTCGGGCAGCGGCAGGCTCAGCTCCCGGTCGCACAGGTCCGGCGCGCGCAGCCTGGCGTCGAGCTGGTCGGGGCGCGCCGAGGTGGCGATCAGGGCGACACCCTCGCTGGCCACCGCGCCGCGCAGCTCGGCGAGGATCAACGAGGCCACCGGCTCGGCGGTGGCCGGCAGCAGGGCGTCGACGTCGGTGATCAGCAGCACGCCGCCGCCGTCGCGGACCGTCTGCACGGCCGAGGCCACCGCCTTGAGCCGGTCGTCGGCGCCCAGCGCGCCGACCTCCGGGCCGTCCAGCGTGACCAGCCGGCGATCCCCGCACACCGCGCGCACCAGCGTCACCTTGCCCACCCCGGCCGGGCCGGTCACCAGCACGCCCAGGAAGGTGGCCGCGCCCAGGGTCTTGAGCAGGTGCGGCTCGTCCAGCGCGAGCTTGAGCCATTCGACCAGCTTGGCGGCCTGCGGCTGGCAGCCCTTGAGCTCCTCGACCACCGTCTGCGGGCGGGCCACCTCGACCGAGACCCGCGACGCCGCCGCGGGCGCCGCCCCGGCGCCCCAGCCGACCAGCGAGTTGGGTTGCACGCTGACCGGCCCGTCCGGGTCGACGCCGGTGACGGTCAGCAGCTCGGAGGTCCAGCTGATGCCCACCGCGGCGGCCAGCGCGCGGGTCGCCTCGGACGTCGAGGTGCCGGGCCCGAGGTCGCGGGGCAGCAGCGACACCGCGTCGCCGACGGTGAGCACCTTGCCCAGCAGCGCCTGACGCAGCGTGACCGGTGACACCGACCGGGTGGTCAGCGGCGAGCCGGACAGGGTCACCGACCGCGCGCCGTACACGGTGACCGGGCTGACCACCACGGCGGTCCCGTCGCGCAGGCCGGCGTTGGACAGCGTCACGTCGTCGAGCAACACGGTGCCGGAGGGTATTTCGGGGCCGGCCAGGCCGGCCACCGCCGCGGTGGTGCGCGAACCGATCAGCGACACCGCGTCCCACTCCCGAATGCCAAGGGCCGCAACGGCACTCGCGTGCAGGCGGACGACGCCGCGACGGGAGTCGACGGCCGAGGTGTTCAGCCGGGCGGTCAGCGTGAGTTGACGCGCCGAGCCGGAACCGGTCACGGCACGCGCCTGCCCGGCTTGCGCAGGCCCAGCCGCGTCACCGACCGGCGGTTGGGCTGTGCCCGGCGGATCGCCCGCCGGGCGGCGCGGCGCTGCTTGGGCGCCTCGTCCCACGCCTCGGGGTGCGCGGCCAGCCAGCGCTGGTTGCGCACCGCGAACGGCACGTGGCACAGGTAGGCGACGATGATCACCCAGATCAGCACGTAGGGCGCCAGCACCGCCGCCGCCGCGCAGATCGCCAGCACCGCCAGCAGCGGCGCCGCCCAACTCGGCGGCACCGCCACCGCGTGCATCTTGCGCATCGGGATCTTGCTGACCATCAGGATCGACGTCCCGGTGATCCAGATGCACAAAAACAGCGGGGACGTCCACCAGCCGTCGCCGAACTGCAGCTTGAGTCCGATCAGGCCGATCATCGACACCGCGCCGGCCGGCGCCGGCATGCCGATGAAGAACTCGTGGGTGTAGGCGGGCTGGCTGCCGTCGTCCAGCAGCGCGTTGAACCGGGCCAGCCGCAACACCACGCACACCGCGTAGAGCAGGATCGCCACCCACCCGGCCGGCGACGTGGTCAGCAGCGTCACGTAGAGCACGATCGCCGGGGTCACCCCGAAGTTCACCGCGTCGGCCAGCGAGTCGATCTCCTCGCCCATCCGGGACTGAGCGTCCAGGATCCGCGCCACCCGGCCGTCCAGCCCGTCCAGGATCGCGGCCGCCGCGATCAGCGCCATCGCGGCCTTGGGCTGGTGCTCGAGGGCGAACCGGATCGAGGTCAGCCCCGCGCACACCGAGAGCACCGTCATCGCGCTGGGCAGGATCTGCAGATTGACTGCCCGGCGGCCGCGCGGCTTGCTGATCATGGCAGCTCGGCCAGCACGGTCTCGCCGGCGATGGCGCGTTGGCCGACGGTCACCAGCGGCTGTGCGCCCGCCGGCAGGTAGGTGTCCAGCCGGGAGCCGAAGCGGATCAGGCCGTAGGTGTCGCCGATCGACAGCTTGTCGCCGACGTGCGCGTCGCAGATGATGCGCCGCGCCAGCAGCCCGGCGACCTGGACCGCGACCACCTCCGCGCCGCCGGGGGTGCGGATGCGCAGGCTGGTGCGTTCGTTCTCGGTGCTCGCGGCCGCCAGGTCGGCCGACCCGAACCGGCCCGGCCGGTGCTGCACGTCGATCACCTCGCCGCTGACCGGGGCCCGCTGCACGTGGGCGTCCAGCAGCGACAGGAAAATGCTGACCCGCGGCAGCGCCACGTCGCCCATGCTCAATTCGGCGGGCGGGGTGGCGACGTCGATCACGCAGATCTCGCCGTCGGCGGGCGCGACGATCGCGCCGGGCCGGGCCGGCGGCACCCGGGGCGGGTGCCGGAAGAATCCCGCGCACGCCCCCGCCGCCAGCAGGCCCGCCCGGCGCAGCCAGCGGTGCCGGCGCCCGGCCAGCGCCAGCGCCAGCCCGGCGCCGACGAACGGCCGGCCGGCCGGATGCACCGGCGGGATGGCGGAGCGCACCAACTCCAGCGCATGCTGGGGGCTGAAACCGGGGTCGGAAGCCGAGGGGCCGATGGTGCGGGGGCGTCGTGCCACGCGGCCATCTTACGGAGCCGGTGACGGATTCGTCGCCGCCCGCGAAGGGAACGTTCACCGTCGAGATGCTGAGTCGGGCCAAACGCGGTGTCACCGCGGTGTTCGTTGCTCACGGCCTGCTGTTCGCGTCGTGGGCCGCCCACATTCCGCAGGTCAAAGCCGGACTCGGCCTGGACGACGCCGCGCTGGGCACGGCGTTGTTCGGCGCTCCGCTGGGCTCGGTGCTGGCCACGCTGGCCGGCCACTGGGCGCTGCCGCGCTGGGGGAGCCACCGGCTGATCCCGGTCACCGTCGCCGGCTACGCGGCGGCCGGGACGACGGTGGGGCTGGCCCGGTCCGGGCCGGCGCTGTTCGCGGCGCTGGCGTTGTGGGGGATGTTCCAGGGCGCGCTGGACGTCGCGATGAACACCCAGGCCGGCACGGTCGAACGGCGCGCCGGGGCGCCGATGATGGCGCGCTTTCACGGGATGTGGAGCCTGGGCACCCTGCTCGGGGCGCTGATCGGGGCGGCCTGCGTCGGCGCCGGCATCGGCCTGACCGCTCAGCTGACGGTGCTCGGGGCGGTCGTGCTCCTCGTGGTGGCGGCGCTGACCCGACGCCTGCTGCCGGACGCGGCCGATTCCGTGGCCGCGCCGCCGGAACCGGCCGCGGGCCGGCGGGTGACGCCGGCGGTGGCGATCCTGGCGGCCGTGTCGTTCGCGTCGTTCCTGTGCGAGGGAGCGGCCACCGACTGGTCGGCCACCTACCTGCGCGACGTCGTCGGCGCCGGCCCGAGCGTGGCCGCGGCGAGCTACGCGGCCTACACCCTGACCATGGTCGTCACCCGGTTCGGCGCCGCCCGGCTGCACGCGCGGCTGCCCAGCCGCCGGTTGCTGCCGGCGCTGGCGGTGCTGGCCGTGGCGGGCATGAGCGTGGCGCTGGCGACCGCCGACGCGGCCGCCGGGGTGCTCGGGTTCGCCGCGCTGGGCGTCGGCGTCGCGCTGCTGGTGCCCACCGCGTTCAGCGCGGCCTACGGCGCCCGCGGCGCCGGATCGGCGATCGCGATCGTGGCCGCCACCGGCTGGCTGGGCTATCTGCTCGGCCCGCCGCTGATCGGCCACCTGTCCGAGTGGGTGGGCCTGTCCGGGGCGCTGGTCACCATCCCGGTGATGATGACGATCGTCGCCGTCGCCATCCGCTACACGCCGGCCTTCGACACCGCCGACGAATTCCATCGAGCGCCCGCCGGCTGAATCGGGCTAGCGCAGATCCCACACCTCGAGGGTGGTCCCCTCGGGCACCTCGACGACGTCTTCGGGGATGTCCAGCAGCCCGTTCGCCGACGCCAGCCAGCGCAGGTGATGCGAGGCCGGCGGGCCGTAGCTGACGACGGTGCCGGCGTCGTCGTCCAGCACCGCGCGCCGGAATTGGCGTTTGCCGCGCGGCGAGGTGAGCGACTCGGCGAGCACCGCCGACCGGTGCGGGCGTTCGGGATCGGGCAGGCCCATCGCGGCGCGCAGCGCCGGGCGGATGAACACCTCGAAGGACACCAGCGCGCTGACCGGATTGCCGGGCAGCGTGACGATGGTCGCCCCGGCCACCCGTCCCACGCCCTGCGGCATGCCCGGCTGCATGGCCACCTTGACGAACTCCACGCCCTGATCGCCCTCGCGCCCGAAGGCGTCCTTGACCACCTCGTAGGCGCCGGCGCTGACGCCGCCGCTGGTGATGATCAGGTCGGTGCCGGCCGCATACCGGTCGATGATCGAACTGAACTGTGCCACCTCGTCCTCGGCGGTCGCGACGGCCACCAGCTCCGCGCCGGCGTCGCGCACGGCCCCGGCCAGCATGATCGAGTTGGACTCGTAGATCTGCCCCGGCCGCAGCGCGGCGCCCGGGGCCACCAGCTCCGATCCCGTCGAGATGACCAGCACCCGCTGCCGCGGGATCACCGACAGCTCGGCGATGCCCAGCGCCGCGGCCAGCCCGAGCACCGCCGGCGTCACCACCTGCCCGCGGCGCAACACGGTGGTGCCGGGGGAGACGTCCTCACCGGCGCGGCGGATGTGCTTGCCGGGTTCGCGCGACGCCCGAATCGACACCACGTCCACGCCGCCGTCGGTGTCCTCCACCGGCACGACGGCCGTCGCCCCGGCCGGCACCGGCGCGCCCGTCATGATCCGGTGCGCGGTGCCCGGCTGCAGCGTCAGCTCGTCGGTGCGCCCGGCCGGAATGTCCTCGGCGACCGGCAGCACGACCGGCCGCTCGGGGGTGGCGCCCGCGGTGTCCTCGGCGCGCACCGCGTAGCCGTCCATCGCGGAGTTGTCGAACACCGGCAGCGCCAGCCCCGCCACCACGTCCTCGGCCAGCACCAGGCCCTGGGCCTGCGCCAGCGGCACCGCGACCGGCGGCCGGGCGCGGATCAGCCCGGCCACCACCCGCTGGTGTTCGGCGACGGAGCGCATCGCGGCCATGGAGGTCAGACCGGGAAGTGGACGCCGGTGAGTTCTTCGGACACGGCCCACAGCCGGCGCTGCAGCTGCTCGTCGTGCGACTGGGCGCTGGACTCGACCAGCTTCGGGCGCCCGCGCTGTTCGAGGAAGCCGTCCGGGCCGTAGTACTGCGCGCCCTGCACGGCCGGATCGGTGGCGGCCCGCAGCGTCGGCAGCGCGCCCATCGCCGGGCTCTGGAACAGCACCGGCCCCAGCACCGCCTGCACCGGCCGGAAGATTCCGGGCAGGTGGCGGGCCAGCTCGGTGTTGGAGCCGCCGGGGTGCGCGGCGACCGCGATGGTCTTCGCGTCCGGGGCGGCCGCCAGCCGGCGCTGCAGCTCGTAGGTGAACAGCAGGTTGGCCAGCTTGGACTGGCCGTAGGCGGCGACCCGGTCGTAGCGGCGCTCCCAGTGCAGGTCGTCGAAGTGGATGGCGGCGCGCAGCCGGTGGCCGAGGCTGCTGACCGTCACCACCCGCGAATCCCGCACTCCCAGCAGGTGATCGAGCAGCAACCCGGTCAGCGCGAAGTGCCCCAGATGGTTGGTGCCGAACTGCAATTCGAAACCGTCCTCGGTGACCTGCTTGGGCGTCCACATCACGCCGGCGTTGTTGATCAGCAGGTCGATGCGCGGGTAGGCCGCGCGCAGCGCCTCGGCGGCAGAACGCACCGAGGCCAGCGAGGCCAGGTCCAGCTGCTGCAGCGTGACGTCGGCGTTCGGGCTGGCGGCCACGATCCGCGACAGCGCCGCGTTGCCCTTCTCCAGGTCGCGGACCGCGAGCACGACGTGGGCGCCGCGGTGGGCCAGCACGGCGGCCGTCTCGTAGCCGATGCCGGTGTTGGCGCCGGTGATGACGACGACGCGGCCGCTCTGATCACCGACGTCGGCCTCCGACCAGTCGCGGTGCTGTTTGTCGTGGGGAGCCATGGCCCACAACATACTCATCGACCGGGACGCGCTATTGAACCCAGAAGTTGTCGTGCCGGGCGAACCATTCCCGGCGTTCCTCGTCGGTCATGTCGGCCAGCGCGGCGAAGCCTTCGAAGTAGGCCTCGCGCGGCGCGCCGGGCGCGAACAACATCAGGATCGACGCGGGGTCGTCGGCCTCGTTGCGGAAGCCGTGCACCCCGCCGGGCGGGACGTAAAGGAAGTCGCCCTGGTGCCCGTCGGTCCACTCGGTGCCGTCGTAGAGCTTCATCGTCCCGGAGAGCACGAAGAACGCCTCGGACATGGCGCGGTGGAAATGCGGCCCGGGCCCGCCGCCGGCCGGGGCGATGTCGACCCGGTACAACCCGTAGTCGCCGGCGGTGTCGTGCTGGTTGGCCAGGTAGTGGTACTTGACGCCGGCGGTCTGGTAGTCCGGCGGTTCGTCGGCCCGCTTGAGCCAGGCGCTGGTCTCCGGCTGGTCTTTCGTGTAGCGGGCGGGCGGGTAGGGCGGCACGACGAGGGACATGAGGTCCAGCCTGCCAGTTAGCATCGCCAAGGTGGAGGCCTCCGAGGACGTGCGGGTGCGGCGGCTGCTGGACGCCCAGGACAAGGCGGCGCAGCTGTTCGACGAGATCGAGCGGCGCGGCATGATCCGCCCGGGAGTGGCCGAACGGCAGCTCTCGGACGAGATCCACGACCTGGCCGGGGCGATGTTCGGGGTGCGCCAGCACTGGCACCGGCGGATCGTGCGGGCCGGCCCCAACACCCTGCAGCCGTTCCAGGAACGCCCGCCGGACCGCACGATCGCCGCCGACGACATCGTCTTCCTCGACCTGGGGCCGGTATTCGAGGAGTGGGAAGCCGACTTCGGGCGTACCTTCCTGCTGGGCGACGACCCGCACAAGAAGGCCGTTCGCGATGCGCTGCCGCGGGTGTGGCAGGCCGGGCGGGACTACTTCGCCGGCCACCCGGATGTCACCGGGGCCGAGCTGTTCGACGCCGTCGTCGCGGTGGCGCGGGCCGAGGGTTTCGAGTGGGGCAGCCACATCGCCGGGCATCTGATCGGGGAGTTCGCGCACAAGAAGATCGCCGGGCCGGGCATCGAGTGGTACATCATGCCCGGATCGGACAAGCCGATGCGCCGCACCGATCCCCGCGGCCGCACCTGCCACTGGATCCTGGAGATCCATCTGGTGGACCCCCGGCGCGGTTTCGGCGGCTTCTACGAGCAGCTGCTCGACCTGCCCTAGTTGCGCCCCGACCTGTTCTTGCACTCGGCATGGGCGAGTGCTAAGAATGACTTGGCACTCGCGACCAGTGAGTGCTAGGTCGGGACGGTGAGGCTCGGCTCTGTCGTCGCCCGACGGCAGCAGCCTGGTCGTCCGTCGCGGGCACTGCACCCGGCCAGGACGTGTCATCCCCAATCCGGAGGAATCACTTCGCAATGGCCAAGACAATTGCGTACGACGAAGAGGCCCGTCGCGGCCTCGAGCGCGGGCTCAACGCCCTCGCCGACGCGGTAAAGGTCACGTTGGGCCCCAAGGGTCGCAACGTCGTCCTGGAGAAGAAGTGGGGTGCCCCCACGATCACCAACGATGGTGTGTCCATCGCCAAGGAGATCGAGCTGGAGGACCCGTACGAGAAGATCGGCGCCGAGCTGGTCAAGGAAGTCGCCAAGAAGACCGACGACGTCGCCGGTGACGGCACGACGACGGCCACGGTGCTCGCCCAGGCGTTGGTCCGCGAGGGCCTGCGCAACGTCGCGGCCGGCGCCAACCCGCTGGGTCTCAAGCGCGGCATCGAGAAGGCCGTCGAGAAGGTCACCGAGACCCTGCTCAAGTCGGCCAAGGAGGTCGAGACCAAGGACCAGATCGCTGCCACCGCGGCCATCTCCGCGGGCGACCAGTCGATCGGCGACCTGATCGCCGAGGCGATGGACAAGGTCGGCAACGAGGGCGTCATCACCGTCGAGGAGTCCAACACCTTCGGCCTGCAGCTCGAGCTCACCGAGGGTATGCGGTTCGACAAGGGTTACATCTCGGGCTACTTCGTCACCGACGCCGAGCGTCAGGAAGCCGTCCTCGAGGATCCGTTCATCCTGCTGGTCAGCTCCAAGGTCTCGACCGTCAAGGACCTGCTGCCGCTGCTGGAGAAGGTCATCCAGGCCGGCAAGCCGCTGCTGATCATCGCCGAGGACGTCGAGGGCGAGGCCCTGTCCACCCTGGTCGTCAACAAGATCCGCGGCACCTTCAAGTCGGTGGCCGTCAAGGCGCCCGGCTTCGGCGACCGCCGCAAGGCGATGCTGCAGGACATGGCCATCCTCACCGGCGGCCAGGTCATCAGCGAAGAGGTCGGCCTGTCGCTGGAGAGCGCCGACATCTCGCTGCTCGGTAAGGCCCGCAAGGTCGTCGTCACCAAGGACGAGACCACCATCGTCGAGGGCGCCGGTGACTCCGACGCCATCGCCGGCCGGGTGGCCCAGATCCGCACCGAGATCGAGAACAGCGACTCCGACTACGACCGCGAGAAGCTGCAGGAGCGGCTGGCCAAGCTGGCCGGCGGCGTGGCGGTGATCAAGGCCGGCGCCGCGACCGAGGTCGAGCTCAAGGAGCGCAAGCACCGCATCGAGGACGCGGTCCGCAACGCCAAGGCGGCCGTGGAGGAGGGCATCGTCGCCGGCGGTGGCGTGGCCCTGCTGCACGCGATCCCGGCCCTGGACGAGCTGAAGCTCGAGGGCGACGAGGCGACCGGCGCCAACATCGTCCGGGTGGCCCTCGAGGCTCCGCTGAAGCAGATCGCCTTCAACGGTGGCCTGGAGCCCGGCGTGGTGGCCGAGAAGGTCCGCAACTCGCCCGCCGGTACCGGCCTCAACGCCGCCACCGGTGAGTACGAGGACCTGCTCAAGGCCGGCGTTGCCGACCCGGTGAAGGTGACCCGCTCGGCGCTGCAGAACGCGGCGTCCATCGCGGGGCTGTTCCTGACCACCGAGGCGGTCGTCGCCGACAAGCCGGAGAAGGCGGCCGCTCCCGCGGGCGACCCGACCGGCGGCATGGGCGGCATGGACTTCTGAGTCCGTTACGGAAAAGCCCGGTCCCTCGAAATCTCGAGTGGGCCGGGCTTTTTCGTGCCCGCGTCGGGCCTGGTTTACCGCGCCGAGCGTGGGGGCTACGTCCGTCCACACCCCGGAATTCGTGCACAGCCCCCACGCTCGGCGCACCCGCCGCGCGTGTGCGACGGCGAATATGCCGGCATGTCCCCGTTTCTGGGCAGTGACGCCCTGCACCGCGGCGCGGTGACCCGCAGTCAGCTGCGAACGCGGTATCGCAAGGTGTTCCGCGACGTCTACATCGCGAAGGACGCCGAGCTGACGCCGGCCGGCAAGGCGCGCGCGGCGTGGCTGTCGACCGGTGCGACACTGGCCGGTTTGTCCGCCGCGGCGATCCATGGCACCAAGTGGCTCGATGCGGCCGCGCCCGCCGAAATCGTGCGCGCGGATCGGCACGGTCAGCGCGGCATCCTCGTGCGCAGCTACACGCTGGCCGATGACGAGGCGGACACCGTGTCCGGAATGCGGGTGACGACCGCGGCCCGGACGGCGTTCGACATCGGTTGCGGCCTGCCCGCCGCCAAGGCGCTGCCGATCCTCGACGCGTTACTCAACGCGACGGGTATCAAGCCCGCCGACGTCGTCGCTGTGGCCGACCGGCACCGGGGCGCCCGCGGCATTCGCCGGCTGCGCGCCTCGCTGGAGCTGGCCGACGGCGGTGCGGAGTCTCCCCAGGAGACCAGGTTGCGGGTGCTGCTGGTGCGGGCCGGACTGCCGAAGCCGCAGACGCAGATCGAGCTGCGAGAGCTGCGCGTTCGGGTGGACATGGGGTGGCGGGAGTGGAAGGTCGCCGTCGAGTACGACGGGATCCAGCACTGGGACGATCCCTATCAGCGGGCCTGGGACATCGAGCGAATCGCGTTGCTCGAGGCGGCCGGCTGGGCCGTGATCAGAGTCAGCGCGGCGATGTTGTCGCGGCCGCAGGTGATCGTCGAGCGCGTCACGGCCAAGCTCGCCGAGCGTGGGGCCTACGGTCGACCGCGAGCGAGTTCGCGTGCGTAAGGCCCACGCTCGGCGCCCGTAGGGTGAGCGTTATCCCGTTGTGGTGCAACGTGATTGCTCATAGCGGCGACGCGGGTCACTCCAAGACGCTTGCCGACACCTGCTGACTCATCCGGACATTTGTGGGGTGTTCAATCGTTCAAGCACCGCCAGCGACCAGCACCATCCGGCCAGCTGACGCGCGATCGCGGCGTTGGGACCCACGGAGCGTTTCTTGCGCTGATCAAAACACGTTCACATGTGAGCGAGGCCCCAGCCCCCATACCGTCTAGGCCGGCAGCGAGAAAACCACGCAGTCGTGCAGACAGCCCTTGGCGGCGTCGGCCGAGTCGGCGTCGCGGTGCAACAGCGCGCGGGTGGGCGCCACCGCCAGCCGAACCGCGTCGCCGGCCTCGCTCACCTGCGCCGTGCCGTCGACGATCAGCGAGTAGCCGCCCGGCTCGGTCGGCGGCCACAGCAGGGTGACGTCGCGGCGCCGGGCCAGGTTCTGCTGAGTGCGGCCACCGATCAACCCGACGTCCAGGATCGACTCACGCAGCACCGGTTCGACCGTCACGGTGTGCGCGCGGTAGTCGTCGTCGACCGTGATCAGGTAGGCATACGGGTAGTCGGCCAGCGCGTCGGCCAGCGCCTGCAGATCGACCTTCTTCTTGCTGCGCATGATGTTCCACGATAGGCGCGCGCGGCGTCACTGCGGCGCGCGCGGCGCGAGAAACCCCGCGATGCGCGAGGTGTAGCCGCGGGCCACGGCGCCCGAGCCGGCCGGGCGGGTGACGGCGGTGCTGGCGTTGGAGAACCCGAGGTTCTGCAACACCTCATTCCACGGCGGCAACTTCGCCACGGCCGCCGATGCGTCGGCGTGGTAGCCGAACATCGCCGCCACGTCCGAGGCCCACATCTGCTCGTAGGCGGCCTCGATGTCGGCGATCGCCGGCGTGTTCTGGCCCAGCCAGTTGGTGGCGGCCAGCGCCTGCACCAACGCCCGGTTGGCGGCCACCACGGCGGGCTGCACGGTGGCCGCCAGGGCCACCTCGAACGCCGTCGCGATGGCCGAGGCCTGGTGCGACACCTCCTCGGCCTGCGCGGCGGCCGCGGACAGCCAGCTCACGTATTGGTTGGCGACGGTCATCATGGCCGCCGACGACGCGCCCTGCCACGACCCGCTGGCCAGATCCGACGTGACCGAAGAAAACGACTGTGCCGACGACGCCAGCTCCTCGGCCAGGCCGTCCCACGCCGCCGCGGCAGCAAGCAGCGGCCCGGGACCAGGACCGGAATAAATTAGTGCCGAGTTGACTTCTGGCGGCAACCACGCAAAATGCGGGTTCGTCACGGACCCAACTTAGCTGGTATATGCCACTTTTGGGGCGTTATCGCAAGGGTGCCGGGCCGGGCCGGCGGCCGCGCACCAACTTGCCCGGACGCGCAGCGGTGGGCACGCCGTTCTCGGCGATGATCTCTCCGGACACGATGGTGGCGACGTAGCCGTCGGCGGTCTGGTCCAGGCGCCGCCCGCCCGCCGGCAGGTCGTGACTGATCACCGGCTTGTGCAGCCGCAGCGCGGCGTGGTCGATGACATTGAGGTCGGCCTTGTAGCCCACCGCGATGCGGCCGCGGTCGCCCAGCCCTGCCACCCGCGCGGGCACCGAGGTGAGCCGGCGCACCGCGTCGGCCACGCTGAACCGCCCCGACTTTCGGTCGCGCGCCCAGTGCGTCAGGAAGTAGGTCGAGTAGCTGGCGTCGCAGATCATCCCGTAGTGCGCGCCGCCGTCGCCCAGACCCAGCACCACATCGTCGCGGTGCAGCAGCTCCCCGACGGTGTCCAGCGAGTTGCCCTGCAGGTTGCTGGTCGCCACCAGCAGCATGGCCCGGCCGTCGTCGTCGAGCAGCCGGTCGTAGGCCTCCTCCATCGGATCCACGCCGCGGGCGCGGGCCCGGGCCGCGATGGACGTCGACGGGTCCGGCTCGTAATCGGGGTTGTCGCCGAGCGGGTAGATCCAGTCCCACATCTGGGCCACGTACAGGATCGGGTGGCCCTCGCCGGGCTTGTCGGCCAGGATGCGGGCCCGCACCTCGGGCTTGCGCATCTGTGCGACCCGCTCGGCCAGCGGCAGGTGCGCGATCTCGCGGTAGCTGGGGTAGAGCACGAATGGGTTTGCGCTCAACTGCAATCCGATGATCAACCCGATCGGGCGCGGCAACAGCTGCGCGGTGATGTCGCCGCCCGCCGCGTTGGCCTTCTCGATCATCGTGATGGCGTCCGGCCACGTCGGGTCACCGGAGTTGGCGACGACGAGGGTGAAGGTGAGCGGCAGGCCGACGTCCTCGGCGACGTCGAACACCGTCTGCAGCACCGGCTGGTAGCCGCCGGCCGGGATGTCGGGAACGAACTGCAGCAGGCCGCCGCCGCCGTCCACCACACCCCGGGCGATCTGCTCGATCTCCTCCCGGGCGGCGTCGTAACTCGGGATGGGAGAACCACTTTCGGTCTTGTGGATGGTCAGCCGCGACGAGGCGAAACCCAGTGCGCCCACCTCGACCGCCTCCTTGGCCAGCGCCCGCATCTTCGCCAGGTCCTCCGCGGTGGCCGGCTCCCGGTCGGCGCCGCGCTGACCCATCACGTACACCCGCAGCGGCGAATGCGGCAGATAGGCGGCCACGTCGATGTCACGCTTGCCGGCCTCGAGGGTGTCCAGGTATTCGGGGAACGTCTCCCACGTCCACGGCAGGCCGTCGGTCATCACGACGCCGGGGATGTCCTCGACACCGGCCATCACGTCGACCAGCACGTCGTGGTCGGACTGGCGGCACGGGGCGAAGCCGACGCCGCAGTTGCCCATCACCACCGTGGTCACCCCGTGCGCCGAGGACGGGGTCAGCCGCTCCGACCAGACGGCCTGGCCGTCGTAGTGGGTGTGCAGGTCCACGAAGCCCGGCGTGACCAGCCGCCCGGTGGCGTCGATCTCGCGGTTCGCGGTGGCCCCGTTCACCGCACCGACCGCCGCGATCACGCCGTCGCGCACCGCCACGTCGCCGACGTACGGCTCACCCCCCAGCCCGTCGACGATGCTGCCATTACGGATGATGAGGTCGTAAGTCATTCAAACAATCTACGACCGTTCCCGCCGGTCGTGCCAGGATCTGTTCCGTGATCGATCACGTGGGAATCAACTGCGCCAACTACGCGGAATCTCAGCGGTTTTACGACGCCGTGCTGGGCACCCTGGGTTTCTCCCGGCAGCTGGATGTGGGGCCAGCCATCGGCTACGGCCGGGCGGGCAAACCGACCTTCTGGATCTCGGACGCGCCCGCGGGCCCCAACCGGGAGGTGCACCTGGCCTTCGAGGCCGCCGACGAGGACGCGGTGCGTGCCTTCCACCGGGCGGCCGTCGAGCTGGGCGCCGAGGTGCTGCACCCGCCGCGGCTGTGGCCCGAATACCACCCCGGCTATTTCGGTGCGTTCGTGCGCGACCCCGACGGCAACAACGTCGAGGCGGTCTGGCACGGCGCGTAGGGTCGGCCTTATGCGAGCTGACAGCGACGCCGTTACCCGAGAGCTGCTGCGCGACGCGTTCACCCGGCTGATCGAACACGTCGACGAACTCACCGACGGGTTGACCGACGAGGTGTCGGGCTACCGCCCGACCCCCGACGCCAACAGCATCGCCTGGCTGATCTGGCACAGCGCCCGGGTGCAGGACATCCAGCTGGCCGACATCGCCGGGGTGGAGCAGGTGTGGACCCGCGACGGCTGGGTGGACCGGTTCGGGCTGGACCTGCCGCGCAACGACACCGGCTACGGGCATACGCCCGAGGACGTCGCCAAGGTGCGGGCGCCCGCCGACCTGCTGTCCGGCTACTACCACGCGGTGCACGAGCTCACCTGCGAATACATCGGCGGGGTGACCGCCGGGGAGCTGAGCCGCGTCGTGGACACCAACTGGGACCCGCCGGTGACGGCCAGCGCGCGGCTGGTGAGCATCATCGACGACTGCGCCCAGCACCTCGGGCAGGCCGCATACGTGCGGGGAATTCAGTAGATTCGCGGGCGTGCGATTCGCGGGCGTCGTGCTGGGGTGGCTGATCGCCACGCTGGCCCTGGCGGTGGCGGTGCCGGCGGGATGGGTGCAGCTGCACGTCGTCGACGCCGACGGCTATGCCGCGCTGGCCCGCCGGGCCGCCGCCGACCCGGCGCTGCAATCCGCCATGGCGGCCGAACTCACCACGCGGGCAATGGCTTTGATCGCCGAGCACGGCGGCGGCCGCTACCCGGTGGACGGTACGCAGGTGCACGACGCCGCTGCCGCGTTCACCGCGGGGCCGGCGTTTCCGCCGTTGTTCGCCCAGGCCAACCGCGCCGCGCACGCCTGGCTGTTCGACGGGTCCGGCGCGGGCGGCGACCAGTGGGCGGTCGATGTGGCCCCGATGCTCGACGACCCCTCGATCCGGCCGCTGCTGCGCCGGCACAACGTCGCGGTCCCGGCGAAACTGACTGTGCCGCTTACCGTTTCGGTGCCTCGGCAGGGCCGGCTCAGCGGGCTGACGCGCTGGGGGCCGTGGCTGAGCCTGGGGTCGGCGGCGCTGTGCGGGGTGGGCGCGCTGCTGACGCTGGCCGCCGCCCGGCGCCGCGGCAAGGCGCTCAGCAGCCTGGGCGTCGCGGCGCTGCTGGTCGGCGCGGCCGGATGGGCCGGCCTGGAGGCGGCCGGCCGCTACGTCAACGACGCGCTCAACCACACCACCGGCAACGTCCGCCGCATCGCCGAGGTGATGGTCGCGCACGCCGAATCCGGTGTGCACCAATGGCTCAACGCCACGCTGCTGGCCGGGGCGGCGCTGGCGGGGCTGGGCGTGCTGGTGGCGGTGCTGGGCGGCCTGGCCGGTGCGGCTAGCCGAAGGTGAACGAGAAGACCTGCAGCCCTGGGCTGACGCGCATGTCCAGCTGGTCGCGGTGCGCGGAGTCGTCGGCGACGATCCGGTGCAGGGTGGGCGCCCCGCCGATCGGCGTCGTGGTGGTCGTTCCGTCCCGGGTCACGGTCAGGGTGCCGGTGCCGCCGACGACGGCGTAGACGTCTTTGGCGGTGTAGTTCAGCCGGACCGCGCAGTCGTCGCCGGCCGCGGTGGCGCCCTGGTCGTCCAGCGTCCAGCGCCCGCGCAGCGCGAACCTGTCCTCGCCCAGGGTGGCCGGATAGCTCAGCGTCGCGGTGCCCGACCGGTAATCGCCGGTGCCGCCGTAGTTTCCGGCCTTGCCCACGCCCAGGTAGGTCTCCGGGGTGAGCCTGGACTGCGGTGTGGTGTCGGCGGTGTTCGCCGGGGCGGGTAGCCGCGCGCCGGGATGGGCGGCGGCGAGCAGTTCGCGGATCAGCCGTTCGGTGCCGTCGTAGTCGCCTTCGCCGAACTTGGTGTGCCGCACCTGCCCGGTCGCGTCGATCAGGTACTCGGCCGGCCAGTACAGGTTCTGGTAGTTGTTCCACGTCGCGTAGTCGTTGTCCAGGGCGATCGGATAGCCGATGTGCAGGTCGGCCGCGCCGCTGGCCACGTTGCCCGGGACCCGTTCGAAGGCGTATTCCGGGGTGTGCACCCCGATGACCAGGAATCCGCTGTCGTGATACCGGTCGTACCAATCGATTACGTGCGGGATGGCGCGCTGGCAGTTGATGCACGAGTAGGCCCAGAAGTCGATCAGGATCACCTTGCCGCGCACCGCCGCCGGGTCGAGCGGTTTGCCGTCCGGGGTGTTGAGCCACCCGGTGATCCCGGTGAGCGCGGGCGCCGGCCCGCACCGCTGCAGCTCCGCCAACCCGTCGGAACAGTCGGACAGCGCCCCGCCGCCGGTGACGTCGCCCGGGCTCAGCTGCAGCGCGCCGCCCTGGGTCGGCGGCGGCCCGGGGGGGCTCAGACTGCGCTGAAGGTCGTTGGCGCCCAACCGGTTCTGCATCGCGGTGGTGTAGTCCGGGACGGCGCGCTGCAGCATCGCGGGCAGGTTGAACACCAGCGCGACGGCCAGCACGATCATCGCGATCCCGCCGGCGACCTGTATCGCCCGCTGCCGGCGGCGGAACGCCGCGACCCGCTGGGCGACGCGCCGGCCGGCCAGCGCGAAGGCCAGCAGCGGCAGCGCGTTTCCGGCGGCGAACGTCGCGGTCAACACCAGCGCGCCGGGGCCGATCGAGGAGGTGCCGCCGGCCACCACGATCGCGGCAAGCACCGGTCCGGCGCACGGCACGTACAGCGCGCCCAACGTCAGGCCCAGGCCGAAACCGTCTGCGCCGGGCCGACTTTGGCGCTGCGGCAGGTAGGCGAACGGTCGCTCGATCAGTTGCTGCAGCGGCGGGAAGATCAGTCCCAGCCCGATGGCGGTCAGCACCACCAGGGCGGTCCACCGGATCGCATCCTGGGGCAGGTGCAGCGCCGTCAGCAGCGCCGAGCCGATCAGCGTGGCCACGCTGAAGCTGCACACCAGGCCCGCGATCACCAGGTAGGGCCGCGCCGCGGAGCCCACGCCGCGCCGGTCGCCGTCCATGCCGGACAGCAGTATCACCGGCAGCACCGGCAGGATGCACGGCGAGATCCCGGTGATCAGGCCGCCGAGGAACCCGATCAGGGCGATGGTCTGCACCCGTCCAGCTTGACGCGTCGCGGCGGGGCTCAGTGGCCAACGACAAATCACGCCACGTGCGTTATACAAATCACATAATGTGCGTTACGCTCGGCCGGTGGCGCAACTAACATTCCAGCGCGCCCGCACCGAGGAGAAGAAGCGCCAACGTGCGGAGGCCCTCGTGGAGGCGGCCCGTTCGCTGGCGCTGGAGACGGGCGTCGCGTCGGTCACGCTGACCGCCGTCGCCCGCCGCGCCGGGATCCACTACTCGGCGGTGCGCCGCTACTTCACCTCGCACAAGGAGGTCCTGCTGCACCTGTCCGCCGAGGGCTGGGTGCAGTGGTCGAACACGGTGTCGGACAAGCTCGCCCAGCCCGGCGCCGCGACGCCGTCGCGGATCGCCGAGACGCTGGCCGACGCCCTGGCCGACGATCCGCTGTTCTGCGACCTGCTGGCCAACCTGCACCTGCACCTGGAACACGAGGTGGACGCCGAACGCGTGGTCGAGGTCAAGCGGATCAGCACCGCCGCCACGCTGTCCCTCGCCGACTCCATCCAGCGGGCGCTGCCCGAACTCGGGCGCTCGGGGTCGCTGGACATCCTGCTGGCCGCCTACTCGCTGGCGGCCACGCTGTGGCAGGTGGCCAACCCCCCGGAACGGCTCACCGACGCCTACGCAGAGGAGCCGGAAGTCGTTCCGCCGGAATGGAATCTGGACTTCGCCTCCGCGCTGACCCGGCTGTTGACCGCCACGTGCATCGGCCTCATCCCGCAATCGGCATGATCGCAGAAAGGGGGGCGCGCCCATGACGACGACCGAGCCAAGGACCGAGCCGTTGAACAAGCAGGACTCCGCGGGCCGCGAGGGCGGCGAGACCGCCCGGCAGCGCGCCAGGAAGAAGGGGTTTCTGGGCCGTTTCTGGCTGGTGCTGACGATCGCGGCCGTCGTCGCGCTGTCGGGGTTCGTCGTCTACCGGTTGCACGGCATCTTCGGTGTGCACCCCGGGTCGTTCGGCGGCGGCACCTCGGGGGAGGTGCTCGACGAGTTCAACGCCAAGACCATCACGCTTCAGGTCTGGGGCCCGCCGGGCAGCACGGCAACCATCAACTATCTCGACGAAAACTCCCATCCGCAGCAGGCACTCAACGTGCCCTTGCCCTGGAGCAAAGTATTGAGTTCAACGAAACCCGGCATCCCGGCAAACCTGGTGGCGCAAGGAGACGGCAGCTGGATCGCCTGCCAGTTCGTGGTGAACAAGCACGACGGCAGCGGTGACGTCATCAAGACCCCGAATCGCTCGGATCCCAACCAGACCGTGAACGCGTTCGTCTACTGCCTGGACAAGTCCGCATGAGCGAGCCGGTCGAGGCTGCGCCGCGCGTCGATCAGCCGCTGATCCCGCCGTTCCTGCCGCGGATGATCCATCGGCTGGCCCTGCCGATCGTCCTGGTGTGGTTGGGCATCGTGTTCATCACCAACACGGTGGCCCCGCAGCTGGAGGTGGTCGCCAAAACCCACTCGGTGTCGATGAGCCCGACCGACGCGGCCTCCTTCCAGTCGATGATGAAGGTCGGAGCGACGTTCAAGGAGTTCAACTCCGACAACTCGGCCATGATCCTGCTGGAGGGCGACAAGCCCCTCGGGGCCGAGGCGCACCGCTATTACGACGAGATCGTCAGGCGCGTCGAGCAGGACAAGAAACACGTGCAGCACGTCCAGGATTTCTGGAGCGATCCGCTGACGGCGGCGGGTTCCCAGAGCCACGACCAGAAGGCCGCCTACGTCCAGGTGTACCTCGCCGGCAACATGGGCGGCGGCCTGGCGAACGAGTCTGCCCTGGCGGTGCGCAAGATCGTGGACTCGGTGCCCGCGCCGCCGGGAATCAAGGCGTATGTCACCGGCGCGGGTCCGCTGTTCGCCGACCAGTCCCACGCGGGTGAGAAGGGCGTCGCGGTCGTCACCCTCATCACCTTCGTGGTGATCATCGTGATGCTGCTAGTCGTCTACCGGTCGATCATCACCGTCGCGGTCATGCTGGGCATGGTGTTCATCGAGCTGGCGGCGGCCCGCGGTGTCGTCGCGACGCTCGGCAACTACGGCGTGATGGGGCTGTCGACCTTCGCCAACAACATGCTGGTGCTGATGGCGATCGCCGCCGGGACGGACTACGCGATCTTCGTGGTCGGGCGCTATCACGAGGCGCGTGGGCTGGGCGAGACCCGCGAGCAGGCGTTCTACACCATGTTCCACAGCACCGCGCATGTGGTGCTCGGATCCGGCCTGACCATCGCCGGCGCGATGTACTGCCTGAGCTTCTGCCGACTGCCGTACTTCCAGTCGCTGGGGGTGCCGTGTGCGGTCGGCATGCTGGTCGCGGTGCTGGCGGCGTTGACGCTGGCTCCGGCGATGCTGACGGTCACCTCGTTCTTCAAGCTGATGGATCCGAAGCGCACGCTGCAGACCCGGGGCTGGCGCCGGATGGGCACCGCGGTCGTCCGCTGGCCCGCGCCGGTGCTCGCGGTGACGATCGCGGTCGCACTGGTCGGTCTGCTCGCCCTGCCCGGTTACAAGACGGACTACGACAACCGCCACTTCCTGCCGGCGGACACCCCGGCCAATGTCGGTTATGCCGCCGCGGACCGGCATTTCGACCAGGCTCGGCTCAATCCCGAGCTGTTGATGATCGAGACCGATCACGACCTGCGCAACCCGGCCGACTTCATCGTCCTGGACAAGGTCGCCAAGGCGGTCTTCCACATCCCCGGGATCGGCCGGGTGCAGACCATCACCCGGCCGTTGGGCACGCCGCTCGACCACAGCACGCTGGGTTTTCAGATGGGCGCGCAGGCCGCGGGCCGGCTGCAGACCCAGCACTACCAGGAGGAGCAGGCGAACAATCTGCTCAAGCAGGCAGACGAGCTGCGCAAGACGATGGCGACGCTGCATGAGCAGATGCAGGTCACCCAGGACCTGAGCAACACCACCCATGAAACCACCAGGCTCACCAAGGAAACCGTGCAGATCACCGAGAGGTTGCGCGACGACATCGCCAACTTCGACGACTTCCTCCGGCCGATCCGCAGCTACTTCTATTGGGAGAAGCACTGTTACGACATCCCGGTCTGCTGGGCGCTGCGGTCGGTCTTCAACGCGCTCGACGGCATCGACCAGGTGGCCGAGAACATCGTGAACCTCAGCGCGAACCTGGACAAGCTGGACAGGATTCAGCCGAAGCTGGTGGCGCTGATCCCGCCGCAGATCGAGAGTCAGCAGCGCAACCTCGACACCATCATGTCGAACTACGCGATCACCCAGGGCCTCAACGACCAGGCCAAAGCGCAGGCCGACAACGCCACCGCCCAGGGCGATGCCTTCGACAAGGCGAAGAACGACGACACGTTCTACCTTCCGCCGGAGGCGTTCAAGAGCCCGGACTTCGCGCGGGGCCTGAAGAATTTCATCTCGCCCGACGGACGCGCGGTCCGGCTGATCATCTCCCACGAAGGCGACCCGGCCAGTCCCGAGGGCATCAGGCACATCGAACCGATCAAGCAGGCCGTGCACGAGGCGATCAAGGGCACCCCCTGGGAGGGTGCCAAGGTCTACCTCGGCGGCACCGCCGCGACGTACAAGGACATGCACGACGGCTCCAACATCGACCTGTTGATCGCCGGAATCGCCGCGGCCACACTGATTTTCATCATCATGCTGGTGATCACCCGCAGCGTCGTGGCGGCTTTCGTGATCGTCGGGACGGTGTTGCTGTCGCTGGGCGCCTCGTTCGGCCTCTCGGTGCTGCTGTGGCAGTACATCCTGGGCCTGAAGTTGCACTGGATGGTGCTGGCGATGGCGGTCATCCTGCTGCTGGCGGTCGGCTCGGACTACAACCTGCTGTTGATCTCGCGGTTCAAGGAGGAGATCCACGCCGGGCTCAAGACCGGGACGATCCGTGCGATGGCCGGTTCGGGCTCGGTGGTGACCTCCGCCGGTCTGGTGTTCGCCGCCACCATGGCCACGTTCATGTTCAGCCCGCTGCTGGTGATGGCCCAGGTGGGTACGACGATCGCGCTGGGCCTGCTGTTTGACACCCTGATCGTGCGGTCGTTCATGACGCCGTCACTGGCCACCCTGCTCGGGCGCTGGTTCTGGTGGCCGCAGCACGTGCGTCCACGCCCGGCCAGCACCATGCTGCGGCCCTACGGACCGCGTCGGGCCGTGCGCGAGCTGATCCTCGCCGACGTCGACGAGCACCCGCCGGGCGGCGTGGTCCAGCCCCGCTGAGGGGCTAAGGAATCGGGCTAAGCGATTACGACCAGTTCCACACCGACATGTCGCCGGGCGGGTACTGGTTGCAGATGTCGGTGGCCTTGGCCACCACGCCCTTGTTGTTCCAGAAGATCTTCATGTGGTTGGGCCAGGCCTCCCACAGCGGATCGGCCTGGGGCGCATAGAAGTTCTCGGAGTAGTTCCGGCGGTCCTGCGGCGACAACGCGTAGAACCAGTGCGCCTTGTCGATGGTCGCCTGCTGGACGTTGGGGTGGTTGTTGAAGTCGATCATGTAGCGCTGGTAGTACACCGGGCTGGTGTCCCGCGTGGCCGCCAGGATCTGCTCGGCGTCGCACGTGGTGTTGATCATCCGGCGGGGGATCGGGAAGTCCTCCGTCGAGTCGGCCACCGCGGTCGACGGGAAGATCGCAGCGGTGACACCCAGGGCAACGAACGCGGCGCCTGCACGCAGGCCTCTACTCAGCCGAGACATAGACGTTACGGTAGCACTTTTCGGCCCGGCGCGAACAGTTCCCAGGTCACCGCCAGGGTGATCGCTAGTGCATCTCACTATCCATCGCGATCAGGGACGATGACGTGGCTCGGATCGGGCCGCAGCTCCGGCGGGGCCTGGCTGTAGTCGCCGAACGGGCCGTCGCGGCGCTCGACGGCGGCCCGCACCCCCCGCGTCTCGGCGATCTTGATGAACTCCAGCGCGTCGGGGGTGTTGCGCATCAGCCCGTCGAGGATGCCGCCCAGCGTCTGGGTGGACGCCAGCCCCATGTTCTCGTAGGCCTGGTTGACGATCAGCTTCTGCGCCTGCAGCTGCGACAGCGGGATGCGCGCCAGCTCGGCGGCGACCTCGGCGACCCGCGCCTCCAGCCGCTCGAACGGCACCGCCTCGTTGATCAGCTCGATCTCGGCGGCCTGCACGCCGGTCAGCGGCCGTCCCGTCAGCGCATGCCACTTCGCCTTGGCCAGGCTCAGCCGGTAGAGCCACATCCCGGTCAGATACGCCCCCCACATCCTGCTGTAGGGCGTGCCGATCACAGCGTCCTCGCTGGCGATGACCAGGTCCGCGCACAGCGCGTAGTCGCTGGCCCCGCCCACACACCAGCCGTGCACCTGCGCGATCACCGGTTTGGAGGCTCGCCAGATGGCCATGAATTTCTGGGTCGGGCCGGTCTCGCGGGCGCTGACCATCGCGAAATCCTTGCCCGGGTCCCAGCGGCCGTCGGTCATCATGGCCTCGCCCCAGTGCTGAAAACCGCCGCCGAAGTCGTAGCCGCCGGAGAAGGCCCGGCCCGCTCCGCGTAGCACGATGACCTTGATGGCCGGGTCGCGCTCGGCCCGCCCAACGGCGGCCTCGATCTCGTCGGGCATCGGCGGCACGATGGTGTTGAGCTGCTCCGGGCGGTTCAGCGTGATCGTGGCGACCGGACCGGCCGTGGTGTACAGCAGCGTTTCGAAGTCGGAGGGCATGGCCCCAACTTAGGGATCGGGCTCGCGGTTTTCCGGCGAAGACGCATAGATGCGGCCGTTGATCTTCAGGTACGGGGTGGTGAGGTAGGCCGAGAAGGCCACCACGGCCGCGAAGATCGCCGCCGCCAGGACGCCGTTGGGCCACAGCCGGCCGGTCCCGAACGCGAAGCAGACGATGCCGATCACCGATGTCGCCCAGTAGAAGCGCCGGCCGGCCCGCCGGTCGTTGATGAACCGGTAGCGCGCCTGCGCCGCCGAAACCAGGATGAAGATCAGTCCGGTCGCCAGCAGGGTGAGTTCGATCCGTTGCGCCGACACGTCGACGATCTTAGGGCCGGGCGAGCGTCTGCCACAGGAACGAATAGGTCAGCGCCGACTTGAACGCCACCTGCTCGTTGTCCGCCGCCCCGGCATGACCGCCCTCGATGTTCTCGTAGTAGTACACCCGGTGGCCGGCGGCCTCCAGCGCGGCCGCCATCTTGCGGGCATGCCCCGGGTGCACCCGGTCGTCGCGGGTGGAGGTGGTGATCAGCACCGGCGGGTACCGGCGCGTCGCCGAAATATTCTGGTACGGCGAGTATTCGGAGATGAACGCCCAGTCGTCCGGGTTGTCCGGGTCGCCGTGTTCGGCCACCCAGGAGGCGCCGGCCAGCAGCAGGTGGTAGCGCTTCATGTCCAGCAGCGGCACGCTGCACACCAGCGCGCCGAACTTCTCCGGATACTTGGTCAACATGATGCCCATCAGCAGTCCGCCGTTGCTGCCGCCCTGGGCCCCGAGTTGGGCGACCGTCGTGATGCCGCGGTCCACCAAATCGGTTGCCACAGCGGCGAAGTCCTCGTGCACCTTGTGCCGGCCCTCGCGGATCGCCTGGGTGTGCCAGCCGGGGCCGTACTCGCCGCCGCCGCGGATGTTGGCCAGCACGTAGGTGCCGCCGCGGGCCAGCCACAGCCGGCCCAGCACCCCGCTGTAGCCGGGGGTGTTCGAGGACTCGAAGCCGCCGTAGCCGTAGAGCAGGGTGGGCCCGGGCCGGTCGGCCGCCGGGCCGGTCGGCCGCACCACGAAGTAGGGGATCGGTGTGCCGTCGGTGGAGTCGACGAAATACTGTGCCACGCTGATGTTTTCGGCATCGAAGAAGGCCGGGGCAGTCTTGAGCTGCTCGAGTCGCCCGTCGTCGGTGCCCCGCATCAGCCGCGACGGTGAGTCGAATCCGCTGGAGTCCAGGAAGAATTCGTCGCCGGTGTCGTCCGCGGAGACGACGACGGTGTTGGTCGCGGCCGGGATCCCGGCCAGCTGCTCGCGCCGCCAGTCACCGGGCCTGACGATCTCGACGCGGCTGGCCACGTCGACCAGGGTCACCATCAGCAGCCGGTCTTCGGTCCACGCGTAGTGGTTGAGCGCGGTGTGCTCGTCGGGTTCGAAGACGACGCGGAAATCCCGTGCGCCGGAAAGGAATTCCTCGTAGTCGGCGGCCAGCAGCGAGCCCGCGGCGTAGGTGCGGGTGCCCAGCGTCCAGTCGCTGCGCAACTCGACCAGCAGCCACTGGCGGTGCAGGCTCACACTGGCGTCGGTCGGGGTGTCGATGCGGACGAGCTGGCCGCCCCGCAGCTCGTAGACCTCTTCGTTCCAGAAGTCCAGCGCCCGGCCGATCAGGGTGCGCTCGAAGCCGGGGATGCGGCTGACGCTGGCCACCACGTTCACGTCGGAGCGGGCGCCCTCGAACACCGTCTGCGCCTCGTCCAGCGGCGTGCCCCGGCGCCACCGCTTGACCACCCGCGGATAGCCGGACTTGGTGAGGGTGCCGGGGCCGAAGTCCGTGCCGACCAGCACGGTGTCGGGGTCCTCCCAGCTGAGCTGCGACTTGGCCTCGGCGAGCGCGAACCCGTCATCGACGAATTGCTTTGTCTGCATGTCGAATTCACGCACGATGCAGGCGTCCGAGCCGCCGCGGGACAAGCTGATCAGCGCGCGGGTGTATTCGGGGTGGATGACGGCGGCGCCGGCCCACACCCATTTCTCGCCGTCGGCGCGGCCCAGCTCGTCGACGTCGATCAGCACCTCCCACTCGGGCGCGTCGGTGCGGTAACTGTCCAGCGTGGTGCGCCGCCACAGCCCGCGCGGGTTGTCAGCGTCGCGCCAGAAGTTGTAGAGGTGCTCGCCGCGGCGGACCACGTACGGGATGCGGGCGTCGGTGTCGAGCACCTCGAGCGCCTCGACGCGCATCCGCTCGAACTCGGCGTCGCGGAAGCGGGCCAGCGTCGGCTCGTTGCGGGCGCGCACCCAATCCAGCGCCTGCTCGCCGGTGATGTCCTCGAGCCACAGGTAGGGGTCGTGCTCGGCGGCGGCATCGGTGCGGGCGTGCGACGTCATGCCAGCCATTGTGGTCGCGGCGGTAGTGTGAGGTGTATTACACAGGTGAACGAGGAGTGAGAGCAGATGACTGTCTTCGCACGTCCGGGTTCGGCCGGGGCGTTGATGTCGTACGAATCCCGCTACGACAACTTCATCGGGGGGCAGTGGGTTGCACCGGCGCGCGGGCGCTACTTCGAGAACCCGACACCGGTCACCGGCCAGACGTTCTGCGAGGTGGCCCGCTCGGATGAGGCCGACGTCGACAAGGCGCTCGACGCCGCCCACGCCGCGGCGCCGGCGTGGGGCAAGACCGCGCCGCCGGAGCGGGCCGCGATCCTGAACAAGATCGCCGACCGCATCGAGGAGAACCTGGAATCCCTCGCGGTGGCCGAGGTGTGGGACAACGGCAAGCCGATCCGCGAGGCGCTGGCCGCCGACATCCCGTTGGCGGCCGACCATTTCCGGTACTTCGCCGGGGCGCTGCGCGCGCAGGAGGGCTCGCTGAGCCAGATCGACGACGACACCGTGGCCTACCACTTCCACGAGCCGCTCGGCGTGGTCGGGCAGATCATCCCGTGGAACTTCCCGATCCTGATGGGTGCCTGGAAATTGGCGCCCGCGCTGGCGGCCGGCAACGCCGTCGTGCTCAAACCCGCGGAGCAGACCCCGGTTTCGGTGCTCTACCTGATGTCGCTGATCGGCGACCTGCTGCCGCCCGGAGTCGTCAACGTGGTCAACGGATTCGGCGCCGAGGCCGGCAAGCCGCTGGCGTCGAGCAACCGAATCGCCAAGATCGCCTTCACCGGCGAGACCACCACCGGGCGGCTGATCATGCAGTACGCCAGCCAGAACCTGATCCCGGTCACCCTGGAGCTCGGCGGCAAGAGCCCCAACATCTTCTTCTCCGACGTGATGGCCAAGGCCGACGACTACCAGGACAAGGCGCTCGAGGGCTTCACCATGTTCGCCCTCAACCAGGGCGAGGTGTGCACCTGCCCGTCGCGCAGCCTGATCCAGGCCGACATCTACGACGAGTTCCTGGAGCTGGCCGCGATCCGCACCAAGGCGGTCCGCCAGGGCGACCCGCTGGATTCCGAGACCATGCTGGGCTCGCAGGCGTCCAACGATCAGCTGGAAAAGGTGTTGTCCTACATCGCAATCGGCAAGGACGAAGGCGCCACGATCATCACCGGCGGGGAACGCGCCGAACTGGGCGGCGACCTGTCCGGCGGCTTCTACATGCAGCCCACCATCTTCGCCGGCAACAACAAGATGCGCATCTTCCAGGAGGAGATCTTCGGGCCGGTGGTGGCGGTGACGTCGTTCACCGATTACGACGACGCCATCTCCATCGCCAACGACACCCTGTACGGGCTGGGCGCGGGCGTGTGGTCCCGAGACGGCAACACCGCCTATCGCGCCGGCCGCGACATCCAGGCCGGCCGGGTGTGGGTGAACTGCTATCACGCCTATCCGGCGCACGCGGCGTTCGGCGGCTACAAGCAGTCCGGCATCGGCCGGGAGAACCACAAGATGATGCTCGACCACTACCAGCAGACCAAGAACATGCTGGTGTCCTACAGCAACAAGGCGCAGGGCTTCTTTTAGATGGAGCCGCGGCCCCCGTCCGGAGTCGTCATCACCGCCGCGGCCGCCGAGGTGCTGGCCCGGCTGCAGCGGCAGCACGGCCCGGTGATGTTCCACCAGTCCGGCGGCTGCTGCGACGGGTCGTCGCCGATGTGCTATCCGGTGGGCGACTTCCTGGTCGGCGATCGCGACGTGCTGCTCGGTGTGCTCGACGTCGGCGCTGATGGGGTGCCGGTATGGATCTCGGGCCCGCAGTACGCGGCGCACTACCGCGACAAGCACACCCAGCTGGTCATCGACGTGGTGCCGGGCCGCGGCGGCGGGTTCAGCCTGGAGGCCCCCGACGGCGTCCGGTTCCTGTCCCGCGGCAGGGTTTTCAGCGCGGCCGAACAGGCGGCCGTGGCCGCCGCGCCGATCATCACCGGCGCGGACTACCAGCACGGTGAACGGCCCGCGGCGCGCGGCGCGGTGGTGGCCGACGCGGCCTGCAGGACCTGCCCTTGACGCCGGTCACCGCAGTACAGTCGAGACGGTGATTCCTCTTCCGCGTCCCTGGGTGCTGGCCGGCGCCATGCTGATCGGAAGCGCGGTCGGGCTGTTGGCCGGCGTGGCGTTCACCGTCGCCGTGCACGCCCGCGTTCGCCCGGACCTGGCGGTCGCGGCGGTGGTCGGCATCCCCAGCGTGATCGGCCTGGCCCTGATCCTGTTCTCCGGGCGGCGCTGGGTCACCACCCTGGGTGCGTTCGTGCTGGCGGTGGCGCCCGGCTGGTTCGGGGTGCTCGTCGCATTGCGGGTGACCGCCGGTGGCTGACGACAAGGACGCCTCGAGCCCGGGCACGGAGGCGTTCGTGCCCGACTTCTCCGATGACGACGACGCCGCCGACACCGGCACCCAGTCGTGGGCGCCGGACTTCGACGATGACGCCGAGGACGACGACACCGAGGCGGCCGAGCCCGCGGCCGAGCGGGGGCCGGAGCCGGAGCCCGAACCGGAGCCGGCCGGGTTCGCCGGCCCGGTGCCGCCGGTCGCCGTGCCCGGCCGCTACTTCTACGTCAAGTGGTGGAAGTTGGTCCTGGTGCTGCTCGCGGTGTGGGCCGCGTCGGCGGTGGTCGGGCTGGGCCTGTTCTCCTGGTGGTACCACTCGATCGACAAAACCCCGGCGCTGTTCGCGGTGCTGGTGTTCGTGGTGGTGTGCGTCGTCGGCGGCGTCATGCTGGCGATGGTCGAGGCCAGGCCGCTGATTTCGGCGCTTGCGGTGGCAGTGCTGTCCGGGCCGTTCGCCGCGCTGGCGGCCGCGGCGCCGCTGTACGGCTATTACTACTGCGCGCGGGTGGGGCACTGTCTGGTGGGCGTCGTTCCGTACTGACGTGATTCGAGGCCACCGCTCGGCGCGTTGGGAGCGGCGCGACTCACGGCGTTGTCCGCTGCCAGCCGGCGCCCACTAGGGTGGGCACGTGACTTCTCACTATGACGTCGTCGTCCTCGGGGCCGGTCCCGGCGGATATGTGGCAGCCATCCGCGCCGCGCAGCTGGGGCTGAGCACCGCCATCGTCGAACCGAAATACTGGGGCGGCGTCTGCCTCAACGTCGGCTGCATTCCGTCCAAGGCGCTGCTGCGCAACGCCGAACTCGCCCACATCTTCACCAAAGAGGCCAAGACGTTCGGCATCAACGGCGAGGCGACCTTCGACTACGGCGCCGCCTTCGACCGCAGCCGCAAGGTGGCCGAGGGCCGCGTCGCCGGCGTGCACTTCCTGATGAAGAAGAACAAGATCACCGAGATCCACGGCTACGGCCGGTTCACCGACCCGCACACGCTGGCGGTCGAGCTCAACGACGGCGGGACCGAGACGGTCACGTTCGACAACGCGATCATCGCCACCGGCAGCAGCACCCGGCTGGTTCCGGGCACGTCGCTGTCGGCCAACGTGGTCACCTACGAGGAACAGATTCTGTCCCGGGAGTTGCCCGAGTCGATCATCATCGCCGGCGCCGGCGCCATCGGCATGGAGTTCGGCTACGTGCTGCACAACTACGGCGTCGAGGTGACCATCGTCGAGTTCCTGCCGCGCGCGCTGCCCAACGAGGACGCCGACGTGTCCAAGGAGATCGAGAAGCAGTTCAAGAAGCTGGGCGTCAAGATCCTCACCGGCACCAAGGTCGAATCCATCTCCGATGACGGCTCGCAAGTGACGGTGGTGGTCAGCAAGGACGGCAACAGCCAGGAACTCAAGGCCGCAAAGGTGTTGCAGGCCATCGGTTTTGCGCCCAACGTCGAGGGCTACGGCCTGGAGGCGGCCGGGGTCGCGCTGACCGACCGCAAGGCCATCGGCATCACCGACTACATGCGCACCAACATCGAGCACATCTACGCCATCGGCGACGTCACCGGCAAGCTGCAGCTGGCCCACGTCGCAGAGGCCCAAGGCGTGGTGGCCGCCGAAACCATCGCCGGCGCAGAGACTTTGGCGCTCGGCGACTACCGGATGATGCCGCGCGCCACCTTCTGCCAGCCCAACGTCGCCAGCTTCGGGCTCACCGAACAGCAGGCCCGCGACGAGGGGCACGACGTGGTGGTGGCCAAGTTCCCGTTCACCGCGAACGGCAAGGCGCACGGCGTGGGCGACCCCAGCGGGTTCGTCAAGCTGATCGCCGACGCGAAATACGGTGAGCTGCTGGGCGGGCACCTGGTCGGCCACGACGTCTCCGAGCTGCTGCCGGAGCTCACCCTGGCGCAGAAGTGGGACCTGACGGCCACCGAGCTGGCCCGCAACGTGCACACCCACCCGACCATGTCCGAGGCGCTGCAGGAATGCTTCCACGGCCTGACCGGGCACATGATCAACTTCTGAGCCCTCGACGATGCTGCGCACCCTGACGCCCCAGACCATCGCGGCCGCCCTCGGTGGCCTGGCGACCGGTTATGTCCTTTGGCTGCTTGCCATTTCGAACGGGGACAACGCCACGGTGGGCCAGTGGGGGCCGCTCGTGTTGGTGGCGTCGGTGGTGCTGGGCGGCGCCGCGGCGGTGTGGGGCGCCTGGCAGCGCCGGCGCGGCAGCCGGCCGCGGGCCGCCTTCGCCTTCGCGCTGCCGGTGCTTCCCGTGCTGCTGACGCTGGCCATCCTGGCCGACGTCTACCTATGACACCTGCTCATGACCCCTCGGGGTGGTCCAGCGGAATCGCCAGTGCCGACATGGTGGCCGCCAGCCCGTCGTATTGGCTTGCCAGCAGGCAGAATTCGATCAGCTGCCGGCGGTCCAGGTGCTCCGCCAGCTGCCGCCAGGTGGCCTCGCTGACGGTCCGGTCGTTGACGAACTCGTCGGTCGCCGCCAGCAGCGCCTGCTGACGCACGGTCAGGCGGGCCTGCACCGGTTCGAGTCGCTGCGGCCAGGCGAAGATCGCGGCCTGCAGATCCGGGTCCAGCCCGGCCGTCCGCGCCATCCGGCGATGGTGCTGCAGCTCGTATTCGCAGCCGCGCAGGTGCGCGACCCGCAGGATCACCAGCTCGGTGTCGGCGGTGGGCAGTTTGCCGCGCAGCAGCCGGCCCCCGTAGGCCAGCCAGGTCCAAAACAGCAGCCGGCGTTGACCCAGCGTGGTGAACAGGTGCATCTCCGGCGCGCCGACGGTGCGCGCGCCCAACTTCGCGATCACCCAATTGATCGGTCCCAGTTGGCGAAACCGCCCGGCCGGGATGCGGGGCGCGGTCACGGCTGCTTCACCAGGTAGGGAGACACCGTGCTGCGGTGCTCGTCGAGGTCGAGGGCGCGGCCGAGCGCGGGGAAGGCGCGCTGCGGGCAGTTGTCGCGTTCGCAGACCCGGCAGCCCGCGCCGATCGGTGTCGCCACTGTTCCTGGGCCCCCCGAGACGTCGAGTCCCTCCGAATAGACCAGCCGGTGCGCATGGCGCAGCTCGCAGCCCAGGCCGATCGCGAAGGTCTTACCGGGCTGACCATACCGGGCCGCGCGCCGCTCCACGGTGCGGGCCACCCACATGTAGTTGCGGCCGTCGGGCATCTGGGCGATCTGCACCAGGATCTTGCCCGGGTTGGCGAACGTCTCGTAGACGTTCCACAGCGGGCAGGTACCGCCGCTGGAGGAGAAGTGAAAACCCGTGGCGGACTGGCGTTTTGACATGTTGCCGGCCCGGTCCACCCGGATGAAGGAGAACGGCACCCCGCGCATCGACGGCCGCTGCAGCGTCGACAGGCGGTGCGCGATGGTCTCGTAGCTGACCGAGTAGAACGACGACAGCCGCTCGACGTCGTAGCGGAAATTCTCGGCGACGTCGTGGAATTGGCGATACGGCAGCACCGCCGCGGCGGCGAAGTAGTTGGCCAGCCCGAGCCGGGCCAGTTTGTGCGACTCCTCGCTGGTGAACTTGCCCTGCGCCACCAGGCTGTCGATCAGGTCGCCGAACTCCAGGTAGGCCAGTTCGGCGGCCATCTTGAACACCTGCTGCCCCCACGACAGGTGATTGCTGATCTCCAGCGTCTTGGTCTCGGGGTCGTAGCGGTGCAGCACGGTGTCGCCCAGATCGATGCGGCGGTTGATGTGCACGCCGTGCACCTCGGTGAGCCGGCGGGTCAGCTCCCGGGCCAGATCCCCGTGGTGCAGCCGCATCTTGATGGTGAGGTCCTCGGCGGCGGTGTCCAGCTCGTGTAGATAGTTCTGCCGCTGGTAGAAGTAGTCGCGGACCTCCTCGTGCGGCATGGTGATCGACCCGGTGCCGCTGCCGTCGAAGAACCGCTCCTCGGTGGCGGCCGCCAGCTGCGCGGTGGTGATCCGGTACCGCCGGTGCAGGTTGACCACCGCGCGGGCCAGACCGGGATGGGCGCTGACCATCTCGGCGACCTCGGTGGGGTCGACGTCGATGTCCAGGTCCCGGTCCATGGTGACCTCGCGCAGCTCGGCCACCAGCCGGGTGTCGTCCTGCGAGGAGAAGAAGGTGGCGTCCACCCCGAACACCTCGGTGATGCGCAGCAGCACCGCCACCGTCAGCGGGCGGACGTCATGCTCGATCTGGTTGAGGTAGCTCGGCGAGATCTCCAGCATCTGGGCCAGCGCGGCCTGAGAAAACCCGCGTTCGTGACGCAGCTGGCGAACGCGTGAGCCGACGAACGTCTTGGACACTCCACCCAGGTTACCGGGCCTGTGAAGCCCTGGTTCGCAGAGTTGGCAGCCGCGATGGCCGCGTCGCGATTGGTGTTCGGCGCACGTCGTTGGCATGATTCGAGCGGGGCCGCAGGCCTTAGCCTGGGGGCACCGACGAGGAGGAAACGGGGAGCGACACCGTGAGCCTGGACAAACAAATGATGCCGGTGCCCGACGGTCACCCCGACGTTTTCGATCGCGAATGGCCGCTGCGGGTCGGCGACATCGACCGCACCGGGCGGCTGCGGCTGGACGCCGCGGCCCGCCACATTCAGGACATCGGCCAGGACCAGCTGCGGGAGATGGGTTTCGAGGAGACCCACCCGCTGTGGATCGTCCGGCGCACCATGCTCGACCTGATCCGGCCGATCGAGTTCAACGACATGCTGCGGCTGCGCCGGTGGTGCTCGGGGACCTCGAACCGGTGGTGCGAGATGCGGGTCCGCATCGACGGCCGCAAGGGCGGCCTCATCGAGTCCGAGGCGTTCTGGATCAACATCAACCGGGAAACCCAGATGCCGTCGCGGATCGCCGACGACTTCCTGGCCGGCCTGCACAAGACGACCTCGGTGGACCGGCTGCGCTGGAAGCCCTACCTCAAACCGGCCAGCCGCGACGACGCGGTCGAGATCCACGAGTTCCCGGTCCGGGTCACCGACATCGACCTGTTCGACCACATGAACAACTCCGTGTACTGGAGCGTCATCGAGGACTACCTGGCGTCGCACACCGAGCTGATGCGGACGCCGTTGCGCGTCACCATCGAACACGAGGCGCCGGTGGCCCTGGGCGACAAACTGGAGATCATCTCCCATGTCCACTCCGCCGGATCCACCGATCAATTCGGTCCCGAGCTGGCCGATCGCACTGTTACAACGCTCACATACGCCGTCGGCGACGAGGCCAAAGCCGTCGCCGCGATCTTTGCTCGCTAACAGTACAAGCGTCCGGGTTAATTTGCGGCGTGACCTGCGACTTTGGGGTTACTGACGGGTAGCTTCTGAAACGGTTAAGTTCGTTACCGGCTTAGCAAACTTCGCAAAATCACCCGGTCCCGTTGCTGAAATTGGCAACTGAAACGGCTGGACCGGGCGTTATCGGCTGTGCCATCTTCGAGTTAGCACACCAGTGAAGTTGAGCCGCTAGCTACCGCCGGTGAGGCATCCAGCAATTCCGTAGTGAAGATCGTGAAGGAGCATGCCCATGTCTGTCGTTGGCACCCCCAAGAGCGCCGAGGAGATCCAGAAGGACTGGGACACCAACCCGCGCTGGAAGGATGTCACCCGCACCTACACCGCCGAGGACGTCGTCGCCCTGCAGGGCACCGTCGTCGAGGAGAACACCCTGGCCCGCCGCGGCGCCGAGGTGCTGTGGGAGCAGCTGCACGACCTGGAGTACATCAACGCGCTGGGCGCCCTGACCGGCAACATGGCCGTGCAGCAGGTGCGCGCCGGCCTGAAGGCCATCTACCTGTCGGGCTGGCAGGTCGCCGGTGACGCCAACCTGTCCGGTCACACCTACCCCGACCAGAGCCTGTACCCCGCCAACTCGGTGCCGACCGTGGTGCGCCGGATCAACAACGCGCTGCTGCGCGCCGACCAGATCGCCAAGGTCGAGGGCGACACCTCGGTGAAGAACTGGCTGGCGCCGATCGTCGCCGACGGCGAGGCCGGCTTCGGTGGTGCGCTCAACGTCTTCGAGCTGCAGAAGGCGATGACCGCCGCCGGTGTGGCGGGCTCGCACTGGGAGGACCAGCTGGCCTCGGAGAAGAAGTGCGGCCACCTGGGCGGCAAGGTGCTGATCCCGACCCAGCAGCACATCCGCACGCTGACCTCGGCCCGGCTGGCCGCCGACGTGTGCGACGTGCCGACCGTCGTCATCGCCCGCACCGACGCCGAGGCGGCCACGCTGATCACCTCCGACGTCGACGAGCGCGACCAGCCGTTCATCACCGGCGAGCGCACCAAGGAGGGCTTCTACCGGGTCCGTAACGGCCTCGAGCCCTGCATCGCCCGGGCCAAGGCCTACGCGCCGTACTCCGACCTGATCTGGATGGAGACCGGCACGCCCGACCTGGAGCTGGCCGCCAAGTTCGCCGAGGGCGTCAAGGCCGAGTTCCCCGACCAGATGCTGGCCTACAACTGCTCGCCGTCGTTCAACTGGAAGAAGCATCTCGACGACGCCACCATCGCGAAGTTCCAAAAGGAGCTCGCCGCAATGGGATTCAAGTTCCAGTTCATCACGCTGGCCGGCTTCCACGCGCTGAACTACTCGATGTTCGATCTGGCCTACGGTTACGCCCGCAACCAGATGACCGCCTACGTCGAGCTACAGGAGCGCGAGTTCGCCGCCGAGGAGCGCGGTTACACCGCCACCAAGCACCAGCGCGAGGTGGGCGCCGGTTACTTCGACCGGATCGCCACCACGGTCGACCCCACGTCGTCGACCACCGCGCTGACCGGCTCCACCGAAGAGGGCCAGTTCCACTGAGGCTGAGCGGGCTTGCCCGCGAAGACGAGGTGGAACCGAGGGCTTGAGCCACTGAGGCTGAGCGGGCTTGCCCGCGAAGACGAGGTGGAACCGACGGCTTGAGCCACTGACGACGAGCGGCGTCAGCCGCGAGGAGGAAGTGGAACCGACGGCTTGAGCCACTGAGTTAGTGCTGCCGAGCAGACGCAAAGGCACCCTTTTGCACAGCAAAAGCGGTGCCTTTGCGTCTGCTCGCGGCGTGTAAGGTGCGGTGCACGACAAGACGATTGGCGGAGAAACAGTGAGTGACGCAGCGATTCAGCGAGTAGGAGTGGTCGGGGCCGGCCAGATGGGATCCGGCATCGCCGAGGTCTCGGTCCGCGCCGACGTCGACGTGACGGTGTTCGAGACCACCGAGGCCCTCATCACGGCGGGACGCAACCGCATCGTGAAGTCGCTGGAGCGGGGCGTGAGCGCCGGCAAGGTCACCGAGCGGGAGCGTGACCGCGCGCTGAGCAAGCTCACCTTCACCACCGACCTGAAAGACCTCGCCGACCGCCAACTGGTCATCGAGGCCATCATCGAGGACGATGCCGTCAAGGCCCAGGTCTTCGCCGAACTCGACCGGGTGGTCACCGACCCCGATGCGGTGCTGGCCTCCAACACCTCCAGCATCCCGATCATGAAGCTCGCCGCGGCGACCAAGAACCCGCAACGGGTGCTGGGGCTGCACTTCTTCAATCCCGTGCCGGTGCTGCCGCTGGTCGAGCTGGTCAGCACGCTGGTCACCGACGAGGCCGCCGCCGCGCGCACCGAGGAGTTCGCCAGCGCGGTGCTGGGCAAGCAGGTGGTGCGCTGCAGCGACCGGTCCGGCTTCGTGGTCAACGCGCTGCTGGTGCCCTACCTGCTGTCGGCGATCCGGATGGTGGAGGCCGGCTTCGCCACCGTCGAGGACGTGGACAAAGCCGTGGTGGCCGGGCTGTCGCATCCGATGGGCCCGCTGCGGCTTTCCGACCTGGTGGGCCTGGACACCCTGAAGCTGATCGCGGACAAGATGTTCGAGGAGTTCAAGGAGCCGCAGTACGGCGCCCCGCCGCTGTTGCTGCGCATGGTGGAGGCCGGCCGGATCGGCAAGAAGACGGGCCAGGGTTTCTACACGTATTGACATGTATTGACCGGCGCCCGCGCGGCCGCGCGTGATCAGGTCGGTTACTATGCTCGCGTTCAATAAGACGAAAGGTTTGTGCCGCGCATGACGGGCTTGGAACCGTATTACGAGGAATCGCAGTCCATCTACGACGTCTCCGACGAATTCTTTGCGTTATTTCTCGATCCGACCATGGCCTACACGTGCGCCTTCTTCGAACGCGACGACATGACGCTCGAAGAAGCGCAAACCGCGAAGTTCGACCTGGCGCTGGGCAAGCTGAACCTCGAGCCCGGGATGACGCTGCTGGACATCGGGTGTGGCTGGGGCGGCGCACTGAAGCGGGCCCTGGAGAAGTATGACGTCAACGTCATCGGAATCACGTTGAGCCGCAACCAATTCGAATACAGCAAGAAGCTGCTGGCCGGATTTCCGACGGACCGCAACATCGAGGTGCGGCTGCAGGGCTGGGAAGAGTTCGACGACAAGGTCGACCGGATCGTCACCATCGGCGCCTTCGAGGCGTTCAAAATGGAGCGCTATTCCGCATTTTTCGACCGCGCCTACGACATCCTGCCCGACGACGGCCGGATGCTTTTGCACACCATCTTGACCTACACCCAGAAACAGCAGCACGAGCGCGGCGTTTCGATCACGATGAGCGATTTACGGTTCATGCGGTTCATCGGCCAGGAAATTTTCCCGGGCGGCCAGTTGCCGGCGCAGGAGGACATTTTCAAATTCGGTGAGGCGGCGGGCTTTTCGGTGGAGCGGGTGCAGCTGCTGCGCGAGCACTACGCGCGGACCCTCAACATCTGGGCGGCGAACCTGGAGGCCAACAAGGACAAGGCCATCGCCATCCAGTCGCAAGCGGTCTACGACCGCTACATGCACTACCTGACCGGGTGCGAGAACTTCTTCCGCAAGGGCATCAGCAACGTGGGGCAATTCACGCTGGTCAAGTAGGCGGGTCGGGCAGGACGGCTACTTCTTCTCCATGGTGAACTGGTTGACGTCGGTGTAGCCCTCCCGGAACAGCTTGGCGCAGCCGGTCAAATACTTCATGTACCGGTCGTAGACCTCTTGGGACTGGATGGCGATGGCCTGCTCGCGATTGGCCTCGAGCGCCTGCGCCCACAGGTCCAGCGTCCGGGCGTAGTGCAGCTGCAGCGACTGCACCCGGGTCAGGTCGAAGCCCGCCGTCACGCCGTATTCGCCGACGGTCTGCGGTGTGGGCAGCCAGCCGCCGGGGAAGATCTCGGCCAGGATGAACCGGGAGAACTCGACGATCTCGTGGGTCAGCTTCATGCCCTTGGCCCGGGCGTCTTTGAAGGAGGGCCGAACGATGGTGTGCAGCAACATGATTCCGCCGGGCGGCAGCACGTCGTAGGCCATCCTGAAGAAGCGGCCGTAGCGTTGCCGGCCGAAGTGCTCGAACGCGCCGATCGAGACGATGCGGTCCACGGGCTCGTGGAACTTCTCCCAGCCCTCCAGCAGCACCCGCCGGGTGCGCGGGGTGTCCATCGCGTCGAAGGTCTTCTGCACGTGCTCGGCCTGGTTCTCCGACAGTGTCAGGCCCACCACGTTGACGTCATACTTCTCGATGGCCCGCCGCATGGTGGCGCCCCAGCCACACCCGATGTCCAGCAACGTCATTCCCGGCTCGAGCTTCAACTTGCCCAGCGCCAGGTCGATCTTGGCGATCTGGGCCTCTTCCAGGGTCATGTCGTCGCGCTCGAAGTACGCGCAGCTGTAGGTCTGAGTGGGGTCCAGGAACAGGCGGAAGAAGTCGTCGGACAAGTCGTAGTGGGCCTGCACGTTTCCAAAATGCGGCGTGAGCTGCACGGACATGTCGACACGAGCCTTTCTATATGAGATGGCGGGGGTGGGCAGCCACGCAACCACCCCGCTTCGTCCCCCAACGCTGTCCTGCATGGTAGTCGCTGGGGCGGGTGAAGTCGCCCTGCCCGGGCCGGTGCCGGGGCGTCAGAGCGCCGCTTCCCGCGGCGGCACGATGGGCGACGGGTGCGGCTCTTCGCGGAACTTCTCCAGCGACCCGCCGACTTCCACGATCCCCTTGAGCGCGTTCCAGCTCAGCATCGTCAGGTAGTCGATCAGCTCGTCGCGGCTCATCCGCGGGTACGACATCCAGGAGTGGGTGGCCAGTTGCACACCGCCGACGATCAGGTACGCCCACGGTTCCACGCCGCCGGTGTCCATTCCGGCGTGCTGCATGCGCCGGCGCATCAGCACCGCGAGCATGCGCGCGATGATGCGCTCGGAGTCGGCGATGACCTTGCTCTTGCTGGCCGAGCTGTTGGACATCACGAACCGGTACGGCTCGGGTTCGTTGGCCACGGTCTCTACGTAGACCCGGATGACCTCGCGGGTCAGGTCGAAGCCGTCCAGGCCGGAGGTGAGCGCGGCGGCCATGTTGGGAATCAGCGTGGTCTGGGTGAACCGCATCATCACGGCGGTCGTGAGGTCGTTCTTGTCCACGAAGTAGCGGTAGAGCACCGTCTTGGAGACCCCGATCTCGGCGGCGATCTCGTCCATGCTCAGCGCGCCGCCGAGCCGGCGAATCGCGTCGATCGTGCCGTCGACCAGTTCGTTGCGACGGTCCACTTTGTGCTGATGCCAGCGCCGCTTGCGCCCGTCCATTTTGACGCTCGCAGCCGTGATTTGCTCTGCCACTATCGCCGAAATCCCATTCCCTAGACGCCCTCGATACTACGGCGTGGACCGGCTGGTTCGCGGTCTTGGCCCGGGCGTGGACGACCGTCGCGCGCGGTGTCGTCACACCAATCGGCGGGAAAGATAGATGATGGAGTGGTGGCACACAGAGCCTCGGGCCGCACCTCGTTCGCCGAATCCTTCGCCGGCGCCGATCCGCAGGCCGACGCGCAGCGGCGGGTGGCGCTGCGCCGGATGAAGGCGGTGGCGCTGAGTTTCCTGATCGGTGCCACCGGCCTGTTTTTGGCCTGCCGATGGGCGCAGGCGCAGCCCGGCGTGGGCGCCTGGGTCGGTTATGTCGGCGCGGCCGCGGAGGCCGGGATGGTGGGCGCGCTGGCGGACTGGTTCGCGGTGACGGCGCTGTTCCGCCATCCGCTGGGCATCCCGATCCCGCACACCGCCATCATCAAGCGCAAGAAGGACCAGCTGGGGGAGGGCCTGGGCACCTTCGTGCGGGAGAACTTCCTATCGCCGGAGGTGGTGGAGACCAAGCTGCGCGACGCGCAGGTGTCCGGCCGGCTGGGTAAGTGGCTGTCGGAAGCCGCGCACGCCGAACGGGTGGCCGGCGAGACGGCCACGGTGCTGCGGGTGCTGGTGGAGCTGCTCCGCGACGAAGACGTCCAGCAGGTGATCGACCGGATGATCGTGCGCCGCATCGCCGAACCGCAGTGGGGTCCGCCGGTGGGCCGGGTGCTGGCGACGCTGCTGGCCGAGAATCGGCAGGAGGCGCTGATCCAGCTGCTGGCCGACCGCGCCTTCCAGTGGTCGCTGAACGCCGGCGAGGTCATCCAGCGGGTGGTCGAGCGCGACTCGCCGACCTGGTCGCCGCGCTTCATCGACCACCTGGTGGGCGATCGCATCCACCGCGAGCTGATGGACTTCACCGACAAGGTGCGCCGCAACCCCGACCACGAACTGCGCCGGTCGGCGACCCGGTTCCTGTTCGAATTCGCCGACGACCTGCAGCACGACCCGGACACCATCGCCCGCGCCGACGCCATCAAGGAGCAGCTGATGGCGCGCGACGAGATCGCCAATGCCGCCGCGACGGCCTGGAAGACGCTGAAACGGCTGGTGCTCGAGGGCGTGGACGACCCGTCCAGCGCGCTGCGCAGCCGCATCGCCGACACCGTGGTGCGCATCGGGGAGTCGTTGCGCGACGACGCCGACCTGCGCGACAAGGTCGACAACTGGCTGGTTCGGGCCGCCCAGCACCTGGTCTCGCAGTATGGGGTGGAAATCACAGCGATCATCACCGACACCATCGAGCGCTGGGACGCCGAAGAGGCCAGCCGGCGCATCGAGCTGCACGTCGGCCGTGACCTGCAGTTCATCCGGATCAACGGAACGGTGGTCGGCTCGCTGGCCGGTCTGGTCATCTACGCCGTCGCGCAGCTGCTTTTCTAGCAGTGCTAACAAATGCTTGCAATAGCAAGCACTTGTAGTAGTCTGAGGGCCGTCCAGACCGACCGTCCGACCAGGAGCACGCCGTGGCACCCGAGGAGAAGCTCTCCGCCAAGGTGTCCAACGCTGCCTCCGACATGGCCTCCGACATCGGCAGCTTCATCCGCAGCCAGCGTGAACTCGCGCAGGTGTCGGTGCGGCAACTCGCCGAGAAGTCCGGGGTCAGCAATCCCTATCTCAGCCAGGTGGAGCGTGGACTGCGCAAGCCATCGGCCGACGTCCTGAACCAGATCGCGAAGGCCCTCCGGGTTTCCGCCGAGGTTCTCTATGTGCGCGCCGGGATCCTCGAGCCCAGCGACAAAAGTCAGGTGCGGGACGCGATCGTCACCGACACCGCGATCACCGAGCGCCAAAAGCAGATCCTGCTCGACATCTACGCATCGTTCACCCAGCAAAACGAAGCCACCCATGAGGAGTGTCCGACCCAGCCCGACAGCGAGTGATCAGTCCGTCGCCGGCGGGTCAGTGATGTATAGACGACCGGCCGCGGGGGTTACCCCACAGTAGGGATCTGGCGGTTCCAGCCCAACTGCATGACGAACGACCGACGCTCCGCGCGGCCCCAGTTGCGAAGGAGACGTTTGCACCTAATTTCCCGACCAGACACCTGACAAACACACAGAGCAGAAACCATGAAAGGAACAACCATGGCGGAAAACCCGAACATCGACGACTTGCGAGCCCCGCTGCTCGCGGCCCTGGGCGCGGCCGACCTGGCCCTGGCCACGGTCAACGACCTGATCGCCAACCTGCGCGAGCGGGCCGAGGAGACCCGCGCCGAGACCCGCACCCGGGTCGAGGAGCGCCGCGCCCGGCTGACCAAGTTCCAGGAGGACCTGCCCGAGCAGTTCACCGAGCTGCGCGACAAGTTCACCACCGAGGAGCTGCGCAAGGCGGCCGAGGGCTACCTGGAGGCGGCGACCAACCGGTACAACGAGCTGGTCGAGCGCGGCGAGGCGGCCCTGCAGCGGCTGCGCAGCCAGACCGCCTTCGAGGACGCCTCCGCGCGCGCCGAGGGCTACGTGGACCAGGCCGTCGAGCTGACCCAGGAGGCGCTGGGCACCGTCGCGTCGCAGACCCGCGCGGTCGGTGAGCGCGCCGCCAAGCTGGTGGGCATCGAGCTGCCGGGCAAGGCCGAGGCCGCCGGCAAGAAGACCCAGAAGGCCATCGCCAAGGCCCCCGCCAAGAAGGCGCCGGCCAAGAAGGCCCCCGCCAAGAAGGCGCCGGCCAAGAAGGCCGCGGCCAAGAAGGTCACCCAGAAGTAGCACCGCAGTTCCCACGACGCTCGACTCCGAGTTGCCTTCGGGTGACTCGGAGTCGACGTTTTGGACGCCGCCCGCCTACGCTTGAGGCGTGAACCACCTCGTGGGTACCGTCATGCTGGTCTTGCAGATCGCCGTCCTGGTCACGGCGATCTACGCCTTCGTGCATGCCGCGCTGCAGCGCCCCGACGCCTATACCGCCGCCGACAAGCTGACCAAGCCGGTGTGGTTGCTGATCCTGGGCGGGGCGGTGGCTTTGACGTCGGTGCTGGGCTACGTGTTCGGCGTGCTGGGCATGGCGATCGCCGCCTGTGCGGCCGGGGTGTATCTGGTCGATGTGCGGCCCAAACTCCTGGAAATACAGGGCAAGTCGCGCTAGCGGCATGCGGGTCCCGCTGGCCGCGCCGGCCGCGCTGCTGCTGGCGCTGTGCTGGCCGATAGCGCCCGCCGCCGCGCCGGACCCCGCCGCCGGGACGGCCGACCCGCCGTTCATCGACCACACCGACTGGGCGCAATGGCAGGGCCGAAGCAGCCTGCGGGTCTTCCCGACGCCCGCCGGGCGCACCGCCGCCAAGACGCCCGGGTCGATGGCGATGGCCGACGAGGCCTGGGCCGAGGTGCTCGCCCTGGCCCCGGACGCCGACACCGCCGGGATGCGCGCGCAGTTCCTGTGCCACTGGCAGTTCGCCGAGCTGGGCCGGCCCGGCAAGGTCAGCTGGAACCTGGAGCCGTGGCGCCCCGTCGTCGACGACGCGGAGATGGTCGCCTCCGGCTGCAATCCCGGCGGTCCGGAAGAATCCTTCGGATGACCCCCACCCGCGCCCAGCTGGCGGCATTCGTCGACCACACCCTGCTCAAGCCCGAAGCCACCGCCGCCGACGTCGCCGCCCTGGTCACCGAGGCGGCCGAGCTGGGCGTCTACGCGGTGTGCGTCTCGCCGCCGATGGTTCCCGTCGCCGTGCAGGCCGGTGCCGGCGTGCGGGTGGCCAGCGTGGCGGGATTCCCGTCGGGCAAGCATGTGCCGGCCGTCAAGGCCCACGAGGCCGCGCTGGCGGTGGCCTCCGGTGCCGCCGAGATCGACATGGTCATCGACGTCGGCGCGGCGCTGGCCGGTGACCTCGACGGGGTGCGCGCCGACATCGCGGCGGTGCGCGGCGCCGTCGGCGGCGCCGTGCTCAAGGTGATCGTGGAGTCGTCAGCGCTGCTGGCGCTGGCCGACGAGCACACCCTGGTCCGGGTGTGCCGCGCCGCCGAGGACGCCGGCGCCGACTTCGTCAAGACGTCGACCGGATTCCACCCGACCGGCGGCGCATCCGTGCGGGCGGTCGCCCTGATGGCCGAGGCCGTCGGGGGCCGGCTGGGGGTGAAGGCCAGCGGCGGCATCCGCACCGCCGCCGACGCGCTGGCGATGCTGGATGCCGGCGCCACCCGGCTGGGATTGTCGGGCACCCGGGCCGTGCTCGACGGGCTGGGCTGAGGACCGACGGCGTCAGAGGTTGGCGAAGCAGGGGTCGTTGTTGTTGCCGGTCGGGATGGCGGCGTTGCGGGTGGAGAAGTGGCTGGTCACACCCTTGTCGGTGACCTGCACGCTGTCCGCGTGAATGCCCAGCGGGTAGTTCTTCGTCAGGTTCGAGGTGAAGTCGTCCAGCGTCGACTGCACCGACTCCTTGGGCATGGTGAAGCCCAGCGCGTTGAAGCTGACGATCTGCAGTTGCAACCCGGTGCCCGAGATCACCGGCTTGGCGGTGATGTTGTCCAACATGCCCTTCAGCTCGATGGTGCCGTCGGCGGGATGGGTGGTCACCGTGTTGGTGACGAACGGGCCCAGCACCGGGATGGCGTTCTGCACCGACTGCTTGATGCCGTCGGTGGTCCAGTCGATAGTGGCGTCCAATGCGCCGATGGTGCCCTTCGAGTTGCCGTTGTCCTTGAGCCGGACGTCATTGATATTGATCGAGAGCTTCATGCCCTTGGCGTCGCGGATGTTGTTGCCGGCGGTCTGCACCGAGATGTTGGTGTAGTGCTTGGTCGCCTGCTGCCACAGCATCAGCGGTGTCACGCCGAAGGACGCGGTGGCCTGGTCCTTGACCTCGCAGGCCACCGCCTGGGCGACCTTGGTGTCGGCGACGTGCCGCACGTACAGCTCCGCCCCGATGAACCCGGCGATGATCAGGGCGAACACGATGATGAAGATCAACAGCACCGAGACCGGGTCACGCAGGAACCGGCGCTTCTTTTTCGCCGGCCCGTTGTCGGGGTTCGGCGCGGTGGCCAGCCGCTCGGTGGGCCCGGCGGGCGGGGTGGGCGGCGGCGGGTAGCCGGGCTGCTGCATCTGGGGCCGCGGCGTGCCGAATCGCTCGGTCTGGCCGGGGGGCGGGGGCGCCGGCGGCGGTGGCGGCACCTGACCGGGCGCCTGACCTGGGCCGCCGGTGTTGATCCGCTCGGTCGGCCGTTCCGTCGGAGGCTGGCCGTAGGGTCCCTGGTTGGCGGGACGGCCCCACGTCGACGGGTCCTGGTTCGGGGGTCCTTGTGGGTTCGTCACCCGACCGATTCTGCCCTACCAACCTGAGCAAAGTCCGAGCGGTTGCTGAGCGCCGCGATAGTCTTGCGGGCCTGCGCGACCCGGTCGACGTCGATGTCGGCCAGCACCAGCTGCGGCTGCGCGCCGGCCGACGCGACCACCTCACCCAGCGGTGAGGCGACCAGACTGCCGCCCACCCCGGTCGGCGCCCCCGACGCGGACAGGATCTCGCCGGGGTCGGCCTGACCGGCCGCGGCGATGTAGCTCATCGAGTCCAGCGCGCGGGCGCGGGCCAGCAGGGTCCACTGGTCGAGTTTGCCGGGCCCCGCGCCCCAGGACGCGCAGACCGCGATCAGCTGGGCGCCGCGGCGGGCCAGCTCGGTGTAGAGCTCGGGGAACCGGATGTCGTAGCAGACGCTCAACCCGACCCGCACCCCGTCGACGCCGACCACTACCGGCTCGCGGCCCGGCGCGACGGTGCGCGATTCGGTGAAGCCGAATGCGTCGTAGAGGTGGATCTTGTCGTAATGGGTGACCGCCTGGTCGTCCGAATTGGCCACGAGCAGTGTGTTTTTCACCCGGCCGTCGCCGGACGGGGTGAACATGCCGGCGATGACGGTGACGTTCGCCTCGGTCGCGATGCGGCGCACCCCGTCGGCCCAGGGGCCGTCGACCGGCTCGGCGATCGGCGCCAGCGGCACACCGAACCGGCACATGGTGGCCTCGGGGAACACCACCAGCCGCGCGCCCGCCCCGGCGGCCCGGCGGGTGTATTCGCCGACCAGCGCCAGGTTCGCCGCGGGGTCGGTGCCGCTGAGGATCTGCGCCAGCGCGATTCGCATGAGCGCCAGCTTAGGCCCGGCGACGATGCGCGCCGCCGCGGCGGCGCGAGGAGGAGTCGGGCGATCCCGCTTAGGCGCGAGCTCAGGCGGTTTGGGCGATCCACTCGGTGGTGAAGCGCTGCTCGGCGGCGATCAGCTCGGCCAGGCGCGCGCCGATGAAGTTCTCCAGCTTGCCGCCGATGATCGGCACCCGCACCTGGACCGTGGCCCGGAAGGTCAACCGGGCGCCGCCGGTGTCCTCGGCGGGCTCCAGCACGGCGTCGCCGGCCAGATTCACCGGGGCGTCCACGATCGAGCCGACGACCGAGCCGGTGGCGGTGCCGCCCGTCACCGGCCCCCACGTCTCCTCGCGGCGGATACACAGATCGCCGCTGTGCAACTGCGTGACCATGCCCGGCAACTTGTCGCTGCGGATCACCTGCAGCGTGACGACCTCCACGACGTCCTCGTCACCGGACGCCCCGCCGACGCGCATCGACTCCAGCGTCGCCACGTCGACGCCGGAGCTGGCCAGCCTGGCCCGCCAGTAATCGGCATCGGTGAAGGCCCGGTGCACCTCGTCAACGCTGCCGTCGTAGTGGGCCGACAAGTCGAATGAGCGCGGCATAGCAGGTCAGGCTACCGTTACGGGCCATGAAATCCAGCGGTGCCGGTGCGGCGTTCGCCGGCGCGTCAGTGGCCGACGCGGTGCCGCTGGCGCCGCTGACCACGCTGCGGGTCGGACCCACCGCGCGCCGGCTGATCACCTGTGCCAGCAGCGAACAGGTGATCGCCACGCTGCGCCGGCTGGACACCGAAAGGCTTGCCGGACAACGTGATCCGGTGCTGGTGTTCGCCGGCGGCTCGAACCTGGTGATCTCCGACGCGCTGAGTGACCTGACCGCGGTGCGGCTGGCCAACGACGGAATCACCGTCGAGGGCAACCTGGTGCGCGCCCAGGCGGGGGCGGTGTGGGACGACGTCGTGCTCACCGCCATCGAGCACGGCCTGGGCGGCCTGGAATGCCTTTCCGGCATCCCGGGCTCGGCCGGGGCCACCCCGATCCAAAACGTCGGGGCCTACGGCGCCGAGGTCTCCGACACCCTCACCCGGGTCAGGGTGCTGGACCGCGGCAGCGGGCAGGTGCGCTGGGTGCCCGGCACCGAGCTGGAATTCGGTTACCGCACCAGCGTGTTCAAACGCCGCGCCGACGACGGGCTCGAAATCCCTTCCGTTGTACTGGAAGTCGAGTTCGCGCTCGATGCGTCGGGGCGCAGCGCGCCGGTGCGCTACGGCGAGCTGGCCGCCGAGTTGGAGGTGCCCGTCGGCGAGCGCGCCGACCCGCGCGCGGTCCGCGAGGCGGTGCTGGCGCTGCGGGCGCGCAAGGGCATGGTGCTCGACGCCGCCGACCACGACACCTGGAGCGTGGGGTCGTTCTTCACCAACCCGGTGGTGGCCCCCGACGTCTACGAGCGGCTGGCCGGGTCCGTCGACGGGCCGGTGCCGCACTATCCGGCCCCGGGCGGGGTCAAGCTGGCCGCCGGCTGGCTGGTGGAGCGGGCGGGTTTCGGCAAGGGCTATCCGGTCCCGGACCCGGGCGGCCCGGAAGCGCCCTGCCGGCTGTCCACCAAGCACGCGTTGGCGCTGACCAACCGCGGAACGGCCCGCAGCGACGACGTGATCGCCCTGGCCCGCACCATCCGGGACGGGGTGCGGTCTGTGTTTGGCATCACACTGGTGCCCGAGCCCGTCCTGCTCGGTTGCAGGCTGTAGCGGCAAAATTTGCCGACGCGCGCCCGGCGCCCGATTTGTCGCGGCAGGGTTGCCCGATTTTCCCCGGTATCTTTGATTTTCGTGACCCCGTCCAGCGCCCCGCGGCCGTTCAACCGGCGCGTGGCTTTGGCGACCTTCGGGATCGGTGCGCTGGCCCCCGGCGTGCTGGCCGCCTGCGGTGGTGGCACCGCCAAGGAGGCCGAGAAGAAGGAGCAGCCGGCGCTGCGGCTGAAGTACCAGCCCGCCGACGCGGCCCAGAACGTGGTGCCCACCGCGCCGGTCAGCGTCGAGGTGAGCGACGGGTGGTTCCAGCACGTCACGCTGTCGAACTCGTCCGGCAAGGCCGTCGCGGGCACCTTCAACTCCGACCGCACCGTCTACACCACCACGGAGCCGCTCGGCTACGACCAGACCTACACGTGGAGCGGCTCGGCCGTCGGGCACGACGGCAAGACCGTCGCCGTGGCGGGCAAGTTCAGCACCGTGTCGCCCAGCAAGAAGATCAGCGGGGCGTTCCAGCTGGCCGACGGCCAGACCGTCGGGATCGCGGCGCCGATCATCCTGCAGTTCGACGCGCCGATCAGCGACAAGGCCGCGGTCGAGAAGGCGCTCACCGTCACCACCAACCCGCCCGTGGAGGGCAGCTGGGCCTGGCTGCCGGACGAGGCGCAGGGCGCCCGGGCGCACTGGCGCACCCGCGAGTACTACCCCGCTGGCACCACCGTCAACGTGCAGGCCAAGCTGTACGGCCTGCCGTTCGGCGACGGCGCCTACGGCGCCGAGGACATCTCGCTGAACATCAACATCGGCCGGCGCCAGATCGTCAAGGCCGAGGTGTCCTCGCACCGCATCCAGGTGATCCGCGACGAGGGCGTCATCATGGACTTCCCGTGCAGCTACGGCGAGGCCGACAAGGCCCGCAACGTCACCCGCAACGGCATCCACGTGGTCAGCGAGAAGTACGCCGACTTCTACATGTCCAACCCGGCGGCTGGCTACAGCCACGTGCACGAACGCTGGGCGGTGCGGATCTCCAACAACGGCGAGTTCATCCACGCCAACCCGGCCAGCGCCGGCGCGCAGGGCAACACCAACGTCACCAACGGCTGCATCAACCTGTCCACCAGCGACGCCGAGCAGTACTACCAGTCGGCGATCTACGGCGACCCGGTGGAGGTGACCGGCAGCTCCATCCAGCTGTCCTACGCCGACGGCGACATCTGGGACTGGGCGGTGGACTGGGACACCTGGGTGGCCATGTCGGCGTTGCCGCCGCCCACCGCGCACCCGCCGTCGACCCAGATCCCGGTGACCGCGCCGGTCACGCCGTCCAACGCGCCCACCCTGTCGGGCACGCCGACCACGTCGACGACCACGCCGGCCAGCACCGGCCCGGCTACCCCCGGCGGTTGAACCGGCTGGCCGACGCCTGATCGCGCGGCTTCATCACGATCAGATCCAGGTTGACGTGCGCCGGTCGTGACGCGACGAACCCGATCACCTCGGCCACGTCGGCCGCCACCAGCGGGGTGATGCCGGTGTAGACGGCGTCGGCGCGTTGTTGGTCGCCGTCGAAGCGCACCAGCGAGAACTCGGTTTCCACTGCGCCCGGGGCGATCTCGGTCAGCCGCACCGGCTTGCCCAGCAGCTCGCCGCGCAGCGTGCGGTGCAACGCCCCCTGCCCGTGCTTGGCAGCCGTGTAGCCGGCGCCGCCGTCGTAAACCTCAAGTGCCGCAACGGAAGTCACGGTGACGATCAGTCCGTCGCCGGAATCGACCAGCTTGGGCAGCAGCGCGCGGGTGACCCGCAGCGTGCCGATCACGTTGGTCTCCCACATCCACCGCCAGTGCTCGAGGTCGGCTTCGGCGACCGGTTCCAGGCCGCGGGCCCCGCCGGCGTTGTTGACCAGCACGTCGACCCGGCTCAATTTGCTCGCCAGCGCCGCCACCGCGGCGTCGTCTGTGACATCGGCCACAATGGCGGTACCGCCGATCTCGTTGGCCAGGGCGTGGATCCGCTCGGCCCGCCGCGCCACCGCGACGACGTGAAAGCCCTGTGCAGCCAGGGTTCGGGCGGTTGCCTCGCCGATTCCCGAGCTGGCCCCGGTGACCACCGCGACGCGTTCATTCCTGCCAGTTCCAACCATCGAAACAACCTTAGTGAACGTGCTAAATTTTGCGTGTGCACCTCAGCGCTCTGTCCAACATCACCACCGCCGCGTGTCTGTGCGCGGCGGGTGCGTGTTGTTGCTGCGCACTTTGCCGCTCCTGACCCCATGCCAGGTGTGGCCAAGACGGCCAGCAAAATTCGGACAAAGGACGCTCGTGCGCACGAATACCCTCACCCATCCCCATCATTCGCCCGGTCGCGCCGTGGGCCACGCGCCCGGCCCCAAGCCCCACCGCGCGGTGCGCCGGCAGATCGTGCCGCCGGCACTGCACATCCCCGAATCCGCGGCGGCCTCCGTCTTCCGGGCCGTCCGGCTGCGCGGGCCGGTCGGCCGTGACGTCATCGCCAACGTCACCTCGCTGAGCATCGCCACGGTCAACCGTCAGGTCATCGCGCTGCTGGAGGCCGGCCTGCTGCGCGAGCGCGCCGACCTGGCGGTCTCCGGCGCCATCGGGCGCCCGCGGGTGCCGGTGGAGGTCAACCACGAGCCGTTCGTGACGCTGGGCATCCACATCGGCGCGCGGACCACCAGCATCGTGGCCACCGACCTGTTCGGCCGCACCCTGGACACGGTCGAGACGCCCACGCCGCGCAACCCGGCCGGGCCCGCGCTGGCGTCCCTGGCCGACAGCGCCCGCTGCTACCTGCGACGCTGGCACCGCCGGCGGCCGCTGTGGATCGGCGTCGCGATCGGCGGCACCGTCGACAGCGCCACCGGCCAGGTGGACCACCCGCGGCTGGGCTGGCGGCAGGCGCCGGTCGGCCAGGTGCTGGCCGACGCGCTGGGCCTGCCCGTGTCGGTGGCCTCCCACGTGGACGCCATGGCCGGGGCCGAGCTGCTGCTGGGCATGCGCCGGTTCCTGCCCAGCTCGCCGACCAGCCTGTACGTGTACGCCCGCGAGACCGTCGGCTATGCGCTGGTGATCGGCGGGCGGGTGCACGTGCCGACCAGCGGCCCGGGCACCATCGCGACCCTGCCGGCGCACTCCGAGCTGCTCGGCGGCACCGGGCAGCTGGAATCGACCGTCAGCGACGAGGCGGTGGTGGCCGTCGCCCGCCAGCTGCGCATCCTGCCGTTCGCCCCGGCGAACCGGGCTAGCGGATCCGCCGCCGGGATCGCCGACCTGCTGCGGGTGGCCCGCGCCGGCAACGAGCAGGCCAGGGAGCTGCTCGCGGAGCGGGGCCGCGTGCTGGGCGAGGCGGTGGCGCTGCTGCGCGACATGCTCAACCCCGACGAGCTGGTGGTCGGCGGGCAGGCCTTCACCGAGTACCCCGAGGCGATGGAGCAGGTGGAGGCGGCGTTCGCGGCGCGCTCGGTGCTGGGGCCGCGTGACATCCGGCTCACCGCCTTCGGCAACCGGGTGCAGGAGGCCGGCGCCGGAACGGTGTCGCTGAGCGGGCTGTACGCCGACCCGCTGAGCGCGATGCGGCGGGCCGGGGCGCTGGACGCCCGGCTGCGCGAGGTCGCGCGGGACGAGTCGTCGGCCTGACCCGACGCCGCCGTGTGCTGCGCACTTGGGCCCGGCGGCGAACCATCCTGTAAAGATGACAGAGTGCGGCACGATGACGTCTTCCGGCTGAATGAGCCGCGCCGGGTGGCCGTGCTGGCGGTCCACACCTCGCCACTGGCCCAGCCCGGCACCGGCGACGCGGGCGGCATGAATGTCTACGTGCTGCAGACCGCCCTGCACCTGGCACGCCGCGGCATCGAGGTGGAGATCTTCACCCGGGCGACCGCCTCGGCCGACCCGCCGGTGCAGCGGGTGGCGCCCGGCGTGCTGGTGCGCAACGTGGTGGCCGGGCCGTTCGAGGGCCTGGACAAATACGATCTGCCCACCCAGCTGTGCGCGTTCGCGGCCGGAGTGCTGCGCGCCGAAGCGTCGCACGAGCCGGGTTACTACGACATCGTGCACTCGCACTACTGGCTGTCCGGGCAGGTCGGCTGGCTGGCGCGCGACCGCTGGGCGGTGCCGCTGGTGCACACCGCGCACACCCTGGCCGCGGTGAAGAATGCCGCGCTGGCGCAAGGGGATTCGCCAGAGCCGCCGCTGCGCACGGTGGGCGAGCAGCAGGTGGTCGACGAGGCCGACCGGCTGATCGTCAACACCGACGACGAAGCGCGGCAACTGATTTCGATCCACCACGCCGACCCGGCCAGGATTGACGTCGTGCATCCCGGGGTGGACCTCGACGTGTTCCGGCCCGGCGACCGCCGCGCCGCCCGGGCCGCGCTGGGGCTGCCGCTCGACGAGGACATCGTGGCGTTCGTCGGCCGCATCCAGCCGCTGAAGGCCCCCGACATCGTGTTGCGTGCCGCCGCGAAACTGCCCGGGGTGCGCATCGTGGTGGCCGGCGGGCCGTCGGGCACCGGCCTGGCCTCGCCGGACGGATTGGCCCGGCTGGCCGACGAACTCGGCATCTCCGCGCGGGTCACGTTCCTGCCCCCGCAGTCCCGCCCGAACCTGGCCACTCTGTTCCAGGCGGCCAATCTTGTTGCGGTGCCGAGCTATTCGGAGTCCTTCGGTCTGGTGGCGCTGGAGGCGCAGGCGTGCGGCACCCCGGTGGCCGCGGCCGCGGTCGGCGGGCTGCCGGTGGCCGTGCGCGACGGCGTCACCGGCACCCTGGTGGCCGGGCACGACGTCGACCACTGGGCCGACGCGCTGGCCGGGCTGCTGCGCGCGCCCGCCCCGGCGGCCGCGGCGATGAGCCGCGCGGCGGCCGCGCACGCCGCCACCTTCTCCTGGGACCACACCACGGACGCGCTGCTGGCCAGCTACCGGCGCGCGATCCGCGAGTACACGACCGAGCGCCGGGGGGTGGGCGCATGAGCGCCACCGTCGAGCGGGTGATCGAGGACACGCTGCAGGCCAGCGGCCTGACCTACTCGAAACACGCTGGGGCGCATGGCGGTCCGTCGGGCCTGGTGGTGGAACTGCCCGGCGAGCGCAAGCTCAAGACCAACACCATCCTGAGCGTCGGCGAGCACTCGGTGCGGGTCGAGGCGTTCGTGTGCCGCAAACCGGACGAGAACCACGAGGGCGTGTACCGGTTCCTGCTCAAACGCAACCGCCGCCTCTACGGCGTGGCCTACACGCTGGACAACGTCGGCGACATCTACCTGGTGGGCCGCATGTCGCTGGCGTCGGTCAGCGGCGACGAGATCGACCGGGTGCTCGGGCAGGTGCTCGAAGCGGTGGACTCGGACTTCAACACGTTGCTGGAGTTGGGTTTTCGCTCGTCGATCCAGAAAGAGTGGGAGTGGCGGGTGTCGCGCGGCGAGTCGCTGAAGAACCTGCAGGCCTTTGCTCATCTGATCGACGACGACGAGGGTTAGCCCGGGGGCCACGCCCGGCAGCGCTTTTCGGGTGCGTGAGAGACTAACCGGCATGGGTGAGACTGCCACGCTGGTACTGCTGCGCCACGGCGAAAGCGAATGGAACTCGCTGAACCTGTTCACCGGTTGGGTGGATGTCGGGCTGACCGACAAGGGCCGCGCCGAAGCGGTGCGCAGCGGCGAGCTGCTGGCCGAGCAGGGCCTGCTGCCCGACGTGCTCTACACGTCGCTGCTGCGCCGCGCGATCACCACCGCGCATCTGGCCCTGGACGCCGCGGACCGGCTGTGGATCCCGGTGCGGCGCAGCTGGCGGCTCAACGAACGCCACTACGGGGCGCTGCAGGGCCTGGACAAGGCCGAGACGAAGGCGCGCTACGGCGAGGAGCAGTTCATGGCCTGGCGACGCAGCTATGACACGCCGCCGCCGCCGATCGAGCGGGGCAGCACCTACAGCCAGGACGCCGATCCGCGCTACGCCGACATCGGCGGCGGGCCGCTGACCGAGTGCCTGGCCGACGTGGTCGTCCGGTTCCTGCCGTACTTCACCGATGTCATCGTCCCGGACCTGCGCAGCGGCAAGACGGTGCTGATCGTCGCGCACGGCAACTCGCTGCGCGCCCTGGTCAAGCACCTCGATCAGATGTCCGACGACGACGTCGTGGGGCTGAACATCCCGACCGGCATCCCGCTGCGCTACGACTTGGACGCCCGGCTGCGGCCGCTGGTTCCCGGCGGCACCTACCTCGACCCCGAGGCGGCCGCCGCCGGCGCCGCCGCGGTTGCCAGCCAGGGGCGCGGCTGAGGCGTCGAACCCCGCCGGGAGGCTGCCCAGGGGTGCGCCGAAAGCCCCATTTGCCAAACAGCACGTGAACGGAAGCAGAACACCTGTTACGCAAGGTGTGACTTGTCCGATTTTGGCCTCGTTCCGCTAGGGCAGCGTTCAGGAAGATTTGTAGGATTTGCTATGTGACTGTGTTCTCGGCACTGTTGCTGGCCGGGGTCTTGTCCGTGCTGGCACTGGCCGCAGGTGTGGCGGTCGGGACCCGGTTGTCCCCGCGGGCGGCGCAGCGCCGCCAGCGGATCAGCACCGAATGGACCGGGATCACCGTCGCGCAAATGCTGGAACGCATCGTGGCGCTGATGCCGCTGGGCGCGGCGGTGGTGGACGCCCACCGCGGCGTCGTCTACCTCAACGACCGGGCCAAGGAGCTGGGCCTGGTGCGCGACCGCCAGCTCGATGACCAGGCCTGGGAGGCCGCGCAGCAGGCGCTGACCGGTGTCGACGTGGAATTCGACCTGCGGCCGGCGAAACGGTCCGGGGGCCGGTCCGGCCTGTCGGTGCACGGGCAGGCGCGGTTGCTCAGCGAGGAAGACCGCCGGTTCGCCGTGGTGTTCGCCCACGACCAGTCCGACTATGCCCGGATGGAGGCGACCCGGCGCGACTTCGTGGCCAACGTCAGCCACGAGCTCAAGACTCCGGTGGGGGCCATGGCGCTGCTCGCCGAGGCGCTGCTGGCGTCGGCCGACGACTCCGAGACCGTGCGCCGGTTCGCCGAGAAGGTGCTGGTCGAGGCCAACCGGCTGGGCGACATGGTTGCCGAGCTGATCGAGCTGTCCCGGCTGCAGGGCGCCGAGCGGTTGACCAACGTCACTGAGGTCGACGTGGATAGTGTTGTGAACGAAGCGATTTCGCGCCACAAGGTGGCGGCCGACAACGCCAACATCGAGGTTCGGACCGACGCCCCCAGCGGTTTGCGGGTGCTGGGCGACGAGACGCTGTTGGTCACCGCGTTGGCGAACCTGGTGTCCAATGCCATCGCCTATTCGCCGCCGGGCTCGCCGGTGTCGATCAGCCGTCGCCGCCGCGGCGACAACATCGAGATCGCCGTCACCGACCGCGGCATCGGCATCGCGCTGGAGGATCAGGAGCGGGTTTTCGAGCGGTTCTTCCGGGGGGACAAGGCGCGCTCACGCGCCACCGGCGGCAGCGGCCTGGGCCTGGCCATCGTCAAGCACGTCGCGGCCAATCACAACGGCACCATCGGGGTGTGGAGCAAGCCGGGCACCGGATCGACATTCACCCTGTCCATTCCGGCGGCCGTGGCGCCGGATCGGGGCGACGGCGAATCCGAGCAGCCGCAGGGTCGTGAGGTGCGGCCCAACCGTTCCCAACGAGAGGAAGAACTAAGCCGATGACTCGCGCGTATGACGATGCAGAGCGTAGCGATGAGGAGGAATCGCGCCGATGACTCGCGCGTATGACGATGCAGAGCGTAGCGATGAGGAGGAATCGCGCCGATGACTCGCGCGTATGACGATGCAGAGCGTAGCGATGAGGAGGAATCGCGCCGATGACCAGTGTGCTGATTGTCGAGGACGAGGAGTCGCTGGCCGACCCGCTGGCCTTCCTGCTCCGCAAGGAGGGCTTCGAGGCCACCGTGGTGACCGACGGGTCCGCCGCGCTCGCCGAGTTCGATCGGGCCGGCGCCGACATCGTGCTGCTCGACCTGATGCTCCCCGGGATGTCGGGCACCGACGTCTGCAAGCAGCTGCGCGCGCGTTCCAGCGTGCCGGTGATCATGGTGACCGCCCGGGACAGCGAGATCGACAAGGTCGTCGGCCTCGAGCTCGGCGCCGATGACTATGTGACCAAGCCGTATTCGGCGCGGGAGCTGATCGCGCGGATCCGGGCGGTGCTGCGCCGCGGCGGTGACGACGACTCCGAGATCAGCGACGGCGTGCTCGAATCCGGCCCGGTGCGGATGGACGTCGAACGCCACGTCGTCTCGGTCAACGGTGACACGATCACGTTGCCGCTCAAGGAATTCGACCTGCTCGAGTACCTGATGCGCAACAGCGGCCGGGTGCTGACCCGCGGCCAGCTGATCGACCGGGTGTGGGGCGCCGACTACGTCGGCGACACCAAGACGCTCGACGTGCACGTCAAGCGGCTGCGCTCCAAGATCGAAGCCGACCCGGCCAACCCGGTGCACCTGGTGACGGTGCGCGGGCTGGGCTACAAGCTGGAAGGCTAACTAGCCCGACGGGCGTGCCGGGGGCGGACCGTCGGTGTCGAAGACGGTCCGCTCATCGTCGTTGGCGCTCAACGTGATACGCCGACGCATGTCCGCCGTCATCGGCGGAAGCTCGTCGAGGTCGAACCACGCGGCGGCGGTGCTCTCGTCGTCGGCGGGGAAGGGCTCCCCGGACAGCCACTCCATCCGGAACACGTGATCCAGGTACTGGGCGTGGTCGCCGTTGGCGTGGATGGCCGGCCGGGTCACGTGCACCCACGCCAGCCGGGTGGCCCGCGCGCTGACCCCCGCTTCCTCGCGCACTTCGCGGGCGGCGCAGTCGGCCGGATTCTCGCCCGGCTCCACGATGCCCGTCACGGCCGTCCAGGCGCCATTGTCGGATCGCTTGACCAGCAACACCTTTCGGCCGCGGATGGTGACGGCCGTGATGCCGGGCAACCACAGCGGCGCATGACCGATCCGCCGGCGAAGCTCGACGATGAAATCCGGGACCGGCGTCACGCCGGGATCCGCTCGTTGACGGCGGGTGCCTCGGCGCCGCGCAGCCCCACTTCGGCGTGCCCGAGCACCGACCACCGCCGGTCGTCGATCTCGACGCGGATGTCGGCCCGTTCGGTGTTGGTGCACACCGCGGTGCCGCCGTCGGGATCGGTGTAGCCCAGGCTCACGCAGCGCTCCGGCGGCAGGTCGGCCCGGATGCACACCCGGCGCCCGCCGATCCGGCCCGCCAGCTGCCAGTGCGGCAGCTGCAATCGCGTCCGCATCCGCAGCGACGGCAAAACGCTTGCGGGCCAATCATGTCCGTCGAGCCGGAAGCGCACGAAAGCCAACGGCGCGAGGCGGCGCAGCCCGGGCCTGTGCGACACCGCGGAAACCACCTCGAGAACGTCGCCGCCGCCGAGGTCGGCATGCATCCACCCCCAGCGACGGGCGTTGCCGTGCCCGTAGATGTGGGCGACACCGCCACGCCACCCCTCGACGCGCGCGGGGGCACCGTCGAGGTGCAACCGGCCGGTGAACTCGGCGGTGGGGGCGAGCACCACCTGCGCGCCGGGCAGCAGCTCACGCTCCCACGCGAGTCGCGGGAACGTCCACAGCGGGCGCGTGGGGTCCGTCCAGGACAGCTCCCAGGCCAGCGCTCCGGCCCGCCCGCGCAGCTGCTCGTCGGCCACCCGAACGCCCGCGCAGGCGAACCAGTCCGGGCCGGTGGCGGGGTGCGCGGGCACCGGCCCGAACCGGCCGGTGCGCGGCGGCCCGTCGGGCGGAAACCAGGTGGCCCAGCCGTGCCCGTAGGCGGCGCCGCGCAGCGGGGCCACGGTCTCGCAATGGACCCACAATCCCGCGCCGGTGCGCGGATCGGACAGGGTGGCGTACCAGACCTCGAGGCGCCCCGGCCGGCCGCGCCAGCGCGGGGCGGCGGCCGATCGCTTCTCGTCGTCCACCACAGGCCCGACGTCGTGGCTACTCGGCGATCCGGGTCGCCGGATGCACCGCGATGAGCCCTAACTTGCTGCGGCGCTTGCACATTGCGGCCAGCTCCGCGTACGCCTTGGCGCCCAGCAGCTCGGTGAGCTCGTCGGCCAGGCTTTCCCACACCTGGGTGGCGCCGACGTGAGCGGCCGGGTCGCCGGTGCAGTACCAATGCAGGTCCGCGCCGCCGGAACCCCAACCGCGGCGGTCGTATTCGGTGACCCAGGTCTTGAGGATCTCGGTGCCGTCGGGCCGGGTCACCCACTCCTGGCTGCGCCGGATCGGCAACTGCCAGCAGACGTCGGGCTTCATGGTCAGCGGCGGCACGCCGAGCTTGAGCGCCTTGCTGTGCAGCGCGCACCCGACACCTCCGGCGAAACCCGGCCGGTTCAGGAAGATGCAGGCGTCCTTGTGCTTGCGGGTGCGGTACTGCGGCTGGCCGTCGTGCTCGTCGAGCTCCAGATAACCCTTGCGGCCCAAGCCTTTTTCCCGGAATTGCCAGTCGTCATCGGTCAGCTGTTTGACCGCGTCGTCCAGTCGGGCGCGGTCGTCGTCGTCGGACAGGAACGCCCCGTGCGAGCAGCACCCGTCGTCGGGGCGGCCCGCCACGGTGCCCTGGCAGGCCGGCGTGCCGAACACGCACGTCCACCGCGACAGCAACCAGGTCAGGTCGGCGGCGATCAGGTGCTCGGGGTTGTCGGGGTCGTAGAACTCCACCCATTCGCGGGCGAAATCCAGCTCGACCTCTTGTCCGGGTTGTCCCGGTTGCGGGTGCGAATTCGCCACGTCGTCCACGTTAGACGAAGATGCGGTCTCGCCGAGCCGCTGACACTCGGGCCCGGTATGGCTCTGATCACGGCGATTGACCGGGTCGCGCGACGCGGGGCGATCGGGGCACCGTTAGGTTGTTGGCGTGCGATTGGGCGTGCTCGACGTGGGTAGCAACACGGTGCATCTGCTGGTGGTCGATGCCCACCGGGGTGGCCATCCGACCCCGATGAGTTCGACGAAAGCCACCCTGCGGCTGGCCGAGGCCACCGACAGCGCCGGCAAGATCACCAAGCGCGGCGCCGAGAAGCTGATCTCCACCATCGACGAATTCGCCAAGATCGCCGACAGTTCGGGCTGCGAGGAGCTGATGGCGTTCGCCACCTCGGCGGTGCGGGAGGCGGGCAACTCCGAGGAAGTGTTGAATCGGGTCCGCAAGGAGACCGGCGTCGAGCTGCGGGTGCTGACCGGGGTCGACGAGTCCCGGCTGACGTTCCTGGCGGTGCGCCGCTGGTACGGGTGGAGCGCGGGCCGGATCATCAACCTCGACATCGGCGGCGGCTCGCTGGAGATGTCCAGCGGCCTGGACGAGGAGCCCGAGGTGGCGTTGTCGCTGCCGCTGGGCGCGGGCCGGCTGACCCGCGAATGGCTGCCCGACGATCCGCCCGGCCGGCGCCGGGTGGCGATGCTGCGGGACTGGCTGGACGCCGAGCTCGCCGAGGCCAGCGAAAACATCCTGGAGGCCGGAACCCCGGACCTCACGGTGGCGACGTCGAAGACGTTTCGCTCGCTGGCGCGGCTCACCGGGGCGGCGCCCTCGGGCGCCGGACCGCGGGTCAAAAGGACGCTGACAGCAAACGGCCTCAGGCAACTCATATCTTTCATCTCTAGGATGACGACCGCTGACCGGGCCGAACTGGAAGGAGTGAGCGCCGAGCGGGCGCCGCAGATCGTGGCGGGCGCTTTGGTGGCGGAGGCGAGCATGCGAGCGCTGTCGATCGAATCGGTGGATATCTGCCCGTGGGCGTTACGGGAAGGTCTCATCTTGCGCAAACTCGACAGCGAAGCCGACGGAACGGCCCTCATGGAGCCGTCCGTGCGTAATGCTGGAGGTCAGGTAGTTGATCGGAATCAGAACCGATCGAGAGGCGACAAACCATGACCGGACCGCATTCCGAGACCGAGAGCCCGGGCACTCGGCCGATCTCGGTTGCCGAATTGCTGGCCAGAAACGGAACCATCGGCGCCCCGGCGGTCACCCGGCGGCGTCGCCGGCGGCGCGGCGACAGCGACGCGGTGACCGTGGCCGAGCTCACCGGCGAGATCCCGGTCATCCGTGACGACGAGCCCGACGACCAACCCGGCGCCACCGACACCGTCGACACGGCCGCACCCGCCCAACCCGTGGCCGAACCCGCCGAACCGGTAGCCGAAGACGAGCCCAAGACCCCCTACTGGTCCGAGCCCGAGCCGCGCTGGCCCAAGTCGCCGCCGCAGCCCAAGCGCGCCCCCGGGCCCGAGCGCAGCGCCTACCCGCGGCCGCTGCCCGAGCCGGGCCCGTCCGCCAACGGCACCGGCCGGCGATCCTCGGGCGCCGAGGACATGAGCCCCGACCCGATGGACCACTACGCCGACATTCCGGTGGACGTGATGGACTCCGAGGTGCGCGAGGCCGAACCGGCGTTGGAGGACTCCGCGTACGTGCGCTCGTATCTGCAATCGGATTCGGCGCTCGACGACGACCTCGGCGAGGATCTCGACGACGACCACGCGGATGCCGCGACGCTGACCGACGAGGACCTCGACGCGGCGCACCTCGAGGACGAGGACGCCGAGGCGGCACACCCGGCGCCCGGCAGGCTCGAGGCGATCTGGCGCGGCAGTGTGGTTGTGCTGCAATCGATTCTGGCCGTCGCGTTCGGCGCCGGGCTGTTCGTGGCCTTCGACCAGCTGTGGCGCTGGAACAGCATCGTGGCCCTGGTGCTCTCGGTGCTGGTCATCCTCGGCCTGGTGGTCGGGGTGCGGGTGGTGCGCAAGACCGAGGACATCGCCAGCACGTTGATCGCGGTCGCGGTGGGTGCGTTGATCACCCTGGGGCCCTTGGCGCTGTCGTTGCAGTCGGGCTAGCGGCACCGACAGACAGTGCGCCCTGCCATCAAAGTCGGCCTGTCCACGGCTTCGGTGTATCCGTTGCGGGCCGAGGCCGCGTTCGAATACGCGGCCCGGCTCGGCTACGACGGGGTGGAGCTGATGGTGTGGGCCGAGTCGGCCAGCCAGGACATCGCCGCCGTCAAGAAGCTGTCCCGGCGCTATCGGGTGCCGGTGCTGTCCGTGCACGCGCCGTGCCTGCTGATCTCGCAGCGGGTGTGGGGCGCCAACCCGATCCCCAAGCTGGACCGCAGCGTGCGCGCCGCCGAGCAACTGGGCGCGCAGACCGTCGTCGTGCATCCGCCGTTCCGCTGGCAGCGGCGGTACGCCGAGGGGTTCACCGAGCAGGTCGCGACGCTGGAGGCGGCCAGCGACGTGATGATCGCGGTGGAGAACATGTTCCCGTTCCGGGCGGACCGGTTTTTCGGGGCCGGCCAGTCGCTGGAACGCATGCGCCGCCGCGGCGGCGGCCCCGGCCCGGCGATCTCGGCGTTCGCGCCGTCCTACGACCCGCTGGACGGCCACCACGCCCACTACACGCTGGACCTGTCCCACACCGCGACGGCCGGCACCGATTCGCTGGACATGGCGCGGCGGATGGGCAACGGGCTGGTGCACCTGCACCTGTGCGACGGCAACGGGCTGCCCGCCGACGAACATCTGGTGCCCGGCCGCGGCACCCAGCCCACCGCCGAGGTGTGCCAGATGCTGGCCGCCGGCCATTTCGCCGGCCACGTCATCCTCGAGGTGTCGACGTCCAGCGCGCGCAGCGCCACCGAGCGGGAGGCCATGCTCGCCGAATCGCTACAGTTCGCCCGCACCCATCTGCTGCGCTGACCACCCAGGAGACCCCCCGAGTTCATGAACGCGTTATTCACCACCGCAATGACGTTGCGGGAGGCCGGATCCGGCGTCTACGACGGCGAGCTCGACAAGCGCTGGACCATCGGTCCCAAGGTGCACGGCGGCGCGATGCTGGCGCTGTGCGCCAACGCCGCCCGCACCGCCTGCGCCGGCGGGCCGGAATCGGCGCAGCAGCCCGTGGCGGTGTCGGCCAGCTTCCTGTGGGCGCCCGATCCGGGGCCGATGCGATTGGTGACGTCGATCCGCAAGCGCGGCCGGCGGATCAGCGTGGTCGACGTCGAGCTCACCCAGGGTGAGCGGACCGCCGTGCACGCCGTCGTCAATCTCGGTGAGCCGGAGCACTTTCCGGCCGACGGGTCGGCGGCAAGCGCCAAGCCGCTGCTGTCGGCCAACCCGGTGCCGGCTCTGATGCCGCCCGAACCGCCCGACGACATCGAACCGATCGGGCCCGGGCATCCGCTGGCCGGCCTGGTGCACCTGGGCGAGGGGTGCGACGTGCGGCCGGTGTTGTCGACGATGCAGCCCTCCGCCGACGGGCGACCGCCGGTGATCCAGATGTGGGCACGCCCCCGCGGGGTGGCGCCGGATGCGCTGTTCGCGCTGATGTGCGGCGACCTGTCGGCGCCGGTCACCTTCGCCGTGGACCGCACTGGCTGGGCGCCGACGATCCAGCTCACCGCGTTTCTGCGGGGCCTGCCGGCCGACGGCTGGCTGCGCATCATCGCGACCTGCACCGAGATCGGGCACGACTGGTTCGACGAGGACCACACCGTCGTCGACAGCTTGGGCCGCCTGGTGGTGCAGGCCCGCCAGCTGGCCCTGGTCCCTGCCGCTCCTTAGCCGGCGGTGTCTGCGATGCTGTCCGGCATGGCAAGAATCGCGATCATCGGTGGCGGCAGCATCGGGGAGGCCCTGCTGTCGGGTCTGCTGCGGGCGGGCCGGCAGGTCAAGGACCTGGTGGTGGTCGAGCGGGTTCCCGAGCGCGCCAAATATCTGGCCGACACCTACTCGGTGCTGATGACCTCGGTGGCCGATGCGGTGGAAAACGCGTCGTTCGTCGTGGTCGCGGTGAAACCGGCCGACGTCGAGTCGGTGATGTCCGAGATCGCCCGCGCCGCCGGCCAGGCCGAGAGCGACACCGCCGAGCAGGTGTTCGTCACGGTCGCCGCCGGGGTCACCATCGGCTACTTCGAATCCCGGCTGCCGGCCGGGACACCGGTGGTGCGGGCCATGCCGAACGCGGCCGCGCTGGTCGGCGCCGGGGTCACCGCACTGGCCAAGGGCCGCTTCGTCACCGCCCCGCAGCTCGAGGGCGTCTCGGCGCTGTTCGACTCGGTCGGGGGCGTGCTGAGCGTGCCGGAGAGCCAGATGGACGCCGTCACCGCCCTGTCCGGCTCCGGGCCGGCGTATTTCTTCCTGCTGGTGGAGGCCCTGGTGGACGCCGGGGTGGCCGCGGGCCTGAGCCGCGAGGTGGCGGCCGACCTGACCGCCCAGACCATGGCCGGCTCGGCGGCGATGCTGCTGGAGCGGATGGACGCCGATCGGCGACTGGGCGAGGCGGAGACGCCCGGGATGCGGGTGGACGCCACCGCCACCCAGCTGCGGGCCACGGTGACCTCCCCGGGCGGCACCACCGCGGCCGGCCTGCGCGAGCTGGAGCGGGGGGGCCTGCGGGCGGCCGTCGACGCCGCCGTCCAGGCCGCCAAAATACGCTCTGAGCAGCTAAGAATTACATCGGAGTAATCCAAGAATTTTGAACTGATTGTCCCCCACCAGTACCAGTAACCCCATTAGTCCCGCTATTCTCCTTGTGTAAGCGCGTGTCGGTGCCAGCGGAGGGGAAGCCGCTGGCATGCGCGTGCCTGACACGATTGGGTTGCGATGACGTCTACGAACGGGCCATCAGCGCGAGATTCTGCAGGTAAGGCACGGGACGCCGGTTCCGGCGACGGCCAGCAGGGCAGGACGCAATTTCTCACCGTCGCCGAGGTGGCCGCGTTGATGCGGGTCTCCAAGATGACGGTCTACCGGTTGGTGCACAACGGCGAACTGCCCGCGGTGCGGGTGGGGCGGTCGTTCCGGGTGCACGCCAAGGCCGTCCACGACATGCTGGAGACGTCCTACTTCGACGCCGGCTGAGCCCGACGACGGCGCGGCGGCACCGGTCCTGCGCGGGCGCGGTCACCCGACTCCGGTTTGGTGTTCGATGCATCCGGCCGGGTAAAGTGTCCGGGTCCAATCTTTGAAGCAGGCCACGGTCAGATAGCGGAGTTATGGGTTCAGTAATCAAGAAGCGGCGCAAGCGTATGTCGAAGAAGAAGCACCGCAAGCTGCTGCGTCGCACCCGGGTGCAGCGCAGAAAACTCGGCAAGTAACTCCGTCGGCGGCCCGGTGCCGCCGCCCCGCCCGGCCGTTAGGCTGTTCGGGTGGATCCGTCGAATGGGCACAATTCCGGACCGGACGACACCGCCGGCAACACGGTGCATTACCCCAAGATCGTGTTGGTCACCGGCGCCTGCCGGTTTCTCGGCGGCTACCTGACCGCTCGCCTGGCGCAGAACCCGATGATCAAAGGGGTCATCGCGGTGGACGCGATCGCCCCGAGCAAGGACATGCTGCGCCGGATGGGTCGCGCCGAATTCGTCCGCGCCGACATCCGTAATCCCTTCATAGCCAAGGTGATTCGCAACGGCGACGTCGACACCGTGGTGCACGCGGCGGCCGCGTCGTACGCGCCCCGGTCCGGCGGCACCGCGGCGCTCAAAGAGATCAACGTGATGGGCGCGATGCAGCTGTTCGCCGCCTGCCAGAAGGCGCCGTCGGTGCGCCGGGTGGTGCTCAAGTCGACGTCGGAGGTGTACGGCTCCAGTGCGCACGACCCGGTGATGTTCACCGAGGACAGCACCAGCCGCCGGCCGTTCCGGGCCGGCTTCGCCAAGGACAGCCTCGACATCGAAGCCTATGCGCGCGGTCTGGGGCGGCGCCGGCCCGACATCGCGGTCACGATCCTGCGGCTGGCCAACATGATCGGCCCGGCGATGGACACCACCCTGTCGCGCTATCTGGCCGGCCCGTTGGTGCCGACCATTCTCGGCCGGGACGCGCGGTTGCAGCTGCTGCATGAGCAGGACGCGCTGGGCGCGCTGGAGCGCGCGGCGATGGCCGGCAAGGCCGGCACCTTCAACATCGGCGCCGACGGCATCATCATGCTCTCGCAGGCGATCCGGCGGGCCGGCCGGATTCCTTTGCCGGTACCGGGTTTCGGCGTCTGGGCGCTGGACTCGTTGCGGCGCGCCAACCGCTACAACGAGATCAGTCGCGATCAGTTCGATTATTTGAGCTACGGCCGCGTGATGGACACCAGCCGGATGCGTTCAGAGCTTGGCTACCAGCCGAAATGGACGACCGCGGAGGCCTTCGACGACTACGTTCGCGGCCGCGGCCTGACTCCCATAATCGATCCAGATCGGGTACGCTCCCTGGAGAGTCGCGCCATAGCCCTGGCCCAGCGCTGGGGTAGCCGAAATCCAATTCCGTGGGGTGGGGTCAGGTAGGTATCGTGGCGGGTGAAACCAGAGCGAATGTCATTCCACTGCACACGAATCGGGGTCGGGTAGCGGCGCGTCGGAGAGCCGATCAACGGGCCGAGTCAGCTCGCCAGCATCCTTCGCTGCTGTCCGATCCCAGCGGCCGCGCATCCGCCGAGCAGATCGCCGCGGTGGTCCGCGAGATCGATGATCACCGCCGCGCGGCCGGCGCGTCGTCGCCGGAGGCGCCGCTCAACGAGCTGGCGCAGCGGGTCGCCGCGGTCGCCGGGTTCCTGCGTCAGCGCCTCACCGGTGACTACAGCGTCGACGAGTTCGGCTTTGACCCGCATTTCAACAGCGCGATCGTGCGGCCCCTGCTGCGGGTCTTCTTCCGGTCCTGGTTCCGGGTCGAGGTGAGCGGCATCGAGAACCTGCCCGCCGAGGGCGCCGCGCTGGTGGTGGCCAATCACGCCGGGGTGTTGCCGTTCGACGGGCTGATGCTGTCGGTGGCCGTGCACGACGAGCACCCCGCGCACCGGGACCTGCGGCTGCTGGCCGCCGACATGGTGTTCGACCTGCCGGTGGTGGGCGAGGCGGCCCGTAAGGCCGGGCACACCATGGCCTGCACCACCGACGCGCACCGGCTGCTGGCCGCCGGCGAGCTGACCGCCGTGTTCCCGGAGGGCTACAAGGGGCTGGGCAAGCGGTTCGAGGACCGCTACCGGCTGCAGCGGTTCGGCCGCGGCGGGTTCGTCACCGCCGCGTTGCGGACCAAGGCGCCGATCATCCCGTGCTCGATCATCGGGTCCGAGGAGATCTACCCGATGCTGACCGACGTCAAGCTGCTGGCCCGGCTGTTCGGGCTGCCCTACTTCCCGGTCACGCCGCTCTTCCCGTTGGCCGGGCCGATGGGGTTGGTGCCGCTGCCGTCGAAGTGGCACATCGCGTTCGGTGAGCCGATCTACACCGGCGACTACGCGGCCTCCGACGCCGACGACCCGATGGTCACCTTCGAGCTGACCGACCAGGTGCGCGAGACCATCCAGCAGACGCTGTACCGGCTGCTGGCCGGCCGCCGCAACATCTTCTTCGGCTGAGTTCTTCGGCTTGCCCGCCGAACGTCGAGTTGTTGGGCGATTAAGCCGTTTTTCGGCCCAACAACTCGACGCTGGCCGGCCTACTTGACCATGGTGAACTGGCAGACGTTGGTGTAGCCGTCGCGGAACAGCTCGGCGCAGCCCCGCAAGTACTTGAGGTAGATGTCGTAGGTCTCCTGACCCTTGAGGGCGATCGCCTCTTCCTTGTGCGCCTCGAGCGCGTCGCCCCAGGCGGTCAGCGTCGGGACATAGTTCTTTCCGATGAAGTGGTGCCGCTCGATCTTGAAACCCGCGTCGGTCGCGTACTTGTCCACCAGGTTGACCTGCGGCAGCTTCCCGCCCGGGTAGATCTCCTTGAGGATGAAGCTGATGAACCGCAGCAGGGTCATGTTCACCTTCAAGCCCATCGCGTTGCCCTCTTCGCGGGTCGGCACCACGATCGAGTGCAGCAGCATGCGGCCGTCGTCGGGCAGCAGGTCGTAGTACTTCTTGAAGAAGGTGGCGTAGCGCTCGTACCCGGCGTCACCGGCGCCGTCGGCGAAGTGCTCGAACGCGCCCAGCGACACGATGCGGTCGATCGGCTCGTCGGGGAATTCCTCCCACCCCTGGATCCGCACCTCTTTGCGGCGGGGGCTGTCCATCTTGTCGAATTCGGCCACGCAATGGGCGTACTGGTTCTCGCTGAGCGTCAGGCCGATGACGTCGACGTCGTACTCTTCCACGGCGTGGCGCATGGTGGAACCCCAGCCGCAGCCGATGTCGAGCAGCGTCATTCCCGGCTCGAGGTTCAGCTTGTCCAGCGCGAGCTTGCGCTTGGCGTACTGGGCCTCTTCCAGCGTCTTGGCGCCCTCTTCCCAGTAGCCGCAGCTGTAGGTCATCGACGGGTCAAGCCAGAGCTTGAAGAACTCGTTCGACTTGTCGTAGTGGGATCGGACCGCCTCGACGGGCGGTTTGAGCTGTGTTTCCCCCTGTGACGTCATCTATATCGCCCCTAACTTTCCTGCTGATATGGATGCAACTGCCGCGGCGGTCGCTGCCGCGTCGGCCTCTTGGTGTGCGGCCTCCCCCAGCATCGTGACGACGCTGGTGACAATCGGCTTTCCATCGGCATCGGTCACTTCGCTGCGGATCTCCGCGAGCACGGTGCCGTGGGACTCGATCACCGAGTCTAGATAGGTGTCGAAATACAGCCTGTCGTGGGCCAGGATCGGGCGATGGAACTTGAACTTCTGGTCGCGGTGGATGACCCTGGCGATGTTGATGGGGATGCTGAACTTGGTGAAGATCTCCAGCTGCACGCGGCGACCTGCGATCGCGAGGAACGTGAGGGGCGCCACCATGTCGGGGTACCCAGCTGCGGCGGATTCACTCTCGTCGAAGTGCGCGGGGTGGTCGTCTTTGACCGCGAGCGCGAACTCGCGGATCTTCTCGCGACCGACCTCGAAGTAGTCGGGTGCCCGGTAATGGCTGCCGATAAGTCCTTCGGCTTCTTTGGGGACTGTCATGCCGCTGTGCTCTCCGCTCAAAAATGTCTGCGCGGCGCAGCTTATCAGCGCGATTGCCGTCTGGAGGCCAGAGCGGCCAGCGCACCACCGGCGGCGCCCAGCGCCAGCGCCGACGGCACCCCGATCCGGGCCGCCTTGCGAGCGGTGCGGAAATCGCGAATCTCCCATCCGCGTTCGCGGGCCAGGGCGCGCAGCCGGGCGTCGGGGTTGATGGCCACCGCGGTGCCCACCAGCGACAGCATCGGCACATCGTTGTAGCTGTCGGAGTAGGCGGTGCAGCGTTTCAGGTTGAGCCCCTCGCGAATCGCCAGCGAGCGCACCGCGTGTGCCTTGCCGGTGCCGTGCAGGATGTCGCCGACCAGCCGCCCCGTGAACACGCCGTCGACCGATTCGGCCACCGTGCCCAGCGCGCCGGTCAGGCCGAGCCGTCGCGCGATGGTGGCCGCGAGTTCGTAGGGCGTGGCGGTGATCAGCCACACCTGCTGTCCGGCGTCGAGGTGCATCTGGGTGAGCTCGCGGGTGCCCGGCCAGATCTTGTCGGCGATGATCTCGTCGTAGATCTCCTCGCCGAGGGCCACCAGCTGCTCGACCGACCGGCCCTCGATGAAGGCGAGCGCCTTGCGCCGGCCGGCGGCGACGTCGTTGCTGTTCTCCTTGCCGAGCACCTGGAATTTGGCTTGCGCGTAGATGAATCCGAGGACGTCGCGATAGGTGAAGTAGTTGCGGGTGGCCAGCCCGCGGCCGAAGTGCACCGCCGAGGAGCCCTGCACCAGCGTGTTGTCGACGTCGAAGAAGGCGGCGGCGGTCAGGTCGATCGGGGGTTGCGGGCGGTCCTCCTGGGTGGCAGCGGCTTCCTGCATGCCCTCGATCGCGCGGGCGGCGCTGGCGTCAGCGGCCAGCGACTCCAAGTCAACGTGACCGGTGGGGTCTGCGTTGACCGGGTCAGAGGAAGTCATCGCCGAACCTCCTAGATCGCTGTGCTGCCTGGCGACCCAGCGGGTGCCCGATATCCAACCCTATCGGGCAGACGGCGTGGGGGCGTTGACGGTTCGGCGGCCGGCCGGGCTCCCCGTTCTCCCCGTCGCCCGTCGCCTGTCGCCCGTCGCCCCCGCGAGCGTGAAGTTAGTTTCACGCTCGGCGCCGAGCGTGAAACTAACTTCACGCTCGGCGCTTGGCTCACACCGCGATAGGCCCTCGGCTTCTGAGGAGGGTCGGCGCCTTCAGGTAGCGGTGATGATGTTGAAGCTAAACCAATCGGGCGGAATTCCCTGGCGCAGCGCACCGTCGAGCTCTTCGAAACTGAGCCGCATCAGATGTGATGCTGCGACGGCGTCGTGCTCGGGCATCCAACCTCTGTCAATTGGTTCACCGTCGACGGTAATGCTGACCCGCCCGGGATAATTCACCGGATCAGGCTTCGTAAGAGTTATTCCCGGATGTAGGCCCTCTTGATACCAGCGATAGCTTGGCGAATCGCTATATCTCCCCGGCCGCGCTTCTTGGCTGATTAGAAATAGCATGTACTTCTCGGCATCGTCGAATCGCCTGAACATCCATAAGTTCTTTCGCGAACTGCGAGATTTCTTGTCGATGTAGTATCCGTCCTTGCCAAGAACCAGAAAGTAGGCAAGTTCGTAATCGTCAAGGAAGCGAAGGGTTTCATTGTCGGTCATCGTCGGTGGCCGCGACGCCCAGTCTGGAGTCTGACTCGAGTTGTCTACCTTGGCCCCGCTTTGCGGCAAAGGCTTGCGCATTTTGCGCAGGGAAAGTGCTTGCCAAGAGTACCACGACTTCACGATCCGATGTAATTCTGGAGGAAACTCGCTCAGGTTTATATACAGATCGATCATGCTGTACTCCCTAATGATAGTATTCATTCAAGAATCTCCTGTCGACAAGTTCTTGGACGCTAGCCTCCTCGCCTTCCGGTGCCAAGAGCAGGAGTTGGGGCTCACCGCCTGGGTGGCCGAACCATGGCGCAGCGATGGAGAATTCGATGTTCCAGCCTGGCGGGAGGCCAACCGATGCGTCCACTTTGTAAGAGTGCAACGGCTTATCGAGGCTGGTGTGGGGCAGCGAACGCCCCTCATATGGGGTGCCTTCGAAGGCTAGCCAGTCCCCCGATGGATGTCCGATACGGTCCAGCCACTTACCATCTAAGGCTGCGATCTCGGAAGGCGTAAGGTTTCGAGCCGTGCCTGGAATAGCATAGGGCTTCGCAGGATCATTAACATCCGGATATATCAGTTCGCCGTTTTCGTCTTCAAATAGTTCGCGGTATTCGGTTTCGGAAAGTTCACCAAATTCCTTCGCGTCAGGGAAAACATCCCTCGCTCTAGGCGGGCCATTGTCGCTGCCGTCCACAGGATGATGATCGCCAGGCATATCGCTGTCATCGCCGGGATGGGAGTCATGCGGCCCGTTGCCGTCTCCTGGGGAATGTGGACCGCCATCGCCCGGATGGGAGTCGTGCGGCCCATTGCCGTCTCCCGGCGGATGTGGACCACCGTCGCCGGGCGAGTGGGGCGGCCCGGTGCCGTCTCCCGGCGGGTGTGCGCCACCGCCGTGGGGCTCGGTTGGAGGAGCACTCGGTTCCCCGGCGTGGGGTACCTCTCCCAGGCCGGAGGGTGCTTCGGGTGGCGCACCGCCACCCATCGGGAGCGACGGCGGAGTGGGAAGGTGAGTCGCAGCGGCGGCTGTCGATTCAACGGGCAGGCCAGCAGCGGCGGCAGGGACTGCCGGAGGTTCGCCGTCTCCGGCCGGCGGGGGCGTCACTGGCTTGCCGACCGATTCCGGTGGCGTCGCAATGGGTTTCGGTTCGCCGCTGTGCGGTGCGGCGGTCGGCTTGGGCGGCTCAGCGGCCGGAGGTGTCCCGCCAGCCGGCGGCTTGGACTCGGTCGGGCTGTGCGGCAGCGGACCGTCGGCCGGCCCGGGCGCCGGCTTCCCCGAGGGCGCGACCGGCCCCGGCTTCCCCGAAGGCGCCGGCTGGCCCGAGTCCGGCGCTTTGGGCGCGGCCGGGGGCTTGACCTCCGGAGGCTTGGGAACCCCGGGCGGTTTCTTCAGCCCTTTCAGCGCATCGGCGGCGCTGTGCCCGAATTTGCCCAGCTTGGACAGCGGCCCGCCGGGCAAGGCCAACGTCGCCACGTCGAAAGTGGACTTCCCGAGGGCCTCGGCCGGATTCGAGCCCCACTCGTCCCAGTGCGTGACGTCCTTGCCCAGCGCCTTCCACGCGTCGAACGCTCCCGGCACGCCGTCGGGCCCCAGGCCGACGAGCGTCCCGGCCCCTTCAACCATGCCGGCCATGGTTTTGCCGTAACCCACGGGATCCAGCAGCATCCGGTTGGGACTGACCTCGTACAGCCCTTTGAGAAATCCCCAGCCTTCCTCACCGACGCCTTTGAAGGCCTGGCCCACCTGGTTGAGCGCCCTGCCGACCGGCGTCCCGTGCAAGAAGTGGTCCCACTCCTTACCGGCCCAATGGCTCATGTTCTCTGTGGCCGCGGCAACCGCGGACACCGTGGCCTCGATCTGGCCGCCCAGCGTGTCGGCCTCCCGGCCGAAGTTGTCGACCACCGTGCGAATGTCGTCGGCGATCTTCTTGATCTCGTCTTCGTCTTCGTCGGTCAGCAGATCCCAGACCTCTTTGATCCCGGTCAGCGGATCGCAGATGCGCGACAACAGATCCAGGATCGCCGCGTGCACCTGGTCGACCTTGGCCGCATAGCTGTTGAGCTGCGCGGCGATCGTCTGGCATTGCCGCGCCACGTCGGCCGTGGCGCTGGAGGCGTCGGCCAGCGCCTTGTTGATCGCGGCGCCCTCCGGAATCTGTTGTGCGCCAATGGCTGCCATCGTTCCGCCGCCGGCCGCGGTCTCGGCGGCCATGAAGTTGGCACCGGCGGTGGCCCAGGCCGCCGCGGCGGCCCGCAATTTCGCCGAATCGCCGGTGGGCCAGATCATCCCGATAGACGGGGCCACCCAGCCCCAGCCGGCCGGGGCGCCGCTGCCGTGACCCACCGCCGACGGCGGCGCCCCGACCGTCAACGGCCCGGTCACCTGGGGTGCCGGCAGGGCGGAGGCCCGGCCCGCCAGGTCCGACATCGCCTCGGCCACCGCGTAGTTGTGCGCCGACATCCGCACCCCATCGCCGATGCTGCACAACCCATTCCGCGTGTCGGCCATCGCCTGGATCAACTTGGCCGCCGCGCCGTCGTAGCGGCGGCCCAGCGCGGCGCCCACCGGATCGTCACCGGCCATCCCGGAGGTGCCGGCCAGCGCCGCCGTCAAGGTCGAGATCACCGAACCCAACGACTCACCGGCGGCCACCACGGTGGCGCCGGCGTGGTCTAGGGCGGTGGGATCACACGCCAGCGGCGCCATCGGGTCACGACCACATGCCGAGATTCTTCGACATCGCCCCGGTGTAGTTGCCGTGCGCGGTCGAGGCCGCCTTGCCGAGCTGCGCCAGCGCCTCGCGCATCATCGCCTCGCCGCGCACCCAATGCTGATGCGCCTCGGCATGCGCCGCGGCGCCCTCACCGGTCCACGTCTGGTGCAAACGCGTTACGCGAGAATCGATTTCGGCGATCATGTCCTCGGCGTAGCGCTGGAATTCGGCCATCCGTTGCACCGCGTCGGCCAGCGCCGCCGGGTCCACCCGGAACGCCTCAGCCACCGCGCACCGCCCGTTCGGCCTGGGCGGCGCCGGCCTCGTTGCTCGCATAGGCCTCGCCGGCCTGGCCGACCAGGCGGGCCAGCATCGCCAACCCGAGCTGCACTTCGCGAGCGCCGCGATGCCACAGCTCCCACGCCGCGGCGTACGCGCTGCCCGACGCGCCCTGCCACCCGCCCAGCATCTGACCGACCTGGTCGTCGAGCTGGCCCAGCTGTGCCGAAAGATGCTCGGCCGCACCGCTGAGCGACGCGGCGGCGCCCTGCATCACCACAGGGTCGACCCGCACCGTGTTGTCGCTCATAGCCGGAACATAATCCCTGGTAACCCGCCCCACAAGTCACCGATGCGACACTGGTCGCCATGACGTCAGCCACCCCGCGGCCGCAGGTGGAGCTGCTCACCCGGGACGGGTGCACCATCTGCGAGCGCATCCACGCCCGGCTGGTCGAACTCGCCGCGGAATTGGGCTTCGAGCTGTCGACGACCGACGTCGACGCCGCCGCGGCGGCGGGCAATCCGGGGCTGCGCGCCGAATTCGGCGACCGGTTGCCGGTGATCCTGCTCGACGGTCGCGAACACAGCTACTGGGACATCGACGAGCCGCGGCTGCGCGCCGATCTCGCCCGCTGAGCTCGGGCCGGCTGCCAAACGATTATTTGGTAGCCCAGCTGATAAACGTTTACCGTGGACAGCAGTTCAGTTACTGGAGGAAGCAAGGGAGCTGGCCAGGTGATGCTGCCGTGAGCGTCTTGCTCTTCGGGGTTTCGCACCGTAGTGCGCCGGTCTCCGTCCTGGAACAACTCAGTATCGACGAATCCGATCACGGCAAGATCGTCGACCGGGTGTTGCAGTCCCCGCTGGTGACCGAGGCGATGGTGCTGTCGACATGCAACCGGGTCGAGGTCTACGCGGTGGTGGACGCGTTCCACGGCGGGTTGGCCGTGATCGGGCAGGTGCTGTCGGACCACTCCGGGATGTCGATGTCCGACCTCACCAAATACGCCTACGTCCGGTACAGCGAGGCCGCCGTCGAGCACCTGTTCGCGGTGGCCAGCGGCCTGGACTCGGCGGTGATCGGCGAGCAGCAGGTGCTCGGCCAGGTCCGCCGCGCGTACGCCACCGCCGAAACCAACCGCACCGTGGGCCGGGTGCTGCACGAACTGGCCCAGCGCGCGCTGTCGGTGGGCAAGCGGGTGCACTCCGAGACCGCCATCGACGCCGCCGGCGCCTCGGTGGTGTCGGTCGCCCTGGACATGGCCGACCGCCGGCTGGGCGGGCTGGCCGGCAAGACCGCCGTCCTGGTAGGCGCCGGAGCGATGGGCGCCCTGGCCGCCGCGCACCTGTCCCGGGCCGGCATCGGGCAGGTCCACGTGCTCAACCGGTCGCTGTCGCGGGCCCAACGGCTGGTCCGCAAGATCCGCGAAACCGGGGTGCGGGCCGACGCGCTGCCGCTGGAGCACCTGGCCGACGCGCTGGCCGGGGCCGACGTCGTGGTCAGCTGCACCGGCGCGGTCAGTCCGGTGGTCTCGCTGGCCGACGTGCACCACGCGCTGGCCGCCGCCGGCCGCTCGGCCGCCGACGAGACCGCCCACCCCCTGGTGATCTGCGATCTGGGCATGCCGCGCGACGTCGACCCGGCGGTGGCCGGGCTGCCCGGCGTCTGGGTGGTCGACGTGGACCGCGTGCAGCACGAGCCCTCGGCGCACGCCGCGGCCGCCGACGTCGACGCCGCCCGCACTATCGTGGCCACCGAAGTCGCCGCCTACTTGGCCGGGCAGCGGATGGCCGAGGTCACGCCGACGGTGACGGCGCTGCGCCAGCGCGCGGCCGACGTCGTCGAGGCCGAGCTGCTGCGGCTGGACAACCGGCTGCCCGGCCTCGACAGCGCCCACCGTGAAGAGGTGGCCCGCACCGTGCGTCGGGTGGTGGACAAGCTGCTGCACGCCCCGACGGTGCGGATCAAACAGCTCGCCAGCGCCCCCGGCGGTGACAGCTACGCCGAGGCGTTGCGTGAGCTCTTCGAACTCGACCAGACCGCCGTCGACGCCGTCGCCGCGGGCGAATTGCCGGTCATAGCAACCGGATTCGACGCGGGCGCGCCGCAACAACCCACCGAGTAGCCGATTGGCGAATGTGATCCGGATAGGAACCCGGGGCAGCCTGCTGGCCACCACCCAGGCCGGGGGCGTCAGGGACGCCCTGATCGCCCGCGGGCACCCGGCGGAATTGGTCACCATCACCACCGCGGGGGACCGGTCGTCGGGGCCCATCGAGTCGCTCGGGGTGGGAGTGTTCACCACCGCCCTGCGCGAGGCCATCGAGGAGGGCCGGGTGGACGCCGCCGTGCACTCCCACAAGGACCTGCCGACCGCCGACGATCCACGGTTTGCTGTGGCCGCCATCCCCGCCCGCAACGACCCGCGGGACGCGGTGGTGGCCCGCGACGGCCTGGTGCTCGCGGAGTTGCCACCCGGTTCGCTGGTGGGCACCTCCTCGCCGCGGCGGGCCGCGCAGCTTAGAGCATTGGGTCTCGGTTTGGAAATCCGCCCCCTACGAGGCAACCTAGATACCAGGTTGAACAGGGTTAGCAGTGGTGATCTGGACGCGATCGTGGTAGCCCGGGCGGGTTTGGCCCGGCTGGGTCGCCTCGGGGATGTCACCGAGACGCTCGAGCCGGTGCAGATGTTGCCGGCACCGGCTCAGGGCGCGCTCGCCGTCGAATGCCGAGCCGGGGACAGCCGGTTGGCCGCGGTGCTGGCGGAGCTGGACGATGCCGACACGCGCGCGTCGGTCACCGCGGAGCGAGCCCTGCTGGCCGAACTGGAGGCCGGTTGCTCCGCACCGGTGGGCGCGATCGCCGAAGTGGTCGAGTCCATCGATGAGGACGGCCGGATCTTCGAAGAGCTGTCGCTGCGCGGTTGCGTGGCGGCGCTGGACGGGTCCGACGTGATCCGCGCGTCCGGCATCGGCACTCCCGGTCGGGCCCGAGAGCTGGGGCTTTCGGTCGCCGCCGAGCTGTTCGAGCTGGGCGCGCGCGAGTTGATGAGCGGAGCGCGGCACGACCCGGCGCGAGGAAATTAAGTGCGAGTTACCTGGGAGCGACAATGACGACGCGAGGGCGTAAGCCGACACCCGGCCGCATCACGTACGTGGGCTCCGGCCCGGGTGACCCGGGACTGTTGACGGCCCGGGCCGCGACGGTGCTGGCGAACGCCGCGCTGGTGTTCACCGACCCCGATGTGCCCGAGCCGGTGCTGGCGCTGATCGGCAAGGACCTGCCGCCGGTGTCCGGCCCGGCGCCGGCCGAGCCGGCGTCCAACGGCGAGGGCTCCGGCTCCGAGCAGGGGCAGGCGCAGCCGGCGGTGATCTCCGGTGGCCCGGACATCCGCCCGGCGCTGGGTGATCCGGCCGAGGTGGCCAAGACGCTGACCGCCGAGGCGCGCACCGGCGCCGACGTGGTGCGGCTGGTGGCCGGTGACCCGCTGACCGTCGACGCCGTCATCACCGAGGTCAACGCCATCGCCCGCAGCCACCTGCACATCGAGATCGTGCCCGGGCTGGCGCCCACCAACGCCGTCCCGACCTACGCGGGCCTGCCGCTGGGCTCCTCGCACACCATGGCCGACGTGCGCGGTGACGTGGACTGGGAGGCGCTGGCCGCCGCGCCCGGCCCGCTGATCCTGCAGGCCACCGCGTCGCACCTGGCCGACGCGGCGCGCACCCTGATCGAACACGAACTGGCCGAGAACACCCCGTGCGTGGTCACCGCGCACGGCACCACCTGCCAGCAGCGCTCCATCGAGACCACGCTGCAGGGGCTGACCGACTCGGCGGTGCTGGGCGGCACCGACCCCGCCGGCCCGCTGACCGGTCCGCTGGTGGTGACCATCGGCAAGACGGTGAGCGCCCGGGCCAAGCTGAACTGGTGGGAGAGCCGCGCCCTGTACGGCTGGACCGTGCTGGTGCCCCGCACCAAGGACCAGGCCGGCGAGATGAGCGAGCGGCTGACGTCGTACGGCGCGCTGCCGATCGAGGTGCCGACCATCGCCGTCGAGCCGCCGCGCAGCCCCGCGCAGATGGAGCGTGCCGTCAAGGGATTGGTCGACGGCCGCTTCCAGTGGGTGGTGTTCACCTCCACCAACGCGGTGCGCGCGGTGTGGGAGAAGTTCGGCGAGTTCGGTCTGGACGCGCGCGCGTTCTCCGGGGTCAAGATCGCCTGTGTGGGCGAGTCGACGGCCGACCGGGTGCGGGCGTTCGGGATCAGCCCCGAGCTGGTGCCGGCGGGCGAGCAGTCCTCGCTGGGTCTGCTCGACGACTTCCCGCCCTACGACAGCGTTTTCGACCCGGTGAACCGGGTGCTGTTGCCGCGGGCCGACATCGCCACCGAGACGCTGGCCGAGGGGCTGCGCGAACGGGGTTGGGAGATCGAGGATGTCACGGCCTACCGGACGGTGCGGGCCGCGCCGCCGCCGGCGGAGACCCGGGAGATGATCAAGACCGGCGGCTTCGACGCGGTGTGCTTCACGTCCAGCTCCACGGTGCGCAACCTGGTCGGCATCGCCGGCAAGCCGCACGCCCGGACGATCATCGCCTGCATCGGTCCCAAGACCGCCGAGACCGCCGCCGAGTTCGGCCTGCGGGTGGATGTCCAGCCCGAGACCGCGGCGGTGGGCCCGCTGGTCGACGCTCTGGCCGAACACGCCGCGCGGTTGCGCGCCGAGGGGGCGCTGCCACCGCCGCGCAAGAAGAGCCGCAGGCGCTAGCGTCTCATGGCTTACCCGCGGCAGCGTCCGCGCCGGCTTCGCTCGACCCCGGCGCTGCGCCGCCTGGTGGCCCAAACCTCCTTGGAGCCAAGGCATTTGGTGCTGCCGATGTTCGTCGCCGACGGTATCGACGAGCCGCGTCCGATCGCCTCGATGCCGAAGGTGGTGCAGCACACCCGCGACTCGCTGCGCGCCGCCGCCGCCAGCGCCGTCGCCGCCGGGGTGGGCGGTCTGATGCTGTTCGGTGTGCCGGGCGACGAGGACAAGGATCCGATTGGTTCGGCCGGCACCGACCCCGACGGCATCCTCAACGTCGCGCTGCGCGATCTGGCCAAGGACCTCGGCGATGCCACCGTGCTGATGGCCGACACCTGCCTGGACGAGTTCACCGACCACGGGCACTGCGGCGTGCTGGATGACCGGGGCCGGGTGGACAACGACGCCACGGTGGCGCGCTACGTGAATCTCGCTGTGGCGCAAGCGGAGTCGGGCGCCCACGTGGTCGGGCCGAGCGGGATGATGGACGGTCAGGTGGGCGCGATTCGCGACGGACTGGACGCCGCCGGCTTCACCGACGTGGTGATCCTGGCCTACGCCGCCAAGTTCGCCTCGGCGTTCTACGGCCCGTTCCGGGAGGCGGTCAGCTCCAGCCTGTCCGGGGATCGGCGCACCTATCAGCAGGAGACCGGTAACTCCCGCGAGGCGCTGCGCGAGATCCGGCTGGACCTCGACGAGGGCGCCGACATCGTGATGGTCAAGCCGGCGATGAGCTATCTGGACGTGGTGGCCGCCGCGGCGGAGGTCTCGCCGGTCCCGGTGGCCGCCTACCAGGTGTCGGGGGAGTACGCGATGATTTGTGCTGCGGCCGCGAACAATTGGATCGACGAGCGCGCCGCGGCGCTGGAGTCTCTGACCAGCATCCGACGCGCCGGAGCCGATATCGTTCTGAGCTATTGGGCCGCGGATGCGGCAGGGTGGCTGTCGTGAGACGGGGCTTGCGTTGACATCAGACACGACCGGGGACGACGTCCAGCCGAAGCGGTTGTTCTACGAGCCGGGGGCCAGCTGGGGGTGGGTGGCCTGCGGGCCGGCGTCCGCGGCGGCCATGGTGCTGATCGAAATCTGGAGCGGCGCCAAGGTGTCGCTGGTGGTGCCCGCGATCTTTTTGGTGCTGGTGTCGGCGTTCGTGGGCTTGCAGGTGAAGGCGGCGCGCATCCACGTCTCGGTCGAGCTCACCGAGGAGGCGTTGCGCCAGGGCACCGAGACGATCCTGGTGCGCGAAATCGTCAAGGTGTACCCGGAGGCCGAAAACAACGAGGCCTCCGGCAAGGAGCTGGCGCGCTGGCAGTCGGCGCGGGCGCTGGGCGAGCTGGTCGGGGTGCCGCGCGGGCGGATCGGCATCGGCCTCAAGCTGACCAACGGCCGCACCGCCCAGGCGTGGGCACGCCGTCATCGCCAGCTGCGCGCCGCGCTGACCCCGCTGGTGCAGGAGCGGGTGGAACCGAGCCGCACGGACGTGCTGGACCGCGATCCCGACGACGACGCCGGGACGGCGCAATGATCGCCGGCTCCCGCGCGGTCGTCGAACTCGTCCTGGCCGTCGCCGCGCTGGCCGGGTCGGCGGTGAGCTGGGTGCGCTCGCATCACAGCGTGGCCGTCGCGCCCATCGCCGACGGGCAGCCGTTCACCACGTCGGTGGTGTACGACCCGCAGCTGCTGCTGCTCACACTGGTGTTGTTGACGAGTGCCGGGGTGTTGGCCGTGGTCGGGATCACCCGGCTGCGGCGCGCCCGTTCGGCCGCTACGACGTCTTCTTGACCAGCGGCAACGCCATCCGGCGGCGGACCGCGATGGCGTCGGCCCGATCCCGCAGCACCTCGTGAACCGAGCGCATGATCGGGAAGCTGGCGTCGTGACCGGTGTCGTCGAGCACCGCGGTGACCGCCGAGCTGGCGACCAGCGTCCACTCCACCTCGGCGGCGCGACAATCGGCGTCGAAGGCGTACAGCAGCGAGATGCCGGCCTCAGCAAATTGGGAGACATCGGCGACGTCGAGCACCACCGGGTTTTCGCCGAGGGTGAAACGCCGAATGTGGTGGCTGATCCGGTCCACGTTGGCGTCGTCGATCACGCCGCGGATGTGCACCACGGTCGCCAGGTGACGGTGATGTGCCCGGACCTGAGCGCCGTCGCAGTCAAACACGCAGTTGTCGTGGCGCGTCTCGGTACCTGCGATCGTCATGAGGACCCCTCACTCGCCGTGGCGCTCGCGCTGCCTTCGAAGGGCGCCTCCACACCCACCGAAGCTGCCTCAAACGCTAGGCCGCAAGCCTAAGGAGACCGGTAGCCGCGTCTAACTCTTTGCTAAGAAGCCGCTGAGGCCGCCGCGACGGCCCCGGCCCAGCGAAACCCGAGCAAACGCCGCCCGGCCAAAGGCCCGGGTGAACGCGGTGTGGCACACCACAACCGTCCACCCATCGGGGCGATTGCGCTGCTAGGCTGCCATGGCTGCCGGTTGCCGGTCGGGGGCTGGTGAGACGGCCGCCGCGCCCGCTCAGCCGGGCGGCACGAGAACGCAACAGCAGGATCCAGACGGGAAAGAGCAACGTGCGGGGCGGAGAGATCAGGGGCGAGATCAAAGCCCTGACGGGACTCCGTATCGTCGCCGCGCTGTGGGTGGTGCTGTTTCACTTCCGGCCCATGCTCGGCGATGCCTCACCCGATCTGCGCGACGCGCTGGCACCGGTGCTCAATTGCGGCGCCCAGGGCGTCGACCTGTTCTTCATCCTCAGCGGATTCGTGCTGACGTACAACTATCTCGACCGGATGGGCCGGTCCTTCTCGACGCGGGCCACGCTGCATTTCCTGTGGCTGCGGCTGGCGCGGGTGTGGCCGGTGTACCTGGTCACGTTGCACCTGGCCGCGCTGTGGGTGATCTTCACGCTGCACGTCGGGCACGTGCCGTCGCCGGACGCCGCGTCGCTGACCGCGATCAGCTACGTGCGCCAGATCCTGTTGGTGCAGTTGTGGTTTGTGCCGTTCTTCGACGATTCCAGCTGGGACGGCCCGGCCTGGTCGATCAGCGCCGAATGGCTGGCCTACGTGCTGTTCGCCGGTATGGTGCTGGTGCTGCTGCGGATGAAGCAGGCGACCCGGGCGCGCAGCCTGATGGTGCTGGCGTTCGCGGCGTCGCTGCCGCCGGTGGTGATGCTGCTGGCCAGCGGCCACTTCTACACGCCGTGGAGCTGGTTGCCGCGCATCGTCACGCAGTTCACCGCCGGCGCGCTGGCGTGCGCGGCGGTGCGCAGGTTGCGGCTGACCGACCAGGGCCGCCGGATCGCGGGCTACATCTCGCTGCTGCTGCTGGCCGCCATGGTGGGCGTGCTGTATTGGTTTGGCGCACACCCGATATCGGGTGTGGTCGAGAACGACAGCGGCGGCGTCGTCGACGTGTTGTTCGTCCCGCTGGTCATCTCGCTGGCCGTCGGCCTGGGCAGCCTGCCGCGTGTGTTGTCGGCCCGGGCGATGGTCTACGGCGGCAAGATCTCGTTCTGCCTGTACATGGTGCACGAGCTGGTGCACACCTCGTGGGGATGGGCGGTCGAGCAGTTCGAGCTGGTGACCCAGGACAACCCGTGGAAATGGAACGTCATCGGCCTGCTCGCGATCGCCCTGGCCGGCGCGGTCGTCTTGTATCACGGCGTGGAAGAGCCCGCCCGCCGGTGGATGCGCAAGATGGTCGACGTGCGAGCCGTCAGCGCGAGAAGCGACCCCGGCGAACCGGCCAACACCAAGCTGCATCCGATCGACCGTCCGCTGGAAGCGATTTCGGCCCGCGCGGTGTGATGGCCGCCTTAGCGGCCGGCCGCGACCTACTGGCAGTATTCGGTGAGAACGCGGCGGCGCCCGACCATGCCGTTGACAGTGGAGGTAGGAGTGAGTCGTCTGGCCACCTTTCTCATCGGGGTGAGTCTTCTGCTGGGCGTGGGCCTTGTGGCATACCCGGCGCAGCTGCGCACGTACGAGACGCTGACGCTGGACTTCCGGCTGAATCATGTGGCAGTGATTGGGGATTCGTACACCACCGGGACCAACGAGGGCGGCCTGGGCGCCAGGTCGTGGCCGTCGCGCGCGTGGCAGGTGCTCAGCGCGCGCGGGTCACGGGTGTCGGCCGACGTGGCGGCCGAGGGCAGGGCCGGTTACGCCGTGACCGGCGACCACGGCAGCATCTTCGAGGATCTGACCGCCCGCGCGGTGCAGTCCGATGACGCGCTGGTGGTGTTCTTCGGCTCCCGCAACGACCAGGGGGTCGATCCCGGGCTGCTGATCGAAAAGACGCACGCCGCTTTGGATCTGGCCCGCCGGCTGGCGCCGGCCGCGCGCCTGCTGGTGATCGGACCGCCGTGGCCGACCGCCGACGTGCCGCCGTCGATGTACCTGATCCGCGACATCCTCGGCGGCGCGGCCGGGGCGGCCGGGGCGACGTTCATCGACCCGATCGCCGAACACTGGTTCGTCGGCCGGCCCGACCTGATCGGCGCGGACGGGGTGCACCCGAATGACGCGGGGCACCAATACATGGCGGACAAGATCGCACCGCTGATCCGCACCCAGCTGTCGACCTGACCGGGGCGTCAGTCGTCGGCGTGCCGCTCGTAGTCCCAGCGTTCCAGCCGGGCCTGCAGCTGCAGCAGGCCGATTCCGGCGAAGGGTGCGGCGACGGCCACACAGACCAGCAGCAGCGGAGACATGTCCTACAACCTCCAATAACCCTTCACTGATCTGACGTTCGACGGCGCCGAGCGGTTCATCGCGCTCACCCGTCCGCCAGGGCGCGGTCGGCCAGCGCGCCCAGCACCGGCGCCAGCAGCCGCGCATACTCGGTCGTCACATGGTTGTCGTCGCGGAACACCAGGGTGTTGCCGACGATCAGCGGGCACCGGTCGGGCGTGCAGAACAAATCGGACAAATCGGCGTAGTGACCGCCGTTGCCCAGCGTCGCCGCCTGCTCGGCGGCGACGCCGTCGCCGTCGATCGCCGCGGATCTGGTTGGCGCACAAGCGGTTACATCGTCGAGATGAGCGGACAGGCAGACCGGTGCCGACGAATGCGGGTCGGGCGCGGGCCCCAGCACCAGCACGGTCGCGCCGGTGCCGCGCAGCTGCGCCACGGTGCGGCCCAGGGTGTCGATCCAGGCCGGGTCGTAGGAGGTGAAACCGAAGTCGGCGCCGTAGCGCCGGCTCATGTCCAGCACGACCAGCCGCGGGTGGTCGGCGTTCATCCGGGCCATGATCTGGGCACGCCACTGCTCGCATTCGGTGTACTCGCGGCCCAGATACGGGCTGACGATGTGCAGCTCGGCCAGTGGGCAGGTCACCTTCGCCAGGGTTTCCAGCCGCCAGTGCCGTTGCCCGGCCAGCTGCTCGAAGGCCGGATTCCACATGGCGGCGTGCGAGTCGCCGATCAGGGGCACGGTGGTCGGCGAGGCGGTGTCGCCGGTCGCGCACTCGCTCTGGCCGACGTCGCGCCAGGACCGCACGCAGCCGTTGACGAACACCGCGGCCTTGTCGGCGGGTGCCTGGGCCAGCGGCGGGTCCAGGTTCGACGGGACGGCCCGCACGCCGGCGGCGGCCGCGAGGATGACCCGGGCCTGCGCGAAGGCCTGACGAACCGCGGCCTCCTGCGCGCTGACGGCGGGGACGTTGGACGGGGGCGTCGCGATGATGTTCGCGCGGGGAGCGGCCACGCCGTGCCCCACCGGGGCGGGTATCACGTTGAGCAGCACGAGGCATGCGCACGCGGTGGCGGCACTCGCGCCGCCCGCGACCACCAGGCTGACTTTCGCCGAGCGGCGCAGCGCGGCGGCGAAGCGGCCGGGATTCTCCACCAGATGCAGGGTGAGCACGGCCAATCCCGCCGACACCGCCGTCGCGCTCAGCCGGGCCGGCAGCCCCGCGGGCTCGCCGAGCAGCGCGGGCATCAGCAACAGCACCGGCCAGTGCCACAGGTACCAGGAATAGGAGATCCGGCCGATCGCGCGCATCGCCGGGCGGCACAGCAGCCGGCCCGGCCCGAGCCCGCCGGTGACGGCGCCGCCACCGATGATCAGCGCGGTGCCCAGCACCGGCAGCAGCGCCTCGGTGCCGGGATACGGGGTATGGGCGTTGAGCTGGGTGCAGGTCAGCAGGATCAACGCCAGACCGCCCCACCCGGCGATCGACGCCGTTCGCAGCGACAGCCGGCGCCACTGCTGGATCGACAGGGCCACCAGGCCGCCGGCCGCCAGCTCCCAGGCCCGGGTGGGCAGCGAGAAGAACGCCCACGACGGCGAGGTGCGGGTCCACAGCACGCCCGCGACCAACGACGCCGCCCCGATCAGCGCCAGCACCACCGCGTACGGCACCGGGCGCGGCGTCGCCCGCAGCGGCCGGACACGCCGCACCGACGCCGCGACGGCGATGATGAGCAGCGGCCACACCAGATAGAACTGCTCCTCCACCCCCAGCGACCAGTAGTGCTGGAACGGCGACGGCGCGTCGGCGGTCAGGTAGTCGGTGCCGCGCAGCGCGAACCGGTAGTTGCCGACGTACAGGGCGCTGGCGACGCCGTCGAGGAACACACTGCGGGCCTGCAGCGGCGGCAGCACCGCGGCCGCGCCGATGGCGGTGACGGTGCCGACGATGGCCGCGGCCGGCAGCAGGCGGCGGGCCCGCGCACCGTAAAAGCGGCCCAGCGCAACGGTATTGGTGGTGGACGCTTCCCGGAAGAGCAGGCCGGTGATGAGGAAGCCGGAGATGACGAAGAAGACGTCCACGCCGATGTAGCCGCCGCCGATCCCGGGAATGCCGGCGTGGTAGAGCACCACGGCGATCACCGCGACGGCGCGCAGTCCCTCGATGTCGGGCCGGAATCCCCTTCGGAAGCCCCGCCGCTCCACGGGCTGTGGGCTGCTGGCGAGCGATTCCGGCCGGGGTGTCATCTGCGTGGGCTAGGTCGCCATCCAGGCCAGTTCGGCGGGGAGTTGACTGCGCCAGAAGGCGATATCGTGTCCGCCGAGGGAGAAGCTGCCTGCCGGTGGTGTCTTCAACTGGTAGACGAATTGCTTTGTGGCGAAATAGAAGCGGTCGAAGTTGCCGCAATCCACCCGCAGCGGAATCGAATTCAGCGCGGGCAGGCCCAACACGCTGTTCTGCACGAAGTCCTCGTTGCTGTCGAACGCCCCGGGCGCACTGGTGGCGTACGAGGTGTACAGCGCCGGGCTGATCGCGCAGATGCCGGCGGTGCGCGACGGGCCCAGCTTGGCGCCCAGGCGAAGCGCCCCGTAGCCGCCCATCGACCACCCCATGAACCCGACCCGGGAGGTGTCGAAGCCCATGGTGGACAGCATCGGCAGCAGCTCGTCGAGCACCATCGCACCCGAGTCCTCGCCGGAAGTCCTTTTGTGCCAATAGGTGTTGCCGCCGTCGACACCCACCACCGCGAACGGCGGCTTGCCGGCCTTGACCAGCTGGGCCAGCCCGTCGGGCACGCCCATGTCGAGCATCTGGTTGGCGTCGCCGTCCACGCCGTGCAGCGCGATCACCGGACGCAGCATCCCGGTCTGCCCGGGCGGGATGGCGATCACGTAGTTGGTCTTGATGCCGCCGCGCGCCGCCGACACGAACGATCCGGTGAGCCGGGTCGGCAGCGTCTTGCCCGCCGTCGGCGGCTCGAACGGCGCCGGGGCCTGCGGCAGGGTGGCGGCGCGCGCCGTGCCCGGATCCAGCAGGGCGCTGAGCGCGAACACGCCGGCGGCGCCGAGGCTGGCACCGGCGCCCATCCGGAGCACCGCCCGGCGTGTGAGGTCAGGCATGATCGCAATAATGCCGCGCCCGGCGGGCATAACCCGCCGAGCCACGCCGTATTGCAAGCATTGTGTGATCTGACGTGACCTTGCGGTCACGAACCGGTGATCATTCGCCGCGAGCGACGCTCGATTTGCGCGGTCGGCCGTAGTCATCCTAGCGCCCCGCGCGGTGGCCGCCGTCACTTTCCGCGGGTCCGCATGTTCCGGCGCGCCCACCGCGTGCCGCGCGGCAAAACGCGCAGTCGCGCTTGACTTCTGGCGCGGCGGCGGCCGCCTCCGGTCCCGCCGCCGCAACGACACCCCGGCCGTCACCGCCGCCGCTGGCGCGCCCCGACGCCGGCGCTGATCGCGGCGGCGCGTGGGGATGCAATCTCGAAGGTTTCAACCCTGGCCCGCCGGCGGCACCGCGACCAGGATGGAACCCCTGTGCACGGGGGCGAACGCGCAACGAAGAGGATTGTGAATTGAGTCTGGCGTTTCACTGGTTTCTGCCGACCTACGGCGATTCGCGGAACCTGGTCGCGGGCGGGCACGGCACGCCGATGTCCGGTGACCGGCCGGCCACGCTGCGGTACCTGCACCAGATCTGCTCGGCCGCCGAGGACAACGGCTTCGAGGCCGTCCTCACGCCGACGGGATTGTGGTGTGAGGACGCGTGGTTGACGACGGCGATGCTGGTCGAATCGACCGAGACGCTGAAGTTTCTGGTCGCGTTCCGTCCCGGGCTGTTGAGCCCGACGCTGGCCGCGCAGATGGCCGGCACCTTCCAGCGGCACTCGCAGGGACGGCTGCTGCTCAACGTGGTCACCGGCGGCGAACCGCACGAGCAGCGCGCCTACGGCGACTTCCTGGACAAGGAGGCGCGGTACGCGCGCACCGCCGAATTCCTGCACGTGGTGCGGCAACTGTGGACCTCGCCACAGCCGGTCACCTTTGCGGGAGAACACATCCGGGTCGAGGGCGCGCAACTGAACAACCCGCCCGACCCGATACCCGCGGTGTTCTTCGGCGGCTCCTCGGCGTCGGCCGGGCCGGTGGCCGCCAAGCACTCCGACGTCTATCTCACCTGGGGTGAACCGCTGACCGCGGTCGCCAAGAAGCTGGACTGGGTCCGCGGGCTGGCCGTCGACGCCGGGCGAATCCTGCAGTACGGCTTGCGGATTCACGTGATCAGCCGCGACACCTCGGACGCGGCGTGGGCCGAGGCCGACCGGCTGCTGTCGGCGATCGACCCGGCCGACATCGAGCGGGTGCAGGCCAGCCTGGCGCGCAGCGAGTCCGAGGGCCAGCGCCGGATGCGGGAGCTGCACGGCGGCGACAGCGGCAAACTGCTTGTCGGCCCGAACCTGTGGGCCGGGGTCGGCCTGGTGCGCGGGGGAGCGGGCACCGCCCTGGTCGGCTCGCACGCCGAGGTCGCCGAGCGGCTGGCCGAATACGCCAAACTGGGCATCACCCACTTCATCCTGTCGGGGTATCCGCATCTGGAAGAGGCCTACTGGTTCGGCGAGGGCGTGCTGCCGTTGCTGGAGCGGATGGGGTTGTGGCGGCATCCCAATCGTCGGTCGCGTCCGGCGGCGACGACGCCGTTCGCGGTGGCCTCGGCGCACTGACGGCCATGGCAGCCACCTTGCCCGCGCCGGCGCCCGCCGGGCTCGCCGACGGCCGTCCGCTCGACGAATCCGCCGAGCAGCAGCGCCGCCGACTGCGCATCGTGGTGGCCGCCAGCCTGCTGGGCACCACCGTCGAGTGGTACGACTTCTTCCTGTACGCTACGGCGGCCGGGCTGGTCTTCAACAAGGTATTCTTCCCGAACGAAAGTTCTTTGGTGGGAACGCTATTGGCGTTCGCGACGTTCGCCGTCTGATTCGTCATGCGGCCCATCGGGGGCCTGGTGTTCGGCCACATCGGCGATCGGATCGGCCGCAAGCGCAGCCTGGCGCTGACCATGCTCATCATGGGCGGCGCGACCGCGCTGATCGGGGTGTTGCCGACGGCCGCGCAGATCGGGGCCTGGGCGCCGGTGCTGCTGCTGGTGTTGCGGGTGCTGCAGGGGTTCGCGCTCGGCGGCGAGTGGGGCGGGGCGGTGCTGCTGGCCGTCGAACACAGCCCGGGCGACCGGCGCGGCCGCTACGGGGCGGTGCCGCAGGTCGGGCTGGCACTCGGATTGGCTTTGGGCACAGGCATATTCGCTTTCCTGCAGATCGTGCTGGGCCCGGCCCGGTTCCTGTCCTACGGCTGGCGCATCGGGTTCCTGTTGAGCGTGCTGCTGGTGGCGATCGGCATCGTGGTGCGGTTGCGGGTGGAAGAGACACCGGCGTTCCGGGAACTGCAGGACCTGCAGGCCGCGTCCACCGTGCCGATCCGGGACATCCTGCGCGAGCGGCGTTCCCGGCGTAACACGGTGCTGGGGCTGCTGTCACGGTGGGCCGAGGGCTCGGCGTTCAACACCTGGGGCGTGTTCGCCATCAGCTACGCCACCGGGGCGCTGGGACTTAACCGGGTCTCGGTGCTGATCGCGGTGACCATCGCCGCATTGCTGATGGCAGTGCTGCTGCCGGTGTCCGGCGTCCTGACCGACCGATTCGGTGCCCGCCGGGTGTATCTGGCCGGCATCGCCTGCTACGGCCTGGCCGCGTTTCCGGCCTTCGCGTTGTTCGGCACCAAGAAGCTGCTGTGGTTCGGGCTGGCGATGGTCATCGTGTTCGGCGTCGTGCACGCGCTGTTCTACGGTGCCCAGGGCACCCTGTATTCCGCGCTGTACCCGACCAACACCCGCTACACCGGGCTGTCGTTCGTCTACCAGTTCTCCGGTGTCTACGCCTCCGGGGTCACCCCGATGATCCTGACCGCGCTGATCGCCGCGCTGGGCGGCGCGCCGTGGCTGGCGTGCGGCTACCTGGTGGCCACCGCGGTCATCAGCGTGCTGGCGACCGCGCTGATCCGCGATCGCGATCTGTACCTCTAGCCGCGCCAAGCGCGGCCCTCGGCTGGCGCTGCCGATCCCGATGTGCTGTGGTTGATGCTCATGGCGGGCACTTCGCAACTGCGCCAAGGGCTGTCGCAGCGGCAACTGAGCATGATCGCTCTGGGCGGGGTGATCGGCGCCGGCTTGTTCGTCGGGTCCGGCGTGGTGATCAAGGACACCGGGCCGGCCGCGTTCCTCACCTACGCCCTGTGCGGCCTGCTCATCGTGCTGGTGATGCGGATGCTCGGCGAGATGGCGGCCGCGAACCCGTCCACCGGATCGTTCGCCGACTACGCGGCCGCGGCGCTGGGCCGCTGGGCCGGATTCTCGGTCGCCTGGCTGTATTGGTACTTCTGGGTGATCGTGGTCGGCTTCGAGGCGGTCGCCGGCGGCAAGGTGCTCAACTACTGGTTCCACGCCCCGCTGTGGGTGCTGTCGCTGGGCCTGATGCTGTTGATGACCGCGACCAACCTGTTCTCGGTGTCGTCGTTCGGCGAGTTCGAATTCTGGTTCGCCGGAATCAAAGTCGCCACCATCGTCATCTTCCTGGTGGTGGGCGCGGCCTATGTCGTCGGATTGGTGCCGGGGCATCACGACGGCCTGACCAACCTGGTGTCGCACGGCGGGTTCTTTCCCCGCGGGGTGGGCGCGGTGTTCGCCGCCATCGTGGTGGCGATCTTCTCCATGGTCGGCGCCGAGATCGTCACCGTCGCCGCCGCGGAAAGCCGCGACCCGCGGCGGGCGGTGCAGAAGGCGACCAGATCGGTCGTCACCCGGATCGGGATCTTCTTCGTCGGCTCGGTGTTTCTGCTCGTGGCGATCCTGCCGTGGGACTCGGTGGAACTCGGCGCCTCGCCGTATGTGGCCGCGCTCAAACACCTGGGCCTGGCGGGAGCCGATCAGGTGATGAACGCAGTCGTGCTCACCGCGGTGTTGTCCTGCCTGAACTCCGGGCTGTACACCGCGTCACGCATGTTGTTCGTCCTCGCCGAGCGGGGCGAGGCACCCGCCCGGTTGGTGCGGCTGAGCGGGCGCGGCGTTCCCCACATCGCCATCCTGTGCTCCTCGGCGGTCGGCTTCCTGTGCGTCGTCATGGCCCGGGTCGCACCCAACACCGTGTTCCTGTTCCTGCTCAACTCCTCGGGCGCCATCATCCTGTTCGTGTACTGGTTGATTGCGTTGTCGCAGATCGTCCTTCGCCGCCGGACGCCGGCACAGCGGCTGAGCGTGAAGATGTGGTTCTTCCCGGTGCTGTCGGTTCTCACCCTGGCCGGCATCACCGCGGTGCTGGTGCAGATGGCCTTCGACGCCACGGCGCGCAGCCAGTTGTGGCTCAGCCTGTTGTCCTGGGCGGTGGTGGTGGCGCTGTACTTCGTGGCGCGCTCGCGCGGCCGGGTCGCCGCGCGGTGACCGCGCTCAGCCGGTGTGCGCGCCGGCGCGGTGCCGTATACCCGCCCCGGCCCGTTCTAGCGGAGCCCGGTCAGCGCCACCGCCGTTCGATGGACTTGACCACGGCCGTCAGCGTCGCATTCACCGGCGCGTCGACGCCGACCCGCGCGCCCTGCCGCGGCACCGCGCCGTTGATGACGTCGATCTCGCTGACCCGGCGGGCCTCGTGATCCAGCAGCGCCGAGGGTTTCGCGTCGGGCATCTGCGCCCCGAAGGCGCGGACATGCTCGACCGCGTCGGCGACGGCGATCGCGACACCGGACGCGCGCGCCACCGACCACGCCTCGGTGGCCGCCGCCCGGCTGACCGGACCCATCTCGGCGTCGTCCATCACCTGGCCGACCGTCATGCCGGTCAGCGCGCACGGCGCGCTGTAGGCGACGTTGCAGATCAGCTTCTCCCACTGCATCGCGGCGATGTCGGTGACCGCGGCCGCGTCGAACCCGGCGTGCGCCCAGGTCCGGGCGATCGATTCCACCCTCGCGTGCGGCAGCGACGAGTAGGGGCCGAAGCGCATCGCCCGCATGGCGTTGTGGTGGACATGGCCCGGCGCCACCCGGGACGCGCCGAACCCGCTGGCGATCCCGACCGCGACCCGCTGTGCACCGACGACGCCGGCGACGGTCTCCGCCGACCCCAGGCCGTTCTGGATGGTCAGCACCGCGGTATCCGGCCCCAGCATCGGAAGTGCTTGGCGCGCAGCGGCTTCCACGTCGGCCGCCTTGACCGCCAGCACCACCAGGTCCATCGTCTCGTCGACCGCGCCGGTGCTGGCCCGCAGCGGCACCACCTGGTCGCAGCCGGGGCCGGTGACGCGCAGCCCGTCCCGGTTGATCCGCTCCACACTGGGCCGGTGCCGGTCGACCGCCAGCACCTGCTCGCCCGCGGCGGCCAGCTTCGCAGCGTAGATCGAACCCATTGCACCGCAACCGATTACCGCGATCTTCATCGGCGGTCTCCCGTCAGCTCGGCGATCAGTTCGGCCAGGCCGGGTTTCTGCTCCAACCCGAACCCGGCGGCGTCCGGCGGCGCGATCATGCCCGACGAGACGACGCAGCCGTCCGGATAGCCGCCGAACGGCGCGAACACCCCCGGGTAGGCCTCGCAGCCACCCAGCCCCAGCCCGGCCGCGACGTGCAGGTTGATCAGATGCCCGCCGTGCGGGAACGCGCAGCCGCGGTCGAAACCATGATCCGCCAGCACGTCGAGCATCCGCAGGTACTCGGACAACCCGTAGCTCAGGCCCGGATCCATCTGGAACACATCGTGATCCGGCCGCATGCCGCCGTAGCGGACCAGGTTGGTCACGTCGGGCACCGAAAACAGGTTCTCGCCGGTGGCCACCGGGCCGTCATAGCAGTCCGTCACCGCGCGGTGCAGCGCGTAATCCAGCGGGTCGCCCGGCTCCTCGAACCAGCGCAGGCCGTAGCCGGCCAGCGCGCCCGCCCACCGGATGGCCTCGGCCCGGCCGAACCTGCCGTTCGCGTCGACCGCGACCCGTCCGGCGTCGCCGACGACGTCGATGACGGCCTCGACCCGGGCCAGGTCCTCGCCCAGCGCGGCGCCGCCGATCTTCATCTTGACCGCCCGATAGCCCAGCTCGAGATACTCGCCCATCTCCCGGCGCAACGCATCAACGCCGCCCGCCGGGCGGTAGTAGCCGCCGGCGGCGTACACCGGCACCGCCGGCGCGGGCTGCCGCCCGGCGTGCCGGGCGATGGTCACGCAGGCGGGTTCGTCGCGCAGCTTGGCGTTCAAATCCCAGCACGCCAGCTCCAGCGCGGCCACCGCCGCCGCCCGGTCGCCGTGGCCGCCGGGTTTCTCGTCGGTGAGCGCGCACGCCGCCACCGCGGCCGGGTCGAGGAACCCGGAGCCGTCCAGCAGCGCGTCGGGGGCGGCGGCCAGCACCCGCGGGATCAGCCGGTCGCGCAGGATTCCGCTCTGGGCGAACCGCCCGATCGAGTCGAACGCCACGCCCGCCACCGGCCGCCCGCGCCGCACCGCGTCGGTGAGCACCGCCACCAGCGAGACCGTGTGGCCGGAGAAGTCGACCACCGCATTGGCCGGCCCGCCGCGGCCGGGCGCGTCGAGACGAACCGCCCGCTCGACGATCCCGGTGATCCGCACCAACGGGGGTTCAGGGCGTCCGGGTGAGCAACACCGCCTGCTCGAACGGCAGCCGGGCGAACACGCCGCGCACCCCGGGCCGCAGGTGCGACGCCGCCTCGGCCTTGCTGACCACGCGCGGATCGGCGACGCCGAACGTCTTGCCCCGGCTGCGAATCCGGCCGCCGCCCGCCGCGGTCAGGTTCTTCAGCCAGTCCCGGTCCGGGCCGTAGGTCAGCAGGATGGCCACCCCGGGCTTGCCGTCGACGTCGGCGCTGAACAGGTTGACGGGGGTGCGGTACGGCTTGCCCGAACGCCGTCCCACGTGCTCTACGATGCCGAACGGCGGGAGCCAACCGGCCCACATCCGCTGAATCGGGTTGGTGACGTGACGGTTGAACCGGGCAAGCCCTTGTGGGAGTTGCATACCGCCATCCAACTCGCAGGCGCCGGGCGACATCAACCCGATCTTTTCCCCGCCGCAGCGACTAAGGTCAGGTGATGGGCGACACACCGGGAATCGCGGCGGGCCGTCGCGGCTCGGAGCTGTCGCGCCGGGGCCGGGACCTGGCCGCCGGGAAGGTCATCACCGCGGCCGACGTGCAGTGCGCCGCCGAGCGCGCCGAGACGTCCCGTCAGCGTGACCTGGATGCGCACCGCCGCGACGAGCACCGCCACTATCAGGCGGCCATCGCCCACGAGCGGGTCGCCGAGGTCGAGGACAGGGCCGTCGCCGAGGGCCTCGGCGACGTCGCCGCGCACCAACGGGCCGCGGACCGGGAACGCGAGGCCGCCCGGCGCAACTTCATGGCGGCCCAGCAAGCCAACTCCTACGACGCCGACTAGCACCCTTCTGCTACACCCTGTAGTTGGAGGGGTGGCGAAGGCTGGGACACTGGTCGTCATGGGAAGCAGTGATCAGGCGACCGCGCACGCCAGGGCCCAGGCTGCCTCGGCGCGGTTGTTCGACGACGCCTGCGCCGTCATCCCCGGCGGGGTGAACTCACCCGTGCGGGCGTTCACCGCGGTGGGCGGGACGCCGCCGTTCATCACCGCCGCGCGCGGCTGCCGGCTGACCGACGCCGACGGCAACCACTACGTGGACCTGGTGTGCTCATGGGGGCCGATGATCCTGGGGCACGCGCACCCGGCCGTCGTCGAGGCCGTCGCCAAGGCCGCCGCGTCCGGGCTGTCCTTCGGGGCGCCCACCCCGGCGGAGAGCGAGCTGGCCGCCGAGATGATCGCCCGGGTGGCGCCGGTCGAGCGGATCCGGCTGGTCAACTCCGGCACCGAGGCCACCATGAGCGCGGTGCGGTTGGCCCGCGGCTTCACCGGGCGCGCCAAGATCGTCAAGTTCTCCGGCTGCTACCACGGCCACGTGGACGCGCTGCTCGCCGACGCCGGCTCCGGGGTGGCCACCCTGGGGCTGCCGTCCTCGCCGGGCGTCACCGGCGCGACGGCCGCCGACACGATCGTGTTGCCCTACAACGACATCGACGCCGTGCGGCAGGCGTTCGCGGAGTTCGGCGACCAGATCGCGGCGGTGATCACCGAGGCCAGCCCCGGCAACATGGGGGTGGTGCCGCCGGCGCCCGGCTTCAACGCGGCGCTGCGCGCGCTCACCGCCGAGCACGGCGCGCTGCTGATCGTCGACGAGGTGATGACGGGCTTCCGGGTCAGCCGAAGTGGTTGGTACGGAATCGATCCGGTGGACGCCGACCTGTTCACCTTCGGCAAGGTGATGAGCGGCGGCCTGCCGGCGGCCGCGTTCGGCGGCCGGGCCGAGGTGATGGAACGGCTGGCGCCGCTGGGCCCGGTGTATCAGGCCGGCACCCTGTCGGGAAACCCGGTCGCGGTGGCCGCCGGGCTGGCCACGCTGCGCCACGCGGATGCCGCCGCCTACGCCGCGCTGGACGCCAACGCCGATCGGCTGGCCCGGCTGCTGTCCGACGCGTTGACCAATGCCGGTGTGCCGCACCAGATTCCGCGGGCCGGGAACATGCTCAGCGTGTTCTTCACCGACACCCCGGTGACCGACTTCGCCTCCGCGCGGGCCACCCAGACCTGGCGCTATCCGCCGTTCTTCCACGCGCTGCTGGACGCCGGCGTCTACCCGCCGTGCAGCGCCTTCGAGACGTGGTTCGTCTCCACCGCGCTGGACGACGACGCCTTCGACCGGATCGCGGCGGCCCTGCCCGCCGCGGCCCGCGCCGCCGCGGGCGCCGACGAGGGGAATTCCTGATGGGCGAGCAGACCCGGGTGCACGTGGTGCGGCACGGCGAGGTGCACAACCCCGACGGCGTGCTGTACGGGCGGCTGCCCGGGTTTCACCTGTCCGAGGCGGGCCGGGCGCAGGCGGCCGCGGTGGCCGAGGCGCTGGCGCCGCGCGACATCGTCGCGGTGATCGCCTCACCCCTGCAACGGGCCCAGGAGACCGCCGCGCCCATCGCCGCGCGGCACGGCCTGGCCGTGGACACCGACCCGGACCTGATCGAATCGGCCAACTTCTTCGAGGGCCGGCGCATCAGCCCCGGCGACGGCGCCTGGCGCGACCCGAGGGTGTGGTGGCAGCTGCGCAACCCGTTCCGGCCGTCCTGGGGTGAGCCCTACACCGAGATCGCGGCCCGGATGGAGACGGCGGTGGACAAGGCCCGCGCCCGCGGCACCGGCCACGAGGTGGTGTGCGTCAGCCACCAGCTGCCGGTGTGGACGCTGCGGCTGCACCTGACCGGCCGGCGGCTGTGGCACGACCCGCGCAAGCGGGAATGCGGGCTGTGCTCGATCACCACCCTGGTCTACGACGGCGACCGGCTGGTCGACGTCGAGTACTCGGAGCCGGCGGCGCCTTGAGCGCGCGGGTGCTGGCGATGGCCGGGGCGGTGCTGGCCGGGTTGCTGACCGGCTGCTCGTCCGGTCACGATGCCGTCGCCCAGGGCGGCACCTTCGAATTCGTCTCGCCCGGCGGCAAGACCGACATCTACTACGACCCGCCGTCCAGCCGCGGCCGCCCCGGCCCGCTGTCCGGCCCGGACCTGGCCGACCCCGCGCACACGCTGTCGCTGGACGACCCGATCTTCGCCGGCCGGGTGGTCGTCATCAACATCTGGGGGCAGTGGTGCGGACCGTGCCGGTCCGAGGTCAGCCAGCTGCAGCAGGTGTATGACGCCACCCGCGGCGCCGGCGCGTCCTTCCTGGGCATCGACGTCCGGGACAACAACCGGCAGGCGGCGCTGGACTTCGTCAACGACCGTCACGTCACGTTCCCGTCCATCTACGACCCGGCGATGCGCACCCTGATCGCGTTCGGCGGCAAGTACCCCACCACGGTGATCCCGTCCACGCTGGTGCTGGATCGCCAGCACCGGGTCGCGGCGGTCTTTCTGCGCGAACTGCTGGCAACCGACCTGCAGCCGGTGGTGCAGCGGGTGGCCCAGCAGTGACCGGGCTGACCCAGATCGCCGCCGCCGGCCCGCTGCTGGCGGCCCTCGGCGTGTGCCTGCTGGCGGGCTTGGTGTCGTTCGCCTCCCCGTGCGTGGTGCCGTTGGTGCCCGGCTACCTGTCCTACCTGGCGGCCCTGGTCGGGGTGGAAGAGCAGCCGCAGGCCGGCGCGGTGCAGGCCCCGCCGGGCGCCCGCTGGCGGGTGGCCGGCTCGGCCGCGCTGTTCGTCGCCGGGTTCACCGCGGTGTTCGTGCTGGGCACCGTGGCCGTGCTGGGCATGACGACCACGCTGATCACCAACCAGCTGCTGCTGCAGCGGGCCGGCGGCGTGCTGACCATCGTGATGGGGCTGGTGTTCGTCGGCCTGATCCCGGCCCTGCAGCGGCAGGCCCGGTTCAGCCCGCGGCAGCTGACCACCGTCGCCGGGGCGCCGCTGCTGGGCGCGGTGTTCGCGCTGGGCTGGACGCCGTGCCTGGGGCCGACGCTGGCCGGCGTGATCACCGTCGCCTCGGCCACCGACGGCGCCAGCGTGGCGCGCGGCATCGTGCTGGTGATCGCCTACTGCCTGGGCCTGGGCATCCCGTTCGTGCTGCTGGCCTTCGGCTCGGCGGGCGCGGTAGCCGGCCTGGGCTGGCTGCGCCGGCACACCCGGGCCATCCAGATCTTCGGCGGCGTGCTGCTGATCACAGTCGGCGCCCTGCTGGTCACCGGGCTGTGGAACGACTTCGTCTCCTGGCTGCGCGACGCGTTCGTGTCCGACGTGAGGCTGCCGATTTGATGGCGCTCGCCACCCTTCGCGCCACGGCCCGCAACACCTGGCGGGCGCTGACCTCGATGGGCACCGCGCTGGTGCTGCTGTTCCTGCTCGCGCTGGGCGCCATCCCCGGCGCCCTGCTGCCGCAGCGCAATCTCAACGCCGGCAAGGTCGACGACTACCTGAAGGCCCACCCGGTGATCGGGCCCTGGCTGGACCGGCTGCAGGCGTTCAACGTGTTCTCCAGCTTCTGGTTCACCGCCATCTACGTGCTGCTGTTCGTGTCGCTGGTCGGCTGCCTCACCCCGCGGATGATCGAGCACGTCCGCAGCCTGCGCGCCACCCCGGTGGCCGCCCCGCGCAACCTGGCCCGGCTGCCCAAGTACGCCGGCCACCGCATCGCCGCCGACGCCGAAGACCTGAACACCCTGGCCAACACCCTTGTCGGCCGGCTGCGCGGCTGGCGCACCGCCATCCGCCACCACGACGGCGCCGGCCCCGACGCCGTGGAGGTCTCCGCCGAGAAGGGCTACCTGCGCGAATTCGGCAACCTCGTGTTCCACTTCTCGCTGCTGGGCCTGCTGGTCGCCGTGGCCGTCGGCAAGCTGTTCGGCTACGAGGGCAACGTCATCGTCATCGCCGACGGCGGCCCCGGCTTCTGCTCGGCCTCGCCGGCCGCGTTCGACTCGTTCCGGGCCGGCAACACCGTCGACGGCACCTCGCTGCACCCGCTGTGCATCCGGGTCGACGACTTCGACGCCCACTACCTGCCATCCGGCCAGGCCGTCTCGTTCGCCGCGAACATCGACTACCAGTCCGGCGCCGACCTGGTCGCCAACACCTGGCGGCACTACCGGCTGCAGGTCAACCACCCGCTGCGGCTCGGCGGCGACCGGGTCTACCTGCAGGGCCACGGCTACGCGCCCACCTTCAGCGTCACCTTCCCGGACGGGCAGATCCGCACCGCGACCGTGCAGTGGCGCCCCGACAACCCGCAAACCCTGCTGTCGTCGGGGGTGGTGCGCATCGACCCGCCCGCGGGCAGCTATCCCACCGCCGCGGAGCGCCGCCAGCACGAGATCGCCATCCAGGGCCTGCTGGCGCCCACCGAGCAGCTGGACGGCACGCTGCTGTCGTCGCGGTTCCCGGCGCTCAACGCCCCGGCGGTGGCCGTCGACATCTACCGCGGCGACACCGGGCTGGACACCGGTCGCCCGCAGTCGCTGTTCACCCTGGATCCCCGGCTGATCGAGCAACATCGGCTGACCAAGGAGAAGCGGGTCAACCTGCGCGCCGGGCAGGCAGTCCGCATCGACCAGGGGCCCGCGGCGGGCACCGTGATCCGCTTCGACGGCGCCGTGCCGTTCGTCAACCTGCAGGTCTCCCACGACCCGGGCCAGACCTGGGTGCTGGTGTTCGCCGTCACGATGATGGCCGGCCTGCTGGTGTCGCTGCTGGTGCGCCGCCGCCGGGTGTGGGTCCGTCTGACACCGGACGCCGGCGGCGCGCCCGGTACGGTGAACGTCGAACTGGGCGGCCTGGCGCGCACCGACAACTCCGGTTGGGGGGACGAGTTCGAGCGGCTGTCGCAGCGGCTGCTGGACGGACTGGCCGAGCCCGCGTCCCGAGCGTCCCAAAGGAGTACCGAGGTGGACGTCAAATGAATACCGTGCACGTCAACATCGAGCTGGCGCGCTACTCCGACTGGGCGTTCACGTCGGCGGTGGTGGCGCTGGTGATCGCGCTGCTGCTGCTGGCCTTCGAGCTCGCCTACGCCGGCGGACGCCGCGCCGATGCGCGGGCCCGGGTGCTGGCCGGGGCGGTCAGCGCCGACTCGGCGACACCCGGGGTGGTGGACGAGGTGCCCCGCCGGCCCGTCGACGAGCGCGCCGGCCGCGCCGGCCTGGCCGTGGTGTACCTGGGCACCGGCCTGCTGCTGGCCTGCCTGGTGCTGCGCGGCCTGGCCACCCTGCGGGTGCCGTGGGGCAACATGTACGAGTTCATCAACCTGACCTGCCTGTGCGGGTTGGTCGCCGGGGCGATCGTGCTGCGCCGCCCGCAGTACCGCCCGCTGTGGGTGTTCCTGCTGCTGCCCGTGCTGATCCTGCTCACGGTGTCCGGGCGCTGGCTCTACACCAACGCCGCGCCGGTGATGCCCGCGCTGCAGTCCTACTGGCTGCCCATCCACGTGTCGGTGGTCAGCCTGGGCTCCGGGGTGTTCCTGGTCGCCGGCATCGCCAGCATCCTGTTCCTGCTGCGCACCTCGCCGCTGGGCGACCCCGGCAACGACAGCGCGCCGGCCCGGCTGGTGCGGCGGTTCCCGGACGCGCAGACCCTGGATCGCATCGCCTACCGGACCACCATCTTCGCGTTCCCTGTGTTCGGCTTCGGCGTCATCTTCGGCGCCATCTGGGCCGAAGAAGCCTGGGGCCGGTACTGGGGCTGGGACCCCAAGGAGACGGTGTCCTTCGTCGCCTGGGTGATCTACGCCGCCTACCTGCATGCCAGGTCGACGGCCGGATGGCGGGACCGCAAGGCCGCCTGGATCAACGTCGCGGGGTTCGTGGCCATGGTCTTCAATTTGTTCTTCGTTAACCTGGTCACCGTGGGTCTGCATTCCTATGCGGGCGTGGGTTGACATTGGATAACCGAGGTAACTAGCGCACAACGAGGGGGAGTGCCGTGTCCGAGCATCCGACGGCGGGCGTGGGGGCGCCCGAAGAACAGACAACGCAAATCCCCCCAGCCGCCGCAGCGGGCGACGACAAGAAGGACGCCGCCGAACCGCAGCCGGAGCCCGGCGGCGACGCCCCGACCAAGGCGTTCGCCGGGTTCCGCACCGAACGCCGGGTCCCCGAGCGGGAGCCGGCGCCACCCACCGCGCCGCGGCCCGGCGGCATGCCGCCGTGGGACTCCACCCCGGTCACCGGCATCCCGCGCGTCGACCCGACGGCGTACGGCGCCTACTACGCCGGCCCGGACGCCCCGCCCACCCAGATCCAGGGCCCGCCGCCGCGTCAGGAGCACCTGCCCCACACGCCGTACCCGGAGCTGTCCACCGGGATGCTGCTGCGCCCGGTGCAACCGCCGCCGTCCGAGGGCTGGCGGCTGCTGCTCTACAAGCTGTCCGGCGGGCTGATCAACCTGGGCGAAAGCCCCCGCGCCGCCCGGTACAACAACCTGGTCGCCCAGGTGAACCGGCCGCTGCGGGGTTCCTACCGGGTGACCTTCCTGTCGCTCAAGGGTGGGGTCGGCAAGACCACCATCGCGGCGACGCTGGGCGCCACCTTCGCCTCCATCCGCGGGGACCGGGTGGTGGCGGTGGACGCCAACCCCGACCGCGGTACGCTGAGCCAGAAGATCCCGCTGGAGACGGCGGCGACGGTGCGCCAACTGCTGCACGACGCCGGAACCATCGAGCGCTACAGCGACGTGCGCCGCTACACCTCCAAGGGCCCCAGCGGGCTGGAGGTGCTCGCCTCGGAGACCGATCCCGCGGTCTCGGAGGCGTTCAGCGCCGACGACTACGTGCGGATCCTGGACATCCTGGAGCGCTTCTACGGCCTGGTGCTCACCGACTGCGGTCCCGGACTGCTGCACTCGGTGATGAAGTCGGTGCTGGACAAGGCCGATGCCCTGGTGGTGGTCAGCTCGGCGTCCATCGACGGCGCGCGCAGCGCGTCGGCCACCCTGGACTGGCTGGACGCGCACGGGCACGAGGACCTGGTCCGCAATTCGATCGCGGTGATCAACGGGGTGCGGCCGCGGCCGGGCAAGGTCGACATGAACAAGGTGATCGACCACTTCTCCCGGCGCTGCCGGGCGGTCCAGCTGGTGCCCTTCGACCCGCATCTGGAGGAGGGCGCCGAGATCGACCTGGACCGGCTGCGCCGCGGCACCCGCGAGGCGCTCACCGAGCTGGCCGCCATCGTCGCCGACGGATTCCCCGGCGCGCAGCGCAACCCGGGCGTGCTCGGTTAACCGGTGCAGCGGGGCCTAAATAGTCCTACAAGGTCTAAAAGGGATTGTTGTCGCCGTGGCCCAACCGCCGCAGGAAATCCGGATCGTCGTCGGGCCCGATGACGCGGGTCTTGGGCCGGGCGGCCTGCGACCGCGCCGCACGCCAGCCGACGTAGATCAGCGTCCCCAAAATCAGGACGAGCAGCAGGTAGACCACGCAAAACCTCCTCGGGACCTCCATCGCGAATATACCCGCGCCGTAGGCTTTGGCTGTGTCACAACAAGGTAGCGACGGATCCACCCCGGGCCCGGGCGGCGCCGTCGTCCCGGTCCTGGCCTACGCGGCGGCGCGGCTGCTGCTGGCGGTCGTGCTCACCGGCGTGATCTACGGCGTCGCGCGGCTGGCCGGCATCACCGAGTTCCCCGTCGTGGTGGCCGCGCTGTTCGCGCTGGTCATCGCCATGCCGCTGGGCATCTGGGTGTTCGGGCCGCTGCGCCGGCGCGCGACCGCCGCGCTGGCCGTCGCCGGCGAACGGCGGCGCCGGGAGCGCGAGTTGTTGCAGGCCCGGCTGCACGGGGACGTGCCCCCCGAACGGTGACGGCTCAGCCCGGCGGCAGCCGCACCACCTGCGCGGCGTAGCTCAACCCCGCGCCCTAGCCGATCAGCAGCGCCAGGTCGCCGGCCTTGGCCGCCCCGGTCGCCAGCACCTCGGCCATGGCCAGCGGTATCGACGCCGCCGAGGTGTTGCCGGTGTGCTCGATGTCGTTGGCGATCACCGCGTCCGGCCGCAGCTCGAGGCTCTTGGCCAGGATCTCGTTGATCCGGCTGTTGGCCTGGTGCGGCAGGAACACGTCGATCTCGTCGGGCCGCACCCCCGCCGCGTCCATCGCCTGCTGGCCGACCTTGCCCATCTCGAATGCGGCCCAACGGAATACCGCGCTGCCCTCCAGCCGCAGGAACGGGCGCGGCCCGGTGGGCCGGTCCAGGTAGTCCATCCAGTCGATGTCCTGGCGAATCGCGGTGGCCTGGGTGCCGTCGCTGCCCCACACCGTCGGCCCGATCCCCTGGGTGGGCGTCTCGCCCACCACCACGCCCGCGGCGCCGTCGGCGAAGATGAAGCAGTTACTGCGGTCGGTCATGTCGACCGTGGGCGACAGCTTCTCCGACCCCAGCACCAGCACCTTGCCGGCCGTGCCGCCGCGCACCATGTCGGCCGCCACCCCCAGCGCGTAGCCGAAGCCGGCGCAGCCGGCCGAGATGTCGAAGGCGGGCACGCCGGTGGCGCCCAGCGCTGCCGCGACCGCCGGGCCGCACGCCGGGGTCTGCAGGAAATGGGTGCTGGTGGCCACCACGACGCAGTCGATGTCGGACGCCTCCAGGCCGGCCTTGGCGATCGCCTCACGTCCGGCCTCGGTCGCCATCGAGGCCGTGGACTCGTCGCGCGCGGCGAATCGGCGTGTCTTGATGCCGGTGCGCGAATAGATCCACTCATCGGAGGAGTCGATGTTCTGGCACAGCTCGTCGTTGGTCACCACGCGCTGCGGCCGGTACGACCCGACGCTGAGCAAGCCGATGTTGGTGGGCCCGCTGGTCGCGGAAATCTGCTTCATTGCGGTCCTTCGCTATCCCCCGAGCAGACGCAAAAGTACCCCAAAAGCGCGGTGCGCGGGCGCCTTTGCGTCTGGTCGCACTGTCAGGTACCCCACGTCAACGCCGCCGCCACCGCGACCGCCCACACCACCATCGCCAGGCCGGTGTCGCGCAGCACCGGGATCAGCTCGGCGCCGCCGCGCCCCGACCGCACCGGGGTCGCCGCGCGCAGCGCCAGCGGCGTGGCCACCAATCCCGCGGCGCACCACGGCGTGGCCGCCACGAGCACCAGGGTCAACGCGACGGCGGCGGAAAGCAGCGCCTGGTACAGCACCCGGGTGCGGGCGTCGCCCAGCCGCACCGCCAGGGTGATCTTGCCCGACCGGGCGTCGGTGGGAATGTCGCGCAGGTTGTTGGCCACCAGCACCGACGACGACAGCGCCCCGACCGCCACCGCCAGCACCAGGCCCACCCAGTCCACCCGCAGCGCCTGGGTGTACTCGGTGCCCAGCACGGCGACCAGGCCGAAGAACACGAACACCGCGACCTCGCCAAAACCGGTGTAGCCGTAGGGTTTCGACCCGCCGGTGTACAGCCACGCCCCGGCGATGCACGCCGCCCCCACCGCGATCAGCCACGGCGCGCTGGACAGCGCCAGGGCCAGCCCGGCGAGCGCCCCGACGGCCAGGCTGGCGATCGCGGCGCCCAGCACCGCGCGCGGCGCCGCCAGCCGCGAGCCGACCAGCCGCACCGGGCCGGCCCGGTCGTCGTCGGTGCCGCGGATGCCGTCGGAGTAGTCGTTGGCGTAGTTGACGCCGACCGTCATCGCGACCGCGGCGACCAACGCCAGCAGCGCCTTCCACCACACCGCGGCGTGCAGCCACGCCGCCGCGCCGGTGCCGGCGACCACCGGCGCCAGCGCGTTGGGCAACGTGCGCGGCCGCGCACCGGAGATCCACTGCCCGAGATTGGCCACACCGACATCCTGCCAGGATGCGCGGCCGGGCCCTGCGATCAGCCCGCGCTCATGCACCACAATGGTCGGATGCTCGGAGTCATCGGCGGCAGCGGCTTCTACATCTTCTTCGGATCCGACGCCGACGACGTCACCGTCGATACCCCGTACGGGCCGCCCAGCGCCCCGGTCACCGTCGGCGCCGTCGGCGGGCACCGGGTGGCCTTCCTGCCCCGGCACGGCGCCCGGCACGAATTCTCCGCGCACACCGTGCCGTACCGGGCCAACCTGTGGGCGCTGCGCAAACTCGGTGTGCGCCGGGTGCTGGCGCCGTGCGCGGTCGGCAGCCTGGTGCCCGAGCTCGGCCCGGGCGCCGTCGTGGTGCCCGACCAGCTGGTCGACCGCACCCGCGGGCGCGCCGACACCTATTTCGACTCCGGGGCCGTGCACGTCGACTTCGCCGACCCGTACTGCCCGGCGCTGCGCGAGGCGGTGACCGGGCTGCCGGGGGTGGTCGATGGCGGCACCATGGTGGTGATCCAGGGGCCGCGGTTTTCCACCCGCGCCGAGAGCCGGTGGTTCGCCTCGGCCGGGTTCTCGCTGGTGAACATGACCGGCTACCCGGAGGCGGTGCTCGCCCGGGAACTGGAAATGTGCTATGCGGCAATCGCTTTGGTCACGGATCTGGACGCCGGTGTGAGCGCCGGTGAGGGAGTGAAGGCGGTTGAGGTGTTCGCCGAGTTCGAGAAGAACATCGAGCCGTTCAAGAAGCTGGTGCGCGACGCCATCGGCCGGGTCGCCGCCGAGCGCAGCTGTACGCAGTGCTCACCGCACGCCGGGGTGAGCCTGCCGATCGAGCTGCCATGAGGGTGCTGGTGACGGGGGCGGCCGGGTTCATCGGCTCGCGGGTGGCCGCCGCGCTGCGGGCGGCGGGCCACGACGTCGTCGCCGTCGACGCGTTACTGGCCGCCGCGCACGGGCCGAACCCGTTGCCGCCCAACGGGTGTCACCGCGTCGACGTGCGCGACGCCGACGCGCTGGCCCCGCTGCTGGCCGGGGTGGACGTGGTGTGCCACCAGGCGGCGATGGTGGGGGCGGGGGTCGACGCCGCCGACGCCCCGGCCTACGGCGGCCACAACGACCTGGCCACCACGGTGCTGCTGGCCCAGATGTTCGCCGCCGGGGTGCGCCGGCTGGTGCTGGCCTCGTCGATGGTCGTGTACGGGCAGGGCGGTTACCGCTGCGAGCGGCACGGGCCGGTGCACCCGCTGCCGCGGCGGCGTGCGGACCTGGACGCCGGGGTCTTCGAGCACCGGTGCCCGATCGGCGGTGAGGAGCTGCGCTGGCAGCTGGTCGACGAGGACGCCTGCCTGCGGCCACGCAGCCTGTACGCCGCCAGCAAGACCGCCCAGGAGCATTACGCGCTGGCCTGGTCGGAGGCCACCGGCGGGTCGGTGGTGGCGCTGCGCTACCACAACGTGTACGGCCCCGGCATGCCGCGCGACACCCCGTACTCCGGGGTGGCGGCGATCTTCCGCTCGGCGCTGGAAAAGGGTGAGCCGCCAAGGGTTTTCGAGGACGGCGGGCAGATGCGCGACTTCGTCCACGTCGACGACGTGGCCGCCGCCAACCTCGCGGCGCTGGCTTGCCGCGACGGCTTCACCGCAGTGAATGTCTGCTCGGGGCAACCCATTTCGATCTTGCAGGTGGCGACCGCGCTGTGCGACGCCCGCGGCGGCGCGGTCGCGCCGGTGGTCACCGGCCAGTACCGCAGCGGCGACGTCCGCCACATCGTCGCCGACCCGTCGCGGGCCGCGCGGCTGCTGGGGTTTCGCGCCGCCGTCCAACCCGGCGACGGGCTGCGCGAATTCGCGTTCGCGCCGCTGCGGTGACGGCTACTGCTGCGGCGGCCGGTAGATCTGGGGCTTGGGCACCGGGATCTGCCGCGTCCCGGAGTCGTCGCCGCGGAAGATCCGGGGCGACCCGGCGAGCGGGGGGATCTCGGTGGTGGGCGGCTCGTGGTCCGCGCCGGGGCCGCCGGTGGCGATCCGGGTGGTCGCCGCGGCCGACGGCGCGGCGCCCTGGCTCACCGGGATACGCGTCGTCGGCGCCGCCGCATTCGCCTGCGCCGCGCGCCGGCGGGCGGCGCGACGGGCCCGGCGCCGACGGCCCAGCTGCCCGGCCACTACGGCGGCCACCAGAATGCCCAGGGCCAGCCCGCACAGCGTCACGTCGAACACGCTGGTGATCTGCTGGGCCAGGTTGTTGCCGTAAACCGGGTGGTGCACAGGCGAATTGGGGGTATCGGCGAACCGCGGCGCCAACTGCACGCCGACCACCACGCGGGCGACGGCGAGCGCGGCGACCAGCCCGCACAGCGAGGTGACCAGTCGCGCGGCCAGGTTGGCCAGCCGGCGGCGCAGCCAGATCGCCAGCACCGCGGTCACCAAGTCGAAGGCGGCCAGCACCAGGCTGTCGTACCGGGAGAACGGATAGTTCAGCGTCACCGCGACGGCCAGGTCGGTGATCCGCATCGCCATCGACCCCAACGCCCACACCGCGATCAGCAGCAGGCCGCTGCGGGCCGTGGCCCGCCACGCGGATTCCTCGGTGTGCGAAGGGGTTCGGCGTTCGAACAGGGTACGGGGGGCGAACAGCGCCGCGCCGGCGGCCCAGGCCAGGTAGCCCTCGAAGCCCACCCCGGCCGTCGAGGTGTTCTGTGCGATGCCGTGGAAGGCGTCGAGGTCCCGCCCGGCGGGCAACAGCCACACCAGGATTCCGGCGCCCAGCGTGGACGTGCCCAGCGCGATCGTCGTCAGCCGGCTCGCCCGGTCGGAGCGCAGCAGCCACCGGGAGGCGACCAGCACCGCGACCAGCGCCACCACGCCGTACACCACCGCGGTCGCGATGACCGCGATGTTCTCCTTGCCGAATTGCGCTGCGCCGCCGGAACTCTGCAGCGCGTAGCGCACCCGCCAGTACAGGTTGAAACCGAAGCTGAGCACCGCCGCGAGCATCGACAGCGCGCCGATGATCCGCGCGGCCCGATGCCAACCGGTGGCCTCGTCGCCGGCGGGGGTGCCCGGCACCGGCACGGCCGCCGTGCCGGCCGGCACCGCCTGGGCGCTCAGCAGCGCGCCGGCGATGCCCACCCAGGCGCCCGGCCCCACCCCGCCCGGCACGTCGACCGTGCCGCCGAAACGGACCGTCTGGACGGCGTCGAACCCGACGAAGGCGAGCACCAAAAGCAGGTAGGGGACGTTGAGCGCCAACCGAAGCCGGGCCGCCCGGGCCGGGTCGAACCGGGCGCCGCCCGCCCGCCAGGAACCGGCCACCGCGACCGCGGCCAGCGCCAGCGCCGTCATCGCGACCAGGACCGCGAACACGATCGGGTTGCTGTCCGGGATGCCGACGCCGAAGTAGAGGTTCCACGGCAGCAACACCGCGGCGAGCAGCAGCGCCACCGCGGTCAGGTCGGCGGCGACGCGCCGGCCGGTGGTCGCCGGGCCGGGCGGCGGCGTGGCGCCGGTGGCGTGCGACCGGATGATGCGGGGCGCCGCCGGTTGCCGGGGCTGGCCGGCGATGGGGCCGGTCGGAGTGTCGTCGCTGCTCTGGCTCACCATGCCCCCCGGAATTCAAGGACGACTGCTGTCGGCGCGGTTTCGGGTGTTCGGTCCGAAAGTACCCGGCCGAACCCCGTGCACTGCTCGCTTGCGAACATATTCTCCGTTCGGGTGCCCTGGCAGTGGCGGGCGACCGGCAGCGCAGCGGAGGTGATTCCGCGGCGACCGTCCGGTCCTTCGAAAAGCTGGTTACGCTGCGCTAGTAGGCGAAGCTTGACGCCCGAATGACTGATACTGCCAACGGTATCGCAAGTGTAATGCTGCCGGGACATGCTGGTTGCGGGGTCGCCGGGGTGAAGGAGAACCGGGATGGACGTGGTTTTGGGGGTTGCGGTCACCGGCCCCGTCGCCCGCTTGGCGCTGGTCGGCTCGCGGGGCACCGACGTGATCGACCAGTCCGTCGTCGACCTGGCCGACAACCCGATCGAGACCCTCACCGAGACGGTAGTCGGCACCAATCGGCTGCTGGCCGGCGAGAACCACCGGCTGGTCGGCACCCGGCTGTGTTGGACCGATCACCCGCGGGCCGACCAATTGCGCAGGGCGCTGGAGGACTCCGGGGTGCACAACGTCGCGGTGCTCTCCGAGTCGCAGGCGGTGGCCGCGCTGATGCGTGCGGCCGGCCAGCCCGGCGCCGCGCTGGTGATGGACGACGCGACGGGCACCCTGTCGATGGTGAGCCCGGCCGCCGGCGACCCGGACGCGCCGCCGACCCTGCTGGCCCGCCAGCCGCTGGGCGGGGCCGTGGGCGGCGATGTGACCGCCGCGCTGCAGACGATGATGGCGAACCTGAGCGCCCACCCGGACGCGCCCGGGGAGGTGTATCTGGTGGGCGCCTCGCCCGACCTGGACCGGGTCGCCGAACAGCTGCGCGACGCGTCGACCATGCGGGTGCAGGTCGCCGACGATCCCACCTTCGCGCTCGCCCGGGGCGCGGCGATCGCCGCCGCGCCCGCCCTTGCCGCCGGGGACGCGACCGCGATGGCGCCCGCGGTCGGGGTGACCGGGGACGCGACGGCGATGGCGCCGGCCGCGGGGGACGCGACGGCCCTGGCGCCCGCCGCGGGGCTGACCGGCGACGAGACGACGGCGGTGCCGGCACCGGAGCTCGCCGAACCGCAGGACCAGCAGCTGGCCTACTCGATGGCCGACGACGCCGGCATCTATCCGGGCGAAATGGACGAGTACGACCCGGAATTCGACGACTACGACGCCGACTATGACGACGCCGAAGAGGCCGCCCCGGCCAAGCTGTCGCGACGGTCGTTGGTGATCGGCAACGCCGTCATCGCCTTCGCCGTCATCGGGTTGGCGTCGCTGGCCACCGCGATCGCCGTCGCCGTCGAGCCCACCGCCAGCCGGCAGCCGGTGGTGGGGGTGCAGAACGGCACCCCCGGCAAGTTCATGCCGATCCTGCCCAGCCAGCAACAGGCGCCGCTGCCGCCGCCCCCGGCCGACGCGCCCAATGCCGGGTTCCAGGGCGGCGTCGTCCAGGCCCCGAGCAACGCCCCGGCCCCGCAGCCGGCGGTTCCCGCGCCGGCCAACCCCGCGCCCGAGGCGCCGAGCAACCCCGGCGTCGTCCCCAATCCCAACCCCGGTTGGGCGCCCAACCCGAATCCCCTTGTGCCCGTTCCCATCCCGATCCCCGTTCCGATCCCGGGATGGAACCCGCCCTACAACCCGCCGTACACCCCGCCCTACAACCCGACGACGCCCTACACACCGCCGACCACCACGTACGAGCCGCCGACGACCACCTACCAACCCCCGACCACCACCTACCAGCCCCCGACGACCACCTACCAACCCCCGACCACCACCTACCAACCGCCGACCACGACCTACCAGCCGCCCACCACCACGCACGAACCACCCACCACGACCTACCAGCCGCCGAGCACCCGGGCGACCACCGAGGCGCCGCTGCCGACGCACACCCAGCAGACCGTGCCGCCCACGCATTCGCAGCCGCTGTTCCCGCAGGAGCCCCACACCCACCGCGGGTTCTGACCCGTGCCCGGCACCGACGGTCGGGTCACGGTGGTCCTGCCCTGCCTCAACGAAGAGGAGTCGCTGCCGGGGGTGCTGGCCACCATCCCCCCCGGCTACCGGGCATTGGTGGTCGACAACAACAGCACCGACGACACCGCCGGCGTCGCGCGGCGGCACGGCGCCCAAGTGGTCACCGAGACCCGGGCCGGATACGGGGCGGCCGTGCACGCGGGCGTGCTGGCGGCGACGACGCCCATCGTGGCCGTCCTCGACGCCGACGGCTCGATGGACGGCGCCGACCTGCCCCGGCTGGTCGCCGCGCTGGAGGCGGGCGCCGACCTGGTCACCGGCCGGCGCCGGCCGGTGCCCGGGCTGCGCTGGCCGTGGGTGGCCCGGGTGGGCACCGTGGTGATGAGCTGGCGGCTGCGCACCCGGCACGGGCTGCCGGTGCACGACATCGCGCCCATGCGGGTGGCCCGCCGCGACGCGCTGCTGGGGCTCGGCGTGGCCGACCGGCGTTCGGGCTACCCGCTGGAACTGCTGGTGCGCGCCGCGGCCGCCGGCTGGCGCGTGGTCGAACTCGACGTCCGCTACGGCCCCCGCACCGGCGGCAAGTCGAAGGTCAGCGGTTCGCTGCGGGGCAGCATCACCGCGATCCTCGACTTCTGGAAGGTGATTTCGTGATCCCGGTGACCCTGCTGGTGGTGGCCAAGGCCCCCGAGCCGGGCCGGGCCAAGACGCGGCTCGCGGCGGCGGTGGGGGAGCGGGCCGCCGCCGAGATCGCCGCCGCCGCCCTGCTGGACACGCTGGACGCCGTGGCCGCCGCGCCGGTGGCGGCCCGGGTGGTGGCGCTGACCGGCGACCTGGACGGCGCCGCGCGCGGCGCCGAGATCAGGGCGCGGCTGGCGTCGTTCACGGTGATCGCCCAGCGCGGCAACGACTTCGGTGCCCGGCTGGCCAACGCGCACGCCGACGCCGCGGACGGGTTGCCGGTGCTGCAGATCGGGATGGACACCCCGCAGGTGACCGCCGAGCTGTTGGCCGGTTGTGCGCGTCGACTGCTGGACGCGCCGGCCGTGCTGGGCCTGGCCCGCGACGGCGGCTGGTGGGTGTTCGGCGTGGCCGCGCCGGCGCTGGCCGACTGCCTGCGCGCCGTGCCGATGTCGGCCGCCGACACCGGGGAGCTGACCCTGAAAGCGTTGCGCGACAACGGAATCGAGGTCGCCACGGTGCAGACGCTGGCCGACGTCGACGTCGTCGGCGATGTCGCGGTGGTGCGCGACGCCTGCCCGCCCGCCAGCCGGTTCGCCCGGGCCACCCGGGCGGCCGGCCTGTAAGCACGGCGCTACCAGTGCGTGAGGATGATCGTGTTGACCGCCAGGGCGCCGACGGCGTTGAGCGCCAACCAGATTCGATGCGTCCGCACCGGCAGCAGCGCGGCGGCCGCGGTGAGCCAGATGGTGAACGGCAGCCAGATGCGTTCCACCTCGGCCTTGCTGAGCATGCTCAGGTCCGCGCAGGCGGCGGCGGCCAGCACCGCCAGCAGCAGCAACGGGAAACCGCTGCGCCGGCGGATCGCGGCCCGGTCGAACACCCGGCCGACCCCCGCGACGCCGCCCAAACCGATCGCGCACACCACGCAGGCCAGGTTGGCCCAGCTCCAGTACTGGAACGGCCGGTCTTTGGCGATGCCCTGCCAATAGCGTTGCTGCACAAGGGTATAGCCGTCGAACCAGTAGAACCCGGCGACGGCGAAGGCAACCGCCACCGCGATCGCGGCCAGCGCCGCGGGGCCCAGCGCCCGCAGCACCGCACGCCACTGCGTCCAGCCGTCGCGAGGCGGCCGGGGGGCCGCGGCCAGCACCGCCGCTGCCGGCAATCCCATCAGCATCAGGCCGTAGTTGCAGAACACCCCCCAGCCCAGCAGCAGCCCGGCGCCGGCGGCGGTCAGCGCCGGGAACCGCACCGGACGGTGCACCGCCACGGCCAGCAGCGCGATGCCCCACGCCGCCACCCCGGCGAAGTACCCGTCGGCCGAGACCGCCACCCAGATGGCGGTGGGCGCCAGCGCGACGAACGGGGCGGCCCGCCGCGCGGTCGGCTCGTCGGCCAGCGCCCGCACCCCGATCAGCACCGCGGCGGCCGCGCTGGATCCGGCCAGCAGGCACAGCAACCCGGCCCAGCCGCCGCCGTGCAGCCCCAACCGGTCCAGCCAGACGAAGGTCAGCAGCGCGCCCGGCGGATGCCCGGACACGTGCGTGGTCCACGAGTGCGGCTGGTAGTCGACGATCCGGCTGGAAAACGTGCGCACCGCGGCCGCGATGTCGGTGACGCGCGGCACCTCCCACAGGTATTCGTCCCGGGTGGTCAGCCGGCCGGCGAAGCCGCGCTGCCAGCCGTCGATCATCGCCAGCGCGAACGCCCACCCGGCCGCGACGGCCCAGCTGCCCAGCGTCAACGCCCGCCACGAAAGCCGTTGTGCCAGAACGGGTCCCCAGGCCACGACGGCGGCCGCGAGGGCGACGGCCGGGCCGGTTCCCCAGCCGGCGTGGATCAGCCACTCACCGAAGATCGGCGCGGCCCCGGCGTGGGTGGCGAATCGCTCCGGGCCGACGTCCAGCCGCGGCCGCACCCCGAGGTTCAGCCGCGGCAGCAGGAACGCCGCCGCCACCAACGCCGCCCCGACCGCGGCCGCCACCGCGTCCCGCCGAGCGATTCTCACGGAGCAACAGCCTATTGTTCGCCGCCCCCGGCGAATCGGCGCACCAACGCCGCCCGGTCCACCTTGCCGATGCCCCGGCGCGGCAGCGCGGCGACAACGTGCACCTCGCGCGGCGCGGCGGTGGCGTCCAGGGTGCGGCTCAGGTGGGCGCGCAGCGCGTCCGGGCTCGGCGCCGCGCGGCCGTCGCGCAGCACGATCGCGGCGACCACCCGCTGCCCCAGCCGGTCGTCGGGCAGCCCGAACACCGCGGAGTCGGCCACCGCGGGATGCGTGCACAGCGCCGCCTCGACGGGTTGCGGCAGCACGGTCAGCCCGCCGGTGCTGATCGCGTCGTCGGCGCGGCCGAACACGGTGAGCACGCCGTCGTCGTCGACGGCGCCCAGATCGTCGGTGAGGAACCAGCCGGGGTCGGCGAACGGATCGGGATCGACCGGATTGCGGTAGCCCTTGGCCAACGTCGCGCCGCTCAGCGCGATGCGCCCGTCGCTCACCCGCACCCGCACCCCGTCCAGCGGGACGCCGTCGTACACGCACCCGCCGGCGGTCTCGCTCATCCCGTAGCTGCGCACCACCGTGATGCCCGCGGCGGCGGCCGCCTGCAGCACCGGCCGCGGCGCGGGCCCGCCGCCCAGCAGCACGGCGTCCAGTTCGGCCAGCGCGGCCGTGGCCGCCGGGTCACCCAGCGCCTTGGCCAGCTGCACGGCCACCAGCGACGCGTACCGGCGTCCGGTGCCCAATGCCCTTGTCGCAGCGGGTAATTGGGTGACATCGAAGCCTCGGGAGACGTCGAGTTCAACGGGCGTCGAGCCGGCCAGCAGGCTGCGCACCAGCACCTGCACCCCGGCGATGTGGTGTGCCGGCAGGGCCAGCAGCCAGCTGCCCGGCCCGCCCAGACGCACGTGCGTGGCCGTCGCGCTCGCCCTCAGCGCGGCGGCGGTCAGCATCGCACCCTTGGGGGCACCGGTGGTGCCCGACGTCGCCGCCACCAAGGCAACGTCGTCGTCGACGGGTTCGCCGACCCGTAGCCCCGCCCGAAGCGTCGCGGACTCGCGGTCGCCGGGCGGGCCGAGCACCACCAGGGCGGAATCGCGCCCGTCCAGCACCCGCCGCAGGGCCGGCAGCAGCGTCGGGACCGCCGCGCCGGGCGGGACGTGCAGCGCGCGCAGTGCGGCTATGCCGGGTCCCCGGCCTGGTCGGCGTCGTCGAACGGCCAGCCCTGGGCGGCCAACCGCACCCGGACCCGCTCGACGTCGTCGGGGGTGGGCAGCTCGTCGGTGATCTGGGTGATCAGCACGCCGATGTCGACGTCGTCGAACTCTCCGCGCCGGATCAGCTCGCTGGCAACGTCTTTGACCTCGTCGCCGGACAGCCGGCGCGCCAGCAACGCGAGCACCGGGAAGGTGTCGGTCGGCGGCACGCCCTCTGGATATCCCGCGCGGAGCCAGGAGACGATCGAACTGAGAAATCCGTTCACGCTCTGACAACACCCCCCGGTGTGTGGCTTAGCAACTCGGTGGGCACCTATCGATGCTACTTGGCTTTGGCTCCGAGGAACGGGTAGCCGGTGTGGTGGGCGATGAAGTCCCGGGCGATGTAGAGCAAAGCCAGCGTGATCACCGCGATGACCAGCGCGTAGATCGCCCACGCCAGCCCGGTCAGCAGCGGGTTGCGCCGCGCGGGCCCGCCCTCGGCGCCGTCCAGGGTGATGTCACCGGCCCCGGCCGACTGCAGCCGGATGCCCAGGGCGAACAGCCCCGGCAGCGCCGCGCCGGCCAGCATGGCGAACAGCAGGATCTTCAGGCTGGCCTGGTAGTTGAACCAGTCGCCGATGTGGCTCATGACGCGCTCGCCTTGAGCGTCGGGTCGTCGGACTGGTACCGGTCGCCCGGCCCGCCGAACGGGGGCCCGGCGTCCGGGGGCGGGGAGTGGTCGTCGGCGCCTTCCAGCCCGGTGGTCAGGTCGCCCTTCCACTCGGCGTTGACGTTGTGGTGGTCCACCTTCACCTTGCGCGAGCGCAGGTAGATGGTGGCCGACACCGCGACCAGCAACGCGAAGCCGATGATCGCGCCGGGGTAGCCGCCGATCAGGTGCACGATCCAGTAGGTGACGGCGCCGACCAGCCCGGCCAGCGGCAGGGTGACCAGCCAGGCCACCCCCATCCGGCCGGCCACGCCCCAGCGGACCTCGCCGCCGGGCTTGCCCAGCCCGCTGCCCAGCACCGAACCCGTGCAGACCTGGGTGGTGGACAGCGCGTAGCCGAAGTGGGCGGACAGCAGGATCACCGCGGCCGACGACGACTCGGCCGCCATGCCCTGCGGCGACTGGATCTCCACCAGGCCCTTGCCCAGGGTGCGGATGATCCGCCAGCCGCCCAGGTAGGTGCCGGTCGCCATGGCCAGCGCGCAGCTGACGATCACCCACAGCGGCGGCATGGCCGCGGTCTTGCTGACCGAGCCGTAGGAGATCAGCGCCAGGAAGATGATGCCCATCGTCTTCTGCGCGTCGTTGGTGCCGTGCGCCAGCGAGACCAGCGACGCCGAGCCGATCTGGCCGCGCCGGAAACCGGCCTCGGTGCGCTTCTTCGGGACGCCGCGGGTGATCCGGTAGACCAGCCAGGTGGCGACCGCGCCGACCAGGATGGCCAGGATCGCCGAGACGATGGCGGGGATGATGGCCTTGGAGATCACGCCCTTCCAGATCACCCCGTGCGCGCCGACGGCGGCGATGGTGGCGCCGACGATGCCGCCGATCAGTGCGTGCGACGAGCTCGACGGGATACCCAGCAGCCAGGTCAGCAGGTTCCAGACCACGCCGCCGACCAGGCCGGCGAACACCAGCTCCAGCGTGACGATGTTGGAGTCGATCAGGCCCTTGGCGATGGTGGCGGCGACGGCGGTGGACATGAAGGCGCCCACCAGATTCAGCACCGCCGAGAGCGCGACCGCGGTCTTGGGCTTGAGCGCACCGCTGGCAATCGAGGTGGCCATCGCGTTGCCCGTGTCATGGAAGCCGTTGGTGAAATCGAAAGCCAATGCCGTGATTACGACAATGATCAAGAGGAACAATTGGATGTTCACAGCGCCTGATTCTGGTGGTAGGGGCAATCCATTGTCGAATGCGGCATGACCCGAAACGCGGGTGTACCTTGAGTCGTCGCCAGATGTTACCTCTCAGTTAACCGGGCTTCGCTTGCCGTTCACCTCGGGTGTCGCGGCGCAGCGGGTGATCTGCGGGGATCTGGATGAAGATGAGCGTGATGCCGTCCGGGTCGACGACGTGCATCTCGTGCAGGCCCCACGGCTCCTGGCGGGCCTCGCGGGCGATGGCCACCCCGCGCCCGCGCAGCTCGGCCTGGGTGGCCTCGAGGTCGCGGACCTGCAGCCACAGCGCGCCGGGAAACGGGCCGCCGGAGTGGTCCGGGGCGCCGTAACCGGCCAGTTCCAGCAGCGACTGCCCCGCGAAAAAGACTGTGCCGCCGCTGTATTCGCGGGCTATCGCCAGGCCGATCCGGTCGCGGTAGAACGTCAACGACTGCTGATAGTCCGCCGGCCGGAGCAGCATCCGGCTGGCCAGGATCTCCATAGCCTCGTGTCTATCACACGCGCCGAATCAGGCCCCGGCTTCGCGGTTGGGCTGGACGGTCTGGCGCTGCATGACGGCGTTGACCCAGCGCGGGCCGAAGGTGTCCAGCGCCTTGGCGGCGATCGCCATCCGCGGGGCGATGCGCACCGGCCGGGTGCGCGCGGCGGTGATCATCCACCGGCCCGCCTCCTCCGGCGTCAGCGCCGGCACCCCCTGGTAGGCCTTGGTCGGCGCGATCATCGGGGTGGCCACCAGCGGGTAGTACAGCGTGGTGGAGTGCACCCCCTTGTCGCCCCACTCGGTTTCGACGACCCGGCTGACGGTGGACAGCGCGGCCTTGGAGGCGTTGTAGACCGCGAACAGCGGCGAGGCCTCCGAGAGCACCCCCCACGTCGAGACGTTGATGATGTGGCCGTCGCCGCGCTCGATCATGCCCGGGGCGATGCCGCGGATCAGCCGCAACGGCGCGTAGTAGTTGAGCACCATGGTCCGCTCGACGTCGTGCCAGCGTTCCAGCGACTCGGCCAGCGGGCGGCGGATGGACCGGCCGGCGTTGTTGATCAGGATGTCGACGCCGCCGAGCTGCTGTTGCACGTCGGCCACCAGCGCGTCGGCGGCGTCCAGGTCGGAGATGTCGCAGGGCATCGCGATGGCCTCGCCGCCGGCCCGGGTGATGCGCTCGGCCAGCGCGTCCAGCAGGTCCTTGCGGCGGGCGACGACGACCACCCGGGCGCCCTCGCGGGCGAACTGTTCGGCCGCCGCCTCGCCGATCCCCGACGAGGCGCCGGTGAGCAGCACGCGCTTGCCGGCCAGCTCGACCGGCTTGATCAGCGGCCGGTTGACCAGCACCTGCGGGGCCATGGGCGGTCGCATGGTGGCCAGCACCAACTGGTCGGCGACCCGGCGAAGCGGACTCTTGCTCACGGGACGCGAGTCTAGGCGGCGCCGCCGTGAGGCCCGTACGCCGCCGAGCGTCACGCCAGCGTGACGCGCGCCGCCGAGCGTCACGCCAGCGTGACGCTCGGGCGCCCCAGCGCGGCGCGCGGGCGCGGCGGCCCCAGCGCGGCGCCAGCGCGGCGCCTCAGAAGTAGCGCGGGAACCGGCTGTAGTCCGGCGGCCGCTTTTCCAGGAAGGCGTCGCGGCCCTCGACTGCCTCGTCGGTCATGTAGGCCAGCCGGGTGGCCTCGCCGGCGAACAGCTGCTGGCCCACCAGGCCGTCGTCGAGCAGGTTGAACGCGAACTTCAGCATGCGTTGCGCCTGAGGCGATTTCGCGTTGATCTCGCGCGCCCACTCGATGCCCGCCCTTTCCAGCTCGGCGTGCTCGACGACGGCGTTGACCGCACCCATGCGGTGCATCTGCTCGGCGGTGTATTCGCGGCCCAGGAAGAAGATCTCGCGGGCGAACTTCTGCCCGACCTGGCGGGCCAGATAGGCGCTGCCGTAGCCGCCGTCGAAGCTGCCGACGTCGGCGTCGGTCTGCTTGAAGCGGGCGTGCTCGCGGCTGGCCAGGGTGAGGTCGCAGACCACGTGCAGGCTGTGCCCGCCGCCGGCCGCCCACCCGTTGACCAGACAGATCACCACCTTGGGCATGAACCGGATCAGCCGCTGCACCTCGAGGATGTGCAGCCGGCCGGCCCGCGCCGGGTCGACGGTGTCGGCCGTCTCGCCGGAGGCGTACTGGTATCCGCTGCGCCCGCGGATGCGCTGATCGCCGCCGGAGCAGAACGCCCAGCCGCCGTCCTTGGGCGAGGGGCCGTTGCCGGTCAGCAGCACCACCCCGACGTCGGGGGACATCCGGGCGTGGTCGAGCACCCGGTAGAGCTCGTCGACGGTGTGCGGCCGGAACGCGTTGCGCACCTCGGGCCGGTCGAACGCCACCCGCACGGTGGCGTCGTCGACGTGCCGGTGATAGGTGATGTCGGTCAGGTCGTCGAAGCCGGCCACGGGTTGCCACTGGCCGGCATCAAAAGGGTTGTCGCTCATCGGATTACGCCGGGTCCAGCCGGAACACCGCGCAGCGGCCGGCCAGCGCCTCGAACTCCTCGGGCCGCCCGTCGGTGACCAGTCCCGCCCGCTTCATGAAACCGACGCCGGTGGGCACCTCGGTGGGGAAGGCGCGCAGGACCGGCCGCGCCTCAGCCGCCGACAGCTCGGTCATCCGCACCCGCTCGACGTGGCGGCCGCGGGCGATGGTCGCCTGCTTGGCGGCGCGGGCGTTGGCCACCCAGTCGGCGCCGGGAAAGCCGGCCACGACGTAGCGGCGGCCGTCGAGGGTCAGCGGCGTCACCGGGGTCGACCGCGCCGCACCGGATTTGCGGCCCGGCACGGTCAACACGACCGGGCTCTCGCCGCCGAAACTCAGTCCCAGCCGCGACAGTCGGATGAAGAGCTTGTTGGCCGGCTTCAGCCACCAGGGTGGCCGGACGTGTTCACTGGTGCCCACCCGTGACAGCGTAGTCATGGCCCGCCGCCGAGCCGACGGCGTCGAGCCGGGCGATCGCCTCGGCGCTCAGCGTGACGCCGGCCGCGCCGATGTTCTCCTCGAGATGGGTGATCGATCGAGTGCCCGGGATCAGCAAGGTGTGGGGGGTGCGCGCCAGGATCCAGGCCAACCCGACTTGTGCCGGTGTGACCCCGAGTTCGCCCGCGATGTCCACCACGACGGCGTTGTCGGTGACCTTCGGCAGACCCGGGAACGCCGACCCCAGCGGGAAATACGGAACCCATGCGATCCCCTCGGCCGCGCAGACGTCGACCATCGCCTCCTGGGAGCGGTCCAGCAGGCTGTAGGCGTTCTGCACGCACACGATGCCGGCGGGCAGGGCGCGCCGCAGCACCTCGAGCGGCACACTGCTGATCCCGATACCGCCGATCTTGCCCTCGTCGCGCAGGGCGATCATCTCGGCGAGCTGGTCGTCGAGGTCGACGTCCTGGTTGCCATTGGTGGCCGCGCTGGGGCCGAGGTCCATCCGCCGCAGATTGACCACCGGGATGCGGTCCAGGCCGAGCTGGCTCAGGTCGTCCTCGACGGCGGCGCGCAGCTCGGCGGGTCGTTGCGCGGAAGCCAGTGGAATCGGCTGCTCGCCCGTGTAACGGGCGCCGACCTTGCTGACGATGACGAGGTCGTCGGGGTAGGGGGCCAGCGCGGCGCGGATGCGCCGGTTCACCTCGCCGGGGCCGTAGAACGACGCCGTGTCGATGTGGTTGACCCCGAGTTCGACGGCGCGGCGCAGCACCGCGGCCGCCTCGTCGGGCGACGTGTCGAACAGCTGCATGGCGCCGTAGCCGACGCGCGCGACGGGCAGGCCGCCGAGATCGCCGATACCGCCGGGGCGTGGTTTGTCTGTCATGGCGGCTCCTGAAGGATGCGGTGAGACACTGGAGAAAGCGGAGGGTCCTCCGCATTCGCAGCCTAGCAGAAACGGAGGAGCCTCCGCTTTGGTTGGAAGGTCGGACGCGCGCCGCAATCGCCAGCGGCTGCTGGAGGCGGCCACCGCGGCGTTCACGGCACACGGCGCATCGGTCTCGCTCGAATCGATCGCCCGCGACGCGGGGGTGGGCATCGGCACGCTCTACCGCCATTTCCCCAATCGGGAGGCTCTCGTCGAGGCCGTGTACCGCGCCGAGCTCGCCGAGGTGGCCGCGGCCGCCGCGCAGCTGCTCGAACGTCATCCCCCCAAGGCCGCGCTGCGGCGCTGGATGGACCGCTATGCGAGCTTCGTCGCCACCAAGCGCGGCATGGCCGAATCCCTGCAGGCGATCTTCGAGTCCGGCGCTCTGGTGCCGAGCCAGACCCGCGACAGCATCGTCGGCGCCGTCGAGACGCTGTTGCGCGCCGGCGCCGACGATGCCAGCCTGCGCGCCGACGTGCAGGCCGACGACGTGGTGTCCAGCCTGATCGGCATCTTCCTGGTCAGCGGTTCACCGGAGCAGACCGGACGCATGCTCGACCTGCTGGTCGCCGGGGTCACGCGCTGACTTCCACTCGCCGGGCGTCCTCACCCGCCGCGGCGTCACTCGCCCGCGGCGTCTCCCGCCTCGGCCTCACTCGCCGAACGTGAAGCTAGTTTCACGTTCGCACGCGAGCGTGAAGTTAACTTCACGCTCGGCGGTAGGGGCGGGGCCGGCGCGGGCGGGGCCGGGCCGGCGCGACGGGCGCCGGGCGATAGCCCGGGCGAGCCCACACGCCAGACGCCCACACGCCACACGCTCACCTAGCCGACGGCGCGGCCGGCGCCCTCCCAGAACCGCGCGCGCACGGCCTTCTTGTCGGGCTTGCCCAGCGCGGTCACCGGCACGGAGTCGACGACGATCACCTGCTTGGGCGATTGCACCGAACCCTTGCGCTCCTTGACCGCCGCCTGGATCTCGGCCGTCACCTTCGCCACCGACTCCTCGTCGGAGGGATGGTCGGGCCGCAGCACGATCACGGCGGTGACGGCTTCGCCCCACTTCTCGTCCGGCGTGCCGATCACACAGACCTGCGCGACGGCGGGGTGCTCGGCGACGACGTCCTCGACCTCGCGCGGAAACACGTTGAAGCCGCCGGTGACGATCATGTCCTTGACCCGGTCGACGATGAACCAGAAGCCGTCCTCGTCCTCGCGGGCCATGTCGCCGGTGTGCAGCCAGCCGTCCTTGAACGTCTTGGCCGTCTCCTCCGGCAGGTTCCAGTACCCGCCGCTCAAAAGCGGCCCGGACACGCAGATCTCGCCGACTTCGCCCTGCGGCACCGGGTTGCCGTCGGCGTCCAGCAGCGCGGTGCGGGCGAACAGGGTGGGCCGCCCGCAGGAGGTGAGCCGCTTCTCGTCGTGGTCTTTTTTGGCCAAGTACGAGATCACCATCGGCGCCTCGGACTGCCCGTAGTACTGGGCGAAGATCGGCCCGAAGCGGCGGATGGCCTCGGCCAGCCGCACCGGGTTCATCGCCGAGGCGCCGTAGTAGACCGTCTCCAGCGAGGACAGGTCGCGGGTGTGCGAATCGGGGTGGTCCATCAGCGCGTAGATCATCGACGGCACCAGCGTGGTCGCGGTGATCTTCTGCTCCTCGATCACCCGCAACACCTCGGCCGGGTCGAACTTGGTCAGCACCACCAGCTCGCCGCCCTTGATGATGGTCGGCACGAAGAACGCGGCCCCGGCATGCGACAGCGGGGTGCACATCAAAAAGCGCGGGTTCTCCGGCCACTCCCATTCGGCGAGCTGGATCGTGGTCATCGTGGTGATCGACTGGGCGGTGCCCAGCACACCCTTGGGCTTGCCGGTGGTGCCGCCGGTGTAGGCCATCCCGCCGATGTGATCGGGCGGAAGATCGGCCGCCACCAACGGTTTCGGCGCATACTTGGCGGCCTCGGCCACCAGGTCCACCGCGGAACCGCTCAACGCCTCGGGCACCGGGCCGATGGTGAGGATCTGCTTGAGGCCGGGCACCTTCTCCAGCAGGCCCAGCGCCCGCTCGACGAACGCCGGGGTCGGGTCGATGATCAGCGACGTCACGCCGGCGTCGTCCAGCACGTAGGCGTGGTCGTCGAGCGAGCCCAGCGGGTGCAGCGCCACGCGCCGATACCCCTGGGTCTGGCCGGCGCCGATGATCATCAGCACCTCGGGCCGGTTCAGCGACAGCAACCCGACGGTGGCGCCGGTGCCCGCGCCGAGCGCCTCGAACGCCTGGATGTACTGGCTGATCCGCTCGGCGAGCTGACCCCCGGTCAGCGTGGTGTCGCCGAGATGCAGCACCGGCTTGTCTTTGTTGCGCTTGAGCGCACCGACGGTCAGGTGTCCGGAATGAATGGGATGGCGCAGCAGCTCGTCACCCATGGCGTGGCTCCTCCTCATCGCTTGGCTCTGCATCGTCGCCGGCGCGACTCATGGGGCCAGACTAGAACGTGTTGCAATTCCGGTCAGCCGCACCCTCGGACCGATAGCATCCGTGCACATGGGGCAGGCAGATCTAGTCCTCACCGGAACCGTACTGACCGTCGACGAGGCGCGGCCCACCGCCGAGGCGCTGGCCATCGCCGACGGCCGCATCGTCGCCGTGGGAACCCGCGCCGAAATCGCGGCGCACGTCGGCCCGCACACCCAAACCGTCGACATCGGCGACGGCTGCGTGATGCCGGGATTCGTTGAGGCGCACGGGCATCCGCTGATGGAGGCGGTCGCGCTGTCGGACCGCATCGTGGACATCCGCCCGGTCACCCTGGCCAACGCGGACGACGTCGTCGCCGCCGTCAAGAGTGAGGTCGGCAAGCGGGGCGAAGCCGGTGCCTACCTCAACGGCTGGGATCCGCTGCTGCAGCAGGGACTTCCGCAACCGACGCTGGCCTGGCTCGACGACATCGCGCCCGACGGCCCGCTGGTGATCATCCACAACTCCGGGCACAAGGCATTCTTCAACTCCCGAGCCGCCCAGCGGCACGGCCTGAACCGCGACACCCCAGACCCCAAGGGCGCCCGCTACGGCCGCGACGCGGACGGCGAACTCGACGGCACCGCCGAGGAGACCGGCGCGGTGTTTCCGCTACTCGACGGCGCCATCGACACCGCCGGCTACCCGCGGATGCTGCACGCCGAGTGCGCCCGGCTGAACCGGGCCGGGCTGACCACCTGTTCGGAGATGGCGTTCGACCCGCGGTTTCGGCCGATGGTCGAACAACTGCGCGGGCAGCTGACGGTGCGGCTGCGCAGCTACGAGATCTCCAACCCGCAGCTGCGCACCGACGCCACCCCGGGCGAGGGCGACGACATGCTGCGCCAGGTCGGCATCAAGATCTGGGTGGACGGCTCGCCCTGGATCGGCAACATCGCGCTGTCGTTCCCCTACCTGGACACCGAGGCCACCCGCACCATCGGCGTCACCCCCGGCTCCTGCGGCTGCGCCAACTACACGACAGAGCAGTTGCGCGAGATCGTCGGCGCCTACTTCCCGCTGGGCTGGCAGCTGGCCTGCCACGTGCAGGGCGACGCCGGCGTCGACACCATCCTCGACGTCTACGAGGAGGCCCTCAAACGCCATCCACGCGACGACCACCGGCTGCGGCTCGAGCACGTCGGCGCCATCCGGCCCGATCAACTCCAAAGGGCCGCCGACCTCGGAGTCACCTGCAGCATCTTCGTCGACCAGATCCACTACTGGGGCGACGTCCTCGTCGACGGCCTGTTCGGCGAGGAACGCGGATCCCGTTGGATGCCAGCGGGTTCCGCGGTGGCCACCGGCATGCGCATCTCGCTGCACAACGACCCGCCGGTCACCCCGGAGGAGCCGCTGCGCAACATCAGCGTCGCCGCCACCCGGAAGGCGCCCAGTGGGCGGGTGCTGGCGCCCGAGGAGCGGCTGACGGTCGAGCAGGCGATCCGGGCGCAGACCCTCGACGCGGCCTGGCAGCTGTTCGCCGACGACGTGATCGGCTCGCTCGAGGTCGGCAAGTACGCCGACCTGGTGGTGCTGTCCGCCGACCCGCGCGCGGTGCCGCCCGAGCGGATCGCCGACCTGCAGGTGCGGGCGACGTATCTGGCCGGCCGCCGGGTGTACCCACAGTGATCCCGCCGCTGCAGGACCTGCTGGACCGGCTGCACGTGGTCGCGCTGCCGATGCGGGTGCGATTCCGCGGCATCACCACCCGCGAGGTCGCGCTGATCGACGGCCCCGCCGGCTGGGGCGAGTTCGGGGCGTTCGTCGAATACGGGCCGCCCGAGGCGGCGCACTGGCTGGCGTCGGCCGTCGAGTCCGCCTACCGGCCGGCGCCGCCGGTGCGCCGCGACCGGATCCCGATCAACGCCACCGTGCCCGCCGTCCCCGCCGCCGCGGTGCCCGACGTGCTCGCCCGTTTTCCCGGCGCCCGCACCGCCAAGGTCAAGGTCGCCGAGCCCGGCCAAACCCTGGCCGACGACGTCGCCCGGGTGAATGCGGTGCGCGATTTGGTGCCCACCGTGCGGGTGGACGCCAACGGCGGCTGGAGCGTGGACGAGGCCGCCCGCGCCGCTCGAGCGCTGAGCGCCGACGGCCCGCTGGAGTACCTGGAGCAGCCGTGCGCGACGGTCGGCGAACTCGCCGAGCTGCGCCGCCGGCCGGACATGCCCGACGTGCCGATCGCCGCCGACGAGAGCATCCGCAAGGCCGACGACCCGCTGGCCGTGGTCCGCGCCCGGGCCGCCGACATCGCGGTGCTCAAAGTCGCTCCGCTGGGCGGGATTTCGGCCCTGCTGGAGATCGCCGCCCGCATCGACATCCCGGTCGTGATCTCCAGCGCGCTGGATTCGGCCGTCGGCATCGCGGCCGGGCTGACCGCCGCGGCGGCGCTGCCGGTGTTGGGTCACGCGTGCGGGCTGGGCACCGGCGGGCTGTTCGTCGAGGACGTGGCCGACGTCGCCGCGCCCGTCGACGGCGCCCTGCCGGTCGGGCCGGTCACCCCCGACCCGGCCCGGTTGCGGGCCCTGGCCGCGCCCCCGCAGCGGCGGCAGTGGTGGATCGACCGGGTCACGGCCTGCCACGGGCTGCTTGTACCGTCGTCCGGGTGATCAACCTGGCTTACGACGACCGCGGCTCCGGTGAGCCCGTGGTCTTTATCGCCGGCCACGGCGGCGCCGGACGGACCTGGCACCCCTATCAGGTCCCGGCCTTCCTGGCCGCCGGATACCGCGTCATCACCTTCGACAACCGCGGCATCGGCGCCACCGAGAACGCGCAGGGATTCACGACGGAAACCATGGTCGCCGACACCGCGGCGCTGATCGAGGGGCTGAATGCGGCCCCGGCGCGCATCGTCGGGATGTCGATGGGCGCCTTCATCGCCCAGGAGCTCATGCTGGCCCGGCCCGAGCTGGTCAGCGCCGCGGTGCTGATGGGCACCCGCGGTCGGATGGACCGGGCCCGGCAGTTCTTCCGCGACGCCGAGGCCGAGCTGGCCGACGGCGGCGTCGCACTGCCGGCGTCGTACGAGGCGAAAATCCGTCTGCTGGAAAACTTTTCCCGCAAGACGCTCAACGACGACACCGCCGTCGCCGACTGGATCGCGATGTTTTCCACCTGGCCGGTCAAGTCCACGCCGGGCATGCGGGCCCAGCTCGACGTCGCCCCCTACACCAACCGGTTGTCCGCCTACCGCAGCATCGCGACACCGGTGCTGGTGATCGGCTTCTCCGACGACGTGCTCACCCCGCCGTACCTGGGCCGCGAGGTCGCCGACGCGCTGCCCAACGGCCGCTACGTGCAGATCCCCGACACCGGTCACCTCGGCTTCTTCGAGCGGCCCGACGCCGTCAACGCGGCCATGCTCAAGTTCTTCGGCGAGCAGCACTAGGCGCCCAACGTCGACTTGTGCGGCGAGATCGCGCCAGCGGGCCGCAGCAACTCCACGTTGGACGCCTCATCGACCGGCTGTGACACGCTGTATGGGTGAACCCCTCGACGACCCAGGCCCGCGTCGTCGTCGACGAGCTGATCCGCGGCGGTGTCCGCGATGTGGTGCTGTGCCCCGGTTCCCGCAACGCCCCGCTGGCCTTCGCGCTGGCCGACGCCGACCGCGCCGGCCGGATCCGGCTGCACGTGCGCATCGACGAGCGCACCGCCGGCTATCTGGCCATCGGCCTGGCCATCGCGGCCGGCGCTCCGGTGTGCGTCGCGATGACCTCGGGCACCGCGGTGGCCAACCTGGGCCCGGCCGTGGTGGAGGCCAACTACGCCCGGGTGCCGCTGATCGTGCTGAGCGCCAACCGGCCCTACGAACTGCTGGGCACCGGCGCCAACCAGACCATGGAGCAGCTGGGCTACTTCGGCACCCAGGTCCGGGCCGCCATCAGCCTGGGCCTGGCCGAGGACGCCCCCGAGCGGCTGGACGCGCTCAACGCCACCTGGCGCTCGGCCACTTGCCGGGTGCTGGCGGCGGCGACCGGATCCCGTACCGCCAACGCCGGCCCGGTGCAATTCGACATCCCGCTGCGCGAGCCGCTGGTGCCCGATCCCGAGCCGCACGGCGCCCCGACCCCGGCCGGCCGCCCGGGCGGCCGGCCGTGGACCTATACCCCGCCGGTCAGCTTCGACCAGCCGCTGGACATCGATCTGTCACCGGACACCGTCGTCATTGCCGGCCACGGCGCCGGGACGCACCCCAACCTTGCCCAGCTGCCGACCGTGGCCGAGCCGACGGCACCCGCCCCGGACAACCCGCTGCACCCGCTGGCGCTGCGGTTGCTGCGCCCCAAGCAGGTGATCATGCTGGGCCGGCCCACCCTGCACCGGCCGGTGTCGGCGCTGCTGGCCGACCCGCAGGTGCCGGTGTACGCGCTGACCACCGGTCCGCGCTGGCCCGACGTGTCGGGCAACTCGCAGGCCACCGGGACCCGGGCGGTCACCACCGGGGCGCCGAGCCCGGCCTGGCTGCACCGCTGCGAACAGGCCAACCGGCACGCCGTGGCCGCCGTGCGCGGCCAGCTGGCGGCGCACCCGCTGACCACCGGCCTGCACGTGGCGGCCGCGGTGGCCGACGCGCTGCGGCCCGGCGACCAGCTGGTGCTCGGGGCGTCCAACCCGGTCCGCGACGCGGCGTTGGTCGGGCTGGACAGCCACCACATCCGGGTGCGCTCCAACCGCGGGGTGGCCGGCATCGACGGCACGGTGTCGACGGCGATCGGCGCGGCCCTGGCCCACGAGGCGGCGCACGACGGGCGCACCGTCGCGCTGATCGGCGACCTGACGTTCGTGCACGACAGCTCCGGGCTGCTGATCGGGCCGACCGAGCCCACCCCGCGCCGGCTGACGATCGTGGTGTCCAACGACAACGGCGGCGGCATCTTCGAGCTGCTCGAGCAGGGTGACCCGCGGTTCTCCGACGTGTCGTCGCGGGTCTTCGGCACCCCGCACGACGTCGACGTGGGGGCGCTGTGCCGGGCGTATCACGTCGAGAGCGCCCAGATCGAGGTCGGCGAATTGGCTGCCGCCCTCGACGAACCCGGGCCCGGGATGCGGGTGCTGGAGGTCAAGGCCGACCGCTCGTCGCTGCGGCAACTGCACGCCGCCATCAAGGCGGCGCTGTGACGATATCCCCAAAAGCATTGCTGCACATCCTGATTCACGGACGCAGCGACCCGCCGGAGACAACCCGGGGTCGGATCGCGTTGCGCTGGGCCAGGATTGCGGTGCTGATCGTCACCGGCCTGGTCACGCTGCAGTCGGTGCTGCTGGTCGCCGGGGCGTGGCGCAACGATCTGGCCATCACCCACAACATGGGGGTGGCGCAGGCCGAGGTGCTCAGTGCCGGGCCGCGCCGGTCCACCATCGAGTTCGTCACCCCCGAGCGGGTCACCTATCGCCCCGAACTCGGCGTGCTCTACCCGTCGCATCTGGCCACCGGGATGCGGATCTACGTCGAATACAACAAGAACGATCCCAACCTGGTTCGGGTGCAGCACCGCAACGCCGGGCTGGCGATCATCCCGGCCGGGTCCATCGCGGTGGTGGGCTGGCTGGGCGCGGCGGTGCTGCTGGTGCTGCTGGCCCTGGCGGACAAATGGCTGGACCGGCGCGGCAAAGGTGCCGGACCTGCAGATTTCGCATGACGTATGCCCGCAGGCAACCTTTCCGACAAGCGGCGCTGACACCGTGATGGTGTGCGCGTTGCCATCGTCGCGGAATCCTTCCTGCCGGAAGTCAACGGGGTCAGCAACTCGGTGATCCGGGTGCTCGAGCACCTGCGCCGGACCGGTCACGAGGCCCTCGTCATCGCACCCGACACCCCGCCCGGGCAGCCCCGGGCCGAACGCATCCACGACGGCATCCGCGTCCACCGGGTCCCGTCGCGGATGTTCCCGAAGGTGACCACGCTGCCGCTGGGGGTGCCCACACCGCGGTTGGTGAGCGTGCTGCGCGGATTCGACCCGCACGTGGTGCATCTGGCCTCGCCGGCGCTGCTCGGCTACGGCGGGCTGCGGGCCGCGCGCTGGCTGGGGGTGCCCACGGTCGCGGTGTATCAGACCGACGTTCCGGGTTTCGCGGCCTCCTATGGCATTCCGATGACGGCGCGGGCCGCGTGGGCGTGGTTCCGCCATCTGCACACGCTGGCCGGCCGCACCCTGGCGCCGTCCACCGTGACGATGGAATCCCTTGTCGCGCACTGCTTTCCGCGGGTTCACCGGTGGGCGCGCGGTGTCGACGTGCTGCGGTTCGCGCCGTCCGCGCGCAGCGAGGCGCTGCGCCGGCGGTGGTCGCCGCAGGGCAAGCCGATCGTCGGCTTCGTCGGCCGGCTGGCGCCGGAAAAGCACGTCGAGCGCCTGGCCGGGCTGGCCGCGAGCGACGCGGTTCAGCTCGTCGTCGTGGGCGACGGCGTCGACCGCGCCAAGCTGCAATCGGCAATGCCCACAGCGGTTTTCACGGGCGCGCTGTACGGCGACGAGCTCGCCGCGGCGCACGCCAGCATGGACGTCTTCGTGCACCCCGGCGAGCACGAGACGTTTTGTCAGGTCGTGCAAGAAGCGCTGGCGTCGGGGTTGCCGGTGATCGCCCCCGACGCCGGCGGCCCACGTGACCTCGTCACCCCGTGGCGCACGGGTCTGCTGTTGGCCGTCGACGAATTCGAGACCAAGCTGCCGGCCGCCGTCGCCCATCTGATCGGCGAACGCCACCGCTACGCGCCGGCCGCCCGGCGCAGCGTGCTCGGCCGCAGCTGGCCGGTCATCTGCGACGAGCTACTCGGCCACTACGAGGCGGTGCTGTCGCCGTTCGTCCGGCGCCAGGTCCGCGCCGGGCGCTACGCGCAAGGCGAATGAGCCGGTCCGGCGCCGGTCAGCCCTGCGCCAGCTCGGCGACCGGCTGCCATTCCTCCCAGGTGCGCAGCCGGCTTTCGTAGTCGGCCTTGGCCGTCTCCAGCGGGGAGGAGCCGAAAAAGACTCGCAGCGGCGGCTTTTCGGCGTCGACCACCTTCATCAGCGCGGCCGCGGACACCCCCGGCTCGATCAGCGTGACATGCACACCGAACGGCGCGATCTCTAGCCACGCAGAGGTGCAACGCTGGCGTCGCCGCGGCATTCCCGCACCGGGTAGCGTCAAGCGGGTGAGCCGCGCGGAGTTGGACAAGAATCCCCGGGACGTCGCGTCGATGTTCGACGGCGTGGCCCGCCGGTACGACCTGACCAACACCGTGCTGTCGCTGGGCCAGGACCGGTACTGGCGCAAGGCCACCCGGTCGGCGCTGGGCATCGGACCCGGCCAGAAGGTGCTCGACCTGGCCGCGGGCACCGCGGTGTCCACCGTCGAGCTGAACAAATCCGGGGCGTGGTGCGTGGCCGCCGACTTCTCGGTCGGCATGCTGGCGGCCGGTGCCGCCCGCCGGGTGCCCAAGGTCGCCGGTGACGCCACCAGGCTGCCGTTCGCCGACGACGTATTCGACGCCGTCACAATCAGTTTCGGGCTGCGCAACGTGGTCGACACGCAGGCGGCGCTGCGCGAGATGGCCCGGGTCACCCGGCCCGGCGGGCGGCTGGTGGTGTGCGAGTTCTCCACCCCCAGCAACGCGCTGTTCGCCACCGTCTACAAGGAGTACCTGATGCGGGCGCTGCCGCGGGTGGCGCGGGCGGTGTCCAGCAACCCCGACGCCTACGTGTACCTCGCCGAGTCGATCCGAGCCTGGCCGGATCAGGCGGCGCTGGCCGACCAGATCGCCGGCGCCGGCTGGGCGGGGGTGCGCTGGCGCAATCTGACCGGCGGCATCGTCGCGCTACACGCCGCCCACCGGCCGCCGCGCTGAGCGGTGCTTACCGGCCGGCCGCCTGGACGACGTCGATGTGCTCGGGGCAGTAGTGGTCCACCGCCGCGCCGAGGAACTGCAGCGACTGGCCCTCGGAGGTGCCGCGCGGCAGGTTGCGCTGGATGAAGGTCGCGGACTGGTGGGCGTCGTGGTCGACGCCGTGGTCCAGCCGGTCGCAGGTGATCTTGCCCAGCCACGCCAACTGGTCCTGCGGCTGGTAGATGCCGAAGCCGTTGACGGTGTTCTTGAACGGCGCGTCGTAGTCGCTCGGCGGCGCCGGTGTCCGCGGCGTCGGGTAGGGCGCCGTCGGCGGGGGATCCGCCTGCGCGGGCGCGGACAGCTGCGCGGGCGCGGCCAGCGCGAAAGCAGCAACGGCGGCGGCACCGATAGTAGCCAGCATCGTTCCCTTCATTAGCCGGACTATACACGCCTGGACAGGGTCGTTCAGCTGAACGGTGCCCGCCGATCGATCAGCCGCGACAGCCGCCCGGCGCCCCGCCACGCCCGCGCCACCCAGTCCGCGTCGTCGTCGGTGACCAGGTTGGCCATCACCCGCACCGCGATCCTCATCAGCGTCGTGGAACGCATCGCGACCGGCCCCGTCGCGGGCAGGAACCGCTGGTAGGTCAGCAGCAACGCCAGCCGGCGCGCCACCGAGAAGCCGCGCGCGTAGTGCTCCCGCAGCAGCGCCGGCCACTCCTGCGACAGGTCCGGGCACCCCAGCAGGCCCGCGGCCAGCCGTCCCGTCTCCATCCCGTAGTCGATGCCCTCGCCGTTGAGCGGGTTCACACAGGCCGCCGCGTCGCCGATCAGCATCCAGTTGGGCCCGGCCACCCCGGACACCGCGCCGCCCATCGGCAGCAGCGCCGAAGCGACCGCCCGGGGTCTGCCGACGAAGCCCCACTCGTCGCGGCGCAGGTCCGTGTAGTGGTCGATCAGCGGCCGCAGCGCCAGCTCGGCCGGTCGCCTCGACGTCGACAGCGCCCCGACGCCGATGTTCACCTCGCCGTTGCCGAGCGGGAAGATCCAGCCGTAGCCGGGCAGCACCTTGTCCCGGGCGCCGTCGGGTCCGCGCAGTTCCAGGTGCGACGTCAGCCACGGGTCGTCGGCGCGCGGGGTGCTCAGGTAGCCGCGGGCGGCCACGCCGTACACCGTCTCCTGATGCCAGCGCCGGCCCAGCGTGCGGCCCAGCGACGAACGCGCCCCGTCGGCCACGATCAGCTGACGGCATTGCACCCCGGTGCCGTCGGCCAACATCAGCGACGTCACCGCGGCCGACGAGTCACGCTGCACACCAACGGCTTTGGTTCCCAGCAACATCCGCGCCCCGGAATCCTCGGCGACCCTGCGGATCCGGTCGTCCAACTCCGTGCGGGCCACCGCGCTGCCGGTGGACGGGAACGACGGGCCGGGCCAGTCGACCTGCACCTGGGCGCCGAACCCGCTCATCCGCAGCCCCCGGTGCCGGATGCGGCTGTCCAGCCAGCCGCCCAGGCCCAGGCGTTCGCACTCGGCGACGGCACGCGGGGTCAGCCCGTCGCCGCAGGCCTTGTCGCGGGGAAAGCGCGCCGCATCGACGACCAGCACGTCATGCCCCGCGCGCGCGGCCCACGCCGCCGCGGCGGATCCAGCGGGCCCGGCGCCCACCACCACCAGATCGGCTCGGGTCGCTGCCGTCGTCATGCACACCAGTATGTTTGGTCGGGTGAATACTCCGGCGACGGTGGTGGCGGGCGTGGATTTCGGTGACCCGGCTTTCGCGGCGACCGTGCGCGACGGCGTCGGGCGCATCGAGCAGCTCATGGACACCGAGCTGCGCAGCGCCGACGACATCATGACCGAGTTGCTGACCCATCTGTTCAAGGCCGGCGGCAAGCGGTTCCGCCCGCTGTTCACCGTGCTGTCCGCGCAGATCGGCCCCGACCCCGACGCCGCCGAGGTGACCATCGCCGGCGCCGTCATCGAGCTGGTGCACCTGGCCACGCTCTACCACGACGACGTGATGGACGAGGCGGAGGTGCGCCGCGGCACCCCCACCGCCAACGTGCGCTGGGGCAACAACGTCGCGATCCTGGCCGGGGACTATCTGTTCGCCACGGCGTCGCGGCTGGTGTCGCGGCTGGGCCCGGAGGCGGTGCAGCTGATCGCCGAGACGTTCGCCCAGCTGGTGACCGGGCAGATGCGCGAGACCCGCGGCCGCAAGGAGGGATCGGATCCGATCGAGCACTACCTGAAGGTGGTGTACGAGAAGACGGCGTGCCTGATCGCCGCGGCGGGCCGGTTCGGGGCCATGTTCTCCGGGGCCGACGCCGATCAGGTCGAGCGGCTGAGCCGGCTGGGCGGCATCGTGGGCACCGCGTTCCAGATCTCCGACGACATCATCGACATCGACAGCGACTCGCACGAATCCGGCAAGCTGCCCGGCACCGACGTGCGCGAAGGCGTGCACACCCTGCCGATGGTCTACGCGCTGCGCGAACCCGGGCCGGACGCGGCGCGGCTGCGCGAGTTGCTGGTCGGGCCGATCGACGACGACGAGGTGGTGGCCGAGGCGTTGACGCTGCTGCGGGCGTCGCCGGGCATGGCCAAGGCCAAGCAGTCGCTGCGCGAGTACGCGGCGCAGGCGCATCGGGAGCTGGACCAGCTGCCCGACGTCCCGGGCCGGCGCGCGCTGCAAACACTGGTCGACTTCACCATCAGCCGGCACGGCTAGCGCGTCGCGGAACCAACCGGGCCGTCTCGAGCGTTCAATTAGCGCAAGTCAGCAAGAGCGCGTGTGTGCCCGTGCACTGCGAGGAGGACAGCGATGACCTGGCATCCGCATGCCAACAGGTTCAAGACGTTCGCCCTGTTGGTCGGCATGTCCGCGTTGATCGTGTTCGTGGGGTCGTTGTTCGGCAGGACCGCGATGTTCTTCGCGGTGCTGTTCGCCATCGGCATGAACGTCTACACCTACTACAACAGCGACAAGCTGGCGCTGCGCGCCATGCACGCGCAGCCGGTCTCCGAGCTGCAGGCGCCGGCGATGTACCGGATCGTGCGCGAGCTGGCCACCGCCGCGCACCAGCCGATGCCCCGGCTCTACATCAGCGACACCAACGCGCCCAACGCGTTTGCCACCGGCCGCAACCCGCGCAACGCCGCGGTCTGCTGCACCACCGGCATCCTGGGCATCCTCAACGAGCGTGAGCTGCGCGCCGTGCTGGGACACGAGCTGTCCCACGTCTACAACCGCGACATCCTGATCTCGTGCATCGCCGGCGCGATGGCGTCGGTGATCACCGCGCTGGCCAACATGGCCATGTTCGCCGGCATGTTCGGCGGCAACGACCGCGACGGCGAGAATCCCTTTGCGCTGCTGCTGGTTTCGCTGCTGGGCCCGATCGCGGCCACCGTGGTGCGGCTGGCGGTGTCCCGGTCGCGCGAATACCAGGCCGACGAGTCGGGCGCGGTGCTGACCGGCGACCCGCTGGCCCTGGCGTCGGCGCTGCGCAAGATCTCCGGCGGGGTGCAGGCGGCGCCGCTGCCGCCCGAGCCGCAGCTGGCCAGCCAGGCGCACCTGATGATCGCCAACCCGTTCCGGGCCGGTGAACGGATCGGCTCGCTGTTCTCCACGCACCCGCCGATCGAGGACCGGATCCGCCGCCTGGAATCCATGGCGGGGCGCTGACGTCGGCCGCGCGTGCCCGCGGTCATGCGCGGGCAATCGCTGCGCCCGCCGCCACCACGGCAGTAGCATCGGGGATGTATGCGGTCCTCGAGCTGGCCGTTGATGGAAGCGGTGATGGCGATGCCGGACTCTGACTCACTGGACATTCACGAGGCCGGGCTGGCGCTGGATCTGCCCGACCTGATCTTCGAGACACGCGCCGGCGCGGGCATGAACCAGGCCGCGCTGGCGCAGGCGCTGGGTGTTCCCCGGGCGAGCGTCGCCGCGTGGGAGAGCGGGACCGAGGTGCCGCGGGTCGACATGCTGCAACGGCTGGCGCAGGTGTGCGGCAAGCGATTACACATCAGGATCGACGTCGACTGATCGACGAGCCGGGCCAATTACGCTGCGGCGCCGGGCATTTCGGATTCCACCTGCGGTTCGACGCGGCGGCCCGTCGCCACCACGGCGCCCTCGATGCGCACCGTGCCGCCCGTCGCCTCCTGCTGGCGCTGCCAGTCGGTGATCGCTTGGTGGGCGGCGTGATCGAGGTAGTGCACCGCGATGGCCACCGTCACCGTCGCGCCCCGCGGCACCGACGCCAGCACCCGGGTCAGCCTCGGCAGCGCCAGGAAGGTGCACGCCGCGCCCTCGATCGTCACCCGCCACTCGCCGTCGAGCTGGGCGGCCTCGATCTTGGCCCGGATCACCCGCCAGCCGGTCAGCGCGATGGCCAGCGCCAGCCCGATCATCACCCCATGCAGCAGGTTGAGGAAGATGACGCTGACGGCCGTCACCACGTACACCGCGAGATCGCCGTGCTTCATTGCGGTTTCGATGTGCGCCGGCTTGAGCAGCTGGATGCCGATGACGATGAGCAGACCGGCCAGCGCGGCCGTGGGGATCTCGTCGACCAGCCCGGCGAACGGAATGGTGAACAGCAGGATCCACACGCCGTGCATGATCGCCGAGGCGCGGGATCGGGCGCCCGCGTTGACGTTGGTCGAGCTGCGCACGATGACCCCGGTGACCGGCAGCCCGCCGACGGCGCCGGAGATCATGTTGGCCGCGCCCTGTCCCACCAATTCGCGGTTGAAGTCGGTGCGCGGCCCGTTGTGCATCCGGTCGACCGACACCGCGGACAGCAGGCTCTCGACGCTGGCGATCAGCGCGACGGCGATCACCCCGACGGCGACACCGCCCCAGTTGCCGTGCGGCAGGTCGGGCAGCTGCAGCGCATCCAGCGGCGACCCGTCGAGGTCGATCCGGCGCACGTGAAAGGGAAAGACCACCGAGATCACCGTCACCGCCACGATGGCGACCAGCGGGCCGGGAACGCGGCGCACCTTGGCGGGAACCCAGCGCCAGGCGACCAGGATTACGATCACCAGCACGCCCAGCAGCACCCCGGGCCGGTGCGCGCCGATGATCTGCCCCGGCAGGCCGATCAGGTTGTGCCAGGCCGTGCTCTTGGATTTCCCGCCCAGCAGCACGTGCGTCTGCTGCAGGGCGATGGTGATCCCGATGCCGGCCAGCATGGCGTGCACCACCACCGGCGAGATCGCCAGGGCGGCGCGCGCCACCCGGCTGAGCCCCAACAGAACCTGCACGGCTCCGGCCACGACGGTGATGAAACAGGTGACGCCCCAACCGAAGTCGGAGACCAGACCGGCGACCACGACGGTCAGCCCGGCCGCCGGGCCGCTGACTTGCAGCGGCGATCCGCCCAGGGCGCCGACGACGATTCCGCCGACGATGGCCGCGATCAGACCGGCCAGCACCGGGGCGTTGGACGCGATCGCGATGCCCAGTGACAGCGGCAGCGCCACCAGGAACACCACCAGCGAGGAGGGCAGGTCGTGCCGGATGACGCCGCGCAACCGCTCGGCGCGCGACGCGGTGGGCAGGGCATCGTCCGCCCGTTGAATGTCTTGCATCGGTCCCGTCCCTCGTTAGGAGTTTGCGGGGGATGTTCCGATATGCGCCCCGTCTTGCGGCCAGTTACGTCGTCGTAACGGGTTGGCGTGCAGCGGATTACAGCCGGATGACCCGCGGGAGCGCGCCGGAGAACCACTGGCTACCTGGACTGACGGTATTTTGCTGGCAAACACCGGTCAAGCCGACGTGACCGGCCCATAGAGAACGCAAAGATTTGAATTCGGCCAGCGCGCGACGCCCAGGTCAGAAGCCGGAGCCGTGCACCTCGTGGCCGGGAACCTCGGCGATCAGCCCCCGATAGGCCTGCTCGACCGTCGAGCCGTGGTTGATCACCGCATCGACTTCGCGGGCGATCGGCATGGTCAGGCCGAACTCGTTGGCGAACTCCATGATCACGCTGGCCGCTTTGACGCCCTCGGCGACCTGGTTCATCGACGCGATGATCTCGTCGATCGGTTTGCCGGCGCCCAGTTGTTCGCCGACGTGCCGGTTGCGGCTGCGCTGGCTGGTGCAGGTGACGATGAGGTCGCCGAGTCCGGCCAGTCCCGGGAAGGTGTCGGGGCTGCCGCCCATCGCCACCCCCAGCTTGGTCATCTCGCGCAGCGCGCGGGCGATCACCAGCGCGCGGGTGTTCTCGCCGATGCCCAGCGAATACCCCATGCCCACGGCGATGGCGAACACGTTCTTCAGCGCCCCGGCCATCTCCGCCCCGACGACGTCGTCGGTGGTGTAGACGCGGAACCGCCGGGTGCGGAACAGCCCGGACAGCCGGGTCGCCAGATGCTGGTCGGGCATCGCCAGCACCGCAGCGGCGGCGTAGCCCTCGGCCACCTCGCGCGCGATGTTCGGCCCGGCCAGGATGCCCGCCGGATGACCGGGCAGCACCTCCTCGACGATCTGCGACATCCGCATGTTGGTGCCCTGCTCGAGCCCTTTGACCAAGGACACCACCGGCACCCACGGCCGCAACTCCCGCGCCAGTTCGGTAAGTACCCCGCGAAAGCCGTGCGAGGGGACCCCCATCACCACCACGTCGGCGGTGTTGGCCGCCTCGCAGAAATCGGTGGTGGCGCGCAGCGTGTCGCTCAGCACACCGTCGTTGCCCAGATAGCGGCTGTTGCGGTGGTTCTCGTTGATGTCGTCGGCGGTCTCCCGCGAGCGCACCCACTGCAGCGTCGGCCCGCGGCGCGCACAGATCGACGCCACGGTGGTGCCCCAGGAGCCGCCTCCGAGCACAACGACTTTGGGTTCACGCATCTGAGCTGCCATGGCGATCAGCGTATTGCCGACATCTGAGTTTTAGAAGGAATTCACCAACTCGCCCCGGCGCCCGCCGATCAGCCGGCCAGCGCAGCCCGGTCGGCGGCCCGGCCGAACACCATCGCCTCTTCGATGCGGTCGAAGCGGTAGTCGATGGCGTCGGCGAGGTAGTTCTGCCGCACGTTCCACGGCCGCTTGGTGCCCGACTTCGGCAGCGCGTGCACCGAGCGCAGCACATACCCGGCGTTGATGTCCCACGACGGCTTCTCGGTCATCGGCTCGTTGCCGCGATGTGGGTAGGCGTGCGTGTAGCCGTGAGTCGTCATGTGCTCCAACAGTTTTGCCGTCGCCCGGGCGGTGATGTCGGCCCGCAGCGTCCACGACGCGTTGGTGTAGCCCACACACCAGAACAGGTTGGGCACGTCTTCGAGCATGTGCGCCTTGTAGACGAACCGGTCGTTGGTCTTGATCTCGTTGCCGTCCAGGCTGATCGTGGCCCCACCGAGGGCCTGCAATTGCAGGCCGGTGGCGGTGATGATGATGTCGGCGTCCAGGTGGGCACCGGACCGCAGCGCGATGCCGGTGGCGTCGAAGTGGTCGATGTGGTCGGTGACCACGTCGGCGCGCCCGGCGGTGATGGCGTTGTACAGGTCGGCGTCGGGGATCAGGCACATCCGCTGGTCCCACGGGTTGTAGCGCGGCTTGAAGTGAATGTCGACGGCGTAGCCGGGGGGCAGGCTGTTGATTGCCTTGCGGCGCAGCAGCCAGCGCACCAGCCGCGGCGCCTTGCGGGACAGCGCGAAGAACACCGCCTCGGTCAGCGCGCTGTACATCCGGATGACGAGATGAGCGGGATTGCGGGGCAACACTTTTCGCGCCACCGCGGCGACCTTGCCGTACTTGGACGCCGAGATCAGATAGGTGGGCGAGCGTTGCAGCATGGTCACCTTGGCGGCGCGGTCGCTCAGCGACGGCAGCAGCGTGACCGCGGTCGCCCCGCTGCCGATCACCACCACCTTCTTGCCCGTGTAGTCGAGGTCCTCGGGCCAGTGCTGGGGGTGCACCACGGTGCCGGTGAACTCCTCGATGCCCGGGAAGTCGGGGGTGTAGCCCTCGTCGTAGTTGTAGTAGCCGCTGCCGAAGAACAGGAAGCGAGCGCGGTAGAGCTTGCGTTCGCCGTCCCGCGCCCCGTCTTCGACGGTGACCGTCCAGGTGTCGCGGGTCGAGTCCCAGTCCGCCGAGCGCACGTAGCTGTTGAACCGGATGTGGCGGTCGATGCCGTACTTGTGCGCGGTGGCGGTGAGGTACTCGCGGATGTGCACCCCGTCGGCCACGCCCTCTTTGCGGGTCCACGGCTCGAACGGGAAGGACAGCGTGAAGATGCTGCTGTCCGAGCGCACACCCGGGTAGCGGAACAGGTCCCACGTCCCGCCGATCCGCGCACGCCGCTCCAGGATCGCGTAGCTCAGCTGCGGATTGCGCTCGGTGATCCGGTAGGCCGCGTCGATGCCGGAGATCCCGGCGCCGACGATCAGGACGTCGAAATAGTCGGCCTCGGCCGCGCCGTGGTCGGCGGCTTCCTGGGGAGTCACGGTCATCGCGAACCTCGCTCGAATTGTGGGACTGGTCACCAGGGTAGAGACCCACCGGTTGGTTGGGCTAGTGAACGGGCTCGTTGGGCCCCGGGCTGGGGTTCAGGTGCGCTCGCGCTCGTGCGCCGGGAATCACCGGTAGTTGACGAACTGCAGCGCCACGTCCAGGTCGGCCTGCTTGAGCATCGCGATGACGGCCTGCAGGTCGTCGCGCTTTTTGCTGCTCACCCGGATCTCGTCGCCCTGGATCTGGGTTTTGACGCCCTTGGGGCCCTCGTCGCGGATCAGCTTGGTGATCTTCTTCGCGTTCTCGCTGCTGATGCCCTGCTTGAGGGTGCCGTTGACCTTGTAGGTCTTGCCGGAGGCCTGGGGTTCGCCGGCGTCGAAGGCCTTCATGGAGATGTCGCGGCGGATCAGCTTCTCCTTGAAGACGTCGACGGCCGCCTTGACACGTTCCTCGGTGGACGACGTCAGCTCGATAGCCTCGTCGCCCTTCCAGGCGATGGTGGTGTCGGTGCCGCGGAAGTCGAAGCGGGTGGCCAGCTCCTTGGCGGCCTGGTTGAGCGCGTTGTCGACCTCCTGGCGGTCCACTTTGCTGACGATGTCGAACGATGAGTCCGCCATGCATTCCGTCCTTTCATCGAGTGACAGGCGTTTGTGCTTTGTCTACTCGCTCGTTGTAACCTGTCTGGCGGCAGGTTGCCCGAGCGGCCAATGGGAGCGGACTGTAAATCCGTCGCGAAAGCTTCACAGGTTCGAATCCTGTACCTGCCACCACAGGGTCAGAGCGTATTTCTGGCCGCGCCACGGAGCCGTGAGGCGCTGACCGCCCGCATGAGATGTTTCAGCTGGATCGCATCGTCCGATGCGTGGCGTTTCGGTCACCCATATCGGTGGACAGTACTATCGCAGCTCGGTCTCGGGGTTTCTCAGCTCTGCACATGCCACTGCGCCCGACCGTTTCGCAATTGCCGGCGGCCAGCCGGGGAGTGAATAGCACCGGCTCGGCTACCGCCCTAAAATCCGGCAAGTGATGACCCGTGGCGACTAAGCGCACTGTCGTCACCGCTGCCGCCGCCGGTGTGCTGATGCTCGTGATAGCCGGGGTGTCGGTATGGCTGTATTTCAGGCCGAAACCTACATCGGATTGCGCGACCGTCAACGACATGCTCAAGTACTCGAGATCGGAGAGCGCGCGAATACGCGATCTCATTCCGACCAGTATCGACGACACGCAAAAACTCGTGGATGCGTACCAAACTCGCGAAACCCGTCTGCGACAGTACGCCGACCAGATCCACGATCCTGGCTTGCGTGAAAAGGCTTACGCTCTAGTCAATCTCGAGGACAAAATGCTCGCCGTTTGGCGCCAGACCATTCCGGGACAGTCACAGAACGGATCGGAGAGCGGTTCGGCAAGCCAGAACTTCCAGCGCGCGTACACCGACTACGCGGCACAGAGCCAACAGATCGGCCGAGCCCTACAAGGAGCAATTGTCAAAACCTGTGAACCGGAGCGCCGCTAACGCTGCCGGCCTGTGCCCAGCGTCGACGTGTAGTAGGTGACGCCATTCATCGTCTGTCGATCATCGTCGGCACGCGCGATCGCCGGCAACCCGTGGTCGGCGAGCAGCTCGGCCATCGGCGTTGCGACCGTCGTCCAGCCGAGCGCCTGCGGGTACGTGCCGACGTCGTGGCGCTCACCCGCAAATGAGATCACGTCGACGTCGAGTTCGAAGCCGTGGTCGCGCCACTTGGCCGTCGCCGCGCGCATCCGTTCGCGCGCTGCGTGGGGGTCCATGTCGGCGGTATTCGGCACAGCCTCACTCCCGAGTCGGCTGCCTGGCGTGCTCAGCGCGGTGACGGCATCGAGCAGCCCATCTTGGGCCTCGGGTGCCAGGTAGCCGAACAGACCTTCGGCGATCCACGCCGTGGGTTTACTGCTGTCCAAACCCGCCGTCGCGAGTGCCGTCGACCAATCGTCGCGCAGGTCGACCGCGACCGTGCGCAAGTCGGCTTTTGGCTCGGCTCCCAGCGTGGCCAGTGTCGTGGTTTTGAACTCGATGACGGCCGGTTGGTCGATCTCGAAAACCGTCATCCCTGCGGGCCAGTCCAGTCGATAGGCGCGGGTGTCCAGCCCCGAGGCGAGGATGACGGCTTGGCGGATGCCCGCCGCTGCGGCATCGGCATAGAACTCGTCGAAGTACCGGGTGCGGGCCGCAATCGATGCAGGCATCTGCGCCAAGCCCCATGGGCTGCCTTCGACGTCGACATCCGAGGCGACCAGCTCACCGATAGCCCAACGGGTCAGAAAATTCACACCGACCGCCCGCACCAACGGCTCGGCGAATGGATCGTTGATGACCCCATCCCGGGTCGCGATGGCCCTTGCCGCCGCCGCCATCGTGGCCGTCGTTCCCACGCTGGTGGCCGGACCCCAGGTGTCGTCGTTGGGTACCGTCATCGTCAACCTCCGAATGGGCCTTGTGGTGGACGGGGCCGGCGTCACCGTATTCGTTGCGTGACCTCCAAACCCGAAGAGCGCGGGAAACCTGGTGATCTCGGGCTACACCGGTTGCCGGCTGCCCCGCGACACGAAATGGGGCCCGACTCCTCCGCCGTGCCGGCGCTTCCCGGGAAAGCTCCGTCGGTTAGGTAAACCTTGGCTATCATCCACGGGGCGGATCGCGGCGCGCGGCCGCAGTCCTGGGAGGAAGTGGCAACGGTGACCGAGACAACCACGCAGCCGGTGGCCGACGCCGTCGCGGATCGGCCGTCGGTGTCATTGCGGACACGTGGCCGCTGGCTGCGGTGGGGGCTGTTGTCGGTATGGGGTCCCGGCCTGGTCGTGATGCTGGCCGACACCGACGCCGGCTCGCTGATCACCGCCTCCCAGTCCGGCGCCCAGTGGGGTTACCGGATGGTGCTGCCGCAGCTGATCCTGATGCCGGTGCTCTACGTCGTGCAGGAGATGACGGTGCGGTTGGGCATCGTCACCGGGCGCGGCCACGGCTCGCTGATCCGGGAGCGGTTCGGCCGCGGCTGGGCGTGGCTGTCGGCGTTCACCCTGTTCGCCTCGGCGATCGGGGCGCTGCTGACCGAGTTCGCCGGCGTCGCCGGGGTGGGCGAACTCTTCGGTGTCTCACGCTGGGTGAGCATCCCGGTCGCGACCATCGCGCTGCTGGCGCTGGCGCTCACCGGCAGCTACCGGCGCGTCGAGCGGATCGGCCTGGCCGTCGGCGCGGCCGAACTGGCCTTCTTGGTGGCCATGGTGATGGCCCGGCCCGACCCGGGTGCGCTGGCGCATGGCCTGACGTCGATGCCGTTGGGCGACTCGTCGTATCTGCTGCTGATCGCGGCCAACGTGGGCGCGGTGATCATGCCGTGGATGATCTTCTACCAGCAGGGCGCGGTGGTCGATAAACACCTGTCGGAGAGCACGATTCGGCAGGCCCGCTACGACACCGCGTTCGGTGCGGTGCTGACCCAGCTGATCATGATCGCGGTGGTGATCACCATGGCCTCCACCATCGGCCGGCACGGCGACGGTACCCCGCTGGAGACCGTGGGCCAGATCGCCCAGTCGCTGACGCCCTACCTGGGCCACGTCGGCGGCACGGTGCTGTTCGGCCTGGGCATGCTGGGTGCGGCGCTGGTGGCCGCGATCGTGGCGTCGCTGGCCGGTGCGTGGGGACTCGCGGAGGTGTTCGGCTGGAAGCACACGCTCAACCAGCGGCCCAACCGCGCCACCGCGAAGTTCTACCTCACCTATTCGCTGGCCCACATCGTGGGCGCGGTGCTGGTGCTGGCCAGCGTCGACCTGGTCAACCTGGCGGTCGACGTCGAGATCATGAACGCGTTGCTGCTGCCCATCGTGCTGGGCCTGCTGCTGGCGCTGGAAGCCCGGGCGCTGCCCGAGCAGTGGCGCATGCGTGGCCTGCACAAGCATGTCACCCGCGCGCTGTGCCTGGTGACCATTGGCTTCGGCCTGTACATGGTGCCGCAGGCGCTCGGCTGGGCCTGAGGTCAGAACCACGGCCCGGGGTAGTGGCCGTCGCGGTCTTGCACCATGACGATCTCCTTGCACTCCCCGTTGGCGCCCGGTGCGGTCTCGCCGCGGCACACCAGTGTCCATCCGGAGATCCGCTGGAACGGGCGCAGGGCCCAGTTGGATGCGACGGGATCTCCCGCGGGCAGGTCGATGACGGAGAACGTTCCGCCGCTGCCGGTGAGGTAGAGGTGGTCTTCGAAGAACGCCACCTTGGCAAGCGACAGCTTCCGGGCGTCGTCGCGGTTCTTCAGAAAGTCCCACTGCTGGCCGCGCAGGTTCCACACCCCGAACCCGAATTGGGAATTGTCGCGGTTGTGGCCGTCGACGAACAGTTTCCCGTCCGAGAGCGCCGCGGTCAGCCCGCCTCCCGAAATCCGGTCGGAGTCACCGATTTTGATGACCGACTTGGCGTCGAGGTCATAGAACATCGTCGACACCTCGGCGGGGTTGGCCGGATCCCGACGGGTGAGCTGTACCAATTTGCTTGAGCCGTCGGTCAATTCGGCGTCGACGGACACGACGTCGTTGTCCTGGTAGATCTCTTCCCCGCCGGGCCGGCGCAGCCGGGCGCCCGGAGTCTGGGCGGGATCGCTGCTGCGGGTGAACGCCAGCACGTCCGGCCAGACCCGGGCGGGCTCTGGATCGCTCCACAGCGTCGACAGGTCCTGACCCGACAGCACCACGGTCCGCGGTGGCGCCGCGGCGGCGTGGCCGTCGGTGACGGCGTTCAGCCACGCCACGCCCGAGGCGGTCGAGGCCAGGGACCAGTCCTTCGGCGCGGCCAGCCGCTGATCGGGGGCCGGTGCCTGCAGGTCCTTGGTGACCAGCGGCTGGCCGCTCGTCAGGTCGAAAACGTAGCCGATGGTTTTGGCGGCGGTGGTCACGACGTACACCACCCGCAGCTGCTCTGCCGTGCCCGTCAGCGCGCAGATCGCGCCGGTCACCGTCTCGCCGGCCGGAACGGACGGGACACCGGGCGCCAGGTACTGTCCGGTCTTCGGGTCGAACACCTTCGGCCGGATGTCCTGCAGCGCGGACTTGCTAAACGAAAATCGTTGCGGGCAACCGAAATACGCGGTACCGCCGTAGCTTTTCCAGTCCTTTTCCAGCGGGCCCGTCATCGAGGGTGCGGCGGCCGAATCGGGCCCGGCTTTGGACGTGGACTTCGACGTCGAGGTGGTCGCGGTGAGCGGCGGCGCGGGCACGGTGTCCGAACACGACGCCAGGGCCAGGCACCCCAGCGCCGCCAGCGCGGCGCCTCGGCTCGCGGCCGGTCGGCGTCGCGCCGTGGAGCGCCGGGCTGCGCGCATGAAAATCCCCCAGTGATTCGTAACCACAGGAGCGTACGGCCGCCCCGGCCGGTTGCGCGACTCGTGCGCCCCGCGGCGACTATCGGTCGAACTCGATGGGCAGGCTCGTCGGCCCGCTCAGGCTCACCATCGGCTTCCACGGCGCCGGTCCGGCCGGCCGCGGGTTGCGCAGCCGGTTGGCCAGCACGTTGAGCGCCTCGGCGATCTCCCGCCGGGCCAGGTTGGCGCCCAGGCAGTAATGCACGCCGCCGCCGAAGGTCAGGATGGGCGGTGCCGCCTCGCGGGTGATGTCGACCCGGTCGGGGTCGTCGTAGACCACCGGATCACGGTTGGCCGCAAAGGTATTCACCAGCACGGCGGTGCCGGCGGGGAACAGGTGGCCGTCGAGCTCGGCGTCCTCGACGACCAGGCGCAGCGTCCCGCACGCGATCGGCGAATGCCGCATGGTTTCCTCGACGGCGCGCATCGCCAGCTCCGGGCGCTGCCGCAGCAGCTCCCACTGGTGGGGGTGCTCGCAGAGCACCTGCACCGAGGCGGCCACCTGGTTGCGGGTGGTGTCCGTGCCCGCCAGCAGCAGGCCGCCCGCCAGCATGCGCAACTCGGCGGCGTCGAGGCGGTCGCCCTCGTCCCCGGCGCGGATCAGGTCGGAGAGCAGGTCGTCGGTCAGGCTGTGCCGGCGCCGCGCCACCATCTCGTCGACGTAGTCGTCGAGCTCGCGCCACGCGCGCATCACGACCGGCTCGACCTCGCGCAGGTCGACGGTGAAGCTGAACGCCTTGAACACGTCGTCGGCCCACGACGAGAACCGCCGCCAGTCCTCGCGCGGCGCGCCGAGCAGCGCGCAGATGATCGGCACGGGGTAGGGGCGGGCGATGTCGGTGACGACGTCGCAGCGACCCGCCGCGGCCACCCGGTCGACCAACTCGTTCATCACCGCGGCCATGGTGTCGTGCAGGCGGGCGACCGTGCGCGGGGTGAACGCCTTGGAGCACAGGCTGCGCAGTCGATGGTGCGCGTCGCCCTCCAGGCACAGCAGGCTGTTGGCGACCTTGTCCCACAGCGGGCCCGAGTCGATGCCCTGGGCCAGCAAATTGATGCCCGGCGGAATCTGGAACCGCGGATCCCGCAGCACGGACCGGACCAGGTGATAGGAGAGCACCTCCGGGCCGTGCGGCCCGATCGCCACGGCGGCCCGCCGCTGCGCCTCGCGCAGCCGCGGATAGACCTGCGCCGGTGTCTCGTCGGAGTGATAGTGCAGCGTCGGCAGGTCGGAGTCGAAAACGCTTGGCGGAGCGGCACCGACGGTCATCGCGGTCTCCTCATCGACCCCGCAGCACGCTGCGGACGACTTTCAGTCAATGTATGGCCAGGTCGGGGGAGTGTCAACGACCGGCGGCGCCGCAGGCACGAAACGCCATACACCAAACGAAAAATGCATGGCCGGGATTGGGCCGGGATGGGCTGGGACGGGCCGGAGTCGGGACGGGGCGATCGGGGCGGCGAATTCACTCGTGCGGGCGCAGCCGCACCATCCGCGTCGTCGACGTCTCGTCCAGCTCGACGACGTCGGAGCGCGACCGCAGGAAATCGCTGAACGAGCGGAAACCCAAAGACTTTTCGCTGAACGACGGATCCATCCGCTTCATCTGGGCCTTGACGGCCGAGTTGTGCAGCCAGTCGACGTCGTCCTTCTCCAAACCGATCTGCAGCGCGCGGGTCAGCAGCGCGGTGGCCGCGGCCTGCGGGTCGGGCTCCTCGGGTTGGGCTGCCTTGCCGCGCCGGGTGCGCGGTTTGGCGGGCACCGTTTCGGCCGGCGCGGGGGTGCGGTCCAGCGCCGTTACCCCGGGCAGCGCGTCGTAGATGACGAACTCATCGCACGCCGCCGCCAGCGCCCGGCTCGACGCGCCGGCCACCCCGATGCCGACCACGTACCGGCCCAGCCGCTTGCAGCGCTGGGCCAACGGAATGTAGTCGGAGTCACCGGCGACGATCACCACATGCGTCAGGTCGGGCAGCCGGAACATGTCCTCCACCGCGTCGACGGCCAACCGGATGTCGGCGCCGTTCTTGCCGTAGGCGGCGGCCGGGAACAGCTGCACCAGGTCGACCGCGCGGGCCACCAACTGCCCGCGATACCCGGCGTTGATCTCGGCCGACCAGTCGGCATAGGCGCGGGTGAGCACCAGCGTGCCGAACGACGACGCGAAATCCAGGATCGCGCCGACGTCGACCGTCGCCTGCTCGAGCCGCTCGGTGAACTGCTCGAGCCCCTTGGCCTTGTCCCGCTGGAACGAGTTCCGGCCGTGAATCTGGTCGTAGCGGGAGATCACGATGTTGTCGAAGTCGAGGTAGACGGCCACGCGGGGGGCAACCGGTTCGGACATGCCTTCGATCATTGCCGAGATAGACGGCGTCGGGTGGGTATCCGAGCCACATGAGCGAGCTGAAGTTTCTCGAACTGCACGGCGACCGCGTCGCCTTCCGCGACCAGGGGGAGGGCGAGGTGCTGCTGCTCATCCACGGCATGGCCGGCAGCTCGGAGACCTGGCGGTCGGTGATACCGCCGCTGGCCAAGAAGTTCCGAGTCATCGCCCCCGACCTGCTCGGGCACGGCGAGTCGGCGAAACCGCGCACCGACTACTCGCTGGGTGCCTTCGCGGTCTGGCTTCGTGACTTCCTCGACGAACTCGGCGTCAGCCGGGCCACCGTGGTCGGCCATTCGCTCGGCGGCGGGGTGGCCATGCAGTTCGTGTACCAGCACCCCGATTACGCCCAGCGGTTGATCCTGATCAGCAGCGGCGGCCTGGGCCCGGACGTCGGATGGGTGCTGCGGCTGCTCTCCGCACCCGGCGCGGAGCTGGTGTTGCCGGTCATCGCGCCGACGCCCGTGCTGTCCGTCGGCAACAAGCTGCGGTCCTGGCTGCGCGGCGCCGGCATCCAGTCGCCGCGCGGGGCGGAGTTGTGGAACGCCTACTCGTCGTTGTCGGACGGCGAAACCCGCCAATCGTTCCTGAAGACGCTGCGATCGGTGGTCGATTACCGCGGGCAGGCGGTCAGCGCGCTCAACCGGCTGCGGTTGCGCGAGGAGCTACCGGTCATGGCGATCTGGGGGGAGCGCGACGGCATCATTCCCGTCGACCACGCCTACGCCGCGCACGAGGCGCGCACCGACGCCCGGCTCGAGGTGCTGCCCGACGTCGGGCACTTCGCGCAGGTCGAGGCGCCCATGCGGGTGGTGGAGCTGATCGAGGACTTCATCGCCACCGGTGAGCGCCGCGATGCGACGAGCCCGCAGCCCGGCTAACCCGCCGGTGCCGCCGGTAGCAAACGTGGCCCCGTCCGTCAGCGCGGCGCGGCGGTGGCCGTCCTGACGTCTTCGCGGCCACCGAGATTGGTGGCCGTGCTGATGACGGCCCGCTCGATCTGGCGCAGGGCGTGCACGGCGGTCAGGAATCGCCGGACGTCGGGCCGTGTCTCGCCGTCACCGTCGCTGTCGTGCTGGCGGGCCGCGGTTTCCGCGGCGTCGAGTTCGTCGGCCGCCGAGACCAACGTCGGCGGGTGGCCACTGTCGATCGCCTCCAGTAACGCGTCGAGGTTGCGCCGCGTCTGGGCCGCGGCCGCCGAAAAGGCTTGCGCCAGTTGGGGGCCGGGCCCGGGCGAGCCGCGGTACTGCTCGCTGCTGCGCGCCAGCGCCCGGCCGTACCGGTCGCAGGCGGTGAAGATCCGCAGCGCGCGGCGGATGCCGCGGCGGCCCGCGAGCCCGGCGACACCGGCCAGCAGCGGCTTGGCGGTCACCCGGAACTGCTGCAGGTCGCGGTCCAGCTGACGTGCCTGCTCGGACGGGCTGGCCGCGCCGCCGGACATGGCCGCCGCGCAGGCCTCGATCAGCGCGGACAGGCTGGTCAGAAAGGCCCGGGTGTCGGCGCGGATCGCGGTCCGGGTGTTGGTCGGCAGCACCACGACGGCCACCGTCGCACCGATTACCGCGCCGAGCGCGGTCTCTTCGATGCGAAGCATCAGCACCCCGAACGAGAACTGGCCGAGCAGCCCGTACAGCAGCGCCAGCATGGTGGTGATCCAGAAGGTCATCAGGCTGTAGGTCACCGTCATGAAATAGAAGGCACAGAACAGGCACACGAAGATGCCGGCCAGCGCGGCCGCCTCGTGTCCGGTCAGCAGTGTGGCCACCAGCACGCCGGCGGGCACGCCGAGCATCGTGCCGAGCAGCCGCTGCCAGCCCTTGGTCAGGGTTTCGCCCCACGAGTTGGTGCCGGCGAAGATGACGAACGCGGCGATCACGGCCCAATACCAGCGGGCCGGCGACACCAGCTCGCCGGTGATGATGGCCAGCGACGCCGCCACCGACACCTGGATGGCCTGACGGGTGGTGGGCCGCAGACCCGCCGGTTGTTCTTCTTCTTGCTCGGCGGGCTCCTCGGCCGCGACGCCGGCGGCCGCCGGCGGGCGCTCGCTGCCGGCGACGTCGGGCACCGCGGCGCCGGCAGCCCCGTCGACGATGGCCCGCACGTCGGCGGTCGCCGTCGCGGCGTTGATGATCGCCAGGGCCAGCCGGCGCACCTCGGTGCCGGCGGGCCGGTCGTCGGTGGCCGCGTCCAGCAGCCGGCGCGCTCGGCTGGCGGCGTCGCGCAGGCCACCCGGTTCGGGCAACCGGATCGCGCGGCCCAATTGGGTTAGCGCCGAGACCAATTCGGCGCGCACGGCCTCGGGTAACTCGGCGCCCAGGGCCGCGGCCCGCCGCCCGGCCGTCGCCACCCACTCGATGGCCAGCTCGGCGTCCAACAGCCAGGGGGCCAGCTGTTCGGCGGTGACTCCGGGCCACAGCGTGCCCGGGTCGGCCCTGTCCTCGATCTGGCTCTGCACCATCAGGGCGGTCTCGTTGAGCCGGACGGTGCGGGCCCGCATGCGCCGGCGCCGCCGCTCGTCCAGCCGGCCGGTGCGCACCGCCTCGGCGGTGGTGTCGATCACGATCGCCATGCGGGCCCGCAGCGCCCGGATGGTGGCCCGCAGCACCCGCTCCGGCCGGTCGGGCAGCACATGGCTGGTCATCACATACGTGCACACCGTGCCCACCGCGACCGCCCCGATCATCCAGGGCAGCTCCGAGACCCGGGCACGCAGATACAGCGTGAAGAAGTAGGACATGAACGCGACCATGCCCAGCGCGCGGCCCCGCGCGCCGAAGCGGCGAATGTAGGCCGCCGCGAACACGATCAGCACGAACACCACGTCGCCGGCCACCGGGTGCGGCGCCAGCACCGCAGCGGCCGTGATGGCCACCGCGGCCGGAACCGGCAACAGCGCCATGGTGATCCGCTGCTGGCGCGGATCGGGCTCGTTGACCGAGCGCGACGCGACCATGGTGATCACCACACCCAGCAACGCGACGGTCAACGGCTGTCCCGTCGCCCTGGTCAGCAGCCACAGCGCCAGCAGTGACAGCCCGAGCGCGGCCGTGGTCCGAGTCGCCATGCGCAGCCGCAGCAAGCCGGGATCGGAGCCGATCACCCAGTTGCGGGCGCGTTCGTAGAGATCCGTTATTCCGATGACCGCCTCTCTTGCGCGTACCCCCCATGGTTACCCGAACCGCGCGGCGGCGACCAAGCTAGTGTTCGACATCATGGGGCCGACGCGGGCGAAGCTGGCTGACGGTCGCGACCTGCTGTTCTTCTCGCTGCCCGGGCACCGCGCTTCGCCGGTCGAAGACCGCCGCCCCCTGCCGCCCCGAACCGCCGAAACCGTTGCGCCGGGCGGACAGTCGCAGCTGCGGTTCGACCGGTCCACCGGGCAGTGGGTGATCATCGCCGCGCTGCGCCAGGACCGCACCTACAAGCCGCCGCCCGACGCGTGCCCGCTCTGCCCCGGGCCGACCGGGCTGACCAGCGAGGTGCCCGCCGCCGACTACGACGTCGTGGTGTTCGAGAACCGCTTTCCCAGCCTGTCCGGTGCGGCACCGGGGCTGCCGGCCGCCGGCGCCGACGGGTTCGTGTCCGCGCCCGCGCACGGCCGCTGCGAGGTGGTCTGCTTCTCGGCCGACCACACGGGGTCGTTCGCGGGGCTGCCACCCGCGCACGCCCGGCTGGTGGTGCAGGCCTGGCGGCATCGCACCGCCGAGCTGATGGCCACCCCGGGCATTGAGCAGGTGTTCTGCTTCGAGAACCGCGGGGAGGAGATCGGGGTGACCCTGACCCATCCGCACGGCCAGATCTACGGCTACCCCTACCTGACCCCGCGCACAGCCGCCATGCTGGGCCAGGCGGACGACCATCGAAAACGCCACGGCGGCAACCTCTTCGGTGACCTGCTGGCCCGCGAGGTCGCCGACGGCAGCCGAATCATCGCCCGCGACGACCTGTTCACCGCGTTCGTGCCGTTCGCGGCGCGGTGGCCGGTGGAGGTGCACATCTACCCGAACAGGTTCGTGCCCAACCTGACCGCACTGCGCGACGACGAGGTGGACGGGTTCGTGGCCGTCTATCTGGACGTGCTGCGCCGCTTCGACCGGATGTATGACGCACCGCTGCCCTACATTTCGGCGCTGCACCAATACACCGGCACCGGTGCTCAGGCCCACGGCTACTTCCACGTCGAACTGATGTCCATCCGGCGCAGCGCGACCAAGCTCAAATTCCTCGCCGCCTCCGAATCGGCGATGGACGCCTTCATCAGCGACGTCACCCCGGAAAGCGTGGCCCAGCGGCTGCGGGAGCTGCGATGACCGTCCGCTACGCCGCGCCCGGCCGGATCAACCTGATCGGCGAACACACCGACTACAACCTGGGTTTCGCGCTGCCGATCGCCCTGCCCCAGCGCACCGTGGCCAGCTTCACGCCCGCCGACGACGATGCCATCACGGTGGTCAGCGACCGCGCGGACGCGCCGGTGCGGATCCCGATCGACACCGGCCCCGGCGACGTCACCGGCTGGGCGGCCTATCCGGCCGGGGTGATGTGGGCGCTGCGCACCGCCGGCCACCCGGTGCCCGGCGGGGCGATGTCGATCACCAGCGACGTGCCGATGGGTTCGGGCCTGTCGTCCTCGGCGGCGCTGGAATGCGCCGTGCTGGGCGCGATCTCGTCGGCCGCCGGGATTCGCATCGACGCCACCGAACAGGCCCGGCTGGCCCAGCGCGCCGAAAACGAATACGTCGGCGCCCCAACGGGTTTGCTCGACCAGCTGGCCGCGCTGTACGGCCGCCCTGCCGCCGCGGTGCTGATCGACTTCGCCGACCTGGCCGTCACCCCGGTGGCCTTCGACCCTGACGCCGCCGGGGTCGCCCTGTTGCTGATCGACTCCCGGGAGCGCCACACCCACGCCGGCGGCGACTACGCGGCCCGGCGGCTGTCCTGCGAGCGGGCGGCCGCCGACCTGTCCGCGTCCTCGCTGCGGGCGGCCGCCGACCGCGGCTGCACCGACCTGGCCGCGGTCCGCGACCCCGTCGACGCCCGCCGCGCCCGCCACGTGCTCACCGAGAACGGGCGGGTCATCGATTGCGTTGCGGCGCTGAACAATTCGGACTATACCGAGGCGGGGCGGATCTTCACCGCCTCGCATGCGTCCATGCGCGACGACTTCGGCATCACCACCGAACGCATCGACTTGATCGCCGACACCGCGCTGCGCGCCGGCGCGCTGGGGGCACGGATGACCGGCGGCGGGTTCGGCGGCTGCGTGATCGCCCTGGCGCCGGTGCAGCGCGCCGAGGCGATCGGGCAGGCGGTGCGGCGGGCCGCGACGCAGGCCGGCTTCGCCCAACCCGTCGTCACCCGTACCCGCGCCGCCGCGGGCGCGGGCCCGTGCCGGTGAGCGAGCCGGCCGGCTACGTGGAGGTTCGGGCCTACGCCGAACTCAACGACTTTCTGCCCGCCGAGTCGCGCGGCGCCGCGGTGCGCCGCCCGTTCCGGGCGCACCAGACCGTCAAGGATGTGTTGGAGGCGATGGGAATTCCGCACACCGAGGTCGACCTCATCGTGGTGAACGGCTCCGTCCACGGGTTCGACCACCGCCCCCGGGCCGGCGACCGCATCGCCGCCTACCCGATGTTCGAGGCGCTCGACATCGGGCCCACCGCCCGGCTGCGGCCGGTGCCGTTGCGCGATCCCCGGTTCGTCATCGACGTCAACCTGGGCCGGCTGGCCTGGCTGTTGCGGCTGTTCGGGTTCGACGTGTGGTGGTCGAACGACGCCGACGACCAGACCCTGGCCGCGATCAGCGCCGAGCAGCACCGCATCCTGCTGACCCGCGACCGCGGCCTGCTGAAGCGCCGCGCGGTCACCCACGGACTGTTCGTGCGCCCCGACGACCCCGAGGAGCAGGCGCTGGGCGTAATCCGCCGGCTCGACCTGACCGGGCGGCTGGCGCCGCTGTCGCGCTGCGTGCGCTGCAACGGGACCCTGACCGCGGTCGCCAAGGACGAGGTGAGCGACCAGCTGCCGCCGCTGACCCGGCGGTACTACGACGACTTCAGCCGCTGCACCCGATGCGGCCGCATCTACTGGCCAGGGTCACACCACGCGAAGCTGCTCGCCCTGGTGGAAAGACTGCGACGGCAGCTGTAGCGTGAAACTTACTCGCCCGGCAATTTCACCGTTTTGGCGGTGACCGCTGGTCAGAAAATGTAACCTGACCGCCATGGGGGCAGTTGACTCCTGCACGCGCCGTGCCAGTTCTCCGGGGCCGCCAGTGGCGATCCGCGCCGGATCGCTACCGCTGTGCGCCGCCGCTCTCGACCCGAAATGTCCGCCGTGGCTTGGAATCTAGACGGGCAGGCCGCGGCGCTGGAGCGGGGCCTGGCCGGCGCCACCCCGCAGCGGGTGGGCTGGTTCCGCTTCTACTTCGAGGGCGAACGCTGGGTGTGGTCCGACCAGGTGCAGCGGATGCACGGCTACCAACCCGGCACCGTCACCCCCACCACCGAACTGGTGCTGTCGCATAAGCATCCGGCCGATCGCCCGCAGGTGATCGACGGCATCAACGACATGATCCGGCGCCGGCAGGCGTTCAGCACCCGGCACCGCATCGTGGACGCCGCCGGCATCATCCACCACGTCGTCGTGGTGGGCGACCAGCTCTTCGACGACAGCGGCGCGCTCGTCGGCACCCACGGCTTCTACATCGAGGTCACCCCGGCCGCCACCCGCAACCGCGAGGACTCGATCAGCGCCAAGGTCTCCGAGATCGCCGGGCGGCGCGGCGTCATCGACCGCACCAAGGGGATGCTGATGCTGGTCTACGGCATCGACGAGGACGCGGCGTTCAACATGCTCAAATCACTGTCCCAGCACGGCAACATCAAGCTCTCAGTGCTGGCGCAACGCATCGCCGAAGACTTCACCGCGCTGGGCAAGGAGGTCATCACCGCGCGCTCGCGGTTCGACCAGCGACTGCGCACCGCCCACCTGCGCCCGCCCGGCGCCGGCGAGGCCGGCTCCGGCTGAACGCCGCCGCCGTCAGCCCGTGATGGTGGTCTGCTCGTCGATGATGTGGGTGGCGTCCATCAACGGGCCCTGGTCGCTCTCCAGCCCGTCGGCGTTGAGCTGCAGCACGTAGACCGCGCCCTGGCTGGGGATCACCACCGTCTTCTGCGCGATGACGCGGGTCTTGCCGCCGCGCTGGTAGGTGCCGCCCAACTGCCAGGCCTGGTAACCGCCCAGCGTGGACGCCGAGCCGTCACCGCTGCCGGAGTACCCGGGCAGGTTCTGCACCTCGCCCGGGGCGTACTGGATGATCTTCGCCGGGTCGACGTCGCCGGTCAGCTTGGAGAACAGCGCCGACACGGTGGGCGGGTCGGACGGGTCGGCGGGCTGGCTCTGCACGATGCCGCCGTAGGAGGTGCCGGAGATCTGGTTGAGCTGCCAGCCGGCGGGCACCGGCAGGTCGACGTTCGGGCCCGGATCGCCGTGGTGGACCGGGGTCTCGGAGATGTGGTTGTCCTTCACGTAGTCGGCGATGGTGTATTTGGCTTGCGCCGCCGGCGCGGTGCTGGATTTCGAGGACGTCGCCGTCGACGTCGACGACGACGTTTTGTCACCGGATTTGTGATCGTGGCCGCAGCTCACCAGCGCTAAACTCAGCGCCACGGAAATCGTTGCTAGAGTCAAGTGTTTCATTAATCCAATCTCCCGACAATTGGGGCCGGTACCTGCGGCCGGCCGCGCTGCCACGACAGTAGCGGAAATGCTTTGAAAGTTTGCCGGTATCTTTTGGACTTTTTGCTGGCGCCCGGCCGCGCGGGCCGGCCGGCGATCGTTATCCAATTAGTGGCCGAAAACGCCACGGCAATACACCGCCAACCACCGGCGATCCAGTATTAGACAGGTATGCGGTCGCGAACGGCCCCGATTGCGCTGGTCGCGACCCTGGCCGTGCTGATGACGGTGATCGCGCCGGCGCCGCCCCGGGGCTACGACGGACCGCCGCTGTTCGTGGCCAATCCCGTCGACCACGTCGTGACGCTCATCGGCACCGGCACCGGCGGCGAGACGGTGGGGGAGATCAACAACTTCCCCGGCGCCACCGTGCCGTTCGGGATGGTGCAGTACTCGCCGGACACCGCCGGCAATTACGCCGGCTACAACTACGACAACCCGCGGGCGACCGGGTTCAGCATGACGCACGCCTCGGTGGGATGCGCTGCGTTCGGCGACATCTCAATGCTGCCGGTCACCGGCGGGCTCGGCGTGCAGCCCTGGAACGCCACCGAACGCATCGCCCACGACGACACCGAGCGCGGGGTGCCCGGCTATTACACGGTGCGACTCCCCGGCGCCGGGGTGACCGCCGAACTCACCGCCACCGCGCACACCGGCGTCGGACGGTTCAGCTACCCGGGCGACGGACGGCCCGCCCTGCTGCAGGTGCGTTCCGGCTCGTCGCTGGCCGGCAACTCCCGCGCCACCATCCAGCTCGGCGAGGACAACACCACCATCACCGGCTGGGCCACCAGCGGCGGCTTCTGCGACAAGCCCAACGCCTACACCGTGTACTTCGCGATGAAGTTCAACCGGCCGTTCATCTCGTACGGGTCCTGGGACGGCAGCACCGTCTACCCCGGGGCCCGCAGCGCGAACGCGCCGTACAGCGGCGGGTATGTCGAGTTCCCGGCCGGCTCGGTGCTCGAGGTGCGCACCGCGATCTCCTACGTCGGCATCGAGGGGGCCCGAGCCAACCTGGCGGCCGAGGGCAACGCCGGCTTCGACGACGCCCGCGCCGCCGCGGCCCGGCAATGGAACGCCGCGCTTTCCCGGGTGACGGTGGCCGGCCGCAACAGCGACGACCTGACCACCTTCTACACCGCCCTGTACCGAACCCTGTTGCACCCCAACATGTTCAACGACGCCGACGGGCGCTACGTCGGGTTCGACGGCGGCATCCACCGGGTGGCCGACGGTCACGTCCAGTACGCCAACTTCTCCGACTGGGACACCTACCGCTGCCTGGCGGCGTTGCAGGCGTTGCTGTTCCCGGACCGGGCCGCCGACATGGCCCAATCGCTGGTCACCGACGCCCAGCAGAGCGGCGCGCTGCCGCGCTGGGCGTTCGCCAACGCCGCCACCGGCGAGATGAGCGGCGACAGCGTGGTCCCGCTCATCGTGAACCTGAACATGTTCGGCGCCAACGACTTCGACACCGCCGCGGCGCTGCGTTACATGGTGGACGGGGCGACCAAGGGCGGGGTGGGCCTGGCCGGTTACGTGGAACGGCGCGGCATCGCCACCTACCTGCGGCTGGGCTACGCGCCGTTCACCCTGGAATTCGGCCGCAACGGCTGGATCGCGGACGCGTCGATCACCCTCGAATGGTCGATCGACGACTTCGCCATCTCCCGGTTCGCCGACTCGCTCGGCGACGCCGCCACCGCCGCCGAATTCGCGAACCGGGCGCAGTACTGGCAGAACCTGTTCAATCCCAGCACCCGATCGGTGGTGCCGCGCAGCTGGAGCGGATTCTTCCGTCCCGGACCCGCGGTCGTGGTGTCCCCGGACAACTTCGGCCAGGTCGGGTACGACGAGGGCAACGCCGAGCAGTACGTGTGGTCGGTGCCGCACAACATCGCGGGCCTGGTGACCGCGCTGGGCGGGCGCGCCGCGGTGGCCGACCGGCTCGACCGGTTCACCAAGAAACTCAACGTCGGTCCCAACCAGCCGTACCTGTGGGCCGGCAACGAGCCCAGTTTCGGTGTGCCGTGGCTGTACAACTACATCGGCCAACCGTGGAAGACCCAACACACCGTCGACCGGGTGCGCGGGCTGTTCGGTCCGACCGCCGACGGTGAACCGGGCAACGACGACCTGGGCGCGCTGGCCGGCTGGTACGTGTGGGCGGCGCTGGGACTGTACCCGGCCACCCCGGGAACCCCCATCCTGACGGTGGCCGCGCCGCTGTTCGACCGCATCGAAATCGCGCTGCCCGCAGGCAAATCCATCCGGATCGCCGCCCCCGGCGCGTCCGGGCCGCACCACCCGGCCTACATCAGCGGCCTGAAGGTCGACGGCCGGCCCACCGGGCACACCTGGCTGCCCGAGTCGATCATCCGCACCGGCGGCACGCTCGCGTTCTCGCTCGCGGCCTACCCCGACAAGCATTGGGGCACGGCCGAATCTGACGCGCCGCCGTCGTTCGGGGCGGGGAGTTCGGCGGTGGCGGTCAACGTGCCGCAACCCGTCGTCAGCATCGCGCCCGGGCACCGCGGCAGCGTGACCCTGGACGCGCAACGCATGATCGACGGCGCCGGTGGATACACCGTCTCCGGCGCCGCCTCCGACGCCGGCGTCGCCGTGACGCCGACGTCCGGCCAATTCAACGCCGGCGGGGCGGCGTCGGTGTCCGTCCCGATCACCGTGGCACCGACGGTGCCCCAGGACTACTACCTGGTGTCCTTGACCACCACCGTCGGCCAAAGCACCCGCACCACAACGGTTCTGGTGGACACCCAGGCCGAACCGGAGAGCCGTTGACCCTCAGACCATCTCGTGCTTGGTCAGCCAGCGCATCACCGGCCAGCCGACGAACACCGGCAGCCAGCAGGTCAGCATCCGATACAGCAGCACGGCCGGCACCCCGATGGCCGCCGGCACCCCGAACGCGGCCAGCCCACCGATCAGCGCCGCTTCGACCGCCCCGACACCGCCGGGCGTCGGCGCCGCCGAGGCCAGCGTCCCGCCGACCATCGTCACCACGGTGACGGCGACGAACGTGGTGTCGCCGCCGAAGGCCTGAATGCTGGCCCACAACGCCAGCGCCGCACCGAGAGTCGTTCCCGCGCAACCCAACAGGATCAGCGCTAGCCGCCGCGGTTCGCGGGCGAGCTTGGCCAGGTCGCTCACCACCTCGTCCAGCTTCGGGCGCACCTCGGTGGCCAGCCACCTGCGCAGTGTGGGCACGAACAGGAAGGTGCCGACGATGCCCAGCGCCACACCCGCGATCAGATACAGCATGGTTGCGCTGGGCACGAAATGCGACAGATTCATCGATGCGCCGGCCGCCGCGCTGAACAGCACCAGCAGCGCCAGATGCGCGATCACCTGCACCGACTGCTGCAGCGCGACCGCCGCAGTCGCCCGCATCGCCGACAGGCCGCTCTTTTGCAGGAAGCGGGTGGACAACGCCAGCCCGCCGACACCGGCCGGCGTGGTGGTCGCGGCAAAGGTGTTGGCCACCTGCGCGATTGACAGCATCCAGAAGTTCACCATGCCGTCGGCGCAGGCCCACAGCGCCGCGGCAGCGCCGACATAGGTCAGCGCCGACACCAGCAAGCCCAGCAGCGCCCACCACCAGTCCGCGGTGCGCAGCTGGGAGAAGAACGTCGGCGCCGTGCTGATGAACGGATACGCGACGTAGACCAACGCCCCGAACAGCACCAGCTGAATGATCTGGCTGCGGGTGAACCGGGTGATGGTCTGCGGTTTGATCTGGTCGGCCCCCGTTTGCCGCTTCACCTCGGCGCGGGCGCCCGAGATGACGGCCCCCGAGTCCGGCACCGAACGCCGAACCGATTTGGGCACAGCGACTTTGGTGAGCCGCCGGGACGCCGACAAAATGGTGTCCGCGCCGAAGACGTCGATGGCGGCGCGCACCGCGGACTTCGGGTCGTAGTGCGCCGACGTCGTCACCAACAGCTGCGCGATGTCGGATTGCAGCTGCGCCTCGGTGGCCCCGTACTCGGCGCTGCCGAAGCCGCCGAACAACACGGCCCCGTCGTCGACGGTGATGTGGTGGGCGCGCAGGTCCCCGTGGGCGATCTGGTGGTCGTTGAGCACCCGCAACGCCTCCCAGAGCCGTTGCACCGGTGTGGTTTTCGCGCATCGGTCGATGGGCGTGCCGCGAGGAGGCTTGTGCGAGTACAGCATCCAGCCCCGGTCCAGGGTGGCGACGGCCACCGTCGCGGTGTTGGCCAGGCCGGCCTCGCCGATCGCGATGGCCATCAGCGCGCGGTGCTCCACCGCGCGGCGCATCGAGGTCAGCAGCGGCGCGGTCTCGGCGTCGCGCAGCTTGAGCTTGCCCCACAGCTGGCGCAGCGCCCCGCCGCTGCGTTGGTGCGGGCCGTACAACTCGATCAGGGCCGTGTGGTCGGCGTCCTGGCCGTCGGCGGACAGAATGAGCGGGCCGCGGCCGGCCGGCCGGACCACGGTGAGCCGGCAAACCTCGAAGCCGGCCTTGGCCAACGCCCGCACCGCGGCGTCCAGCGGAACCTCGAGCGCCGGCGTGCCCACGACGAGCACCACCAGCGCCCCGACCACCCAGCCGACCGCCAAACCGACCAGCGAGCGCGCCGGGACGATCGCGCTGACCACAAGGTGGATCGGCACGAACGCCAGCAGCAGCGCCCACCACCAGTGCCGCCAGCGCGCCGGCAGCCACGGTCCCGACACCGTCAGCACCGCCGCCAGCATCCCGATCCAGCGCGGGTCGTCGAGCAATTGCGCCGGCAGCGTGGTGAGCCGGTCGAGGACGTCGAAATGCCATCGCGGCGCGGCCAATCCGGTGCCGCTGATCGACAACAACACGATGGCGCTCAGCCCCGCGGCGGCGTAGGCGCCCAACAGCTTCCACTGCCCGGCCGCGATCAGACCGATCAGGATCATGAACGGCAAGGCCACGATCGCCAACCCGTACACCAGGTAGACGACATCGGATTGGGTGGGCGAGAGGACACCGACGATCTGGGAGACCGATTTCTCCAGCGCGATCCACTGCGGGCGGGTGATCACCGAACCCGTGATCACCACCGCCAGGAAGATCAACGCCATCCCCAGCCGCAGGATGTCGTTGGTCCGCCGGGTCAGCGGCTGCAGCAAGCTGCCGGAGACGATGATGTCGCGCCCGTCAACTCGCATCTATCAACGATCCTCCGGATTCGCCCGGCATCGCCGATACCGCGCTCACGGCCGCTGATCGGCCCGCCGACAAGTTAACTCAATCCCCGCTTGGTTGACAGCTCCCACTCATGCAGCGCGCGTAGGGTCGTATAGGTAGCCGAGCTAGCGAAGTGGGGAGGAGGCGCACGTGCCCAGGACCGACGACGACAGCTGGGAGATCACCGAGAGCGTGGGGGCGACCGCGCTCGGGGTGGCCGCCGCCCGCGCCGCCGAGACCGAGAGCGAGAACCCGCTGATCAGCGACCCGTTCGCGCGGGTGTTCCTGGACGCCGCCGGCGACGGCATGTGGAACTGGTTCGCCGCGCCCAACCTGCCCGCCCAGATCGCCGAGGCCGAACCCGACCTCAAGCCGCGGATGCAGGGCATGGTCGACTACATGGCCGCGCGGACGGCGTTCTTCGACAACTTCTTCCTCGCGGCGACCCGCGCGGGCGTCCGTCAGGTGGTGATCCTGGCGGCGGGCCTGGACTCCCGGGCGTGGCGGCTGCCGTTCGAAGACGGCACCACGGTCTACGAACTGGACCAGCCGCGGGTGCTGGAGTTCAAGGCGACGACGCTCGCCGAGCACGGGGCCCGGCCGACCTGCCACCTGGTCAGCGTCCCGGTGGACCTGCGCCACGACTGGCCGGCCGCCTTGCGCCAGGCCGGATTCGACGCGCACGCGCCCAGCGCGTGGTCGGCCGAGGGCCTGTTGCCGTTCCTGCCGGCGGCCGCCCAGCAGCTGTTGTTCGAGCGGGTGCAGACCCTCGCCGCGCCGGGCAGCCGGATCGCGGTGGAGGCGCCCGGCCCCGACTTCCTCGACGAGGCCGCCCGCGAGCGGCAGCGCCAGACCATGCAGCGGGTGCGCGACCTGATGGCCGACCTGGAGCCCGACCGCGACATCCCCGACGTGCAAGACCTCTGGTACTTCGAGGAACGCGAGGACGTGGGCGACTGGCTGGGCCGGCACGGCTGGGATGTGACGGTCACCCCGGCGCCCGAACTGATGGCCCGCTACGACCGCAGACCACCGCACGACATCGAAGACGCCACACCGCAGACGCGGTTCGTGGCGGCGCAACGCACGGAAAGGACCCGACCCGACCGATGAGCACAGCCCGGAGCGACGACGACAGCTGGGAGATCACCGAAAGCGTGGGGGCGACCGCGCTGGGGGTGGCCTCGGCCCGCGCCGCGGAGACCCGCAGCGAAAACCCTTTGATCAAAGATCCGTTCGCACAGGTCTTCCTGGACGCCGCCGGCGACGGCGTGTGGAACTGGCACTCCGCGCCGCAGCTGCCGCCCGAGCTGATCGAGGCCGAACCGACCATACCGCTGCAGCAGCAGGCCATGGTTAGCTACATGGCTTCGCGCACAGCGTTTTTCGACTCGTTCTTCCTGGAGGCAACCGGCGCGGGCATCCGTCAGGCGGTGATCCTGGCGGCCGGGCTGGACGCGCGGTCCTGGCGGCTGCCCTGGCCGGCCGGGACCACGGTCTACGAGCTCGACCAGCCCCGGGTGCTCGAATTCAAGGAGTCCACCCTGGCCGAACACGGGGCGCAGCCCGCCTGCAACCGGGTCGCCGTGCCGGTGGATCTGCGCCACGACTGGCCGGAAGCGTTGCGGCAGGCCGGGTTTGACGCGTCGGCGCCCAGCGTGTGGTCGGCCGAGGGGCTGATGCCGTATCTGCCGGCGGCCGCCCAGGACTTGCTGTTCGACCGCATTCAGGGCCTCACCGTCGCCGGCAGCCGGGTCGCGGTGGAGGCGTTGGGGCCCAAGTTCCTCGACCCGCAGGCCCGCGCCAAGCGCCGGGAACGGATGGACCGGATCCAGGCCCTGATGGCGCGGATCGATCCGGATCGGGCGGTGCCCAGGACCGACGAGCTGTGGTACTTCGAGGAACGCGAGGACGTCGGTGAGTGGTTCGGCCGGCACGGCTGGGACGTGCGCGTGACGCCGTCGGACGAGCTGATGGCCGGCTACGGGCGGCCGGCGCCGGCCGAGGTCCGCGACTTCGTGCCGGGGAACCTGTTCGTCGCCGCGCAGCGGCGGTAGACCAGAAGGCCTAGCCTTTCGGCAGGGTGAAAGCCGGCCGACGCAGCCACGAGCCGTCTCGCCAACGCAACGCGCCCGCCGTGATGCGGCCGCCGGCATCGCGGACAGCCTGGCCGACGCCGATGCGGTCCAACGCGGCCAGCGCGTTGGGCCAGATGCTGATCCCGGCGCCCGAGGACGTGTCGGTGCGCTCCTCGACGACGGTGACTGCGTATCCGCGCCGCTGCATCGCCACCGCCGTCGCCAGGCCCGCAATGCCGGCTCCGATCACCAGGATCCGTTGCGCCATGGAGTCGAACCTAACGCCGCACGATGCCGGCACAGAAAGCAGTCACCCGGTAGAAGAGTATGTGTGACCCGGCGGCGAGAGAAGGTATCGGCTGCTTAACGGCCGTCCGAAGCTTCGGTCCGCTTACGGTCGAGGAACGTGTCGAAGTCGAACGGCGTCGAGGTGCCGCTGCGTTCGCCGGCTTCGAGAGCTGCGCGCAGCGCCCGTAGCTGGGTTTCGCGATCCTCGAGCAGCCGTAGCGCGGAGCGCACGACGTCACTGGCCGACCGGTAGCGTCCCGAGGCGACCTCGCGCTCGATAAAGGCGCTGTAGTGCTCGTCGAGGCTGAAAGACGTGTTTTTACCCACAACGCTCACCATACCAATAATTGGTATCGCGCGCTTGCCGGCGGGTTGGGTGAGCCGCGGAAAGATGCGCGACACGCCGGTGGTCTGACCACCTGACTGGCCGTCGGCCCGCCACACTGGCCGCATGGCGCTGCAGCCGGTGATTCGCCGATCGGTGCCCGAAGCGGTTTTCGACCAGATCGCCACCGACGTGCTCAGCGGTGAGCTGCCAGCGGGTTCGGCGTTGCCCAGCGAGCGCCGGCTGGCGGAGGTCTTCGGGGTGTCGCGCCCCGCCGTCCGCGAGGCGCTCAAGCGGCTGTCGGCAGCCAGCCTCGTCGAGGTGCGCCACGGCGGCGTCACGACGGTGCGCGACTTCCGGCGGCACGCCGGTCTTGACCTGTTGCCGCAGTTGGTGTTTCGCGACGGCGAACTCGACGCGGGGGTGTTCCGCAGCATTCTGGAGACCCGGCTGCGGATCGGTCCGAAGGTCGCGGAACTGGCCGCCGAACAGCACGGCCCGGAACTGGCTGTGCTGCTCGACGATTCGCTGCGCCGGCTGGAGGCCTCGCACAGCGCGGTCGAGTGGCATCGCGGCAGTCTCGAGTTCTGGGATCACATGGTCGACAGCTCCGGCTCGATCGTATTCCGGCTGATGTACAACCCTTTCCGCGCGGCCTACGAGCGAGCTCTGGGTGTGCTGGCAGCCGCGATTCCCGCCGAGATCAACCGCACCGACGCGTATCGTGCACTGGCCCAGGCGATCTGCGCCGGCGATGCGGACGAGGCGGGCCGCGGCGCCCGCGAGGTCCTCGAACTCGCCAACGCCACCATGATCGGCGCGCTGGAGCGGCGATGAGCAGCCAAGCCGTGATCGCGAACTACCTGCGGGGCCAGATTCAGCCCGGGATCGACGCGGTCGGCGGCTTCTTCAGGACGTGCGTGCTGACCGGCAAGGCGTTGTTCCGGCGGCCCTTCCAGTGGCGGGAGACCATCGAGCAGGGCTGGTTCATCACCAGCGTCTCGCTGCTGCCCACCCTCGCCGTCGCGATCCCGCTCACCGTGCTGATCATCTTCACCCTCAACATCCTGCTGGCCGAGTTCGGCGCCGCCGACATCTCCGGCGCCGGTGCGGCGTTGGGCGCGGTGACGCAGTTGGGCCCGCTGACCACGGTGCTAGTGATCGCCGGCGCCGGCTCCACGGCCATCTGCGCCGACCTGGGAGCGCGCACCATCCGCGAGGAGATCGACGCGCTGGAGGTGCTGGGCATCGACCCGATCCACCGACTGGTGGTGCCCCGGGTGGTCGCCGCGACCATCGTCGCCACCCTGCTCAACGGTGCGGTGATCACCATCGGCCTGGTCGGCGGATTCGTGTTCGGCGTTTTCATCCAACACATTTCGGCGGGCGCCTACGTCGGCACCCTCACCCTGATCACCGGCCTGCCAGAGGTGGTGATCTCGGTGGTGAAGTCGGCCACCTTCGGGACCATCGCCGGCCTGGTCGGCTGCTATCGCGGGCTGACTACCAAGGGCGGTCCCAAGGGGGTGGGCACCGCCGTCAACGAGACGCTGGTGTTGTGTGTGATCGCGCTGTTCGCCGTCAACGTGGTGCTGACCACCATCGGCGTGCGGTTCGGGACGGGCCGCTGACATGGCGGCGATCTCCGCGCCCGGCGCCCTGCGCGCCCGCTACCCGCGAACCGCGGCCAACCTCGACCGCTACGGCGGCGGAACCGTCCGAAGGCTTTGGCAGATCGGCGTTTTCGCGCGGTTCGCCCGGGTCAGCATCGGCCAGATCGGCTGGGCGTTGCGCCACTACCGGCGCGAGACACTGCGCCTGGTCGCCGAGATCGGCATGGGCACCGGGGCGATGGCCGTGGTCGGCGGCACCGTGGCGATCATCGGCTTCGTCACCCTGTCCGGCGGCTCGCTGATCGCCATCCAGGGTTTCGCGTCGCTGGGCAACATCGGCGTCGAGGCGTTCACCGGGTTCTTCGCCGCGCTGGCCAACACCCGCATCGCCGCACCGATCGTCGCCGGGGTCACGCTGGCCGCCACGGTCGGCGCCGGCGCCACCGCCCAGCTCGGCGCCATGCGGATCAGCGAGGAGATCGACGCGCTGGAAGTAATGGGCATCAAATCGATTTCGTTCCTGGTGTCCACCCGGATCCTGGGCGGGCTGGCGGTGATCGTGCCGCTGTACGCGCTGGCCCTGGACATGGCCTTCACGTCCGGTCAGGTCGTCACGACGGTGTTCTACGGCCAGTCGAACGGCACCTACGAGCACTACTTCCGCACCTTCCTGCGCCCCGAGGACGTGGGCTGGGCGGTGTTCGAGGTCGTCATCATCGCGGTGGTGGTGATGATCACCCACTGCTACTACGGCTACACCGCCAGCGGCGGCCCGGTCGGCGTCGGGCACGCGGTGGGCCGATCGATGCGGTTCTCCCTGGTCTCTGTGGTGGTGGTGGTCCTGCTCGCCCAGTTGGCGCTCTACGGTGTCGACCCGAACTTCAACCTGACGGTGTGAGCGCGATGGCGACACCGGTGCCGCAGCGGGGCCGACGCGCCTGGGTGTACGTCGAGGGGGTGTTCCTGCTGCTGGTCTGTGCGCTGGTTCTGGCCTTGGTATACCTGCAATTTCGCGGGGACTTCACCCCCAAGACCAAGCTCACCATGGTCGCCACCCGGGCCGGCCTGGTGATGGAGACGGGATCCAAGGTCACCTACAACGGCGTCGCGATCGGCCGGGTGGCCGACATCTCGGAGATCGAGCGCGACGGCGCCCCCGCGGCCAAACTGGTGCTGGACGTGGATCCGCGCTATGTCAATCTGATTCCGGCGAACGTGGTGGCCACCATCGAGGCGGCCACGCTGTTCGGCAACAAGTACGTGTCGTTGAGCGCCCCGGAAAACCCGTCGCGGCAGCGGATCTCGCCCCGCGACGTGATCGACGCGCGGTCGGTGACCACCGAATTCAACACCCTGTTCGAGACGGTCACCTCGATCGCGGAGAAGGTGAGCCCGATCGAGCTCAACGCGACGCTGTCCGCGCTGGCGCAGGCGCTGGACGGGCTGGGCGGCAAGTTCGGCGAATCCATCGTCAACGGCAATCAGATTCTGGCGCAGCTGAATCCGCGAATGCCGCAGATCCGCTACGACGTGCGCCGCCTGGCCGACCTGGCCGGCGCGTACACCAAGGCCGCACCCGACCTGTTGGACTTCCTGTCCAACGCGGTGACCACCGCGCGGACGCTGACCCGGCAACAGGGCGACCTGGACGCCGCGCTGCTGGCGGCCGTCGGCGTGGGCCACGAGGGCGAGGACATCTTCGCCCGCGGCGGACCGTACCTGGCGCGCGGGGCCGCGGACCTGGTGCCCACCGCCGAGCTGCTCGACACCTACAGCCCCGAACTGTTCTGCATGATCCGCAATTTCCACGACGCCGCCCCTGAGGTCGCCAAAGCGGCCGGCGGCAACGGCTATTCGCTGGCGGCGGCCGGATCGATCGTCGGCGCGCCGAATCCCTATGTGTACCCGGACAACCTGCCGCGGGTGAACGCGCACGGCGGCCCGGGCGGGCGGCCCGGCTGCTGGCAGAAGATCACCCGGGACCTGTGGCCCGCGCCGTATCTGGTGATGGACACCGGCGCCAGCCTGGCTCCTTACAACCACCTCGAGATCGGTCAGCCGCTGGCCACCGAATTCGTCTGGGGCCGCCAGTACGGGGAGAACACGATCAACCCATGAGAATCACCGGTACCGCAGTCAAACTCGTCGTCTTCTGGTCCGTGCTGGCGATGTTCACAGTGATGATCATCGTCGTGTTCGGCCAGGTCCGATTCGATCGGACCACCGGCTACTCCGCGGTGTTCACCGACGCCGGCGGGTTACGGGCCGGGCAATTCGTGCGCGCCTCCGGGGTGGAGGTGGGCAAGGTCGCCGCCGTGACGCTGTCCGACAAGGACAGCCGGGTGTTGGTGGAGTTCAACGTGGACCGCTCACTGGCACTGGACCAGGGCACCACCGCGTCGATCCGCTACCTCAACCTGATCGGCGACCGCTATCTGGAACTCAAGCGCGGCACCAGCGGCCACCGGCTGCCCCCGGGCGGCCGCATCCCCGTCGAGCACACTCAGCCGGCGTTGGATCTCGACGCGCTGATCGGCGGATTCCGGCCGCTGTTCCAGGCTTTGGACCCGAACAAGGTCGACAGCATCGCCCAGTCCATCATCACCGTGTTCCAGGGACAGGGCGCCACCATCACCGACATCCTCGACCAGACCGCGGCGCTGACCGCCGCGCTGGCCGACCGCGACAAGGCGATCGGCGAGGTGATCAACAACCTGAACACCGTGCTGGCCACCACCGTCAAGCACGAGAAGGAGTTCGACCGAACGGTCGACAAGTTGGAACTGCTGATCACCGGATTGAAGAACCGGGCCGACCCGCTGGCCGCGGCCGCGGCACACATCAGCGACGCGGCCGCAACCGTGGCCGGGCTGCTCGGCGAGGACCGGCCGTCATTGCACGGCACCCTCGGACACCTCGAGGGCATCCAGCAAGCGCTCATCAACGACCTGCCCACCGTCGACAACGTGCTGGAGAAACTGCCGGGCGCGTTCCGCGTCATCGGCCGCGCCGGCGGCATCTACGGCGACTTCTACAACTTCTACCTGTGTGACATCTCGATCAAAGTCAACGGATTACAGCCCGGCGGTCCGGTACGCACCATCAAGCTCTTCGGACAGCCGACCGGGAGGTGCACGCCGCAATGAGGACGCTGACCGAGTTCAACCGCACCCGGGTCGGCCTGATGGGCGCGCTGGTGACGGTGCTGGTGGTCGGTGTGGGACAAAGCTTTACCAGCGTGCCGATGCTGTTCGCCACGCCGACCTACTACGCGCAATTCACCGACGCCGGCGGTATCAACGTCGGCGACAAGGTGCAGATCGCCGGGGTGAACGTGGGATTGGTGAGTTCGCTGGTGATCCGCGGCGACCGGGTGCTGGTCGGCTTCTCGATGCCCGGCAAGACGATCGGCGCGCAGAGCCGGGCGGCGATCCGCACCGACACCTTCCTGGGACGCAAGAACATGGCCATCCAGCCGCGCGGCGCGGATCCGTTGCCGCCCAACGGGATAATCCCGTCCGGGCAGACCACCACGCCCTACCAGATCTACGACGCGTTCGTCGACGTCACCAAGGCGGCCACGGACTGGAACATCGACGTCGTCAAGCGGTCGTTGAACGTGTTGTCGGAGACCTTCGATCAGACCGCGCCGCACCTGAAGGCCGCCCTCGACGGGGTGGCCAGATTCTCCGGCACCATCGGCAACCGGGACGAACAGATCAAACAACTGCTGACCAACGCCGACAAGATCACGCGAGTGCTCGGCGACCGCAGCGGGCAGGTCGACGCCCTGCTGGTCAACGCCAACACCCTGCTCGCCGCGTTCCGGCAGCGCAGCCAGGCGCTGAGCGCCCTGCTGAGCAACGTGTCGGCGGTGTCCACCCAGGTGTCGGGATTCATCAAGGAAAACCCCGATGCGCACCAGGTGCTGCGGCAGCTGGGCACCGTCAGCGACGAGCTGGTCAAGCGCAAGAAGGAACTCTCCGATGTGCTCGTCCTGGTCAGCAGGTACACCGCGTCGCTGACCGAAGCCGTCGCCTCCGGCCCGTTCTTCAAGGCGATCGTGGCGAATCTGCTTCCCTACCAAGTACTTCAGCCGTGGGTCGACGCGGCATTCAAGAAACGGGGCATCGACCCGGAGAACTTCTGGCGCAGCGCCGGGCTGCCGGCGTTCCGCTGGCCCGACCCCAACGGCACCCGGTTGCCCAACGGCGCGCCACCGCCGGCCCCGCCGGTGGCCGAGGGCACCCCGGCCCATCCCGGCCCGGCCGTCCCACCCGGGTCGCCGTGTTCGTACACGCCGGCCGCCGACAGCCCGCCGCGGCCGGGAAATCCGTTGCCGTGCGCGCTTTCCGGTCAGGGGCCGTTCGGCCCGGTCCCCGACGGCTTCCCGGCCCCGCTGGATGTCGAGACGTCGCCGCCGGCGCCGGACGGGCCGCCGCCGTCGCCCGGGGTGCCGAGCGCGGGACGCCCGGGTGAGGCCCCGCCCGACGTCCCCGGCACCCCGGTGCCGCTGCCGGCGCACGCCCCACCGGGGGCGCGCACCGAGAACCCGCCCGACGCGACAGGGGGGAGCACCCGATGAGCACCATCTTCGACATCCGAAACCTGCGGCTGCCCAAGGTGTCCGCCCGGGTGCTGGTGATCGCGGCGCTGGCGGCGGTCTTCGTCTTCATCGCGGCCGTCGCCGGCGTCCAGCTGTACCGCAAGCTCACCACGACCGCGGTCGTGGCCTACTTCTCCGAGACGCTGGCGCTGTATCCCGGCGACCGGGTGCAGATCATGGGCGTGCGGGTGGGTTCGATCGACAAGATCGAGCCGGCCGGCGACAAGATGCGAGTCACTTTGCACTACAACAACAAATACCGTGTCCCGGCGAACGCGACCGCGTCGATCCTCAACCCCAGCCTGGTGGCCTCGCGCACCATCCAGCTGTCGCCGCCCTACACCGGCGGGCCGGTGCTGCGCGACGGCGCGGTCATCCCGATCGAGCGCACCCGGGTGCCCGTCGAGTGGGATCAGCTGCGAGACTCCATCAACGCCATCCTGCGCCAGCTCGGCCCCACCCCCCAGCAGCCGGCGGGGCCGTTCGGTGACATCATCGAATCGGCCGCCGACAATCTGTCCGGCAAGGGCAAACAGGTCAACGAGACCCTGAACAGCCTGTCGCAGGCGCTGACCGCGCTCAACGAGGGCCGCGGCGATTTCGTCGCCATCACCAAGAGCCTGGCCCGGTTCGTCACCGCGCTGTACCAGCACAAGCAACAGTTCGTCGCGCTCAACGACAACCTGGCCCAGTTCACCGACTGGTTCACCCAATCCGACCACCAGGTGAGCGACACCATCACCCATCTCGACCAGGTGCTGGACGCGGCCCGAAAGTTCGTGAACGACAACGCACCCGGACTGACCCACGACGTCGGCAACCTCGCCGACGTGACCACCACGATCCTGCAACCCGAGCCGCGCGACGGCCTGGAAACCGCGCTGCACGTGCTGCCCACCTTCGCCGGCAACTTCAACAACCTCTACCAGCCGGCGCACAGTTCGCTGGTCGGCCTGTTCGTGTTCCCCAACTTCGCCAACCCGATCCACTTCCTGTGCAGCGCCATTCAGGCCGGCAGCCGGCTGGGCTACCAGGACTCGGCCGAACTGTGCGCACAGTATCTGGCCCCGGTTCTCGACGCCATCAAGTTCAATTACCCACCGGCCGGCCTGAACCCGTTCAACTCGGCGGCCACCCTGCCCAAGGAGGTGGCTTACTCCGAGGAGCGACTGCGCCCGCCGCCCGGATACAAGGACACCACCGTCCCGGGCATCTTCGCCCGCGACACCCCGTTCTCCCACGGCAACCACGAGCCGGGCTGGGTGGTCGCGCCGGGAATGCAGGGCACCGACGTCCAGCCGTTCACCGCCGGCATGCTCACCCCCGAATCGCTGGCCGAGCTCATGGGTGGCCCGGACACCGCGCCGCCGCCGCCGGGGGTCACCGCCGCCGGACCGCCGAACGCCTACGACGAGTCGAATCCGCCGTCGCCGCCGTGGTTTTCGCGGCCCACACCGCCGGGGCCGGGCCGGTGATGCGCCGGGTCGCCGTCGCGGGGCGGCGCGCGCTGGTGGTCGCGCTGGCGGCGATGTTGACGTCGTGCACCTGGCGGGGGATCGCCGACGTGCCGCTGCCGGTCGGCCGCGGCACCGGCGGCGACCACATGACGATCTACGTGCAGATGCCCGACACGTTGGCGCTGAACACCAACAGCCGGGTCCGGGTGGCCGACGTGTGGGTCGGCACGGTACGTGCCATCACCCTCAAGGATTGGGTCGCCACGCTGAGGCTGGACCTCGATCCGGGCGTGCGGCTACCGGCCAACGCCACCGCGAAGATCGGCCAGACCAGCCTGCTGGGCACCCAGCACGTCGAGCTGGCCGCGCCGAAAAACCCGTCCGCGCAACGATTGAAGAGCGGCGACACCATCCTGCTGCAGAACTCGTCGGCCTATCCCACCGTCGAACGGACGCTGGCCAGCGTCGCGGTGATCCTCAACGGCGGCGGCATCGCCAACCTCGACGCCATCCAGACCGAGGTGCTCAACATCCTCGACGGGCATGCCGGGCAGATCCGCGAATTCCTCGGCCGGCTGGACACTTTCGTCACCGAGCTGAGCCGCCAACGCGACGATCTGACCCGGGCGATCGATTCGAGCAACGAACTACTGACCGTGTTCGCCAACCGCAGGGACACCCTGGATCGGGTGCTGACCGAGCTGCCGCCGTTGATCCGGCATTTCGCCGACACCCGCGAACTTTTCGCCGACGCCACCGAATCGCTGGGCCGATTCGGCGACGCGGCCGACTGGGCGCTCACCGACACCCGGGCCAACCTCTACCGCAGCCTGCTGTCGCTGCAACGGCCGTTGCGCCAGCTCGTCCCGGCCGCCCCGTTCGTGGCCGGCGCGTTGAAGCTGGGGCTGACGGCCCCGTTCAACATCGACGACGTCGCCCAGGTGATCCGCGGCGACTACGTCAACGTCTCGGCCGCCCTCGACCTGACGCTGTCCACCATCGACAACACCATGCTCACCGGCACCGGCCTGTCCGGCGCGCTGCGCGCGCTCGAGCAGTCCTGGGGGCGCGACCCCGCCACGATGATCCCCGACGTCCGCTACACGCCCAACCCCAACGACGCCCCGGGCGGACCGCTGGTGGAAAGGGGCGAATGAAAGATGCTGCCCCGCATGATCAAAACCCAGCTGGTGCTGCTGACGGCGGTGGCGGTGGCCGCGGTGGTCGTCCTCGGCTGGTACTACCTGCGGATCCCGAGCCTGGCCGGCATCGGCCGCTACACCCTGTACGTCGAATTGCCGCAATCCGGCGGCCTGTACCGGACCGCCAACGTCACCTACCGGGGAATCACCATCGGCAAGGTCACCGGCGTCGAGCCGACCGAGCGTGGCGCGCGGGCGACGATGAGCATCGAGGACGACTACCGGATCCCGGCCGATGCGGCCGCCCACGTGCATTCGGTCTCGGCGGTGGGCGAGCAGTACGTCGACCTGGTCTCGACCGCCGGGCGCGAACCGTATCTGGTCGACGGGCAGACCATCCACAAAAGCACGGTGCCCAGCCAGATCGGTCCCGCGCTGGACGCCGCCAACCGCGGACTGGCGGTGCTGCCCCGGGACAAGATCGCCTCGCTGCTCTACGAAACCTCGCAGGCGGTCGGTGGCCTGGGGCCGTCGCTGCGGCGCCTGGTGGATGCCACCCAGGCGATCGCCCACGACTTCCGGGGCAGCATCGACCACGTCGACGACATCGTCGAGCGCTCGGCACCGATCATCGACAGCCAGGCCGATTCCGCTGACACGCTTGGGCGTTGGGCCGCCAACCTGAACACGTTGGCCGCCCAGACCGCGCGGCAGGACCCGGCGCTGCGCAGCATCCTGGCCAACGCGGCGCCGACGGCCGAGCAGGTGCGGGCCACGTTCGGCGGTGTGCGGGAGTCGCTGCCGCAGACGCTGGCCAATCTCGAGGTCGTGATCGACATGCTCAAGCGCTATCACAACGGCGTCGAGCAGGCGTTGGTGTTCCTGCCGCAGTCCGGCGCGATCGCCCAGTCGGTGACCGCGCAATCGCCGGGCCAGGCCGCACTGGGCGTCGGCGCCATCTCACTCAACCAGCCGCCGCCCTGCCTGACCGGTTTCCTGCCGGCATCGCAGTGGCGCGCCCCGGCGGACACCAGCACGGCGCCGCTGCCGGCCGGCACCTACTGCAAGATCCCGATGGACGCCACCAATGTCGTTCGGGGAGCCCGCAATTACCCGTGCGTGGACGTGCCGGGCAAGCGGGCGGCCACACCGCGGGAGTGCCGCAGCACCGAACCCTATGTGCCGCAGGGCACCAACCCCTGGTACGGCGACCCCGACCAGATACTGACCTGTCCCGCGCCGAGCGCGCGGTGCGACCAACCGGTGAAGCCGGGCCTGGTGATCCCCGCACCCTCGGTCGACAACGGCCTCAATCCGCTGCCCGCCGACCGGCTGCCGGGCACCCCACCGCCGATCAGCGACCCGCTGCAGCGGCCGGGATCGGGCACCGTGGTGTGCAACGGGCAGCAGCCCAACCCGTGCACGTACACCCCCAGCGCGCTCTACGACGTGCGCAGCGGCACGGTGGTGGGCCCCGACGGGGTGGTGTATTCGGTGGCCAATTCGGCCACCATCGGCGACGAGGGGTGGAAGACGATGCTGGGACAGGCCCGCTGACAACGCCGGTCAGGCGCCCTCGTCCCTGGGTCGGTCGCGCCACTGTCGGTAGCCGCGATGCGCGGCGAACGCGCCGACGATCGCGCTCACGCACCACACCGCGACCGCGGCATAAGCCAGCAGCGAGGACCGATTCCCGATCGAGGCACCCAGCGCGGTGTAGGCAAAGGCGCGCGGGGCCGAACCGATGAACGCGCCAACGGCCATCTGCCACAACGGAACTCCGAACGCCCCGAAGGCGTAGGAGGCCAGCGCATCCGAGATGCCGGGGACGAAGCGCTGCCCGACGACCGCCCACAGGCCGCCGCGCCCGATCAGGGCGTCGACGCGATCGGCCCGCGCCGGGCCCAGCAGCGCCCGGGCGCTGTCGCGGCCGGCCCGCCGGCCGACGAAACTCGCGGCGGTCGCGGTGCCCACCGTCGCGCCCAGCGTCACGAAGACGCCCAGCAGCGGACCGAACAGCAGCCCACTGCCGGCGGCCAGTATCGAGCCCGGCACGAACAACGCGCCGGCGAGCGCCGAGGCCACCACGTAGGTCAGCGGCGCGGCCGGGCCGGTGGCCGACACCACGGCCCGGATCTCGCCGACGTCGATCACCCGCGCCACCGCCACCAGATAGAACACCACGGCCAGAAAGCCGGCGAACACGGCGAGGCGCAGGATGTGAGCCCGCCGCGATGCCGGGGCGTCGGAAGCGTCCTGGTCGTCCATACCGGCCGTCACCCGACCGCCCGCAGCCGCTGCCGCAATCCGGTGGCCCGGATCGCCCGGCGCTCGATCGCGGCCCGCACCGACGCCTCGGGCCCCACCACCCGCACCCTGCTCTTGGCCCGGGTCACCGCCGTGTAGAACAGTTCCCGGGTCAGCAGCCGCGAATCCTCCGCCGGTATCAGCACCGTCACCTCGTCGGCCTGGCTGCCCTGACTCTTGTGGATGGTCATGGCGTGCATCGTCTCCACCTCGCCGAGCCGGCTGGTGGCGAAGTCCAGCGGGCCGGCCGCACCGGCGATGACGGCCCGCAGCCCGTCCGCACCGGCCACCGTCACGCCGGTGTCGCCGTTGTACAGACGCAGCCCGTAGTCGTTCGCCGTCACCAGCAGCGGACGCCCGGCATACCATTGCGACCAGGCCGGCTGACCGGTTTCTTCGGCAATCCAGTTGTGCACCAACGTGTTCCACCGCACCGCCCCGTGCGGCCCGTCGCGGTGCGCACACAGCAGCCGGTGCTCGTCCAGCGTGGCCAGCGCGGCCTGAGCCGCGCCCAGCAGCGCCGCCGAGCGCAACCGCAGCGCGTGCGACACCAGCACCTCGCGCAGCCGGTCGGCCGGGCGTTCGGAATCCACCCACTCGATGTGCTCACCGCCGGCCGCCAACAACTCCACCACCCGGTCGGCGTCGCCGGCCCGGATCGCCGCGGCCAGCGCGCCGATCGCGCTGCCGAACCGGTGCGGGGTGGCCAGCGCGGCGACCCGCACCCCGGCGCGGCCGGCCAGCCCGTCGACCAGATCGGCCAGCACGGCGCCCGCCTCCACCGAGGCCAACTGGTCGGGATCGCCGACCAGGATCAGCCGGGTGTCCGGCCGGACGGCTTCGGCCAGCCGGGCCATCATGGTCAACGACACCATCGACGTCTCGTCGACCACGATGATGTCGTGCGGCAGCCGGTTGCCGCGATTGTGCTTGAACCGCACCGACGTATCGGGGCGCGGCCCCAGCAGCCGGTGCAGCGTGGTGCCGGTCAGCCCGGCCAGCCGCGCCCGGTCGGCCGGGTCGAGGTGCTCGATCTCGGCGGCCACCGCCTCAGCCAGCCGCGCGGCCGCCTTGCCGGTCGGGGCGGCCAGCGCGATCCTCGGCCGCGGCTCACCGGCGCGCTCGGCCTGCTCGACCAGCAGGGCGAGCAGCCGCGCGACCGTGGTGGTCTTGCCGGTGCCCGGCCCGCCGGTCAGCACGGTGAGCGCCTGGGACACCGCGATCCGGGCGGCCGCCCGCTGTTCTTCGTAGCCGGGCGGGAAAAGCCTTTCGTAGCAAGAGGATTCGACATCGCCCGCCGGCGCCGACAGGGCCAGCAGATCGGTGCACACCTGCTCTTCCTCCAGCCAGTACCGGTCGAAGTAGAGCAGATCGCCGAAGAACCGCAGCACCGGCGGCGGCCCGAGCAGCGGGCTGGCCCGCACCGCGGCCAGCCAGTCGCCGGCGGCGGGCCAGGGCAGGTCCGCCGCGCCGACCTGTGCCGGCACCGCCCGCAGATCGACGCACACCGAACCGCCCCGCAGCGCGCGCACCAGCAGGGCGACGGCCAGCGCCACCCGATCGTCGGACTCGCCGGTGAGCGCGGTAAGCCGTTGCGCCACGCGGATATCCGCTGCTTCGAAGATGCCGGCGTCGGCGAACGGGCGCAGCGGCCCGGCGTCAAACACCCGCTCCGGCAACACGTCCGCCGTCACACCGCCACCCCCTGGGCATCCAGCAGGTCGGACAGCGCCGCGATCAACGACGACGGCGGTCGCCAATCGAAGACGCCCGACGGGTGACCGTCGCGCACCGGCGTGTCGGGGCCGCACATGCCCCGCACGAACAAATAGAGGATGCCGCCGAGATGGCGGTCCGGATCGTAGCCGGCCAGCCGCCAGCGCAGGAACCGGTGCAGCACAGCGCTGTACAGCAGCGCCTGCAGCGGATAATCCGAGTGCAACATCGCCTCCACCATCCGGGGCCGGTCGTAATCGGCGGCGGTCAGCGGGTGCTGCGCATCACCGAGCCGGTTGGTCTTGTAGTCCACCACCAGGTAGCGGTGCCCGGCCCCGTCCGGGATCCGCAGCACGGCGTCGATCGAGCCGGTCAGGTATCCGCGCAGCGACTCCGCGCCGAGGGAGCGGTCCGTCAGCCGGTCGGCGTAGCAGGCCAGCACATCGTCGGCCGGCAGATGCGCGCGCAACAGCGGCGCCAGATCGGCCAGCCGAACCTCCGGCGGGGCCGAGCGCCGATCGCCGCCAGCCAGCGGCAGCTCGAAGTCCAGCTCGCACAGGCGATCCGACAACCCGATCCGGCGCAGCGTCAGGCCGCCGGCCAGCGGGCCCAGCGGTGTGTCGTGCATCGGCACCATCGCCGCGGCCATGTCTTCGGGGGTCGCGGCCACCGGCCACCACACCGAGTGCTCCCGGATCCGGGCGGTCAGCTCGGCGGCCAGGTCGGGGGCGAACGGGTCGGCCGTCTGCAGCACGGCGTGCACCAGGGTGCCGAAGGTGGCGCCCGCCGGAAGGTCCGCCATCGGCGAGGCAACATCGCCGACGGATGTCGCCGGGGCCAGAAGAATGTCGCCGACCTCGTCGTCGAGCCCGGCGGCCTCGGGTTCGCTGCCCACCCCGCTGGGCTGGGCCTGCCGGATCAGGCCGGAATAGGAGGTGCGCCGCCAACCGGTGTCGATGCCGCGGTGGAAGTGGCGGTTCTCCAGCCGTGCCGGCACCGGCACACCGGGCAGCGGCGGCGCCGGCGCCGGCACCGCCTCCTCGATGACCGGGCCGCCGGCCGCCTCCCACTCGCGCAGCCGAGCCAGGGCATCCTCGTCGGAGATCTTCGCCGGCTCGCAGCGGTCCGGCACCACCGGCTCGCCGGGCCGGCGGCCCCGCAGCAGCCGGGACAGGCCGCCGTTGGGCTCGTGGTAGGCCGGTGACCACCACGCCACCACCTGGGCCTGCGCTCGGGTCAACGCGACGTACGTCAGCCGGCTGTCGTCGCTGGCGTCCTCCTTACGGCCAAGCCGCTCAACGGTTTTGAAGTCGGGGCTGTCCTTGCCGCCGACGTGCAGGCAGCGGGTGCCGTCCTCGTCGTGGAACAGCACCACGTCGCTGTCGGTGGTGTTGCGGTGGAAGGCGAACGGCAGGTACACGATCGGGTACTGCAGCCCCTTGCTGACGAAGACGGTCATGATCTGGACGGCGGCGGCGTCGCTGTCCAACCGGCGGTTGCGTTCCGGCGCGCCGCTTCGCTCGTCGCGCTGCCGGCGCAGCCAGTCGCGCAGCGCGGGCAGGTTGTGGTGTTCGCGGTGGGCCACCTCGCCCAGCAGCTGGGTGAGATGCGCCAGGTCCGTCATGTGCCGCGCCCCGCCCTGCCAGCCGAGCACCCGATTGCCCATCCCCAGCAGCTGGGCGGCCTCGAAGATGGCGGCGACGCCGCGTTCGCGGGCGTGACCGGCCCACTCCCGCAAGGTCTGGGCGATCCGGTCGGTCAGCGCGTCACCGCCGGCCGCCAACGTCTCGGCGGTCTCGCCGAAGAACATCGTCGCCGCCGCCGCGCGCACCACGCCGGGCCGGTGCGGCTGATCGAACGCCTCCAGCAGGCACAGCCAATCCTCGGCCGCCTGCGAGGTGAACACGTCGGAGTTGCCGGTGTAGACGGCGGGAACGCCGGCGTCGCACAGCGCGGTGAAACAGGCCTGGGCGTCCCGGTGCCGTTCCACGATGACCGCGATGTCGCCCGCCCGCACCGGTTTCCCGTCGAAGGTGGCGCCGGCGGCCAGCAGCGCACGGATGTCGGCGGCGAGATCGGCGCCGATGTGCTGTCGCAGCTCGTCGATGGGAAGATTGGCAATACCGCGACGTCCCAACGTGTTTCGTGACACCACCCGCAGCCGGAACGGGTCGTTGCGCGGTGCCCCGGACAGCCGGTGACCCCGGTGGTGCGCCGCGACGTCGTTCACCACGATCGCGGGGTCACCGAGCTGCGCGCCGCGCAGCACCACCTGCAGCCGCTGCAGCAGCGCGGAATCGCTGCGCCAGTTGGTGTCCAGCGTCTTTTTCTGCCCCGCGGTCTCGGCCGCCCGCAGGTAGGTGACGATGTCACCGCCGCGAAACGCGTAGATCGCCTGCTTGGGGTCGCCGATGAGAATCAGCGTCGAACGGCCGCTGAACGCGCGGTCGATCACCTGCCACTGCACCGGGTCGGTGTCCTGGAACTCGTCGACCATCACGATCGGCCAACGCTGGTGCATGCGCAGCCGGGCGGGGGAGTGCTCGGTGGCCAGCGCGTCGGCCAGCCGGGTCAGCAGATCGTCGTAGCCCAGCACGCCGAGCCGGCGTTTGCGCGTATCCAGTTCGGCCAGAACGTCATTGGCGAAGCGCAGGCTGACCGCCGCTCGCGAACCGGGCTCGGGGTGCAGCGGCCGCAGCTGCGCTGACGGGTTGTTGACCACGTCGCGGGCCAACCGCAGCGCCTCCCGATAGTGCAGCACCGGGTCGTCGTGGTCCTGCCCGAAATGCGCCAGATACAGGTCATCGACGATCTCGGCCACCAGCTCGTCGAGGCTGTCCAGCAAGGTCACCCCGGCGGCGGTGTCGCCGGCCACCCCGAGCGAGCGCAACACCAGCTGGCAGAACTGATGCGTGGTGGCGATCGTCGCCGCGTCGAAGCCGGCCAGCCCGTCGCGCAGGCGTTGCCGCCGCGCGGCGAGCCGGTCCTCGGTGCCGTCCAACAGGTAGGCCACCAGCTCGTTGTCGCCCGCCCGCGACGGGTCGGCGAAAGCGGCTACCGCGTCGACGATTTGACAGCGCACCCGTTCCCGCAGCTCCTGGCTGGCGGCCCGGCCGAAGGTGATCAGCAACATCTGGTCCAGGGTCGCGGCGCCGTCGGCGAGATAGCGGGTCACCAGCCCGGCCAACGCGAACGTCTTTCCGGTGCCCGCGCTGGCCTCGAGCACCGTGGTGGAGCGCGCGGCCGGCAATGCGCCCAACAGGTCGAAGCGTTCCATCACGCCGTCGTCCGCTCGGCCCGCAACATCGGCAGCCACAGCCGGGCCGCGTAGGTGCCGAGCCGGTTGTCCTCGCCGTCGCACTCCTCGCCCGGGCGTACCGGCTGCATCAGGTCGTCCAGCGGCGCACCGCGTCCCCAGGCCCGCACATGCGCCGGCGCCTGGTCCTCCCCTGGGTAGCGGTCGCTGGACTTCCACCGGTAGCGGGCCTCGGCCACCGGGTCGTCGCCGCCGTAGCGGGCGGCCGCCCACGCGTAGGAGGTCTTGAGCGGCAACGGAATCGGCTCGCGCCGCCCGGCGTCGTAAATGCTCACCAGCTCGTGCAGCAGCTCGACGGGATCGTCGTCCGGCGACCCGAGCCGCTGCACCCGGATGCCGGTGCCCCGGCGCATCCGCCCGATGCACACCGCCGACCAGTCGCGGCCGCGATCGTGAGCGGCCAACGCCAGCAACGGAATCCACGACTCGAGCAGATGCCTGCCGTCCAGCCGCGAATAGGTCACCGCGACCAGGCGGTTGCCGTAGACCGGGGTCACCGTGCCGGTGAGCCGGCGCCCGCGGCCCAGATCGATGTCGACGTCGTGGGCGCCGCCCGGCTGCTCGGCCCGGTGCTGGTGCGCCTCCCGCGCCAATCGGGCTGCCTGGTCGCGGATCTCGGTCACCCTGCGCCAGCCCAGCTGTCCCGGCGGCAGGGTGCCGCGGCGCCACTCGGCCTGCCGCGCGTCCTCCGGGGTCATCCCGCGCAGCATGTCGCGCAGCATCCGATCGCCGACCGTCCACTCCTGCAGGGCGTCGATGTCCACCGGCATCGCGTCCTGCACTCCGTCGACGTCGTGGGGCAGCGTGAACTGCAGGGCCCGGAAGAACCCCTGCACCGGGTCTTTGAAGAAGCCGACCAAATCGGCCAGGATTACGTCAGCGGGCGGCGGGGGCGGCAGCGGCGCGGAGATGAACTTCGGTGGCTCGCAGTGTTCGCCGGTGGCCGCGCGCGCCGCGCGCAGCACGGTGGGGTCGAAACTGAACGGCACCCCGGGCACCAGCTCGTCGGGGATGACGTTGCGAATGTCGAACGGCTGCAACGGATGTCGCACGACGATGCGGTCGCGCACCGGCTCGGCGGTGGTTATGTCGAGGGTGTCCAGCAGTTCGGCCAGCGGCACCGCCGGCGGGCGCGGCTGACCCGAATACTCGTTGGCGCCGGTGTAGGTGATCACCAGCTTCTCGGTGGCCGCGCCGATCGCGTCGAGCAGCAATTGCCGGTCCTCGGAACGGATGTCGCGCTCCCCGGTCATCGGGCAGCGCGACAGTGCGTCGTCACCGTCGACGACACCGAGCCGCGGGAACAGCCCGTCGTCCAGACCGACCAGGCACACCACCCGGTGCGGTACCGAACGCATCGGCACCATGGTGCACACCGTCAGCGTGCCGGTGCGGAAATTCGCGCGGGTCGGGCGTCCGGACAGGTGCCGGGTCAGCAGCGCGCGGACGTCGGGCAGCCGCAGCACGGTGTCGGCGCGGGATCCGGCCTGCGCGGACACCGCGGCGAACTCGCGCTGCAGCTGACCGCTCTGCCATTCGTCGGCATCGCGCACCCGGGTCAGCAGGGCGATGCCGTCGGCGACGGCGGTGAGCCATTCGGTCAGCGGCCGGGCACCGGTGAGCGAGTCCAGGACGTGCTGCAGCCGGGCGACGAATTCCGCGAGCTGGCCGGCCAATTGGACACGATTGCTGCTGACGTCGTCGAGCGGCAGCGTCGCGTCGATCCATGCGTTCGAGTCGTCGGACATCGCGACGCCGGCCAGTATCCGGTCGATGCCGAAACGCCAGGTGTTGTGCACGAAATCGACGTGGTAGGGCCGCCGATGCTGCCGGTCCAGCCCCCAGCGGATGTTGGCCTGGCGGACCCATCCGGTGATGGCCTCCAGATCGTCGTCGGTGAAGCCGAACCGGGCGCGCACCGCCGGCGTCTGGGCCAGGTTGAGCACCTCGCTGGCCCGCACCCGGCCGCCGGCCAGGGCCAGCAGCTGCGCGGCCACCCCAAGCAGCGGGTTGGTCTGGATCAGGGAACGGTCCGCCAGCCGCACCCGCAGCTGGTGGGCGGGGTGCGCGCCGTGCACCACGTCGCCGAGGCCGAAGTCGGCCATGATCAGCGGCGCGTAGCTTTCGATGTCGGGGCACATCACCAGGATGTCGCGCGGCTGCAGCGTCGGGTCGTCGGCGAGCAGGCCCAGCAGCACCTCGCGCAGCACGTCGACCTGGCGGGCCGGCCCGTGGCAGTTGTGGATCTGCACCGAGCGGTCCCCGGCGGCCAGCGAGCGGCCAACCGGGCGAATGGCATTGGCGGCGATGTCGGACTGCAGCCAGCCCAGCAGCGTGTCGGGGCGGGCGTCGCCGGCGAGGTACTCGTCGGTCCGCGGATCCGCCGGCAGGCCGCGCTGCAGTTCGCGCAGATCCCGTCCCAGCGTGGCCAGCAGCGGGTGGGCGACGGCGCGGTGGCTGGTGTCGTCGCGCCGGGGGATCACGCCGTTCGTGCCGGCCAGCGCGCGCCACAACCGGTCGCTCGGGTGCGGCAGCCACAGGTGCAGGTCGTGGTGGGTGGCCAGCGCGTCCAGGAGCTCCACGTCGGTGCACGCCAACCGGGTGTGCCCGAACAGCGACAGCCGCTGCGGCAGGTCGCTGGGCGCCCGCCGCAGCCGGGCGATGGTTTCGGCGTGCCGAACGTGCGGTGGATCGGCGGCCACCCGGGCCACCAGCGCCCGCCACAGCGGCGGTTGCCAGCGCAGGTCCTCGTCCAGATCGCCCGGGTCGCCGTCGAGCCAGTCGACCAGCAGCCGCGGCCGTTGCCGGGCGTAGCCGGCGAACAGCCCGGCCAGCCGGCGCGCCGCCTCGTAGCGGCGGGTGCGGCGCAGCTCGGCCTCGGCGCCGCTGTGGAAGTGGCCCAGGTGCGTCGCCAGCGTGCGGCACCACGGCTCGTCCAGCGAACAGTCGATCGCCTCCAGCAGCGGCCAGGCCAGAGCGTCCGGCGACCAGGGATCGTCCTCGGCCGTGCCGGTGATCTCGGCGATCAGCGAGCCGGGACTGCGGAATTGCACGCCGGCGCAGACCCCGTCCCCGTCGCGGGCGCGGCCCAGCACATGCGACAGCCGTTGACTCAGCCAGCGCTCCACCCCACGCGCGGGCACCACGACGAGCTCGAGGGCGAACGGGTCGGCCGGTGGATTGGCCAACAGCGCGCCGAGACCGTCGGCCAGCAGATCGGTGCGCTCGGCACGGTGCAGGTGAAGCGGCATTGCGCTGTCACGATAAACCCGGGCACCGACGGGCGGGGGTTACTTGGCCAGCGTGAACTGGTTGACGTCGATGTAGCCGGCCCGGAACGCGTCGGCGCAGCCGGTCAGATACCTCATGTAGCGCTGGTAGACCTCTTCGGACTGGATCGCGACGGCCTCGCTGTGGTGCGCGCGCAACGCATCGGCCCAGTGGTCGAGCGTGCGGGCGTAGTGCAGCTGCAGGGACTGCCGGCGTTTGAGGGTGAACCCCATCTTCGAGGAGTGGAACTCCACGACCTCGATGGCCGGCAGCTGCCCGCCGGGGAAGATCTCGGTGGCGATGAATTCGTTGAAGCTGGTCTGCTCCTCGGTGAGCGGCAGGCCGCGCTCCACGATCTGCTCCGGGGTCAGCATGGTGATGGTGTGCAGCAGCATCACCCCGTCGTCGGGCAGTACCCGGTAGGCGGTCGCGAAGAAGTCGTCGTAGCGGTCGTAGCCGAAATGCTCGAACGCGCCGATGGAGACGATTCGGTCGACCGGCTCGTCGAACTCCTCCCAGCCGTGCAGCAGCACCCGCCTGCTGCGCGGGGTGTCCATCGCGTCGAGCAGCTGCTGCACGTGGGCGGCCTGGTGCCGGGACAGGGTCAGGCCGATGACGTTGACGTCGTAGTTCTCGACGGCGCGGCGCATGGTGGCGCCCCAGCCGCAGCCCACGTCGAGCAGCGTCATCCCGGGCCGCAGCCCCAGCTTGCCCAGTGACAGGTCGATCTTGCGTAGCTGCGCCTCCTCCAGCGAGATGTCGCGGTTGCGATCCCAATAGGCGCAGCTGTAGGTCATGGTGGGGTCGAGGAACAGCCGGAAGAAGTCGTCGGACAAGTCGTAGTGGGCCTGTACCTCTTCGAAGTGCGGTGTCAGATTCTCTGCCACGGCGGCTACTCGCCTTTCTGACTCGGGGCCATTGGGGTTGTCACGAACGGGCCGGTGAGTCGGTTCACCTCGGCTTCCCCGGTTCCACATCGTCTAACCGGGCGATGAGTGTTGATTTGTGGGCCAGGGTGTTTGGCTGCGCCCGCACCCGTCTACCCACGTTTGTCGCGCCGGACGGCGGGCGACCGCGCCAACGCCATCCGGGAATTCACGCCATCCTACGCGGGTTGAGCAGGGAGAACAGTCACTGGAAGGACGCTTCATGGAAGCTTGGGACGCGATCTGTGCGCGACGCAATGTGCGGGAGTACCAGCCGCGGGCGATTGCCGGGGAGGATCTGGACCGCATCGTGGAGGCCGGCTGGCGCGCGCCGTCGGCGAAGAACCGGCAGCCGTGGGACTTCGTCATCGTCACCGACCGGACCCAGCTGCAGGAGCTGTCCACGGTGTGGCGGGGCGCCGGCCACATCGCCGGGGCGCCGGCGGCGATCGCGATCGTGGTGCCCGAGCCGCCCGACGAGCGCCGGCTGGTCACCGACAACTACGACGTCGGCCAGGCCACCATGGCGATGATGATCGCGGCCACAGACCTGGGCATCGGGGCCGGGCATTCGTCGGTGGGGGATCAGGACAAGGCGCGCGCCATCCTCGGCGTGCCCGACGGTCATCTGGTGGCGTTCCTACTCGGGGTGGGCTATCCCGCCGATCGCCCGCTCACCCCGATCCGCAAGCCGAACCGCCGGCCGTTCACCGAGGTCGTGCACCGCGGCCGTTGGTGAGCGCGCAGCCGAAAAACGTTCGGCGCCTTGTCGAGTCGTAAGCTGATAGGCGTGCATGACCACCGGGGCGAATACGGAGTCGACGGGTCCTTTCACACGGTCTCGGCACGCGCGCAGGCGATAGGCATCGGCGCCCAGGCCGCCGGCCTGGCGGTGTGGGCCGGGATCAGCTGGGCGCGCGGCAAGCGGCGCAGGGCCGCGCTGGCCGCGCTGTCGAGCGCCGGCATCGCGGCCAACACCGCGTTGTACATCTACGCGACGCGGGCCGGGAAATTCGTTGTGTGGGACCGGATTCTGAGCGATCTGCGGCTCGCCGGCGACGAAACCCTGCTCGATCTGGGCTGCGGTCGGGGTGCGGTGTTGCTGGCCGCGGCCAAGCGGTTGCCGCGGGGCCGGGCGATCGGCGTCGACCTGTGGCAGGCGGACCAGACGGACAACTCCGAGCAGGCCACGCTGGCCAACGCGGCGGCCGAGGGCGTCGCCGACCGCGTCGAGCTGCACACCGCCGACATGACCGCGCTGCCCCTGGCCGACGAGAGCGTCGACGTGGTGGTGAGCAACCTCGCGATCCACAACATTCCGACGCGCGCCGGCCGGCGCCAGGCGCTCCACGAAGCGGTGCGGGTGCTGCGGCCGGGTGGCCGGCTGGCCATCGCGGATCTGTGGGAGACGCGTCAGCACGCGGCCCGGCTGCGTGAGCTGGGCTGGCGCAACGTGCGGCGGCGCAACCTCGGCTGGCGGATGTGGTACGGCGGCCCCTGGTTTTCGACGCGGATCGTCACCGCCACGAAACCCGAATAGTCAGAACAGCAGCGGGTCAACCGGCTCGGCCATGGAACGGATTATGGCTACCCCCCGACGCGGCGTGCATGCTGGGACGCATGACGAGAAACCAACTCACCGAACAGATCGTCGTCGCCCGGCTGGCCAAGGGGCTGACCTGGCAGGAGCTGGCCGACGCCATCGGCCGCCCGCTGCTGTGGACCACCTCGGCGCTGCTCGGACAGCACCCGATACCGGCCGAGCTGGGCCGGATCCTCGTCGACAAGCTGGGCCTCGACGAGTCGGCGGTGCCGGTGCTGGCGGCGCCGCCGATGCGCGGCGGCCTGCCCACCGCCGTGCCGACCGACCCCACCATCTACCGCTTCTACGAAGCCCTGCAGGTCTACGGCGGCGCCCTCAAAGAGGTGATCGCCGAGCAGTTCGGCGACGGCATCATGAGCGCGATCAACTTCAGTGTCGATCTGCAGAAGAAACCACACCCGTCCGGAGACCGGGTGGTGGTCACCTTCGACGGGAAATTCCTTCCCTACCAATGGGTTTCATCGGAGCAGTAGGTGACGTCCAAGATGGAGCCGGCGAAGCCGGTGGACCTGGTGCTCTCCGGCGGCGGCGTCAAGTTCATCGGTCTGGTGGGTGCCATCGTGGCGCTGATGGATGCCGGCTATTCGATCAAAAGGGTCTCCGGGGTCTCGGCCGGCTCGGTGGTGGCGGCGATCCTGGCGGCCGGCTGCCACGCCGGCGAGCTGACCGGCGCGCAGGTCAAGGAACTCGCCTTCTCCGTCCCGCTGCACAAATGGCGCGACGCCGGGCCGGTGCCCTATCTGGGTGCGGCGTGGGGGCTGGCGCGGGACACCAGCATGTACCGCGGCGACGTCGCGCACGACTGGATTCGCAGCGAGCTGAAGAACTTCGGGGTCAGCACCTTCGGCGACCTTGTCTTCGACGGCGACGATCTGCCCGACGAGCGCCGCCGCCGGCTGGTGGTCACCGTGGCCGACGTCACCGCGGCCCAGCTGGTGCGGCTGCCGTGGGACTACCGGCGGCTCTACGGCCTGGACCCCGACGAGCAGCCGGTGGCCGACGCGGTGCGCGCCTCGATGGCCATCCCGTTCTTCTACCGGCCGGTCAAGCTGGCCAGAGCCGACGGGACCGCCTGCACCCTGGTCGACGGCGGGGTGTTGTCGAATTTCCCGATCGACACCTTCGACCGGCCCGACGGCCGGGCGCCGCGCTGGCCCACCTTCGGGATCACGGTCATGCCGAGCCCCACCGAGGGCATCGGTGCGGTGATGCCGGCCCTGAAACCGCTGCGCTTCTTGCCGCAGACGGCGCTGTTGGAAAGCCTGCTGATCACCATGCTGGCCGGCCACGACCAGACCCATCTCAGCCAGCCGTGGGTCGCCGCCCGAGCCATCGCGGTGGAATCGACGAACGTCGGCGTGCTCGACTTCGACGTCCCCAGGTCTCGCCTGGAAGAGCTGTACGACAGCGGCTACGCGGCCGCCCAGGCGTTCCTGTCGACCTGGGACTGGCAGGCCTACCTGGACCGGTTCCGGTATCCGGGCGGGCGCGGGTGAAGTGACGGCCCGGCGCGCACGTGCCACACTGGCGGCGAGGAGGCGAGCAACGCGGTGGCGGCGAGCAGCGGCCACCGCGTTCGCCTCTCAGTTCATCAACACCTGCGGCGAAAGCTCCTTGAGCATCGCGTTGGCCCAACGCATCTGGCGCAGCGTCTCGGGGTGACAGCGCGACGCCAGGCCCAGCAGCTCGGCATCTTTGGCCGCCTGCGCACCTTGGGCCAGCAGCTCCCAGTCCAGCGACACGCCGGCGGCCAGCCGGTGGATCCGGCGCAGGTCGGCCAGCAGCACCAGCCCGGGTTCCGGCCGGTGCCGCAGCAGACCGCTGATCCGCTGCTGCACGACACCGGTGCGCGCAGCGGTGTGCGGATCGGCGGACAGCCGCAGACCGTAGTGGCGGCCGTGCCGCGCGAGCTCGCCGAGGTGCCGGTGCGACCAGCCGGCCAGGTCGCGGGCCAGGTGGCAGATGTCCTGGTCGCTGTGGTGCCGGGCGGCCATCACGGTCAGTTGGTGGGCCAGCTTGCGTTCGGAGCGGTGCAGTTCGCGGATCGCCAGCCTCAGTTTCATGACGGGCTCCCGGCCGCGACGGCCTCGCTCACCGGCGCCGCCGTGTGGGTCGGGGCCATGTCGAGCCGGGCTGCGGCCGTTTTGAAGCTCGGCTGCTTGGACGCCGGGTCCCAGTCGGTCACCGTGAGTTCGTTGCCGGCCCGTTGATGATCCCCGCCATCCCGGTCCCAGTAGCCGTAGTGGAAGGGCACGAACAGCACCCCGTCGCGGATGCCGCCGACGCGCGCGGCGCAGGTGATTCGGCCGCGCGGAGTGCTCACGTGCACCAGATCGCCGGCCTCGATGCCCAGGCGGCGCGCGTCGCGTTCGGAGACCTCCACCCACACCTCGGGCGCGGCATCCTGAAGCTGTTGGGCCCGAGCCGTTTTCGTGCGGGTGTGAAAGTGGTAGATAGTGCGGCCGGTGATCAGCGCGAACGGGTAATCCGGGCCGGGCCGCTCGTGCGGGGGCAGGTATTGCGCCGCCTTGATGATGGCCTTGCCGGACGGGTTCAGCGAGCGGTACTCGTCGGGCTGCAGCGGGGCGCCCGTGATCAGGTCCTTGCCGTACGCCTCGCAGTAGTCGGGCGCGGCCGGAAATCTCCCATCCTCATACAGCCCCTCGATACCGTCGGGATGATCTGTGTTGCACGGCCATTGGATGCCGCTACCGCCACGCAGCTTCGCGTAGCTCAAGCCGGTGTAGTCGCACGGTCGGCCCGCGCTGCATTTCTTCCACGCCTCGAACGCCGACTCCGGATCGGTCCACGGCGGAAACGGCCGGCCGTCCTTGTCGCGGAAATCCATCCGGCGCGCGTAGTCCAGGAAGATCTCCAAGTCCGAACGCGCGGAACCCGGTGGCTCCACGGCCTTTTCGGACAGGTGCACCGTGCGGTCGGCGTTGGTGAAGGTGCCCGTCTTCTCCGCCCACGCCGCGGCCGGCAACACCACGTCGGCCAGCGCGGCGGTCTCGGTCAAGAAGATGTCCTGGACGACGAGGAACAGCCGCTGCTGCGACAGGATGTCGCGGATGCGCGGCAACTCCGGCAGCGACACCGCGGGGTTGGTGGCGGTCACCCACAGCATGCGCAGCGTCCCCTCCTCGGCGAAGCGGAACATCTGCATGGCGTGCGTGGGCGGACCGTAGTGCGGGATCTGCAGCGGCTCGAGATTCCACAGGTCCGCCAACTCGGCGACGTGGGAGTCGTTGGACCAGTTACGGAAACCGGCCAGGTCGCCGTCGGCGCCGCACTCGCGGGTACTCTCCGCGGTCGGCTGTCCGTTCATCTGCAGCACCCCGCAGCCGGGCCTGCCCAGCATGCCGCGCACCAGGTGAATGTTGTTGACCGGCACGGCCGCCGCGGTGGCCTGGTGCGACTGGTAGAAACCCTGCAGCACGGTGGACAGTAGCCGCTGCGCGGTGCCGATCAGCCGGGCGGCCCGCCGGAGGTCCGTGGCGGCCACACCGCAGATCTCGGCCACCCACTCGGGCGTGAATTCGCTTACCCTGCATTGTAATTCGTCGAAACCCACGCTGTGCGCGTCGATGTAGTCCCGATCGATCCAGCCGTTGCCGATGATCTCGTGCAGCAGGCCGTTCATCAGCGCCACGTTGGTGCCCGGCAGCGGCGCCAGGTGCACGGTGGCGTGCCGGGCGACCGGCGTCAGCCGGGGGTCGACGCAGACGATGGCCGGCGGGTCGCTGCCGGCCAGCCGGTCCAGCATCCGCGCCCACAGCACGGTCTGCGTCTCGGCGACGTTGTGCCCGAACAGCGCGATGACGTCGGCGTGGTCCACGTCGGTGTAGGACCCGGGCTGGCCGTCGCAGCCGAACGATTCCTTCAACGCCTCGGCGGCCGTCGCGGTGCACAGCCGGGTGTTGCCGTCGACGTGGTTGGTGCCGATCGCCCCGTGCGCGATGGCCGCCTGGGTGTAGTACTCCTCGGCGAACAACTGCCCGGAGGTGTAGAAGCCGATCGAGCTGGGGCCGTGGCGGTCCAGCAGTTCGCGGCTGCGCGCGACGATCCGCTCCATCGCGGTGTCCCAGTCGCACGGCCGCAACGCGCCGCGCACCCGGAGCAGCGGCGTGGTGAGCCGGTCGGCGGAGGCGTTGGCCTGCCAGCCGAACAGATCCTTGGGATCGAGCCGGCCGTGGTTGACCCGGTCGACGGCGCGCCCGCGCACCCCCACGATCCGCCCGTCCTTGACGGCGATGTCCAAACCGTCGCCGTTGGAATGCAATACCGCCGCCGATTGCACCCAGCGGTCCACCGACTCGGCGGTGACCCCGTCGGCCAGATAGGTGTCGATGCGTTCCGGCCATCGGGTGCCGGGCGCATAGGGTGTGCGCGTCCCCCACGGGTTCGCGATGCGATCTGTTGCCACACCGGTGACTTCCCCGGTCGTTGCGGCCGAAACGCCGAAATACGCTCCGGGCCTACAGGCCGAATTCGGCTTCGATGCCGTCGATCCCGGCGCGGATGGCCGCCAGCGCGTCGGCGCGGGCCCGCAACTTGGTGGCGGCGTGGGCGCGCTGGTTCAGCTCGGCGAATTCGGCGGCGGCCTCCTCGGCGCGGTCGACCACCACCTCGGGCAGCACGATCTCGTCGACAAAGCCTGCGGCCAAAGCGGTTTCACCGAAGAACGTCTTGGCCAGCCCGCTGGCCTGCTGGTAGGCCGACGGCGTGAGCCGCAGCTTCATGATCTCCATCGCGGCATACGGGATGACCATGCCGATCGCGACCTCGTTGGCCTGGATGTTGTAGGCGTGCGCGGCCACCCGGTGATCGCCCGACGACAACAGGAACGCGCCCATCGCGATGGCGTGCCCGGTGCAGGCCATCACCACCGGCTTGGGATACGACAGCAGGCGATAGGCCAGCTCGAACCCGCCGCGCAGCATGTTGACCGCGGGCTGCACCTCGCCGGACGTGAGGATCTTCAGGTCGAAGCCGCCGCTGAACACCCGCTCGTTGCCGGTGATCACCAGCGCCCCGGCGTTGTCCGCCTCGGCCCGGTCGATGGCCTCGCCCAGGGCCTGCTGCATGGTCGGGCCCAACGCGTTGACCTTGCCGTCGTCCATCCTGATGACGGCGACGGGGCCCTTGGTGCTGTAGTGGACCGGGCCGCTCATGAGTTGCTCCTTGCCGTCACGCCGGCTGGCTGTGGTGCTTGCCCAGGTCGTCTTCGGCGTTGCTCCAGCGCAGGCTGACATCGGTGGGTTCGTCGAGTTGGCGGCTGCGCCACCTGTCTTGGGTTTCCCGGACCGCGGCGTTGATCCGTTCGATCTCGCTGCGGAACACCTCGGGACGGGTTTCCTTGCTGGCGTAGTGGAAGTAGGTGAGCAGCCCGCGCAGCAGCTCCAGCTTTTCCTTCTCCCGCTTGGCCAGGTCGTGGGTGGTCATCAACTCGATGCGCTGCACGGGCGGCAGGGCGTCCCAGTCCAGCACGACGTCGGTGTGCAGCGGCGTGCGTTCCCGCTGCCAGAACCGCCGGCCGCCGGCCGGCGCGGGCCGGTCGTAGTAGGTGACCGTGCCGGTGAAGCGGGATTCGATGCCGCTGCCGATCTCGGCGCGGTCCAGCGCGGAGTCCCACACCGTGCGCCACTCCTGGCCGGGCGCCAGCACCGGCAGCTGGCGGGGCAGCCGCAGTTCGACGACGTCGGCGTAGCCGTCGGTGGCGCTCTCGTATTCGGCCACGGTGGGCGGATTGTCGAAGGAGAATTCGATGTCGTAGGCAGCGGTCTGGCCGAAGTTGCGGACCACCAGTTCGATGACGTGCCAGTCGGCCGGGTGCGGCTCCATGAACATCGCGACGTGCGGGCGGGTCTGCTCGGCGGCCGCCCGGCGATTGCGGGCGATCTGGCTGTTGGTGAAGATCAGCGTGATGACGGCGAGCGCGATCGCCGCCCATGCTGCCCACGCGATCCAGGTGCTGGACCCGACGTGCGTGACCCCATGCCAGCTGTCCTGGATCCAACCCATGGAATCCACCCTCCGCTTATATCACAGGGCCGGCCGCGGGGTGATCACGATCGAGCGATCACCGGACGGCTCAGCCGCCCATCAGCATCCGCCATTGGTCAAGGTCGGAGGCCCGGTAGACGTAGTTGGACCGCTTCACCTCCGACAGCGAGGCGCTCGGCTCGGCCGAGTACCAGTGCCCGGGAAACACCGTCGGGTCCCCGGGAAGCTTCGCCAGCCGTTGCAGGCTGCGGTACATCTCGTCGGAGTCGCCGCCGGGAAAGTCGGTGCGCCCGCAGCCCTCCAGGAACAGCGTGTCCCCGGCGACCAGCCGGCCGTCCAGCAGGAAGCACTGGCTGCCCGGCGTGTGACCGGGGGTGTGCAGCAACTCGATCTCGATGTCGCCGACGCTGACCTTGTCGTGGTTCTCGTGGGCGGTCAGGTCGCTTGCGCTGATCCCGGTGACCCGCGAAACCCACAGCGCCTCATGGCTATTGACGTGCACCGGCACCGGCGCCCGCTCCAGCAGTTCGGCCAGGCCCGCCAGCGTGAACCCCATCATCGAGCCGCCCACGTGGTCGGGGTGGTGATGGGTCACCAGCACGCCGGACAGGTGCATGCCGTCGGCCTCGAGCGTGTCGAGCAGGTCGGAGGCGGCGTAGGCGGGGTCGACCACCACGCAGTCCCCGGTCTGCCGGTCACCGATCAGGTAGGCGAAGTTGCGCATCTGCGTCGCGAACATGTCGCCGGCGGCGAAGTCGCGACCGGAGAGCAGTTGGCGAAAGTACAGCCGGTCGTCGGACACCTGACCAGACTATGACGCGGCCGCGGGTGGCCCGCCACCCCTTGCGGATTCGGCCGGCCGGACTTTGCCGCACACGGCTTGCCAGCAACGGCTTCGGCGGGTGGTCAGTGGGTATTGTTGCCGCATGAGGAAGAAGGTTGAAATCGAGGTCGACCTCGAATTGGTCGATGAGGCGATCCGCCGCTTCCATCTCGCCGACGCCCGCGAGGCCGTCAATCTCGCGTTGCGGACCCTGCTGCACGAGGGCGATTCCGTCGCATCCGAAGACGAGTACGACGAGTTCAGCGACCTCAGCGCCTGGCAGCCTCGGCGGAACGCCGAAAGCGGCTGATCGGCATCCGGCGTGGTTTGGTGCCGCTGCGAACCAGGCTGTACCCTCTTCTAGGCCCGCGCGACTGGTCGCTTCGGGTGAACGGCCCCCTTAGCTCAGTCGGTAGAGCGTTTCCATGGTAAGGAAAGGGTCAACGGTTCGATTCCGTTAGGGGGCTCGGCGGACGCCGAGCAGGCGTGGCGGCCCCGACCCCAAAAGGGGTGGCCAGAGGCGATGTAGCTCAGTCGGTTAGAGCGAACGACTCATAATCGTTAGGTCGCCGGTTCGAGTCCGGCCATCGCTACAACCCAACAGCACGGATTTTTTCACGAATCGAGGCAGAACCGTCATGGCTTCCAGTACCGACGTACGGCCGAAAATCACCTTGGCGTGCGAGGTGTGCAAGCACCGCAACTACATCACCAAGAAAAACCGCCGGAACGACCCGGACCGACTGGAGCTGAAGAAGTACTGCCCCAACTGCGGTAAGCACCAGGCGCATCGGGAGACACGCTAGCGGCCGGCCGCGCGCGTTCACTCCGATTGACTAGGTAGTTTAAGAACCGTGCCGTTAACCACAAACCTCGTCGGGATGCACTACCGCTACCCCGACCATTACGAGGTGGAGCGGGAGAAGATCCGCGAGTACGCGGTCGCCGTGCAGAACGACGACGCGTGGTACTTCGAGGAGAAGGCGGCCTCCGAGCTCGGCTACAAGGGCCTGCTGGCCCCGCTCACGTTTGTCTGCGTCTTCGGCTACATGGCGCAGTCGTCGTTTTTCAAGCACGCCAACATCGCGGTGAAGGACGCCCAGATCGTCCAGGTGGACCAGGTGTTGAAGTTCTACGCCCCGCTGGTGGCGGGCGACAAGCTCTACTGCGACGTCTACGTGGACTCGGTGCGGGTGTCGCACGGCACCCAGATCATCGTCACCAAGAATGTCATCACCAACGAGGCCGGTGACGTCGTGCAAGAGACCTACACGACCCTGGCGGGCCGTGCCGGCGAGGATGGAGAAGAGGGATTTACTGATGCCACTGCGTGAGTTCAGCTCCGTGAAGGTGGGTGACCTGCTTCCGGAGAAGGTCTACCCGCTGACCCGTCAGGATCTGGTGAATTACGCGGGGGTGTCCGGCGACCTGAACCCGATCCACTGGGACGACGAGATGGCCAAGGTCGTCGGCCTGGACACCGCGATCGCGCACGGCATGCTGACCATGGGCATCGGCGGGGGCTACGTCACCGCGTGGATCGGCGACCCGGGCGCGGTCACCGAATACAACGTGCGGTTCACCGCCGTGGTGCCGGTGCCCAACGACGGCAAGGGCGCCGAGCTGGTGTTCAACGGCCGGGTGAAGTCGGCGGACCCGGAGACCAAGTCGGTCACCATCGCGCTGACGGCCACCACGGGCGGCAAGAAGATCTTCGGTAGGGCCATCGCGTCCGCGATCCTTGCGTAGGCCATGGCGCTCAAAACAGACATCCGGGGAATGATCTGGCGCTATCCCGACTACTTCGTTGTGGGGCGCGAACAGCTGCGTCAGTTCGCCCTGTCCGTCAAGAACCGCCACCCGGCCCACTTCTCCGAGGACGCCGCCGCCGAACTCGGCCACGACGCGATCATCGCGCCGCTGACCTTCGCGACCATTTTCGCCAAGCTGGTCCAGCTGGATTTCTTCCGGCACGTCGACATCGGCATGGAGACGCTGGTGATCGTGCAGGTCGACCAGCGGTTCGTGTTCTCCAAGCCGATCAAGGCCGGCGACAAGCTGTGGGCGCGGATGGACATCGTGTCGGTGGACGAGCGGTTCGGCGCCGACATCGTGGTCACCAAGAACATCTGCACCAACGACGACGGTGAGCTGGTGCTGGAGGCCTACACCACGCTGATGAGTCAGTTCAACGGCGACCAGTCGGCGAAGCTGCGCTGGGACTCCGAGTCCGGCCAGGTCGTCAGAACGGCGTAATTGGTATCTGACTCCCGCTCCGATGTACACTCGGGCCTCGGGGTTTTCCCAGCATCAGCGCGCTTTCCGTGAGTCGAGCAATCGGGAGGCGCGCGTGTCATGTAAGCCCCGGTAGGTAAGCGCAGGTTGGCCTGCCAACCGCGAAGGGGCGTAGCTCAACTGGCAGAGCAGCGGTCTCCAAAACCGCAGGTTGCAGGTTCAAGTCCTGTCGCCCCTGCTGAACAGGGATCCGTGTCATGGTGGACACTGGAAGACATGCCGCCACTGATGGGACGGCTCTTGGGGTACTAGCAAACAAAGGAGCATGCGGTGAGCGACGAAGGCGACGTTGCCAACGACGCCGCAAGCGACGGCGCTGACACGACGGACGACCGCGCCGGCGGTGGCCGGACCGCGGTGGTGACGCGGCCGCAGCGCCCTACCGGCAAGCGGTCACGGCAGCGGACGGCGGGGGACGCCGACGCGGAGCCGTCGGACGAGGCCGAGGTCTCCGCGCCGGAGAAAGCCGAGAAAGCCAAGCGCAAGAAGGCCGCGAAGCCGAAGAAATCCGCGGACACCCGGGCGAACCCGTTTGTGTTCGTCTACAACTACCTCAAGCAGGTCGTTGCAGAGATGCGGAAGGTCATCTGGCCCAACCGCAAGCAGATGCTCACCTACACCTCCGTCGTGCTGGCCTTCCTGGCCTTCATGGTGGCGCTGGTCGGCCTGGCGGATTTCGGCCTGACCAAGCTGGTGCTGCTGGTGTTCGGCTGAGCGAGTGACGCCGCTTTGAAAGTGACAGAGAGGACTCAACCCGTGACTACCTTCGACGGTGACCCGTCCGCGGGTGACGCGGTCGACCTGAGGGAGACCGACGAGGCCACCGAGGCCGCCGACGAGGCCGCCGAGACCACCGAGGACGCCGCCGAGTCGGCCGAGACGCAGGGCGAACCGGCGGAAGAGGTCGACCCGGCCGCCGCGCTCAAGGCCGAACTGCGCAGCAAGCCCGGCGACTGGTACGTCATCCACTCCTACGCGGGATACGAGAACAAGGTCAAAGCCAACCTGGAAACGCGGGTGCAGAACCTCGACGTCGGGGACTACATCTTCCAGGTCGAGGTGCCCACCGAAGAGGTCACCGAGATCAAGAACGGCCAGCGCAAGCAGGTCAACCGCAAGGTGCTGCCCGGCTACATCCTGGTGCGGATGGATCTGACCGACGACTCGTGGGCCGCGGTGCGCAACACGCCCGGGGTCACCGGGTTCGTCGGCGCGACGTCGCGCCCGTCGGCGCTGTCGCTCGACGACGTGGTGAAGTTCCTGCTGCCGCGCGGCGCGACGAAGAAGGTCGCCAAGGGTGCGGCCAGCACCGCGGCCGCCGCCGAGGCGGGCGGCCTGGAGCGTCCGGCCATCGAGGTCGACTACGAGGTGGGCGAGTCGGTGACGGTGATGGACGGACCGTTCGCCACCCTGCCGGCCACCATCAGCGAGGTCAACGGCGAGCAGCAGAAGCTCAAGGTGCTGGTGTCCATCTTCGGCCGCGAAACGCCGGTGGAACTGACCTTCAGCCAAGTCTCCAAGCTCTGAACCGGCGCCGGCGCCGGGCACAAACCAGGAAGGACAACAACATCTCATGGCCCCGAAGAAGAAAGTCGTCGGGCTGATCAAGCTCCAGATCCAGGCGGGGCAGGCCAACCCGGCGCCGCCGGTCGGGCCCGCGCTCGGTCAGCACGGCGTCAACATCATGGAGTTCTGCAAGGCCTACAACGCCGCCACCGAGAACCAGCGCGGCCAGGTCATCCCCGTCGAGATCACCGTCTACGAGGACCGCAGCTTCACGTTCGCGCTCAAGACCCCGCCCGCGGCCAAGCTGTTGCTCAAGGCCGCCGGTGTGGGTAAGGGCTCGGCCGAGCCGCACAAGAACAAAGTCGCCAAGGTCAGCTGGGACCAGGTCAAGGAGATCGCCGAGACCAAGAAGGCCGACCTGAACGCCAACGACATCGACGCCGCGGCCAAGATCATCGCCGGCACCGCCCGGTCGATGGGTATCACCGTCGAGTAGTCCGAGCACGACGGAGCGGGGCGAGGAACGAGGCCCAGCGTAGGAGTGCGAAGGGCTTATTCGACGAGAAACAACCCCGTGGGAGGGCCAGCTTCGGCCCGCCAACCACGACCCAACACCAGATTGGATGAGTCAATGAGCAAGCGCAGCAAGGCATATCGCGCGGCCGCCGAGAAGGTGGACCGCGACAACCTCTACACCCCGTTGCAGGCGGCCAAGCTGGCCAAGGAGACGTCGTCGACCAAGCAGGACGCGACCGTCGAGGTGGCGATCCGGCTCGGCGTCGACCCGCGCAAGGCGGACCAGATGGTGCGCGGCACGGTCAACCTGCCGCACGGCACCGGCAAGACCGCCCGGGTCGCGGTGTTCGCCGTCGGCGAGAAGGCCGAGCAGGCGCAGGCCGCCGGCGCCGACATCGTCGGCAGCGACGACCTGATCGAAAAGATCCAAGGCGGCTTCCTGGACTTCGACGCGGCCATCGCCACGCCCGACCAGATGGCCAAGGTGGGCCGCATCGCCCGGGTGCTCGGCCCGCGCGGCCTGATGCCCAACCCCAAGACCGGCACCGTCACCCCCGACGTCGCCAAGGCCGTCGCCGACATCAAGGGCGGCAAGATCAACTTCCGGGTGGACAAGCAGGCCAACCTGCACTTCGTCATCGGCAAGGCGTCGTTCGACGAGAAGGCCCTCGCGGAGAACTACGGTGCCGCGCTGGACGAAGTGCTGCGGCTCAAGCCGTCGGCGTCCAAGGGCCGGTACCTGAAGAAGATCACCGTGTCGACGACGACGGGCCCGGGCATTCCGGTGGACCCGTCGATCACCCGCAACTTCGCCGAGGCCTAGGTCCCTCCGCGAGAGTGCAACTGGCGACGGCCGTTCTCGGGAAATGCGTCGCCAGTTGCACTTTCGGCAGCTGAAGTGCACTCGGCGATGCGCCGCCTCAGGAATTCGCGGCCCGGCTCGGATCCGTTGGACTGCAACGCGATTCGGTACCAGGGCAGCGCCTCGGCGGGCCGCCCGGCGCGCCGCAGGAGATCGGCGCGGAGCGTCGCGATGAGATTCGAGCGTTCCAGCTTAGGTTCGTCCACCTCCTCCAAGGCGGCTAAGCCGGCGTCGGGACCGTCGCGCAGCCCGATCGCCAGCGCCCGATTCGCGGCCACCACCGGTGAACGGGTCAATTGCCATAGCCGGTCGTAGGCGGCGCAGATGGTGACCCAGTCGGTTTCTTCCCAGGACGGCGCGGTGGCGTGCAGCGCGGCGATCACCGCCTGCGGCAGGTAGGCGCCGCTCGACCCCTCGGCATAACGCAACCGGTCCAGTCCGGCCGTGATGCGCCGGCGGTCCCAGCGCGTACGGTCCTGCTCCTCGAGCGGCACCGGCACACCGTGGGCGTCGACCCTTGTGGCGCGCCGCGAATCGTGCAGCAGCATCAGCGCGGACAGCGCGTGTGCCTCGCGCTCGTGGGGCAGCAGCGCGCACAACTCGGCGCCCAGCCGAATGCCTTCGTCGCACAGGTCGTCCCGGATCGCCGACGGCCCCGCGGTGGACCAGTAGCCCTCGGTGAACACCGAGTACACGCAGCCCAGCACGTGCGGGGTGCGCTCGCCCAGCAGCTCGGCGGGCGGCACCCTGAGCGGGATGTTGGCGTGGCGAACCTTGTTCTTGGCGCGGGTGATTCGCTGACTGATGGCGGCCTCGGACTGCAGCAGCGCCCGGGCGATCTCGGCGACGGTCAGCCCGGACACCAACCGCAGCGTCAGCGCCAGCTGCGACGGTCGGTCCAGGGCCGGGTGCGCGCAGGTGAACATCATCCGCAGCTCGTCGTCGCGCACCGGATGCGGGTCGGCGGCATCGGTGCGCGCCCGAATGTCGTCCAGCACGGCGGCCAATTCCTTTCCGGGACGCGCGGATTCGCGGCGCAGCCGATCGCGGGCGCGGTTGCGCGCGACGGTGACCAGCCAGCCGGCCGGATTGGCGGGCATCCCGTCGCGGGGCCAGGCGCGCAGCGCCTCGGCGCAGGCCTCCTGGACGGCGTCCTCGGCGACGGTGAGGTCACCCGACCACCGCGCCAGCGCGGCGACGGCGGGTCCCCACTCCCGGCGGAAGACGCCGTCCAGGTCGGCCATGCGCCTACAGGTCGGAGACTCCCGCCAGCTGGCGCAGCTGCACCGTGGACGCGGGAATCATGGACGCGATCTTGACGGCCTCGTCGCGATCGGCGGCGCCCAGCAGGTAGATCCCGGTGGCGATCTCCGCGCTCTCCACATACGGCCCGTCGGTGATCAGCACCTCGCCGTCGCGCACCCGCACCGTGGTGGCGGTGGACTTGTCGTGCAGCGCGGCGCCGCCGATGATGTGGTCGCCGGCGGCCGCGTGCAGCTCCGCGTGCTTGGCGGCCACCGCCTCCCACTCCGGCGTGCCGGGCGTGTGGGCGGATTCCGCCGGTTCCAGCAGCAGCGCCAGCCAGTCGTTGCCGGTGATCCTGCGGGACGGCTCGACCGCGTGCACCACCGGCCACAGCTCCACCGCCCCGAACGCGGCGACCGGCACGTCGCGCGCCAGCGCCAGCGCCTCGTCGAGGTTTTCGGCCTCGAAAATGTAGTAGCCGCAGGCCACCTCCGCGGTCTCGGCGAACGGGCCGTCGGTCACCACCGGCGCGTCGGGGCCGCCGGTGATGACGGCCGCGGCCGCGGCGGGCGCCAGCGCGTCACCGGCCTTGATCGCCGGACCGGCCTTGGCGTGGAAGCTTTCCCACGCCGCCATGGCGGCGGCCGCGTCGTCGGGCTTGCGCTCCTGCTCCCTACTGATCAACAGCGCGAAGTACTGCATGTCGTCACCTCCAGGTGGTGAGCGGAACCGTGTGTTCCACTCTCTACCTACTCGACGAACGGCGCAGCCCTAATCCGATAGCCGCCGCGAAAATCAGGCGGCCGCCCCCGGCTTGAGGTAGGTCACCAGGCTGCAGTCGAGCATCTCCTCGGTGAAGTAGTGCTCGCAGCCGCGCAGGTACTTGATGTAGCGGTTGTACACCTCTTCGGAGGTGACCTCGATGGCCTTGTCCCGGTTCGACTCCAGCGTGTCGCCCCAGATGTGCAGCGTCTTGATGTAGTGCGGCCGCAACGAAAGAGGTTCGGGCACAACGAATCCCGCCTTCTCGCCGTGATCGACCATCATCTGGGTGGACGGCAGCCGGCCGCCGGGGAAGATCTCGGTGACGATGAACTTGATGAACCGCGCCGTCTCGAAGCTCAGCTTCTTGCCGCGGGCGGCCAGGTCGTAGGGGTGGTAGCTGACGCTGCTCTGCACGGTCATCCTGCCATCGTCGGGCATGATGTCGAAGGTCCGCTTGAAGAAGTCGTCGTAGTTCTCGTGGCCGAAGTGCTCGAACGCCTCGATGGACACGATGCGGTCGACCGGCTCGTTGAAGTCCTCCCAGTTCTGCAGCCGCACCTGGCGGCAGCGGTTGCTGTCCAGCGAGGCGAGCAGCTCCTCGCAGCGGGCGTGCTGGTTCTTGGATAGCGTCAGGCCGATCACGTTGACGTCGAACCGCTCCACGGCGCGCTTCATGGTGGTGCCCCACCCGCAGCCGATGTCCAGCAGCGTCATGCCCGGCTTGAGGTCCAGCTTGTCCAGGTTGAGGTCGATCTTGGCGTACTGGGCCTCTTCCAGGCTCATGTCGTCGCGCGCGAAGTAGGCGCAGCTGTAGGTCCGGGTCGGGTCCTGGAACAGGCCGAAGAAATCGTCGGAGACGTCGTAGTGCGCCTGGATGTCCTCCGAACGTGTCCGGGTCTTGGTCGGGCTACTCGGTTGCTCAGCCATGTTCGTCCTGTTCTCCTGGAGGAGGCGTTCCTGGCGGTGCGAGTGCGCGTCGCGGGCCCGACCGCGGATGCAAAGTCTACTGCGCTACTTGGTCAGGGTGTATTGGGCCACGTTGGAGATTCCTTTGCGGAACAGCTCCGCGCAGCCGGTCAGGTAGCGCATGAAGCGGTCGTAGACCTCCTGCGACTGGATGGCGATGGCCTGCTCCCGGTTGGCCTCCAGGTTGGCTGCCCAGGTGTCCAGGGTCCGGGCGTAGTGCGGCCGCAGGTACTGGACCTGCTCCAGCGAGAAGCCGCTGGCCTGGGACAGGTCGACGATGTCGGCTTCGCCGCACATCTGCCCGCCGGGGAAGATCTCCTTGCCCAGGAAGTGGAAGAACCGCAGATCCGACATGGTGATCGGGATGCCGCGTTCCTTCCACTGCGACTGCGGGTAGGTGAAGATGCTGTGCATCAGCATCCGGCTGTCGTTGGGCAGGCTCTTGTAGGCCCAATCCCAGAACGCGGGCCAGCGTTCCTTTTTGAACGCGTCGAAGGCCTCGAAGCTGATGATCCGGTCGACGGGCTCGTCGAACTCTTCCCAACCCTGCAGCCGCGCCTCGGCGCGCCGGGTGGTCGGGATCGCGGCCAGCCTCTCCTTGGTGCGCGCATAGTGGTTGCGGCTGAGCGTGATACCGATGACGTTCACGTCGTATTTTTCCAACGCCCGCACCACGGCCCCACCCCAGCCGCAGCCGACGTCGAGCAGCGTCATGCCCGGTTCGAGGTTCAGCTTGTCCAGCCCCAGATCCAGCTTGGCCAGCTGCGCCTGTTCCAGCGTCATGTCGTCGTTTTCGAAATAGGCGCAGGTGTACACCATGTTGGGGTCAAGGAACAACGCGAAGAAGTCGTCGGAAATGTCGTAGGTTGCTTGCGACTCTTCGTAATACGGCTTCAGCTTGGCCATCGGTTACACCCACCCTCCTTCGACAACCGTACAACTCTGTGACTTGGACTGAAAATTGCGGGGAACCGTTTCTACCGAGAGTTTTTGGCTCAGCTGGCCTTGGCGAAGTTGTTCGCCAGCACGCCGATCACCTGATCCCACAACTGCTGTGGCAGATCATGACCCATCCCGTCGAATAACACCAATCGGGCGCCGTCGATGGCGCCGGCCACCGCGCGGCCCCCGAACGGCCGCATCAGCTTGTCCGCCCGGCCGTGGATCACCACGGTGGGCGCGGTGGTCCGACGGTTGTAGCGGCGCAGGCTGCCGCTGCCCAGCACGGCGGAAAAGTGTCGGGCGACGCCCTGCGGGTAGTAGTTGCGGTCGTAGCCCTCGGCGGCCTCGGCGCGCGCCTGCTCCTCGGGCACCCGGTAGCGCGTGCTGCCGATGATCCTGCCGACCCGCACCGCGTTGTCGATGATCACCTCGCGCGGCGAGTCGGGCGGCGGCCCCTTCAGCAGCGCCAGCAGCGCCCGCGGCGCCGGCGGCGGCAGCAGCGCGGAATTGTTGCTGGAGAAGATGACCGCCAGGGTTTTGGTGCGCTGGCGGAACCGGGCGGCGAAAATCTGGGCGATCATGCCGCCCATCGACGCCCCCACGATGTGGGCGTCGTCGATGCCCAAATGGTCCAGCACGGCCGCGGCGTCGTCGGCCATGTCCTCCAGCCGGTACGCCGATTGGCTGGGCAGGCCCAGCCAGGACCGCAGCAGCCGGGTGACCAGCGGTTGCCCCGAGCTGCGGTGCTCGGTCTTGCTGGACAGCCCCACGTCGCGGTTGTCGTACCGGATCACCCGCAGCCCGCGGCCCACCAGCTTCTCGCAGAACGCGGTCCGCCACAGCAGCAGCTGGGCGCCCAGCCCCATGATCAGCAGCACCGGCGGGTCGTCGATGTCGCCCATGTCCTCGTAGTAGAGCTTCAGGTCGCCTGATATGGCGTGCCCCGTGCGGACCTGCACCATCGAAGGCCCTAGACCTCGACGTCGGATTCGAACTCGGAGGAGTGCTCGCGGCTGACCTCGACCATGAAGTTGGCGAAATACCCGGTCAATTGCGGATCCGACATCATCTGCCACTTGGGTGCCAGCAGCTTCATGTAGCGCTCGACGTAGAGGAACTGCTTGCCGATCAGCACCAGCTCGCGGGGCAGCTTGACGTCGTAGGCGTCGGCCAGCGCCGACAGCTGGCGGCCGATGTCGGCATAGGACATGTCGCCCAGGGTCTGCATGGTCAGCGGGGTGGCGAATTTCTCCAGGTCCTTGGCGGCCTGGGCTTCGGGTTTCACGGTGCCCACGGCGCCCATCAGCACCACGATCTTGCCGGCCGCGGCGTGGTCCTTCTTGACCAGCAGCGCATACACCAGCTCGCGCAGCAGCCAGCGGGTGCGCGGGTCGATGCGGCCCATGATGCCGAAGTCGAAGAACACGATGCGGCCCGCCTCGTCGACGTAGAGGTTGCCGGCGTGCAGGTCGCCGTGGAACAGGCCGTGCCGCAGCCCGCCCTCGAACAGGCTGAACAGCAGCGCCTTGACCAGCTCAACCCCGTCGAACCCGGCCTTGCGGACCGCGGCGACGTCGTCGATGCGGATCCCGGACACCCGCTCCATGGTCAGCACCCGGTCGGTGGTGAAGTCCCAGTACACCTGCGGCACCCGGATGTTTTTGCCCAGCGGCGAGGCGTGCAGGTGCGACACCCAGGCCTCCATCGACTGGGCCTCCAGCCGGAAATTCAGCTCCTCGGCCAGGTTGTCGGAGAAGTCGGCGACCACGTCCTGGGCGGACAGCCGGCGGCCCAGCTTGGCCAGCTCGACGGCCTGGGCGAAGCGCTTGAGGATCTGCAGGTCGGCGGCGACCCGGCGGCGGATGCCCGGCCGCTGGATCTTGACGACGACCTCCTCGCCGGTGTGCAGGGTGGCGTAGTGCACCTGGGCGATGGACGCCGAGGCGAACGGGGTCTCGTCCCAGCTGGCGAACAGCTCGGACGGGTCGGCCCCGAGCTCCTCGAGGAACAGCTTGTGCACCTCGTCGGGGTCGGCGGGCGGCACCCGGTCCAGCAGGCCGCGGAACTCCCGGGACAGCGATTCGCCGAACGCGCCGGGGCTGGACGCGATGATCTGCCCGAACTTGACGTAGGTGGGCCCCAGGTCGGCGAACGTCTGGGGGAGCTGCTTGATCACCTTCTGCTGCCACGGGCCCTTGGCCGGCAGCTTGGTGAGGACGCGAGCGGCGGAGCGGGTGACCTGCCAACCGGTCGCCGCTACCCGGGCCGCCTCGACCGGCAACGGCACCCGGTCGAGCTTGGCCACCTCTCGATGTTTGGTAGAGCTCATCAGTGCAGTGTGCCAAATCGGCGCTGGCGAGTCCCAATCCGCTAGCGCCGATCGCCGCCCTTCCAGGGCTGCACCCAGCCCTCGATGGCCCAGCCCTCCCGCGCGGCGATCAACTCGTACATGGTGGCGCCGTCGATCGTCTCCCGGATGATGTCGGCGTGCCCGGCGTGCCGGGCCAGCTCGTTGATGACGTGCAGGATCACCCAGCGCACCGACCAGGCCTGCTGGTCCTTGGGAAACCAGGGGATGTCGTGCGGCACCGGCACCGCGGCGTCCAGGTCGGCGGTCCGTGCCAGCCGCAGCGATTCGGCGTTCTGGGCCTCGAACGCGTCCAGCAGCTCTTGCAGCGTCTCGTCGGGCCGCATCACGTGCTGGTCGGCGAACTCGGCGGCGACCTGCTCGAACGGGCGGGTGTCCTTCGGGGGTGCGCCGGGCGCGGCGGCGACGCGGGCCATCCAGCTGCGTTGCATGCCGGTGGCGTGCTTGATCAGCCCGCCGATCGACAAGGCGCTGACCGACGGCGCCGAGCGGGCCTGCTCGTCGGTCAGGCCGTGCGACACCGCGAAGTAGGCGCTTTGGTGATACGCCAGGAATTCGCACAGGGCACTGCGTTCGTCGGCCACCGGACGGGCGAGAGCGGGCATCGGTCGATCTTAGGCTGTGCGGGCCGTAAAGTGCGGGGATGCAGGTGGTTTCGGCATGGAAATAACGTCGGCGCTCTCGACCGAGCTGTTCGTCGGGCCGCCCGAGGCGCCGCTGCAGCGGGTGCGCGTCGCCGTCGCCGGCTGCGCCGAGCGCACCCCGGTCCGCGTCGACGGCCCCGGTCTGCGCGGGCGCGCGCTCGCCGAACCCGGCGCCGAGGTCATCGAGGTGGCGGTGACGGTCGACGAACCCGTCGTCGGGCAGCGCCGGCCCGCCCGGGCGGGCGCCGGCGAGGCGGAGCTGCCGTTCGAATTCACTGTGGCCGAGCCGGGCTGGACGATGTTCATGGTCAGCCACTTCCACTACGACCCGGTGTGGTGGAACACCCAGGGCGCCTACACCAGCGAGTGGACCGAGGACCCGCCCGGGCGGGCCCGGCAGACCAACGGCTTCGACCTGGTGCACGCACATCTGGAGATGGCCCGCCGCGAGCCCGAGTACAAGTTCGTGCTGGCCGAGGTGGACTACCTCAAGCCGTACTGGGACACCCGCCCCGAAGACCGCGCCGACCTGCGCCGGTTCATCGCGCAGGGCCGGGTCGAGGTGATGGGCGGCACCTACAACGAACCCAACACCAACCTCACCAGCCCGGAGACGACCATCCGAAACCTGGTGCACGGCATGGGTTTTCAGCGCGACGTGCTGGGGGCCGACCCGGCCACCGCGTGGCAGCTGGACGTGTTCGGTCACGATCCGCAGTTCCCGGGGCTGGCCGCCGACGCCGGCCTGACGTCGAGCTCCTGGGCGCGCGGGCCGCACCACCAGTGGGGCCCGGCGACCGGCGACGGCTCCGACGGCGGCGTCGAGCGCATGCAGTTCTCCAGCGAATTCGAGTGGATCGCGCCGTCGGGCCGCGGCCTGCTCACCCACTACATGCCCGCGCACTATTCGGCGGGCTGGTGGATGGATTCGGCGGCGTCGCTGGCCGAGGCGCAGGACGCCACCTACGCGCTGTTCGTCCAGCTGAAGAAGGTCGCGCTGACCCGCAACGTGCTGCTGCCGGTCGGCACCGACTACACCCCACCGAACAAGTGGGTCACCGCCATCCACCGCGACTGGGCGGCCCGCTACACCTGGCCGCGGTTCGTGTGCGCGCTGCCCCGGGAGTTCTTCGCGGCGGTGCGCGCCGAACTGGCGCAGCGCGGCGGCGCGCCGTCCCCGCAGACCCGCGACATGAACCCGATCTACACCGGCAAGGACGTGTCCTACATCGACACCAAGCAGGCCAACCGGGCCGCCGAGAACACGGTGCTGGCCGCCGAGCGCTTCGCGGTGTTCGCCGGGCTGCTGGCCGGCGCCGAATACCCGCAGGCGGCCCTGGCCAAGGCCTGGGTGCAGCTGGCCTACGGCGCCCACCACGACGCCATCACCGGCTCGGAATCCGACCAGGTTTACCTGGACCTGCTGACCGGCTGGCGGGACGCCTGGGAGCTGGGCCGCACCGTCCGCGACGACGCGCTGGCCCTGCTGTCTCGCCGGGTCGACGGCGCCGACGTGACGGTGTGGAACCCGCTCAACGGCCGGCGCACCGACGTGGTCACCGCGCGGCTGGACGCGGCGCCGGGCGCCGGGGTGCGGGTGCTCGACGCGGACGGCGCCGAGGTGCCCGCGCACGTCGAGCACGGCGGGCGCTCGGTCAGCTGGCTGGCCCGCGACGTGCCGTCGCTGGGCTGGCGCGCCTACCGGCTGGTCGCGGGCGAGGCGGCGAGCGGGTGGGCGCCGCTGCGGGGCAGCGCGATCGCCAACGAGCACTACCGGCTGGCGGTCGACGCCGAGCGTGGCGGGACAGTGGCGTCGCTGATCGCCGACGGTCGCGAGCTGATCGGCGAGGGCCGGGTGGGCAACGAGCTGGCCGTCTACGAGGAGTACCCGTCGCACCCGAGCCAGGGCGAGGGCCCGTGGCACCTGCTGCCCAAGGGGCCGGTGGTGTGCTCGTCGGCGACGCGGGCGCGGGTGCGGGCCTACCGGGGCCCGCTCGGGGAGCGGGTGGTGGTGCACGGCCGGATCGGCACGCTGCTGCGCTACACCCAGACCCTGACGCTGTGGCGCGGCGTCGCGCGGGTGGACTGCCGCACCACCATCGACGAGTTCACCAGCGCCGACCGGCTGGTGCGGCTGCGCTGGCCGTGCCCGGTGCCGGGGGCCATGCCGGTCAGCGAGGTCGGCGACGCCGTCGTCGGCCGCGGTTTCGCGCTGCTGCACGACGGGGACCGGGCGCTGGACACCGCCCGGCACCCGTGGACCCTGGACAACCCGGCCTACGGCTGGTTCGGCTTGTCCTCGGCGGCCCGGGTCCGCATCAGCGACGGCGGCCTCCGGTGCCTGTCGGTGGCCGAGGTGGTGTCGCCGGCGGAGACGACGTCCGGCCCGCTGGCCCGGGAATTGCTGGTCGCGCTGGTCCGGGCGGGCGTCACGGCCACCTGCAGCGCCGCCGACGGGCCGCGCTACGGCCACCTCGAGGTCGACTCCAACCTGCCCGACGTGCGAGTCGCGCTGGGCGGGCCGCGCCGCAACGCCTTCACCGCGGCCGTGCTGGCCGACGCCGACCCGGCCTACGCCGACGAGCTGCGGCGTCAGCTGGCCGCGACCGGCCGGGCCAGGCTGTGGGTGCCGGCCCGCGCCCCGCTGGCCGCGGTGTGGCTGCCCGACGCCGACCTGCGCGACGCGCGGGCGCTGCCGGTGCTGGTGGTCGACGGCCGCGACGAGCGCGAGCTGCGCGCGGCGATCGCCGCGCTGGTCGACGACCTCGGCGACGCCGAGATCACCGTCACCCAGCAATCACCTTCGCGGACAGAGGGTTTCGACGATTACACCGTCGCGCTGCTGAACCGGGGTGTGCCCAGCTTCGCCGTCGACACTGCGGGCACCCTGCACACCGCGCTGCTGCGGTCCTGCACCGGCTGGCCGTCGGGCATCTGGATCGACGACCCGCGCCGCAGCGCGCCGGACGGCTCCAATTTCCAGCTGCAGCACTGGACCCACCATTTCGACTACGCGTTGGTCAGCGGCCCCGGCGACTGGCGGCGCGCCGAAATCCCTGCTCGCAGCGCGCAATTCGGGAATCCGCTGTTAGCCGTCGCGGCGGGCGGCGGCGCGGGCACCGGGCCCGGTCTGCCGCCGGCCGGTTCGCTGCTGCGGGTGCAGCCCGCCGAATCGGTCCAGCTGGCCGCCCTCAAGGCGGCCGGCAACCCGCTGGCGTCGGGCAGCGCGGCACGGCCCGACCCGACCGCGGTGGCCCTGCGGCTGGTGGAAACCGCCGGGGCGGGCACCCGCGTCGCCGTCGACTCCGAGGTGGCCACGGTGAGCGACCTGCACGCCGCCGATCTGCTGGAAAAGCCGTCCCGCCAAGTGAATTCGATCGACCTGCACGGCTACCAGGTGGCCACGGTGCTGGCCCGCCTGCACGCGCCGGCCGCCCCGGCCGGCGCCGCCGCGCTCGCGCCGCACGCCGAGGCCGCCCAGCCGCTCTACGCGCGCTACTGGCTGCACAACCGGGGCCCCGCGCCGCTCGGCGGGCTGCCCGCCGTCGCCCACCTGCATCCGGCGCGGGCGTCGGCCGACCCGGACAGCAGGGTCACGCTGCGGCTGTCGGCGGCCAGCGACTGCACCGATGCCACGCTGGCCGGCGCGGTGCTGCTGCGCTGCCCGGACGGCTGGTCGGCCGACCCGGCCGAGCTGCCGCTGCGGCTGTGCGCCGGCCAGCACCTGCAGGCCGACATCGCGGTGTCGGTCCCGGCCCGCGCCGCACCGGGGCTCTATCCGGTCCGGGCCGAACTGCGCCTCAGCGGGGACCACCTCCCGGCGTCCTGGCGCCAGGGCGTCGAGGACGTGTGCGTGATGGCGGTGGGCGACGCCGAGCGGGCGCCGCTGATCTACCTGGCCGACGAGCCGGCCGAGGTCACGCTGGAACCCGGCGAGGCCGCGGACCTGACCGTCGCCGTCGGCAGCCACGCCCGCGCCGAGCTGGCGCTGGAGGCCCACCTGATCAGCCCGTGGGGCACCTGGGACTGGATGGGGCCCGCCGCGGTCGGCGCCGTCCTGCCCGCCCGCGGCGCCGTCGACCTCGGCTTCCGGCTGGCCCCGCCGGCCTGGCTGGACCCCGGCCAGTGGTGGGCGCTGGTCCGGATCGGCTGCGCGGGCGAACTGCTCTACTCGCCGGCGGTGCGGGTGACGGTCACATGAGCGGCCACCCGGTTGCGACCGTTGCCGGCGTCCCGGTTTCCTCCGTCGAGGTCGACGCCGCCGAGGCCCGGTTGCGCGGCGGGCGCGGCGCGGCGGCGCTGCCGACGCCCGGCACCAGCGAGGGCCGGCAACTGCGGCGCTGGCTGACCCAACTGATCGTGACCCGCCGCGTCATCGCCGCCGAGGCGGCCGCGCGCGGCCTGACCCCGGCCGGTGCGCCGAACGAGGCCGAGCTGTTGCCCGACGTGACCGCCTGGCTGGAAATCGGCAGCGTGACCGCCGCCGTGCTGGCCGACCCGCTGGCCCGGGCGCTGTTCGCCGACGTCACCGCCGCGGTGGACATCGCCGAGCCGGAGCTGGCCGCCTACCACGCCCGCAACCCGCTCCGGTTCGCCCCGTCGCAGCCCGTCCAAAATGTTTGGCACACAACGGCTTTGGTTGCCCCGCCGCTGGACGAGGTGCGACGGGCGATCCGCGAGCAGTTGCGCGGCGCGGCGCGGCGGCGGGCCTTCCGGCTGTGGCTGGACGAACGCCGCGCCGCGCTGGTGCGGCTCGCGCCCGGCTACGAGCATCCCGGCGACCCCCGCCAACCCGACAACACGCATCGGCACTGATCGGCATGCTCACTCTCGGCCTGGATATCGGCGGCACCAAAATCGCTGCCGCACTTGTTGATTCGGCCGGCACGCTGGTCCACACCGCCGTCCGCCCCACCCCCAACCCGGCACCCGCCGACGACGTGTGGGATGTGGTGCACGCCCTGATCGCCGAGGAGGTGCGGGCGGCCGGCGCCCCGATCGCGGCCGTGGGTATCGCGTCGGCCGGGCCCGTCGACCTACCCAGCGGATCCGTCAGCCCGATCAACATCGCCGGCTGGCACCGTTTCCCGTTGCGCGACAAGGTCGCCGCGGTGGTGCCCGCGACACCGGTGGTGCTGGGCGGCGACGGGCTCTGCATGGCGCTGGGGGAGCAGTGGCTGGGCGCGGGACGCGGCGTCCGCTTCCTGCTGGGCATGGTGGTCTCCACCGGGGTGGGTGGCGGCCTGGTGCTCGACGGCGCCCCCTACCCGGGCCGCACCGGCAACGCCGGTCACGTCGGGCACGTGGTGGTCGAACTGGACGGCCGGCCCTGCACCTGCGGCGGGCATGGCTGCGTGGAGACGGTGGCCTCCGGGCCGTCGATGGTGCGCTGGGCGCGCGAAAACGGGTGGTCGGCCCCGCCGGGGGCCGGCGCCCGGGACCTGGCCGCCGCTGCGGCCTCAGACCCGTTGGCGCAGAAGGCGTTTCACCGGTCGGCCGACGCGCTGGCGGCGATGATCGCCTCGGTCGGTGCGGTGTGCGATCTGGACGTGGTGGTGATCGGGGGAGGCGTCGCCCAGTCCGGGCCGCTGCTGTTCGACCCGCTGCGCGAAAGGCTGGCCCACTACGCCGGGCTGGACTTCCTGTCCGGGCTGACGGTGGTGCCGGGGGAACTCGGCGGCAATGCCGGGCTGATCGGCGCGGCCCGGCTGGCGACCCTGGCGCGACCCGCCGGCTCCTAGGCTGACCCAATGGACCACAGCATCGACGCACTCGCGGTCGTGATCATGGGGCTGATGGTCGGCGTGGAGCTGGCGGTCGCGGTGTTCTTCCACCCGCTCATCGCCCGGCTGCCCGACGACGCCTTCCGCACCGCCCGCGGCGGCGCCGCGCGGGCGCTGGGCACGGTGATGCCGTTCTGGTACGCGATGACGTTGTTGCTGCTGGGCTCGCTCGCCGTGCAGGAACGGGGCGCCCACTACGACTGGCTGGTCGGCGTCGCCGCCGGCCTGATGGCCGTGGTGGTGCTGGTGACGGTGACCATGCTGGTGCCGATCAACAACCGGATCGCGAAATGGCCGGCCGGCGGGCAGCTGTCGCGCGAACTGGCGGCGCGCTGGGACCGGCGCCACCGGCTGCGGGTGGTCCTGCTGCTGGGTGCCTATGTGCTGCTCACCGTCGCGGTCACCGGAGCCGTGACCTGAGCCGTGAACCGAGCCGTGACCTGAACCGTGAAGACGCCGTTTTGGCTGATCGCGCGGCCCGCGCTATGGTGTTAGCCGATCCACCGAAGACCGTCGGTCACCGAGCAATCGGTCGAAGGTCCGGGAACATCCCGGCGGCCCACGCAGGAGGACGAGGCAGCAGCGCCGGCATCAGCGCCGGTTGTTCGTTACGCCCCGGCCGTGTCCTGCGCCGGGGCGTTCGTCGTTTTCGGGGGACACGAGACGACACGTCGCACTGACTTTCACTTCAGGAGCAGGAGGTAGGCATGGCCAGGGCTGACAAGGCCACCGCCGTTGCAGACATCGCCGAGCAGTTCAAGGAGGCGACCGCGACCCTGATCACCGAGTACCGGGGTCTGACGGTCGCCAACCTGGCCGAGCTGCGGCGCTCGCTGAGCGGGGCGGCCACCTACTCGGTGGCCAAGAACACGCTGGTCAAGCGGGCGGCGTCGGAGGCCGGCATCGAGGGCCTGGACGAGCTCTTCGCCGGCCCGACGGCCATCGCGTTCGTCACCGGGGAACCGGTCGACGCGGCCAAGGCCATCAAGACCTTCGCCAAGGAGCACAAGGCGCTGGTCATCAAGGGCGGCTACATGGACGGCCGGGCGCTCTCGGTCGCCGAGGTGGAGCGCATCGCCGACCTCGAGTCCCGCGAGGTGCTGCTGGCCAAGCTGGCCGGCGCGATGAAGGGCAACCTGGCCAAGGCGGCCGGGCTATTCAACGCCCCGGCCTCGCAGGTCGCCCGCCTGGCGGCCGCCCTGCAGGAGAAGAAGGCCGCCGAAGGCCCCGCCGAGGCCCCGCAACCAGCTGCCGAAACACCCGCCGAGGCCCCCGAGGCCCCGGCCGACGCCGAATAACCACCAAACCCGGAACTTGGGAAGAACAAGGAAGGACCCACACCCATGGCAAAGATGTCCACCGACGACCTGCTCGACGCGTTCAAGGAGATGACCCTGCTGGAGCTCTCCGACTTCGTGAAGAAGTTCGAGGAGACCTTCGAGGTCACCGCGGCCGCCCCGGTCGCCGTCGCCGCGGCCGGCCCGGCCGCCGGTGGCGCGCCCGCCGAGGCCGCCGAGGAGCAGTCGGAGTTCGACGTGATCCTCGAGTCCGCCGGCGACAAGAAGATCGGCGTGATCAAGGTGGTCCGCGAGATCGTCTCCGGCCTGGGCCTCAAGGAGGCCAAGGACCTGGTCGACGGCGCGCCCAAGCCGCTGCTGGAGAAGGTCGCCAAGGAGGCGGCCGACGACGCCAAGGCCAAGCTCGAGGCCGCCGGCGCCACCGTCACCGTCAAGTAAGCCGGTTCGCGCGATACCCCCGGGACGCCTGCCCGTGCAGGCCCCGGGGGTTTCGTGTGCTCAGCTCCCGAGCATCGCTGAGCGCATCGACTGCGACACCCGCTTGGGTGAATCGCCAAGAGCGACAAGCAGATTCGAGGTCATCGAGCCGAGCACCGGCAGCACCGCCGAGCCGTCGTCGCCGCAGTAGCCGGCCAGCTCGAGCATCACGAACCCGTGGATGGACGCCCAGAACTGGGCCGCCGTCGCCACCACCGCGCCGTCGTCGTCGGCCGAGCCGGCGGTGATCCGCCCGGCCCGCATGCACCGGTGTACCGCGCGCACCACGTGCGCGAAGCTGGGGTAGTTCTGCTCGATCTCGGCCACCGTCAGCGTCAGCACGTTGTGGGCGGGCGCGTTGATGCCGTGCGCGCTGGTGCTGCCGAACATCAGCCGATACATGTGCCGATGTTTGATCGCGTAGCGCCGGTAGGCCGCGCCGATCACGAACAGGTCCGCGACCGGGTCGTCGGTCGGCGGCACCGTCAGCGCGGCGTCGAACTGCCGCAGCCCCTCCTCGGCCACCTCGGCGATCAGCCCGCGCATCCCGCCGAAATGGGTGTACACCGCCATCGTCGAGGTGCCCGCCGCCCCGGCGACCTTGCGGGTCTGCAGCGCGTCGGGACCGTGCTCGTGCAGCAGCGCCACGGCCGCGGCGAGCATGCCGTCGCGGACGTTGCGCTGCGGGGCTGGTTGCGAAGTCATCGTTGCGATCGTCCCTTCCCCGGCGTACCGTCGCAATAACAGCGTCATATCAATGTTATAGGAGCAGGCATGACCTCCACGCGCACCGTCGCCAATCCCTATCTGGACGGCTTCCTGGCGCCGGTGCGCGCCGAAGTCACCGCGTTCGACCTGCCCGTCACCGGACGCATTCCCGACCACCTCGACGGGCGCTACCTGCGCAACGGCCCCAACCCGGTCGCCGAGGTCGATCCCGCGACCTACCACTGGTTCAGCGGCGACGGGATGGTCCACGGCGTGGCGCTGCGCGACGGGCGGGCCCGCTGGTATCGCAACCGCTGGGTGCGCACCGCGCACGTGTGCGCCGCGCTCGGCGAGCCCGCGCCCGGCGGGCTGGACCCGCGCGCCGGAATGCTGTCCGTCGGACCCAACACCAACGTGCTCGGCCACGCCGGGCAGACGCTGGCCCTGGTCGAAGGGGGCGGCGCCAACTACCGGCTCACTGAGGACCTGGACACCGTCGGCACCTGCGACTTCGACGGAACCCTGTTCGGCGGCTACACCGCCCACCCGCACCGCGACCCCCGTACCGGCGAATTGCACGCCGTCTCCTACTCGTTCGGGCGAGGGCGCCGCGTGCAGTACTCGGTGATCGACACCGCCGGGCGCGCGCGGCGCACCGTCGACATCGAGGTGAGCGGGTCGCCGATGATGCACGACTTCTCGCTCACCGACGAGTACGTGGTGATCTACGACCTGCCGGTGACGTTCGACCCCGTCCAGGTGATGCCGGCCGACGTGCCGCGCTGGCTGAGCGCACCGGCGCGGCTGGTCGTGCAGTCGCTGCTCGGGCGGGTGCAGCTGCCCGGCCCGATGGCCACGGCGATGAACCGCAATCGGCAGCCGCTGCACCGGATGCCCTACCGGTGGAACGACGCCTACCCGGCGCGGCTGGGTGTCATGCCCCGCGACGGCGGTAACGACGAGGTTCGGTGGTTCGACATCGAGCCCTGCTACGTCTACCACCCGCTCAACGCCTACTCCGAAATACGTGACGGCGCAAAGGTTTTGGTGCTCGACGTGGTGCGCTACTCGCGGATGTTCGACCGCGACCTGCGCGGTCCCGGCGACACCCGCCCGACGCTGGACCGCTGGACCGTCAACCTGGCGACCGGGGCGGTCGGCAGCGAGCTGCGCGACGACCGCCCGCAGGAGTTCCCCCGGATCAACGAGGCCCTGCTGGGCCGGCGGCACCGCTTCGGCTACACCGTCGGCACCGACGGCGGCTACCTGTCCGACGGCGCCTCGGAGATGTCCACCGGCCTGTACAAGCACGACTACGCCACCGGCTCGCGCCGGGTCGCGCCGCTGGACCCCGACCTTTTGATCGGCGAGATGTGCTTCGTGCCGAACCCGGCCGGCGGCCAAGACGGCGCGGAGGACGACGGCATCCTGATGGGCTTCGGCTATCACCGCGGCCGCGACGAAGGCCAGCTGGTGTTGCTGGACGCCCAGAGTCTCGAGCAGGTGGCGACCGTGCACCTGCCGCAGCGGGTCCCGATGGGCTTCCACGGCAACTGGGTGCCCGCTGGCTAACACGTGCGTCAAATAAGTTGTGCCGCGCGCGGTTCCGGGTGATCTCCGGACGGCCAAATTTGCACGGCGGTGCCGCGCAACCCTGATGCCGTGTGGCAGGCGTGCGCTACAGTGACTCATGCCACAGAAAAGGGCAGGTGGCGGGCATGAGCGTCGACGGAAGGATCTCCCATGGGTGTCGCTATTGAGGTGAACGGCCTCACGAAGTCCTTCGGATCGTCACGAATTTGGGAGGACGTGACCCTGGAAATCCCCGCCGGGGAGGTCAGCGTGCTGCTGGGGCCGTCGGGTACCGGCAAATCGGTGTTCCTGAAATCGCTGATCGGTCTGCTGCGCCCCGAGCGCGGCTCGGTGGTCATCGACGGCACCGACATCCTGCAGTGCTCGGCCAAGGAGCTCTACGAGATCCGCACCCTGTTCGGCGTGATGTTCCAGGACGGCGCCCTGTTCGGTTCGATGAACCTGTTCGACAACGCCGCCTTCCCGCTGCGCGAGCACACCAAGAAGAAGGAAAGCGAGATCCGTGACATCGTCATGGAGAAGCTGGAACTGGTGGGTCTGGGCGGCGACGAGAAGAAGTTCCCCGGCGAGATCTCCGGCGGTATGCGCAAGCGCGCCAGCCTGGCCCGCGCCCTGGTGATGGACCCGCAGATCATCCTGTGCGACGAGCCGGACTCCGGTCTGGACCCGGTGCGCACCGCCTACCTGAGCCAGCTGATCCTCGACATCAACGCCCAGATCGACGCCACCGTCCTGATCGTCACGCACAACATCAACATCGCCCGCACCGTGCCGGACAACATGGGCATGCTGTTCCGCCGCAAGCTGGTCATGTTCGGCCCCCGCGAAGTGCTGCTGACCAGCGACGAGCCCGTGGTCAAGCAGTTCCTCAACGGCCGCCGCATCGGGCCGATCGGCATGTCCGAGGAGAAGGACGAGGCCACCATGGCCGAAGAGCAGGCCGCGCTGGAGGCCGGTCAGCACGCCGGCGGTGTGGAGGAGATCGAGGGCGTGCCGCCCCAGATCGTCGCCTCGCCGGGCATGCCGGAGCGCAAGGCCGTCGCCCGGCGCCAGGCCCGGGTGCGCGAGATCCTGCACACCCTGCCGCAGAAGGCGCAGGCGGCGATCCTCGACGACCTGGAGGGCACCCACAAGTACCGGGCACACGAGGTCGGCGACTAGCGCGGCCGGCCCGAAAGTTCGCGATAACTTCGCGTAACTTGGCGGCCCGCCCTCTTGACGACGGGCCGTAAACGGGCCAGTCTGTTGGGCAGCATGTATCCAGCGGAAACTCGAGACGCCAGCCAGCGCCGATGTCCCTGGATTGCTTGTGCTGGACAGTTGAGGAATGCGCCGCCCTGCGCTATTGTTGGACGTTGCGCTGGCTACCTCCTGCCCACCTCACCCGCCACTTGACACCGTGGTCTAAGCCTGAGCCCCTTGATGTGGCTTAGTTCTTTAGTTGCGCGCGTGAGATCCGGACAGTTCGTTTGCCGGCCGAACCGACACAATTCGCGGCGAACGCAGCCGGTGGCCCCGGCCTTCGTGAGTCGCACGAGGTGCTGGAAGGATGCATCTTGGCAGATTTCCGCCAGAGCAAGACGGATCGCCCACAAAGTTCCTCAAACGGATCAAGTTCCTTGAACGGCTCCGTGCCCGGAGCGCCCAACCGAGTTTCCTTCGCCAAGCTGCGCGAACCGCTCGAGGTTCCCGGCCTGCTGGACGTGCAGATCGACTCCTTCGAGTGGCTGATCGGCGCGCCACGGTGGCGTGAGGCCGCGATCGCCCGCGGCGACGCGGAGCCCAAGGGCGGGCTGGAAGAGGTGCTCGACGAGCTGTCGCCGATCGAGGACTTCTCGGGCTCGATGTCGCTGTCTTTCTCCGACCCCCGCTTCGACGAGGTCAAGGCGCCGGTCGACGAGTGCAAAGACAAGGACATGACGTACGCGGCCCCGCTGTTCGTCACGGCCGAGTTCATCAACAACAACACCGGCGAGATCAAGAGCCAGACGGTGTTCATGGGCGACTTCCCGATGATGACCGAGAAGGGCACCTTCATCATCAACGGGACCGAGCGCGTGGTGGTCAGCCAGCTGGTCCGCTCGCCGGGCGTGTACTTCGACGAGACCATCGACAAGTCCACCGAGAAGACGCTGCACAGCGTCAAGGTGATCCCCAGCCGCGGCGCCTGGCTGGAGTTCGACGTCGACAAGCGCGACACCGTCGGCGTGCGCATCGACCGCAAGCGCCGCCAGCCGGTCACCGTGCTGCTCAAGGCGCTGGGTTGGACCAACGAGCAGATCACCGAGCGGTTCGGCTTCTCCGAGATCATGATGTCGACGCTGGAGAAGGACAACACCGCCGGCACCGACGAGGCGCTGCTGGACATCTACCGCAAGCTGCGCCCGGGCGAGCCGCCGACCAAGGAGTCCGCGCAGACCCTGCTGGAGAACCTGTTCTTCAAGGAGAAGCGCTACGACCTGGCCCGGGTGGGCCGCTACAAGGTCAACAAGAAGCTCGGCCTGCACGCCGGTGAGCCGATCACCAGCTCGACGCTGACCGAGGAAGACGTCGTCGCCACCATCGAGTACCTGGTGCGCCTGCACGAGGGTCAGCCCACGATGACCGTCCCCGGCGGCATCGAGGTGCCGGTGGAGACCGACGACATCGACCACTTCGGCAACCGCCGGCTGCGCACCGTCGGTGAGCTGATCCAGAACCAGATCCGGGTCGGCATGTCCCGGATGGAGCGCGTCGTCCGCGAGCGGATGACCACCCAGGACGTCGAGGCCATCACGCCGCAGACCCTGATCAACATCCGTCCCGTCGTGGCGGCGATCAAGGAGTTCTTCGGCACCAGCCAGCTGTCCCAGTTCATGGACCAGAACAACCCGCTGTCGGGGCTCACCCACAAGCGCCGCCTGTCGGCGCTGGGCCCGGGTGGTCTGTCCCGGGAGCGGGCCGGGCTGGAGGTCCGCGACGTGCACCCGTCCCACTACGGCCGGATGTGCCCGATCGAGACCCCGGAGGGTCCCAACATCGGTCTGATCGGCTCGCTGTCGGTGTACGCGCGGGTCAACCCGTTCGGGTTCATCGAGACGCCGTACCGCAAGGTGGTCGACGGCGTGGTCACCGACGAGATCCACTACCTGACCGCCGACGAGGAGGACCGCCACGTGGTGGCGCAGGCCAACTCGCCGATCGACGGCAAGGGCCGGTTCGCCGAGGCCCGGGTGCTGGTCCGCCGCAAGGCGGGCGAGGTCGAGTACGTGCCCTCGTCCGAGGTGGACTACATGGACGTGTCGCCGCGCCAGATGGTGTCGGTGGCCACCGCGATGATCCCGTTCCTCGAGCACGACGACGCCAACCGTGCCCTGATGGGCGCCAACATGCAGCGCCAGGCGGTTCCGCTGGTGCGCAGCGAGGCGCCGCTGGTGGGCACCGGCATGGAGCTGCGCGCCGCGATCGACGCCGGCGACGTCGTCGTCGCCGAGAAGTCCGGGGTGATCGAGGAGGTCTCCGCCGACTACATCACCGTGATGGCCGACGACGGCACCCGGCACACCTACCGGATGCGCAAGTTCGAGCGGTCCAACCACGGCACCTGCGCCAACCAGAGCCCGATCGTCGACGCCGGCGACCGGGTCGAGGCCGGCCAGGTCATCGCCGACGGTCCGTGCACCGAGAACGGCGAGATGGCGTTGGGCAAGAACCTGCTCGTGGCGATCATGCCGTGGGAGGGCCACAACTACGAGGACGCGATCATCCTCTCCAACCGGCTGGTTGAGGAGGACGTGTTGACGTCCATCCACATCGAGGAGCACGAGATCGACGCCCGCGACACCAAGCTGGGCGCCGAGGAGATCACCCGGGACATCCCGAACGTCTCCGACGAGGTGCTGGCCGACCTCGACGAGCGCGGCATCGTGCGCATCGGCGCCGAGGTCCGCGACGGCGACATCCTGGTCGGCAAGGTCACCCCGAAGGGGGAGACCGAGCTGACGCCGGAGGAGCGGCTGCTGCGCGCCATCTTCGGCGAGAAGGCCCGCGAGGTCCGCGACACCTCGCTGAAGGTGCCGCACGGCGAGTCCGGCAAGGTCATCGGCATCCGGGTGTTCTCCCGCGAGGACGACGACGAGCTGCCCGCCGGGGTCAACGAGCTGGTCCGCGTCTACGTGGCCCAGAAGCGCAAGATCTCCGACGGTGACAAGCTCGCCGGCCGGCACGGCAACAAGGGCGTCATCGGCAAGATCCTGCCGCAGGAGGACATGCCGTTCCTGCCGGACGGCACGCCGGTGGACATCATCCTGAACACCCACGGTGTGCCGCGACGGATGAACATCGGCCAGATCCTGGAGACCCACCTGGGGTGGGTGGCCAAGTCCGGGTGGAACATCGACGGCAATCCCGAGTGGGCGGTCAACCTGCCCGAGGAGCTGCGGCACGCACAGCCGAACCAGATCGTGTCGACACCGGTGTTCGACGGCGCCAAGGAAGAGGAGCTGGCCGGCATGCTGTCGTGCACGCTGCCCAACCGCGACGGCGAGGTCATGGTGGACGGCGACGGCAAGGCGGTGCTGTTCGACGGCCGGTCCGGGGAGCCGTTCCCGTACCCGGTGACCGTCGGCTACATGTACATCATGAAGCTGCACCACCTGGTGGACGACAAGATCCACGCCCGCTCCACCGGCCCGTACTCGATGATCACCCAGCAGCCGCTGGGCGGTAAGGCGCAGTTCGGTGGCCAGCGCTTCGGTGAGATGGAGTGCTGGGCCATGCAGGCCTACGGCGCGGCGTACACGCTGCAGGAGCTGTTGACCATCAAGTCCGACGACACGGTCGGCCGGGTCAAGGTGTACGAGGCGATCGTCAAGGGCGAGAACATCCCGGAGCCGGGTATCCCCGAGTCCTTCAAGGTGTTGCTCAAGGAGCTGCAGTCGCTGTGCCTCAACGTCGAGGTGCTCTCCTCCGACGGCGCGGCGATCGAGCTGCGCGAAGGCGAGGACGAGGACCTGGAGCGGGCCGCGGCGAACCTGGGAATCAACTTGTCCCGCAACGAATCCGCGTCCGTCGAGGACCTGGCTTAACCAACTTTTTCACTAACCAAACCCGCAAGGGGAAAGGGAGTTACGTGCTCGACGTCAACTTCTTCGATGAACTCCGGATCGGTCTGGCCACCGCGGAGGACATCAGGCAATGGTCGTACGGCGAGGTCAAGAAGCCGGAGACCATCAACTACCGCACGCTCAAGCCGGAGAAGGACGGCCTGTTCTGCGAGAAGATCTTCGGACCGACTCGCGACTGGGAGTGCTACTGCGGCAAGTACAAGCGCGTGCGCTTCAAGGGCATCATCTGTGAGCGCTGCGGCGTCGAGGTGACCCGCGCCAAGGTGCGCCGCGAGCGCATGGGCCACATCGAGTTGGCCGCGCCCGTCACGCACATCTGGTACTTCAAGGGCGTGCCGTCGCGATTGGGCTACCTGCTCGACCTGGCGCCCAAGGACCTCGAGAAGATCATCTACTTCGCCGCGTACGTGATCACGTCCGTCGACGAGGAGATGCGGCACAACGAGCTCTCCACCCTCGAGGCCGAGATGATGGTGGAGCGCAAGGCCGTCGAGGACCAGCGCGACGCCGACCTGGAGGCGCGCGCCCAGAAGCTGGAGGCCGACCTGGCCGAGCTGGAGGCCGAGGGCGCCAAGGCCGACGCGCGGCGCAAGGTCCGCGACAGCGGCGAGCGGGAGATGCGCCAGATCCGCGACCGCGCCCAGCGCGAGCTGGACCGGCTGGAGGACATCTGGAACACCTTCACCAAGCTGGCCCCCAAGCAGCTGATCGTCGACGAGAACCTCTACCGCGAGCTGGTCGACCGTTACGGCGAGTACTTCACCGGCGCCATGGGCGCGGAGTCGATCCAGAAGCTCATCGAGAACTTCGACATCGACGCCGAGGCCGAGCAGCTGCGTGACGTCATCCGAAACGGCAAGGGGCAGAAGAAGCTTCGCGCCCTCAAGCGGCTCAAGGTGGTCGCCGCGTTCCAACAGAGCGGCAACTCGCCGATGGGCATGGTGCTCGACGCCGTCCCGGTGATCCCGCCGGAGCTGCGCCCGATGGTGCAGCTCGACGGTGGCCGGTTCGCCACCAGCGACCTCAACGACCTGTACCGCCGGGTGATCAACCGCAACAACCGGCTCAAGAGGCTGATCGACCTCGGCGCGCCCGAGATCATCGTCAACAACGAGAAGCGGATGCTGCAGGAGTCCGTCGACGCGCTGTTCGACAACGGCCGCCGCGGCCGCCCGGTCACCGGGCCGGGCAACCGCCCGCTGAAGTCGTTGAGCGACCTGCTCAAGGGCAAGCAGGGCCGGTTCCGGCAGAACCTGCTCGGTAAGCGCGTCGACTACTCGGGCCGTTCGGTCATCGTGGTCGGCCCGCAGCTCAAGCTGCACCAGTGCGGCCTGCCCAAGCTGATGGCGCTCGAGCTGTTCAAGCCGTTCGTGATGAAGCGGCTGGTCGACCTCAACCACGCGCAGAACATCAAGAGCGCCAAGCGGATGGTGGAGCGCCAGCGTCCGCAGGTGTGGGACGTGCTGGAAGAGGTCATCGCCGAGCACCCGGTGCTGCTGAACCGCGCGCCCACGCTGCACCGGTTGGGCATCCAGGCCTTCGAGCCGATGCTGGTGGAGGGCAAGGCAATTCAGCTGCACCCGTTGGTGTGTGAGGCGTTCAACGCCGACTTCGACGGTGACCAGATGGCGGTGCACCTGCCGTTGAGCGCCGAGGCGCAGGCCGAGGCCCGCATCCTGATGCTGTCGTCCAACAACATCCTGTCGCCCGCGTCGGGCCGCCCGCTGGCCATGCCGCGACTGGACATGGTGACCGGGCTGTACTACCTGACCACCGAGGTCGAAGGCGACAAGGGCGAGTACCGGCCCGCGGCCAAGGACACCCCCGAGGTGGGCGTGTACTCCTCGCCGGCCGAGGCCATCATGGCCGCCGACCGCGGGGTGCTCTCGGTGCGGGCCAAGATCAAGGTGCGGCTGACCCAGTTGCGTCCGCCTGCCGAGATCGAGGCCGAGCTGTTCGGTGCCAACGGCTGGCAGCCGGGCGACGCCTGGATGGCCGAGACCACGCTGGGCCGGGTGCTGTTCAACGAGCTGCTGCCGGTGGGCTACCCGTTCGTGAACAAGCAGATGCACAAGAAGGTGCAGGCGTCGATCATCAACGACCTGGCCGAGCGCTACCCGATGATCGTCGTCGCGCAGACCGTGGACAAGCTCAAGGACGCCGGCTTCTACTGGGCGACCCGCAGCGGTGTCACCGTGTCGATGGCCGGCGTCTTGGTTCCGCCGCGCAAGAAGGAGATCCTCGACCAGTACGAGGAGCGGGCCGAGAAGGTCGAAAAGCAGTTCCAGCGTGGTGCTTTGAACCACGACGAGCGCAACGAGGCGCTGGTGGAGATCTGGAAGGAAGCCACCGACGAGGTCGGTCAGGCGCTGCGCGAGCACTACCCGGCCGACAACCCGATCATCACGATCGTCGACTCGGGCGCCACCGGTAACTTCACCCAGACCCGGACGCTGGCCGGCATGAAGGGTCTGGTGACCAACCCGAAGGGTGAGTTCATCCCGCGTCCGGTCAAGTCGTCGTTCCGCGAGGGCCTGACCGTGCTGGAGTACTTCATCAACACGCACGGCGCTCGAAAGGGCTTGGCGGACACCGCGTTGCGTACCGCCGACTCGGGTTATCTGACCCGTCGTCTGGTGGACGTCAGCCAAGACGTCATCGTGCGCGAGCACGACTGCGAGACCGAGCGGGGCATCGTCGTCGAACTGGCCGAGCGTCAGCCCGACGGCACCCTGATCCGTGACCCGTACATCGAAACCTCGGCGTACGCACGGACTTTGGGCACCGACGCGGTCGACGAGGCCGGCAACGTCATCGTCGCCCGCGGCGAGGACCTCGGTGACCCGGAGATCGACGCCCTGCTGGCGGCCGGCATCACGTCGGTCAAGGTGCGCTCGGTGCTGACCTGCACCACGGGCACCGGCGTGTGCGCGATCTGCTACGGCCGGTCGATGGCCACCGGGAAGCTGGTCGACATCGGCGAGGCCGTCGGCATCGTCGCCGCCCAGTCCATCGGTGAGCCCGGTACCCAGCTGACCATGCGTACCTTCCACCAGGGTGGTGTCGGTGAGGACATCACGGGCGGTCTGCCCCGGGTGCAGGAGCTGTTCGAGGCCCGCATCCCGCGCGGTAAGGCGCCGATCGCCGACGTCACCGGCCGGGTGCGGCTCGAGGACGGTGAGCGGTTCTACAAGATCACCATCGTTCCCGACGACGGCAGCGAGGAGGTCGTGTACGACAAGCTGTCCAAGCGGCAGCGGCTGCGCGTGTTCAAGCACGAGGACGGCTCCGAGCGGGTGCTCTCCGACGGCGACCACGTCGAGGTGGGCCAGCAGCTGATGGAAGGCTCGGCCGACCCGCATGAGGTGCTGCGTGTGCAGGGCCCGCGCGAGGTGCAGATCCACTTGGTCCGCGAGGTCCAGGAGGTCTACCGCGCGCAGGGTGTGTCGATCCACGACAAGCACATCGAGGTGATCGTTCGCCAGATGCTGCGCCGCGTCACCATCATCGACTCGGGCTCGACGGAGTTCCTGCCCGGCTCGCTGATCGACCGCGCGGAGTTCGAGGCGGAGAACCGCCGGGTGGTGGCCGAGGGCGGCGAGCCCGCCGCCGGGCGTCCGGTGCTGATGGGTATCACGAAGGCGAGCCTCGCCACCGACTCGTGGCTGAGCGCGGCGTCGTTCCAGGAGACCACGCGAGTGCTGACCGACGCGGCGATCAACTGCCGCAGCGACAAGCTCAACGGTCTGAAGGAGAACGTGATCATCGGGAAGCTGATCCCGGCCGGTACCGGGATCAACCGGTACCGCAACATCCAGGTGCAGCCGACCGAGGAGGCCCGGGCCGCCGCGTACACGATCCCGTCCTACGAGGATCAGTACTACAGCCCGGACTTCGGCCAGGCCACCGGCGCCGCGGTGCCGCTGGACGACTACGGCTACAGCGACTACCGCTAGTCAGTGCGAAAAAGCCCCCGCCGTGTGCGGGGGCTTTTTCGTGCCGCCCGGCCTTTCCGCCGAGCGTGAAATTAACTTCACGCTCGGCGCCCAGCGTGAAACTACCTTCACGCTCGGCGGGCGTCGCCGGGCTCGCGGGCGTCGCCGGGCTCGCGGGCGTCGCCGGGCGTCGGGGCATCTCACTAGACTGGCCGACGTGCTCATCGGTTCACACGTCCGCAACGACGACCCGCTGGCCGCCGCGCAGGCGGACGGCGCAGACGCGGTGCAGTTCTTCCTCTCCAACCCGCAGAGCTGGAAGAAACCCCAACCCCGCGACGACGCCGAGGCGCTCAAGGCGTCGAGCGTGCCGCTGTACGTGCACGCGCCGTATCTCATCAACGTCGCCTCGGCGAACAACCGCGTGCGGATCCCGTCGCGCAAGATCCTGCAGGACACCTGCGACGCCGCCGCGGAGATCAACGCCACGGCCGTCATCGTGCACGGCGGCCACGCCGACGACAACGACATGGAGGCCGGTTTCGAACGCTGGGTGAAGGCGCTCGACTACCTGGAAACCGACGTGCAGGTGTATCTGGAGAACACCGCCGGCGGCGACCACGCGATGGCCCGCCACTTCGACACCATCGGCCGGTTGTGGGATCGCATCGGCGACAAGGGGATTGGCTTCTGCCTGGACACCTGCCACGCCTGGGCCGCGGGTGAGGCGCTGATCGACGCCGTGGACCGGATCAAGGCGCTGACCGGGCGCATCGATTTGGTGCACTGCAACGACTCCCGGGACGCGGCGGGCTCAGGGGCCGACCGACACGCCAACTTCGGCACCGGCCAGATCGACCCCGACCTGCTGGTCACCGTGGTCAAGGCCGCCGACGCGCCGGTGATCTGCGAAACCGCCGACGAGGGCCGCAAGGACGACATCGCCTTCCTGCGGGAGCACACCAAGAGCTGAGCACCGCGGCGCGCTGTTACACCTCTTGTGCAACTGTCGAGAAAATGTAACATTGGTGGCATGTCGGACACGCATGTCGTCACCAACCAGGTGCCACCCCTGGACAACTACAACCCCGCCGGCTCCCCGGTGCTCGTCGAGGCCCTGATCCGCGAGGGTGGGCAGTGGGGCCTGGACGAGGTCAACGAGGTGGGGGCGTTGTCGGCCAGCCGCCAGGCGCAGCGCTGGGGCGAGCTCGCCGACCGCAACCGGCCCATCCTGCACACCCACGACCGCAACGGCTACCGCGTCGACGAGGTCGAGTACGACCCGGCCTACCACGAGCTGATGCGTACCGCGATCGCCCACGGCCTGCACGCCGCGCCGTGGGCCGACGACCGGCCGGGGGCGCACGTCGTCCGCGCCGCCAAGACCTCGGTGTGGACGGTCGAGCCGGGACACGTCTGCCCGATCTCGATGACCTATGCCGTGGTGCCCGCGCTGCGCTTCAACCCCGAGCTGGCCAAGGTGTACGAGCCGCTGCTGACCAGCCGCGAATACGACCCGGAACTCAGGGTGGCCACCACAAAACCCGGGATCACCGCGGGCATGTCGATGACCGAGAAGCAGGGCGGCTCCGACGTGCGCGCCGGCACCACCCAGGCCGTGCCGAACGGCGACGGCTCCTACCGCCTGACCGGCCACAAGTGGTTCACCTCGGCGCCGATGTGCGACATCTTCCTGGTGCTGGCCCAGGCGCCCGGCGGGCTGTCTTGCTTCCTGCTGCCGCGGGTGCTGCCCGACGGCACCCGCAACCGGATGTTCCTGCAGCGGCTCAAGGACAAGCTCGGCAACCACGCCAACGCGTCCAGCGAGGTCGAATATGACGGCGCCGTCGCCTGGCTGGTCGGCGAGGAGGGCCGCGGCGTGCCGACCATCATCGAGATGGTGAACCTGACCCGGCTGGACTGCACGCTGGGCAGCGCCACCAGCATGCGCACCGGCCTGACCCGCGCGATCTACCACGCCCAGCACCGAAAGGCGTTCGGCGCCTACCTGATTGACCAACCGTTGATGCGCAACGTGCTGGCCGATCTGGCCGTCGAGGCCGAGGCCGCGACCATGGTCGCGATGCGGATGGCGGGCGCCACCGACAAGGCGGTGCGCGGCGATCAGCGCGAGGCCCTGCTGCGCCGCATCGGCCTGGCCGCCAGCAAGTACTGGGTGTGCAAGCGTTCCACCCCGCACGCCGCCGAGGCGCTGGAATGCCTGGGCGGCAACGGCTACGTCGAGGACTCGGGCATGCCGCGGCTGTACCGGGAGGCGCCGCTGATGGGCATCTGGGAGGGCTCGGGCAATGTCAGCGCGCTGGACACGTTGCGCGCCATGGCAACTCGCCCGGAATGCGTCGAGGTGCTGTTCGACGAACTCGCCGAGGCCGCCGGTCAGGATCCGCGCCTGGGCGGCCACGTCGACCGGCTGCGGGCCGACCTGGCCGAGCTGGACACCATCCAGTACAGGGCCCGCAAGGTGGCCGAGGACATCTGCCTGGCGCTGCAGGGCTCGCTGCTGGTGCGCCACGGCCATCCGGCCGTCGCCGAGGCGTTCCTGACCACCCGGCTGGACCGCCGGTGGGGAGGCGCCTTCGGCACCATGCCCGACGGGCTGGATCTAGCGGCCATCCTCGAGCGGGCCCTGGTAAAGGGCTGAACCACAACATGACTTGCGCCGACGACGATGCAGAGCACGGCGATGGGGAGGAGCGGCGCCGATGACTCACGCGATCAGGCCGGTCGACTTCGACAACCTGAAAACGATGACCTATGAGGTCACCGACCGGGTTGCCCGGATCACCTTCAACCGCCCTGAGAAGGGCAACGCGATCGTCGCGGATACCCCGCTGGAGCTCTCCGCGCTGGTGGAGCGGGCCGACCTGGATCCCAACGTGCACGTCATCCTGGTCTCCGGCCGCGGCGCGGGTTTCTGCGCGGGCTTCGACCTGAGCGCCTACGCCGATCGCACCGGCTCGGCCGGCGGGACCGGTGCCTACGCGGGCACCGTGCTGGACGGAAAAACCCAGGCGGTCAACCATTTACCCGATCAGCCGTGGGACCCGATGATCGACTATCAGATGATGAGCCGTTTCGTGCGGGGCTTCTCCTCCCTGATGCACGCCGACAAACCGACGGTGGTCAAGATCCACGGCTACTGCGTGGCCGGCGGCACCGACATCGCGCTGCACGCCGACCAGGTGATCGCCGCCGCCGACGCCAAGATCGGCTACCCGCCGACGCGGGTGTGGGGCGTGCCGGCCGCCGGCCTGTGGGCGCACCGGCTGGGCGATCAGCGCGCCAAGCGGCTGCTGTTCACCGGCGATTGCATCACCGGCGCGCAAGCCGCCGAATGGGGTCTGGCCGTCGAGGCGCCCGATCCGGCCGATCTCGACGAGCGCACCGAGCGGCTGGTGCAGCGGATCGCGGCGGTGCCGGTCAACCAGCTGATCATGGTCAAGCTCGCGCTGAATTCCGCTCTGCTGCAACAGGGGGTGGCCACCAGCCGGATGGTCAGCACGGTGTTCGACGGCGTCGCCCGGCACACCCCGGAGGGCCACGCCTTCGTCGCCGACGCCGTGAAGCACGGATTCCGTGAGGCGGTGCGGCATCGCGACGAACCGTTCGGCGACCACGGCCGGCAAGCCTCGCAGGTGTAGCGATGCCGGATCTGACAGCGCGGTCGGTGGTGCTCAGCGTGCTGCTCGGTGCGCACCCCGCGCACGCCCGGGCCAGCGAATTGGTCAGGCTCACTTCCGATTTCGGCATCAAGGAGTCGACACTGCGGGTGGCGCTGACCCGGATGGTGAATGCCGGCGACCTGATCCGCTCGGCCGACGGCTACCGGCTCTCGGATCGCCTGCTCGCGCGCCAGCGGCGACAGGACGACGCCATCGACCCCAAGGTCCGTCCCTGGCGCGGGCAGTGGGTCACGCTGATCGTGACCAGCGTGGGCGACGACGCGCGTACCCGCGCTGCGCTGCGAAATGCCATGCACGACAAGCGGTTCGGTGAACTGCGCGAGGGCGTGTGGATGCGCCCGGACAATATCGACACCCAGCTCGGACCGGACGTCACCGACCGGGCGCGGGTGATCACCGCCCGCGACGACGACCCCGCCGACCTGGCGGGGCGGCTGTGGGACCTGCCCGGCTGGGCCCGGGCCGGGCATCGGCTGCTCGACGAGATGGCCGCGGCGCCAGACGTTCCCGGCCGTTTCGTGGTGGCCGCGGCGATGGTCCGGCACCTACTCACCGACCCGGTGCTGCCCGACGAACTGCTGCCCCCGGACTGGCCCGGCACCCGGCTGCGGGCGGCCTACCACGACTTCGCCGCGGAGCTGATGGCGCGGCGCGACCCACTATTTGCGGAGGCGACATGAGCGATCCGGTGCGAATCGAACGCAACGGCCCGGTCACCACGGTGATCATCAACCGGCCGGCGGCGCGCAACGCGGTCAACGGCCCGACGGCGGCCGCGCTGTACGCGGCGTTCGAGGAGTTCGACCGCGACGACTCCGCGTCGGTGGCCGTGCTGTGGGGCGAGGGCGGAACATTCTGCGCCGGAGCAGATTTGAAGGCGTTCGGCACGCCCGAGGCCAACGCCGTGCACCGGAGTGGCCCCGGCCCGATGGGCCCGACCCGGATGGTGCTGTCCAAACCGGTCATCGCCGCGGTCAGCGGCTACGCGGTCGCCGGCGGTCTGGAGCTAGCCATCTGGTGTGACCTGCGGGTGGTCGAGCAGGACGCCGTGTTCGGGGTGTTCTGCCGGCGCTGGGGGGTCCCGCTGATCGACGGCGGCACGGTGCGGCTGCCGCGGCTGATCGGGCACAGCCGCGCGATGGACATGATCCTCACCGGCCGCGCCGTGGCCGCCGACGAAGCCCAGGCCATCGGCCTGGCGAATCGCGTTGTCCCCAAAGGTCAATCGCGCCGGGCGGCCGAGGAATTGGCGGCGCAACTGGCCGCGCTGCCGCAGCAGTGCCTGCGCTCGGACCGGCTCTCGGCGCTACATCAGTGGGGCGCAACGGAATCCGAGGCCCTCGACTTCGAATTCGCCAGCATCTCCCGGGTGGCCGCCGAGGCCAACGAGGGCGCCGGCCGGTTCGCCGCGGGCGCGGGACGGCACGGCGCCTCCGCGGTTTGAGGGCCGGCTGAGGGTCAGCCGCCCTTGTTGATGGTGTTGCTCTGGCCGATCTTGTCGACCTTGGGGTCACCGTCCTTGTAGGTGATCGTGTTGTTCATCCCCAGCACGGTGATGCGGGTGTTGACCTTGTCGAAGGTGATCTTGTTGTTGGTGCCGCTGACGGTCGCCGACTCGCAGGTGCCGGTGACGGTCAGGGTGTTGTCCGAGCCGCCCACGTTCAGCGACTTGCCGCCGGCGCAGTCCAGGGTGGTGGTGGTGCCCATCGACCCGTAATTGATCGTGTTGCCGATCTCGATGGACGCGGTGGTGCTCGCCCCGCCCGATCCCGTCGTCGGCGCCGCGCCGGCACTCGTCGTGGCGGTGCTCTTGGTGGTGGTCGTCGACGAGCCCGCCGGCGGGTTGGCCGTCGAACTGCAGCCGGCCAACAGCAGCGCCGCGGCCGGTGCCACGGTCAGGCGCAGCCAGCGGTCACGGACAGGTGTGGGCGTACGGGCGGGCATGGTTCCTCGTTCCCCCTTGATCGAATTGCGTTGTGCTGCTGTGCTTTAACCAGGCACCTGTTGGAGCCGGTTGGTCATGCCCAATTCGCGGCCGCGGTCCCACAGGAACGGCTGACCGCTTTTGTAGAACACCGTCTGGTCATAGCCGTACACGGTGATGTCGTGCGAAACCGAGTCGGCGATAACGGTGTTCGACGAACCCATCACCGTCACGGCATAGCAGTTGCCCAGCGCGGTGACGACGTTGCCGGTGCCGTTGACCAGCAGGGTGGCGTCGTTGCAGTCGATGGTCTGCTCGGTGTCCTGCCCGATGATGTGGGTGTCGCCGTTCTTGGCCTGCGCGACCCGCGGCGGGGCAACCGCCCCGGCGAGGACGGCAAGCGCGCAGGCGGCCAGTGACCCGGCGACGGTCGTCCACTTCACGGCGGGCCCCCTTTTGTCACGCGGCTCGAAGATGCTCGAACGAGGCAAGCATGACATTACGTGCAGATGCCCGCAGGAGGGCAGAGTTTCTTTTCCTTCGGCGCGCGTCAACTAGAGTCATTAGTTGATCCGTACCCGATCGAAGGGCGACCGCATGGCAGCTCAACCCGAACCGCCGACGGCGGCCGGGCGGCAGCGCGCGGGACGGCCCGCCGCCCGCCCGGCCAAGCTGAGCCGCGAGGGGATCATCGACGGCGCGCTGACGTTCCTGGATCGCGAGGGCTGGGACGCGCTGACCATCAACGCCCTGGCCACCCAGCTGGGCACCAAGGGGCCGTCGCTGTACAACCACGTGGACAGCCTGGAGGACCTGCGCCGCGCCGTGCGGATCCGGGTCATCGACGACATCATCACCATGCTCAACCGGGTCGGCGAGGGCCGCGCCCGCGACGACGCGGTGCTGGTCATGGCCGGCGCCTACCGCAGCTACGCCCACCACCACCCCGGCCGCTACTCGGCCTTCACCCGGATGCCGCTGGGCGGTGACGATCCCGAGTACACCGCCGCCACCCGCGGCGCGGCCGCACCGGTGATCTCGGTGCTGTCCTCCTACGGGCTGGACGGCGAGGAGGCGTTCCACGCCGCGCTGGAGTTCTGGTCCGCCCTGCACGGCTTCGTGCTGCTGGAGATGACCGGCGTGATGGACGACATCGACACCGACGCCTTGTTCTCCGACATGGTGCTGAGGCTGGCGGCGGGTCTGGAACGGCGCACCGCGCACGGCTAGTTCGCCGCTTTGACCTGCGAGACCGGCGGCGGGTATTGTGGTTCCTCGTGCCTGGCGGCTTACGGCGCCTAACCGTAAGGAAGTGAATGCCGGGCGAATTCGCGTGTCCAGGATGCATCGGACCCCGGTCCGGTGCGCAGCGCATGCGACACACCCGGCCGCGGGGTGACCCGACCGGTCATAACTGCACTACGAAGACTTGAACACCGCCCAAAAGACGCCAACACCAACACAGAAAGCCGCCTAGATGCCAACCATTCAGCAGCTGGTCCGCAAGGGTCGTCGGGACAAGATCGGCAAGGTCAAGACCGCGGCTCTCAAGGGCAGCCCGCAGCGCCGTGGCGTATGCACCCGCGTGTACACCACCACCCCGAAGAAGCCGAACTCGGCGCTTCGGAAGGTCGCCCGCGTGAAGCTGACGAGCCAGGTCGAGGTCACCGCCTACATCCCCGGCGAGGGCCACAACCTGCAGGAGCACTCCATGGTGCTGGTGCGCGGCGGCCGGGTGAAGGACCTGCCCGGTGTGCGGTACAAGATCATCCGCGGCTCGCTGGACACCCAGGGTGTCAAGAACCGCAAGCAGGCTCGCAGCCGTTACGGCGCCAAGAAGGAGAAGAGCTGATGCCGCGCAAGGGGCCCGCGCCGAAGCGCCCGTTGGTCAACGACCCGGTCTACGGGTCGCAACTGGTCACCCAGCTGGTGAACAAAGTCCTGCTGAAGGGGAAGAAATCGCTCGCCGAGCGCATTGTGTATGGTGCGCTCGAGAACGCCCGGGAGAAGACAGGAACCGATCCCGTGATCACGCTCAAGCGTGCTCTCGACAACGTCAAGCCCGCCCTCGAGGTGCGCAGCCGCCGGGTCGGCGGTGCCACCTACCAGGTGCCCGTCGAGGTGCGTCCGGACCGGTCCACCACGCTGGCGCTGCGCTGGCTTGTCAGCTTCTCGCGGCAACGCCGGGAGAAGACCATGGTCGAGCGGCTGGCAAACGAGATCCTGGATGCCAGCAACGGCCTCGGGGCCTCCGTCAAGCGGCGCGAGGACACCCACAAGATGGCCGAGGCCAACCGCGCCTTCGCGCACTACCGCTGGTGATCAACGCCGCGCGCACAGTGGCGGCGGCGACAGCGAACTAACCGAGCAATCGAAAGAGTGGGAAGACTTCTGTGGCACAGAAGGACGTGCTGACCGACCTGACCAAGGTCCGCAACATCGGCATCATGGCGCACATCGACGCCGGCAAGACGACGACGACCGAGCGCATCCTCTACTACACCGGCATCAGCTACAAGATCGGTGAGGTGCACGACGGCGCCGCCACCATGGACTGGATGGAGCAGGAGCAGGAGCGGGGGATCACCATCACCTCCGCGGCCACCACCTGCTTCTGGAACGACAACCAGATCAACATCATCGACACCCCGGGCCACGTCGACTTCACCGTGGAGGTGGAGCGCAGCCTGCGCGTGCTCGACGGCGCCGTCGCGGTGTTCGACGGCAAGGAGGGCGTCGAGCCGCAGTCCGAGCAGGTGTGGCGCCAGGCCGACAAGTACGACGTCCCGCGCATCTGCTTCGTCAACAAGATGGACAAGATCGGCGCCGACTTCTACTTCTCCGTGCGCACCATGGAGGAGCGGCTGGGCGCCAACGTCATCCCGATCCAGATCCCGGTCGGCTCCGAGGGCGACTTCGAGGGCGTCGTCGACCTGGTCGAGATGAAGGCCAAGGTGTGGAGCGCCGAGGCCAAGCTCGGCGAGAAGTACGACGTCGTCGACATCCCCGCCGACCTGCAGGAGAAGGCCGAGGAGTACCGCACCAAGCTGCTCGAGGCCGTCGCCGAGACGGACGAGGCGCTGCTGGACAAGTACCTCGGCGGTGAAGAGCTCACGATCGAGGAGATCAAGGGCGCCATCCGCAAGCTGACCATCAGCTCGGAGGCCTACCCGGTGCTGTGCGGCAGCGCGTTCAAGAACAAGGGCGTGCAGCCCATGCTGGACGCGGTCATCGACTACCTGCCGTCGCCGCTGGACGTCCCGCCCGCCGAGGGCCACGTCCCCGGCAAGGAAGAAGAGCTGATCACCCGCAAGCCGTCGACGGACGAGCCGTTCTCCGCGCTGGCGTTCAAGGTCGCCACGCACCCGTTCTTCGGCAAGCTGACCTACGTCCGGGTGTACTCGGGCAAGGTCGACTCGGGCAGCCAGGTCATCAACTCCACCAAGGGCAAGAAGGAGCGGCTGGGCAAGCTGTTCCAGATGCACTCCAACAAGGAGAACCCGGTGGAGACCGCCTCGGCCGGTCACATCTACGCGGTGATCGGGCTCAAGGACACCACCACCGGTGACACCCTGAGCGATCCGAACCACCAGATCGTGCTGGAGTCGATGACCTTCCCCGACCCGGTCATCGAGGTGGCCATCGAGCCCAAGACCAAGAGCGACCAGGAGAAGCTGAGCCTGTCGATCCAGAAGCTCGCCGAGGAGGACCCCACCTTCAAGGTGCACCTGGACCAGGAGACCGGCCAGACCGTCATCGGCGGCATGGGCGAGCTGCACCTGGACATCCTGGTGGACCGGATGCGCCGCGAGTTCAAGGTCGAGGCCAACGTCGGCAAGCCGCAGGTGGCCTACAAGGAGACCATCCGCCGCAAGGTGGAGAACGTCGAGTACACCCACAAGAAGCAGACCGGTGGCTCGGGCCAGTTCGCGAAGGTCATCATCAACCTCGAACCGTTCACCGGCGAGGACGGCGCGACCTACGAGTTCGAGAACAAGGTCACCGGTGGCCGCATCCCGCGCGAGTACATCCCGTCGGTCGACGCCGGCGCGCAGGACGCCATGCAGTACGGTGTGCTGGCCGGTTACCCGCTGGTGAACCTCAAGGTGACCCTGCTCGACGGTGCCTTCCACGAGGTCGACTCGTCGGAGATGGCCTTCAAGATCGCCGGTTCGCAGGTGCTGAAAAAGGCTGCGGCGCAAGCCCAGCCGGTCATCCTGGAACCGATCATGGCCGTCGAGGTCACCACGCCCGAGGACTACATGGGCGACGTGATCGGCGACCTGAACTCCCGCCGTGGCCAGATCCAGGCCATGGAGGAGCGCAGCGGCGCTCGCGTGGTCAAGGCGCACGTGCCGCTGTCGGAGATGTTCGGCTACGTCGGCGACCTGCGGTCCAAGACCCAAGGCCGGGCGAACTACTCCATGGTCTTCGACTCCTACGCCGAAGTGCCGGCCAACGTGTCGAAGGAGATCATCGCGAAGGCGACGGGTCAGTGAGTGTCAACTCACTGGCTCGGAGCCGAGCAATCGGCTCAGCGAAGGCGACGGGTCAGTAGCTACTGGCAGCGGAGTAATCTTGCCGGGTCATTGGAATGCCTTGGGCGCGGCACAACTGAAAACACCAACACTGCTTTAACAAGCACCAACTAGTCCAGGAGGACACAGAAGTGGCGAAGGCGAAGTTCGAGCGGACGAAGCCGCACGTCAACATCGGGACCATCGGTCACGTTGACCACGGCAAGACCACGCTGACCGCGGCTATCACCAAGGTTCTGCACGACAAGTACCCGGACCTGAACGAGTCCCGCGCGTTCGACCAGATCGACAACGCGCCCGAGGAGCGTCAGCGCGGTATCACCATCAACATCTCCCACGTGGAGTACCAGACCGACAAGCGGCACTACGCTCACGTCGACGCCCCGGGTCACGCCGACTACATCAAGAACATGATCACCGGCGCCGCCCAGATGGACGGCGCGATCCTGGTGGTCGCCGCCACCGACGGCCCGATGCCGCAGACCCGCGAGCACGTGCTGCTGGCCCGTCAGGTCGGTGTGCCCTACATCCTGGTCGCGCTGAACAAGGCCGACATGGTCGACGACGAGGAGCTGCTCGAGCTCGTCGAGATGGAGGTCCGCGAGCTGCTGGCCGCCCAGGAGTTCGACGAGGACGCCCCGGTGGTGCGGGTGTCGGCGCTCAAGGCGCTCGAGGGCGACGCCAAGTGGGTGGAGTCCGTCGAGCAGCTGATGGAGGCCGTCGACGAGTCGATCCCGGACCCGGTCCGCGAGACGGACAAGCCGTTCCTGATGCCGGTGGAGGACGTCTTCACCATCACCGGTCGTGGCACGGTGGTCACCGGCCGTGTCGAGCGCGGCGTGATCAACGTGAACGAGGAAGTCGAGATCGTCGGCATCCGCCCGTCCAGCACCAAGACCACGGTCACCGGTGTGGAGATGTTCCGCAAGCTGCTCGACCAGGGGCAGGCCGGTGACAACGTCGGTCTGCTGCTGCGTGGTATCAAGCGTGAGGACGTCGAGCGCGGTCAGGTCGTCACCAAGCCCGGCACCACCACGCCGCACACCGAGTTCGAGGGCCAGGTCTACATCCTGTCCAAGGACGAGGGCGGCCGGCACACGCCGTTCTTCAACAACTACCGCCCGCAGTTCTACTTCCGCACCACCGACGTGACCGGTGTGGTGACGCTGCCGGAGGGCACCGAGATGGTGATGCCCGGTGACAACACCAACATCTCGGTGAAGCTGATCCAGCCCGTCGCCATGGACGAGGGTCTGCGGTTCGCCATCCGCGAGGGTGGTCGCACCGTCGGCGCCGGCCGGGTCGTCAAGATCATCAAGTAGTTCGCTCAGTCGGTTCAAAGCCCGGATTGCCCACGCGGCGATCCGGGCTTTGTTCTGCTGTGCGCCCCGCGGACTCGGATCGACGCCGGAGAAATAATGCGCCGGCGGCGCGGCCTGCACTAGGATTTTGCGGTAGTTGTCCCTCGGGGACCGTAGGACGTGGCGGGGTGGTGCCGATGTCGTTCGTTCAAGCGACTCCGGAATTCGTCGCGGCTGCCGCGACGGATCTGGCCCGGATCGGGTCGACGATCAGTTCCGCGAACACCGCGGCGCTGGGTCCCACCTCCGGGGTGCTCGCCCCCGGCGCCGACGAGGTGTCGGCCAGCATCGCCGCCCTGTTCGACGCCCACTCCCAGGTCTATCAGGCGCTGTCCGCCCAGGCCGCCGCCTTCCACAGCCAGTTCGTGCAGTTGATGAACGGTGGCGCGCTGCAGTACGCCGTCACCGAGGCCGCCAACACCACGCCGCTGCAGAGCGCGGCCGGCCCGGCATCGGTGGCCGCGCAGCTGCCGGCGGTCAGCGGCGCGGTGGGCGGTTCGGCGCCGACGGCACCCGCGGCCCCCCTGGCGGCGGCGGTGGCGCCGGCGGCGGCCGCGGCCACCCCCGGCCCGGCCGGCACGCCGGTCGCGGCGGCCCCCGCGGGATCGGCGACGCTGGCCTCGGCCACCGCCCCGGCCGGCCCGGCCCGGGTGGCGACGCCCGCGTACGCGCCGGCCGGTTCCCCGTCCCCCGTGCAGCCGGCGGCTTCGTCGGCGCCGGCGCCGGCCGGCACGCCCGCGGCGGCCGCGCAGCCCGAGGCGGCGCCGCAGACCTCGGCCGGCCCGGCGCTGCCTGTCTCGGCGCGCCCCGCGCCGCACGCCCCGGCGCAGGCGCAACCCGCGACCGCCCCGGTGCGCCGAGTGCCCATCGTGCCGCCGGAGTCCGGGTAAGCGGTTTGCGCGTATCGCCGCCTCGGCGACGCCGTGAGCGCTAATCTGACACGGATTCCCCAGCAAAACCGAGGAGGGGCAAGTGTTAGCGCGCTACCTGAAAGCACAGTTGGTGGTTTTGCTGTGCGGCGGCCTGGTCGGGCCGATCTTCTTGGTCGTGTACTTCACGCTGGGGCTCGGCAGCCTGCTGCAGTGGATGTTCTACGTCGGCCTGCTCATCACCGTGGCCGACGTGCTGATCGCGCTCGCGCTGGCCAACTACGGGGCGAAGTCGTCGGAGAAACTGGCCGCCCTCGAGCAGAACGGGGTGCTGGCGCTGGCCCAGATCACCGGCATCACCGAAACCGGGACCTGGGTGAACAACCAGCAGGTCGTCAAGGTGCACCTGCACATCGCCGGCCCCGGGCTGGTGCCGTTCGACAGCGAGGACCGCGTCATCGCCAGCGTCACCCGGCTGGGCAACCTCAACGCCCGCAAGGTGGTGGTGCTGGTCAATCCCACCACCAACGAATACCGAATCGACTGGGAGCGAAGCGCTTTGGTCAACGGCCTGGTGCCGGCGCAGTTCACCGTCGCCGAGGACAACACCACCTACGACCTGAGCGGGCAGGCCGGCCCGCTGATGGAGATCATGCAGATCCTCAAGGCCAACAACATCCCTTTGAACCGGATGGTCGACATCCGGTCGAACCCGGCGCTGCGCGCCCAGATCCAGGCGGTGGTGCGCCGGGCGGCCCAGCAGCAGGCGCCGGCCGGGCAACCCGCGCCGGCGGGGCAACCGGCGACCGGGCAGCCGTCGGCGCCGGTGGCCGCCCCGCCGGGACCGTCGATCGCCGCGCGGCTGCAGGAGCTCAACGATCTGCACGCCAGCGGGGCGCTCACCGAGCAGGAATACAACAGCCGGCGGGCCGCGATCATCGCCGAGATCTGACGCGGTTTCCGGCAACCGCCGGGCGAATTAGAACACGTTTCAGTTCCGCTGCTAGCCTGGCTTGGTCTACTGGCGGTCGAAGGGATGAGCTGTGGCGGGACAGGCCGGATCACTGCAGGGGCGGGTGGCATTCATCACCGGGGCGGCCCGCGGGCAGGGACGCTCGCACGCGGTGCGGCTGGCCGCCGAGGGCGCCGACATCATCGCGTGCGACATCTGCGCGCCGGTGTCGGCCAGCGTCACCTACGCCCCGGCCACCCCCGAGGACCTCGACGAGACCGCCCGGCTGGTGGAAGATCAGGGCCGCAAGGCCTTGACCCGCGTCCTCGACGTCCGCGACGACGCCGCCCTGCGGGAGCTGGTCGCCGACGGCATGGAGCAGTTCGGCCGGCTGGACGTGGTGGTGGCCAACGCCGGCGTGCTCAGCTGGGGCCGCGTCTGGGAACTCACCGACGAGCAGTGGGACACCGTCATCGGCGTCAACCTGACCGGCACCTGGCGCACCCTGCGCGCCACCGTGCCGGCGATGATCGAGGCGGGCAACGGCGGCTCCATCGTGGTGGTCAGCTCCTCGGCCGGGCTCAAGGCCACCCCGGGCAACGGCCACTACTCGGCCAGCAAACACGGGTTGACCGCGCTCACCAACACGCTGGCCATCGAGCTCGGCGAATACGGTATCCGGGTCAACTCCATCCACCCGTACTCGGTCGAAACCCCGATGATCGAGCCCGAGGCGATGATGGAGATCTTCGCCCGCCATCCCAGCTTCGTGCACAGCTTCCCGCCAATGCCGGTGCAGCCCAACGGTTTCATGACCGCCGACGAGGTCGCCGACGTGGTGGCCTGGCTGGCCGGCGACGGCTCGGGCACGCTGACCGGCACGCAGATCCCCGTTGATAAGGGCGCCCTAAAGTACTGAGCGGCCATCGTGCTAAGAACTCCACGTGAGTAGTGACGCAAGCGCCAGCAACGGAATCGTGATCGTCGGCGGCGGCCTGGCCGCCGCCCGCACCGCCGAGCAGCTGCGGCGCTCGGAGTATTCCGGGCCCATCACCATCGTCAGCGACGAGGTGCACCTGCCCTACGACCGCCCGCCGCTGTCCAAAGAGGTGCTGCGCAAAGAGGTGGACGACACCGCGCTCAAACCCCGCCAGTGGTACGACGACAACGACATCACGCTGCGGCTGGGGTCGGCCGCGCGCAGCCTGGACACCGCGGCGCAGACGCTGACGCTCGAGGACGGCATCACGCTCGGCTACGACGAACTCGTCATCGCCACCGGCCTGGTGCCGCGGCGCATACCGACCATCCCGGACCTGGACGGCATCCGGGTGCTGCGGACCTTCGACGAGAGCCTGGCGCTGCGCGAGCACGCGTCCGCGGCGCAGCGCGCGGTGATCATCGGCGCCGGCTTCATCGGCTGCGAGGTGGCCGCCAGCCTGCGCAGCCTGGGCGTGGACGTGGTGCTGGTCGAGCCGCAACCCACCCCGCTGGCCGCGGTGCTCGGCCAGCAGATCGGCGAGCTGGTGGCCCGGCTGCACCGCGCCGAGGGCGTCGACGTGCGCCTCGGTGTCGGGGTTTCAGAGGTGCGCGGTGACACGCACGTCGAGGCGGTGGTGCTGACCGACGGCACCGAGCTGGCGGCCGACGTGGTGGTGATCGGCATCGGGTCGCGTCCGGCCACCGACTGGCTCGAGGGCAGCGGCGTGGCGATCGACAGCGTCGACCGGGGCGTCCTGTGCGACGAGGCCGGACGCACCAGCGCCCCCAACGTGTGGGCGCTCGGCGACGTCGCGTCGTGGCGCGACGCGACGGGACACCAAGGGCGGGTGGAACATTGGAGCAACGTCGCGGACCAGGCCCGGGTGGTGGTGCCCGCGATGCTGGGCAAGGAGGTGCCGCCGGTGGTGGTGGTGCCCTACTTCTGGAGCGACCAGTACGACGTCAAGATCCAGTGCCTGGGTGAACCGGAGGCCGACGACATCGTCCACATCATGGAGGACGACGGCCGCAAGTTCCTGGCCTACTACGAACGCGACGGGGCCCTGGTCGGGGTGGTCGGCGGCGGCATGCCGGGCAAGGTCATGAAGACCCGCGCCAAGATCGCCGCGGCCGTGCCCATCGCCGAGATGCTCGGCTGAGCCGACGGCGGGCGCTCAGCCGACGGCGGCCGCGTACCGGTCGCTGGGGACCTCGGTGTTGCGGATCACGGTGGCCAGCTGCTCGGCGATGCCCGGCGCGGCGACGACGGTCGACGCGGACTTGTGAGTGTGCGGGTTGCCCTGCGCGTCGGTCAGCCGCGCTCCGGCCTCGCGGGCGACCAGCGTCCCCGCGGCGGTGTCCCACGGCTTGTTGGACATCATCACGCAGGCGTCCAGGGCACCCTCGGCGACGAACGCCAGGTCGAGCGTCGCGGCGCCGATCATCCGGATCCGCTCCGCCCGGGGCACCAGCTCGGCGGTGAGCGCCAGCCGGTGCGCGTTGAGCCGGCCCGCATCGTGGCCGACGGCGTAGTCGCCGAGCGAGACGATCGCCCCGCTGAGGCTGTCGGTGGCGCTGGCGGTGATCCGTTCCCCGTTGACGAACGCGCCCTTGGACTCGATCGCGTGGTAGGTCTTGCCCAGCAGGGGAGCGTGGGTGACGGCCACCACGGTGCGGCCGGCGTGCAGCAGGGCCAGCGATACCGCGCACAGCGGCAGCCCGTGCACGAAGTTCGACGTGCCGTCCACCGGGTCGAGAACCCAGAGCCACTCGGCGGTTTCGATGTCGGGTTGGTGGTCGGACTCCTCGGCCAGCAGCGCGACGTCCGGCGTGGTCTGGGACAGGTAGTTGGCGATGTCACGCTGGATGGTCAGGTCGACATCGGATACCAGGTCGCGGTCACCCTTGTGCTGCACCGAGCTCGGCTGCGTTTTCTTCAACGTCGTGGCACCGATTTGCGTTGCCTGCCAAGCTATTTCAAAAAGCTCTTGCATTGACTTCATGGGAGAGACTTGCCTCGCTTCCAGTGGTGGCGTGCGTTCGGCGTCGTTCGATCATACGGGCTCGGCGATTTCGCGTCTCGCGCACCCCGGCGTCGTGCTGAACTAACGCGAAAAAGCTTAAGCCATCGACACTTTCGACGGTGATGCAGTTCACTCCAGGTGAATGTTTGAGCCCGCTCGTCGTGGGGAGCGTGACGCCGCTGTAGCGCGGGTCACAAAATTGCCAACGACCGCACGCCAAAACCATTGCGCTGGAAAAGCGTAACGCTGACCCGCGACGATTTTTGCTGTGGCCGCATCGGTTCTCGGGTTCGGTGCAGCGGTTGCCGAGCTCGGTTAGGGTCTGCTGTCGGGCGATATCGAGGGGCCTTCGGGCAAGTCGGCTCCGAATCGTTCTCATCGAAGGAAAATCCAGCACGCGACTTGGCAGGCAGGTGATTGACCAGTGACAGTGATTGATGAGATGTACAGCTCTTCCAGCGCGATTCCGACCGTCGCTCTCAATGACGAGGCGAAGATGCCAGTACTCGGCTTGGGGGTGGCCAAGCTGTCCGATGAGGAGACGGAAAGCTCGGTTCTCGCGGCGCTGGAAGCCGGCTGCCGCCTCATCGACACCGCTGCCTCCTACGGAAACGAAGCCGCCGTCGGCCGGGCCATCGCCGCGTCGGGCATCCCTCGCGAGGAACTGTTCGTCACCACCAAACTGGGCACCTCGCGGCAGGGCTTCCACAGTGCCCAGGAGTCGTGCAAGGAGAGCCTGGACAGGTTGGGGCTGGACTACCTCGACCTCTACCTGATCCACTGGCCGGCCCCGAAGCTGGGCAAGTACGTGGAGAGCTTCGAGGGCATGATCGAGGCCCGCGAGCGGGGCCACGTGCGCTCGATCGGCGTCTCGAACTTCACCGAGGACCTGCTGGCCACGGTGATCGAGGAGACCGACGAGGTGCCCGCGGTGAACCAGGTCGAGCTGCACCCGCGGCTCAACCAGGCCGAGCTGCGTCAGGTGCACGCCCAGCACGACGTGACGACGCAGTCCTACAGCCCGTTGGGCGTCGGCCGGCTGATCGAGGAGCCGACCGTGACGACGATTGCGGCCGAGTACGGCCGCACCCCGGCGCAGGTGCTGGTGCGGTGGAACCTGCAACTGGACAACGTCGTGGTCTCGCGGTCGTCCAAGCCGGAGCGGGTCGCCGAGAACCTGGACGTGTTCGACTTCACCCTGGAGCCCGAGCACATGGAGGCCATCGAGGGACTGCACGACGGCACCCGGGTGCTGCACGACCCGATGACCTTCATGGGAACCTGACGGTTTCGCGAAAACCCCAGCGCCCCTTGGCTTTTAGAGCCAGTCGACCGGCGGCCCGTGCGGATGGCACTGTGCCAGCACGCGCGGCCCGCCGTCCGGCCAGCCGCGGGCGCGCACCAGGAACCTGATCGGTGCGCCCGGCCCGTCCCGGGCCGGCTCCATGGTCAGGTGGACCAACGGGGCGGACGCGTCGGCCCGTGCGCCCAGCGCGTCCACCCCGGCGCACACCGCGGCGCGTTCCCCGGCGGACAGGTACTGCCAGGTGATCGAGTGCCACAGCACGGTCAACGCGCCCTCGGCGAGGCTCAGGCGCCCGACGGCGTCGGCCGCCGTCCGGCGCTCGAGGGTGGCCGGGACCCGGCGGGCGACCTCGATGGCGCCGCGCAGCCGCGCCAGCCGCGCGGCCTGGTCGGGCCAGACGTAGCTCAGTACCGTCAGCTCGCCGTCGGAGTTCCCGACGTCGACGGGCGCGATGTCGAAGCCGTGCCGCTCGACGATCCGGACCCCGCGCGCCGGCGGCAGCGCGCCGCGCCAGGCGTCGTCGATGCAAACCGGCGAGTCGGCCGGTCCCCACCCGCCACCGGCATACCGGTACCGGTAGTGGTCGGCCCGCAGGTTCAGCCCCGCGCTCGACCCGATCTCGAAAAGCCTTACCGGCAAACAGGATTCATTGATGTGCAGCAGCCCGCCGATCAGCGCGGCCGACCGGCCCACCTCGTTAGTCTGCGGTGGGCGGTCCAGCGCCGCGCGCAGCGCGGCGGCGTGCTCGGCCGCGGCGGCCAGGATCGGCGGCCACGCCGCCCCGGCGTCCCAGCTGCCGCCGGTGCTGGGATACCAGCGGCGCAGGGAGCCGGCGCGGCCATCGAGCACCAGTCGGTGCAGGCCACCGAGCAGCCGCAGCGGAATCGCGTCGCGCGACGGGGCGTCCCGGTGCCCGGACAGGATGTCGGCGAACACCCCGCCGGCCTCGACGTCGGAGGCCACCAGTTCGAACAGGTCGCCGTACATCGGCGAGCCCGAGGAGGCGCAGAAGCTGCCCTGCGCCCGCAGCATGTGCACCAGGTGCTCGGCGCTCACCGGTCCAGCCCGTTCAGCCCGGCGCCGACCACGTCGAAGGCGTTGCCCAGGGCCACCGGCAACGGCACTGACTCATCGCCCAGCCAATGCTCGTAGGCCGACAGCGCCACCCCCAGCATCATCCAGGCGACGGTCTGGGGCGCCAGGTCGGTCGTCTTGCACTCGCAGCGGCGGGCCACGAACCCGGCGATCACCTCGCGCCATCCGGCGTACATCGTCATCGAATACGCTTGCAGCTCGGCGGTTTGCAGGATGACGCGCATGCGCTGTCGGTGCCGCGCGGTCTCGGATTCGTCAAAGGTGTTGAAGGCCAACAACGCGGTGCGCAGCGCATCGCCCAGCGGTACCCGGGATTCGACGTTGTCCAGCAGCTCGCGCAGCCGGGCCAAATGAGTGTCGAAATCGCCCCAGGGGATGGCGTTCTTGGAGGCGTAGTAGCGGAACAGGGTGCGCCGCGAGATGCCGGCGGCCGCCGCGACGTCGTCCACGCTGACCTCGGCGAAACCCCGGGCGGTGAACAGGTCGATGGCGACGTCGGTGATGTGGTGCGGCGTGGTCGAGCGGCGCCTGCCCACCCGCTGCTGCGGCATCCCGGACCCCGGCCCTTCCATTTCGGCACTCGATGCCATATTCTGGCCGCGAGTGTGACTCAGACCCATCGTCGTCAAGACCGCAGGAAAGGCAAGGCCCCGTGGAGCACGAGACCGAAACCGACGCCCAACTCGTCACCGAGACCCTGGTCGAAGAGGTGTCCATCGACGGCATGTGCGGGGTCTACTGACCGTGCCGGCGCCCGCGCAGGCTCGCGCGGCCGGTGCCGCCTTCGATCCTGACCGCGGCTGGCGACTGCACCCGCAGGTGGCGGTGCGGCCGGAACCGTTCGGCGCGCTGCTCTACCACTTCGGCACCCGCAAGCTGTCGTTTCTGAAGAACCGCACCATCCTCACGGTGGTGCAGTCGTTGGCCGAGTACCCCGATGTCCGGTGCGCATGCCGCGCGGCGGGCATCGACGACGCCGGGCAGGCGCCGTACCTGCACGCGCTGGGCGTGCTCGCCGACTCCAACATGCTGGTGCCCCGGGAGGACCATCCATGACCACAGCGGCCCCTGTGCCCCGGCTGATCGAGCAGTTCGAGCACGGCCTCGACGCGCCCATCTGCTTGACCTGGGAGCTCACCTACGCCTGCAACCTGGCCTGCGTGCACTGCCTGTCCTCGTCGGGCAAGCGCGACCCGCGCGAGCTGTCCACCCGCCAGTGCATGGACATCATCGACGAGCTGGAACGCATGCAGGTCTTCTACGTCAACATCGGTGGCGGGGAACCCACTGTGCGGCCGGACTTTTGGGAGCTGGTCGACTATGCGACCGCACACCACGTCGGCGTGAAGTTCTCCACCAACGGGGTCCGGATCACGCCCGAGGTGGCCGCCCGGCTGGCGGCCAGCGACTACGTGGACGTGCAGATCTCGCTGGACGGCGCCACCGCCGAGGTCAACGACGCGGTGCGCGGGCCCGGCTCGTTCGACATGGCGGTGCGGGCGCTGCAAAACCTCGCCGACGCCGGCTTCACCCAGAACGGGGGCGCCAAGATCTCGGTGGTCGTCACCCGGCACAACGTCGGGCAGCTGGACGAATTCGCCGCGCTGGCAAGCCGTTACGGGGCCACGCTGCGCATCACCCGGCTGCGCCCGTCCGGCCGCGGCGCCGACGTCTGGGACGAGCTGCACCCCACCGCCGACCAGCAGGTGCAACTGTATGACTGGCTGGTCGCCAAGGGGGAACGGGTGCTCACCGGCGACTCGTTCTTCCACCTGGCCCCGCTCGGCCAGTCCGGCGCGCTGGCCGGTCTGAACATGTGCGGCGCGGGCCGCGTCGTCTGCCTGATCGACCCAGTCGGCGATGTGTACGCCTGCCCGTTCGCCATCCACGACCGCTTCCTGGCCGGAAACGTGTTGAGCGACGGCGGTTTTGACAACGTGTGGAAGAACGCCCCGCTGGTGCGCGCGCTGCGCGAACCGCAGTCGGCGGGCGCCTGCGGCAGCTGCGGGCACTACGACAGCTGTCGGGGCGGGTGCATGGCGGCCAAGTTCTTCACCGGCCTGCCGTTGGACGGCCCGGACCCCGAGTGCGTGCAGGGCCACAGCGCGGCGGCGCTGGCGGGCGACCGCGAGGCGCCCCGACCCCGGGCCGACCACTCCCGCGGCAAGCGCATCCGCCAACCCGTGCCGCTCACCCTCTCGGTGCGGCCGCCGGTCCTGACCCCCGCCGCGCCGCCGGCCCGGTTGTGCAACGAAAGCCCGGTCTGACCGTGGCCGACGAATGGTTTGAAACCGTCGCCATCGCCCAGCAACGGGCCAAGCGGCGGTTGCCGAAATCCGTTTACGCGGCCCTGATCGCGGCCAGCGAAAAGGGAATCACGGTCTCCGACAACGTCGAAGCGTTCGGCGAACTCGGTTTCGCCCCGCATGTCGTCGGCGCCCCGGCCAAGCGTGAGCTGGCGACAACCGTTATGGGACAAGAGATCTCGATGCCGGTGCTGATCTCGCCGACCGGTGTGCAGGCCGTCGACCCGGACGGCGAGGTCGCCGTGGCGCGCGCCGCCGCGGCCCGCGGCACCGCTATGGGCCTGTCCTCGTTCGCCAGCAAGCCGATCGAGGAAGTCATCGCGGTGAACCCCAAGGTGTTCTTCCAGGTGTACTGGCTGGGTGGGCGCGACGCGATCGCCGAGCGGGTGGAGCGGGCCCGGCAGGCCGGCGCGGTCGGGCTGATCGTCACCACCGACTGGTCGTTCTCGCACGGGCGGGACTGGGGCAGCCCCAAGATCCCCGAGGAGATGAACCTGCGCACCATCCTGCGGTTGTCCCCGGAGGCGGTGTTCAAGCCCCGCTGGCTGTGGAAGTTCGGCAAGACGCTGTGGCCGCCGGAGTTGCGGGTGCCCAACCAGGGCCGCCGCGGCGAGCCCGGCCCGCCGTTCTTCGCCGCTTACGGCGAGTGGATGGGCACGCCCCCGCCGACCTGGGAGGACATCGCCTGGCTGCGCGAGGTGTGGGGCGGGCCGTTCATGCTCAAGGGCGTGATGCGCGTGGACGACGCCAAAAGGGCGGTGGATGCCGGGGTTTCGGCCATCTCGGTGTCCAACCACGGCGGCAACAACCTGGACGGCACGCCGGCGTCGATTCGCGCCCTGCCCGCGATCGCCGAGGCGGTCGGCGACCAGATCGAGGTGTTGCTGGACGGCGGTGTCCGGCGCGGCAGCGACGTCGTCAAGGCGGTGGCGCTGGGGGCGCGCGCGGTGATGATCGGCCGGGCCTACCTGTGGGGCCTGGCCGCCGCCGGCCAGGCCGGGGTGGAGAACGTCCTCGACATCCTGCGCGGGGGCATCGACTCGGCGCTGATGGGTCTGGGGCATTCCTCGGTGCACGATCTCGGGCCGAGCGACATCCTGGTGCCGCCCGGGTTCACCCGGGCGCTGGGCGTGCCGCCGGCCGGCTGAGCAAAGCCGGGCCATCCGGGGCGGCTTGGCCGGGATTATTTGACGGCCGCGGTAATCCTGGTACGGGCGGGGTAACCGTGACGAACGAGCCCACCGTTCGAACGCCCGATGAACGGCCGGAGAAAAAAAGTTATTTTCCCGCCTCAACAATTGGTGCACGCCAGGTGAATTCGTCCTACCATCACCGAGTGTCCGTACTCGGCGAATTGGGAACCGTGACGTCGAGCCAGCTGTCCGGCACGGCGGTCTCACTGCTGGTTCCGCTGGGGTCGACCGAGCAACACGGCCCGCACCTGCCGCTGGACACCGACACCCGCATCGCGTCGGCGGTGGCCGGCCGGGCCGCGCCGCGGCTGGGGGACGGGTGGCTGGTGGCGCCGGCCATCGCCTACGGCGCCAGCGGCGAGCACCAGAGCTTCGCCGGGACCGTCTCCATCGGCACCGAGGCGCTGACGCTGCTGCTGATCGAGTACGGCCGCTCGGCGGCCGGCTGGGCGCAGCGCGTCGTCTTCGTCAACGGCCACGGCGGCAACGTCGCCGCGCTGGGCCGCGCGGTGGGCACGCTTCGCGCCGAGGGCCGCGACGCCGGATGGTGCCCGTGTGTGGCCGCCGGCGGGGACGCCCACGCCGGTCATACCGAAACATCGGTGTTGCTGCATATCTCGCCCGCCGAGGTCCGCACCGGGCAGTGGCAGGCCGGCAACCGGGCGCCGCTGCCCGAGTTGTTGGGATCGATGCGCCGCGGGGGAGTGGCGGCGGTCAGCCCGGTCGGCGTGCTGGGCGACCCGACCACCGCCACCGCCGCCGAGGGCGAGCGCATCCTGTCCGAGATGGTGAACGAGTGCGTCCGCCGGGTCGCCCGGTGGCGGCCCGGGCCCGACGGGATGCTCGCATGACCGCGCCGGCGCCGCGGTTGCCGGACGGGTTCGCCGTCCAGGTCGATCGCCGGGTGCGGGTGCTCGGCGACGGCTCGGCACTGCTCGGCGGGTCGCCGACCCGGCTGCTGAAGCTGGCCCCGGCCGCCCAGGACCTGCTGTGCGACGGCCGGCTGAAGGTGCGCGACGACGTCAGCGCGCAGTTGGCCCGCACCCTGCTGGACGCCACCGTGGCGCATCCGCGGCCCGCGGGCGGGCCCTCGCACCACGACGTCACCGTGGTAATTCCGGTGCGGGACAACCTTTCTGGCGTGCGGCGGCTGGTGAGCTCGCTGCGCGGTCTGCGCGTGGTGGTGGTGGACGACGGATCGTTCCCGCCGATCGAGCCGGAAGACTTCGTCGGCGCGCACTGCGACATCGAGGTGTTGCGCCACCACCGCAGCAAAGGACCGGCGGCGGCGCGCAACACGGGGCTGGCGGCCTGCCGGACGGACTTCGTCGCCTTCCTGGACTCCGATGTCGCGCCGCGCCGGGGCTGGCTGGAAGCGCTGCTCGGCCACTTCTGCGACCCGACCGTCGGGCTGGTCGCGCCGCGCATCGTCGGCCTGTCGCACAGCGAGAACGTGGTGGCCCGCTACGAGGCGGTGCACTCCTCGCTCGACCTCGGTGAGCGCGAGGCGCCGGTGCTGCCGCACAGCACGGTGTCCTACGTGCCCAGCGCGGCGATCATCTGCCGGTGCTCGGCGATCCGCGAGATCGGCGGATTCGACGAGACGCTGCAGTCCGGCGAGGACGTCGACCTGTGCTGGCGGCTGATCGAGGCGGGGGTCCGGCTGCGCTACGAGCCCATCGCCCTGGTGGGCCACGACCACCGCACCGAATTGCGGGATTGGCTTGCGCGCAAAGCGTTTTACGGCGGATCGGCGGCCCCGCTGTCGGTGCGCCACCCGGACAAGACGGCGCCGGTGGTGATCTCCGGCTGGGCGCTGATGACCTGGATCCTGATGGCCTTCGGCTCCACGCTGTCGCGGCTGGCTTCCCTGCTGCTGGCCGTCCTGACGGGCCGGCGGATCGCCCGGGCGATGCGCAGCGCCGAGACGTCGATGACCGACGTGGTGACGGTGGCCGGGCGCGGCCTGTGGTCGGCGGCGTTGCAGCTGGCCTCGGCGCTGTGCCGGCACTACTGGCCGCTGGCGCTGCTGGCCGCCACCATGTCGCGCCATTTCAGACGGGTGGTGCTGGTGGCGGCCGTGATGGACGGGGTGGTCGACTGGCTGCGCCGCCGCGATGCCGTCGGCGACGACGTCGAACCGATCGGGCTGCCGACCTATCTGGTGCTCAAGCGGGTGGACGACCTGGCGTACGGGCTCGGGTTGTGGTGGGGTGTGCTACGGGAGCGCAACGCGCGCGCCCTCAGACCCCAGGTCCGGAGTTAGCCCCCGCCCTTGAATGACGCCGTCTCGCACAGCGATGTGCTGATAGTCGGCGCCGGCAGCGCCGGATCGGTTGTCGCCGAACGTCTTTCCGCTGATCCAGGGTGCACGGTGACCGTGGTCGAGGCGGGCCCGTCCCTCGACGACCCGGCGCTGCTCGCCCGGACCGCCAACGGGCTGCAATTGCCGATCGGCGTCGGCAGCCCGCTGGTGCGCCGATACCAGACCCAGCTCACCGAGCGGCCCGCCCGCCGGCACCCGCTGGTGCGCGGCGCCACCATCGGCGGCTCGGGCGCGATCAACGGCGGCTACTTCTGCCGCGGGCTGCGCCGCGATTTCGACCGCCTCGGCCTGCCGGGCTGGGCATGGTCGGACGTGCTGGACAGCTTCCGCGCCATCGAGACCGACCTGGACTTCGACGGACCCGCGCACGGCCGCAGCGGCCCTATCCTGGTCCGCCGCACCCGCGAAATGACCGGAACCACAGAGCGTTTCATCGACGCCGCGCGGCGCGCCGGATTCGGCTGGATCGACGACCTCAATGACGCTGCGGCCCAACCGGTTTCGGGGATCGGCGCGGTCCCGCTGAACATCGTCGACGGCGTCCGCAAGGGCTCGGGTGCGGGGTATCTGATCCCCGCGCTGAGCCGGCCCAACCTGCGCGTGCAGGCGCACACCCGGGTGGCGCGGCTGCGTTTCGCCGGCACCGTCGCCCGGGGCGCCGACGTGGTCGGCCCGCACGGCCGGGCTACGCTGACCGCCGACCGAATCGTGTTGTGCGCCGGCGCCATTGAAACGGCGCACCTGCTGATGCTGTCCGGCATCGGCGAGCCGGGCATGCTGCGCGCCGCCGGGGTGCCGGTGCGCGTGGCGCTGCCGGTGGGGACGTCGTTCAGCGATCACGCCGAATGGGTGCTGCCCACCGATTGGCCGGTGGCTCCCGGACGGCCGGTGCTCGAGGTGGTGCTCAGCACCGCCGACGATCTCGAGATCAGGCCGTACACCGGCGGGTTCGTGGCGATGACCGGCGACGGAACCGCCGGGCACGCCGACTGGCCGCACCTCGGGGTGGCGCTGATGCAACCCCGCGCGCGGGGTTGCCTGACGCTGATGTCGGCCGATCCCGCCGTGCCGCCCCGCATCGAGCACCGCTACGACAGCGAGCCCGGCGACGTCGCCGCGCTGGCCCGCGGCGCCGAGTTGGCCCGCGAATTGGCCGGCGGCACAACCGATGCCGCGGCGGCCATCTGGTCGACCTCCCAACACCTTTGCGGCACGGCGCCGATGGGGGTCGACGGCGACCCGCGGGCGGTCGTCGACCCGCGGTGCCGGGTCCGCGGCATCGACAACCTGTGGGTGATCGACGGCTCGGTGCTGCCCGCCATCACCAGCCGCGGCCCGCACGCCACCATCGTGATGATCGGGCACCGGGCCGCGGAATTCGTGCGGTGACGCCCCACCCGGGAGCTATCGCCGGGCCCATCCAGACCGATAGTCTCGTAGCTCGACCGATGGTCTCGTTGGCAATACGGTTCGCAATACGGGAGGTGGCGCACAATTTCCGCCGCGACGTCCGATCCACGGCCCGCCCGGTCGCGGGCCCGGCTGCTCGAAGCCGCCGTCACGCTGCTGCGTGCCGGTGGTCCCAGCGCGGTGACGGTCGACGCGGTCACCCGCACCGCCAACGTGGCCCGGGCGACGCTGTACCGGCACTTCCCGAGCGGAAACGATCTGCTGGCGGCGGCGTTCAACAGCCTGATCCCGGCCTCGCCGACCCCGCCCGCCGAGGGGTCGCTGCGCGACCGGCTGGTCGCGGTGGTACTGGCCCAGGCCGAGGCCGTCGCCCAGGCCCCGACCATGATGACGGCCATGACCTGGCTGGCGCTGGGCCGCGACCTGGAGGCGTGGCCGCAACCCCGCGCCGACGACAGCGTGGCGATCACCACGCTGCGCGAGCGCATCGCCCAGCAGTACTCGGAGCCGTTCGACGTCATCTTCGACAGCCCGGAGGCCGCCGAACTGGGGGAGGTGGACCGGTCCCGGGCGATCGCCCTGCTGATCGGCCCGCTGGTGCTGGGCCGGCTGTCCACCCTGCCCGATTTCGACTACCGCGAGTGCGCGCTGGCGGCGGTGGACGGCTTCCTGCACGTCCAGTCCGCCCGGGCCAGGGCGGCGAGGGTCGAATCCGCAGGTGCCTGACGGCCGAATTTTGTTCGGGCCGGGATCTGAGGCATACTGTTCAGGTTGCCTTGAGCCGGGTTTTGCGCCTGGTCGGGCATACGACCAGCGTCCAAACGGGCGCGTCCGGTCCCATCCTTTGAGAGCGACGAATTTCGATCCCGAAATTTGCGCCGATGAGGCTGCGTGAGGGTGACACGCCCGACCGCGGGGGCCGGTGGACCACGACAGGTAAACAGCGGCGCACAATCCGGCGCAACGCTCGATCGGCCCAGAGTTGGCCGGCCCGATCGGCGCGCCGGTGGCACTGAGGACACGGATTAGTTGAGCCCGGACACCGGGCCTCAACGCGGAGTGAGGGTAGGAGAAGCGTGGCGGGACAGAAGATCCGCATCAGGCTTAAGGCCTACGACCATGAGGCTATCGACGCCTCGGCGCGCAAGATCGTCGAGACCGTCGTCCGCACGGGTGCCAGCGTCGTAGGGCCGGTGCCGCTGCCGACCGAGAAGAACGTGTATTGCGTCATCCGCTCCCCGCACAAGTACAAGGACTCGCGGGAGCACTTCGAGATGCGTACGCACAAGCGGCTGATCGACATCCTCGACCCGACGCCGAAGACCGTCGACGCGCTGATGCGCATCGACCTTCCGGCCAGTGTCGACGTCAACATCCAGTAGGGAGTTACAGAGCAATGGCGCGTAAGGGCATTCTCGGTACCAAGCTGGGCATGACGCAGGTATTCGACGAGAACAACAGGGTCGTGCCGGTGACGGTGGTCAAGGCCGGGCCGAACGTGGTGACCCGCATCCGCACGCCCGAGCAGGACGGCTACAGCGCGGTGCAGCTGGCGTACGGCGAGATCAGTCCGCGCAAGGTGAACAAGCCGGTGACCGGCCAGTACGCCGCGGCGGGCATCAACCCGCGCCGGTTTCTGGCCGAGCTGCGGCTGGACAACCCGGACGCGGCGGCCGAATACCAGGTCGGCCAGGAGCTGACGGCGGAGATCTTCACCGACGGCAGCTACGTCGACGTCACCGGAACCTCCAAGGGCAAGGGCTTCGCCGGAACCATGAAGCGGCACGGCTTCCGCGGTCAGGGCGCCAGCCACGGCGCCCAGGCGGTGCACCGGCGGCCGGGTTCCATCGGCGGCTGCGCCACCCCCGCCCGGGTGTTCAAGGGCACCAGGATGGCCGGCCGGATGGGCAACGACCGGGTGACGGTCCAGAACCTGTTGGTGCACAAGGTCGATACCGAGAACGGCGTGCTGCTGATCAAGGGCGCGGTCCCCGGCCGCACCGGCGGACTCGTCATGGTCCGCAGCGCGGTCAAACGAGGTGAGAAGTAATGGCACTCAAGCTTGACGTGAAGGCGCCGGGCGGCAAGGTCGAGGGTTCGATCGAGCTGCCGGCCGAATTGTTCGACGCCCCCGCCAACATCGCGCTGATGCACCAGGTGGTGACCGCGCAGCGGGCGGCGGCGCGTCAGGGCACGCACTCGACGAAGACGCGCGGCGACGTCAGCGGCGGTGGCCGTAAGCCGTACCGGCAGAAGGGAACCGGCCGGGCCCGTCAGGGTTCGACGCGCGCTCCGCAGTTCACCGGCGGTGGCGTGGTGCACGGCCCCAAGCCGCGCGACTACAGCCAGCGCACGCCCAAGAAGATGATCGCCGCCGCGCTGCGCGGCGCGCTGTCCGACCGGGCCCGCAACGGGCGCATCCACGCGATCACCGAGCTGGTGTCCGGCCAGACCCCGTCGACCAAGAGCGCCAAGGCGTTCCTGGGCACGCTGACCGAGCGCAAGCAGGTGCTGGTGGTGATCGGCCGCAGCGACGAAGCCGGCGCCAAGAGCGTGCGCAACCTGCCCGGTGTGCACATCCTGGCTCCCGACCAGCTCAACACCTACGACGTGCTGCGCGCCGACGACGTGGTGTTCAGCGTCGAGGCGCTGCGCGCCTACATCGCCGCCAACACCGGTACTCCCGAGGAGGTTTCGGCCTGATGGCGACCGTCACGGACCCCCGCGACATCATCTTGGCTCCGGTGATCTCGGAGAAGTCCTATTCGTTGCTCGACGACAACGTGTACACGTTCGTGGTGCACCCCGACTCGAACAAGACGCAGATCAAGATCGCCATCGAGAAGATCTTCTCGGTCAAGGTCGCCTCGGTGAACACCGCGAACCGGCAGGGCAAGCGCAAGCGCACCCGCACCGGTTTCGGCAAACGCAAGAGCACCAAGCGGGCCATCGTCACCCTGGCGCCGGGCAGCAAGCCGATCGATCTGTTCGGGGCACCGGCGTAGCGAGAGAAAGACCTGATTAGACATGGCAATTCGTAAGTACAAGCCGACGAGCCCGGGCCGTCGCGGCGCCAGCGTGTCCGATTTCTCCGAGGTCACTCGTTCCACCCCGGAGAAGTCGCTGGTGCGTCCGCTGCACGGTCACGGTGGCCGCAACGCGCACGGCCGCATCACCACCCGCCACAAGGGCGGCGGCCACAAGCGCGCCTACCGGGTGATCGACTTCCGCCGCAACGACAAAGACGGCGTCAACGCCAAGGTCGCGCACATCGAGTACGACCCCAACCGGACCGCCAACATCGCGCTGCTGCACTTCCTGGACGGCGAGAAGCGTTACATCATTGCCCCACAGGGACTCTCGCAGGGCGACGTGGTGGAGTCGGGTCCCAACGCCGACATCAAGCCCGGCAACAACCTGCCGTTGCGCAACATCCCGGCCGGTACCGTGATCCACGCGGTGGAACTGCGGCCCGGCGGTGGCGCCAAGCTGGCCCGGTCGGCCGGGTCCAGCATCCAGCTGCTCGGCAAGGAGGGCAGCTACGCGTCGCTGCGGATGCCGTCCGGCGAGATCCGCCGGGTCGACGTGCGCTGCCGCGCCACCGTCGGCGAGGTCGGCAACGCCGAGCAGGCCAACATCAACTGGGGCAAGGCCGGCCGCATGCGGTGGAAGGGCAAGCGCCCGTCCGTCCGCGGTGTGGTGATGAACCCGGTGGACCACCCGCACGGTGGTGGTGAGGGTAAGACCTCCGGTGGTCGCCACCCGGTGAGCCCCTGGGGCAAGCCGGAGGGCCGCACCCGCCACCCGAACAAGGCCAGCAACAAACTCATCGTCCGGCGCCGGCGCACCGGCAAGAAGCACGGTCGCTAGCGCGAGATGGAAGTTCAGGAGTAGCACATGCCACGCAGCCTGAAGAAGGGCCCGTTCGTCGACGGCCACCTGCTCAAGAAGGTGGACGCGCAGAACGAGAAGAACACCAAGCAGGTCATCAAGACATGGTCGCGGCGTTCCACGATCATTCCTGACTTCATCGGGCACACCTTCGCCGTGCACGACGGACGCAAGCACGTGCCGGTGTTCGTCACCGAGGCGATGGTCGGCCACAAGCTTGGTGAATTCGCGCCCACCCGCACCTTCAAGGGGCACATCAAGGACGACCGGAAGGCCAAACGGCGATGACCACAACGGAATTCCCTTCGGCGGTGGCCAAGGCACGCTTCGTGCGGGTGTCGCCGAGAAAGGCACGCCGGGTGATCGACCTGGTGCGCGGCCGCTCGGTGACCGACGCACTCGACATCCTGCGGTGGGCGCCGCAGGCCGCCAGTGAACCGGTGGCCAAGGTGATCGCCAGCGCCGCGGCCAACGCGCAGAACAACAATGGGCTGGACCCGGCCACCCTGGTGGTCGCCACCGTCTACGCCGACGAGGGCCCGACCGCCAAGCGCATCCGTCCGCGCGCGCAGGGGCGTGCGTTCCGAATCCGCAAGCGCACCAGTCACATCACCGTGGTGGTGGAAAGCCGGCCGGCCAAGGACCAGCGGTCGGCGAAGTCGTCCAGGACCCGCCGCGCCGAGGCCAGCAAGGCCGCCGCCAAGGCGCCGGCCAAGAAGGCCCCGGCCAAGAAGGCACCCGCCAAGAAGGCACCCGCGAAGACCGCGGCCAAGAAGACACCGGCGAAGACGTCTGAGACTTCTGACGCGAAGGGAGGCTCAGACTAGTGGGCCAGAAGATCAATCCGCACGGCTTCCGCCTCGGCATCACCACCGACTGGAAGTCCCGCTGGTACGCCGACAAGCAGTACGCGGACTACGTCAAGGAGGACGTCGCCATCCGCCGGCTGCTGTCGACCGGCCTGGAGCGGGCCGGTATCGCCGACGTGGAGATCGAGCGCACCCGCGACCGGGTCCGGGTGGACATCCACACCGCGCGTCCGGGCATCGTCATCGGCCGCCGCGGCACCGAGGCCGACCGGATCCGCGCCGACCTGGAGAAGCTGACCGGCAAGCAGGTGCAGCTCAACATCCTCGAGGTGAGAAACCCTGAGTCGCAAGCACAATTGGTGGCCCAGGGCGTGGCCGAGCAGTTGAGCAACCGGGTGGCGTTCCGCCGCGCGATGCGCAAGGCCATCCAGTCGGCGATGCGCCAGCCCAACGTCAAGGGCATCCGGGTGCAGTGCTCCGGCCGTCTCGGCGGCGCCGAGATGAGCCGCTCGGAGTTCTACCGCGAGGGCCGGGTGCCGCTGCACACGCTGCGCGCCGACATCGACTACGGGCTGTATGAGGCCAAGACCACCTTCGGTCGGATCGGTGTGAAGGTGTGGATCTACAAGGGAGACGTCGTCGGCGGCAAGCGCGAATTGGCCGCTGCCGCCCCGGCGGGCGCCGAGCGTCCGCGCCGCGAGCGCCCGTCGGGCACCCGCCCCCGGCGCAGTGGCGCGTCGGGCACCACGGCCACCGGCACCGAGGCCGGCCGCGCGGCCGCGAGCGCCGACGAGAGCACCGCGGCCGGGCAACCCGCCGAGGCCGCGCCCGCCGCCGAACCGCAAAGCACGGAGAGCTGAATCATGTTGATTCCCCGCAAGGTCAAGCACCGCAAGCAGCATCACCCCCGCCAGCGCGGCATCGCCAGCGGCGGCACGGCGGTGAACTTCGGTGACTACGGCATCCAGGCGTTAGAGCACGCCTACGTCACCAACCGGCAGATCGAGTCCGCGCGTATCGCGATCAACCGGCACATCAAGCGTGGCGGCAAGGTGTGGATCAACGTCTTCCCCGACCGCCCGCTGACCAAGAAGCCCGCCGAGACCCGGATGGGTTCGGGTAAGGGCTCACCGGAATGGTGGGTGGTCAACGTCAAGCCGGGCCGGGTGCTGTTCGAGCTCAGCTACCCCAACGAACAGACCGCCCGGGCGGCGCTGACCCGCGCGATCCACAAGTTGCCGATCAAGGCCCGCATCGTGACCCGAGAGGATCAGTTCTGATGGCAGTGGGAATTTCGCCTGGCGAACTGCGTGAGCTCACCGACGACGAGCTGACCGAGCGGTTGCGCGAATCCAAGGAAGAGCTGTTCAATCTGCGTTTCCAGATGGCGACCGGCCAGCTGACCAACAACCGCCGGCTGCGCACGGTGCGTCAGGAGATCGCGCGCGTCTACACCGTGCTGCGGGAACGTGAACTGGGCCTGGCAAGCGGGCCGGACGGTAAGGAATCGTGATGGCAGAAGCGAAGAAGGCCGCCCCCAAGAAGGCCGCCACGGCCGCGTCGAAGGACGCAGATGCCAAGGGGCCCAAGCACACTCCGCCCAACCCCAAGGTGCGGGGCCGGCGCAAGACCCGCATCGGCTACGTGGTGAGCGACAAGATGCAGAAGACCATCGTGGTCGAGCTGGAGGATCGGGTGAAGCACCCGCTGTACGGCAAGATCATCCGGACCACCAAGAAGGTCAAGGCGCACGACGAGAACAGCATCGCCGGGATCGGCGACCGCGTCTCGCTGATGGAGACCCGCCCGACGTCGGCGACCAAGCGTTGGCGGCTGGTCGAAATCCTGGAAAAGGCGAAGTAACCCCTCCCCGCAAGAGGCACCGAAACGCCCGGCCCCGGGTGTAGTCTGCACGCGACGCGCGGCGAGTCCGCGACGAGAGTGAGGCTGACGATGGTGGCTGGTTCGGGGCAATCCGCGGAATTTTCCGGCCGGGTCGAGCTCGACATCCGGGATTCCGAACCGGACTGGGGACCCTACGCCGCGCCGACCGCCCCGCCGAACGCGCCCAACATCCTGTATCTGGTCTGGGACGACACCGGGATCGCGACGTGGGACTGCTTCGGCGGTCTGGTGGAGATGCCGGCCATGTCGCGCATCGCCGAACGCGGCGTCCGGCTCTCGCAGTTCCACACCACCGCGCTGTGCTCGCCGACCCGGGCGGCGTTGCTCACCGGTCGCAACGCCACGACCGTCGGGATGGCCACCATCGAGGAGTTCACCGAGGGCTTCCCCAACGCCAACGGCCGCATCCCGTTCGACACCGCGCTGCTGTCCGAGGCGCTCGCCGAACACGGTTACAACACTTACTGTGTCGGCAAGTGGCACCTGACGCCGCTGGAAGAATCCAACATGGCCTCGACCAAGCGGCACTGGCCGACCTCGCGCGGCTTCGAGCGGTTCTACGGCTTCCTGGGCGGCGAGACCGATCAGTGGTACCCCGACCTGGTCTACGACAACCATCCGGTGAGCCCGCCGGCCACCCCGGAGGACGGCTACCACCTCTCCAAGGACCTCGCCGACAAGACGATCGAGTTCATCCGCGACGCCAAAGTGATTGCGCCGGAAAAGCCTTGGTTCTCCTATGTGTGCCCGGGCGCCGGGCACGCGCCGCATCACGTGTTCAAGGAATGGGCCGACCGTTACGCCGGCCGCTTCGACATGGGTTATGAGCGCTACCGCGAGGTGGTGCTGGAGCGGCAGAAGGCGATGGGGATCGTGCCGTCCGACACCGAATTGTCCCCGGTGAACCCGTATCTGGACGTGACGGGGCCGAGCGGCGAGCCCTGGCCGTTGCAGGACACGGTGCGGCCGTGGGACTCGTTGAACGACGAGGAGAAGAAGCTGTTCGCCCGGATGGCCGAGGTGTTCGCCGGCTTCCTGAGCTACACCGACGCCCAGATCGGCCGGATCCTGGACTATCTCGAGGAATCAGGCCAGTTGGACGACACCATCATCGTGGTGATCTCCGACAACGGCGCCAGCGGCGAGGGTGGCCCGAACGGATCGGTCAACGAGGGCAAGTTCTTCAACGGCTACATCGACACCGTCGAGGAAAGCATGAAGCTGTTCGATCAGCTCGGCGGGCCGCAGACCTACAACCATTACCCGATCGGCTGGGCGATGGCGTTCAACACCCCCTACAAGCTGTACAAGCGGTACGCCTCGCACGAGGGCGGCATCGCCGACACGGCGATCATCTCCTGGCCCAACGGAATCGCCGCGCACGGCGAGATCCGCGACAACTACGTCAACGTCTGCGACATCACCCCGACCGTGTACGACCTGCTGGGCATGTCCCCGCCGGAAACCGTCAAGGGGATCGCGCAGAAGCCGCTGGACGGCGTGAGTTTCAAAGCGGCCCTTGATGATCCGAACGCCGACACCGGAAAGACCACCCAGTTCTACACCATGCTGGGCACCCGCGGCATCTGGCATGAGGGCTGGTTCGCCAACACCGTGCACGCGGCCACCCCGGCCGGCTGGTCGCACTTCGACGCCGACCGCTGGGAGCTGTTCCATATCGAGGCCGACCGCAGCCAATGCCACGACCTGGCCGCCGAAAACCCGGACAAACTCGAAGAACTCAAGGCGTTGTGGTTCGCGGAGGCGGCCAGGTACAACGGGCTGCCGTTGTCGGACCTGAACATCCTGGAGACCATGACCCGGTCCCGGCCGTACCTGGTCGGCGAACGGGACAGCTATGTCTACTACCCCGACTGCGCCGACGTCGGCATCGGCGCCGCCGCCGAGATCCGCGGCCGATCGTTCTCGGTGCTGGCCGAGGCAACCGTCGACACCACCGGCGCCGAGGGGGTGCTGTTCAAGCAGGGCGGGGCGCACGGCGGGCACGTGCTGTTCATCCAGGACGGGCGGCTGCACTACGTCTACAACTTCCTCGGCGAACGCCAGCAGGAGGTCTCCTCGTCGGTGCCCGTGCCGCTGGGCAGGCATCTGTTCGGCGCCAGCTATGCACGGACGGGGACGGTCCCCGACAGCCACACCCCGCTCGGTGACCTGACGCTGTTCATCGACGACGAGGTCGTCGGCACCCTGGCCGGGGTGAGCACCCACCCGGGGACGTTCGGGCTGGCGGGTGCCGGAATCACCGTGGGCCGCAACGGCGGATCGGGGGTGTCCAGCCGGTTCAAGGCGCCGTTCGTGTTCACCGGCGGCACCATCGCCCGGGTCACCCTCGACCTGTCCGGCCGGCCCTATCGCGACGTGGAAACCGAGATCGCCCTTGCCTTTTCGCGGGACTGAAGCCGCGACCGATCAGTCCGGGTTGGGCGCCTGCGGTGAGCTGATCGCGTCGACGGCGCCGGACACCTTGGCTTGAAAGTCCGCCGACAGCGGGATGTAGCCGGTCCTGGCCAACTCGACCTGCCCGGGCCCGATGGCGGCCTGCAGGAACGCCTTGACCGCCTTGGCCACGTCGAAGCCCGGGTATTTCGAGCACACGATCTCGTAGGTGGCCAGCACGATCGGGTAGACGTCGGGCTGGGCGGGGTTGTAGAACGACGACAGGTCGAGCACCAGGTCGTTGCCGGTGCCGACGATCCGGGCGCCCTTGATCGTCTTGCCGAAGATGTCGGTGCCGATCCGCACCGGACGCAGCGATCGGCGGCTCGCCGGCGTCTTGATCTCGGCGGCGAACAGGCCCTGCTGCAGCGCGAAGGACAATTCGTTGTAGCTGATGGCACCCTCGGTGCTCTTGACGGCCGCGGCGGTGCCGGTGTTGCCGACGGCGCCGGTGCCCACGCCGCCGTTGAAGGTCTTGCCCGCGCCCTTGTTCCACACTCCGCCGGCGGCCGACTGCAGGTAGGCCTGGAAGTTGTCGGTGGTGCCCGAGCCGTCGCTGCGGTAGACGACGCGAATGTCCTCGGCCGGCATGGAGGCGTTGAGCAGGGCCAGGGCCGGATCGTCCCAGCGGGTGATGGTGCCGTTGAAGATCTTGGCCAGGGTGGGCGCGTCGAGCACCAACGAGTCGACCGCGGCCAGGTTGTAGGTGATGGCCAACGGGCCGAATACCACCGGCAGGTTCCAGGCGTCGGCTCCGCCGCAGCGTCGCTTGGCGGCGGCATACTGGTCGCCCGACAACGGCGTGTCCGACCCCGCGAAATCCGTTCTGCCCGCGAGGAAGTCGGCGATTCCGTTCCCCGACCCGTTGGCGGTGTAGTCGAGCGTCTGTCCCGGGCACGCGGTGCGGTAGGCGGCGATGAACCGGGTCATCGCGTTGGCCTGCGCGGTGGAGCCGCTGGCGGACAGGGTCTGCTTGCCGCCGCAATCGACCTTGGCGCCGGCGGTGTAGGGCAGGCTGGCGGGCGTCTCGCCGCACGCCGAGACCACCAGGGTGGTTGCCATCAGCACGCCGGCGATGACCGCCGATCGGGTGCGCATCACGACGAGGGCTCCTTGACAGTCCGGGTACCGAGATGTACCGCGACCGGATGAACAGGCAAACAAACGTCGGATGAACGAGTGCGCCGTCCCCGTCGGGCGGCGGGCCCGGCCTGATCGGGCGGTGCGGTTTCGCTGGGCAGTGTGCCCAAGCGCGGCGTCCGGGCGAAAATTACCTACACATGACGAAATTCCCAAGCAGCCGCGCACCGGGGCTGAGTTCGCTAGCATCCCTGCTCTAGGGCCCGAATTCCCCTCTGGAGGTATGACATGACCCATCAAGCGCCCCCCGCGCCGCCGCCTTCGGTGCCCTCCGAGCAACCGCCCGCGGCACCGCCGGACGCCCCGCCCGCGCGGCGGCGCCGCCGCCCGGTCATCGCCGCGGCCGTCGTGCTGGGATTCGTTGCCGTGTACGTTCTTTCGCTGTTCGGTGTGCACCTGCTGGCCAAGACGGCCGGGCCGCTCAAGCCGCCGGACCTCAACGCCACCAGCGACACGGTGGTGCTGGTGCGGCTGGAGAAGCTGGACACCATCGCCAACCGGTTGACGGTCAAGGTGCTGGTGATCCCCGAGGAGTCGATGTTCGACAAACGCCTCGACGTGCTGACCACCGACACCGCGGTGCGGATGGACCCGCCGAACGACCTGGGCGACCTGCAGTATCCGGCCGGCAAGTCACCGGCGCAGGTGGCGACCACCATCGAGGCGCACGGCAACCCCAACAACTGGCCGTTCGACTCCTACCGCACCGACACCATGTCCGCCGAAGTTCTTGTGGGACAAGGGGATGCGCGCCACTACATCCCGGCGCGGGTGGAGGTCACCGGCGGGCTGGACGGCTGGGACGTCAGCGTGCAGCGGGTCGGCGAAGCCAGTCAGGAATCGGACCGCGCCGACAACGTCATCATCACGCTGCACCGGTCGAAGAGCACGCTGATCTTCGACGCGGGAATCTGCCTGGTGCTGTTCGCCCTGCCCGCCATGGCGCTGACCATCGCGCTGCTGATGCTGACCGGCAAGCGGGGCTTCCTGCCGCCGTTCGTGACCTGGTTCGCGGCGCTGCTGTTCGCCGTCATCCCCATCCGCAACTTCCTGCCCGGGTCACCGCCCGCTGGAGCCTGGGTCGACCAGGCCCTGGTGCTCTGGGTGCTGATCGCGCTGGTGACGTCGATGGTCCTGTTCCTGATCACCTGGTACCGGCGCACGGACTGAGTTCCCGTCAGGGTCCTACCCTGAAGGGGTGCGCAGCGAGCTGGTGGACCTGCCGGGCGGGTCGTTTCGGATGGGCTCGACGAGCTTCTATCCCGAAGAGGCGCCGATCCACACGGTGACGGTGGAGCCCTTCGCGATCGAACGTCACCCGGTGACCAACGCGCAGTTCGCCGAGTTCGTCGCCGCCACCGGCTACGTGACGGTGGCCGAGCAACCGATCGACCCGGCGCTGTACCCGGGCGCCGACCCGTCCCAATTACAGCCGGGTGCAATGGTTTTCCGGCCCACACCGGGGCCGGTGGACCTGCGCGACTGGAGGCAGTGGTGGCACTGGGTGCCCGGGGCCAGCTGGCGCCACCCGTCGGGGCCGGACAGCGACATCGCCGATCGTGCCGACCATCCGGTGGTGCAGGTGGCCTACCCCGACGCCGCGGCCTACGCCCGCTGGGCGGGGCGGCGGCTGCCCACCGAGGCCGAGTGGGAATACGCCGCCCGCGCCGGGGCCACCACCACCTACCCCTGGGGCGACGAGCCCACCAGCGACGGCCGGCTGATGGCCAACACCTGGCAGGGCCGCTTCCCGTACCGCAACGACGGTGCGCTCGGCTGGGTGGGCACCTCGCCGGTCGGCGTCTTCGCGCCCAACGCGTTCGGCCTGCTCGACATGATCGGCAACGTCTGGGAGTGGACCACCACCGAGTTCTCCACCCATCACCGGATCGGGGCGGCGACCAAGCCCTGCTGCGCCCCGTCGGGCCCCGCCGACCCGAGCGTCAACCAGACCTTGAAGGGCGGCAGCCATTTGTGCGCGCCGGAGTACTGCCACCGCTACCGCCCGGCGGCGCGTTCGCCGCAGTCGCAGGACTCGGCGACCACCCACATCGGCTTTCGCTGCGTGGCCGAAGTGGGTTCGAACTAGCAAACCCGGCGAGGCGTGAACGGCGGATGGCGGCACGGTGACGCCCACGTGATGCCTTGGTGGACAAGAGATTTCACCGCGCGCCGGACCCCTGCGTTCGCTAGCATCTGACGACATGTCGCACCGCGCAACCCAAATGGTGTTGGCCTGATGACAGCAACGGCGGTGGCAGCCCAAGCGCCCGTGACGAAGAAGCGGGACAGGCCGCGGATCGCGATCGGGGTGTGCATCCTGGCGGGCGTCGTCATCGTCTACGTGCTGTCGCTGTTCGGGGTGCATTTCCTGCAGCGCTCCGAGGGGCCGCTGCCGCCGCTGGATCTGAGCCAGGGCGGCGGGGACGCCACCATCGTGCAGTTGCGACTCGAGGAGCTCAAGCCCGTCGCGAATCGGCTCTCGGTCAACGTCCTGGTCTATCCCGGAGTTGCCCAGTACGACAACCGATTCGACGTCCTGGCCAATGACGTGGCGGTGCGCCTTTATCCCACAAGCGATCTGGGCGATCTGCACTACCCCAAGGGCAAGGCGCCGGCGCAACTGAGCACCACCGTGGAGGCGCACGGCGATCCCGGGAACTGGCCGTTCGACTCCTACCGCACCGAGCCGATCTCCGCGGACGCGTTCGTCGGCTCCGGGGACAACCTGAAGAAGGTGCCCGCCCGGGTGGAAGTCACCGGGGCCCTGGACGGTTGGCAGATCACCGTCGATCGCGTCCGCGACCCCGCGGCGCTGCCGACGCAACGGGGCAGCGACAACGGCGATGTCGTCATCACGCTGAAGCGGGCCAAGGGGCCGCTGATCTTCGATCTCGGGATCTGCCTGGTGCTGATCAGCCTGCCCACCCTGGCGCTGCTGGTCGCGATTCCCATGGCGATGGGCCGACGCAAATTCCTGCCGCCGTTCGCCACCTGGTACGCGGCCAACCTGTTCGCCATCGTGCCGCTGCGCAACATCCTGCCGGGGGCGCCGCCGCCCGGGTCCTGGATCGACCAGGCGATCGTGCAGTGGGTGCTGATCGCGCTGGTGGCGGCGATGACCCTGTACATCATCGCGTGGGTGCGGCAGGGCGACTGACGGCCGCGTACGCCCGGTGCGCCGGTTATCCACAGGTCGCGGTCCTGCCGAGCGCCCGAGTCGGCGGACGGTGCTACTCTCGCACATATGTTCGAAGACGCGGTCGCCTGGTTCGGCGAGCTGATGGAGCGGTGCTACCCGTCGGCGACGCCGGAGTCGGCGGCGCTGGTGCAGCGGATCGGTGTCTTCGCGCGGGTGGAGAACCGGGCGGCGGCCGAGCAGTTGGCGGCCATTGGGGAGCTGTTCGCCTATCGGCTGTCGCGCTGCTCGGAGTGCGAGGACTGGGCGGTCGACACCGAGGCCGCGGTGAGCGCGGAGGTGGCGGCCCAGCTGCGGATCGGGCAGGGGCTGGCCGCCGCCAAGGTGCGCTACGCGCGGGCGATGCGCGAACGGCTGCCCCGGGTGGGTGAGGTCTTTCGGGCCGGGGAGATCGACTTCCGGCTGTTCGCCACGATCGTGTATCGCACCGATCTGATCACCGATCGCGGGGTGCTGGCGGCCGTGGACGCCGAGTTGGCCGCGACGGCGGCGCGCTGGCCGTCGATGACCCGGGGGCGGTTGGCCGCCCGGGTGGACGCGGTGGTGGCCAAGGCCGACGCCGACGCGGTGCGGCGCGCCGAGAAGCAGGCGGCGAGCCGGCACGTCTGGATCGCCGAGATGGGTGAGGGCCTGTCGCATCTGGAGGGCACGGTGTCGAGTCCCGACGCGCATGCGCTGGACAAACGGCTGGATGCGTTGGCCGCCACGGTGTGCGAGCACGACCCGCGCACTGGTGAGCAGCGCCGCGCCGACGCGCTGGGGGCGCTGGCCGCCGGGGCCGACCGGTTGGGCTGTCGGTGTGGCCGCGCCGATTGTGCGGCCGGTACGCGGCCCGCCGCCGGGCCGGTGGTGATCCACGTGATCGCCGAGCGGGCCAGCGTCGAGGGCGCCGGCGGCGGGCCGGCGGTCGAGGTCGGCGTCGAGGGTCTCCTCCCGGCGCAGCTGGTCGCCGAGCTGGCCGCGTCGGCCAGGCTGATGCCGCTGGTCCACCCCGCCGATGCGCCGCCGGAGAACCGGTACACGCCGTCGGCGGCGCTGGCCGACTTCGTGCGCTGCCGGGATTTGACCTGCCGCTGGCCCGGCTGCGACCGCCCGGCCACCGAGTGCGACCTGGACCATACGATTCCCTACGCCGAGGGCGGGCCCACCCACGCGTCAAACCTCAAGTGCTACTGCAGAACTCACCATTTGGTGAAGACCTTCTGGGGCTGGCGGGAACAACAGCTGCCGGATGCGACGCTGATCCTGACCTCGCCGGCCGGGCAGACCTATGTCACCACCCCGGGCAGCGCGCTGCTGTTCCCGTCGTTGTGCGTGCCCACCGGTGAGCCGGCCCGGCCGGTCGCGGCCGGATCCCAGCCCTGCGGTGAGCGCACCGCGATGATGCCCACCCGCCGGCGCACCCGCGGCCAAAATCGCGCCGCCCGGGTGGCCGCCGAACGCCGGGCCAACCGCGCCGCCCGGCTGGCCCGGGCAACTCGGCCGGCCCCTGCGGCGAGCCAGTCCTGGCCGGCCGGCCATGGGCCCGACGCCGACCCGCCGCCGTTCTAGCTGCTCTAGCTGCGAAATCTCGCCGGCTGAGAGCCCTGCACCCGGAATTTGGCTCTGAGCTGGTCGTCCCCTAGACTCTAGGGGTTGCCTTGGGCAGACCTCGGCCGGTGCGAATCGGCCCCGCGTGCCCTTCGGTGACTAACCGCTTTACAAGACCGCGCACGTCAGGTTTTTTGGTGGGTCATGCTCGCCGAATGCCCACTTCGGTGGGTTCTCCTGCCGTGTACACGCAACCAGGTCAGGAGATCGAGTGATTCAGCAGGAATCGCGGCTGAAGGTCGCCGACAACACCGGCGCCAAGGAGATCTTGTGCATCCGTGTGCTCGGCGGTTCGTCGCGACGCTACGCCGGCATCGGTGACGTCATCGTCGCCACCGTCAAGGACGCCATCCCCGGCGGCAACGTCAAGCGAGGGGACGTCGTCAAGGCCGTCGTGGTGCGCACCGTCAAGGAGCGCCGGCGTCCCGACGGCAGCTACATCAAGTTCGACGAGAACGCCGCGGTGATCATCAAGCCCGACAACGACCCGCGCGGGACGCGCATCTTCGGGCCGGTCGGCCGGGAACTGCGCGAGAAGCGGTTCATGAAGATCATCTCGCTCGCCCCGGAGGTGTTGTAAATGAAGGTCCGCAAAGGCGACACCGTCCTGGTCATCGCCGGCAAAGACAAGGGCGCCAAGGGCAAGGTGCTCAAGGCCTACCCGGACCGCGAGCGCGTCCTGGTCGAGGGCGTCAACCGGATCAAGAAGCACACCGCGATCTCGACCAACCAGCGTGGCGCCCAGTCCGGTGGCATCGTCACCCAGGAAGCGCCCATCCACGTCTCCAACGTCATGGTGGTCGACTCCGACGGCAAGCCCGCCCGGGTCGGCTACCGCCTCGACGAGGAGACCGGCAAGCGCGTCCGTATCTCCAAGCGCAACGGCAAGGACATCTGAGATGACCACGACAGAGAAAGTTCAGCCGCGCCTGAAAGAGCGCTACCGCAACGAGATTCGCGATTCGCTGCAGCAGCAGTTCGGATACGCCAACGTCATGCAGATCCCGACGGTGACCAAGGTCGTGGTCAACATGGGCATCGGTGAGGCGGCGCGCGACGCGAAGCTGATCAACGGTGCCGTCAACGACCTGGCGCTGATCACCGGGCAACGGCCCGAGATCCGCCGGGCGCGCAAGTCCATCGCGCAGTTCAAGCTGCGCGAGGGCATGCCGATCGGCGCCCGGGTCACCCTGCGCGGGGACCGGATGTGGGAGTTCCTCGACCGGCTCACCTCGATCGCGCTGCCCCGTATTCGCGACTTCCGCGGGCTCTCGCCCAAGCAGTTCGACGGTGTCGGCAACTACACCTTCGGGCTGGCCGAGCAGTCGGTGTTCCACGAGATCGATGTGGACAAGATCGACCGGGTCCGCGGCATGGACATCAACGTCGTCACCTCGGCGACGACTGACGACGAAGGACGAGCGCTGTTGCGGGCCCTCGGCTTTCCCTTCAAGGAGAACTGAGCAGATGGCAAAGAAGGCACTGGTCAACAAGGCCGCACGCAAGCCGAAGTTCGCGGTGCGCGGCTACACACGCTGCAACAAGTGCGGCCGGCCGCGCGCGGTCTTCCGCAAATTCGGTCTGTGCAGGATCTGCCTGCGCGAGATGGCGCATGCGGGCGAGCTGCCCGGCGTGCAGAAGAGCAGCTGGTGACGGGACACAGGGGCTAAACCATGACTATGACGGACCCGATCGCAGACTTCTTGACCCGTCTGCGCAACGCCAATTCGGCGTATCACGACGAGGTGACGTTGCCGCACTCCAAGCTCAAGGCCAACATCGCCCAGATCCTCAAGAACGAGGGTTACATCAGCGACTTCCGGACCGAGGATGCCCGGGTTGGCAAGTCGCTGATCGTTCAGCTCAAGTACGGCCCGAGCCGGGAGCGCAGCATCGCCGGCTTGCGCCGCGTGTCCAAGCCCGGTTTGCGGGTGTACGCGAAATCCACCAACCTGCCGCGCGTTCTGGGCGGCCTGGGCGTGGCGATCATCTCCACCTCCTCGGGCCTGCTCACCGATCGCCAGGCGGCCCGGCAGGGCGTGGGCGGCGAAGTCCTCGCGTACGTGTGGTGAGGGGGTAGACATGTCGCGTATTGGTAAGCAACCGGTTCCGGTCCCCGCCGGAGTCGACGTCACCATCGACGGCCAGAAGGTCTCGGTGAAGGGACCCAAGGGCACCCTGGATCTGACCGTCGCCGAGCCGATCACCGTGTCGCGCAACGACGACGGCGCGATCGTGGTGACCCGCCCCAACGACGAGCGGCGCAACCGCTCGCTGCACGGGCTGTCCCGCACCCTGGTGTCCAACCTCGTCACCGGCGTGACCCAGGGCTACACCACGAAGATGGAGATCTTCGGCGTCGGTTACCGGGTGCAGCTCAAGGGCTCCAACCTCGAGTTCGCGCTGGGCTACAGCCACCCCGTGGTGATCGAGGCGCCCGAGGGCATCACCTTCGCCGTCCAGTCCCCGACGAAGTTCTCCATCAGCGGGATCGACAAGCAGAAGGTCGGCCAGATCTCGGCGAACATCCGCCGCCTGCGCCGCCCCGACCCGTACAAGGGCAAGGGCGTGCGCTACGAGGGCGAGCAGATCCGCCGCAAGGTCGGAAAGACAGGTAAGTAACCATGGCGCAAACACAAGCTGACACCGCCGCGCGAAAGCCGGTGGGGCAGAGCGTATCCGCGACCCGGCGCGTCTCTCGGCTGCGCCGGCACGCGCGGCTGCGCAAGAAGATCGCGGGTACCCCCGAGCGGCCGCGGCTGGTGGTCAACCGGTCGGCGCGGCACATCCACGTGCAACTGGTCAACGACGAGAACGGCACCACGGTGGCCGCCGCGTCGTCGATCGAGGACGACGTGCGCAGCCTGCAGGGAGACAAGAAGGCCCGCAGCGTGCGGGTCGGCCAGCTGATCGCCGAGCGGGCCAAGGCCGCCGGTATCGACAGCGTGGTCTTCGACCGCGGCGGATACACCTACGGCGGACGGATCGCGGCGCTGGCCGACGCCGCCCGCGAGAACGGATTGCAATTCTGATGATCGAGAACTTGAACACGACTGGAAGGACCGCATGATGGCGGAGCAGCCGGCCGGCGGACAGGGCGCCGGCGACAGCCGCGACTCGCGCGGTGACCGCGACAGCCGCGGTCGGCGCGGCGACGGCGGTCGTGGGGGCCGCGACCGCGACGGCGACAAGAGCAACTACCTGGAGCGCGTCGTCGCCATCAACCGGGTCTCCAAGGTGGTCAAGGGCGGTCGGCGATTCAGCTTCACCGCACTGGTGATCGTCGGCGACGGCAACGGCATGGTCGGTGTCGGCTACGGCAAGGCCAAGGAAGTTCCCGCCGCCATCGCCAAGGGCGTGGAGGAGGCCCGCAAGGGCTTCTTCCGGGTGCCGCTGATCCGCGGGACCATCACCCACCCGGTGCAGGGCGAGGCGGCCGCCGGCGTGGTACTGCTGCGCCCGGCCAGCCCGGGTACCGGTGTGATCGCCGGCGGCGCCGCCCGCGCGGTGCTGGAATGCGCCGGGGTGCACGACATCCTGGCCAAATCGCTGGGCAGCGACAACGCCATCAACGTGGTGCACGCGACCGTGGCCGCGCTCAAGCTGCTGCAGCGGCCCGAGGAGGTGGCCGCGCGGCGCGGCCTGCCCATCGAGGACGTGGCGCCGGCCGGAATGCTCAAGGCGCGCCGGGAAAGTGACGCGCTGGCCAGTGCGGCGGCGGCGAGAGAGGCGGCGGCGCAATGAGTCAACTGAAGATCACCCAGGTGCGCAGCACCATCGGAGCCCGCTGGAAGCAGCGCGAGTCCCTGCGCACCCTGGGCCTGCGGCGGATCCGCCACTCGGTGATCCGCGAGGACAACCCGCAGACCCGCGGTCTGATCGCGGTGGTCAGCCACCTCGTCGAGGTGGCGCCGGCCGACGCGAGCTCCGCGGGCACCGGAGGTAGCAAGAAATGACGATCAAGCTGCACGACCTCAAGCCGGCGCGCGGATCGAAGACCCCCCGCACCCGGGTCGGCCGCGGTGAGGGCTCGAAGGGCAAGACCGCCGGCCGCGGCACCAAGGGCACCAAGGCCCGCAAGAACGTGCCGGTGACCTTCGAGGGTGGGCAGATGCCGATCCACATGCGGCTGCCCAAGCTCAAGGGATTCCGTAACCGGTTCCGCACCGAGTACGAGATCGTCAACGTCGGCGACATCAATCGCCTTTTCCCGCAAGGCGGTTCGGTCGGGGTGGACGAGCTGGTGGCCAAGGGCGCGGTCCGGCGCAACTCGCTGGTCAAGGTTCTCGGCGACGGCAAGCTGACCGTGAAGGTCGAGGTGTCCGCGCACAAGTTCAGCGGCAGCGCACGCGAGAAGATCACCGCCGCGGGCGGCTCGGTCACCGAGCTGTAGTCGGCCCGCGCGGCTAATTCAGCTGCGGAATCACTTCCGCGGCAAGGCGTTCCATCTGCTCGTGGTTCTCCGCGACATCGGCGCCGACGGGGTTCAGTAGCAGCGTCTGCGCCCCGGCGTCGATGACCTCGCGCAGCCCCCGGACCACGTCCCCGGGCGTGCCGGACACCGGCACGTCGGCCACGCCGGGCATCCGCCCGTAGATGCGGCTCAGCCCGGCCAGCACCCGCTCGCGGGCCCGCGCCGCGTCGTCGTCGACCGTCAGGTAAACCCTCTTGCCGATCGTGAATTCGGCCGGGTCTCTTTGCTGTTCGTCGAGTTCGCGGCGCAGCACGGCCACCGCCCCGGCGAACGCCTCGGTGGTCGACGAGCCCGCGCCCATGAACGCGTCGCCGTGCCGGACCGCGCGGGCCAGCGCCTTCGGCGCCAGCCCGCCGAACCAGATCGGCGGGTGCGGGCGCTGCACCGGCTTGGGCGCGATCGGCAGGTCGTCGACGTCGCGGAACCGCCCGTGAAACGTCACCCGCGGGTCGTCGGACCAAGCCGCCTTCATCAGCTTCAAGCCCTCGGTGAAATACGCGACGAAGGTGTCCTTGTCGACTCCGAAGGCGGCGAACTTGCGGGTGCCGCCGCCGGGTGCGACGCCAATGTCCAACCGGCCGTGGCTGAGTCGGTCCACGGCGGTGACCGCCGAGGCCAGCTGCAGCGGATCGTGCAGCGACGTCACCAACACCGCGACCCCCAGCCGCAGCCGCTCGGTGCAGGCCGCGCAGTAGGCGAGCAGCTCCAGCGGCGCCAGCAGCGGCGCCGGACCGATGATCTGCTCGAGCGCCCAGCCGCCCTCGAACCCGAGCTGCTCGGCGCGCGTCAAAAAGGAACGCAGCCCCGCCCCGTCGAAGCCGTCGTAGTCGAACTGGGGGATGGCGATGGAAAACCTCACCCGACCACCGTACGGCCGTTCGTCGGTAGTCTGCAGACATGTTCGCTGTGCTGTCCTCGATACCCGGCCTGTCCAAAGGCGCCGACGAGATCCGTGCCCTGGCCGGGCGCGTCGACACCGCCCGCCATCACGGCGTGCCCAACGGCTGTGTGCTCGAGCTGGATCTGCGGTCGATGCCGCCGGAGACGTCCGGCTTCGACCCGCTGGCGCTCGTCACCGGCGGCAGCCGGTCGGCATCGCTGCGCGACACGGTGGACGCCATCCACCGGGCGGCCGAGGACCCGCGGGTGGCCGGGCTGATCGCCCGGGTGCAGCTGGCGCCGTCGCCGTCGGCCGCGGTGCAGGAGCTGCGCGAGGCGATCGTCGCCTTCACCGCCGCCAAGCCGTCCCTGGCCTGGGCCGAGACCTATCCGGGCACGCTGTCGTACTACCTGGCGTCGGCGTTCGGCGAGATCTGGATGCAGCCCGGCGGCAGCGTCGGGCTGATCGGCTTCGCCAGCAACGCCACCTTCCTGCGCGACGCGCTCGACAAGGCCGGCATCGAGGCCCAATTCGTCGCCCGCGGCGAATACAAGTCCGCGGTAAACCGTTTCACCGAACACGGCTTCACCGAGGCGCACCGCGAGGCCGTTACCCGGATGCTGGACAGCGTCCAGGAACAGGTGTGGCAGGCGGTCGCCGAATCACGCAAGCTCGACACCGACGCGCTGGACGCGCTGGCCGACCGCGCGCCGCTGCTGCGCCAGGACGCGCTGGACTCCGGCCTGGTCGACCGGATCGGCTTCCGCGACCAGGCGTACGACCGGATCGCAGAACTCGTTGGCGTACAAGATGTTTCACCGGACACCGAGCCGCCCCGGCTGTATGTGTCGCGCTACGCCGGCGCGGCCCGGTCCCGGCTGTCCCCGCCGGTGCCCTCGCTACCGGGGCGCCGCCGCCCACCGACGGTGGCGGTCATCAACGTCGACGGCACCCTCGTCGACGGGCGCGGCGGGCCCCATTTCCTGCCGTTCGGCGCCGCCACCGTGGGCAGCGACACCATCGCGCCGGCGCTGCGGGAGGCCGCCGCCGACGATGCGGTGTCGGCGATCGTGCTGCGGGTCAACAGCCCCGGCGGCTCGGTCACCGCGTCGGAAACCCTTTGGCGCGAAGTGAAAAGGGCCCGTGAACGCGGCAAGCCGGTGGTGGCGTCGATGGGTGCGGTGGCCGCCTCCGGCGGCTACTACGTGTCGGTGGCCGCCGACGCGATCGTCGCCAACCCGGCAACGATCACCGGTTCGATCGGCGTCATCACCGGCAAGCTGGTGATCCGCGACCTGCTGGGGCGGCTGGGCGTCGGGTCGGACACCGTGCGCACCAACGCCAATGCCGACGCGTGGTCGATCGACGCGCCGTTCACCCCGGAGCAGCGCGCCCACCGCGAGGCCGAGGCCGACCTGGTGTACACCGACTTCGTGTCCCGGGTGGCCGAGGGCCGCAACCTGACCACGGACGCCGTCGAACGGGTGGCCCGGGGCCGGGTCTGGACGGGCGCCGACGCCCACGAGCGGGGGCTGGTCGACGAACTGGGCGGCTTTCGAATCGCGGTGCGGCGGGCCAAGATTCTCGCCGGGCTGGACGAGGACGCCGACGTGCGCATCGTCACCTATCCGAGCGGCTCGCTGCTGGACGTACTGCGGCCGCGGGCCTCGTCGCAACCGGCGGCGGTGTCGCTGCCCGACGCGCTGGGCGCCCTGACGGTCAAGATCCTGGGCGCGATCCTGGACAACGTCGAGCGGTCCTGCAGCGGCGCCAGCGCGCTGTGGCTGGGGCCGTCGCGGCTCTAACCGGTCCGCGTGGCGCTGATGAAGATGATCTCGCCGAGCGGGTCGTCGTGCTCGGGGGCGGGCACCTCGATGCCGTGCCGGTGGAACAGTTCGGTGCGGGTCACACCCTCGGCCCGCCACCCGAGGCCGTTCAGGTAATCGATGACGTGGTTGCGTTCGCCGGCGTAGACCAGCGACGCCATGTCGATGTCGACGCCGTGCTCCCGGAACGAGCCGGACATCTCCCGCACCCGCTCGGCGTCGAAATCCACGATGCCGGGCACGAATTCCGTGGCGATGGTGCTGCCCGGCGCGGACAGCGCGGTGATGTTGTCGAACAGCCGGTCCTGGGCCTCCGGCGGCAGATAGATCAGCAGGCCCTCGGCCAGCCAGGCCGTCGGCGCGGCCGGATCGAATCCGGCGGCGCTCAGCGCGGCGGGCCAGTCGCCGCGCAGATCGATGGGGATGGTGCGCCGGGTCGCGGTGGGCTCGGCACCGACCTCGGCCAGCGTGTTGCTCTTGAATTCGATCACCCGCGGCTGGTCGATCTCGTAGACCACCGTGCCCGCCGGCCACGGCAACCGGTAGGCGCGCGAATCCAGGCCGGAGACCAGGATCACCACCTGACGCACCCCGGCGTCGGTGGCGTCGACGAAGTAGTCGTCAAAGTACTTGGTGCGCACCGCCATTCCGTCGACCATCGACTGAATCCGCACCGGGGTGGCGTTCTCGATCGCATCCAGGTCGAGCTCGCCGTCCATCATCTTGGTGAAGAAGTCCACCCCGACCGCGCGCACCAGCGGCTCGGCGAACGGATCGTCGATCAGACCGCGGGGATCCTTGGTCGCCATGGCGCGTCCGGCCGCGACCATCGTTGCGGTGGCGCCGACGCTGGACGCCAGGTCCCACTCGTCGTCATGCGTGCGTGTCATCGCGAGCAACCTTAGCCGCGGCCACCGGTGAGGGTGGCGTCGACGTAGCTCATCTCTCCGAAGGTGGCCCTCATCTCGTCCTCGGGGAACTCGAAACCGTTGCGGGCGTACAACTGTCGGGCCGGATGCGGCGTCACCCGCCAGCCCTTGCCGGTGAGGTAGTCGGCGACGACGTTGCGCTCGCCCCGGTAGAACAGGTCTGCGGCGTTGAGGTTGAGACCGAGACGCTGCCAGCGCTCCGAGATGCGGGCCAACCGCTCGTCGGAGAACGCGTTGGGGTCCGGCACGTGCTCGGTGGCCAGCCTGCTGCCCGGCGCGGACAGGGCGGTGATGTTGTCGAACAACCGGTCCTGGGCCTCCGGCGGCAGATAGGGCAGCAGCCCCTCGGCGCTCCAGGCCGTCGGCCGGGTGACGTCGAAACCGCCTTCGCGCAGGGCCGCGGGCCAGTCGTCGCGCAGGTCGATGCTGATGGTGCGGCGCTCGGCGGTGGGGGCCGCGCCGAGGTTGGCCAGCGTGTCGGTCTTGAACGCGATGACCTGCGGCTGGTCGATCTCGTAGACCACCGTGCCGGCCGGCCAGGCCAGCCGGTAGGCCCGGGTGTCCAGGCCGGAGGCCAGGATCACCGCCTGGCGCAGCCCGCCCTCGGTGGCGTCGATGAAGAAGTCGTCGAAGAACCTGGTGCGCACCGTGATCTGCTCGGCCCGCGCCCGGCGGTTGAACAGCGGGTCGTCGGGGAAGTCGAGCTTGCCGTCGACGATGCGGATGAACGGATCCAGTCCCACCGCCCGCACCAGCGGTTCGGCCAGCGGATCGTCGAGCAGCGCGTCGGGTCCCTGCGACGCCACCGCGCGGGCGGCGGCGACCATGGTCGCCGTCGCTCCCACGCTCTGCGCCGGACCCCAGGTGTCGCCGTCGGTGCGTCCCTCACTCATAGATCCCCCAGGTGTAGAGCATCTCACCCATCCGGGTGTCGTCGTCATCGAGCGGGTCAAGTCCGTTGGCCGCGAACAGATCCCGGATGGTGACGCTGTTCAGCCGCCAACCGTGGCCGGCCAGATACGGGGCGGCCTCGTTGCGCTCGCCGAAGTAGACCAGTCCGGCCATGTCGAGGTCGAACCCGTGCGCGCGCCAGCGCTGCGAGATCGCCTGCATGCGTTCCTTGAGCTTCTCCTCCTCGCCGGGCGCGGGGTTGGGCGCGCTCTCGGTGGCCAGCCGGCTACCGGGCGCGGACAGCTCGGTGATGGTGTCCAGCAGCCGGTCCTGCGCCTCCGGCGGCAGGTAGCCGAGCAGCCCCTCGGCGCTCCACGCGGTCGGCCGGGTCGGGTCGAACCCGGCGGCGCGCAGCGCGGCGGGCCAGTCGTCGCGCAGGTCGACGGCCACCACCCGGCGCTCGGCCGTGGGCGCGGCGCCCAGCTGCGCCAGCGCCGTGGTTTTGAAGTCGATGACCTGCGGCTGGTCCACCTCGTAGACCACCGTGCCGGCCGGCCAGGCCAGCCGGTAGGCGCGCGCGTCCAGCCCGGAGGCCAGGATCACCACCTGCGCGATGCCGGCCTTGGTCGCGTTCAGGAAGAACTCGTCGAAGAACTTGGTGCGCACGGCCATGTTGTCGGCCATCCGCGACATCGCCCCGGCCGACCCGGCGGCGCCGTCGTGCACGTCGTTCAGCTCGGCCGGGTCCAGCTCGCCGCCCGCCAGCCGGGACAGCAGGTCCACGCCGACCGCCTTGACCAGCGGTTCGGCGAACGGGTCGTTGATCAGCGGGTTGTCCGCCCGGGTGGCCATCGCGCGGGCCGCCGCGACCATGGTCGCGGTCACCCCCACGCTGGAGGCCAGGTCCCAGGTGTCGCCCTCGTACCTGGTGGAAGTCATGTGCGCACCCCTATCGGAGATCGTCGAGGTAGTAGCCAAGCTAATATTTAGCCGATATAACAAGCTGCTCCCACTGTACGCTTCCCGCGATTCGCGGCAACCTTTACTGATGACGTACGCGGGCAAGCGGGTGGTGATCGCCGGGGCGGCGGCGCCATGAAGGCACTGGTCTATGGCGTCGCGCCGGAGCCCGTCGCGGTGCCCGACGACGCCAACCCGCTGGTCCAGAACCTGGCCCGCACCCCGACCGGGCTGCGCGACGTGCCGGAACCCGTGCTGCCGCACGAGGATTGGGTGCTCACCCGGCCGCGGCTGACCGGCATCTGCGGGTCGGACGCCAAGCAGATCCTGATGGACTTCGGCGAGGGCGACGCCGACAACGCCATGTCCGCCTTCTGCTCGTTCCCGCAAGTCATGGGCCACGAGGTGGTGGCCGACGTGGTGGCGCTGGGACCCGGGGCGCGGGGGTTGGCGGTGGGGCAGCGGGTGGTGCTCAACCCGTGGCTGTCCTGCGGGCCGCGCGGCATCCAACCGCCCTGCCCCGCATGCGAAGCCGGCGACTACAGCCTGTGCTGGAGCTTCGCCGACGGCGACCTCAAACCCGGCATCCACACCGGCGTCTCGGCCGACGTGACCGGCGGCTACGCCGAGCTGATGCCGGCCCACGACAGCATGCTGTTCGCGGTGCCGGAGCGGGTCCCCGACGAGATGGCCGTGTTCGCCGACCCGTTCTCGGTGTCGCTGCACGCGATCACGCGCCACCCGCCGCCCCGCTCGGGGCGGGCGCTGGTGTACGGCGCCGGCTCGCTCGGGCTGTGCGCGGTGGCGATCCTGCGGGCGCTCTACCCGGAGGTCGCCGTGGCCGTGGTGGCCCGCTTCGACGCCCAGGCGGAGCTGGCCCGGCGCTTCGGCGCCGCCAAAGTCGTTGCGCACGAACCGCGTACGGCCGTCATCGAAGAACTGGTCGGCTGGGGCGGTGGCCGGCTGCGCCGGCCGCTGCTGGGTCTGCCGATGGCCCACCCCGGCGCGGTCGACGTCGTCTACGACACCGTCGGCAAACCCGAGACGTTAGAGGTCGCCGTCCGCCTGCTGCGGTCGCGGGGCACCCTGGTGAAGGCCGGTGTGCACGCGCCCGAGCGCTGGGAGGACAGCCCCTTGTATTTCAAGGAGATCGCGTTGGTCGGCTCCAACGCCTTCGGGGTCGAGGAGGTCGACGGGCAGCGCCGGCACGCCATCGCGCACTACCTCGACCTGGCCGCGGCGGGGCGGGTGGACCTGCGCCCGATGCTCACCCACACGTTCACGCTGGACCGCTGGCGCGACGCGTTCCATGCCCTGGCCGACCAGGGCCGGACCGGCGCGGTGAAGGTGGCGTTCGACCAGCGTTAGCCCAGCGCGCCAGGGGATCCGAGGCGTCAGGGGTTGGCGCGCAGATAGCCGTACACCGCGGCGAAGTTGCGGTTGACGTCCTCGGGAATTGGCACCGGACCGCCGAGAGCCCTTGCGCCCCAGACGATTTGGGCGGTCCGCTCCACCAGCGCGGTGATGTGCAGGACCTTGTCGGGCCGCGGGCCCACCGCCACCAGGCCGTGGTTGGCGATCAGGGCGGCGCCGCGGCCCTGCAGCGCCTTGACCGCGTTGGCGCCGACGTCGGGGGAGCCGGAGGCGGCGTACTCGGCGCAGCGCACGTCGCCGCCGCAATACACCGCGAACTCGTCGATGCACGCCGGAATCGATTGGTGCGCAATGGCGAACATGGTCGCCCACACCGGATGGCTGTGGATGACGCAGCCGATGTCGTCGAACGCGGCGAAGCAGGCCAGGTGCAGCTGCATCTCCGTGGACGGCGAGCGGCCCTGCGCGGCCTGCAGCACCGAACCGGCGGGGTCGATCAGCACCAGGTCGTCGAGCTGCATGTCGCGGTAGTCCACCGATGATGGCGTGATGACGATGTTGCCGTCGGAGCGGCGCGCCGAGATGTTGCCGGCGGTGCCCTCCACCAGGCCGCGGCGCAGCATGTCCTTGGCGGCGTCCAGCACCGCCTGTTCCGGGTCGTCGACGAACTTCATCGGGCCAACACCTCCGGGTTGACGATGTGGGCGGGCGTCGCGCCGGCCAGCAGCGCTTCCAGGTCGTCGGCCACCAGCTGCGCCTGCCGGGCCTCAGTGTTCCACGTGGCCCCGCCGATGTGCGGGGTCAGCACCACGTTCGGCATGCCGACCAGCGGGTGATCGGTCGGCAGCCACTCACCGACGAAGTGGTCCAGCCCGGCGGCGGCCACCTTGCCGGCGCGCAGCGCCTCGACCAGCGCGTCGGTGTCGTGCAGCTGGGCGCGGGCGGTGTTGAGGAAGACCACGCCGTCGCGCATGGCCGCGAACTGCTCGGCGCCGATCATGCCGGTGGTCTCGTCGGTGACCGGGGCGTGCAGCGACACCACGTCGGACTCGGCCAGCAGCTCGTCCAGACCGTGCCGGGCCTCGGGGTGGTAGGGGTCGTGCGCGATGACCCGCAGACCCAGCCCGCTCAGCCGCCACCGGGTGGCGCGGCCGACCGCGCCCAGGCCCACCAGCCCCGCGGTCAGGCCCGCGATCTCGCCGCCGCGGAACCGCTGATACGGGATGCTGCCGTCGCGAAAGATGTTGCCGCCGCGCACATCCGCGTCGGCGGGCAGCAGGTGACGGGTGGCGGCCAGCAGCAGCGCCACGGTCATCTCGGCGACGGCGTCGGCGTTGCGGCCCGGGGTGTTCAGCACCGGGATGCCCGCCGCGGTGGCGCCGTCGATGTCGACGTTGTTGGGGTCGCCGCGCGTCGCGGCGATCGCGCGCACACCGAGCTCGAACACCGGGCCGCGCACCGAATCGCTTTCCACCACCACGATTTCGGCTTCCTCGGCCGCGATCCGCTCGGCCAGCTGCTCGGCGCTGTAGATGCGCAACGGGCGCTGCTCGATCCAGGGGTCGTAGACCACCTCGGCCAGCGCCCGCAGTTTGTCCAGGCCCGGCCCGCGCAGCGGGGCGGTCACCAAGGCGCGCGGTTTGGACGTCACGCCTGCCAATGCTGGCGTACGGTGACGCCCGTGTCACGCAAGGACGTCACAATCGGCATCGACGTCGGCAGCACCGCGGTCAAGGCGTTAGCCGCCGACGCCGACGGCCGGGTCATGGCCCGCGTGCGCATCCCGCACGAACTGCGGATACCGGCACCCGACCGGCTCGAGCACGACGCCGAGGCGGCGTGGCGGCGTGGCCCGTCGGCCGCCTTGGACGAACTGCTGCACCAGCCCGGCGTCGCGGCGGTGGCGGTCGCGGCCATGGTGCCGTCGATGACGGCGGTCGACGACTCCGGCACGCCGATCACCCCGGGACTGCTCTACGGCGACGGCCGGGGCCGCACCCCGGGCGGCCCGCAAAACCAGCCGCTGCCCGCGCTGGGCGAGGCCGCCGAGTTCCTGCGCTGGACGGCGGCCCGCGCTCCCGGTGCCGCCGGCTACTGGCCGGCGCCCGCGGTGGCCAACCACGCGCTGGCCGGCCAGGCGGTGATCGACGTCGCCACCGCCGCCACCGCCTTCCCGTTGTTCGACGGGACCGGCTGGGACGCCGCCGCGTGCGCCGAGCGCGGCGCGCGCGTCGAGCAGATGCCGCGGGTGCACAGCATGGGCGCCGTCGTCGGGCAGTTGCCGGGCGGCGCGGCGCTGGCCACCGGCGCTATCGACGCGCTGTGCGAACAGCTCGTGGCCGGCGCCGACCGCGACGGCGACGTGCTGGTGATGTGCGGCACCACGCTGATCGTGTGGGCCACCATTTCCCAGGCCCGGCAGATGCCCGGGCTGTGGACCATCCCGCACACCACGCCGGGCAAGAGCCAGATCGGCGGCGCCAGCAACGCCGGCGGGCTGTTCCTCGGCTGGGTGGATCGCGTTGTGGCACAAGCGGATCCGGCATCCGCCCAGCCCGGGCGGGTGCCGGTGTTCGCGCCCTACCTGCGTGGCGAGCGCAGCCCGTTCCACGACCCGGACCGCCGCGGCGTGCTCGAGGCGCTGGACCTGACCCACGACGCCGCCGCGCTGCGCCGGGCCGCCTACGAGGCGTCCGGGTTCGTGGTGCGCCAGCTCATCGAGCTGTCCGGCGCGCCGGTGTCGCGCATCGTGGCCACCGGCGGCGGCACCCGGGTGGGGCCGTGGCTGCAGGCCATCGCCGATGCCACCGGGCACCCGGTCGAGGTGTCCGCGGTGGCCGAGGGCGCCGCGCTGGGCGCCGCGTTCCTGGCCAGGATGGCCGCCGGCCTGGAGACCACCCTCACCGACGCCGCGCGCTGGGTGCGCACCGAGCGCGTCGTCGAGCCCGACCCGGCCTGGGCCGCCCCGGTGCAGGACCGCTACCAACGGTTCCTGGAGTTGGGAAACCGCCCGTGTCCCGCGGTTGTGGCGCGGTAGCCGCACCGGCGTTCTAGGCTGGTGCAATGACCGACCAGGACCGCAAAGCCGCCCGCCGGGAAATCGCCGATGCCCTGTTGAAAGCGCTGGAACGACGGCATGAAATCGCCGACGTGGTGGTGGAATCGGAGAACAAGGCGGCCGCGGTGGAGGCGATCGTGCGCTGCTGGACACCTCGCACCTGGCCGCCGAGGCGGTGATGGGCATGTCGTTCGATCAGCTCACCATCGACTCGCGGCGCAAGATCCTGGCCGAACTCGAGGACCTGAACAAGCAGCTGAGCTTCACCGTGGGCGAGCGCCCGGCCAGCTCGGGCGAGACCCTGGAGCTGCGCCCGTTCTCGGCCACCGAGGACCGCGACATCTTCGCCGCCCGCACCCAGGACATGGGCTCGGCCGGCGACGGATCCGGCGGGCCCGCCGGCGACCTCGACGACGAGATCCGCGCGGCGACGGCCCGCCTCGACGACGAGGAGGCCGCCTGGTTCGTCGCCGTCGATTCCGGTCAGAAGGTCGGCATGGTGTTCGGCGAGCTGCTCAATGGCGAGGTCAACGTGCGGATCTGGATCCACCCCGATTTCCGCAAGCGGGGTTACGGCACCGCCGCGCTGCGCAAGTCGCGCACCGAGATGGCGTGGTGTTTCCCCGCCGTCCCGCTGGTCGTCCGGGCGCCCGCCGCCAAACCCGCCTGACGGTCAGCCCAACTCGGCGCTCACGGCGACGATGTTGGGGAACTGCGCCGTCTCGTCGTCCTCGGGGTAGGCCAGGCCGTAGTCGTCGAACAGGTCCCGGCGTGGCCGGGCGCTGACCCGCCATCCGCGCCCGGTCAGGTACTCGACGACGTTGCTGCGCTCGCCGTCGAAGAACAGCCCGGACAGGTCGATGTCGCAGCCCACCCTGGCCCACCGGTCGTTGAACTCCTGCGCGCGCTGCGCCATCGTCGTGCCGGTGGCGTCCGGGTGATATTCGGTGGCCAGCCGGCTGCCGGGCGCGCTCAGGGCGGTGATGTTGTCGAACAGCCGGTCCTGTGCCTCCGGCGGCAGGTACATCAGCAGGCCCTCCGCGCTCCACGACGTCGCCTGTGTCACATCAAAACCGTTGGCGCGCAATGCTTCCGGCCAGTCCTCACGCAGGTCGATGCTGACCGTGCGCAGCTGCGCGGCCGGGCGGGCGTCCAGCGCCGCCATGGTGTTGGTCTTGAACTCCACCACCTTGGGCTGGTCGACCTCGTACACCACGGCGCCGGCCGGCCAGTCCAGCCGGTAGGCGCGGGCGTCCAGCCCGGCGGCCAGGATCACCGACTGGCGGATTCCGTCCCGGGCGGCGCCGGTGAAGAAGTCGTCGAAAAATCGGGTGCGCACCGCGATCGAATCCGTCTCCAGCTGCAGGTCGCGTTCCCCGCGTTGCGGATCCGCGGGCGCCACCTCGCCGTCGACCAGGCGGCGGAAGAAATCCAGGCCCACCGCCCGCACCAACGGCGCGGCGAACGGGTCGTTGATGATCGGGCGCTCGCCCGTGCTGGCCAGCGCGCGGGCCGCGGCCACCATCGTCGCCGTCGCGCCCACGCTCGAGGCCAGGTCCCAACTGTCTTGGTCGGTGCGTGTCATGCTGCTCCCAAGTTACTTAGCAAATGCAACGATTCATCCGCACTGTACGCCCCGCGGCTTACGGCTTCCTGGAAAGGCCCTGACCGGACCCGGCCGGACCAGCTGTTAGTCTCGTACACGGTTTGACGCGCTGTAATTGAGTCGGGCCGTACGTCCTGGCCTGCGGGTGTTGGGCGCGTGATGCAGGAAATCCCGGCTGCGCAGGAGGAAGAGTTGCTTTCGGCTTTCATCTCATCGCTGCGGACAGTCGACCTGAGACGGAAGATCCTCTTCACGCTGGGTATCGTCGTCCTGTACCGGGTCGGGGCCGCGTTGCCGTCCCCGGGCGTCAACTACCCCAACGTCCAGCAGTGCATCAAGGAAGCCAGCGGCGGCGCGGCCGGGCAGATCTACTCGCTGATCAACCTGTTCTCCGGCGGCGCGTTGCTCAAACTCACCGTGTTCGCCGTCGGGGTGATGCCCTACATCACCGCCAGCATCATCGTGCAGCTGCTCACCGTCGTCATCCCGCGCTTCGAGGAACTGCGCAAGGAAGGCCAGTCCGGTCAGGCCAAGATGACGCAGTACACCCGCTACCTGGCCATCGCGCTGGCCATCCTGCAGGCCACCAGCATCGTGGCGCTGGCCGCCAACGGCGGGCTGCTGCAGGGCTGCTCACTGGACATCATCGCCGACCAATCCATCTTCACCCTCGTCGTCATCGTGCTGGTGATGACGGCCGGCGCGGCGCTGGTGATGTGGATGGGCGAGCTGATCACCGAGCGCGGCATCGGCAACGGCATGTCCCTGCTGATCTTCGTCGGTATCGCGGCGCGCATCCCCGCCGAGGGCAAGACCATCCTGGACAGCCGCGGCGGCATGATCTTCGCCGCCGTGCTGGTGGCCGCGCTGATCATCATCGTCGGCGTGGTGTTCGTCGAACAGGGGCAGCGCCGCATCCCGGTGCAGTACGCCAAGCGGATGGTGGGCCGGCGCATGTACGGCGGCACCTCGACGTACCTGCCGCTCAAGGTCAACCAGGCCGGCGTCATCCCGGTGATCTTCGCGTCCTCGCTGATCTACATCCCGCACCTGATCACCCAGCTGATCCGCAGCGGCAGCGGCGGCGTCGGCAACAGCTGGTGGGACAAGTTCGTCGGCAGCTACCTGTCCGACCCCAGCGACCCGGTCTACATCGGCATCTACTTCGGGCTGATCATCTTCTTCACGTACTTCTACGTGTCCATCACGTTCAACCCCGACGAGCGCGCCGACGAGATGAAGAAGTTCGGCGGCTTCATCCCCGGCATCCGGCCGGGCAAGCCCACCGCGGATTACCTGCGTTACGTGCTGAGCCGGATCACCTTGCCCGGCTCCATCTACCTGGGTGCGATCTCGGTGCTGCCCAACCTGTTCCTGCAGATCGGCAACGGCGGGGCGGTGCAGAACCTGCCGTTCGGCGGTACCGCGGTCTTGATCATGATCGGCGTGGGCTTGGATACGGTCAAGCAGATCGAGAGTCAGCTCATGCAGCGCAACTATGAAGGGTTCCTCAAGTGAGAGTCGTTTTGCTGGGGCCGCCGGGAGCGGGCAAGGGGACGCAGGCCCAGAAGCTCTCCGAGAAGCTCGGGATCCCGCAGATCTCCACCGGTGAGCTGTTCCGCAGCAACATCGAGAACGGGACCAAGCTGGGGCTGGAGGCCAAGCGCTACCTGGACGCCGGCGACCTGGTGCCCGCGGAGCTGACCAACCAGCTCGTCGACGACCGGCTCAGCGAGCCGGACGCCGCCAACGGTTTCATCCTGGACGGGTTTCCCCGATCGTTGCAGCAGGCCAAGGCGCTGCACGAGATGCTGGAACGCCGCGGCACCGACATCGACGCGGTGCTGGAGTTCCGGGTGTCCCAGGACGAGCTGCTGGCGCGGCTCAAGGCGCGCGGCCGGGCCGACGACACCGACGAGGTGATCCTGAACCGGATGAAGGTGTACCGCGACGAGACGGCGCCGCTGCTGGACTACTACCGCGACCAGCTCAAGACGGTCGACGCCGTCGGCACCCTGGACGAGGTGTTCGCCCGGGCGCTGCGCGCGCTGGGCAAGTAGGGATGAACGCGCTGGCGCGGCTGCGCGGCCGCAAGGTGGTGCCGCAGCGCAGCGACGGCGAACTCGACGCGATGGCCGCCGCGGGCGCGGTGGTGGCCGCCGCGCTGCAGGCGGTCCGCGCGGCCGCGGTCGCCGGGGTGTCGACGCTGAGCCTGGACCAGATCGCCGAGTCGGTGATCCGGGATGCCGGCGCGGTGCCGTCGTTCCTGGGCTACCACGGTTACCCGGCCTCCATCTGCGCCTCCGTCAACGACCGGGTGGTGCACGGAATCCCTTCGGGCGCAGAGGTTTTGGCGCCCGGCGACCTGGTGTCGATGGACTGCGGCGCGGTGCTGGACGGCTGGCACGGGGACGCGGCGATCACCTTCGGGGTGGGCGCCCTGGACCCGGCCGACGAGGCGCTGCGCCAGGCCACCCGGGAGTCGCTGGAAGCCGGGATCGCGGCGATGGTGCCCGGGAACCGGTTGACCGACGTCTCGCACGCCATCGAGCTGGGCACCCGCGCCGCCGAGACCCGGCACGGACGGGCGTTCGGCATCGTCGAGGGCTACGGCGGGCACGGCATCGGCCGGCAGATGCACATGGACCCGTTCCTGCCCAACGAGGGCTCGCCGGGCCGCGGTCCGCTGCTGGCCCCCGGCTCGGTGCTGGCCATCGAGCCGATGCTGACCCTGGGCACCGGCAAGACCGTGGTGCTCGACGACCAGTGGACGGTCATCACCACCGACGGCTCGCGTGCGGCACACTGGGAGCACACCGTTGCCGTCACCGACGCCGGGCCGCGCATCCTGACGCTCGGGTAGGGGCGCACCGGGTCGGGGCCGTTGAACCGAACCTTCGCCGGGCTCGTTTCCCCGGCAGGAGGTGATCGAGTGGCTCGTGTGGTCGGCATTTCCAGGGCGTCCGGGACCGCCGAGGCCGCTCTGATGAAGGCGCTCTACGACGAACACGCCGCGGTGCTGTGGCGCTACGCGCTGCGGCTGACCGGCGACGCGAGCCAATCCGAGGATGTGGTGCAGGAGACGTTGCTGCGGGCCTGGCAGCATCCCGAGGTCATCGGCGACACCGAGCGCTCGGCCCGGGCGTGGTTGTTCACGGTGGCCCGCAACATGATCATCGACGACCGGCGCAGCGCGCGGTTCCGCAACGTGGTCGGCTCGACCGACACCGCGGGGGCGCCCGAACAGTCCACGCCGGACGAGGTCAACGCGGCGCTGGACCGGTTGCTGATCGCCGACGCGATGGCCCAGCTGTCGGCCGAGCACCGCGCCGTGATCGAACGGTCCTACTACCGCGGTTGGACCACCGCGCAGATAGCTACAGACCTCGGCATCGCCGAGGGAACGGTGAAGTCGCGACTACACTATGCGGTGCGGGCGTTGCGACTCACTCTGCAGGAACTCGGGGTCACCCGATGAGGGACTTTCCGAATGTTTGAGGGGTGAGCAGACATGGATGAAATGAGGACGCCGGTGCACGACGTCGGCCCTCCCGAAGACCGCTACGCGATGTGGGATGCCGCGTACGTGCTGGGTTCGTTGTCCGCCGCGCAGCGCCGCGAATTCGAGCAACACATGGCCCACTGCCGCGGCTGCCGCGAGGCGGTCGCCGACATCAGCGGGGTGCCCGCGCTGCTGTCCCGGCTCGACCACGACGAAGTGGCCGCCATCGACGAGGCCGGCCCCGCCCCGCAGCTGTCCGCCGACCTGTTGCCGTCCCTGCTGACCGCGGTGCGCCGGCGGCGCCGGCGCGGCCGGGTGGCGACCTGGGTGGCATCGGCTGCCGCGGCGGCGGTGCTGGCCATCGGCGTGTTCGTCGGCCTCGAGGGGTGGTCGTCGACTCCGGCCCGGCAGGTGACCGCGTCGGCCGAGCCGATGGCCCAGGTCGGCACCACCCTGCTGACCTCGACCGTGCAGGTCAGCGGCCAGCACTGGGGCACCTCGATCAACCTGAGGTGCGTGTGCCTGGCCCCGCTCAACGCCCACCACGACACCCTGGCGATGGTGGTGGTGGGCCGCGACGGCAGCCGCACCCGGCTGGCGACCTGGGTGGCCGTGCCCGGCCACACCGCGTCACCGGCGGGGTCGATCTCGACGCCGGTGGACCAGATCGCCGCCGTGCAAGTGGTGGCCGCCGACAGCGGCCAGGTGCTGCTGCAGCGTTCCCTGTAAACGATCGGAGCCAGCGTGGTCGGCGACGCGCGTCCGCTGCGGGTGCTGGTGGTGGGCGCCGGCGTGGCCGGCATCTCGGTGGCCCGCGGACTGCTGCGCGACGGCCACGACGTCACCGTCTTCGAGCGCCGCCCCCGGCTGGCGGCCGCGGGCGGCGCGGTGACGGTGTGGTCCAACGGCGAGACGGTGCTGCGCCAGCTGGGCGTCGAGATGGACGGCGCCGGCCGGCAGCTGTCCAGCGTGGGGGCGGTGACGTCGACGGGCCGGCCGCTGGCCACGCTGGACGTGACCGCGATGGCGCGGCGGCTGGGCGCGCCCGTGCGGATGGTGCCGCGCCGGGTGCTGCTGGAACGGCTGCTGGACGGATTCCCGACCGGGCGCATCCACTGTGACCGCCGCGCGGTCGCACTGGCCACCTCCCGCGACGGGGTCAGCGTCGAATTCACCGACGGCACCGTGGCCGAGGGCGACGTGCTGATCGGCGCCGACGGCCTGCACTCGATGGTGCGCGAGTGGGTCGGCGCCCGGCACGCCAAGGCGACCGGCTGGTGCAGCTGGCAGGGCCTGGTCAGCCTCCCGGAGATCGCCGAGTCCGACGCCGCCCTGATGATGATCGGCGGCAGCGGAAACCTCGGCCTGTGGCCGGCCGGCGGCGCCGAGGTGCAGTGGTGGTTCGACCTGCCGTGGTCGACGGGGTTCGTCCGGCCGCAACACCCGATCGAGACGATCCGCTCGCACTTCGCCGGATGGTCCGAGCCGGTCGATCGGGTGCTGGCGATCCTGACCGACGAGGATCTGGCCGCGTCGCCGTTCCCGCATTTTCGGCATCCGATCCCGCCCCCCGGGCGGGGCCGGGTCACCCTGCTCGGCGACGCCGCGCACACCATGCCGCCCACCCTGGCGCAGGGGACCAACCAGGCGCTGCTCGACACGATGGTGCTGTGCCAGGCGCTGGCCGATTTCGGGCGGGGGACACCCGGCGGCCAGGCCGACGTCGCGAACGCGCTGCGCTGGTACGAGAAGACCCGGCGCCGCCGGGTCCGGGCGGTGTCCTGGGTGGCCTCGCTGCCGGTGTCGCACGGCGAGGCCGTGCTGCGCCCGGCCGCGCTGGTCTCCGACCGGCTGCAGGCCGCCGCGCTGACGATGTTCCTGCGCTGGACCAGCCACCGCCGCATGTCCGACCACATCAACCGCAGCGTGGGGGAAGCGATCAACCGCAGCTTGGGGGAAGCGCCGAAGATTCCGTCACGCCGGTGAACGGACCGGGCGAATCCATAAGGGTGCGAGGCGATTTCGACGCCCCGTCGCGCTGGCTGTGGCTGGTGAAGTGGTGCGTGCTGGCGGTGCCGCACTACCCGATCCTGATCGGGCTCTACCTGGTGTACCCGCTGTGCACCGTCGTCGCCGGGATCGCGATCATCTGCACCGGTCGGTATCCGCGGCGGCTCTTCGACTTCAACGTCGGCGTGCTGCGCTGGTCCTGGCGGCTGATGAACTACCGATTCCCGATGAACAGCACGGACCGATACCCGCCGTTCACGCTCGCGACCTCGCCCGACTATCCTGGCGACCTCGCTGTCGACTATCCGCGACGGCTGAAAAGGCTTGCGGTGCCGGTCAAGTGGCTGTTGGCGATCCCGCACGTGCTGGTCTGCTGGTCGATGGAGCCGCTGCTGCAGGTGCTGTGCCTGACCGCCGCGCTGACGTTGCTGTGCACCGGCACCGTCCCGCCCGGCATGTTCGATCTGCTGATGGGCGTCGTGCGGTGGCGGTACCGGGTGGCCGTCTACGTGTCGTTGATGCGCGACGAATATCCGCCGTTCCGAATGGATCTGGGCTCCCGATGAGATTCCGCAACGTGCTGTTCCCCTACGTGTACCGGTTCGGGCAGCCGGTGTTCGACCGGCTCTTCTACCAGCGGTATCGGCGGCAGGCGATGAGTCACGCCACCGGGCGGCTGCTGATGGTCGGCCTGGGGCCGGGCACCGACCTGATGTTCCTGCCCGCCGCGGTGACGTCGGTGGCGGCCGTGGAGCCCGAGGCGTCGTTTCGCCGGATGGCCGCCCGGCTGGCCGCCCGCCAGGGGGTCGCGGTCGACGTGGTCGCCGGGTCCGGCGAGTCGATTCCCTTCCCGGACAACAGTTTCGACTCGGTGCACATCGGGCTGGTGCTGTGCTCGGTGCGCGACGTGGGGGCCACCCTGGCCGAGATCCGCCGGGTCCTGGTGCCCGGGGGCAGGCTGGTGGTACTCGAGCATGTGCGCGGGGACGGGCTGACGGGCCGGCTGCAGGATTTGATCGCCCGGCCGTGGTCCTGGTTGGCCGGCGGCTGCGAACCCAACCGGCGGACCGGGGCGGCCATCGCCGCCGCCGGGTTCGACACCTCGATGCTGCGCAGCGTGCCCCGCACCCCGGTGCCCTTCCCGTGCAAACCCCACCTGCAGGGATTCGCCGTGCTCAGTTCACGCTGACCGCCTCGATGATGTTCAGCCGCGCCGCCCGCCGCGCGGGCGGCACCGAACCGAGCAGGGTGATCCCCAGCGCCCCGGCGGTGCAGGCAAGCGCCAGCGGGCTGAGCCGGAAGGCCACCGGGAAGTTCATCATGTCCCCGCTGATGCGGCTGAACAACCACTGGTCCGCCAGCCCGAGCAGAAACCCCAAACCACCGCCGACACAACCGATTCCGGCCGCCTCGGCCAGCACCATGCGCAGAATGAACCGGCGGCCGGCGCCCATCGCCCGCAGCACACCGATCTCGCGGCGCCGCTCGGTCACCGACAGCGTCAACGTGTTGAGCAGGGCGACCGCGGCCACCGCCACCACGATGATCCACACCGCGTTGGCGATGAACATGCTCTGGTGCAGCGGGGCCTGCAGCCCGGCCAGCGCGGCGCGGCCGTCGTAGACGTGGTTGGGCGCCGGCACCGTCGCGCGGACGTCAGCCAGCAGCCGCCGCGGATCCACCCCCGGGGCCGCCGTGATTTGCAGCGTCGTCGCCGCCGGGCGATCGAACCATGCCCGCAGCTGGGCCAGATCCATCCCGACGGTGCCGATGACCGTCGAGAAGAACGGCACCACCGCCAGCACCGCCGCCTCCCGCGGGCCGTGCGGGGTCTGCAACCGCAGCCGGTCGCCGGCCCGCACGTTGAGCGCCTTGCCCAGATTCTGGGTGAGCACCACACCCCGCCCGGCCAGCACCTCGGCGCGCACCCGGTCGTCGAGCGCGCGGAACAACGCGTCCCTGCTGCCCGCGGCGAACCCGTCCAGCAGCACCCGGGTGCCCGCGACGACGGCGAACCCGCACGCCCCCTCGGTCACCCGCGCCGCACCGGGCAGCGCGGCGAGTCTTTCCGAAAGCCCTTGCGGCAGAACATCCGTGGGGAAACTGTCGGGCGGATCCGCGCTCACCCACACGTCAGCCTCGGCGACCGGCGCGAAGATGGCGCGCGCCGACCCGATCATGTCCGCGTTGGTGCCGGTGATCACCACCGTGGTGAGCACCCCGATCAACACCGTCATCACGGTGGCCCACACCCGCCGCGGTGCGCGCCGGATGGTCGCGGCGGCGAGCGCACCGCACGACCCGAACACGCGGGACAGCGCGGACGTGGCGGTGACGATGGGCACGGTGAGCGCGAAGCCCGCCGTCAGCTCGGCGACCAGCACGGCGCCCAGCAGCACGCCCGTCGGGGCGCCGGCCGGGACCGCCAGGGCCGCCACCGCGAACAGCGCCAGCGCGCCGACCCCGCTGGCGGCCCGCAGCCACGGCGGCACCGCGTCGGCCGCCGACGCCCCGACCGGCGCCAGCGCCTCGACCGGGGAAACCTTGTACACCTGCCGCGCGGCCATCGCCGCGGCCGCCACGGCGGTGAGCGCCGTCGCCGCCAGCGCCAGCGGGACGGCGTAGCCGGGCAGCCAGTACTCGACGCGGGCTTCCAGTCCCTGCGTGACGGCCCGGGGCAGCCGGCCAATTGCCATGCGCCCGGCCAGGATTCCGGCGCCGCACCCCAATGCCCCGCCGATCAGCCCGAGAACGGCGGCCTCGGCGAGCAGGTCGCCGACCACAGCGCGGCGCCGCCCGCCCAGCGCGCGCAGCATCGAGATGACGGGGCGGCGCTGGGTGATCGCCATCGTCATCGTGGTGTAGATCAGGAACGCGCCGACCACCAGCGCCACCGCCGCGCCGAGCAGCGCCATGTAATTCATCAGCCGGACGCCGTCGCCGGCGCGGGCCGCCCGCGAGCTGGGCGCCGCCACGATCGCCCGCCCGCCCACGGCGGCGCCGACCGCGGCGCGGACGGCGGCCGGGTCGGCGCCCGGCGTGAGGGTAATCAGGATCGAGTCCAGCTGTCCGGCGCGCGCGGTGACGCGCTGCGCCAACGCCAGCGGCGCCAGCACATAGTGTCCGCCGTTGAGTTCGGCGAACTGCCTGCCGGCCAGCACCTCGGTGACGGTGACCGGGGCCGAACCAAGTTGGAACGCTTGACCTTTCGCATACCCGGCCCGCGGCCCCACCTGCACGCCGTCCGGCGACGCGGAAAGCTCCCGCACCGGTCGCGACACCGCGTCGGTGAGGGCGCCGCCCAGCGCGGCGGTGCGGGCGTCGACGCCCAGCAGCAGGACCGGCCCGGACGGCGTGGCCGCCGTCGTCCGGATCATCGGCGCGGCGGTGGCGACCCCGGGCACCGCGGCGACATCGGCCAGCACCGAGTCGGCGAATCCGGCGTCGGTGATGCCGGAGACCTCGAGCGCGGCCACCCCGGCGATCCCGTCGGCCAGCCGGCTCACCGATCCGGTGATCAAGCCGAAGATGCCGAAGACCGCCACCAAATACGTTGCGGAGACGGCCATCACGGCGATCGACGCGGTGGTGCGGCGTCGATGCACAGCGAGCTCGCGCAGGCTGAACACGCGCAGCCGGCTCGCCGCGGCCGTGACCGCACGCCCCGACCTCACCCGGCGACCGCCAGCACGTCCGAACCGACCCGGCCGTCCTGCAGCGTGATCACCCGATCGGTGGCCGCCGCGGCGTCGCTGTTGTGGGTCACCATCACCACCAGCCGGTCACCGCCGCCCTCGTGCGCCACCTCGGCCAGCAGCTCCAGGATGGCCGCGCCGGTGGAGGAATCCAGGTTGCCGGTCGGCTCGTCGGCCAGGATCAGCGGCGGGTCCATCATCAGCGCCCGCGCCACCGCGACCCGCTGCATCTGGCCGCCGGACAGCTCCGCGGGCCGGTGTTCGGTGCGGTTGCCCAGGCCCACCCGCTCCAGCAGCCGGAGCGCGTCCGGCCTGGCCCGACCCAGCCGCACCCCGTCGAGCAACCGCGGGATCGCCACGTTCTCCCAGGCCGACAGGGTGGGCAACAGGTTGAAGAACTGAAACACGAAGCCCACCCGGCGATGGCGGAACCGCGACTGCGCCTCGTCGCCGAGCCGGCCGATCTCCTCGCCGTCGAAGAGGATGGAACCCGAGTCGGGGGAGTCCAGCGCGCCCAGCAGATGCAGCAACGTGCTCTTGCCCGCGCCGGAGGGCCCGACGACCGCCACGAACTGCCCACCGGCCAGCTGCAGGCTGATCCGGTCCAGGGCCCGCACCGGTTGACCGCCCACCCGGTACTCGCGCACCACGCCGGCCATTTCGATGGTCATCTAGGCACCACGGTGACGGCCGACGAACGGTTCACCGGCCCCGGCCGCGCGACGATCGTGAACCCATCGGCGGCCCGCCTCGTGTCTTCCCACATGCTCGGAAGGCACCGGGTGGTCGACCACATCGTCGGCCACCTTGCGGCGATCGGAACCGACCACCTCTTCGCGGTGGACGGCGCCAACATCGAGGACCTCTACGACGCGGCGCATTTCCGGCCGGAGCTCACCGCGGTGCTGGCCAAGCACGAGTTCTCCGCCGCCGCGATGGCCGACGGATACAGCCGAAGCGGAGCGGGACTCGGGGTGGTGGCCGCGACCTCGGGCGGCGGATCGCTGAATCTCGTGGCCGGACTCGGCGAGTCGCTCGCCAGCCGGGTGCCGGTGCTGGCGCTGGTCGGCCAGCCCGCCGCCGCGCTGGACGGCCGGGGCAGCTTCCAGGACACCAGCGGCGCCAACGGATCCCTGGACGCCGGCGCGCTGTTCTCGGCGGTCTCGGTGTTCTGCCGGCGGGTGCAAACCCCCGACGACATCGTTTCGCTTCTGCCGCAGGCCATTTCGGCGGCGCGGGCCGGAGGCCCGGCGGTGCTGTTGTTGCCCAAGGACATTCAGCAGGCCCGGGTCGGCGTCGGCGAGCGCAACGGCCACGGCGCACCCGGCGGGCGGGACCCGATTGCGGCGCAATGGCGGCCCCCGGCCGGCGACCCGCACCCGATCGCGGCGCAATTGCGCCGCGTGACCGGCGAGATCGCCATCATCGCCGGCGAACAGGTGGCCCGCGACGACGCCCGGGCCGAGCTCGAGGAGCTGCGCGCGCTGCTGGGGGCGCGGGTGGCCACCGTGCCGGACGCCAAGGACGTCGCCGGCGCACCCGGGCCGGACGGCCGGACGCTGGGAGTGACCGGTGTGATGGGCCACCGCAACGTGGCCGAGGCGGTGGCCGGCAGCGCGGTGTGCCTCATCGTCGGGACCCGGTTGGCGGTCACCGCGCGCAGCGGCCTGGACGACGCGCTGGCCGCGGTGCGCACCGTCTCGATCGGGTCGGCGCCGCCCTATCTCGCCTGCACCCACGTGCACACCGGCGACCTGCGCGGCTCGCTGCGGCTGCTGATCCGCGCGCTGCGCGGCCACCGGCGACCGGTCGCGCCGGCCGGGCAAGGCGGGGGCCGGCCGACCGAGCTGACGCCGCCGCCGTGCACGGGGCCGGGGGTGCGCTACCGCGACGCGATGGCGGTGCTGGACGGCGTGCTGCCGCGCGGCGTCGACATCGTGGTCGACGCCGGCAACACCGGCGCGGCCGCGATCCACTACCTGCCGGTGCGCCGCGACGGCCGGTTCGTCGTCGCGCTCGGCATGGGTGGCATGGGCTACAGCTTCGGGGCGGGGATTGGAATAGCGTTGGGGCGCAACAATAGTGGACGCCCTGGCGGGCGCACCGTCGTCATCGCCGGGGACGGCGCGTTCTTCATGCGCGGCATGGAGGTGCACACCGCCGTGCAATACCGGCTACCGATGACGTTCGTGCTGTTCAACAACAACGCGCACGCCATGTGCGTGACCCGCGAGCAGCTGTTCTACGGCGACCGCTACAGCTACAACCGTTTCCGGCCCAGCCGGCTGGGCGCCGGGCTGGCCGCCATGTTCCCCGGCCTGACGTCGGTGGAGGTCGGCGACGTCGACGGGTTCGCCGCCGCGATGGCCGCGGCGCTCGATGTCGATGGCCCGGCGGTGGTCAGCGTCGAGTGCGCCGCCGACGAGATCCCGCCGTTCGCCCCGTTTCTCACCACGTCGGCGGTCAAAGATGCTGCTGTCAAACAGAATTCAGTTACAAAGGAGATCCGCACCAATGTCGCTGCCAGCGCTTGAGGACATCGGCGACCTCATCGACGGGGTCACCCGCATCGAGACCAGCCCCCGGGAGAAGGCCACGCCGATCATCATGGACATGATGCGGTCGGTGTACCCGCACGACCAGGTCTTCGGACAGTACTGCACCGTCAACGACTACATCGACTGTCCACCCGACGACTTGTTCGAGTACATGGCCGACACCCGCAGCCTGGAGGAGTGGACCTACAGCCTGCGCGGGTTCACCCCCACCGACGAGCCCGGGCTGTGGCTGGCCCACGACCGGCTCGGTTCGGAAACCAAGATCTACACCCGCACCGTCGCCAACGCGCAGGCGCGGACCGTGGACTACCACTGCGCCTGGGACCAGGGCGACCACCTGTGGATGATCTACCTGATGCGCGTCGTCGACGCCCAGACCGTGCTCGACAAGCCGAGATCGGTTGTGCTGTGGACCAATTGCCATCACCCGTTCTACGACCACAACCCGTACCCGCAGACCGCGCCGCCGCAGCGCCCGGTGTGGGTGGGCGACTTCTGGGACATGTTCGGCGCCGGCCATCTGCTGGAGCTGCGCAACCTCAAGGCGATCGCCGAATACCGCCATCGGCACGGCCTGCCGGTCACCCCGGTGTGGATGAGGTGACGCGATGAACGCGTCGACCGTCAGCCTGATCGACGTCGCCAGCTATCTGCCGGGCGAGCCGATCCCCGCCGACTACTACGCGCAATTCGCCGAATCCGACGACCTGCGCGACAACGTGATGTTCCGCGCCCCGAAGTACCGCCACCACGTCGGCCACGACGAGAGCTCCATCGACATGATCGAACGCGCGGCACAGGGTTTGATCGAGCGGCACGGCCACGACGTCATCGAGGGCGCCGACGTGCTGATCACCCACACCCAGGTGCCCGACATGGCGTTCTACGGCCAGGGCGGCGGCATCGCGCACCGGCTGGGCATGCGCCCGTCCTGGGTGCTCGACCTCAACAACGGCGGGTGCGCGGCATTCGTGTTGGCGCTCAACGTGGCTCGCACACTGCTGTCGTCGGGCCAGGGACGCACCGCGCTGATCGCGATCGCCCAGAACGCGGCCGGCCAGTTCTTCGACCAGCCGACGATCCGGCGCAAGGCGCAGGCGGCGGTGCCCGGCGACGGCGCCGCGGTGGGGCTGGTCACCGTCGGCGACTCCTCGCCCGTCCTCGACGTCGAGTGCCGCAGCTACGGCGAATACGCGGGCGAGATGACGCTGTCCTACGACCCGCCCCGCAAGTGGTGGCAGGCCGGGCCCGGCGAGGGCAGCATCGGCTTCACCGACAGCAAGATCACCAAGGTGCTGGCCCGCGGTAACCGGCAGGTACCCGAGGTGGCGCTGGCGGTGTGCGATCGAATCGGGTTGCCCGCCAAGGACATCGACCTGCTGGTCACCAACCAGCCGAACCGGGCGTTCCTGCGCAACTGGCGCGAGGCGCTGGAGCTGCCGCCGGCACGGCACCTCGACACCTTCGACGAGTGCGGCAACCTGTTCGGCGCCGGGATCCCGGTCAACCTCGACCGCGCGATATCCGAGCAGCGGATCAAGGCCGGGGAGGTGGTCATGATGGCGGCGTTCGCGCACGCCGGCGATTTCGCCGGCGCCGCCGCGGTGCGCTGGGGCGGGCGGGGCGGATGCTGACCGTCCCGCGCCCGGCCGCCGGCGGCATCGGCGAGGCGCTGCCCGACGCGGTCGACCCGTTTGCCTTGTCGCTCAACGAGAATCCCTTCCCGCCGCTGCCGGCGGTGCGCGCGGCGCTGATCCGTTCGGTGTGCACCGCCAACCGGTATCCGGAGTTCCTGCCCGAGCGACTGCGCGGGGTGATCGCCGAGCACATCGGCGTGCCGGCCGAGTTGGTGGTGCTGGGCGCCGGAGCCACCGGCGTGATGCTGCAGGTGTTGCAGGCGTTGACCGCGCCGGGGGACGCCATCGCGATGGCCACCCCCACCTTCGACGGGTATCCGATCGTGGCGCGGATGGCCCGGCTGAACACCATCGCCGTCGCGCTGGACGAGCACGGGCAGCACGACCTGGACGGGCTCGCCGACGCGGCCGCGCGCGCCCGCGTGGTGGTGCTGTGCCGGCCGCACAACCCGACCGGAACCGTGGAACCCGCGGCCGCGGTGTTCCGGTTCCTGCGCCGGGTGCCGCGCGACACCGTCGTGCTGCTCGACGAGGCCTATGTCGAATTCACCGCGCCCGAGCACCGGATCGACGTGGCGGCGCTGGTGGCGTGCTTCCCCAATGTGGTGGTGGTGCGCACCTTCTCCAAGGCGTACGGCCTGGCCGGGCTGCGGATCGGCTACGGGGTGGCGTCGCCGCGGCTGGCGCGGCCGCTGTGGGACCAGCAGCTGCCGTTCGGCATCGCGATCACCAGCCTGCTCGCCGTCACGGCGTCGTATCGGGCCGAAGACGAACTGTCCCGGCGCATCCGGTCGATCGCCGCCGAACGCCGCCGGCTGCGGATGCGGCTGAGCGCGCTGGGCGTCTACACCACCGACGCGCACGCGAACTTCGTTTACCTGCCGCCCGATCCGCAGGGACGCGCGTGGCAGCGGGTCTTCGCCCGCGGCGGCGTCCGGGCGCGCTACTACCCGGACGGCGCGGCCCGGCTGACGGTGGGCAGCCGCGCCTCCACGGTGGCGGTGCTGTCGGCGGTGGGAAAGGCCACGCTGGAGCGGCAAGTGCGGTAAGAAAGGGCGTGGCCGACTCACGTCCTCACGAACGCGATCCGATCGCCGCCGCCCGGGCCAACTGGGAGCGCGCCGGGTGGGGCGACGTGGCGCCGGGCATGGTCGCGGTGACCTCGGTGATGCGCGCGCACCAGATCCTGCTGGCCCGGGTCGAGACGGCGCTGCGCCCGTACGACCTGAGCTTCTCCCGCTACGAACTGCTGCGGCTGCTGGCGTTCAGCCGGACCGGGGCGCTGCCCATCACCAAGGCCTCCGACCGGCTGCAGGTGCACGTCACCAGCGTGACGCACGCGATCCGCCGGCTGGAGGCCGACGGGCTGGTGCAGCGGGTGCCGCACCCCACCGACGGGCGCACCACGCTGGTGCAGATCACCGAGCTGGGTCGCTCCACCGTCGAGGACGCCACCGTCACCCTCAACAAGCAGGTGTTCGCCGACATCGGGATGAGCGACACCGAGTCGCAGCAGCTGGCGTCGTCGATCGAGACGTTGCGCCGCAACGCGGGCGACTTCTGAACTCGCCCCGCGGCGCCGAGCGTCACGCCAGCGTGACCGTCGCGCCCGGGTGCCACGCCAGCGTGACGCTCGGTGCTAGCAAGCGCCGCGGAGCATCTCGATGACCGCGCTGAAGTCCTTGTCGCCGTGGGAGGCGGCGAATTTCGCGTAGATCTCCGCGGCGTGCCGGCCCAGCGGGGCGGCCGCGCCGGTCGAGGTCACCGCGTCCATCGCAAGACCCAGGTCCTTGTTCATCAGCGAGGCGGCGAAGCCCGGCTTGAAGTCGTTGTTGGCCGGCGACGTCGGAACCGGGCCCGGCACCGGGCAATTGGTGTGCACGGCCCAGCAGTTGCCGGTCGCCCCGGTGATCACGTCGAACAGCGACTGCGCCGACAACCCGAGCTTTTCGGCCAGGATGAATGCCTCGCCGATGGCGATCTGCTGCACCGCCAGCACCATGTTGTTGCACACCTTGGCGGCCTGCCCGGCCCCGGCCGCGCCGCAGTGAATGATCTTGCCCGCCATGGGTTCCAGCACCGGCCGGGCCCGCTCCAGTGCCTCGGGTTCGCCGCCCACCATGAACGCCAGCGTGCCGGCGACCGCACCCTTCACCCCGCCCGAGACGGGCGCGTCGAGCTGCGCCACGCCGTGCGACTGCGCTTGCGCGTGCACCTCGCGGGCGTCGGCGACCGAGATCGTGGAGCTGTCGATGAACAGCGCGCCCGGGCGCGCGGCGGGCAGGATCTCGGCGTAGCAGCGTTTGACCACCTCGCCGTTGGGCAGCATGGTGATCACCACGTCGGCCCCCGTCACCGCGTCGGTGGCGGTGTCGAAACCGGTGACACCGGACGCGGTGGCGGCCGACAGCGCCGTGGGCACCGGATCGAATCCGCGCACCGCATGTTGGGCCGCAACGAGATTCGCCGCCATCGGCGCGCCCATGTTGCCCAGGCCCAGGAAAGCCACCACCACGCGCTCGGTCATCCGACGGCCTTTCTATGCGGTGGCCCGGAACCGCGCCGCTTCGGCCCGGCCGATGACCACCCGCATGATCTCGTTGGTCCCCTCCAGGATGCGATGCACCCGCAGGTCGCGCAAGATCTTTTCCAGACCATACTCGCGCAGATAGCCGTAGCCGCCGTGCAGTTGCAGCGCCTTGTCGGCGACCTCGAAGCAGGTGTCGGTGACGTAGCGTTTGGCCATCGCGCACAACTCGACCTTGTCGGGATCGTCGGCGTCCAGCGCACCGGCGGCCCGCCACAACATCATTCGCGACGTTTCCAGGCCGGTGGCCATGTCGGCCAGGGCGAACCGGATGGTCGGCTCGTCGAGCAGCGGCGACCCGAACGCCTGCCGATCGCGCACGTAGGCCCCGGCCTTGTCGAAGGCCGCCTGCGCGCCGCCCAGCGAGCACGCGGCGATGTTGAGCCGGCCGCCGTTGAGGCCGTTCATCGCGATGCCGAATCCGGCGCCCTCACCCTCGGCGCCGCCCAGCATCGCGTCGGCGGGCACCCGCACCCCCTCCAGGATCACCTGCGCGGTGGGTTGGGCGTGCCAGCCCATCTTCTCCTCGGGCGAACCGAAACTCAGCCCAGCAGAACCCTTTTCGACGACGAACGCAGAGATGCCGCGCGGCCCTTCACCGCCCGTGCGGGCCATCACCAGGTAGACGTCCGAGGCCCCGGCGCCCGAGATGAACTGCTTGACGCCGTCCAGCACGTAATCGCCGCCCTGTCTGACCGCGCGGGTGCTCAGCGCGGCGGCGTCGGACCCCGCGCCCGGCTCGGTCAGGCAGTAGCTGGCGATGACGTCCATCGCCGCCAGCCGCGGCACCCAGCCCTTGCGCTGTTCGGGCGTGCCGTAGCTGTCGATCATCCACGCGCACATGTTGTGGATGGACAGGAACGCCGCCGTGGTGGGGTCGGCGATGGCCAGCTGCTCGAAGATGCGGACCCCGTCCAGCCGGCGCAGCCCGCTGCCGCCGACGTCCTCGCGGCAGTAGATCGCCGCCATCCCGAGCTCGGCCGACTCGCGCAGCACGTCGACCGGAAAGTGTTCGGCCGCATCCCATTCCAGCGCGTGCGGGGCCAGGCACTTGGCGGCGTACGCGGCGGCCGTCTCGGCGATCACCCGCTCGTCGTCGTCCAGGGTAAACATAGTGGGGCCGGAATTCTTTCTCGGTTCTAATCCATTGTGGGAATCACGAATTCGGCGCCGTCCTTGATGCCGGACGGCCACCGCGAGGTGACGGTCTTGACCTTGGTGTAGAACTGGATCGACGCCGGCCCGTGCTGGTTGAGGTCGCCGAAGCCGGAGCGCTTCCAGCCGCCGAAGGTGTGGTAGGCCACCGGCACCGGGATCGGCACGTTGACCCCGACCATGCCGACCTGCACCCGGGACACGAAATCGCGGGCGGCATCGCCGTCGCGGGTGAACACCGCCACCCCGTTGCCGTACTCGTGCTGAGAAGGAAGAGCCAGCGCTTCTTCGTAGTTCTGCGCCCTTACGATGCACAGCACCGGCCCGAAGATCTCGTCGGTGTAGATGGACATGTCGGGCGTGACGTGGTCGAACAGGGTGGGCCCGATGAAGAAGCCGCCCTCGAGGTTGGCGTCCCCGAAAGTCAGGTCGTCGCTGCGGCGTTCGCGGCCGTCCACCACGATCTCGGCGCCGGCGGCCACGCCCTGGTCGATGTAGTCGCGCACCCGCGCCACCGCGGCCCCGGTCACCAGCGGGCCGTAGTCGGCCTTGGGGTCCAGGCTGTGCCCCACCCGCAGGTTGTTGATCCGCTCGACGAGCCGGGCCCGCAGCCGGTCGGCGGTCTTGTCGCCGACCGGGACCGCGACCGAAATCGCCATGCAGCGCTCGCCGGCGCTGCCGTACCCGGCGCCGATCAGCGCGTCGACGGCCTGGTCCAGGTCGGCGTCGGGCATCACGATCATGTGGTTCTTGGCGCCGCCGAAGCACTGCGAGCGCTTGCCGGTGGCGGCGGCCCCGGCGTAGATGTACTGGGCGATGTCCGAGCTGCCGACGAACCCGACCGCCTGGATGTCGGGGTGGTTCAGGATGGCGTCGACGGCCTCCTTGTCGCCGTGCACCACCTGGAACACGCCCGGCGGCAGGCCCGCCTCGACGAAGAGCTCGGCCAGCCGCACCGGCACCGACGGGTCGCGCTCGCTGGGCTTGAGCACGAACGCGTTGCCGCAGGCCAGCGCGGGCCCGGCCTTCCACAGCGGGATCATCGCCGGGAAGTTGAACGGGGTGATGCCGGCGACCACGCCCAGCGGCTGGCGCAGCGAATAGACGTCGATGCCGGGCCCGGCGCCCTCGCTGTACTCCCCCTTGAGCAGGTGCGGGATGCCGACGCAGAACTCGATCACCTCGATGCCGCGCTGGATGTCGCCCTTGGCGTCGGCCAGGGTCTTGCCATGCTCGCGCGACAGCAGCTCGGCCAGCTCGTCGTTGTGTTGGTTGACCAGCTCGATGAAACGCATCAGTACCCGGGCGCGGCGTTGCGGATTCGTCGCGGCCCAACCCTTTTGCGCCTCGATGGCCGAAGCCACCGCGGCGTCGATGTCGGCCCGGCCCGCCATCGGCACCTGCGCCTGGACGGCCCCGGTGCTGGGGTCGAAGACGTCGGCGGTGCGAGTGGATTGCCCGGCGGTGCGCTGCCCGTCGATGAAGTGCGGAATCTGCGTGGTCATGGGGCCCTCGAATGTGGTGGACGGCACGGGACGTGACGCGGATACTTGCATATCCTAGTAACCCGGTTCCGGCCTTGGCAAGCGGCGCCCGGGGCTAGCCTGAGGCCTGTATGCACACCATCGAGGCCGACTACCTGGTGGTCGGCGCCGGCGCCATGGGCATGGCGTTCATCGACACGCTGGTCACCGAGAGGGCCGCGTCGCAGGCCCGTGTCGTGGTGGTGGACCGCCATCACGCGCCGGGCGGGCACTGGACCATGGCGTATCCATTCGTGCGGCTGCACCAACCCTCGGCGTTCTACGGCGTCAACTCCCTGCGCCTGGGCGGCGACAGCATCGACCAAATCGGTTGGAACCGCGGCCTTTACGAATTGGCGACGGCCGACGAGATCTGCGCCTACTACGACCGCGTCATGCGCACCCGGCTGCTGCCGACCGGGCGCGTGCGCTACTTCCCGGACAGCGAGTACCGCGGCGACGGGCGGTTTCGCACGCTGGCCGGCGCCGACCACACCGTCGAGGTGACCCGCCGCATCGTCGACGCCACCTACATGCACGTCAGCGTGCCGGCGATGCGCCCACCGCCCTACACCGTCGGCGACGGCGTCGACTGTGTGCCGCCCAACGAGCTGCCGCGCCGGCCCGGGTATCAGCGCTACGTCGTCGTCGGGGCCGGCAAGACCGGCATCGACACCTGCCTGTGGCTGCTGGGCCAGGGCGTCGAGCCGGACCGGCTGACCTGGATCATGCCCCGGGATTCCTGGCTGCTGGATCGCGCGACGATGCAGCCCGGCGCGTTGTTCGCCGAGCAGATCAAACACAGCTTCACCGCCCAGCTGCGCGCCATCAACGAAGCCGGTTCGGTGGCCGAGCTGTTTTCCCGGCTCGAGGCCGCCGGCCTGCTGCTGCGCATCGATCCGGCGGTGCGGCCCACCATGTACCGCTGCGCGACCGTCACCCGGCTCGAACTCGAGCAGCTGCGCCGGATCACCGACGTGGTGCGGCTGGGCCACGTGCGCTCCATCGAGCCGGGCGCGATGGTGCTGGACGGCGGCGCCGTCGCGGTCGACGGTCGCGCGCTCTACCTGGACTGCACCGCCGATGGCGCCGAAAAGCGGCCAGCCACACCGATTTTCACTCCCGGGCGAATCACGCTGCAAAGCGTGCGCGGCTGTCAGCAGATTTTCTCCGCCGCGCTGATCGCCCACGTGGAGGCCGGCTACGGCGACGACGCGCGCCGAAACGAGCTCTGCGTGCCCCTGCCGCACCCCGACACCGACGTCGACTGGCTGCGGCTGGCGCTGGCCGACTACACCAATCAGCTGCGCTGGTTCGACGACCCGGAGTTGATGACGTGGTTGTCCGGCGCGCGGCTGGATTTGTTCGGGCATCTGATCGGCCACCTGCTGCCGTCGGCGTCGGCCAAACCCCGGGTGCGGGCGCGGATCCTGGGCATCGCCAAGTCGGTGTTCGCGGCCACCGCCGCCAGGCTGGGCGAGCTGCTGGCTGCCGAGGCCGCACTCGCCGCGAGCTGACCCGTGTAACCCGAGCCGATACTTCATAGCGGTGAAGGAGGCAGGTGGCGGCACGCAACGAACCCGTCGGCCCGCGACCGCTGCGCGCGGTGCCCGAGGGCGGCTACCCGGACTGGGAAGCCGTCTACTCCGACAACGCGGCCTGGGTGTATCGCACGCTGTTCGCTCGGGTCGGCAACCGGGCCGACGCCGAGGACCTCACCGCCGAGGTCTTCCTGGCCGCGTTGCGGCCGCTGCGGCTGACCGCCAGCGCCGCCGAGGTGCGCGCCTACCTGCGTGCCACCGCCCGCACGGTGCTGGCCGCGCACTGGCGCGAGACGTTGGGGCGGGAGATAACCTCGATCGAGGACATCGAACAACCGCCCGAGCACCCCGACGCGATCAGCACCGCCCCGCAGCGCGTCGCCCGGGTGCTGGACAGCCTGCCGGACCGCTATCGCCGCATCCTGGAATCGCGCTTCCTGCAAGGTAATTCGATCAAGGAGGCAGCCGCGGAACTCGGAATCAGCGTGGCCAACGCCAAGGTGCTGCAGCACCGTGCGCTGCGGCTGGCGGCACAGGTCAACGAGGGAGGCCGGCCATGAACGCGCGAGGGCTGCGGCGCTACGTCGACGACCTGTTGCGGGGCCGCCGGCCCCGGCCGTTCCTGCCCGACGATTTCGAGGCGGCCCAGCTGCGCACCGCGATCGAGCTGCGGGCGGCCCGGCCGGACTCCGAGGTAGCCGACGCGCCGCGCCCGGAATTCCTCGCCGATCTGCACCGGCGGCTGGCCGAGCAGATGTCCGGCGCGCCGACCCGACCGCGGCCCGGGCGCGGCAGCACCCGCCGCCAGGTGATCGTCGGCACCTCGGCGGCCGCCACCGCCGCGGTCGCCGCGGTGTCCATCGACCGCACCGTGATCGCCGGGCAGTCCGGCCCGGATCGCGCCCCGCAGATCGCGTCCGGGACGCTGGCCCCCAACCAGGGCAGCTGGCAGCGGGTCGCGGCCAGCTCGGAGGTGCCCGACGGCGTCCTGCGCGCCTTCGACCTGGGCGCGGTGAGCGGGTTCGTCCGCCGCGTCGACGGCAAGGTGCAGGCGATATCCGGGGTGTGCACGCATCAGGGATGCAAGCTGTGGTTCGACGCGCCCGACGACACGCTGCGCTGCCCCTGCCACACCACGTCGTTCTCGCCCAGCGGAAAGGTGCTCACCCACCAGCTGCCGATCGAGCCGAAACCCTTGCCGGCGTTGATGGTTCGCGAGGCCGACGGCATCATCGAGGTGTTCGCCCCGGTGCGCCGCACCTGAGCCGTGTAACCCGCGGCCCTATCTGTGGGCATGACCCTTGCAAAATCGTTGACCGCGGCGCTGGCCGTCGCCGTCGCGGTGGCCGGCTGCTCGGCTCCGCGGCCCGCCGCGGGCGGCGGCACGCCCAGCACCCAGACGCCGGTCACCGCGGCGCCGGCGGCGGCCGGCCCCAATCAGGTCGTCATCGACGGCTTCGCGTTCGCGCCGGCCACCCTGACCGTGCCCGCCGGCACCACCGTCACCTGGATCAACCGCGACGAGGAACCTCACACGGTGGCCGCGAGCGACGGGTCGTTCCACTCACCGGGCATGGGCACCGGGGCCGTCTTCACCCACACCTTCTCCGCCGCGGGCACTTTCGACTACGTCTGCTCGATTCACCCGATGATGCGCGGCACCGTGGTGGTGACGGGATGAATCCGAACATGAGCCGCCGGCAGTTGATCCGGCACACGGCGTGGTTCGGGGCGGCGGTGGGGTTCGCCGTGACCGGGGGCGAGGTGATCTCCCACGTCGCCGGCCGGGCGGCCGCACAGCACACCCGCGCCCAGCCCACCCTGCGGTTCGCCCAGATCAGCGACAGCCACCTCGGTTTCACCGGCGCCCCCAACCCCGACGTGGCGGGCACCTTCGGCCGGGCCATCGACCAGGTCAACAACCTGGGCTACACCCCGGATTTCGTCATCCACACCGGCGACCTCACCCACCTGTCCACCCCCGAGCAGTTCGACCAGGCCAAGCAGATGATGAGCGCGCTGAAGACCCCGCACGTGTTCACCGTGCCCGGCGAGCACGATTCGGTCGACGACGCGGGGCAGAAGTACCGCAGCGTCTTCGGGGCGGGTTCGGCCGGTGACGGCTGGTACAGCCTCGACGTGGCCGGTGTGCACCTGATCGCGCTGGTCAACACGCTGAATCTGCGCAAGCTCGGGCACCTGGGCGCCGACCAGTTGGAGTTCGTCAAAAAGGACGTCGCCGGCCTGTCCAGCGACACTCCCATCATCGTGTTCAGCCACATCCCGTTGTTCGCGATGTACCCGCAATGGGGTTGGGGCACCGACGACGCCGCGCAGGCACTGAGTTATCTGCGCCGGTTCGCCTCCGTCACCTGCCTCAACGGCCATGTGCACCAACTGTTCTCCAAAACCGAGGACAACGTGACCTTTCACAGCGGCACCACCACCGCCTACCCGCTCCCGCACCCGGGCGACGGGCCGGCACCCAAGCCGGTCACCCTGCCCGCCGGCAGGCTGCGCGACGCGCTGGGCGTGCGCGAGGTTGCCTACAGCCGGGGCGACACCGTTCTGGCACTGAAAGAGCGGACCCTGCAATGACTTTGACGACAATAGCCACTCGGCTCGGCATCGCCGCGTCGTTGACGGTCAGCGCGCTCAGCCACGCCTACCTGTATGTGCATGGCTACCAACACATTCCGGGCATCGGGGTCGCGTTCCTGGTGCAGGCCAGCGTGTCGTTCGCCGTCGCGCTGCTGATCTGCGCCGGCGGGCCGGGCTGGCTGAGCTGGGCCGGCGCCGCGGTGGCCGGCGGCTCGCTGGCAGCGTTCGCGGCGTCACGTACGGTCGGGCTGTTCGGCTTCGCCGAGCGGGGCTGGGATCCGGCGCCGTACGCGGCGATCAGCGTGGCCGCCGAGGTGCTCATCGTGCTGCTGTGGTTGCCGGATGCCCGCGTTCGGCGGTGGTGGCCGCAGACCACTTCCGGCGCAGCCGGCGTTTGAGCGCCATCGACGGCTTTTCGATCAACCACCAGCTGGCCGCGGCCAGCGGCAGGGTGGCGGCCAGGGCGGTCAGGAAGAACACCGCCACCGGCAGCCGGGCGAGCCCGCACACCGCCAGCAGCTGCTGGACCGGAAACGCGTAGATGTAGACGCCGTAGGACAGGTCGGTGGCCAGCCGCAGCCGGCGGTTGCGCAGCAGGGCGCCGGACACGATGATCGCGTAGGCCAGCGGCAGCGCGGCCACCACCCGGTAGTCGGGCAGCCGGCTGGCCGCCGCCACGACGACGACGCACACCGCGACGAGCGACCACCGGGCCGGGATCACGTCCTTCCACTGGTAGACCACGGCCCCGGCGGCGAACATGATGGCCGAGCGCACCGCCAGCTGCGCGACGGTCCATTGCCCCGGGTAGGTCAGCGGCGGCACCAACGCCGCCCCGACCACCGCCAGCGCCAACACCGCGACGGACATCCACCGGCGATCGGCCAGCCCGGCCACGCCGATCGCGGCGACGGCGAGGTAGCACGCCACCTCCCAGACCAGGGACCACAACGAGCCGTTCCAGACCCCCGGATGCGGTACGCCGCCGGGTGTTGCGCCGATGTTCAGGTGGACGTAGGCCACCGCGCTGTTCTTCGCGAGGTACTCCAGCGGCGCGCCGGAGGACAGCAGCGCGCCCACCGAGCCCCCCTGGATCGCCACGCTGAGCGGGGCGACCGCGAACGCGGTGACGATCAGGCACACGTAGTAGCCGGGCAGGATACGCAGGGCCCTCGCGGCGAGAAAGTCGCGCAGTCGCGGATCGTCGAGCCAGCTGCGGGTGATCAGGAACCCCGAGATCGCGAAGAACCCGTCCACCCCGACCGAGAAGAGAAGCTGCAGCGTCGCCGCCGGCGGCAACCGGTTGGTGATCGGCCAGCAATGCCACAGCATCACCTCGGCCGCCAGCAGCAGCCGCCACGCATTCAGCGCGTTGCGCCGCGGATCGAACACCTGCCCGAGGGTCATCGGCCTCCGCCTGTCCTATGCCCCCCGCACTATGGACGCCCCCCGCACTGGGACGGCATATTACCGGCACCGGCCGAGCCGCGGCTAGAAGTGTCCCGGCGCCTCCGGGGCTGGCCGGTCGGCGAGCACGTCGGCCGGGGCGGGCTCGGCCTGCGACACCCGCGGGTCGCTTTCGGCGGCCCGCGGGCCGGTCCACTTGCGCTTGAGGCGGCGTTTGAGGGCCATCGACGGCTTCTCGATGAGGAACCAGCTGGCCGCCGCCAGCGGCAGCGTGGCCGCCACCGAGGCGAGGAAGAACAGGGCCGGATGCAACCGCGTCGCCAGCCCGCACACGGCCAGCAGCTGCTGGGTGGGGAAGGCGTAGATGTAGACGCCGTAGGACAGGTCGGTGCGCAGCACCAACCGCTCGCTCTTGAGCAGGGAACCGGTCACGATGACGGCGTAGGCCAGCGGGAGGGCACCGACCACCCGGTAGTCGGGCAGGAACCCGGCCGCGGCGACGATGGCGAGGGCGACCGCGACCAGCGACCAGCGGGCGGGGATGACGTCTCGCCATTGATACATGACCGCCCCGGCCGAGAACATGATGGCCGAGCGGACCGCGAGCTGCGGGATGGTCCACACCCCGGGAAATGTCAGCGGCGGCACGACCAATGCCCCCAACGTGGCCAGCACCAGAATCAACGGGGAAATCCAGCGACGGTTGCCCAGCCCCACCACGCCGATGGCGGCGACGACGAGGTAGCACAGCAGTTCCCAGATCAACGACCACATGGAACCGTTCCAGGCGTTTCCGCCCGGCACCCCGTGCAGCGTTCCGTCGATGCTCGGCTGCAGATAGACGATCGCGCTGTTTTTCAGGACGTACTCCAGCGGGGCGGCGGACCCGAGCAGCTTGGCGGGCGAGCCACCCTGGATCACCACACTGAGCGGGGCGAACACGAACGCCGTCACGATCAGGCAGATATAGAAGCCCGGCAGGATGCGCAGGGCGCGGGCGGTCAGATAGTCACGCAGCCGGGGGTCGCTGAGCCAGCTGCGGGTGATCAGGAAACCGGAGATCGCGAAGAACCCGTCCACACCCACCGAGAAGAACAGCTGCAGGATGGACTTGGGCGGCATGTGACCGGTGATCGGCCAGGAGTGGAACAGCATCACCTCGGCGGCCAGCACCAGCCGAAGCGCGTTGAGCGCGTTTCGCCGCGGATCGAATACCTGCCCGAGCTTCATCCGCCTCCGTTTCCGTGCCCACCGCGCGCCGTCGGCGCCATCGTATCGGCCGAAGGCGGCGAGCAGGGGACGCGGGCGACGGGGTGCCCGGCCGCGCCGCTACGCCACACCCGGGACCTCGGGCGGCAGCACCATCGCCGCCTGCTCGGGGGTGGCGGCGGCCTTCCTTTTCAACCGTGTCTTCAGCGCGCGGGCCGGCTTCTCCACCAGGAACCAGCTCGCCGCGGCCAGCGGCACGGTGGCCGCGGCGACGGCCAGGCAGAACACCACCGGGTTGAGGCTGAGCAGCCCGAGCACGGCCAGCAGCTGCTGCACCGGGTAGGCGTAGATGTACATGCCGTAGGACAGGTCGGTGCGAAACCACAACCGCCGGTTGTGCAGCAGGGAGCCGGACACGACGACGGCGTAGGCCAGCGGAAGGGCGGCCACCACCCGGTAGTCGGGCAGCTGGCCGGCGACCAGCACGATGACCACGCACACCGCCACCAGCGACCAGCGGGCCGGAATGACGTCGCGCCACTGGTACAGCAGCGCGCCCGCCGAGAACATGATGGCCGCCCGGCAGGCCAGGAAGACGAGGGCGGTCGCGACGTTGCCCTCCGGGTGGTGGAACACCTCGGGGAAGGTGACCGGCGGCAGGAACGACGCACCGATCGCCGCCGCTACCAGAATCACCGGGGACACCCAGCGGCGGTTGGCGAGTCCGGCCACACCGATCGCGGCCACGACCAGGTAGCACATCACCTCCCAGAACAGCGACCACAGCGAGGCGTTCCAGATGCCCGCGTTGGGGATGTCGTGCGGGGTGCCCCCGACGTCGGGTTTGAGCCACAACACCGCGATGTTCTTCAGCACGTACTCGAACGGCGCGTAGGAGAACAACAGCCGGGCCGGCGACCCGCCCTGGATCGCCACGCTGAGCGGGGCGAAGACGAACGCGGTCACGATCATGCAGACGTAGAAGCCGGGCAGGATGCGCAGCGCGCGGGCGGCCAGGTAGGCCCGCAGCTGCGGGTTGCTCAGCCAGCTCGCGGTGATCAGGAAGCCCGAGATCGCGAAGAACCCCTCGACGCCGACGCAGAGCAACAGCTGCAGGACGGCCCGCACCGAAGGGAGGTGACCGCGGATCGGAAAGGTGTGCCAGAAGATGACCTCGGCCGCGAGCGCCAACCGCCACGCGTTGAGTGCGTTGCTGCGCGGGTCGAACACCTGCCCGAGTTTCATCGACGTTTCCCGTCATCCGAAACGGGCATCATCGGCATCATCGGCGCCATCCTAACGTCACCGAACGCCGAATTGGGCCGGTTCACGCTACTGGGCCGATCAGGGCGCTGCAACCGCGGCGTTACTTGATATGTGTTGAATAAAGTGGTCGGGCGGCGATCCCGGGTTGTGCGCACGGCGAGCGCCAACTGCGTTGCGGGATAACGGTTGCGGACAATGCGGGTCGAGACGATCAGCGCGGCAAACCCTCGATGAATGCTTGCGTCTCCGCCCAGGTGGGCAGCAACCCCGAGGCGCGAACCTCCTCCAGGCTGGGGGCCGCGGCGTCGCGCTCGGACAGCGTGGGCGCGGCACCGGCCACCAGCGGCCAGTCGATCCCCAGCGCCGGATCGGTGGCGCAGATGGTGTGTTCGCGCCCCGGGTTGTATTCCGCCGAGCACAGGTACATCACCGTCGAATTGTCTTGCAGTGCAAGGAATCCGTGCCCCAGACCCTCGGAGATGTAGATCGTGCGGTGCTCGGCGTCGTCGAGCAGCACCGAATCCCATTGCCCGAACGTGGGCGAGCCCACCCGGATGTCGACGACCACGTCGAACACCGAACCACGCACGCAGGTCACGTATTTGGCCTGGCTGGGCGGCACCTGGGCGAAGTGCAGGCCGCGCAGCACACCCGCCGCGGACACCGAGCAGTTGGCTTGCCGGACGTCGAGCCGATGACCGGCGAAGGAGCGAAACCCCTTGTCGGTCAGCCATTCAAAGAAATGGCCGCGGGCATCGCCGTGCACGGTGGGGGTGATCTCCCAGGCGCCGGGGACTTTCAGTTCGCGGGCCGACACGTCACTGCCCGCGTTCTTCGTAGCGCGCTTCCGAGGCGTCTTTCAACGGCCGCCACCACGATTCGTTCGCGCGATACCAGTCGATGGTCTCACGCAGGCCCTCCTCGAAGTCGGTGTGCTTTGGCGCCCAACATAATTCGTCGTACAGCGTGGACGGGTCGATAGCGTAGCGCAGGTCGTGTCCGACGCGGTCGGTGACGTGGTCGAAGTCGTCGGGGTCGCGCCCCATCATCTGCAGCAACGTCCGCAGCACGGTCAGGTTGTCGCGTTCACCCTCCGAGCTGATCAGGTAGGTGCGGCCGATCTCGCCGGATTCCAGGATGCGGCGCACGGCGCTGTTGTGGTCGTCGACGTGGATCCAGTCGCGCACGTTGGCGCCGGTGCCGTACAACTTGGGGCGGCGGCCGGTGAGCACGTTGGTGATCTGGCGCGGGATGAACTTCTCGACGTGCTGATACGGGCCGTAGTTGTTGGAGCAGTTGGAGATTGTCGCGCGCACCCCGTACGAGCGCACCCAGGCCCGCACCAGCATGTCGGCGGCCGCCTTGGTCGCCGAGTACGGGCTGGACGGGTTGTACGGCGTCGACTCGGTGAACCGGTTCGGGTCGTCGAGCTCGAGGTCGCCGTAGACCTCGTCGGTGGAGATGTGGTGCAGCCGCACGCCGTGACGCCGCACCGCCTCCAGGATGGTGAAGGTGCCCACCACGTTGGTGTGCAGGAACGGCTCCGGGCCGGCCAGCGCGTTGTCGACGTGGCTCTCGGCGGCGAAGTGCACCACGGCGTCGGACTCGGCGACCAGCCGCGACACCAGCTCGGCGTCGGTGATGTCACCGACCACCAGCCGGATGGAATCCTCGACGCCGGCCAGCGACTCGCGCCGGCCCGCGTAGGTCAGGGCGTCGAGCACCGTCACCGAGTCCTCGGGATGCTCGCGAACGGTGCTGTGCACGAAGTTGGCGCCGATGAAACCCGCGCCGCCGGTGACCAGTAACCGCATGACCCAAACCCTAACGGAGCCGATCGGTCAGTTCGTCCGAGTCAGCCCCAGAGCATCGGCCAATTCGGTCAGCGCCGGTAGCAGCGTCTCCTCGGAATCCCCGCCCAGCACCTGGATCGCCACGTGGTCGGCCCCGGCGTCCAGATGCTCGCGCAGTCGCGCCGCGACGGCCTGCGGGGTGCCATAGCCGATCACCGCGTCGATCAGCCGGTCGCTGCCCGGTGGGCGCACGTCGGCCTCGGTGAACCCCAGTCGCAGCCAGTTGTGCACGTAATTGCTCAGGCCCAGGTTGTGCTCGATGGCCTGCCGGCCGGCCGCCCGCGCCCGGTCCCGGTCGGTGGTGAGCACGACCTTGTGCGCGGGCGCCAAAAAGACCGAGCCGCCCACCAATTCGCGCGCCTTGGCGGTGTGTTCCGGGGTGGTCAGGAAGGGGTGCGCGCCGGCGCTGCGCTGAGCGGCCAGCCGCAGCATCCGCGGTCCCAGCGCGGCCAGCACCCGCCGGCTGGTCGGGATCACCGCCGCGTCGAGCTCGTCGAGGTAGGAGACCACCGCGTCGTACGGCTTGACGTATTCCCGGGTGTGCTCGCGGTGGCCGGCCCCGATGCCCAGCAAAAACCTTCCGGGGTGGCCGCTTTCGATCCGGTGGAACGACTCGGCGACGGCCGCGGCCGGCGCCGACCAGATGTTGACGATCCCGGTGGCCAGGTGCAGCGAGGTGGTGCCGGCCAGGGCGGGGTCCACCCAGGACAGCTCGGCGTCGGGTGACCCGCCGATCCAGGCGGCGCCGTAGCCCAGCGATTCGATCCGCGCGGCCAGTTCGGCGGTGATGGACCGGGTGGACAGCCACACGCCGAACGGGCCCAGGTCGGGCTTGAGCGAAACTCCCTCAGTCATCCGGCTCCCCCTGTGGTCAGGACGGTTTCAGTCCGAGCGGCCCCGCCAGTTCGGCCAGCGCCGAGACCAGGTTTTCATCCTTGGTCAGCACCTGCACGGGCACGTGGTCGGCGCCGGCGTCCAGATGCTCGCGCAGCCGCGCGGCGATCCGGTCCACGCTGCCATATGCCACCAGCGCGTCGACCAAGCGGTCGCTGCCCGGCCGGGTGATCTCGTCGTCGGTGAAACCCAGCCGCTTCCAGTTGTTTCGGTAGTTCGCGAGGTTGAAGTAGATGTCGAGCGCCTTGCGGCCGACCGCCCGGGCGTGCTCCGCGTCGGTGGTCAGCACCACCTTGTACTCGGGCGCCAGGAAGGCCGACGGGCCGATGAGCTCGCGGGCCCTGGCGGTGTGCTCGGGCGTGGTCAGGTAGGGGTGCGCCCCGGCGGAGCGCTCGGCGGACAGTTTGAGCACCCGCGGCCCCAGCGCCGCCACCACCCGGCGGCCGGCCGGCACGCCGTACTCGTCGAGCCGGGTCAGGTAGTCGGCCAGCGCGTCGTAGGGCTTGCGGTATTCGGTGTGCGCCTCGGGATGCCCGACGCCGATGCCCAGCAGGAAGCGGCCCGGGTAGGCCGCCTCGATCCGGTGGAAGGATTCGGCCACCGGCCCGGCGGGCGCGGTCCAGATGTTGACGATGCCGGTGGCCACCTGCAGCGTCGTCGTCGCCTCCAGAAGGGGCTCCACCCAGGCCAGCTCGGCCGGCGGGGAACCGCCCACCCAGACGGCGCCGTAGCCGAGCGCCTCGATGTCCTTGGCTTGCTGGGGTGTGACGCCGCGTCCGAACGATCCGAACCGGCCGAGATCGGGCTTGCCTGCTGCTTGGGTCATGGTCGTGGCAACCGGCGTCCGCGGGCCGCTATTCCGGCCCCCGCCGGCCGGGGGTCTGCGGTCGTCAGGAGGATTTTGGTGGCGGCCGAAAACCAGGTATCGTAGAACGACGGTGCGGCATCCGCGCCGACTTTTTGTGTGTCCAGTCCTAGGAATTTCCTGTCACCGGCTCACGTTCCAAGTCGGTGTGCAATGGTGCGCCGACCTGGGCGCATACCCGAACGAGACTAAACGACGAGGATTTTTAACCAGTTATGGCCAAGAAGGACGGCGCCATAGAGGTCGAGGGCCGCGTGGTCGAGCCCCTGCCCAATGCGATGTTTCGCATTGAGCTGGAGAACGGTCACAAGGTGCTTGCCCACATCAGCGGCAAGATGCGGCAGCATTACATCCGCATCCTGCCCGAGGACCGGGTGGTCGTGGAGTTGTCTCCGTACGACCTGTCCCGGGGCCGCATCGTGTACCGCTACAAGTAACGACACAGAACAGGATCGAACAGCCGTGAAGGTCAACCCGAGCGTCAAGCCAATCTGTGACAAGTGCAGGGTGATCCGTCGGCATGGGCGGGTCATGGTGATCTGCTCCGATCCGCGCCACAAGCAGCGACAAGGCTGAGCCGCGGCCGGGTTCGCCCGGCCCCCGACACAACTGAATGCAGACCTCCCAGCACCACCGAGCTGCCTGGCGCGTCAAGCGCCAAAAAAGACGAATCAGCGCCGCTCGGACACGCCCGGACGGAGGCCGGGCCCCGCAAATCCCCCAGGGGAAGCGGGAACGGGCTGGGATCAGACCTCCGCAGAGAAAAAGAGGAACGCCACCCATGGCTCGACTAGTCGGCGTCGATCTGCCGCGCGATAAGCGGATGGAGATCGCCCTGACCTACATCTACGGTGTCGGCCGCACCCGGTCGAACGAGATCCTGGCGGCCACCGGCATCGACCGGGACCTGCGCACCCGCGATCTCACCGATGACCAGCTGACCCACCTGCGCGATTACATCGAGGCCAACCTCAAGGTCGAGGGTGACCTGCGCCGCGAGGTCCAGGCCGACATCCGGCGCAAGATCGAGATCGGCTGCTACCAGGGCCTGCGGCACCGCCGCGGCCTGCCGGTGCGCGGCCAGCGGACCAAGACCAACGCGCGCACCCGCAAGGGCCCCAAGCGCACCATCGCCGGCAAGAAGAAGGCCAGGTAACCACCCATGCCACCAGCCAAGAAGGCAGCCGCTGCCCCCAAGAAGGGGCAGAAGACCCGCCGCCGGGAGAAGAAGAACGTCCCGCACGGCGCGGCCCACATCAAGAGCACGTTCAACAACACGATCGTGACGATCACCGACCCGCAGGGCAACGTCATCGCCTGGGCGTCGTCCGGCCACGTCGGGTTCAAGGGCTCGCGGAAGTCGACCCCGTTCGCCGCCCAGCTGGCCGCCGAGAACGCGGCCCGCAAGGCGCAGGAACACGGCGTGCGCAAGGTCGACGTGTTCGTCAAGGGCCCGGGCTCGGGCCGGGAGACGGCGATCCGGTCGCTGCAGGCCGCCGGGCTGGAGGTCGGCGCGATCTCCGACGTCACCCCCCAGCCGCACAACGGCGTCCGCCCCCCGAAGCGCAGAAGGGTCTAGCAGAAATCATGGCTCGTTACACCGGACCCGTCACCCGCAAGTCGCGCCGGCTGCGCACCGACCTCGTCGGTGGCGACCAGGCGTTCGAGAAGCGCCCCTACCCGCCCGGCCAGCACGGCCGCGCGCGGATCAAGGAGAGCGAATACCTGCTGCAGCTGCAGGAGAAGCAGAAGGCCCGCTTCACCTACGGCGTGATGGAAAAGCAGTTCCGCCGCTACTACGAGGAGGCCGTCCGCCAGCCCGGCAAGACGGGTGAGGAGTTGCTGCGGATCCTGGAAAGCCGCCTGGACAACGTCGTCTACCGGGCCGGCCTGGCCCGCACCCGCCGGATGGCGCGCCAGCTGGTCACCCACGGCCACTTCACGGTCAACGGCGTGCGCGTCGACGTGCCCAGCTATCGGGTGTCGCAGTACGACATCATCGACGTTCGCGAGCAGTCGCTGAACTCGGTGCCGTTCCAGATCGCGCGGGAGACCGCGGGCGACCGGCCCGTCCCGAGCTGGCTGCAGGTGGTGGGGGAGCGGCAGCGCATCCTCATCCACCAGCTGCCCGAGCGGGCGCAGATCGACGTGCCGCTCACCGAGCAGCTGATCGTCGAGTTCTACTCGAAGTAAGAACCCCTGCGCTGAACCCGGCGCAGGGTACTTAGCGGCATCAAATAGCGGGTGCCGAGAAGGAGAAGAAGAAACACCATGCTGATCTCTCAGCGACCCACCCTGTCGGAGGAAGTCCTCACCGACAACCGCTCCCAGTTCGTCATCGAGCCGCTGGAGCCGGGATTCGGCTACACCCTGGGCAATTCGTTGCGCCGCACGCTGCTGTCCTCGATCCCGGGGGCGGCCGTCACCAGCATCCGCATCGACGGCGTGCTGCACGAGTTCACCACCGTGCCCGGCGTCAAGGAAGACGTCACCGCGATCATCCTGAACCTCAAGAGCCTGGTGGTGTCCTCGGAGGAGGACGAGCCGGTCACCATGTATCTGCGCAAGCAGGGTCCCGGCGAGGTCACCGCGGGTGACATCGTGCCGCCCGCCGGCGTCACCGTGCACAACCCCGAGCTGCACATCGCCACGCTGAACGACAAGGGCAAGCTCGAGGTGGAGCTGGTCGTCGAGCGCGGCCGCGGCTACGTGCCGGCCGTGCAGAACCGCGCCTCGGGCGCCGAAATCGGCCGTATCCCAGTCGATTCCATCTACTCGCCGGTGCTCAAGGTCACCTACAAGGTGGACGCCACCCGTGTCGAGCAGCGCACCGACTTCGACAAGCTGATCCTGGACGTGGAGACCAAGAGCTCGATCACGCCGCGCGACGCGCTGGCGTCGGCGGGTAAGACCCTGGTCGAATTGTTCGGCCTGGCACGCGAACTCAACGTCGAGGCCGAGGGCATCGAGATCGGGCCGTCGCCCCCCGAGGCCGACCACATCGCGTCGTTCGCGCTGCCGATCGACGACCTGGACCTGACGGTGCGGTCCTACAACTGCCTCAAGCGCGAGGGTGTGCACACCGTCGGCGAGCTGGTCAGCCGCACCGAGTCCGACCTGCTCGACATCCGCAACTTCGGCCAGAAGTCCATCGACGAGGTGAAGGTCAAGCTGCACCAGCTGGGCCTGTCGCTCAAGGACAGCCCGCCGAGCTTCGACCCGTCGCAGGTCGCGGGTTACGACGTCGCCACCGGCACCTGGTCCACCGAGGCCGCCTACGACGACCAGGACTACGCGGAAACCGAACAGCTGTAACACGGCTTTGACCTAAGGAGCGTCAGCAATGCCCAAGCCCACCAAGGGGCCTCGCCTCGGCGGGTCGTCTTCGCACCAGAAGGCCCTTCTGGCCAACCTGGCCACCTCGCTGTTCGAGCACGGCCGGATCAAGACGACCGAGCCCAAGGCGCGTGCGCTGCGTCCGTATGCGGAGAAGCTGATCACGCACGCGAAAAAGGGTGCGCTGCACAACCGCCGCGAGGTGCTCAAGAAGATCCGCGACAAGGACGTGGTGCACGTCCTGTTCGAGGAGATCGGCCCGTTCTTCGCCGACCGCAACGGCGGCTACACCCGCATCATCAAGGTCGAGCCGCGCAAGGGCGACAACGCTCCGATGGCCGTGATCGAGCTGGTGCGGGAGAAGACGGTCACCTCGGAGGCCGACCGGGCGCGCCGGGTGAAGGCCTCGAAGAAGGCCCCGGAGGCCGCGGCGGCGGCGCCGCAGGCGGCGGTCGAGCCGGAAGCGGTCGAGGCCGCGCCGGCGCCGGACGCACCGGAAGCCGCGCCGGAAGCGGAGGCCGCGGCGCCGCAGCCGGCGGACGAGGCCGAAGGGTCCAGCGAGGATTAGCGAGGACGTCCGTCTGCGGCTCGATATCGCCTATGACGGAACAGGTTTCGCGGGCTGGGCTACTCAGTCCGGCCAGCGGACCGTGGCCGGGGTGCTCGACGAGGCGCTGACGACCGTCTTCCGCACGCCGGTGCGGTTGCGCGCCGCGGGCCGCACCGACGCGGGGGTGCACGCCACCGGGCAGGTCGCTCATCTCGACGTGCCGGGCACCGCGCTGCCGAACGCCTACCCGCGCGCACCGCACGTCGGCGAAGCCGAATTCGGGCCGCTGCTGCGCCGGCTGGGCCGGTTCCTGCCCACCGACGTCCGCGTCGTCGACATCACCCGCGCGCCAGCGGGTTTCGACGCCCGGTTCTCGGCGCTGCGGCGCCACTACGTCTACCGGCTCTCGACGGCCCCGTGGGGTGTGCTGCCGCAGCAGGCCCGCTACGTCACCGCCTGGCCCCGCCCCCTGGACGTCGAGGCGATGGCCGCCGCGTCGCGAGACCTGTTGGGGCTGCACGACTTCGCCGCGTTCTGCCGTCACCGCGAGAACGCCACCACCATCCGCGACCTGCAGCGCCTGGACTGGACCCGCGACGGCGACCTGATCATTGCGAGGGTCAGCGCCGACGCGTTCTGCTGGTCGATGGTGCGCTCCCTGGTCGGGGCGCTGCTGGCGGTCGGGGAGAACCGGCGGCCGGTGTCCTGGTGTCGCGAATTGCTCAGCGCCACAAACCGATCCAGTGACTACGCCACCGCACCGGCGCACGGGCTGACCCTGGTCGGGGTCGACTACCCGCCGGATGACCAGCTGGCGGCGCGCAACCTGATCACCCGCGACGTGCGCTCGCGCTAGACCCGGGCGGCGACGAACCTGGCTGCCTGGTTGGTCAATCCGGGCACATAGCTCAGGTGCGACGCCCACTGGTAACCGCCCGAGCAGATCGGGTCGCCCGGGTTGCACAGGTCGATGGTCTTGCCGCTGAAATCCGGGGTCAGGGCGCTCATCAGGCGGCCGGCCCGGCCCGACGGATTCCCAAACAGGGCGACGGCGGCGACGTGATCGGCGGCCTGCGGCGGCAACGGGTTGCGAAAGCCCAGGCCCGGCACCGGTGCGGCGGTGACGATGTCGATGACGGCGGCGCCCTGCGAATACCCGCCCAGCACCAGTTTGGTGTTCGGGCAGTTCCCGGCCATCTGCTGGATGTGGTTACTGGCGTCGTTGGCGCCGTCCGCGGCGGCCAGGAAGTCCTTGTTGGCCGGATAGTTCACCCCATATGCGCCAACGCTTTTGCGGGTCTGCTCACGCAACGAGCTGACGAACGCGCCGCCCACCTTCCCCACCCCGGGCGGCTCGTCCGTTCCCCGGGCGAACACCACTTCAACGCCCGGACACGATGCCGACGCGAGCGGAATCAATTGGGGGGCAATCAAAACCGCTGCGCCCGCGAGCAGCCCGACGCCCAGCCCCACAGGGATAAGCCTCACACAGCGATGTTAGGGGCGCGTTGGTCGCGGGCCGGTAACGATTCAGACGAGAGGTGCTTGCGAAGGCGGCGTGCTCGGCACGGCCGGGGCCGGCGCCGTGCCGGGGCCGGGGGCGTTGTCGTGGATCGAGGGACCCGAACCCGGCGGGGTCTGGCCGTACACCGGTGACTGCTGGCCGTAGCCGGGCGACTGCGGGCCCGCACCCGGCACCGACGGCCCGTAGCCGGGCACCGACTGGCCCGCGCCCATCAGCTTGGAGGCGACGAACGCCGCCGCCTGCGTGGTGTACACGGGGACATAGCCCTCGGTGTGCCCGCTCCACTCGTTGCCGGGGCCGGCGTGGCAGATCGGGTCGTTGGGGTTGCACAGGTCGATGGCCTTGGAGCCCAGCAGCGCGCTCTGGCTGGGCAGCGTGCCGCCGGCGCGGTCGGCGACGTCGCCGAACGTGGCCACGGCCGCGACGTGACTGGCCAGATCCGGGGTGATCGAGCTGCCCCAGTTAATGCCGCCGATGGGCACGCCGGCCACGATGTCCATCACCGAGGCGCCCTGCGAGTAGCCGCCCAACACGATCTTGGTGTTGGGGCACTTCTGCACCGCTTGCTTGATCCGGTTGATGGTGTCGTTGGCGCCGTCGCCGCCGTGCAGCTGCAGCTTGCTGGCGGCATAGTTGACCCCGTAGGTGTCGATGTTCAGCCCACTGGTCTGCTGGCGCAGCGACTCGACGAAGGCGTCGCCGACCCGGCCCATGCCGGGGGGCTCGTTGGTGCCGCGGGCGAAGATGACCTCGACGTCGGGGCAATCGTCGGCGGAGGCCACCGGGACCGCGGCCGGGGCGCCGAGCAGGCCGGCGGCGGTGATCAGCGCCGATGAGCCCAGACCGAGGAGTCGGCCGATCCGGTGAGTTTTCACCGGGCAATTTTACCCAAATCGCGGCCCGGCGAAACTCCCGCGACCTGTGGATAACCGCTTCGGCGGCGCCGCCCGGCGGCCTAGCGTGTGCGCAACGGATTCGCGGGGAAGGGGAGCAGTGCCGCGTCGGCCCACCACGTGGCTGCAGGTCAGCGCGTACCGGTACCTGTCGCGCCGGCTGGAATGCGCGTTGCTGGGCCACGACCCGGCCGTGGCCGGCATGCGTGCCCGCGGCCAGCCCGCGGCGCTGGCGGCGGGGGCGGTGCTGACGGCGGCCGCGCTGGCCGCAGCGACGCTGCTGGGTTTGCTGCGCCCGCACGTCGCGCTGGACGGGGCGCGGGTCGTGCTGGCCCGGGATTCCGGTGCCCTGTTCGTCCGGGTCGGCGACACCTGGCATCCGGTGCTCAACCTGGCCTCGGCGCGGCTCATCGCCGCGTCGGCCGTCGATCCGCTCACCATCCGCCAGGCCGACCTGGACGGCAGCAAACGCGGTCCGCTGCTGGGCATTCCGGGCGCGCCCGCGTTCCTCGGCCGGCCGCTGGCCGCGGCGGACACGGCGTGGTCGTTGTGCGACAGCGACGGCGCCGGCGCAACCACGATCCTGCTCGGCCGCACGGACGCCGCCTCGATGCGCGTGCTGGGCGGCGGGCAGGCCATGCTGGTCGCGGCCGCCGCGGGTTCGCCGGCCTACCTGCTGCACGACGGCCACCGGGCCCGGGTGGACCTGGCCGACGCCGCGGTGGTGCGGACGCTGCGGCTCGAGGGCCGGGCGCCGCGGCTCGTCTCGCAGTCGTTGCTGGAGGCCGTGCCGGAGGCGGCGCCGATCGCGGTTCCGCGGATACCCGGCCTGGGCGGCGCGGCGCCGGGGCTGCCGGGATTCGCGATCGGCACTGTGCTTCGCATCACCCGCGCCGACGGTGACGAGTATTACGCGGTGCTGGCCGGCGGCGTGCAGCGCATCGGCCGGGTGGCCGCCGACCTGCTGCGGCTCAGCAACCCGCAGGGCAGCGCCGACGCCGTCACCGTCGCACCCGACGCACTGCGCACCGCCCCGGTGGTCGCGGCGCTGCCGGTGGCCGGCTTCCCCGACCGGGCGCCGACCGTGTCGGAGCCGGCCGCCACGATCTGCGCCGGCTGGGGAGACGCCCGATCCGTCGCGTTCCTGACCGGGGCGGCGGTTCCGGTGCCGCCCGGTCGGGCGCCGGTGACCCTGGCGCAGGCCGACGGCCGCGGACCCGCGCTGGACGCGGTGTACCTGCCGCCCGGCCGCAGCGCCTACGTACGGGCCGGTGCGAACGCCGGCACCCGCTACCTGATCACCGACACCGGGGTCCGGTTCGCCGTGCCCGACGACGACGCCGCGGCCGACCTGGGTCTGGGGCAGCCGAGCCCGGCGCCGTGGCCGCTGCTCACCCTGCTGCCGGCCGGGCCGGAGTTGAGCAGACCGAACGCCTCAGTCGCCCGCGACACCGTCGCGGGTGCGCCGTAGCCGGGCCCGGACCGCCCCGGCGGCCGCGGCGAGCGTCAGCGCGACAAGGCAGAACGCGGCTCCGCGCACCGCGACGTCCCGGGCGCGCGAATCACGGGCGGGCGCCGGCGGCGGGGCCGCGATCGGCACCGGCGCGGCTCTGGGGGCGGGCGGCGGCGCGCCCGTCTCCGCGCTGACCGCGGCGAGCGGGTCGACGGTGCCGTGCCCGACCAGGGGATCCCACCCGGCGGGCGGATGATGCGCCGTCGCCTCGATGCGCTGCATCACCTGGCGCGCGGTCAGCGCGGGGAAGCGGGCCCGGATCAGCGCGGCCAGCCCGCTCACCACCGGGGCGGCATAGCTGGTGCCGGACACCGGTTCGGGCGCCAGCGACGTCACCGCTTCGCCGGGCGCCGCGACGTCCACCCACGGGCCGGCCAGGCTGAACGCCGACGGGGCTCCGTCGGCGTTCACCGAACCGACGGTCAGCACGTAGTCGTCGTACCAGGCGGGGCTGACGGCGACGGTGATCGTCTGCCAGGTGGCATCCGGCCGCTGCGGCGGGCACTGCCCCGCCCCGCCGGTGTTGCCGGCGGCAGCCACCACGCCCGCGTTCTTGACGTCGACGGCGTAGGCCAGCGCGGCGCCCAGCGCCCGGTCGTCGGGCGCCGAGGCCACCGGCGCGCAGGCCACCGAGGAGATGTTGATCACCGACGCGCCTAGATCGGCCGCGGTGCGAATGGCTTTGGCCAGGGTGTCGACGTCGCCGACCCCGCCGCCCGACCGGTTGCCGGCGGGCCCGAACTTCGCGCTGGACTGGCGGATGCTGATCAGCGTCGCCTCCGGTGCGATGCCGGTGAATTCGTCGGACTTGGGATCGGCTGCGGCGGCGATGATTCCGGCGACCAGCGTGCCGTGCGCGTCGCAGTCCTGGATGCCGTCGCCGGTGGACACGTAGTCGCCGCCGGGCACCACTGCGGGCAGCCGGCGGTGCCGTGCGACCCCGGTGTCGATGACCGCGACGCGCTGGCCGGTGCCGCGGCTGAGCTGCCACACCGCCGACAGGTCCGACCCGCCCGCCGGGCCGCGCCGGCCCGGGCCCGAGTCGGCCGTCAGCGTCGCGCACACCTCGCGCTGCGCGGTCGGCCACGGCGGCGCCGGCCGGGCCGGCTTCGGCAACCACTTGTCGTCGACGGCCGGCGGCGAAACCGCGTGCGCGGGAGGGGTTTCGAACACCGGAAGCATCGTCAGCGCCGAAACCGCCAGCAGCCGCACGACCCTCACCCGAGCGTCAGTCCCCGAACCGTGCCGTACAGCCCGGCGATCCAGCAGGTGAGCGGCACCAGGGCGGCCAGCGCCAGCCACTCCAGCAGGTCGGCCGCCCGGCTCAGCACCGGCGAGCAGGTTCGGGCCGCGCAGCCGAGGTACAGCGCCGCGGCCACCAGCGTCGCCGTCGTCGCCGCCACCCAGGGGCCGGGCAGCGGTGCGCGCCAGGCTACGACAGCGAATGTCGTTGCGGTGGTGACGATTCCGCCGGCGGCGAAGACCAGAGCCCGGGTGCCGTCACCGCCACGCGAGCGCAGCAGCAACAGCGCGCCGGTGCCGGTTCCGAACGCCAGGCAGCACAGCCGCGGCGCGCCGGCCAGCACGGTGACGGCGGCGGCGACGGTGGCCGACGACGACAACCCGGCCAGCAGGCCGGTCAACCACCGGTCGGCGCGGCGCGCGCGGGCGGACACCCAGGCCTCGCCGGGCTCGGGACCGCCGGCTGGTGCGGTGGCCGGCCGGGGCGACAACCCCGCCAGGGCGAGCGACGCGCGCGCCGCCATCCCGAGCAGGCACAGCGACACCAGCCCGGCCGCCGAGGCGACGGCCGGCAGCGGCGCGCCGCTGAGCACGCCGGCCAGCGCGGCGGCGGCGAGGATCAGGCACCAGCAGGCGAGCGCGAGCAACCCGGCGCCGCCGCAGCCCGACAGCCCGATCGCCGACACCGCGGCGAGGCCCGCGGCCGCCGCGGCCAGCAACACGTGGGAAAGGCTCGGCGCGCCGGGCACCGCCACGAAACCGGCCAGCCCCGCGAACGCGGTGGCGATCGCGCCGAGCGCCAGGGCGGCGCCCCGGTCCCGATAGCCGCGGTGCGCGACCGCGGCCGCCCCCAGCGTCAGCAGGGTGGTCGATACCAGCACCGCGACCGTACCGCCGGAATCGGGAACAACGCTGGCGCTGAACGTGTTCCGCGCCAGCAGCAGCCCGCCCGCCGCGACGAAGGACGCGGCCGCCGCCGCGCCCGCGACCCGCCGGACCGCAACATCCGGCCCGGCCGTCGCATCGAGCGCGGCCGACACGGTGTCGGCGATGTCGCGGTAGCGCGGTGCGGGCAGCGGCACGTCGATCCGGCTCAGCACCAGGATCGCACCGTCGCCGATGTGGTTGTGCGCCAACGTCGTCGACGGATCCAGCGCGGCGGCGCCCGGGGCCGACAACCGGTAGCGCCCGGCGCCGCCGTCGCCGGCCCCGAGCATGTCGACGAGCGACGGAATCAGCTCCGCGACAGCGATTTCGGCGGGCAGGGACACGTCAACGGTCTGGGTTTCCCAGTGCACACTGACCCGGCACAGCCCGGTAGTCGATACGGCCAACGCCACTCTCCTTCGCTCGGATTGCGCAGAACATAGCCGGGTCTCGGCGCCCCGGTATTCGGCTGTGCACAGGTGAGTTGCCGCCGATTCCGGTGCTCCCTACCGTCGTCGGCCGGGAGGGGATGCGCGATGACCCAGGCCGACATCGTTGTCGAGGCTGCGCCGGAACTGCCGGCGCCGGAGTCGACGGGCCTGCCGGCCCGGCTGCTGCCGGTGGCGCTGTCGGTGGCCGGCATCGGCGTCATGACGGTCGTGTTCGCCTCGGGTGGCGCGGCGGCCCGCCAGCCCGCGTTCCTGGCGTTCCCGGCGACGATGCTGGTTTCGACGGTGGCGGCGGCGCTGATCGGCGGGAGCCGCCGCGGGGGCGGCGGACTCGACGCCGATCGCGGCCGGTATCTGGAATACCTGAATCAGCTCGGGCGGTCCGTCTCCGAGATCGCCGCGGCGCAGTGCGCGTCCGCACTGCGCGACCATCCCGATCCCGACACGCTGTGGACGCTGATCGGCGGCCCCCGAATGTGGCGGCGCCGACCAACCGACCCCGACTTCTGCGTCGTGCGGGTCGGGATGGGTGTCCTGCCGCTGGCCCGTCGCGTGGTGGCCCCGCCCGTGCCCGCCGAGGAGGTTCGCGATCCGGTCACCGCGACGGCGTTGCGCCGTTTCCTGCATACCCATGCGACGGTGCCGGGCCCGGTCACCGTCGACCTGGGTGAGGGTTCGCCGGTGACGGTCGACGGCGATGCCGGTGCCGCGCGTGCTGTGCTGCGCGCCGTGGTCTGCCAGCTCGCCGTGCTGCATGCGCCCGACCGGGTGGGCATCGCGGCGGTGGTCGGCGACGGCGATCGCGCGCACTGGGATTGGCTGAAATGGCTGCCGCACAACCGGCATCCCACGCACGACGATGCGCTGGGCCCGATGCGGATGGTGTATTCGACTGCGGCGCAAGCACAACAGGCACTTGCCGGCCTGCCGGTGGCGCGGCTGGTGCTGGTCGCCGAGCGGGCCGTCGCACCGATCGCCGGTGCCACCGTGATCGCGATCGGCGCGGGTGACGACGGCGCGCCGGTGACGATCCGCACCGCCGCCGGCACGGTGTCGCCGTCGCGCCCGGACCGGATGACCGCCGCCGACGCCCTGACGTGTGCGCGCAAGCTGGCCGGGCAGCGGGTGACCGCCGGCGATGGCGACGGCGGCTGGCCGGGACTGGTCGGGCTGGCCGATGTGAGTGGTTTCGACCCGGCGACGCTGTGGGGCCGGCAAACCGGGCGCGACCGGCTCCGAGCTCCGCTCGGCGTCGCCGCCGACGGCACGCCGGTCGAGCTCGACATCAAAGAGCCCGCCGAACACGGGATGGGCCCGCACGGGCTGTGCGTCGGCGCCACCGGTTCGGGCAAGTCGGAGCTCCTGCGCACGATCGCGCTGGGCATGATGGCCCGCAACTCGCCGGATGTGCTCAACCTGCTGCTCATCGACTTCAAGGGCGGCGCAACGTTTCTCGACTACGCGAACGCCCCGCACGTCGCCGCGGTGATCACCAACCTCGCCGACGACGCTCCGCTGGTGGACCGGATGCGCGCCGCGCTGGCCGGGGAGATGAACCGCCGCCAGGAGGCGCTGCGAACGGCGGGCTGCGACAGCGTCGCCGCCTACCAACGCGCGCGCCGGAGCGCCGCCGCGCTGCCGGCGCTGCCCACCCTGTTCGTGATCGTCGACGAGTTCTCCGAATTGCTCAGCCAGCAACCGGATTTCGCCGACACCTTCGTGGCGATCGGCCGGCTCGGCCGGTCGCTGGGCATCCACCTGCTGCTGGCCAGCCAACGCCTGGACGAGGGCCGGCTGCGCGGACTGGACGCGCACCTGTCCTACCGGCTGTGCCTGAAAACCCTGTCCGAAGCCGAATCCCGCGCCGTGCTGGGCAATCTCGACGCCTACCACCTGCCCACCGATCCCGGCGCCGGCTACCTGCGGGTCGGCGCCGGCGCACCGATCCGCTTCCAGGCCGCTCTGGTGTCCGGGCCGCTGCGCCCGGACACCGCCCCGCGCCCGCCGGCAATGGTGCGGGTGTTCGGCACCCGGGTGGTCGGCCCGGTCAGCCGCCCGGTCGAGGCGGCCCACCCGTCCGGGCGCAGCATCTCCGCTGCGGCGCTGGACCGGCTGGCCGGCCACGGCCCGGCCGCGCACCGGGTGTGGCTGCCCCCGCTGGGCCGGCCGCCGGAACTGCGCACCCTGCTGGGCGGCGCCGCGGACCTGACCGTGCCCGTCGGCCTTGTCGACCGCCCCTTCGAGCAATGCCGGACCCCGCTGATCGTCGACCTGTCCGGTGCCGCAGGCAATGTCGCGGTCGTCGGCGCACCGCGATCGGGCAAGTCGACGGCGCTGCGCACCCTGATCACCGCCCTGGCGGCGACGCACGATCCGGCCCGCGTGCAGTTCTACTGCCTGGACTTCGGCGGCGGTGCCCTGTCGTCGCTGCACACGCTGCCGCACGTCGGCGCGGTCGCCGGCCGGGCCGAACCGCGCCGCGTCGGGCGGATCGTCGCCGAATGCGAGGCGGTGGTGGGCCGCCGCGAAGCGTTCTTCGGCGAGCACGCCATCGCCTCGATCGCCGACTACCGGCAGCGGCGCCCCGGCAGCGATCCGTTCGGCGACGTCTTTCTGGTGATCGACGGCTGGGCCGTGCTGCGCCGCGACTTCGAGACGCTGGAGGCATCGATCATCGCCCTTGCCGGACAAGGTCTTTCGTTCGGTGTGCACCTGGTGTTGTCGGCGTCGCGCTGGGCCGACATCAGACCCGCGCTGCGCGATCAGATCGGCACCCGCATCGAGCTGCGGCTCGGCGACCCGGCCGACTCCGAGATCGACCGCAGGGCCGCCGCGCACGTGCCGCGCGACAGCCCGGGCCGCGGCCTGTCCCACGACGGGCTGCACATGGTGATCGCCTCACCCGTCGCCGACGTCGCCGCAGGCGAATCGGTGGCGCCGGCGATACCGCTGCTGCCGGCGCGGGTGGACCTCGACGCCGTGCGGCGCGGATCCGGCGACGAATTCGCCGGCCGCCCGCTGCTCGGCCTGCAGGAACGCCAACTGCAGCCTCTGGCAATCGATTTCGCGCGGGAATCGCACCTGCTGATCCTCGGCGCCAACGGCTGCGGCAAGACCGCCGCGCTGCGCACCCTGTGCCGCGAACTCGTCCGGACCAACACCGCCGCGCAAGCCCAGCTGGTGATCGTCGACTTCCGGCGGGCGCTGCTCGGCATCGTCGAGTCCGAACAGCTGCGCGGATACGCCATGTCGCCGGCCGCGCTGACCGCGCTGTTGCCCGGCCTGCTCGACCTGCTGAGCGGCCGGATGCCGCCTCCCGACGCCAGCCAGGCCCAGCTGCGGGCAGGGTCGTGGTGGAGCGGGCCGGACGTCTACGTCGTGGTCGACGACTACGACCTGGTGGCCTCGCCGTCCGGCAACCTGCTGGCGCCGCTCGTCGAATTCCTGCCGTACGCAAGCGAATTGGGTTTGCACCTGATCATCGCGCGGCGCAGCGGCGGCGCCGAGCGGGCGATGTTCGAGCCGCTGCTGGCGGGCCTGCGTGACCTCGGCTGCATGTCACTGACGATGAGCGAGGCGGCGCCGTTCGCTGCCGCCCCGCCGCTGCCCCCGGGCCGCGGCGTGCTGACCACACGGGCCGGCGCCGACGAACTCGTCCAGGTGGCCTGGAGCCCACCGTGAGTCCACACCGGGCCGTGGTCGAGACCGGACCCGCCACCATCCGCCGATTGTGTTGCGGCACAAGAACACCGGCGGACCGGGAGGTGATCGAGGCGGCGCTGGACGCGATCGACGACCCCGTCGCGCTGGTGGGGGAGCGGCCGGTGGCCGTCGAGGCGTTGTGGAAAACCGCGCTGCGGTCCGCGTGCTGTGCTTGCGACGGCGCGGTCGTCGTGCATCCGTCCTGGTGGCCGCCGGCGCGGGTGCGGACGGTGAGCGCGGCCGCCGCGACCCTGGCCGGCGAGGCGCGCGCCCGGCCCCGGTCATGGCTGCTGGCCCGCGCGTCCCGCGCCGCGCCGGAGGACACCGTCGTGGTCGAGGTCGCCGAGCGGGTGGTGGCCATCTGCAAGCCTGCACCCGCGAGCGTCACGGCCGTCCCGCGCACCGCCCCGCCGCGATCGGTGGCCGACGGCGTCGCCCGTGCCGTCGCGAGCCTGGCGCCGGCGGTCGTGCTGATCGACCTCCCGGACCCGATCGCCGGGGCGGCCGAGCTGGGCCCGCTCATCGCCGACGCGCTGCGCGGGCGGATCCGCGCAGAGATGGTGCACATCAACGACATTCGGCTGGCCCGGCTGGCGTGCTCGGCGTCGGACGGTGACGACGCCCCCGCGGGCCCCGACCGCAGCGCGGCGGCGCCCGCCCGATCGCGGCCGCGCCTACTGAGCGGGCTCGGCGCGGCCGCCGTCATCGCCGCCGCGGCGGCCCCGCTCGCCATCACGGCCGCGCCGGATCGGGCCCGGCCCATGCCCGGGGCGTCCCTGGTCGAAGGGCGGGTGGCGCTGTCGGTGCCCAACGATTGGCCGACGCAACGGCTGGTCGGCGGACCGGGTTCGGCGCGGGTGCAGGTCACCTCGCCGACGGATCCCGAAGTGGCCCTGCACATCACCCAGTCGCCGGTCGTCGGTGAGACGCTCGGCGACACCGCGCGACGGTTGAAACAGGCGATCGACGCCGCACCCGCCGGGGTGTTCGTCGACTTCGACCCGACCGCAACCAGCGTCGGCCGCCCCGCGGTGACCTACCGCGAGATCCGCCCCGCCCACCAGGTGCGTTGGACGGTGCTGCTGGACGGCCCGGTGCGGATCAGCATCGGATGCCAGAGCCGGCCCGGCGCCGAGCACGCCGTCCGGGAGGCCTGCGAGCTGGCGGTGCGATCCGCCCACGCGATCGGATGACGAAAATTCCGCGGAACCGATCGAGCGCCCTGGGGGTCGAATCAGGTATGGCCACATCCAACACAGTGAGCACCGACTTCGACCTGATGCGCTCGGTGGCGGGCACCACCGACGCCCGCAACGAGGAGATCAGGGCGATGCTGCAGGCCTTCATCGGACGGATGAGCGGCGTGCCGCCCGCGGCATGGGGTGGGCTCGCGGCCGCCCGCTTCAAAGAGGTGATCGACCGCTGGAACGCCGAGTCGGTGCGGCTCTACCACGCGCTGCACGCCATCGCCGAGACCATCCGGCACAACGCGGCCACCCTGCAGGAGGCCGGGCAAAACCATGCAGACCACATCGCCGCCGCCGGCGGCAACCTGTAAGGGGGAGAGGATTCCGTGGACCCGACGCTGTCCTACAACTTCGGCGAAATCGAACACTCGGTGCGCCAGGAGATCCACACCACCTCGGCCCGCTTCAACGCCGCGCTGGACGAGCTGAGAGCGCGAATCGCCCCGCTGCAGCAGCTGTGGACCAGCGAGGCCGCCACCGCCTACCAGGTCGAGCAGCTGAAATGGCACCGGTCGGCGACGGCGCTCAACGAGATCTTGGTCCAGCTCGGCGACGCGGTCCGCGACGGCGCGGAGGAGGTGGCCGACGCCGACCGTCGGGCGGCCGGGGTCTGGGCGCGCTAGCGGCGCGCCCGTCAACGTCTGTGTGGTCCCGGCGGAGGAGAGCCGTCGGGACCACACAGCCGTTTTGACCTGCGGGGACACCCGTCGGTAAGCTGCTCGGTTGGCGTGCGGTACGCCGGGGCCTCGGGTCAATGTCGGTCGCCGAGATCTCACCCCACCGCAAACGCCTGATCGGCACCCGGCTCGACCCGGGATCCACCTCGAGAAGAGAAGGTAAGCGCTGTGCCCACTTACGCGCCAAAGGCGGGTGACACCACCAGGTCGTGGTACGTCATCGACGCCACGGACGTGGTGCTTGGCCGTCTTGCCGTCGCGGCAGCCAACCTGCTGCGCGGCAAGCACAAGCCGACGTTCGCCCCCAACGTCGACGGCGGTGACTTCGTCATCGTCGTCAACGCCGACAAGGTCGCCTTCAGCGGCCAGAAGCTGGACAAGAAGCTGGCTTACCGCCACTCGGGGTACCCCGGCGGTCTGCGCAGCCGCACCATCGGCGAGCTGATGCAAAAGCACCCGGACCGGGTCGTGGCGGACGCGATCGTCGGCATGCTGCCCAAGAACAAGCTGAGCCGCCAGATCCAGCGCAAGCTCCGCGTCTACGCCGGACCGGAGCACCCGCACACCGCCCAGCAGCCCATTCCGTACGAGATCAAGCAGGTGGCCCAGTGACCGAAACGACCGAGGCCCTGGAGAACCCGGACAACCCGGACGCCGAGACCGCAGCCGCCGAGGTGACCGAGGCCCCGGTCGAGGCCGTCCCGGCGGAGTCCTACGTGTTCGAGCGGCCCATCCAGACCGTCGGCCGCCGCAAGGAGGCCGTGGTGCGGGTGCGGCTGGTGCCGGGCACCGGCAAGTTCAACCTCAACGGCCGCACCCTGGAGGGCTACTTCCCCAACAAGGTGCACCAGCAGCTGATCAAGGCCCCGCTGGTCACCGTGGACCGGGTGGACAGCTTCGACATCTACGCCCACCTGCACGGCGGCGGCCCCTCGGGGCAGGCCGGTGCGCTGCGGCTGGGCATCGCCCGGGCGCTGATCCTGGCCTCGCCGGACGACCGGCCCGCGCTGAAGAAGGCCGGCTTCCTGACCCGGGACCCGCGCGCCACCGAGCGCAAGAAGTACGGGCTGAAGAAGGCCCGCAAGGCGCCTCAGTACAGCAAGCGCTGATCAGCGGTCGCTTTCCGGCCACAACTTGGCATCGTCGATGGACAAGTTGTGGCCGGTTGCGGCGTGTCTGCGCCCGGACGCACCCCGTTTCGGCCACAGTTTCGGCCACAAGGAAACGGGCACGTTAGGTGCTAGCCCGTCAACTGTGAGAGGTTTGTCCGCATGGGTCGACTATTCGGCACCGACGGCGTGCGCGGGGTCGCCAATCGCGAGTTGACCGCTGAGCTGGCGCTGGCGCTGGGCGCCGCGGCGGCGCGGCAGCTGGCCAGCGGGTCCGCGCCGGGCCGGCGGGTCGCGGTGATCGGCCGCGATCCACGCGCCAGCGGCGAGATGCTGGAGGCCGCGGTGATCGCCGGGCTGACCAGTCAAGGCGTCGACGCACTGCGGGTGGGGGTGCTGCCCACCCCCGCGGTGGCCTACCTGACCGGCGCCTACGACGCCGACTTCGGGGTGATGATCTCCGCGTCGCACAACCCGATGCCCGACAACGGCATCAAGATCTTCGGCCCCGGCGGCCACAAGCTCGACGACGGCACCGAGGACCGGATCGAAGCCCTGGTCGGGGACGCCGGGTCGCGGCCGGTCGGCGCGGGCATCGGCCGGGTGATCGACGCCGAGGACGCCGCCGACCGCTACCTGCGCCACCTGAGCAAGGCCAGCACGCTGCGCCTGGACGGGCTGACCGTGGTGGTCGACTGCGCGCACGGCGCGGCCTCCGCCGTGGCCCCGCGCGCCTACCGCGCGGCCGGCGCGCGGGTGATCGCGATCAACGCCGACCCCAACGGGCTCAACATCAACGACAACTGCGGGTCGACGCATCTGGATTCGCTGCGCGCCGCCGTCGTCGCCCACCGCGCCGACCTGGGCCTGGCGCACGACGGGGACGCCGACCGCTGCCTGGCCGTCGACGCCGACGGCAACCTGGTCGACGGCGACCACATCATGGTGGTGCTCGCGCTGGCGATGCGTGAGGCCGGCGAGCTGGCGTCCGACACGTTGGTGACCACCGTGATGAGCAACCTGGGACTGCACCTGGCGATGCGGTCGGCCGGAATCACGGTGCGCACCACCGGTGTCGGCGACCGCTACGTGGTCGAGGAGCTGCGCGCCGGTGACTACAGCCTGGGCGGTGAGCAGTCCGGGCACATCGTGATGCCCGCGCTGGGCTCGACCGGCGACGGCATCGTCACCGGGCTGCGGTTGATGACGCGCATGGCGCAGACCGGCTCGCCGCTGTCCGATCTGGCGTCGGCGATGCAGACGCTGCCCCAGGTGCTGATCAACGTGACGGTCGCCGACAAGGCCACCGCCGCCACCGCACCGTCGGTGCAGACCGCCGTCGGCCAGGCCGCGGCCGAACTGGGCGACACCGGCCGAATCCTGTTGCGCCCGAGCGGAACCGAGCCGATGATCCGCGTCATGGTGGAAGCACCCGAGAAAGACATCGCGCAGCGACTCGCCACCCGGGTCGCCGAGGCGGTCAGCGCCGCGGGCTGAGGCGCACCCGAACGGAACCCCGACGCGCCCGCGGGCGTCGGATTAGGCATGAAATCCCTTGGGGCAACACGGCCCGGCGCCGTTGCCCGTACCCAGATCGACGTGGCCGCCGCGCAGCGGGTGGCCAACCAATTCGCCGTGGCGGCCGAATTCCTCGACCGCGCGGTGACCGATCACCTGGCCCGGCTGGCGTTCGGCGGCGCGGTCGCCGGGCGGGCGCACACCGAGCGCGGCGACGCTCTGCACGTCGAGTTGCAGCGGCTGGCCGGGCAGGTGTCGCAATGGTCGCGGGCGTCCGGTGAGATCGCCGCCGCGCTGCGGTCCAGCGCCGAGCGCTACGCCGACGCCGAGCTGTACGCCGCGGCGCGGATCGCGTAGCTCATGGCCGACCGGTTGGACGTCGCCGGGCGCCTCGCCGAGGGCCGGGCCGGCGTCGAGCACACCCAGACCTACGTGCAGGCCTGCCATGCGCTGGGCTACCAACATCCCGACCTGACGGCGCATCCCGCGCAGGTCCGCGAATGGTATGCGGGCGAGGACGGTCTCGACCTGCGCGCGCTCGACCGCGACTGCGCCGAGCTGCGGGCGGCGGGCGTGGTGGCAGCCGAGGCGCTGCGGCTGCAGCGCGCCCAGGTGGCCGAGCTGGCCGTGGCGTGGACGGGTGCGGGCGGCGAGGCGGCGGTGCAGCTGCTGCAGCGGCACTGCGACACCGCGGAGGCGCTCGCCACCGAGCTGCGCGCCGCCGCGCAGCGGTGTGAGTCGCTGCGCGACAACCTGTGGTATCTCATCGACGCCAAGGCGGCGACGGCCATCGCCGTGGATGACCGCACCCGCGCGCAGCGGCCGGAATGGCTGGCCGCCGCTGCCGCGGTGACAGCGGGACAGCCGGACCGCGATGACGCCCACAATGTCATCCGTCAGCAGGTTATCCCCTACGTGGACAACGATATTCGCAACGAGTGGCTGACGGCGATGCGCTCGGCCACCGACGGGGTGCAGACGTCCTACGCCATGGTGGTCGACAGGATGGCCGCCGCGCCCGCGGCGCGGTTCGAGTTCCCCGGTGATCTCGGGTCGGGATTGGTCCCGGTGCCGGCCACCCGGCCGCTGGTTGCCGCGCCCATGCCGCCGTTGGATGCCGCGCCGACGCTGCCGGATGCCGCGCCGACGCTGCCGGCCGCCGTGTCCGAACCCGCTGCGGCCGCAACGCTTCCCGCGGCCGCCCCAACCCCCGCGGCCGCCCCAGCCGCGGACTGGGGCGCCGCGCTCGGCGACGTCGCCGGGATGCCCGCGGGTGACCTCGGTGGGCTCGCCGAAAGTGGGATGGGCGGCGGACTCGGAAGTGGGCTCGGCTGGGGTGGGGGTCTGCTCGGGCTGGCCGGAAAGATCGTCGACGCGATGGGTGGTCTGCTCGGGTCGGTGGGCGACGGCCTGGACGGAGCGGACCCGTTCGGCGGCCAGGATCCCTTGGACGACAACGCTTTTCACGGCGATCCTTTTCACGCCGATGACCCCGCCGACGCCAAGGACGCCGGCGATGACGCTGACGAGACGGCCGCCGACGAACCCGGCGCGCCGGATCGCCCCGCGCCCGCCGGCGAGGCCGAACCGAACGGCGAGCCCGCTCCGAGCGGCGAGGCCGCGCCGACCGGTGAGCCGGCCCAACCCGTCGAGGCCACGCCACCGGCCACACCGCCGGCCGCGCCGCCACCGGGCGCGCCGCCGCCGGCCGAGCCGCCGGCCGACCCGGGCCCGGCCCCTGCCGCGGCCCAGCCCACGCCGGAGCCGGGATCGACGCCGTGTCAGATTGCCGCAGACCAGCTTCCGCAGGCCGGACAGTGACCGGTCACGGCCGCAACTGCAGCGCCTGCTCGACGAAGCCCAGGGCCTCGTCCCGGTCGGCGGCCAGCGGGCTCAACAACAGCGTCGTCACCCCGGACTCGGCGAACGCGGCCATCCGTTCGGCGACGTATCCGCGCGGGCCCACCAGCGACATGCCCCGCACCAGCTCGTCGGGCACCAGGTCGATGGCCTGCTGTTTGCGGCCGGACAGGTACAGCTCCTGGATCCGGTCCGCGACCTCGCCGAACCCGTACCGGGTGGCCAGATTGTGGTAGAAATTGCGGCCTTTGGCGCCCATCCCGCCGATGTAGAGAGCCAGCTGCGGCTTGACCCAGGCCAGCCGCTGGTCGACGTCGTCGCCGATCGCCAGCGACGCGTGCACCATCACATCGAGTGGCCCCAGCGCCGGATCACGCTTGGCGGCACCGGCCGCCAACGCCTCACCCCAGATGGACCCGGCCTTGTCCGGAAGATAGAAAACCGGCTGCCAACCCTCGGCGATCTCTGCGGTGAGCTCCACATTCTTGGGCCCCAGCGCGGCAATGCTGATCGGAATCCGTTCGCGCACCGGGTGATTGATCAGATGCAGCGGCTTGCCCAGGCCCGTGCCGCGGTCCGGGGGCAGCGGCAGCTGGTAGTGCCTGCCGGCGTATTGCACGCGTTCGCGCCGCCACACCATGCGGCAGATCTCCACGATCTCGCGGGTGCGGCCGATCGGCGCGTCGAACGGGACGCCGTGGAACCCCTCGATCACCTGCGGGCCCGACGTGCCGATGCCCAGGCGGAATCGCCCGTCGGACACGTAATCCAGCCCCGCGGCCGTCATCGCCAACAGCGACGGCGTGCGGATGTAGAGCGGCAGCACCCCGGACGCCAGCTCGACGGTGCGGGTCTTGGCGGCCAGATAGCCCAGCTGGCTGATGGCGTCGAAGGAATACGCCTCGGCCACCACCGCGACCTCGATGCCGGCCTTCTCGAGTTCGACCACGCGGTCCACGGCCTCGTGAAAGTCACCCGAATAGTTAAGAGCGATGCCGATTCGCATCAAAGACACTTACCACGCCGCCACCTCACTTCAGCAGGGCGACGATCTTCTCTTCCAGCGGCACGGCGCCGGCCTCGGGATCGGGGGCCGCCGTCCCGGGCAGCTGCACGTGCGGATCGGCGAAGTCGCGGTACCTCTTGTCGCCGCCCAACGTGTAGAGCAGATATCCGGTCAGCAGCGCCCGAACCGATCGCTGGGTGCGCCGGTGCGCGCCGGCGAGGCCCACCACCTTGGTCAGCCGCCGGCCCTCGACCAGCCCACCCGGTTCGGCCTTGCTGATGACACGCACCGTGGCGGCGTCCCACACCTCGGCGAGCGCCAGCGCGTTGGAGTTCAGCGTCTTCGCGTCACCAGGCGCGGTGAAGATCACGCCCGGCACCCGCAGCGTCGCCGCCGGCTGCTCGGCCGGCGGGCTGGTCACGCTGGGAAAGACCGCCGCCACCGCCGTGGGCTTGGCCGGCATTCCCGCCGCGGCGAACACCGCCGCCGAGGCGCCGAAACCGTGCCCGGCCACCCCCAGCTTGGCCGGATGCACGCTGATTTTGCCCGGCCCCAACCGCACCCCCGACACGATGTCCAGGGCGGTCCCCAGGTCGAAGGCGAAGTTCAGCACCGACGGCGCCAACCCCCGCTGGGTGTCGGGGGCGGCGGCCACGATGCCCCACGACGCCAGATGCTCCAGCAGGTTCGCATAGCGGGCGGCGCCGGTGAGCCAGTCGTGGCCGAACGCCACCCCGGGCAGATTCAGTCCCTCCTCGGGCGTGTACACCACCCCGGGCAGTCCGGCAAAGGCCAGGTCACCCCGCAAAACCCGGTGCGGACCACGGCGGTGAAGCGCTGCGACGAGCTTGCGGATGCGGGCCACGCGTCGACGTTAGCGCATCGCATCCCGGCGCCGGGGAAACGCGGCCCGGGCCCCGCTCAGGCCCTGACCTCGATGATCCCCACCCGCCACAGCACCGCGTACAACTGGTGCAGCGGGATGGCCAGCAGGCGGGTGGTCATGTCCATCAACGGGTTGCCCGAGTCCGCCGGCGCGGGCCGCGGCGGGCGGGCCGCCCGGGCCGCCGGCACCCGGGTGGCGGTCACCACATCGTCGCACCGAATTGCGGTCATGATTGCCTCCTCGTGGCGCCCGGCGGCCGGTCGGAGAAAGTCAATTCTTCTCCGGCTGAATTGGTGGCTCGGCAAAAGACATGGCTTCGGTAACCGGAATTATCCAGTCCATTTCCGGTAAAGCCCTGAATCCGAATGGTTGACCACGGTTTCGTGGCCGGCACGCTGCGGAATCGCGATCGGGCGGGCTTCAAGCAGCTCGTCCTTTCCGGTTGCCTCGGTACTCGCCGACGGTGCTTTCCCCTCGAATGTTAGAAACACGCACCGCGAACCCGATGAAGCGAACGAAAACGTCACAAAGACATCAGGTGAAAACATTTTCCCGGCGGCCGCGACGGTCATGACGGCCGCGGCGGCGCCGGCGGGCGCCCGCGGACCGGCGGCCCGGCCCTGCGCCTGCACTACCCTGAGCAGAATGTGCGGAATCGTCGGCTACGTCGGGCAGCAGCCCGCCTGCGCGGTCGTCATGGCCGCGCTGCGCCGCATGGAGTACCGCGGTTACGACTCCTCGGGAGTCGCGTTGGTCAACGGCGACGGCACCCTGACGGTGAGCCGCCGCGCCGGCCGGCTGGCCAACCTCGAGGAGGCGGTGGCGCAGCTGCCGCCGTCGGCGCTGACCGGCACCACCGGCCTGGGCCACACCCGGTGGGCCACCCACGGCCGGCCGACCGACCGCAACGCGCACCCGCACCGCGACGCCGCCGGCAAGATCGCCGTGGTGCACAACGGCATCATCGAGAACTACGCCGGCCTGCGCCACGAGCTGGAGGCCGACGGCGTGGAGTTCGCCAGCGACACCGACACCGAGGTCGCCGTGCACCTGGTGGCGCAGGCCTACCGGCACGGCCCGACGGCCGGCGACTTCGCCGCGTCGGTGCTCGCCGTGCTGCGCCGCCTCGACGGCCACTTCACCCTGGTGTTCGCCAACGCCGACGAACCCGGCACCATCGTCGCCGCCCGCCGCTCCACCCCGCTGGTGATCGGCATCGGCGACGGCGAGATGTTCGTCGGCTCCGACGTGGCGGCGTTCATCCCGCACACTCGCAACGCCATCGAGCTCGGCCAGGACCAGGCCGTGGTGCTCACCGCGGACGGCTACCGCATCACCGATTTCGACGGCAACGACGACCTGGGGCCCGGGGCGTACCGCGAATTCCACATCGACTGGGATCTGGCCGCCGCCGAGAAGGGCGGCTACGAGTACTTCATGCTCAAGGAGATCGCCGAGCAGCCCGCCGCGGTGGCCGACACGCTGCTCGGCCATTTCGTCGACGGCCGCATCGTGCTCGACGAGCAGCGGCTGTCCGATCAGGAACTGCGCGAGGTCGACAAGGTGTTCGTGGTGGCCTGCGGCACCGCCTACCACTCCGGGCTGCTGGCCAAGTACGCGATCGAGCACTGGACGCGGCTGCCGGTGGAAGTGGAGCTGGCCAGCGAATTCCGTTACCGCGACCCGGTTTTGGACCGCAGTACCCTGGTGGTCGCCATCTCGCAGTCCGGCGAGACCGCCGACACCCTGGAGGCGGTGCGGCACGCCAAGGAGCAGAAGGCCAAGGTGCTGGCGATCTGCAACACCAACGGCAGCCAGATCCCGCGCGAATGCGACGCCGTGCTCTACACCCGCGCCGGACCGGAGATCGGCGTCGCCTCCACGAAGACGTTCCTGGCCCAGATCACCGCCAACTACCTGGTCGGCCTGGCGCTGGCGCAGGCCCGCGGCACCAAATACCCCGACGAGGTCGAGCGGGAATACCACGAGCTGGAAGCCATGCCGGACCTGGTGGCGCGGGTGCTGGCGACGATCAAACCGGTGGCCGCGCTGGCCCAGCGGTTCGCCCAGTCGCCGACCGTGCTGTTCCTGGGCCGCCACGTCGGCTACCCGGTGGCGCTGGAAGGCGCGCTCAAACTCAAGGAACTGGCCTACATGCACGCCGAGGGATTCGCCGCCGGCGAGCTCAAGCACGGGCCCATCGCGCTGATCGAGGACGACCTGCCGGTCATCGTCATCATGCCGTCGCCCAAAGGGTCGGCCGTGCTGCACGCCAAGCTGCTGTCCAACATCCGCGAAATCCAGGCCCGCGGCGCGATCACCATCGTGATCGCTGAGGAGGGCGACGACACGGTGCGGCCGTACGCCGATCACCTGATCGAAATCCCCTCGGTGTCAACGCTTCTGCAGCCGCTGCTGTCGACCATCCCGCTGCAGGTGTTCGCTGCGTCGGTGGCCCAGGCCCGCGGCTACGACGTGGACAAGCCGCGGAACCTGGCCAAGTCCGTCACGGTGGAATAGCCGGGCAACGGCTTCACCCGGATAAGCCGCGCATCCGCGGTCGATCGATTACATTGCCCTGGGACAGCATTTCGGCGCCAGTGAGCAAGGCGCCCATGCCCGTTCGGGAGGAAGTATGCGATCGGCCGGCATGAGATACGGCGTCGTTGGCCTGGTGGTGCTCGTCCTGGCCGCATACATCGGCTCGGTCGTGCTGTACGCGCAAAGCGGCACCGGCCGCCGGATCGACGAGGCCAACCCGACGACGGACGGGGACCGGCCGTCGGCGACGATCAACGTCGAAGACATCCAGTCGAACAACAGCGTGCTCGCCGTCAACCTGGCCTTCAATCCCGGGTCGGCGCTGCTGGATCCGAAGACCCACCACCTCAAGGAGGATCTGAGCCTGCGGGTCCGCTCCTCGGCGATGCCGTCCCGGCACACCTGGACCAAGGGCATGCTGCCCGGCCTGATGGCCGTCCCGCTGACCATCGCCGGCCAGATCGAGCGCTGGCCGTTCGACCAATACCACTCGGGCCCGCTGGAAGTCGAGATCTTCTACGGCCCGGACACCGACCGGGACCCCGACCACGTCCCCGTCACCTTCGTCGACCACCTGTCCGGCTGGCAGCTCACCGCGACCCGGCCCCAGGCCGATGGCCCCTACCGGCTGCACGTGCGGCGCTCGATGAGCACCGCGGCGTTCGCCATCGTCATCCTCGGCGTGCTGATCGCGATCGCCAGCCTGGCCCTGTTCGTGGCGATCCAGACCACCCGGGACCGGCGGCCGTTCCAGCCGCCGATGACGACGTGGTACGCGGCGATGCTGTTCGCGGTGGTGCCGCTGCGCAACGCGCTGCCCGGTTCGCCGCCGTTCGGCAGCTGGGTCGACATCACCGTGGTGATCTGGGTGCTGGTCGCGTTGGCGATCTCGATGGTGCTCTACATCGGCTGCTGGTGGCGGCATTTGAACCCGCCGCCGGCCGCCGCGCCGGCCCAGCCGGCCCAGCCGGCCCCCGCGACGACAGGCGGCTGACGAGCGGCGGCGTGTTCGCCCCCGAAGTCGTACGCATGACATGCCACGCATGCCAAGGTTGATGTCGTGGGGCAGGCATCGGTTCGGGGGCGAGTGCGCGGCATGACGCGGGCGGTGTGGCACTTCGTCATCAGTGCCCCGCTGACCTACGGCTGGCTGTTGGTGCTGATGATCACCACCATCATCCAGAACCAGCTCACCGGCCGGCAGCTGCATTCGGTACTGCTGCACCGCTCCACCAACATTCACGAGCTGGGCCGGGACCCGCTGGACGTCCTGTTTTCCAGCCTGCTGTGGATCGACGGCAAGAACTTCGAGCCCTACCTGCTGCTGTTCACCCTGTTCCTGGCGCCGGCCGAACACTGGCTCGGTCAGCTGCGCTGGCTCACCGTGGGATTGAGCTCGCACATCCTGGCCACCTACATCAGCGAGGGCATTCTCTACTTCGCCATCGAGAAACACGACGCGTCGGAGCGGCTGGTGCACGCCCGCGACATCGGGGTGAGCTACTTCCTGGTCGGGGTGATGGCGGTGCTGACTTTCCACATCGCCCGGCCGTGGCGGTGGGGCTATCTCGGGGTGCTGTTCCTCATCTTCGGTTTCCCGCTGCTCACCATGGACCGCGTCGAGCTGAACTTCACCGCGATCGGGCATTTCACCTCGATCCTGATCGGCCTGTGCTTCTACCCGATGACCCGCGCCAAGGGCGGGCGGCAGCTCAGCCCGGCGCGGCTGCGCACCATGCTGCGCCGGCGCGTGGCGCCGCCGGCCCGGCCCGACGTCGACTCCGGCCGGTAACGACGACTCCGACCGGTAACGAAAGGTGCCGCGCGCCAAGCACGTGCACGTAATCTGGCTCTGATGCGGCATTACTACAGCGTGGACGCGATCCGTGCGGCCGAGGCGCCGCTGCTGGCCAGCCTGCCCGACGGCGCCCTGATGCGCCGGGCGGCCTTCGGATTGGCCACCGAGATCGCCGCCGAGTTGACCGCCCGCACCGGCGGGGTGGCCGGGCGGCGGGTGTGCGCGGTCGTCGGCTCCGGCGACAACGGCGGTGACGCGCTGTGGGCGGCCACCTTCCTGCGCCGGCGCGGCGCCGCCGCGGACGCCATCCTGCTCAACCCCGAGCGCGCCCACCGCAAGGGCCTGGCCGCGTTCGGAAAGGCCGGTGGTCGCATCGTCGAAAGCGTTTCGCCGACAACGGATCTCGTCATCGACGGGGTGGTGGGCATCTCCGGCTCGGGGGCGCTGCGGCCCGCCGCGGCCGAGGTGTTCGCCGCCGTCGAGGACGCGGGAATTCCGGTGGTGGCCGTCGACATCCCCAGCGGCATCGACGCGGCGACCGGGGCGACAAGCGGCCCCGCCGTGCACGCGGTGCTGACCGTCACCTTCGGCGGGCTCAAACCCGTGCACGCGCTGGGCGACTGCGGACGGGTGAAGCTGATCGACATCGGGCTCGACCTGCCGCAGACCGACGTGCTGGGGTTCGAGGCCGCCGACGTGGCCGCCCGCTGGCCGGTGCCCGGGCCGCACGACGACAAGTACACCCAGGGCGTCACCGGCGTGATGGCCGGCTCGGCCACCTATCCCGGCGCGGCCGTGCTGTGCACCGGCGCGGCCGTCGCGGCCACCTCCGGGATGGTCCGCTACGCCGGCAGCGCCCACCGGGAGGTGCTCGCGCACTGGCCCGAGGTGATCGCGTCGCCCACCCCGGCGTCGGCCGGGCGGGTGCAGTCCTGGGTGGTCGGCCCGGGGCTGGGCACCGACGACGCCGGGGCCGCCGCGCTGTGGTTCGCCCTGGAAACCGACCTGCCGGTGATCGTCGACGCCGACGGGCTGACCATGCTGGCGGCCCACCCCGAGCTGGTGGCCAACCGGGCGGCGCCGACGGTGCTGACCCCGCACGCCGGGGAATTCGCCCGCCTGGCGGGCAGCCCGCCCGGCGACGACCGCGTCGGCGCCACCCGCAAACTGGCCGACACCCTGGGTGTCACCGTGCTGCTGAAGGGCAATGTCACCGTCATCGCCGACCCCGGCGGCCCCGTCTACCTCAACCCGGCCGGCCAATCCTGGGCGGCCACCGCCGGCTCCGGCGACGTGCTGTCCGGGATGATCGGCGCGCTGCTCGCCTCCGGATTACCGGCCGGCGAGGCCGCCGCGGCCGCGGCCTTCGTGCACGCCCGCGCCGCGGCGCTTTCGGCCGCCGACCCCGGCCCCGGCGAGGCGCCCACCTCCTCGTCGCGCATGGTTCCGCACATCCGGGCCGCCCTGGCCGCCCTGTAGACCTATAGAGAGGAATTCCCCAGTGCCCCAACATCCTTCGCTGCCCGCGCATGCCATCGCCCCGGCCTACACCGGCCGGCTGTTCACCGCGCCGGTGCCCGCGCTGCGGATGCCCGACGAGTCGATGGATCCCGACGCCGCCTACCGGTTCATCCACGACGAGCTGATGCTCGACGGCAGCTCCCGGCTGAACCTGGCCACCTTCGTCACCACCTGGATGGACCCCGAGGCCGGGCGGTTGATGGCCGAGACGTTCGACAAGAACATGATCGACAAGGACGAATACCCGGCCACCGCGGCCATCGAGCAGCGCTGCGTGTGCATGGTCGCCGACCTGTTCCACGCCGAAGGTCTGAACGACGCCGACCCGTACAGCGCCTGCGGGGTGTCCACCATCGGGTCCAGCGAGGCGGTGATGTTGGGCGGGCTGGCGATGAAGTGGCGGTGGCGCGCCAAGACCAAGGACTGGAAGAAGCGCACCCCGAACCTGGTGATGGGCTCCAACGTCCAGGTGGTCTGGGAGAAGTTCTGCCGCTACTTCGACGTCGAGCCCCGCTACCTGCCGATGGAGGAGGGCCGCTACGTCATCACCCCCGAACAGGTCGTCGACGCCGTCGACGAGGACACCATCGGCGTGGTGGCCATCCTGGGCACCACCTACACCGGCGAGCTGGAACCGGTCGCCGACATCTGCGGCGCGCTGGACAAGCTGGCCGCGCGCGGCGGCGTGGACGTCCCGGTGCACGTCGACGCCGCCAGCGGCGGGTTCGTGGTGCCGTTCCTGCACCCCGAGCTCAAGTGGGACTTCCGGCTGCCCCGGGTGGTGTCGATCAACGTCAGCGGGCACAAGTACGGGCTGACCTATCCCGGCGTCGCCTTCGTGGTGTGGCGCAGCAAGGAGTACCTGCCCGACGAGCTGGTGTTCCGGGTCAACTACCTGGGCGGCGACATGCCGACCTTCACGCTGAACTTCTCCCGCCCCGGCAACCAGGTGGTCGGCCAGTACTACAACTTCCTGCGGCTGGGCCGCGAGGGCTACACCAAGGTGATGCAGACGCTGTCCGGCACGGCGCGCTGGCTGGGCGAGCAGCTGCGGGTCAGCGAGCACTGCGAGCTGATCTCGGACGGGTCGGCGATCCCGGTGGTCGCCTTCCGGCTGGCCAAGAACCGCGGCTACACCGAGTTCGACGTCTCCCACGAGCTGCGCACCTACGGCTGGCAGGTGCCCGCCTACACCATGCCCGACAACGCCACCGACGTCTCGGTGCTGCGCATCGTGGTGCGGGAGGGGCTGTCGGCCGACCTGGCCCGGGCGCTGCACGACGACGCCGTCTCGGCGCTGACCTCGCTGGACAAGGTCAAGCCGGGCGGCCACTACGACGCCCAGCACTTCGCGCACTGAGACATTGCGCCGAGCGTGCAGCCACGGCGAGTTTTCCGCGATTTTTTCGCCATGAGTGCACGTTGGGCACTGTGAGAGAGCACGCGCGCGTTTCTGGGACAATGGCCGCCGTGGCCGTTACGCCGATATCCCTGACCCCGGGCGTCCTCGCCGAGGCGCTGGTCGACCTGGGCGCCATCGAGCACAACGTGCGGCTGCTGTGCGAGCAGGCCCGCGGCGCGCAGGTGATGGCCGTGGTCAAGGCCGACGGCTACGGCCACGGGGCCGTGCAGACGGCGCGTGCCGCGCTGGCCGCCGGGGCCGCCGAGCTGGGCGTGGCCACCGTCGACGAGGCGCTGGCGCTGCGCGCCGCGGGGATCAGCGCGCCGGTGCTGGCCTGGCTGCATCCGCCCGGCATCGACTTCCGGCCCGCGCTGCTGGCCGGCGTGCAGATCGGCCTCTCCTCGCAGCGCCAGCTCGACGAGCTGCTGGCCGCGGTGCGCGACACCGGCCGGACCGCCACGGTCACCGTCAAGGTCGACACCGGGCTGAACCGCAACGGCGTGCCGCCGGCGCAGTACCCGTCGATGCTGACCGCGCTGCGCCGCGCCGTCGCCGAGGAGGCCATCGTGCCGCGCGGCCTGATGTCTCACATGGTGTACGCCGACCAACCCGCCAACCCGGTGAATGACGTTCAGGCGCAACGGTTCACCGACATGCTGGCCCAGGCGCGCGCGCAGGGGGTGCGCTTCGAGGTGGCCCACCTGTCGAATTCGTCGGCCACCATGTCGCGTCCCGACCTGGCCTTCGACATGGTGCGCCCGGGTATCGCGGTGTACGGCCTCAGCCCTGTCCCCGAGCTGGGCGACATGGGCCTGGTGCCCGCGATGACGGTGAAATGTACTGTGGCACTGGTGAAGTCGATACGTGCGGGGGAAAGCGTGTCATACGGACACACCTGGACGGCGCAGCGCGACACCAACCTGGCGCTGCTGCCGGTGGGCTACGCCGACGGCATCTTCCGGTCGCTGGGCGGGCGGCTGCAGGTGTCGATCAACGGCCGGCGGCGGCCGGGCGTCGGCCGGATCTGCATGGACCAGTTCGTCGTCGACCTGGGCCCGGGCCGCCCGGACGTGGCCGAGGGCGACGAGGCGATCCTGTTCGGGCCGGGCAGCAACGGTGAACCCACCGCCCAGGATTGGGCCGATCTGCTCGGCACCATCCACTACGAAGTGGTGACCAGCCCCCGCGGGCGGATCACCAGGACCTACCGCGAGGCGCACACCGTTGAGTCCTGACCGAACCCGCAAGCGCCACAAGGGCAGGACCTGGCTTGCGGGGGGCGCGGGGGTGACCGCGGTCGCCACCATCGTCGGGGCCTCGGCCCGCCGGTCCATGACCCAGCGGGCCACCATCGAAGACGCTTACGCCGACGAGGATTTCAACACCTTCGACGGTGACCGCGCCCTGGTGGTGACCACGCCCGACGGGGTGCCGCTGGCGGTGCGCGAAGCCGGCCCGCCCGACGCGCCGCTGACCATGGTGTTCGTCCACGGGTTCTGTCTGCAGATGGGCGCCTTCCATTTTCAGCGGACCCGGCTGCCCGAACAGTTGGGACCCGACGTGCGGATGGTCTTCTACGACCAGCGCGGGCACGGCAGATCTGGGGAGGCCGCACCCGAGAGCTACACGCTGACCCAGCTCGGCCGGGACCTGCAAACCGTGCTGCAGGTGGTGGCGCCGCGCGGGCTGGTGGTGCTGGTGGGCCACTCGATGGGCGGCATGACCGTGCTCTCGCACGCGCGCCAGTTCCCCGAGCAGTACGGCCGCCGGATCGTCGGTGCCGCACTTATTTCGTCTGCGGCCGAAGGGGTTTCGCGGTCGCCGCTGGGTGAGATCCTGAAAAACCCTGCGCTGGAGGCGGTTCGGGTTGCCGCCCGGTCGGCGCCGAAGCTGATGCACCGGGGCCGCAACGTGTCCCGCTCGCTGATCGGCCCGGTGTTGCGGGCCGCCTCCTTCAGCGACTTGCAGGTCAGCCGGAGCCTGGACGCGTTCTCCCAGCGGATGATGAACAGCACCCCCATCCCGACCATGGTGGGTTTTTTGGACGCATTGGAACACCACGACGAGACCGCCGGGCTGTGGACGTTGCTGCGGGTCCCCACCCTGATCGCCTGCGGCGACCACGACCTGCTCACCCCGGACGAGTATTCCCGCAAGATGGCGGCCAGCCTGCCGCAGTCCGAGCTCGTCATCGTCGCCGGGGCCAGTCACCTGGCGCTGCTGGACAAGCCGGAGGCCATCAACGGCGGGCTGGTGCGGCTGGTCCGCCGCGCCACCCCGAGCCGGGCCGCACTGGCGCTGCGGCGAATCGGGGAAAGGTTGTGGCGCCGTGGCTGAATCCGGCACCGCGACGCTGCCCACCGCGCAGGACACCGCCGCACTCGGCGCGCGGCTGGCGGCGCAGCTGCGCGCCGGCGACGTGGTGGTGCTGTCCGGCCCGCTCGGCGCTGGAAAAACGGTGCTGGCCAAGGGAATTGCCGCGGCCATGGATGTCGACGGCCCGGTCACCTCGCCGTCCTATGTGCTGGCCCGGGTGCACCCGCCGCGGCGGCCCGGCGCGCCGACGATGATCCACGTCGACCTGTACCGGTTGCTCGACCACACCGGCAATCAGGGTGCCGACCTGCTCGGTGAGCTCGACTCGCTGGACCTGGACAGCGATCTGGACGACGCCGTCGTGGTGGCGGAGTGGGGTGAGGGCCTGGTCGAGCGCCTCGCGCCGCGGCACCTGGACATCCGGCTGGAGCGGGTCAGTGGATCCGACGTGCGGATCGCGACCTGGCGCTGGGCCGGCGGGGAGCCGTCATGAGCCCGCCGGTGCTGGCCCTGGACACCTCCACGCCAGCGGTGACCGCCGGCATCGTGCGCCGCGATGACTTGTCCGTGCTGGCCCAGCGGATTACCGTGGACGCTCGGGCGCACGCCGAACGGCTCACCCCGAATGTGCTTGCTGCCCTGCACGATTCGGGGCTGAATATGACGGATCTGGCGGCCGTCGTGGTGGGCTGCGGCCCGGGCCCGTTCACCGGCCTGCGGGCCGGGATGGCCACCGCCGCCGCCTACGGCCACGCGCTGGGCATCCCGGTGCATGGCGTGTGCAGTCTGGACGCCATCGGCGGGCAGACCACCGGCGACACGCTGGTGGTCACCGACGCGCGGCGCCGCGAGGTGTACTGGGCACGCTACCGCGACGGGGTGCGCACCGATGGTCCGGCCGTCGCCGCCCCCGCCGACGTCGACCCGGGTGGGGCCGAGGCGGTGGCCGGTTCCCCGGAGCACGCGCGCCTGTTCGGCCTGCCGGTCACCGGACCCGCGCACCCGACGCCGGCCGGACTGGTTGCGGCAGTGGGCGATTGGTCGGTCCGGCCGCAGCCGCTGGTGCCGCTGTATCTGCGCCGCCCGGACGCCACACCGCGGGCGGCCCGGCCATGACCGCGGGCGGCGAACCGGTCACCGTCGGCGCCTTGACGCGGGCCGACGCGCGGCGCTGCGCCGAACTGGAGGCGCAGCTCTTCGACGGCGACGACCCGTGGCCGGCCGCGGCGTTCCACCGCGAATTGGCCAGTGCGCACAACCATTACGTCGGTGCGCGGGTCGGCGACACACTGGTCGGCTACGCCGGCATCTCCCGGCTTGGCCGGGTTCCGCCGTACGAGTACGAGATCCACACCATCGGCGTGGACCCGGCATACCAGGGCCGGGGCATCGGCCGCCTGATGCTCGACCGGCTGCTCGAGTTCGCCGACGGCGGTGTGGTGTATCTGGAGGTGCGCACCGACAACGAGCCGGCCATCGGGTTGTATCGCAGCGTCGGGTTCGAGCAGATCGGCCTGCGCCGGCGCTATTACCGCATCAGCGGCGCCGACGCCTACACCATGCGCAGAAAGGCCCGGCAGTGACGACCATCCTGGCGATCGAAACCTCTTGCGACGAAACGGGAGTCGGCATCGCGCGGCTGGACGCCGACGGCGCGGTGACCCTGCTGGCCGACGAGGTCGCCTCCAGCGTCGACGAGCACGTGCGGTTCGGCGGCGTGGTGCCCGAGATCGCGTCGCGCGCACACCTGGAGGCCCTGGGGCCCACCATGCGCCGCGCCCTGTCCGCCGCCGGCGTGACCAAACCCGACGTCGTCGCGGCCACCATCGGGCCCGGGCTGGCCGGTGCCCTGCTGGTGGGAGTCGCTGCGGCCAAAGCGTATTCGGCGGCCTGGGGGGTGCCGTTCTACGCCGTCAACCACCTGGGCGGGCACCTGGCCGCCGACGTCTACCAGCACGGGCCGCTGCCCGAGTGCGTCGCGCTGCTGGTCTCCGGCGGCCACACCCACCTGCTGCAGGTGCGCTCGCTCGGCGACCCGATCATCGAGCTGGGCAGCACCGTCGACGACGCCGCGGGCGAGGCCTACGACAAGGTGGCGCGGCTGCTGGGGCTGGGCTACCCGGGCGGCCGGGTGCTCGACGAGCTGGCCCGCACCGGCGACCGGGAGGCGATCGTGTTCCCGCGCGGCATGACCGGCCCGCGTGACGCCCCGTACGCGTTCAGTTTCTCCGGGCTCAAGACGGCTGTGGCGCGGTACCTGGAAAGCCACCCGGACGCGGTGAACGCCGACGTCGCGGCCGGCTTCCAGGAGGCCGTCGCCGACGTACTGACCCGCAAGGCGGTGCGCGCGGCCACCGACCTCGGCGTCACCACCCTGCTGATCGCGGGGGGAGTGGCCGCCAACTCGCGGCTGCGCGAGCTGGCCGAGCAGCGCTGCGCGGCGGCCGGGCTGACGCTGCGCATACCCCGGCCGGGGCTGTGCACCGACAACGGGGCGATGATCGCGTCGTTCGCCGCGCATCTGGTGGCCGCCGGGGCGCCGCCGTCGCCGTTGGACGTGCCCACCGATCCGGGCCTGCCGGTGGTGAAAGCGCAGGTCAGCTGATCGCCGACGGCGAACACACGAGAAGCAGCGGAGTGCCCTTGAGTGCTAGCACTCGCATGTATAGAGTGCTAGGTGGCAATCGACCAAGCCCGGTGTCGGCACCCGCGACGACGGCGCTCGGGCATGGACGAATGCCGAACACCTGATTATTCGGCATGTTCGGGGCGCGCCCCGAACCCGACCCAAACACTGGAGGGCTCCAATCGTGGCGAAGGTGAACATCAAGCCACTCGAGGACAAGATTCTCGTGCAGGCCAACGAGGCCGAGACCACGACCGCATCCGGTCTGGTCATTCCCGACACCGCCAAGGAGAAGCCGCAGGAAGGCACCGTCGTCGCCGTCGGTCCCGGCCGGTGGGACGACGACGGCGCGAAGCGCATTCCGCTGGACGTCTCGGAAGGCGACACCGTCATCTACAGCAAGTACGGCGGCACCGAGATCAAGTACAACGGCGAGGAGTACCTGATCCTGTCGGCGCGCGACGTGCTGGCTGTCGTCTCCAAGTAACAACCGTGTCCCGCCCCGGCGATCCCCGCGTCCCCACGCGGGTGATTTCCGGGGCGGCATGCGTTACAGCCCGGTTTGAAGGAGCCTGATGAGCAAGATCATTGAGTACGACGAGACCGCGCGCCGCGCCATCGAGGCCGGCGTCAACACGCTTGCCGACGCGGTCCGGGTGACGCTGGGTCCGCGGGGCCGGCATGTGGTGCTGGCCAAGGCATTCGGCGGGCCGGCCGTCACCAACGACGGCGTCACCGTCGCGCGGGAGATCGACCTGGAGGACCCGTTCGAGAACCTGGGCGCCCAGCTGGTGAAGTCGGTGGCGACCAAGACCAACGACGTCGCCGGCGACGGCACCACCACCGCGACCGTGCTGGCGCAGGCGCTGGTGAAGGGCGGCCTGCGGCTGGTGGCGGCGGGCGCCAACCCCATCGAGCTCGGCGCCGGAATCTCCAAGGCCGCCGACGCGGTGTCCGAGGCGCTGCTGGCCTCGGCCACCCCGGTGTCCGGCAAGGACGCGATCGCCCAGGTGGCGACCGTGTCGTCGCGCGACCAGGTGCTCGGCGAGCTGGTCGGCGAGGCGATGACCAAGGTCGGGGTCGACGGCGTGGTCAGCGTCGAAGAGTCCTCGACGCTGAACACCGAGCTGGAGTTCACCGAGGGCGTCGGCTTCGACAAGGGCTTCCTGTCGGCCTACTTCGTCACCGACTTCGACGCCCAGCAGGCCGTGCTGGATGACCCGGTGATCCTGTTGCACCAGGAGAAGATCAGCTCGCTGCCCGACCTGCTGCCGATGCTGGAGAAGGTCGCCGAGTCGGGCAAGCCGCTGCTGATCATCGCCGAGGACATCGAGGGCGAGGCGCTGGCCACCCTCGTCGTCAACTCCATTCGCAAGACGCTGAAAGCCGTTGCGGTCAAGGCGCCGTTCTTCGGCGATCGGCGCAAGGCGTTCCTGGAGGACCTGGCCATCGTGACCGGCGGGCAGGTGATCAACCCCGACACCGGCCTGCTGCTGCGCGAGGTCGGCACCGAGGTGCTCGGCTCGGCCCGGCGGGTGGTGGTCAGCAAGGACGACACCATCATCGTCGACGGCGGCGGCGCCAAAGACGCCGTGGCCAACCGGATCAAGCAGCTGCGCGCCGAGATCGAGAAGACCGACTCCGACTGGGACCGCGAGAAGCTGCAGGAGCGGCTGGCCAAGCTGGCCGGCGGCGTGGCGGTGATCAAGGTCGGTGCGGCCACCGAGACCGCGCTCAAGGAACGCAAGGAGAGCGTCGAGGACGCGGTGGCCGCCGCCAAGGCCGCGGTCGAGGAGGGCATCGTCGCCGGCGGTGGGTCGGCGCTGCTGCAGGCCCGCAAGGCCCTCGACGAGCTGCGCGGATCGCTGAGCGGCGATCAGGCCCTGGGCGTCGACGTCTTCGCCGAGGCGCTGGGGGCGCCGCTGTACTGGATCGCCAGCAACGCCGGGCTGGACGGCGCGGTGGCCGTGCACAAGGTCGCCGAGCTGCCCGCCGGTCACGGGCTCAACGCCGAGAAGCTCGGCTACGGCGACCTGATCGCCGACGGCGTCATCGACCCGGTCAAGGTGACCCGCTCGGCGGTGCTCAACTCGGCCTCGGTGGCGCGGATGGTGCTCACCACCGAGACGGCGGTGGTCGACAAGCCGGCCGAGGAGGCCGACGACCACGGCCACGGTCATCACCATCACTGAGTAGGCGGTGCGAAACACCCCCGGTCCGTTCGGGATCGGGGGTGTTTCGTTCCGGGCGGGTCGTGCCGGATGAGCCCGGCCCGGGTCGCGGCCTGAGGTAGCCTGCGCAAGTGATCCGGACTCAGGTGTGCGTTGCCGGGGGCGGTCCCGCCGGGATGGTGCACGCGCTGCTGCTCGCCCGGGCCGGAATCCCGGTCGTCGTCTTGGAAAAGCACAACGACTTCCTGCGCGACTTCCGCGGCGACACCGTGCATCCGACCACGCTGCGGATCATGGACGAGCTGGGCCTCATCGACGAGTTCCTGCGCCTGCCGCACACCAAGATCGACACCGTCGCCTTCGACACCGACGGCTCGATTCGCACCTTCGGCAACTTCAAAGTGCTCAAGCGGCTCGGTTTCAACCAGCCCTATATCGCCATGATGCCGCAGTGGGACTTTCTCGACTTCATCGCCGAAAAGGCTGCTGCCTACCCGGAATTCACGCTTATCCGCAACGCCGAAGTGACCGACCTGATCCTCGAGGGCGATCGAGTGGCCGGCGTGCGCACCCCCCACGACGAGGTGCGGGCGGATCTGGTGATCGCCGCGGACGGACGCAAATCCGCGGTGCGCGCCGCCGCGGGGCTGCGGACGGCCCAGGCGCACTCGCCGATGGACGTGCTGTGGTTCCGGCTGAAATGGCGTCCGGGCGACCCCCGGGAGCTGTTCGGCGTGTTCCGTAAGGGCCTGATGATGGCCATGATCTACCGGGGCGACTACTGGCAAGTCGCCTATCTGATGCCGAAGGGCGCCAGCCCCAAGGGCGGATCGTTGGAGGAGTTCAAGGAACGGATCGTCACCGCGCAGCCGCGGTTGCGCGAACACGTGAACGACCTGACCTCGTGGGACGACACCAGCGAGCTCGACGTCCGGGTGGACAGGCTCGAAACATGGTGGCGCACCGGCCTTTTGTGCATCGGCGACGCCGCGCACGCCATGTCGCCGGCCGGCGGCGTCGGGATCAACCTCGCCGTCGCCGACGCGGTGGCCGCCGCCAACATCCTGTGCGCGCCGCTGCAACAGGGCCGGGTGACCGATCGCGATCTGGCGAAGGTGCAGCGGCGACGCGAACTGCCCACCCGCATCGTGCAGGCCGTCCAGGTGCTGATGCAGGACAACGCGATCGCGCCGAACCTGAACGGTGACCTATCCCCGATCCACGTCCCGAAGATCGTGGGTTTTGGTCCGCTGCAAGCCATTCCGCCACTTGTGGTCGGCCGCGGTTTCCGTCCCGAGCATGTCCGCACGCCGGACGTGCACGCGCGGTAGCGCCGTCAGAGCCCACCGATGATGATGACGATGCCCACCACGATGCACACCGAGAGGGACAAGGGCCACCGCCGTGACGCCCCAGGCGCCGGGCAGGTGGAGGTGCGGCCACAGCAGGCCGAGCAGCACCCGGTGAGCAGCCCGTGGGCTTGAGCGTCACCGCCCGGGCGGCAGGCTGGGGGGCGTGGTCACGGTGGTGGTCGGGGTGGACGTCGCGGTCGGGGTGCCGGTGACCGTGACCGTGCTGGTGCTCGTGCTGGTCGACGGCGGCGGCACCGCGACGGTGGTGGTGCTCGTCGTGACGCTGGCCGTCGGCGTGGTCGTGGTGGAGGTGGCCGACGACGCCGCGATCACCCCGCAGGCCAGCCGTTTACCGGAATCGGCGGCGGGCGTGTTGGCCAGGTTGTTCGCGTTCTGGTGCAGGATCAGCGCGCTGCCCGAGCTGGTCCTCAGGTCCGCGGCGGTGAACGCGTTGCTGGTGGTGACCAGTTTCGCCGAGCCGTCGGAGCGCACCTGCAGCGCGGTCAAATCGCCGCTGGCGGGATAGCCGGTGTGGTCCGGCGCCTGATAGACCGCGCCGGCGGATTCGAAGTCACCGGTCGAACCGCCCGTCGGCGCAGTCGAATTCGCCTCGCACTTGCCCACCGCGTGGATCTGCAGGCCGTGGAACCCGGGGCTCAGCACCTGGTTCGGGCCGGCTTCCACGGTCACCGTCGCGTAGCCGTTCGCGAATTCGAAGCTGGCGTTGGCGACCGGGATCCCCTCGGCGGTCTTGAGCTGGGTGGTCAACCGCTCCGATCCGGGCACCGAGCTGGTCAGCGGTGCGGTGTTGGGTTGGCTGCTCTGCTGGTTCGCGCAGGCGGCCAGCGGTGCGATGGCCGCGGTGACCGCCACCACCGCGAAGGTTGCGCCCTTGTGCATGGGCGCTGCCTACCCGGATCGGCGCAGGCCGAAACGGCGGTCTTAGGCCGAGCGGCGGATACCGCGCCCGCGGCCGATCTCGCCCTTGAGCAACAGGTCACGCTCGGATTCCGACAGGCCGCCCCAAACCCCGTACGGCTCGCCGACTTCCAGCGCGTGCGAGCGGCACTCCTGGATGACCGGGCACTGCCGGCACATTTCCTTGGCCCGCTGCTCGCGCTGCATGCGGGCGCGGCCGCGCTCGCCGTCGGGATGGAAGAACATCGACGAGTCGACACCGCGGCACAAGCCGTGCAATTGCCAATTCCAGATGTCGGCGTTGGGCCCAGGTAGCTGCTCCGGCTGTGGCATTGGTTCGTTCCCTCTCTGCACCGCCCACTCGAGGTCAGGTCGTGAAAGCGATGGTGTGCAACTTAAATTAAGTGGAGCGGAGTCCCCGATGACTACCCGTCTCGCCTAGACGGTAGGGGGGACGGCGAATTTACGTCAATAGCCACTTAGCCCGGCAAAGTATGTGTCCGTCCGCGCAAAATTAACGTTGCGTTCATGTCCGCTGAAATTGCCAAAGCAATGCCGTGCTACCAGGCACTTGATCGAAACGTGATTTCCCAGCTCAGCGCGGGGGCGACGGTCCGGTGGAATTTATCCATGGGCTATAGTCATTAACGGATCGGTAACAAGAAGACCACAAACTGTTTACTACATCATTGTGATTGAAACTCGTCACACTTCGGCGGTCGGAGGCGCGGTGCAGGCCAATGTTGCCGGCTCCGTCGACCGGTTGTTGGCCGAGGCCGCATTCGGCGACCGGCCCGACCGCTGGCCCCTGCCCGCGGCGGGCACGCCCGCGCAGCTGTGGTTGCGCGCCGTCGCCGCCGGGGGGCAGGGACGCTACGGCGCCGCGCTGCACGATCTGGCGCGGCTGCGCCGCACCGCGACCGCCGGGCGGCTCGCCTCGCTGGCGCACAGCACCCAGGGGTCGTTCCTGCGCCAACTCGGGTGGCACGCGCTGGCGCGGGGCTGGGACGGACGCGCCCTGGCGCTGGCCGGCGACGACCCCGAGGCGGGCGCCGACGCGCTGATCGGGCTGGCCGCCGATGCGCTGGGCGTCGGCCGCTTCGCGGCCGCGGCGGCGCTGCTGGCCCGCGTCGAGCCGCTGCTGGACTCGGAAAACATTGTGCCCCAGCGTATTTCGGTGCGCCGCGGTTGGGTGGCCGCCGAACTCGCGATGGCCCGCGGTGACGGCGAACTCGCCGTCCGGCGCGCCGGGGAGGCGGTCGAGGCGGCGGCGGCCACGGCCTCGGGTGCGGCCGGGGCGGCGGCGCGCCACCAGGTCAAAAGCGAGGTGGTGCTGGCCGCCGCGCTGTGCAGCGCCGGGGATATCGAGCGGGCCCGCGCGGTCGCCGACACCGCGCTGCACACCACCGCCCGGCTGCGACTGGTGCCGCTGCGCTGGGCGCTGGCGTGCTTGCTGATCGATATCGGAAGTGTGGAGTTTTCGTCACGGCAACTGCACGAAATCCGGGAAGTCTGCGCAGGCCAGGTGCGGCGCGCCGGTGGAACGTGGCGTTCCGCTTGAAACGGCCGTCGGCCCGTTATTGTCATTTCGTTAGTTAGCCCGGTTGGCCCGCGATGTGTCCGCTTCGTAACGTTGGAGATATCACCGTCGATGACAATTCCAGCAGGGGAACGTCTCGATGCTGTGGTCGCCAAGGCCGTGACGGGAGACCACAACGCACTCCGGGAGGTGCTGGAGACCATCCGCCCGATCGTCGTGCGATATTGCCGGGCACGCGTCGGCACGGTCGAGCGGGGTGGCCTGTCAGCCGACGACGTGGCACAGGAGGTGTGCTTGGCGACCATCACGGCGCTGCCGCGGTATCGCGACCGCGGGCGCCCCTTCCTGGCTTTCCTGTACGGCATCGCGGCCCACAAGGTGGCCGACGCGCACCGGGCCGCCGGCCGCGACCTCGCCTACCCGACCGAGTCCATCCCCGATCGCTGGTCCAACGATGCGGGGCCCGAACAGCTTGCCATCGAAGCGGATTCGGTGAGCCGGATGAGTGAACTGTTGGAAATCCTGCCGGCCAAGCAGCGCGAGATCCTGATCCTGCGCGTCGTGGTCGGCCTGTCCGCCGAGGAGACCGCGGCCGCCGTCGGCAGCACCACCGGCGCGGTCCGCGTCGCCCAGCACCGCGCACTGTCGCGGTTGAAGTCCGAGATGATCGCGGCAGGTGACTGTGCCTGAATCCCTGGATGAATTCGCCCGCACCGACCTGCTCCTCGATGCGCTCGCCCAGCGCCGGCCGGTTCCCCGGGGACAGGTCGAGGACCCCGACGACCCCGACTTCCAGATGTTGACCACCCTGCTGGAGGACTGGCGCGACAACCTGCGGTGGCCGCCGGCCAGCGCGTTGGTGACGCCCGAGGAGGCGGTCAACGCGCTGCGCGCCGGCCTGGCCGAACGCCGCCGCGGCCACCGCGGCCTGGCCGTGGTGGGGTCCGTCGCGGCCACCCTGATGCTGCTCAGCGGCTTCGGCGCGATGGTGGTCGAGGCCCGCCCCGGCAGCACCCTGTACGGGTTGCACGCGATGTTCTTCGACCAGCCGCGGGTCAACGAAAAAGACCAGGTCATGCTGGCGGCCAAGGCCGACCTGGCCAAGGTGGCCGAATCGATCGACAAGGGGCAGTGGGACCAGGCCCGCGCTCAACTGACCGAGGTGAGCAGCCTGGTCGCCTCGATCGACGACCCGGCCACCAAACAGGACCTGATGACGCAGCTGAACCTGCTCAACGCCAAGGTAGATTCGCGCAACCCCAACGCGACGCTGCCCGCGGCGGCCCCCTCGATGGCCCCGTCGGTCGCCGTGCCGGCCGCGCCCCCGCCGGCCGCGTCGATCGCGCCGACCCCGGCGGCACCGCCCGCCCCGCTCAGTCCGGCGCCCGCGTCGACCCCGTCGCCGAGCCCGTCAGCGGGCAAGCATCACCACCACGGCCAGCCACCCGCGGTGGCGCCGGTGAATCCGAATCAGTGAATCAGTGCCGGCGGTGGAAGCCGTCGGCGTCCGTCGTCGCCTCGTTGAGTGAGGCGTCGGCGTAGCCCCGGCAGTAATCCCACGTCACGTAGGCATCCGGCTCGGGGTCGTAGGCGGGCTCGTGCGGGCGCACGGTGCCGTCGATCAACAGCTGCAGCAGGTTGGCCCGCAGCATGTCCCAGTCGTGGTAGTGGTCCTGCTGGCACTCGTCGCAGCACACCACGAGTCCGCGAATACCCTTGTGCGCCAGCAGCGCCTCGTACACGGCCAGATCGGCGAGGTCGGCCTCGACGGCCATCCGCTCCTGCTGATCCAGCGGCTGTCCCGGCTCGACGGCATCCAGCGCCGCCGACGGATCACAGGGGTCGTCGGCGAAAGGATCGGGCGGCAAACCCGGTGGGAGGTGGTCGCGCACGCCTCTAGCCTACGCAGCCCGGCCGGGATAACGCCAGCAGGGAGCAACCCGCCGTTCGGGTTCCGTTTGGCCCGCGCGGCGCGCCCGAGCAAGCGGACTGCCGGGGCGGCCGAGCCGATAGGATGGGTCTCTCACCCCGCATCGTATGGAGGACCCCACTGATGACCCGTGGCACGTCCCACCTGGAAGACAGCTCTGACCTGGTTGGCAGTGCGTACGTGCGGGTGGGTGGCCTCGTCGACGATCCGGTGCCCACCGGGGGCGACAACCCGCACAAGATCGCCATGCTCGGCCTGACGTTCGACGACGTGCTGCTGCTGCCCGCGGCCTCCGACGTGGTGCCCGCCACCGCCGACACCTCCAGCCAGCTCACCAAGAAGATCAGGCTCAAGGTGCCGCTGGTCAGTTCGGCGATGGACACCGTCACCGAGTCGCGGATGGCCATTGCGATGGCCCGGGCGGGCGGCATGGGCGTGCTGCACCGCAACCTGCCGGTGGCCGAACAGGCCGGCCAGGTCGAGATGGTCAAGCGCTCCGAGGCCGGCATGGTCACCGACCCGGTCACCTGCCGCCCTGACAACACGCTGGCCCAGGTCGATGCGCTGTGCGCGCGGTTCCGCATCTCCGGGCTGCCGGTGGTGGACGACTCCGGCGCGCTGGTCGGCATCATCACCAACCGCGACATGCGGTTCGAGGTCGACCAGACCAAGAAGGTCGCCGAGGTGATGACCAAGGCCCCGCTGATCACCGCCCAGGAGGGCGTGTCCGCCGACGCGGCGCTGGGGCTGTTGCGGCGCAACAAGATCGAGAAGCTGCCCATCGTCGACGGGCACGGCCGGCTCACCGGGCTGATCACCGTCAAGGACTTCGTCAAGACCGAACAGCACCCGCTGGCCACCAAGGACAGCGACGGCCGGCTGCTGGTCGGCGCGGCCGTCGGGGTCGGCGGCGACGCCTGGGTGCGGGCCATGATGCTGGTCGACGCCGGGGTGGACGTGCTGGTCGTGGACACCGCGCACGCGCACAACCGGCTGGTGCTCGACATGGTCGGCAAACTCAAGGCCGAGGTGGGCGAGCGCGTCGAGGTGATCGGCGGCAACGTCGCCACCCGGGCCGCGGCCGCCGCCCTGGTGGCCGCCGGCGCCGACGCGGTGAAGGTGGGGGTGGGGCCCGGCTCGATCTGCACCACCCGGGTGGTGGCCGGCGTCGGCGCGCCACAGATCACCGCGATCCTGGAAGCCGTGGCTGCCTGCGGGCCGGCGGGCGTGCCGGTGATCGCCGACGGCGGGCTGCAGTACTCCGGCGACATCGCCAAGGCGCTGGCCGCCGGCGCGTCGACGGCCATGCTGGGCTCGCTGCTGGCCGGCACCGCCGAAGCGCCCGGCGAGCTGATCTTCGTCAACGGCAAGCAGTTCAAGAGCTACCGCGGCATGGGGTCGCTGGGCGCGATGGCCGGCCGCGGTTCCGGCGCCGGCAAGTCCTACTCCAAGGACCGCTACTTCGCCGACGACGCCCTCTCCGAGGACAAGCTGGTGCCCGAGGGCATCGAGGGCCGGGTGCCGTTCCGCGGCCCGCTTTCCTCGGTTATCCACCAACTCACCGGCGGCCTGCGGGCGGCGATGGGTTACACGGGCTCGCCGACCATCGAGGCGCTGCAACAGGCGCAGTTCGTCCGGATCACGGCGGCGGGCCTGCGGGAAAGCCACCCGCACGACGTCGCCATGACCGTCGAAGCCCCCAACTACTACGCGCGCTGAGGCCCACATGGTCGAGATCGGGATGGGCCGCACCGCCCGTCGCAGCTATGAACTGAGCGAAGTCAGCATCGTGGCCTCCCGGCGCACCCGCTCCTCGCAGGACGTGTCGACGGCCTGGCAGCTGGACGCCTACCGGTTCGAGATCCCGGTGTTGGCGCACCCGACCGACGCGCTGGTGTCACCGGAGTTCGCCATCGAGCTGGGCCGACTCGGCGGCCTGGGCGTGCTCAACGGCGAGGGCCTGATCGGCCGGCACGCCGACGTCGAGGCCAAGATCGCTCAGCTGGTCGAGGCCGCCAGCAAGGAACCCGAACCCTCCGCGGCGATCCGGCTGCTGCAGGAGCTGCACGCCGCGCCGCTCAACCCCGACCTGCTGGGCTCGGCCGTCGCCCGCATCCGGGAGGCCGGGGTGACCACCGCGGTGCGGGTCAGCCCGCAAAACGCCCAGGCGCTCACCCCGGTCCTGCTGCAGGCCGGCATCGACCTGCTGGTCATCCAGGGCACCATCGTCTCCGCCGAAAGAGTGGCTAGCGACGGCGAGCCGCTGAACCTCAAGACCTTCATCTCCGAGCTCGACGTGCCGGTGGTCGCCGGCGGCGTGCAGGACCACCGCACCGCGCTGCACCTGATGCGCACCGGCGCCGCCGGCGTCATCGTCGGCTACGGCGCCACCCGCGGCGTGACCACCAGCGACGAGGTGCTGGGCATCAGCGTGCCAATGGCCACCGCGATCGCCGACGCCGCCGCCGCGCGCCGGGAGTACCTCGACGAGACCGGCGGCCGCTACGTGCACGTGCTGGCCGACGGCGACATCCACACCTCCGGCGAGCTGGCCAAGGCGATCGCCTGCGGCGCCGACGCGGTGGTGCTGGGCACCCCGCTCGCCGAGGCCGCCGAGGCGCTCGGCGAGGGCTGGTTCTGGCCGGCCGCCGCCGCGCACCCGTCGCTGCCGCGCGGCGCGCTGCTGCAGGTCGCGATCGGGGAGCGCCCGCCGCTGCGCCAGGTGCTCAACGGGCCGTCCGACGACCCGTTCGGCTCGCTGAACCTGGTCGGCGGGCTGCGCCGGTCGATGGCGAAGGCCGGTTACTGCGATCTCAAGGAATTCCAGAAGGTGGGCCTGACGGTCGGCAGCTAGTCGCGCCTTGAGGCGCCCTTCCGCCTTGGGCCGCCCTTGCGCCTTGGGCCACCGGCCGGCCGTCACGCTGGCGCGACGGCCGGCGCCGAGCGTCACGCCAGCGTGACGCTCGGGCGCGGCGGCCGGAGGCCCCTGGCTTGTTACCGGCGGGTAAGGCCATACTGGTGCGATGAAGCCGGATTACGACGTCCTAATCATCGGTTCGGGTTTCGGGGGCAGCGTCAGCGCGTTGCGGCTGACCGAGAAGGGCTACCGGGTGGGCGTGCTGGAGGCCGGCCGCCGGTTCGCCGACGAGGATTTCGCCGAGACATCCTGGGACCTGCGCAAGTTCCTGTGGGCACCGAAGCTGGGCTGCTACGGCATCCAGCGCATCCACCCGCTCAAGAACGTGCTGATCCTGGCCGGCGCGGGGGTGGGCGGCGGCTCGCTGAACTACGCCAACACCCTCTACGTGCCGCCGGAGCCGTTCTTCAAAGACCAGCAGTGGGCGCACATCACCGACTGGCGCGACGAGCTGATGCCGCACTACGACCAGGCCCAGCGGATGCTGGGCGTGGTGACCAACCCGACCTTCACCGACGCCGACCGGATCGTCAAAGAGGTCGCCGACGAGATGGGCTGCGGCGACACGTTCGTGCCCACCCCGGTCGGAGTGTTCTTCGGCCCCGACGGCACCAAGGCCCCCGGCAAGACCGTGCCGGACCCGTACTTCGGCGGCGCCGGGCCGGAACGCACCGGCTGCCTGGAGTGCGGCTGCTGCATGACCGGCTGCCGCTACGGCGCCAAGAACACCCTGCTGAAGAACTACCTGGGTCTCGCGGAATCGGCTGGGGCGCAAGTGCTTCCGATGACGACGGTGAAGGCGTTCGAGCAACGCCCGGACGGGCTGTGGCAGGTCCGCACGGTGCGCACCGGCAGCTGGGTGCGCCGCGACAGGCGCACCTACACCGCCAAGCACCTGATCCTGGCCGCCGGCACCTGGGGCACCCAGCATCTGCTGTTCAAGATGCGCGACGAGGGCCGGCTGCCCCGGCTGTCCAACCGGCTGGGCGTGCTGACCCGCACCAACTCCGAGTCCATCGTCGGCGCCGGCAAGCTTGAGGTCGACCCCAACCTGGACCTGACGCACGGGGTGGCCATCACGTCGTCGATCCATCCGACGCCGGACACCCACATCGAGCCGGTCCGCTACGGCAAGGGCTCCAACGCGATGGGTCTGCTGCAGACGCTAATGACCGACGGCGCCGGCCCGCAGGGCACCGACGTGCCGCGCTGGAAGCAGTTGCTGGACCAGGCCCGCGAGGATCCGCGCCGGTTGATGCGGTTGCTCAATGTCCACCAGTGGAGCGAGCGCACCCTGATCGCGCTGGTGATGCAACACCTGGACAACTCGATCACCACCTTCACCAAGCGCGGCAGGCTCGGAATCCGTTGGTACACCAGCAAACAGGGCCACGGCGAGCCGAACCCCACCTGGATCCCGGTCGGCAACGAGGTCACCCGGCGCATCGCCGCCAAGATCGACGGCGTGGCCGGCGGCACATGGGGGGAGCTGTTCAATATCCCGCTCACCGCCCACTTCCTGGGCGGCGCGGTGATCGGCCAGGACGCCGAGCGCGGCGTCATCGACCCCTACCACCGGGTCTACGGCTACCCGACGCTGTATGTGGTGGACGGCGCCGCCATCTCGGCCAACCTGGGCGTCAACCCCTCGCTGTCCATCACCGCCCAAGCCGAGCGGGCGGCGGCGTTGTGGCCCAACAACGGCGAGAACGACCAGCGCCCCGCGCAGGGCGAGCCGTATCGGCGGCTGGATCCGATCGCGCCCAAGGCGCCGGTGGTCCCGGCCGAGGCGCCGGGCGCGCTGCGTTGGACACCGACCAAGCCGGTCAGCTCGGCCAGCTAGCGCTAGCTGGCCAGCACCTCGAGCGGGGCGCCGCTGATCACCCGGCTGCGCTCGCCGTGCACGTTGACCGGCACGTCGCCCATCAACGTGATGCGGTGCATCAGCCGGGGCTGGTCGTCGTAGTCGTCGATCGCCCGGTGCTGGGTGGCGCGGTTGTCCCACATGGCGACGTCCCCCGGCGCCCAACTCCAGCGAACGGTGTTCTCCGGCATGGTGATTCGCCGCTGCAGTAGCTCCAGCAGCACGCTGGACTCGTGGCCGTCCAGGCCGACGAAACCGCGCACGAAATCCCCGGCCAGCAGGGCGCGCTCCCCGGTCTCCGGGTGCACCCGCACCACGGGGTGCTCGGTGCGAAAGTCCGGCTTCTCGAACGCCTGGCGAAACGCCCGCTGGGTGTCGTTCATGGGGTCGGTGCGCACGTAGTCATAGCGGTTGGTGTGCAGCGCCCACAGGTTTTCGGTCAGGTGCCGCAGCGGCTCGGGCAGCTGCTGGTAGGCCGCGACCGTGGAGGCCCACAGCGTCGAGCCGCCGTAGCTGGGCAGGGTGACCGCCCGCAGGATCGAGGCCGCCGGATAGTTGGCGGCGAACGTCACGTCGGTATGCCAGCGGGTGGCCTTGCCATACTCGGAGTCGATGGGCGTGATCACCGGAAGGTGCTTGGCGGCCAGCGCCGAGGCGGCCGGGTGCCCGATGGGGGTGCCCAGCAGCCTGGCGAACTCGAGCTGCCGGGAGTCGTCGAGGTGGTGCTGGTGACGGAAGAAGATCACCTTGTGGGTCAACAGCGCGCGGCGGATCTGCTCGACCGTGGCGTCGTCGAGGTCGCCGCCGAGGCGCACCCCGTCCACCCGGGCGCCGATCCGGCTGCCCAGCTTGGTGACGGTTATCTGACCTGTCATTGTCGTCGTCCTTGGCTCGAAGAGGGGACCCAAAACGGGTGTAGTCAACTGACTACAAATGCTACTGTAGTCAGATGACTACAACTTCCGCAACCCGTCCCCGGAAACCGCCCACCGGCCGGGCGGAAGTGGCCGCGGCGATCCTCGAGGCCGCCACCGATCTGTTCGCCGAACGGGGACCAGCCGCGACGTCGATCCGCGACATCGCCGCGCGCTGCGGGGTCAATCACGGGCTGGTGTTCCGCCACTTCGGCACCAAGGAGCAACTGGTCGGCGCGGTGCTCGACCATCTGGGCGCCAACCTGAGCGCCCTGCTGGCGACCGACACGCCCGCGGAGGTGGTGGAGCAGTCACTGGACCGGCAGATGCGGGTGATGGCCCGCACCGTGCTCGACGGGTATCCGGCCGGACAGCTGCAGAAGCGCTTTCCCAACATCGCCACCCTGCTCGACGGGGTGCGGCCGCTGCATGACGACGAGCTGCACGCGCGCCTGGCCGTCGCCAATGCCCTTGCGCTGCAGTTCGGTTGGCGGCTGTTCGCGCCCATCCTGCGGGCGGCGACGGGGATCGAGGAGCTGACCGACGCCGAGCTACGCCGGGCGGCCGGCGCCGAGGTGGAGCGGATCCTGAGGTCCCCCGACCCTCACTGACCCGGCGACGACCGCGACACCGCCCGCCGGTGGGTGGGCTCGCGGCCCGGCGGTTGCTGCGGCGGCGGCAGCAGCGGCTTGCGGGGACGCACCGCGACGGTGGTCGGGGACTGGGTGCTGAGCTCCAGCTCGGCGCCGGCGTGCTGGATGGTCAGCTCGCCGCCGGGCCCGTCGCGCAGCGTGTAGGTGACATCGGCGTGGTTGACGTCCACGGTGACCCGGAAATCGCGCCACCGCAGCCGGAACCGCAACCGCGAAATCCCGTCGGGCAGTTGGGGATCCAGCGACAGAACGCCCTCGTCGTCGCGCAGCCCGCCGAACCCGGACACCAGCGCCGTCCACGCGCCGGCCAGCGAGGCCATGTGCAGGCCGTCGCGGGTGTTGTGGTGCAGGTCGCGCAGGTCGATCAGGGCGGCCTCGTAGGCGTAGTCGTGGGCCAGTTCCAGATGCCCGACCTCGGCGCACATCACCGCTTGCGTGCACGCCGACAGCGACGAGTCGCGCACCATCCGCGGCTCGTAGTAGTCGACGTTGCGGGCCTTCTGCTCGGGCGTGAACGCGTGGCTCTGCCAGTGCATCGCCAGCACCAGGTCGGCCTGCTTGATCACCTGCGCCGGGTAGAGGCGCACGTAGGCCTCGTGCAGCAGCAGCGGGTAGGTGGTGTTGTGCTCGAAGTCCCATTCCGCGAAGGTGGTGAAGCCCTCGCACTGCTGGTGCACGCCCAGGCCGGAGTCGTAGGGGATCTTGACGGCGTCGGCGGCGTCGCGCCACGCCGCGGTCTCCTCAGTGGTGACGCCCAGCGCCTTGGCCCCGTCGGGGTGGCGGTTGCAGGCCTCGGCCGCGACGCGCAGGTTGTGCGCGGCCATCAGGTTGGTGAAGACGTTGTCGCGGACCACCGCGGTGTACTCGTCGGGGCCGGTGACGCCGTCGAGGTGCCAGACGCCGTGCCGGTCGTGGTGGCCCAGCGAGAGCCACAGCCGGGCGGTTTCGACCAGCACCGGCAGCCCGCACTCGGCCTCCAGGTCGTCGTCGCCGGTGACGATGCGGTAGCGCTCGAAGGCCATCGCGATGTCGGCGTTGATGTGCCAGGCCGCCGTGCCGGCCGGCCAGTAGGCCGAGCATTCCTGTCCGCGGATGGTGCGCCACGGAAACGCGGCGCCCTCCAGGCCCAGCTCGGCCGCGCGCTCCTTGGCCAGGTCCAGGGTGGAGGCGCGCCACCGCAGCGCGTCGGCGACGGTGTGCGGCGCGGTGTAGGTCAGCACCGGCAGCACGTATCCCTCGGTGTCCCAGAAGGCGTGGCCGTCATACCCGGTTCCGGTGAGCCCTTTGGCGGCGATCGCGCGGCGTTCGGCGCGGGCGCTGGCCTGCAACAGGTGGAACAGCCCGAAGCGGACGGCCTGCTGGGATTCGGGGTCGCCCTCCACCTCGACATCGGCGCAGTCCCAGAAGTTGTCCAGGTACTTGCGTTGCGATTCCAGCAGCCCCGGCCATCCGGTGTAGCGGGCGCTGTGCAGCGCGGCGGCCACCTGGTCGCGCAGCGCCGGCCGCGAGCGCATGCTCGACCACCCGTAGGCGAGGTATTTGACGATGCGCAGTTTCTGTCCCGCGCGCAGCCCGCAGATCACCGTGGTCCGCGCCAGGTCGGCCCGCGAATCCGTGCTGACCTCCACGCGTCCGGGAACCTCGACTTCGTGGTCCATGCCGGCGGCCATCATCAGCGCGCTACTGCGGGTGCGGTGTATGAGAAGCGCACCGGTGTCGGTGTTTTCGTGGTCGACCTCTTCGAGCGGGTTCTCCAGGATGGCCGACACCCGCGGGTCGCCCGAGGTCTGCGGCTGGTCCTCGTTGGTGACCAATTCGGATTGCACCGTCACCCGGACGAAGTCGCCGACGGCTTGCACGACGTACTCGATGGCGGCGACGCCGCGTTGGGCCAGCGACACCAGCCGGGTGGAGACCACCTTGACCTCTTTGCCCGCGGGCGAGCGCCAGTACGCGCTTCGCGTCAGCGTTCCGCCGCGCAGGTCGAGAGTGCGCTCGTGGGAAAGCAATTCGCCGTAGCGGACGTCGAAGGGCTCGTCCTCGACCAGGAGCCGGATGATCTTGCCGTTGGTGACGTCGACCAGCGTCTGGCCGGCCTCCGGGTAGCCGTAGCCGGCCTCGGCGTAGGGCAGTGGCCGGATCTCGTAGAAGGAGTTCAGGTAGGTGCCCGGCAGCCCGTAGGGCTCGCCCTCGTCCAGGTTGCCGCGCAGCCCGATGTGCCCGTTGGACAGGGTGAACAGGGATTCCGACTGGGCCAGCAGGTTGAGGTTGAGCTGGGTCTCGCGCACGTGCCAGGGGTCGACGGGAAACGATTCGTCGGCGATCATGACGCCAGCAGCTCGGCGAGATCGCTGACCACCACGTCGGCGCCGTTGCGGCGCAAATCCTCGGCCTGGCCCACCCGGTCGACACCTACCACGAAACCGAAATTACCGGCCCGGCCCGCGGCCACCCCGGACAAGGCGTCCTCGAACACCGCCGCCGCGCCGGCGGGGACGTCGAGCAGCTGCGCCCCGCGCAGGAAGGAGTCCGGCGCCGGCTTGCCGGCCAGGTGTTCCTCGCGCAGCGTGATGCCGTCCACCCGCTGCTGCACGAACCGGTCCAGGCCGGTGACCTCGAGCACGTCGCGGGTGTTGGCGCTGGACGACACCACCGCGATGCCCAGGCCGGCGGCCGAGGCCGCCTCGAGGTAGCGCCGCGACCCGTCGAACACCTTGACGCCGTCCTGTTTGAGGACCTTCTGGAACATGTCGTTCTTGCGGTTGCCCAGGCCGTAGATCGTCTCCGCGTCTCCCGCGTCGTCCGGGCTGCCGTCGGGCAGGTGAATGCCGCGGCTCTGCAGGAACGACCGCACCCCGTCCTCGCGCTTCTTGCCGTCGACGTATTTGCGGTAGTCGGCGGCCGGGTCGAACGGGACGAACGTCTCGCCGGTGCGCTTGGCCCGGTCGGCCAGGTAGGCGTCGAACATCGCCTTCCAGGCCTTGGTGTGCACGCTGGCGGTGTCGGTGAGCACGCCGTCGAGGTCGAACAGGCAGGCGTGCACTTTCTCGGGCAGACCCAGCACGGGCACTCGCTTCCGGTGGTTGGGGTCGGGCGGTATCCACTCCACCATGCGGAAGGGACATGTCGCCACCGATCGCCGGCGCGCCGGACGTCAGACCCCGCTGTCGCGCGGGTCCGGCGGGGCCCAGCTGCCCGGGAGCAGGGGCATGCCGGCCCCGCCGCCGAACTCATCCCCGGCCAGCTGGGTCAGGCCCGCGGCCGCAACGGTTTCCCGGGGCGCCGTGCCGGCGAAGCCCAGGTTTCCGGCACCGCGCGGGGACGCCGTCGTCGCCGGCTCGTCCCAGTCCGGATCGACGCCGACATTCATGTCCATGAATTCGTCGCCGCGGCGCCGCGACCGCTGGCGGCGCCGGGCATGTGCCGCCTCCCGGACGGCCGCCCCGGCGCCGACCGCATTCGAATCCGGTTGGGGTGACTTGCTTTTCGCGCGGGCGTCGACGCTCGCTCTCGCTTTCGAGCCGAACCCAACACCGGGCGGTGCGACGGCGTAGGGAGGCGCAAACGGGGCCGCGCCCGGGGCCGGTGGCGCCGGCGGTGCCGGGCTGGACACGGTGGCCGCCGTAGGAGCAGGCGTGGGCGCGGGCGCCGGCACCGAAGCCGCGGCCGAAGCGGCGATCGGGGTCGCGCCGGCCGTCGCCGGCAGGCCGGTCGGCGCCGCGGCGGATGGGGTCGCCGGCTCCGCGACCGGCGCGGGGAGGGGCGGCTGCCCGGCCACGCCCGCGAAGCCGGCCAGCGCCCCGAACGGCGCCGCGGCGACGAGCGCGGGCACCAACAGCAGCTGGGGTTGCGTCGGAAGCCAACTGGCGAGCTGGGCCAGGTGGGTCGGCCAGTCGAGCAGCACCAGTTCGGTGATGAATTGGAAAGCCGCCGCGGGGTTTTCCTGCAGCAGGGCCCCGAACTGTTGGAAATCGGAAAACAGCTCCAGGGCCCGCACCACCCACCACAGCGGGTCGGCGGGGCTGGTGTAGGCCTCGTACGGCAACCCGTTGAGGGTGCCCTCGACCGGGTCCCAGTCGATGCCGAACAGCCGCAGGATCTGGGCGACGAACTGGTTGAGCGGGCTGTCGAACCCGTGGTCGTGATCGTGGTCATCCCCGTGCTCGTGGTCGTCGTGGTCGTGCGCCGCGGTGGATTTCAGGATGGACGGCGCCGGGTCCGGCTGCGGGACGGCTGCCACCGCCGCGGTGGAGACCGCTTGATACGTCGCCATGGTGCCGGCGGCCTGGACCCACATCCGCGCATAGTCGGCCTCGTTGACGGCGATCGGAATGGTGTTGATCCCAAAGAAATTCGTCGCCACCAGCGCGCCGTGGACGGCGTGGTTGGCGGCCAGCTCCGGCAGCGTCGGCATCGCCGCCAACGCGGCGGTATAGGCGGTGCCCGCGGTCTCGTGCTGGGCGGCCGCCGCCGCGCTGTGCGCGCTGGCCCGCGTCAACCATGCCAGATACGGGCCGTGCGCGGCGACATAGGATTCGGCGCTCGGCCCCTGCCACGCGCCGGCCTGCGCCGATGCCAGTAACCCACTGAGTTCCTCTGCCGCCGAGGCGTATTCGGCGCCCAACGCGCTCCACGCCGCCGCGGCGGCGAACACCGACGCCGGCCCGGGGCCGCTGCTCAACAACGCCGAGTGCACCTCCGGCGGGGACGCCATCCAGATCGGTGCGGTCATCGCGGGCACTGTCGTCACGGCAACTCCTGGGCTGGTTGGGATTGCGGAATCACCGAAAAGATAAGTGAAAATGATTATCGTTATCAGCAGCGGCCGGGAGGCTCATATCGAAGGCATAGAATTCGCTCGGTGCCGCGCTTTCGCTGCGGGCGTCGGGGGCCGGGGCCGGCGGAGGCGGCCACTAGACTTCTGGCGTGGCCGAATCCCCCCCCACCGAGGTGCCCGAACCGCCCGCTCGACCCGTGTTGGTGGTCGACTTCGGTGCCCAGTACGCGCAGCTGATCGCCCGGCGGGTGCGTGAGGCGCGGGTCTTCTCCGAGGTCATTCCACACACCGCGACGATCGAGGAGATCAAGGCCCGCCAGCCGCGGGCGCTGGTGCTCTCCGGCGGCCCGTCCAGCGTCTACGAGCCGGGCGCCCCGCAACTGGATCCGGCGGTGTTCGACCTGGGGGTGCCGGTGTTCGGCATCTGCTACGGATTTCAGGCCATGGCGCAGGCTTTGGGCGGCACCGTCGCGCACACCGGCACCAGCGAATACGGTCGCACCGAGCTGAAAGTGCTTGGCGGCGAACTGCATTCGGGGCTACCGGGCGTGCAGCCGGTCTGGATGAGCCACGGTGATGCGGTCACCGCCGCGCCGGACGGTTTCGAGGTGGTGGCCAGCAGCCCCGGCGCCGTGGTGGCCGCGTTCGAGAACCGGGCCCGCCGCCTGGCCGGGGTGCAGTACCACCCGGAGGTGATGCACACCCCGCACGGCCAGCAGGTGCTGAGCCGGTTCCTGCACGACTTCGCCGGGCTGGGCGCGGACTGGACGGCCGCCAACATCGCCGGTGTGCTGGTGGAGCAGGTCCGCGCGCAGATCGGCGACGGCCACGCGATCTGCGGATTGTCCGGCGGGGTGGATTCCGCGGTGGCCGCCGCTCTGGTGCAGCGCGCCATCGGCGATCGCTTGACGTGTGTGTTCGTCGACCACGGGTTGTTGCGTGCCGGCGAACGCGCGCAGGTGCAGCGCGATTTCGTGGCCGCCACCGGCGCCAACCTGGTCACCGTCGACGCGGCGGACACCTTCCTGCAGGCGCTGGCCGGGGTGACCAACCCGGAGGGCAAGCGCAAGATCATCGGCCGGCAGTTCATCCGGGCGTTCGAGGGCGCGGTGCGAGATGTGTTGGGGGACAAGCCGGTCGAGTTCCTGGTGCAGGGCACGCTGTATCCCGACGTGGTGGAGTCCGGCGGGGGCAGCGGCACCGCGAACATCAAGAGCCACCACAACGTCGGGGGGCTGCCCGGCGACCTGAAGTTCACCCTCGTCGAGCCGCTGCGGCTGCTGTTCAAGGACGAGGTGCGCGCGGTCGGCCGGGAACTGGGGCTGCCGGAGGAAATCGTTGCGCGCCAACCCTTTCCGGGTCCCGGCCTGGGCATCCGGATCGTCGGCGAGGTCACCGCGACGCGGCTGGACACGCTGCGGCGGGCGGACTCGATCGCGCGCGAGGAACTCACCGCCGCCGGCTTGGACTCGCTGATCTGGCAGTGCCCGGTGGTGCTGCTCGGTGAGGTCCGCTCGGTGGGGGTGCAGGGCGACAACCGCACCTACGGACATCCGATCGTGCTGCGGCCGGTGACCAGTGAGGACGCCATGACCGCGGACTGGACCCGGGTCCCCTACGAGGTGCTGGAACGGATCTCGACCCGCATCACCAACGAGGTCCCCGAGGTCAACCGCGTGGTGCTGGACATCACCAGCAAGCCGCCCGGCACCATCGAGTGGGAGTAGCCGCCCCGCCGGAAATGGGCTCGGGCTGCCGTCAGCCGGACGGGATGGTCGCCGCGCCGCCGCCGAGGGCGCGCGGCGCGATCCGCCTGTGAGGGCGTTTTCCCGGTAGCAGGCCTCGGTGAATTTGACGACGTGCTCGTCGCCGTGCACGACGGCGCGGCTTCCGCCGGCTTCCTACCGGCCCGGCCCGGCGTTGCCACTCGGGGCAAAAAAGCACCATCCGTCCCACCGGCACCGAGCGCATAAGGCTGCCCCTTACGTTTCTTGACGGTTGTCGGAGGGTGGGTGTTTACTCCCCAGTGAATCGAACATGCGTTCGAAACCTTCGGGCGACGAGTGGCGACAGGAGGCTGGTCATGACCGCGGCTTTCGCCTCCAGTCGCCACGAAGAAACCCGCGCCGAGCGGCTGGAATCGCTGCGCCGGCGGATGGCGGAGATGTCCGGGAGGATGTCCGGGGCGGCGTCCGGTGCCGCCGCCCCCGCCGACCTGCTGGGCGCGGAATCTTTGCTGGCCCTGCCGCGGTGGCTGGCCGAATCGGTGCGGGTGCCCCGGGGGTCGGTGGCGGTGCTCTCGGGCGCCCGGTCGCTGCTGTTGAGCATGGTGGCCGCGGTGACGGCGGCCGGGGGCAACGCCGCGATCGTCGGCCAGCCGGACATCGGGCTGCTGGCCGCCGCCGAGATGGGGGCGGACCTGAGCCGGCTCGCGGTGATCCCGGACCCCGGGACCGATCCGGTGGAGGTGGCCGCGGTGCTGGTCGACGGCATGGATCTGGTGGTCCTCGGGCTGGGCGGGCGCCGGGTGCCGCCGACCCGGGCCCGGGCGGTGGTGGCGCGGGCCCGCAGCAAGGGCTGCACCCTGCTGGTCACCGGCGGCGATTGGCAGGGCGCGCCGACGCGGCTCGCGGCCCGGGTCTGTGGCTATGAGGTCACACCGGCCCAGTGGGGAAAACCCGCCCCGGGGTTCGGGCGCATCAGCGGGGTGCGGCTGCAGGTCAGCGGGATGTGCGCGGGACGGCGGGTGGCGGCCCAGGCGCGGGCGGGGTGAATTCCGGTGGTAACCCCTTCTGGTTCAAGGGTTTTGGCGATCTGGTGCATGGACTGGCCCGCGGTGGCGGCGGCGGCCGCCGCGGAGCTGCCCGCCACCGCCCCGGTCGCGGTCACGTTGGCCAACCGGGTGATCGCCTGCTCGTCGGCCGCCCGCGCGGCCGGGGTGCGGCGGGGCCTGCGCCGCCGGGAGGCGGCGGCCCGGTGCCCGCAACTGCATGTCAGCACCGCCGACGCGGACCGCGACGCCCGCTTCTTCGAAGCGGTGATCGCGGCGGTGGACGACCTGGTGCCCCGCGCCGAGGTGCTGCGGCCCGGGCTGCTGGTGCTGCCGGTGCGCGGGGCGGCCCGCTACTTCGGGTCCGAGGAGGCCGCGGCCGAGCGGCTGGTCGACGCGGTGGCCGTGAGCTCCGTGGCCGGCGCCGAGTGCCAGGTCGGGATCGCCGACCGGTTGTCCACCGCGGTCCTGGCGGCGCGGGCGGGCCGGATCGTGGAGCCGGGAGGCGACGCGAAGTTCCTGTCGGTGCTGTCCGTCCGCCAACTCGCCACCGAGCCGAGCCTGTCCGGCCCCGGCCGCGAAGAGCTGACGGACCTGTTGTGGCGGATGGGAATTCGCACCATCGGGCAGTTCGCCGCGCTGGCCCGCGGCGACGTGGCGTCCCGGTTCGGCGCCGACGGGGTGGCCGCGCACCGGCTGGCCCGCGGCGAACCCGAACGGCCGCCCTCCGGGCGGGAACCCCCGGCCGAGCTCGAGGCCGTGCTGGACTGCGACCCGCCGATCGACCGGGTGGACGCCGCGGCGTTCGCCGGGCGCTCGCTGGCCGGCACGCTGCATCAGGCGCTGATGGCCGCCGGCGTGGGCTGCACCCGGCTGGCCATTCACGCCGTCACCGGGAGCGGCGAAGAACGCCACCGGGTGTGGCGGTGCGCCGAGCCGTTGACCGAAGACGCCACCGCCGACCGGGTGCGCTGGCAACTCGACGGCTGGTTGAGCAACCGCACCGCGCGCGATCGTCCCACCGCCCCGGTGACGCTGTTGCGGCTGCGGGCGGTGGAGGTGGTCTCCGCCGAGGCGCTGCAATTGCCGCTCTGGGGCGGCCTGGGCGAGGAGGACCGGCTGCGGGCCCGCCGGGCGCTGGTGCGGGTGCAGGGCTTGCTCGGCCCGGAGGCGGTGCGGGTACCGGTGCGCTCCGGTGGCCGCGGCCCGGCCGAGCGCATCACCTTGATCCCGCTCGGCGACGAGCCGGTGCCGCAGGCCGATCCCGACCTGCCGTGGCCCGGCCGGCTGCCCGAGCCGTCACCGTCGGTGTTGCTCGACGATCCGGTGGAATTGCTTGACGCCCAAGGTAATCCGATACGCGTCAGCAGTCGGGGGCTGTTCTCCGCCGACCCTGCGCGCCTGGTCGTCCACGGCCGGGGCGAGCGGCTGTGCTGGTGGGGCGGGCCCTGGCCGGTCGACGAGCGGTGGTGGGACGACCGGGGTCAGGGCGGGGGCCGTACCGCCCGCGCGCAGGTTCTGCTGGAAAGCGAACGCGCGCTGCTGCTGTGCTACCGGCAAAGGAGATGGTATTTGGAGGGAAGCTACGAATAACGTTGTGGTGCAACATGTTCGACGCGGCGAAGCGCGTCCGGCGTCAGGTCCTTCAGCGAGGGGTAGCCGTCGACGGCCATGATCAGGTCCGCCTCGGCCAGCAGCGAGCGCAGCACGTGCACGATGCCGTCGACGCCCCCGAGCGCCAGCCCGTAGGCGTAGGGGCGGCCGATGCCGACCGCGGTCGCCCCCAGCGCCAGCGCCTTGACGATGTCGGCACCGCTGCGCACACCCGAGTCGAACAGCACCGGCAACCCGTCAGCCGCCTCGACCACCCCGGGCAGGCAGTCCAGGCAGGGCAACCCGCCGTTGGCTTGCCGGCCGCCGTGGTTGGAGCAGTAAATGGCGTCCACCCCAATGTCTTTGGCGCGGCGCACGTCGTCGGGGTGGCAGATGCCCTTGGCCATCAGCGGCAGGCTGGTCGTCGACCGCAGCCATTCCAGGTCCTCCCACCGGAACGGCCCGCCGAAGATCGGCAGCTTGCGCACCGCCGCCTCGGTGGGGTCTTCGCCGCGGCTCAACCCGGCGCGAAAAACCGGATCGCTGGTGTAGTTGGCCAGGCATCCGCTGGGCACCTGGGGGTAGTTCCCGCCGCTCAGGTCGCGGGGCCGCCAGCCGGTCACCCAGGTGTCCAGGGTGACGGCGATGCCCTTGAAGCCGGCCGCCTCGGCCCGGTGCACCAGGCTGGCGGCCATCTTGCGGTCCGGTGGGGTGTAGAGCTGGAAAAACGCTGGGGTGTCGCCCAATTCGTCGGCCAGGTCCTCCATCGGATCGGCCGACAGCGTGCCGACGAAGAACGGGACGCCGGTGCGGATCGAGGCCCGAACGCAGGCCAGGTCGCCGTGGCCGTCGGGGTCGCATACCCCGATCACGCCGATGGGCGCCATGAATATCGGTGACGGGAACCGGGTGCCGAACAGCTCGACGGACATGTCGCGCTGTTCGGGGGCGATCCCCATCCGCGGGTACAAGCCCCACCGCTTGAACGCCTCGCAGTTGGCCCGCTGGGTGTGCTCGTCGCCGGCGCCGCCGGCGACATACCCCAGCACCTTCGGGGTCATCGCCGCCGACGCCTTGGCCTCCAGCTCCTCGAATCTGATCGGATACTGCGGCTGGTTGCCGTGCAACGACTGGTCGTAGAGCTCGTTCTGATACTCGGCGAAGGCCATAGTCGCTGCTTTACCCTCTGCTCGGATCACCAAACGAGGGCCGGCGCGACGGTGGTTTCAGTACCGTCCGAAGGCGATGGCGACGTTGTGGCCGCCGAAGCCGAACGAGTTGTTGATCGCGTACTGGTAGTTGCCCGGTCGCGGTTTGCCCGCCACCACGTCCAAATCGATTTCGGGGTCGAGGTTTTCCAGGTTCAGGGTGGGCGGGACGACCTGGTCGCGCAGGGCCAGCACGGTCAGGATGGACTCGACGGCGCCGACGGCGCCGACCGAGTGGCCGAGCGCGGCCTTGGGGGCGTAGACGGCGGCGTTGCCGCCGTGCGGGCCCAGCGCGTTGTTGATGGCCTTGCTCTCGGCCACGTCGCCCACCGAGGTGCCGGTGGCGTGCGCGTTGACGTGATCGATGTCGCCGGGCGTCAGGCCGGCCAGCTGGATGGCGCGGCTCATGGCGTGTCCGGCGCGTTCGCCGTTGGGGTCCGGGGCGACCATGTGGTAGCCGTCGGAGGTGATGCTGGCGCCCATGATGCGGGCCAGGATGTTGGCGCCGCGGGCCTTGGCGTGTTCCTCGGTTTCGATCACCATCAGCGCGCCGGCCTCGCCGAACACGAAGCCGGTGCGGTCCCGGTCGAACGGGCGGCAGGCGCCGACGGGGTCGTCGTTCTTGGTCGACATCACGATGCGCATCTGGGCGAACGCCGCGATCGCCACCGCCTCGATGCGGACCTCCACGCCGCCGCAGATTGCGACGTCGGCCTCGCCGAAGACGATGCTGCGCCACGCCTGGGCGATGCCCTCGGAGCCCGACGCGCACGCCGACACCGGCGTGATCACGCCGGCCTTGGCGTGCCGTTCCAGGCCCACCGCGACGGCCGCGCCGTCGGGCATGTACTTCGACACCGCCAGCGGCGAGACCCCCTTCATGCCCCGCGCACGCAGGTCGTCGTAGCTGAACACGATCTGCTCCGCCGAGCCCAGGCCGGTGCCGATGGACACCATGAGCCGGTTACTGTCAACTTCGGGCGAGCCGGCGTTCTCCCAGACCCGCCGGCCCAGCACCGTCGACATCATCTGCAGGTAGCCCATCCGGTGCCGCTCGGCCCGGGTCAGCCCGTCGTCGAAATCCTCCAGCAGGTGACCGCCGATGCGCACCGGCAGGTCGAACTCCTCGACGAAGGAATCCTCGAGCTTGCGGATACCACTTTGACTGTCCAGCAACAGCTTCCAGGTGGTATCGGCGTCGGTTGCCAGCGCGGTCGTCATGGCGATGCCAGTGACGACCACGTTCGGCAGCGTTTCCCCGGTAACCAGCTCCGTCATGACACTCGATACCTTTCACTTGACGGGAGCCGTCCACGCGTGACGTCGCGCCCCCACTCGTCCATCTTCATGAAAACACAATCCGCCGACGTCACCGGCGCAGGTGACCGGCAACCGCCGATTTTCGTGTGACGGCCCGCCTTCGTTTCGCGGATACCGTCGTCACTGGCCGCCGCCCACCCGGCGGGCGAACGGCCCCACCCGTTCGATGAACCGGTCGAAGAATGCCGCCGAGTCCACATCAATCCCGATGAGCGCGTTGGGTTCTCGACGACCCGACCAGTCGGTGACCGTCATGGCGCGGGTCAGGGTGCCGGTCAACTCGATCTCCACCGTCGCCGGACGGGTGGCCACCAGCGTGGGGTCCAGCGCGACGGCGGCGGCCAACGGGTCGTGCATGTGCGCCTGATAGCCGTGGCCGAGGTCGTGATAGGCCTCCAGGTAGAACCGCATCGCGTCCTCGATCACCCGGATCAGCGGGTTGGCGGCCGCCGACCGGGTTCCGGGTTCGTCGTCGGCACTCAGCGGGCGGGTGCCGGAGTCCGCGGCGGTGGCCAGCCGCGTCAGGTGATCCGGCGTCATCGCCACCTTGCGGGTCAGGTCCAGCCCGCACAGGATCGGCAGCCGCTCCCGTCCGGCGTCGGCGCCACCCCAGCCGGCCAGCACCTCGGCCGCGGCCTCGGGGTCCACGCTGATGTTCCATTCCGCCACCGCGGTGGTGTTGCCCCGATGGTCGTAGGAGCCGCCCATGATCACCAGCCGGCGCAGCAGGGTCGGCAGCGCGGGCTCGGCCCGCAGCGCCAGCGCCAGGTTGGTCAGCGGCCCGGTCGCCACCCCGATCAGCTCCCCGGGGTGGGCGTGCGCGGCGCGCACCCAGGCGCTCGCCGAGTCGTGGTCGGTGACCCGGTGGTCGCTGGGCGGTAGCTCGGCATAGCCCAATCCCCTGGGGCCGTGGACTTTTGACGGCAGCCGCATCGGGCCGGTCAGGGTCTGCCCGGATCCCTTGGACACCGGGATGCCGGTCAGCCCGCACAGCTGCAGCAGGCCCAGGTTGTTTTCGCAAACCTGCTCCACCGCAACGTTTCCGCCGGTCGATGCGATGCCCACCACGTCGGCGTCCGGGCTGGCGAACAGGTACATCAGCGCCAGCGCATCATCCACGCCGGTGTCGACATCGACGAAAACTGGAGTCACCGCGGCCACGATACCGCGACGATCAGGGCCGGCCGGACGCGAAGGTGATCACCAGGACGTCCCGGCGGGCCGGGCCGTCGCCCTCGAGCGGCCGGATCGGCGACACCTGGTGCAGGGTGCGGCGGTCGTCGCTGACCAGCAGGGTGCCCGGCTCGGCCAGCGTCGCCGCCAGCAGCCGCCGGCCGTCGGCCTCGTACACCGCGCTCTCGCCGCCGATGGCGTTGCGCCGGGCCACCAACAGCGAGCTGACCAGGGTGACACCGTCGCGGTGCCGGCCCTCGGGCGTCGGTTGTCCGCCGGTGCCGCACTCCTGCGGAGCCGACCGGATGCGGAACGGGTGCACCTGGACGTTCCACTCGCCGACCTCGTCGAGGGCGGCGGCGATCCGGGACAGCAGCCGTATCACCTTGTGCAGCAATGGGTCCCGGGCGAACTCGTCGGTCAGCGGCGCGAAGTCGCGGTCCTGGCCGACATAGAGCGGATTGGAGTCGTCGGGCTGCGCGAAGGCCCGGTGGGCCATCGGGTGCAGCACGCCGTCGCGCAGCAGGTACCGGCCGTACCGGCGCAGCCGGGTGACACCCAGTTCGGCCGCATACGGGTCGGGCGCCAGCCGGTCCCAGTGCCGGGCGAACCGCGTCCACTCCTCGCGGCCCACACCCAGGCTGCGCGTCACACTCAGCGCGGGCAGCACCGCCGCGCCCGTCGCGGCCACCAGTTCGGCGGCCACTCCCACGGGATCGATGTCAGTCCGGCCGGCACTGCCTACCATCGCGCCGTAGTACCGCGATCGCGCCCGGGTAAACGTGTGCGCGGATCACCAGTGCACGCCGGGGACCAGGCGCACCAGCCGCCTGACCGGGCGCGGTGTGCGCAGGCCGCGCGTGACGGCGCGGACGGGCCGGCGCGGCTTGCGGGGTGCAGTGCGTTCGATGCGTTCCGCCGGCCGGGGTTCGGTGGCCACCCCGCGCGCCGCGGCCGAGTCCGGGTAGCCGAGGTAGAGCTGGTGCAGGACCCGCCGAGAAGTCCTGGGCGCGAAGTAATTTCCGGCCTCGGCCAGGGTGCCCAGCGGGGTGTCGATGCGGGCCGGCTTTTCCACCAGCCCGCGCACCACCATCGCCGCTGCGCGCTCCGGGCTGATCGCCCGCACCGGGTTGAGCCGGTGCGACGGCACGATCATCGGGGTGCGCACCAGCGGCATGTGGATGTTGGTGAAGGTGATGTGGTCGGACAGCACCTCCGAGCCGACCACGTCGGCGAACGCGTCCAGGGCCGCCTTGGTCGGCAGATAGGAGCTGTACTTGGGGTTGCGTGCCTGCACACCGGCGCTGGACACGTTGACGACGTGACCGAATCGCCGCTCCCGCCAATGCGGCAGCAGCGCCAGCACCATCCGCACCGCGCCGAAGTAGTTGACGGCCATCACCCGTTCGTAGTCGTGCAGCCGATCGGTCGAGTTGACCACCGAGCGGCGGATCGACCGGCCGGCGTTGTTCACCAGGTAATCGACGTGGTCGAACCGGCCCAGGATGTCTTTGACGGTGTGTTCCACCGACGCGGAATCGGTGACGTCGCAGGTAAAGGCATGGGCCGCACCGCCATTGGCGCGGATCTCGTCGACCAGCGCGTCCAGTGCGGCGCCGTTGCGGGCCAGCGCGAACACGGTGGCGCCCCGCTGCGCGATCGCGATGGCCGACGCCCGGCCGATGCCGCTGGAGGCGCCGGTGACGATGACGTGCCGGCCGTACAGCGGTCCCCGCGGATCGTCGCGGCGCGCCCGGTCGGGGTCGAGGTGCTCGGCCCAGTACCGCCACAGCCTGGGCGTGTAGCCGGCGAACTCGGGAACTTCGATTCCGGTGCCCGCCAACGCATTTCGCGTCTTCTCGCTGACGAAGGTGGGGGCCAGGTCGACCAGGTCGAACACCTGCGCGGGGATGCCGAGCTGGGTGGCCGCCATGTCGCGCACCACCCGGGCGCGGCCGCGCACCTTGAGCACCGGGGCGGCCACCGCGCCGGGCAGCGACCCGCGCAGCGGCGGCAGCCCGGCCGCCTTGGCCACGCCCCGGTAGATGCCGCGCAGGCCGATGGTCTTCTCGGCGGTGAGGTGGAAGGTCTGCCCGTCCAGGCCGTCGGCGTGCATCAGCGCGACCAGCGCGTCGGCGACGTAGTCGACCGGCACGATGTTGGTGCGCCCGGTGTCGGGGAGCAGCATCGGGGTGAACCTGGGCAGCACCGCCAGCTTGGCCAGTACGCCGAAGAAGTAGTACGGCCCGTCCACCTTGTCCATCTCGCCGGTGCGCGAGTCGCCCACCACCACCGCCGGGCGGTAGATGCGATGACGCAGGCCGGGCGCCGAGCGCACCAGCAGCTCGGCCTCGAACTTGGTCTGGTGATACGGCGTGGGCAGTTGCTGGCCCACGTCGAAGTCGTCCTCGGTGTACTCGCCGGGGAAGTCACCGGCCACCGCGATGGACGACACGTGGTGCAGGGTGGCGCCGAGCCGTTGCGCCAGCTCGATCACGGCGCGGGTGCCGTCCACGTTGGCGGCCCGCTGCTCGGCCTCCCCGGCGGTGATGTCGTAGATCGCCGCGCAGTGCACCAGGTGGTCGACGTGTCCCAGCTCGGCCAGGGTCTCGTCGCTGAGCTCCAGCGCCGGCAGCTCTCCGACCAGCGGTTTCACCCGGTCGCCCCACGGGGTGTCGCCCCGCGCCGAGAGCCGTTCGAACCGGCCCAGCGACTGCCGGCGGACCAGCACCCACACCTGCGCGTCGGGCCGGGTTTGCAGAAGACGAGTGACGACGCGGCGACCAATAAACCCGGTACCGCCGGTAACGACATACCGCATGAAGACATCGTGGCGGTGCCGGCCTCGCGCGTCAACCGCCGAGCTTGGGGAGCGAGCTTGGGCGGCGAGCTTCGGGGCGGCCGGGGGCTAGCTGCGGAAGTCGCGGATCCCGTCCCAATCCACCAGCGTCCAGCCGGTGATCGGGTTGCCGTTGATCACCACCCGGCCGGTGTTGGGCAGCGGATGGGTGTTCATCAGGCTGTCCTTGGCGTTGCGGGTGTTCATCAGCGTCCACACCATGATCGAGTTCGCGTGCGAGAACACCACCGGGTTGCGGTGGCCGCTGTTGTAGATCTTGTTGACGGCCGCGGTGAACTGGTCGTTGAACTCCTTGCCGCTGATCGAGCCGGGGATGCTGTCGGAGACGTCGCCCTTGAGCCAGTTCGCCGGCGCCACCAGGTAGGTCGACTTCGCCATCGACTCGGGTTTGCCGTTGTACCAGCCGGCGTTGATCTCCTGGATGCCGGGCAGCACCTCGACCTGCTTGCCGAGCTCGGCGGCCAGCGGGGCCGCGGTTTGCTGGGCCCGGGTCATGGTGGAGGCGTAGACGCTGTCGTAGTCCTTGCGGCCGAGTTGGTGGGCGACCTGTTCGGCCTGCCCCTTGCCCTCCGGGGACAGACCCGGCCCGGGCACCTCGGTGTCGATGGTGCCGCTGGCGTTGGCCTCGGACTGGGCGTGCCGGACGAAGGTCACCGTGATGGACCGGGCCTGCGGTGAGCCGCCGCAGGCGGCGACGGTCACCGTCGCGGTGAGCACGGCCAGCGCCACCGAGACCTTCCGAATCATGCTGCGCGTAGGCATGAGAGATAGCCTGCCCTGCCGACGGCTCCGCTGGGAAGGGTTTGCGATGGTTAGCGGGAGAAAAGCTCTCGAATTCCGCGAAAAGGAGAACTCCCATGGCGATTGACCCGAGTGCCGTCGGCGCGGTGACCGAACCCCTGCTGTTCGAATGGACCGACCGGGACACCCTGCTTTATGCGCTCGGTGTCGGCGCCGGGGTCGACGACCTGGCCTTCACCACCGAGAACAGCCACGGCATCGACCAGCAGGTGCTGCCCACCTACGCGGTGATCTGCTGCCCGGCCTTCGGCGCGGCCGGGCTGGTCGGAAAGTTCAACTGGGCCATGCTGTTACACGGCTCGCAGAGCATCCGGCTGCACGCGCCGCTGCCGCCGGCGGGCAAGCTCTCGGTGGTCTCGGAGGTCGCCGACATCCAGGACAAGGGCGAGGGCAAGAACGCGATCCTGGTGTTGCGCGGCCGCGGCACCGAGCCGGACTCCGGGCAGCTGATCGCCGAGACGCTGACCACCCTGGTCATCCGGGGCGAGGGCGGGTTCGGCGGGATGCCCGGGCAGCGGCCGATCGCGCCGGAATTCCCCGACCGCGAGCCCGACGCGCGGATCGCACTGCCCACCCGGGAGGACCAGGCGCTGATCTACCGGCTCTCCGGGGACCGCAACCCGCTGCACAGCGACCCGTGGTTCGCACGGGAACTGGCCGGCTTCCCCAAGCCGATCCTGCACGGGCTGTGCACCTACGGGGTGTCCGGGCGGGCGCTGGTGGCCGAGCTCGGCGGCGGCGTCGCGGCCAACATCACCTCGATCGCGTCGCGGTTCACCTCGCCGGTATTCCCCGGCGAGACGCTGACCACGCTGATCTGGCGCACCGAGCCGGGCAAGGCGGTGTTCCGCACCGAGGCGTCGAACCCGGACGGCTCCAACACCCGGGTGGTGCTCGACGACGGCGCGGTGGAGTACGCCTAACCCTCGCCGCGTTCGAGCTGATCGGCCAGCCGCTCGGTGAACTCGGCGGCCCGCGCGGGACTGTCCAGCGCGAACAGGGCCGCGGTGGCGCGGTCGCCGTCGTCGTTGTGCCGCACCAGGATTGGCACGCCCTGGACGGGCCCGCCGCGCACCGCGTCGAACGCGTCCTCGTCGGTGATGTCGTCGCCGAGGTAGACCGGCGTCAGCGCACCCGACCCGGACCGGCGCAGGTGCTCGATCACCCAGTGCAGCGTCTTGCCCTTGTCCCAGTCCAGGTCCGGGCGCAGCTCGATGACCTCGCGGCCGGTGGTCACCCGCAGCGCGTCGTGCCGGCCCGCGGCGCGCACCGCCGCCGCCACCTCGCCGACGCGGTCGCGTGCCGCGTTGCGGTAGTGCACCGCGACGCCGAATCGCTTGTGCTCCACCACAACACCCGGGATCGCGCCGAGCTCGTCGCGCAGCCGCCCGGCCGCTTGCGTCAGCACCGGGATGGCCGCGGCGGCGTCGTCGTTCTGGTGGTGGCTGCCGTCGGGCGCGGTCAGCTCGAAGCCGTGGCTTCCCGCATACCAGATCCCCGGCACCCCAACGCGTTTCGTCACGTCGGCCAGATCGCGCCCGGACAGCACCGCGACCGGGCAACGCGCGGCCAGCCGGGTCAGCGCCGCGGTGGCCCCGGCCACCGGGCGGGCCGCGTCGGGATCGTCGACGATGTCCGACAGCGTGCCGTCGAAGTCGAAGAACACCGCCGGGTGCCGACCGGCCAGCCCGCCGGCGCCGCCGGTCAGGACCTGGGAGGCATCCGGCAGCTGCGACATCCGGCGGTCGCCGGTGCGCACGGTGATCTGTTCCAGCTCGGCGATCACCGCGTCGGCCCCGGCCCCGCGCAGCCCGTCGCCGTCGCGCCCGTCGGGCGCCAGCCCGATCACCAACGCGAACCCGGCGGCGCGGGCGGCCTCGACGGCCGCGGGGTCGCCGGCCACCACCACGCAGCGGCCCGGGCGGACCCGCAGCCGGTCGGCCGCCGCCGCCGGGTCGTCCGCCGCGAACGCCGCGGTGCCCACCCCGATCTGTCCCAGTTGGCTCGCCAATGCCGAGCCCAGCGCGTCGCCGACCCCGAACAGCACCGCGTCGTGGCGGCGCGGGTCGATCACCACCGGCCCCGATTCGCCCATGAGGAAAACCTTCTCACGGCGGCACGGTCGCGCCCCGAGCCGGTCAGTGACGTGCGTGTCCGGGCGCCGATGGGTGTGCGGGCGGCACCCGGCCCAGCGGCGGGCGGGCCGCGCGGCGGCGCCGCCGGTCGGCGAACAGCAGCACGGAATCGTCGCCGAGGGCCGCCAGCCGCGCCATGCCCAGCTCGACGGCGGCGGCCAGCCGCGTGACGTCGAACCCGTCGCCCGGCCCGGCAGTGATGCCGAAAACCAGTTCGTCGCCGTAGCTGAGCACCGCCACGCCGGTGTGCAGCTGGGTGGCCGTCGGGGGGACCGGCAGCAGCCGCTCCAGCGTCTGGCCCATCACCCGCAGCCGTCGGCGCGGCCCGGGCACGTTGGTGGCCAGCGTGACGACGGCACGCTGCGGCAGCCGGGACAACAGCTGAATCAGATTGCCGCGCACCATGTTCGGGAGCAGTCCGATCGCCGATTCGACGATGCCGGCCGGCTGCGTCCCGGCGGCGGGGTTGCACCGGGCGTGCACGGTCTGCAGCCGGCGCACCGGGTCGTCGTGTTCGACGGGCAGGTGCGAGAGTACCGCCGAGCGGACCGGCAGCGGGACCAGGGTGCGCAGCGAGTCGGCCCGCGGTTGCTCGCCGCGGTCGAGCAGCACCGTGCGGAATCCCTCGGTGACGGCGGCCAGCGCGACGTCGTTGGCGCTGACACCGAATTTGCGGCAGACCCGGTCGACGTCGGCGATCGGCACCCGCACCGTGGCGTAGCGGCGCACCGGCGCCACCGCCTCGGCCCGCCCGGCGAGCCGGAGCGCCCCGAGCAGCCCACCGGTCAGCGACGACACCCGGCTCAGCGCGTCGAGCCAGCCGGTCGGGGATGAAACAGGTTGTGCTGCAGCGTTATTGGCGAACATGTCGGCGTCGGCGTCGTCGCAGAGCCGGGTGATCAGGCGGGCGGCCGGGTTGCCGTCCAGCAGGCCGTGATGGGTCTTCATCAACATCGCCCACCGGTTGCCGCGCAGGCCCTCGATCACCCAGCATTCCCACGGCGGGCGACCCGGGTCCAGCGGCCGGCGCAGCGCCTGGCCGATCACCCGCGACAGCTCGGCCTCGTCGCCGGTGCCCGCGATCGCCACCCGGCGCAGGTGCCGGGCCAGATCGAAGTCCGGGCAGTCCACCCACTCCCGGTTCAGCGGGTGCGCCCGCAGCAGCTGCGTGCACCGCGCGATCGGCAGGATACGTTCTGCCACAAGGTGTTCCAGTTGCGCGGGGTCGGGCACGGTGCCGTCGACGATGGCGACCGCCCCGATCGCCAGGCTGGCGTGCTGATCCGGATCGTGGGCCTTGAGGAACGCCGTATCGAGTGTCTGCGCCATGCTCGGTCCCGCCCGTGTCCGCTTTTTTGAACCCGTACCAGTATTCGTCCAGTGCCCCGCCCGCGGTAACCCCCGCAGCGTTAAGACCTTGTTTAGGAGTTGAAGATCGGTTTAACAACGGTTGTACCGGGCCGCGATTAAATCGAACACCAGTTCGATATACTCGGGTCTGTGGGCTGGTTCAACGGGCCGCCGAGTTGGGCGGAGATGGAGCGGGTGCTCGACAGCAAGCCGCGCCGCGCCGGCGAGTCGCCGGCCCCGGAACCAGACGGACCGCTGTCGCGCGGGCGCGCGACGTACCGGCCGCCGGACGAGGGCCGGGCGGCCCGTTCGTCGGTTCCCTATGCCGAATTGCACGCGCATTCCGCGTTCAGCTTCCTGGACGGGGTGAGCACGCCCGAGGAGATGGTCGAGGAGGCCGCCCGGCTGGACCTGCGCGCCCTGGCGCTCACCGACCACGACGGGTTGTACGGGGCGGTGCGGTTCGCCGAGGCGGCGGCCGAACTCGACGTGCGCACCGTGTTCGGCGCCGAACTGTCTTTGGGCCCCAGTGCGCGCACCGAGGCGCCCGACCCGCCCGGCCCGCACCTGCTGGTGCTGGCCCGCGGCGCCGAGGGGTACCGGCGGCTGTCGCGGCAGCTGGCCGTGGCGCATCTGGCCGGCGGCGAGAAGGGCAAGCCCCGCTACGATCTCGACGCGCTGACCGAGGCCGCCGGCGGGCACTGGCACATCCTGACCGGTTGCCGCAAAGGCCATGTCCGCCAAGCGCTTTCCGACGGCGGGCCGGACGCGGCGGCGCGGGCGCTGGCCGATCTGGTGGACCGGTTCGGCGCGGCGCGGGTCAGCATCGAGCTGACCCGGCATGGCCAACCGCTCGACGACGAACGCAACGCGGCGCTGGCCGCGCTGGCCCCGCGCTTCGGGGTCGGCGTCGTCGCCACCACCGGCGCGCATTTCGCCGGGCCGTCGCGGCGCCGGCTGGCCATGGCGGTGGGCGCCATCCGGGCCCGGGAGTCGCTGGATTCGGCCGCCGGATGGCTGGCCCCGCTGGGCGGTTCGCACCTGCGCTCCGGCGAGGAGATGGCCCGGCTGTTCGCGTGGTGTCCCGAGGCGGTGACCGCCGCCGCCGAGCTGGGCGAGCAGTGCGCGTTCGGGCTGGCGCTGATCGCGCCGCGGCTGCCGCCGTTCGACGTGCCCGACGGGCACACCGAGGACAGCTGGCTGCGGCAGTTGACCATGACCGGGGCGCGCGACCGCTACGGGTCACCCGAGCGCGCGCCGCGGGCCTACGCCCAGATCGAGCACGAGCTGAAAGTCATTGCGCAACTGCAGTTTCCGGGCTATTTCCTGGTGGTGCACGACATCGCGCGGTTCTGCCGGGAGAACAACATCCTGTGTCAGGGCCGGGGATCGGCGGCCAACTCCGCGGTCTGCTACGCCCTGGGCGTCACCGCGGTGGACCCGGTGGCCAACGAGCTGCTGTTCGAGCGCTTCCTGTCGCCGGCCCGCGACGGGCCGCCCGACATCGACATGGACATCGAATCCGACCAGCGCGAAAAGGTGATCCAGTACGTCTACGACCGCTACGGCCGCGACTACGCCGCCCAGGTCGCCAACGTCATCACCTACCGGGGAAAGATCGCGGTGCGCGACATGGCCCGCGCGCTGGGCTATTCGCAGGGCCAGCAGGACGCGTGGAGCAAGCAGATCAGCAGCTGGAGCGGGCTGGCGGATTCCCCGGACGTGGAAGGCATCCCGCCGCAGGTGATCGATCTGGCCAACCAGGTCCGCAACCTGCCGCGACACCTGGGCATTCATTCGGGCGGCATGGTGATCTGCGACCGCCCGATCGCCGACGTGTGCCCGGTGGAGTGGGCCCGGATGGAGAATCGCAGCGTGCTGCAGTGGGACAAAGACGACTGCGCGGCAATCGGTTTGGTGAAGTTCGACCTGCTCGGGCTGGGCATGCTCTCGGCACTGCACTACGCCATCGACCTGGTGGCCGAGCACAAGGGGATCGAGGTGGACCTGTCGCGGCTCGACCTGTCCGAGCCGGCGGTGTACGAGATGCTGGCCCGCGCCGATTCCGTCGGCGTGTTCCAGGTGGAGTCGCGCGCGCAGATGGCCACCCTGCCGCGGCTGAAGCCCCGGGTGTTCTACGACCTGGTGGTGGAGGTGGCGCTGATCCGTCCCGGGCCCATCCAGGGCGGGTCGGTGCATCCCTACATCCGGCGGCGCAATGGGGTGGACCCGGTACTCTACGACCACCCGTCGATGGAGCCGGCGCTGCGAAAGACGTTGGGGGTGCCGCTGTTTCAGGAGCAGCTGATGCAGCTCGCGGTGGACTGCGCCGGGTTCTCCGCCGCCGAGGCCGATCAGCTGCGCCGCGCCATGGGGTCCAAGCGCTCCACCGAGCGGATGCGACGGCTGCGCGGCCGGTTCTACGACGGCATGCGGGCGCTGCACGGCGCCCCTGACGAGGTGATCGACCGGACCTACGAAAAGCTGGAGGCGTTCGCCAATTTCGGCTTCCCGGAAAGCCATGCGCTGAGCTTCGCGTCGCTGGTGTTCTACTCGTCGTGGTTCAAGCTGCACCACCCCGCGGCGTTCTGCGCGGCGCTGCTGCGCGCCCAGCCGATGGGGTTCTACTCGCCGCAGTCGCTGGTGGCCGACGCCCGCCGGCACGGCGTGACGGTGCACGGCCCGGACGTCAACGCCAGCCTGGCGCACGCCACGCTGGAGAACGCCGGCACCGAGGTGCGCCTCGGCCTGGGTGCCGTCCGCCACATCGGCGACGACCTGGCCGAAAAGCTGGTGCAGGAGCGAAAGGCCAACGGCCCGTTCGCTTCCCTGCTGGACCTGACCGCCCGGCTGCACCTTTCGGTGCCGCAGACCGAGGCGCTGGCGACCGCCGGGGCGTTCGGCTGCTTCGGGATGTCGCGGCGCGAGGCGCTGTGGGCGGCCGGGGCGGCGGCCACCCAGCGGCCGGACCGGCTGCCCGGGGTGGGTTCGTCCTCGCACATCCCGGCGCTGCCGGGGATGAGCGAGCTGGAGCTGGCCGCCGCCGACGTGTGGGCCACCGGCATCTCCCCGGACAGCTATCCGACCCAGTTCCTGCGCGACGACCTGGACGCGATGGGGGTGGTGCCCGCGGCGAGGCTGGGGTCGGTGCCCGACGGCGACCGGGTCCTGATCGCGGGCGCGGTGACGCATCGGCAGCGGCCCGGCACCGCGCAGGGGGTGACCTTCCTCAACCTCGAGGACGAGACCGGGATGGTCAACGTGCTCTGCACCCCGGGGGTGTGGGCGCGGCATCGCAAGCTGGCCAACACCGCGCCGGCGTTGCTGGTGCGCGGGCAGGTGCAAAACGCCAGCGGCGCCATCACCGTCGTCGCCGAACGGTTGGGCCGCATCACCCTGGCCGTCGGCTCGCGCTCCCGCGACTTCCGCTGACCGGCCCGCCGAACGTGCACTGGCGGCGAAAATTTCGCGTGAACGTCACCGTGAGTGCACGTTCGGTGGCGGCGGGCCGACCGACGGGCCGGCCGGTCGGCCGACGGTAGTCTCCAAGCATGACCCTGAACCTGTCCGTCGACGAAGTCCTGACCACCACCCGCTCGGTCCGCAAGCGGCTCGACTTCGACAAGCCGGTGCCCCGCGAGGTCCTGATGGAATGCCTGGAACTGGCGCTGCAGGCGCCCACCGGGTCCAATGCCCAAGGCTGGCAATGGGTTTTCGTCGAGGACGCCGACAAGAAGAAGGCGATCGCCGACATCTACCTGGCCAACGCCCGCGCCTACCTGAGCCTGCCCGCCGCCGAGTACCCCGAGGGCGACACCCGCGGCGAGCGGATGCCCAAGGTCAAGGACTCGGCGGTCTACCTCGCCGAGCACATGCACGAGGCGCCGGTGCTGCTGATCCCGTGCCTGGAGGGGCGGGTGGAGAACGCGCCGCTGGGGCTGAGCGCGTCGTTCTGGGCGTCGCTGTTCCCGGCCGCGTGGAGCTTCTGCCTGGCGCTGCGCTCGCGCGGGCTGGGCACCTGCTGGACCACGCTGCACCTGATCAACGACGGCGAGAAGCAGGCCGCCGAGCTGCTCGGCATCCCGCACGACCGCTACAGCCAGGGCGGGCTGTTCCCGATCGCCTACACCAAGGGCACCGACTTCCGCCCGGCCAAGCGGCTGCCCGCCGAGCAGGTCACGCACTGGGACAGCTGGTGAATCCGCGGCGATCGCAAGCGCGGCGCAGCCGGGCGAAGCGGGACGCCGCGATGAAATCAGGTCGCCCCGGCGTAGCCGTGCTGCCGCCACGCCTCGTAGACGGCGATCGCCGCGGCGTTGGACAGGTTCAGTGAGCGCCGCCCGGCCAGCATCGGGATGCGCACCTGGGTGGTGACGTGCGGGTCGGCCAGCGTGGCCGCGTCCAGCCCGGTGGGTTCGGGGCCGAACATCAGCACGTCGCCCGGCCGGTAGCGCAGCTCGGCGAACGACGCGGGGGCGTGCGAGGTGAACGCGACCACCCGGGCCGGCGTCAACGCGTCCCACGCGGCGGCCAGCGAGGCGTGCACGGTGACCGAGGCGAGGTCGTGATAGTCCAGCCCGGCCCGGCGCAGCTTGGGTTCGGACAGGTCGAAGCCCATCGGCTCGACCAGATGCAATTCGCAGCCGGTCGCCGCCGCCGTCCGGATGGCGTTGCCCGTGTTGGGGGCGATGCGCGGGGAGACGAACATCAGCTTGAACACAACGCGATAATGGTCGCATGGTCGAGCAGAGCATCTGGATGCAGAAGGTCGCTGCCGATCCCGGGCATTCGCACTGGTACATCGAGCGCTTCCGCGCCATGGCCCGCGCCGGCGACGACCTGGCCGGCGAGGCCCGGTTCGTGGACGCCATGGCGCCCCGGGGCGCCCGCATCCTCGACGCCGGCTGCGGACCCGGCCGGCTGGGCAGCTACCTCGCCGCGGCCGGCCACCAGGTGGTCGGCGTCGACGTCGACCCGGCGCTGATCGAAGCCGCCGAGCACGACCATCCCGGGCCGCGCTGGCTGGTCGGCGACCTCGCCGAGCTCGACCTGCCCGCCCGCGGCATCACCGACCCGTTCGACGTGATCGTCTCGGCCGGCAACGTGATGACGTTCCTGGCGCCCAGCACCCGTGTGCTGGTGCTGAGCCGGCTGCGCGCACACCTGGCCGCCGACGGCCGCGCCGCGATCGGCTTCGGCGCCTACCGCGAGTACGAGTTCACCGACTTCCTCAACGACGCGGCCGACGCCGGGTTCGCCCCCGATCTGCTGCTGTCCAGCTGGGACCTGCGGCCGTTCACCGAGGACTCCGACTTCCTGGTCGCCGTGCTGCGCCCGGCCTGACCTTCCGCCCGCCGCGGTGTTTGCCAGGGCCGACGACGGCCGGGCGGCGCCACCTTGGAGGGACCTGTCTGCTCAGTGACGATTCTGGTGGCCTGGCCCGCGGGCTGTCATACTCGTCGGGTTGCCACACTTACGCACACGCCGATCTGGCGCGCGGCGGGCGAAATGGCGAAATAAAGCAGGAAGTTTCATGAGCCTCGGGTTTGTTTCAGCGCTGAGCGCAGCGGCCGGTCGCGCGGCCGCGACGACGTGACCATGTTCAGCCGCCCGGCCGAACCGGCCGCGGCGGAAGCCCCCGGGCCCGCACCGCTGGGCGGCGGCGCCGTGCCGGCCAAACGCCCGCCGGCCTGGTCGCTGAGCAACTGGCCGGTGCGGTGGAAAGTGCTGGCCATCGTCCTGGTTCCGCTGATGCTGGCGACGGTTTTCGGGGTGCTGCGCATCCACGGCGCGATGGCCAACGCGGCGGGCCTGCGGCTGGCCGCCGCCCGCGCCGACGTCGTCCCGGCGATCACCAAGTACATGTCGGCGCTGGACGTCGCGCTGCTGGCCGGCTCCGCCGGGCGCGACGCCGAGGGCGCCAAGAAGAACTACGAGGCCCGCAAGAACGAACTGCAGACCCGGCTGGGCGACACCGACGTCACCGACGACGTCCGCGCCGGGGTGAACAACCTGCTGGACGCCGGCCAAATGCTGGTGAACAAGGTGGCCGAGGGCAGCCTCGGCCTGCGGGAGCGGGTGACCTTCTACGCGCCGATCCTGTTGACCGCCGAAAACGTCATCAACGCGTCGGTGCGGGTCGACGACGAGCGGATCCGGGCGCAGGCCCAGGGCCTGAGCCGGGCGGTCGGCGCCCGCGGGCAGATGACCATGCAGAAGATCCTGGTCACCCGGGGAGCCGAGCTGCCCGAGCCGCAGCTGCGCACCTCGATGGCGACCCTGGCCGGCACCGAACCGTCGACGCTGTTCGGCATGAGCGAGGTGCTCGGCGCCGGATCGCCCGAGGCCAAGACGCTGCAACAGCAGATGGTCAGCCGGATGGCGATCATGTCCGACCCGGCCAGCGTGCTCGTCGACAACCCCGACCTGCTGCGCTCGATCCAGACCACCGACGACATCGCCGACCAGGTCATCAAGAGCACCACCGCGTCGGTGACCAAGTCGGTGCACGCGCAGGCCGCCGAACGGCGCAACTCGGCCATCCTGGACACCGCCCTGGTGCTGGCCGCCATCGTGATCGCGCTGGCGGTGGTGCTGCTGGTGGCGCGGGCCCTGGTGCGGCCGCTGCGCACGCTGCGCGACGGCGCGCTTAAGGTGGCCCACACCGATCTCGAGGAGGAGATCGCACACGTGAAAGCCGGTGGGGCCGAACCGATTCCGGCTCCGCTGCCGGTGTACACCACCGAGGAGATCGGCCAGGTCGCGCACGCCGTGGACGAGCTGCACACCCAGGCCCTACTGCTGGCCGGCGACGAGGCGCGGCTGCGGCTGCTGGTCAACGACATGTTCGAGACCATGTCGCGGCGCAGCCGCTCGCTGGTCGACCAGCAGCTGGCGCTCATCGACCGGCTGGAGCGCAACGAGGACAATCCCGAACGGCTGGACAACCTGTTCCGGCTGGACCATCTGGCGGCCCGGCTGCGCCGCAACAGCGCCAACCTGCTGGTGCTGGCCGGCGCGAAGCTGGCGCGCGACCAGCGCGATCCGGTGCCGCTGGCCACCGTGATCAACGCCGCGGTGTCCGAGGTGGAGGACTACCGCCGGGTCGAGATCGCCGGGCTGCCCGAGTGCTCGCTGCTCGGGGCGGCCGCCGGCGGCGCCATCCACCTGTTCGCCGAGCTGATCGACAACGCGCTGCGGTACTCGCCGCCGACCACCTCGGCCCGGGTGTCGGCGTCGCGCGGCGGTGACGGGGGAGTGGTGGTGCGCATCGCCGACTCCGGCCTGGGGATGAACGACGCCGACCGGCGCATCGCCAACATGCGGCTGCAGGCCGGCGGCGACGCCAACCCCGACCCGCATCCCGAAAACGCCCGGCATCTCGGCCTTTTCGTGGTGGGCCGGATCGCGGCCTGGCACGGGATGCGGGTGGGGTTGCGCGGCCCGGCGGCCAACGAATCCGGCTCGGGCACCACCGCCGAGGTGTACCTGCCGCCGACGGTGCTCGCCGGCCGGGTCGTCGCCGAGCCGTCCGGGCCCCGGCACATCCGGGCGGTCTCGTCGCCGAGCGCCAAACTCGCCAGCGCCATCGCCGCACCCGCCGAGGAGGGCGGCCGGCACGACGGCACCCAGCAGCCGGCCGCGCGCGGCACCCGCAACGCCGGCGACGCGTCCACACCGCCGGTCACCCTGCTGCCCCGCCGCAATCCTGGGTCCAGCGGCATCGCGGATGTTGCCGCGGTTCCCGCCCCGCCGGCCGAACCGCAGCCCCGCCGGCAGCGCCGTGAGCTGGCGAAGCCCTGGTGGGAGGCCAGCCCGGCGCCCAGGCCGGCCCCGGAACGGGCGCCCGAGCCGGCCCCCGAACCGCAGCAGCCGGCGCCCCGGCCGGCCCGCGCGGCGTCGGACACCTCGGCCTTCTTCGCCGCCCGCCCGCGCACCGAGACGCCGCCCGAGGCGCCCCCGAAACCTGCCCCGAAGCCGAAGCCCGACGCCTCCATTCCGCCCGCCGCCAGCACCGGCCCGGCCGACGACGACGTCATCTACCGGCGCATGCTCTCGGAGATGCTGGGCGACCCGCACGACCTGGTCAACAGCCCCGACCTGGACTGGCAGTCGGTGTGGGACCGGGGCTGGACGCTGGCGGCCGCTGCCGAGGACAAGCCCGTCGAGTCGCACACCACCGACCACGGCCTGCCCGTGCGCACCCCCGGCGCCCGGCTGGTGCCGGGTGGCGCCCACGGGGCCGCGGCCGAACCCGACGACGAGCCGGGGCTCAACGGCCGCTCACCCGCGCCGCGCCGGCCGCAGCACGCGGCCGTCGCCCGCGACCCCGAGGCGGTCCGCGCCTCGTTCAGCAGCCATTTCGGTGGCGTGCGCACCGGACGGTCGCACGCCCGGGAAAGCAGCGAAGGACCCGACCAACAATGACCGCACCCGACAATTCCTGGTCTGCAGCCCCGGACCGGTCGCTGGACTGGTTGGTGACGAAGTTCGCCCGCGAGGTCCCCGGCGTCGCGCACGCGCTGCTGGTGTCCGTCGACGGGCTGCCCGTCGCCGCCAGCGAACACCTGCCGCGCGAACGCGCCGACCAGCTGGCCGCCGTCGCCTCCGGGCTGGCCAGCCTCGCAACGGGCGCCGCCCAGCTGTTCGAGGGCGGGCAGGTGCTGCAGTCGGTGGTCGAGATGTCCAACGGCTACCTGCTGCTGATGCAGGTCGGGGACGGCTCGCATCTGGCCACGCTCGCCGCGGCGTCCTGCGACATCGGTCAGATCGGCTACGAGATGGCCGTCCTCGTCGAGCGGGTGGGCGGGGTGGTGCAGTCCACCCGCCGGTCCAGCGTCTCGTGAGCGCCCGATGGACACCCCCGAGACCTGGCCGACCTCCCGCAGCGGGAATCTGGTCCGGCCGTACACGCTGACGTCGGGGCGCACCGACACCACCGTCGACCTGCCGGTGGAGGCGCCGATCCAGACGTTGCAGGCCGGCCTGACGCACCGGTGGCCGCCCGGCGACGCGCGCGGCAGGATCGTGCGGCTGTGCCTGGACAGCCCGTCGGTCGCCGAGATCTCGGCCCGGCTGGACCTGCCGCTGGGCGTGGCGCGCGTCCTGGTCGGCGATCTGGTGTTGTCCGGCTACCTTCGGGTGCACAAGACGTTGTCCGAGCGTTCGACCAGGGATGAGCGCCACGAACTGATAGGAAGGACCCTGCGTGGCTTACGCGCACTCTGACGTGCAGCTTGACTCCGGCGACCACGCGTCGACCAAGATCGTGATCGCCGGCGGATTCGGCGCCGGCAAGACCACGTTCGTCGGGGCGGTGTCGGAGATCATGCCGCTGCGCACCGAGGCCATGCTCACCGACGCCTCGACCGGCGTGGACGCGCTGGAGGCCACGCCCGACAAGCGGACCACCACGGTGGCGATGGACTTCGGCCGGATCACCCTGGCCGACGATCTGGTGCTGTACCTGTTCGGCACGCCGGGGCAGCGCCGGTTCTGGTTCATGTGGGACGACCTGGTGCGCGGCGCGATCGGCGCGGTGGTGCTGGTCGACTGCCGGCGGCTGCAGGACAGCTTCGCCGCCGTGGACTTCTTCGAGCACCGCAACCTGCCGTTCCTGGTCGCGGTCAACGAGTTCGACGGGGCGCCCCGCTACCCGGTCGAGGAGGTGCGCGAGGCGCTGACGCTGCCGCCGCACATCCCGGTGATCACCGTCGACGCCAGGGACCGCCGGTCGGCGACCGACGCCCTGATCGCGGTCAGCGAATACGCGCTGGCCAGCCTGTCGGCCAATTGACCGCGTGGGTCGACCGCGAATTCGAGCGGCACGATTTCACCGACGAGGACCTGGTCGGGCTGTCGACCGAGCGGGTGGTGTTCACCGAATGCAATTTCAGCGGCGCCAACCTGGCCGAGTCGCGGCACCGCGCGTCGGCCTTCCGCAACTGCACCTTTCGTCGAACATCGTTGTGGCACAGCACTTTCGAGCAGTGCACCATGCTGGGGTCGGTGTTCGAGCAGTGTCGGCTGCGGCCGGTGACGTTCGACGAGGTGGACTTCACGCTCGCGGTGCTCGGCGGCAACGACCTGCGCGGCGTCGATTTGAGCGGGTGCCGGCTGCGGGAGACCTCGCTGGTGGAGGCCGACCTGCGCAAGGCGGTGCTGCGTGGCGCGGACCTGCGCGGCGCGCGCACCGCCGGCACCCGGCTGGACGACGCCGACCTGCGCGGCGGCGCCGCGGACCCGGCGCTGTGGACGACGGCGTCGCTGGCCGGGGCCCGCGTCGACGTCGACCAGGCCGTCGCCTTCGCGCTGGCGCACGGGCTGCGGCTGGACGGCTAGCGAGTCAACGCCGCAACCGGATGCGCCAGCGCACCAGCGCGGCGTAGCCCACCGAGAGCACCGCCAGCATGGCCATGTCGAACAGCCAGGCCGTCGCGGTGTGCTGGAAGTGGCTGTCCCGCGGGCTCTGCGGGCCGGGTGACACCGTCCACAGGTCCACCGTCGCCGCCTGCGCCGCATAGCCCCACCGGGACGGCACCAGCCAGGACAGCTGGTCGAGGAAGACCCGGCGGGTGACCGGCACCATGCCGCCGCACAGCACCATCTGCATCATCAGCGACACCACCAGCAGCGGCATGATCTGCTCGTGCGACCGCGCCAGCGCCGAGAGCAGCAGGCCCAGCATCGCCGCGGCCACGCACGTCGCCGCCACCGCGACGAACAGCTCGAAGGTGGCGTTACCCAGCAGCACGGCCGGCCGCGTCGGCGGCCCCTTGCCCAGCACCACGATGGCGGTGGCGACGGCCGCCTGCGCGACGGCGAACACGCAGAACACCACGATCTTGGCCAGCAGGTAGGCGGTGCTGGACAGCCCGACCGCCTGCTCGCGGCGGAAGATCGGCCGCTCGCCGATCAGGTCGCGGATGGTCAGCGCCGTGCCCATGAACGCGGCGGCCATGGTGAGCAACGTCAGGATGGTGCCGGCCTCGCCGGCCGACTCGCCGGCCGGATCGGCGTAGCCGAACCCGGCGCTGCCCGGCACGGTCAGCGACAGCGCGCCCATCACGAACGGCAGCACCGCCAGGAACAGGAAGTAGGCGCGGTCGGCGACCACCAGCCGGACCTGACGGCGGGCGATGGTGAAGAACTGGCGGCGCTTGCTGGTCTGCGCCGGGGCGCCCAGCTCGGCCGGCGCCTCGGTCCGCGCGGGCGGCGGCGGCCGGTTCTGGGCCAGAAAACGGCGGTTGGCCTCGTCCGGGTCGGCGCCCACCTTGGCGAAGATGTGCGCCCAGTTGGTGGTGCCCATCGCCGGGCCGATCTGGCCGGGCGGGCCGAGGAATGCCGTCTTGCCGCCCGGCGCCATCAGCAGCACCTGGTCGCAGACGTCCAGGTAGGTCAGCGAGTGGGTGACCACCAGCACCACCCGGCCGGCGTCGGCGAGCTGGCGCAGCATGGTCATGACCTGCAGGTCGAGTGCCGGGTCCAGGCCCGACGTCGGCTCGTCGAGGATCAGCAGCGACGGCCCGGTGAGCAGCTCCAGCGCCACCGACGCCCGTTTGCGCTGGCCGCCGGACAGTCGGTCCACCCGGGTGTCGGCGTGCTCGGTCAGGCCCAGCTCGTCGAGGACCTGGGCGACCACCTGGGCCCGGTCGGACTTGCTGGTGTCGGGCGGCAGCCGCAGTTCGGCGGCGTAGCCGAGCGCCTGGCTGACCGTGAGCTGGCGGTGCACCACGTCGTCCTGCGGCACCATGCCGATCCGGGTGCGCAGCGAGGCGTACTCGGTGTGGATGTCGTGGCCCTCGAACGTCACCGAGCCGGAGGTGGGGGTGGCATACCCGGCGATCAGCCGCGACAGCGTGGTCTTGCCCGCGCCGGACCCGCCGATCAGCGCGGTCAGGGTGCCGGGGCGGGCGACCAGGGAGATCCGTTCCAGCAGCTGCTTGCCGTCGACGCCGAAGTTGACCTCGCGCACCTCCAGGCCGCCGGCGCGGGTGGCCGCCTCCTGGCGGCGGACCAGCATGCCGCCGGTGAACACCAGGTCGACGTTGCCGATGGTGACCACGTCGCCGTCGGACAGCGCCGCCGCACCGACCCGCACACCGTTGACGAAGGTGCCGTTGCTGCTATTGGCGTCGCGGATCTCGGCGCCGGTCGGGGTCGGGGTCAAGAAGGCGTGATGACGGGAGGCCAGCACGTCGTGGATGACGATGTCGTTGTTGAGGGCGCGCCCGATCCAGGCGGCCCGCCCGGGCGTCGGCCGGCGATCGGCGTCGGGACCCGGGACGCTGACCCAGGTGGTCGGGAACTCCCCGCTGCCGCCGGTCCTGCCGGTCTGGGTGCGCGGCGGCGGCCCGGGCTGCGGCACCCCGCGCGTCGCGGCGTCCGGCGGGACGGCGCTGCGCTGGGTGTCTCGGCGCCGGAACGAGCGCGTCGGCGGCTGCCCGGGCGGTTTCGGCTGCCGGGGCGGCGGCGGGAGCAGGCCGACCGCGCCGGTGTGCTGGCCGATTTCGAACGTGATGCGCGGGCCGTCGGGTTTGCCGATGTTGATGGTCTGCCCGTCCTGGATGTCGACCGCCGGCACCCGCCGGCCGTCCACATAAACCCCGTTGAGCGTGTTGTTGTCCACCGCCCGCCAGCGGCCCTGCTCGAAGCGCAGCAGCACGTGCGCCCGGGCGATCAACGGGTGCGCCACCCGCAGGTCGGCGCGCAGGTCGCTGCCGACGACCACGTCACGGCCCGCGGCGAAGCTGCCTTCGGAGCGGTCGGATCGGGCAGTCAGCACGGGCTGCGCGGAGCGAGTCATCACACCCAGATTAGGGTTCGCGGCCGGCCGGCCGGCCTCAGCGTTTCAGCCGGATGTGCCAGCGCACGAAGCCGGTGTAACCGATCGACAGCAGCGCCAGCATGGCCATGTCGAACACGAAGATGTGTTTGGAGTGCTGCCATATCGGGTCGTTGGTGGGGATCTGCTTGACCTTGACCAGCGACGGGAAGTCGATCGAGGAGGCGCCCGCGGCATAGCCCCACCGCGCCGGTGTCAGCCAGGCCAGCTGCTCGAGGCCGATGCGCTGGTAGACCGGGATCATGCCGCTGGAGAACACCAGCTGCGACATGATCGACACCACCAGCAGCGGCATGATCTGCTCGTTGGACTGCGCCAGCGCCGACAGCAGCAGGCCCAGCATCGCCGACGCGATACAGGTGCCCGCCACGGTGACGAACAGCGAGAACGTCGAGTTGCCGAAGAACTGCGGGTGCGCGGTCGGCGCGCCCTTGCCCAGCCGCACGATGATGGTCGCGATCGCCGCCTGGGCGGTCGCGAAGACGCAGAACACCGCGATCTTGGCCAGCAGATAGGCGGTGGTGGACAACCCCACCGCCTGCTCTCGTCGGAAGATGGCCCGCTCGCCGATGAGATCTCGGATGGTCAGCGCGGTGCCCATGAACACCGCACCGATGTTCAGCAGCACCATGATGTACTGCGGCTGCGTGGGCGCGGGTCCGAGCGGGTCGGCCGGCCCCAGCCCCGGATGCGGGCCCTTCACCGTCAGCGACAACGCGCCGATGAGGAACGGCAGCACCGCCAGGAAGATGGTGTAGCCGCGGTCGGAGACCACCAGCCGGACCTGGCGGCGCGCGATCGTCGACAGCTGCCGCCACAGGTCGGTCTGCGGGGGTTCCCCCAGGTCCGCCGGGCTCTGCGGCGTCGGCGGCTGCGACGACTGCTGGTTGCGCTCCTTGAAGCGCCGGTTGGCCTCGTCCGGGTCGGCGCCGACCTTGGCGAAGATGTCGGCCCAGTTTCGGGTGCCCAGCGCGGGCTCGACCTGGTCGGGCGGCCCGCAGAAGGCGGTCTTGCCGCCGGGGGCGATCAGCAGGATCTGGTCGCACACGTCCAGGTAGGACACCGAGTGGGTGACCACCAAAACCACCCGCCCGGCGTCGGCGAGCTGGCGCAGCATCAGCATCACCTGGCGGTCCAGCGCCGGGTCCAGGCCGGACGTCGGCTCGTCGAGCAGCAGCAGCGACGGCTGGGTGAGCAGCTCGAGGGCGACCGAGGCGCGTTTGCGCTGCCCACCGGAGAGCTTGTCCACCCGCGTTTCGGCGTGCTGGGTCATGTCGAGTTCCTCGAGCACCTGGGCGACGACGCGGGCCCGTTCCTCTTTGCTGGTGTCGGGCGGCAGCCGCAGTTCGGCGGCGTAGCCGAGCGCCTGGTTGACCGTGAGCTGGCGGTGCACCACGTCGTCCTGCGGGACCATGCCGATCCGGCTGCGCATGGATGCGTATTCGGTGTGGATGTTGTGGCCCTCGAAGGTCACCGTGCCCGACGTGGGGGTGGTGTAGCCGACGATCAGCCGCGACAGCGTGGTCTTGCCGGCGCCGGAGCCGCCGATGATGGCGGTCAGCGTGCCGGGCCGGGCGGTCAGCGAGATGTGGTCGAGCAGCTGCTTGCCGTGGTCGACGGTGTAGCAGACGGAGTTGACCTCCAGCCCGCCGCTGCGGGTGGCCGCCTCGGTGCGCCGGATCAGCCCGTCCCGGGTGAACACCAGGTCGACGTTGCCGATGGTGACCACGTCGCCCTCGGTGAGCACGGCCGAGCCGACCCGCACGCCGTTGACGAAGGTGCCGTTGACGCTGTGCGCGTCGCGGATCTCGGTGCCCAGCGGCGTCTGGATCAGAAACGCGTGATGGCGGGACGCCAGCACGTCCTGGATGACGATGTCGTTGTCGGTGGCCCGGCCGATGGTCTGCGACCCGGCCGGCTTCTGGATCGCGCCGGACCGCGACGGCATCAGCGCCTGGAACATCTTGGTCGCCAGGTTGGCCACCTCGGGCGGCTTGGAAGCCGCGGGCGCCATCTGGGTGTGCGGGGCCGCCGGGGCCGGCGCGACGGGCGGCGGGGGCGGCGCGGCGGGCGGGTAGCCGCCGGGTGGGCGGCCGCCGTACATGGTCTGGCCCGGCGGGCCGGGGCGCGGCGCGGGCTGCGGGCGCCGCGGTGGCGCGGCCCAGTTGGGGGTGCGCCCGGCCGGCGGGGGCGGGGCGGCGACCGGCGGCGCCGGTTGGGCCGACCAGGCCGCCGGTGCGGGCGGGTGGGCCGCCACCGGTATGCCCATCGACTCGGTGCGGGGCGGGCGTCCGGCCATGCCTTGGTGGCGGCCGACGTCGAAGGTCAGCAGCGGGCCGTCCGGGTTTCCGATGTTGATGGCGCACCCGTCGTGGATCTCGACCACCGGCACCCGGCGGCCATTGACGAAAGTTCCGTTGAGCGAACCGTTGTCGATGGCCAGCCACTTGCCCTGGTCGTAGCGCAGCAGCAGGTGGGCGCGCGAGATCAGAGGGTGCGTGATGCGCATGTCGGCTCGCAGATCGCGCCCGACGACCACGTCGTGGCCCGCGGCGAAGGTACGTTCCGAGCCTTCGTGATGGACGGTTAGCGCTGGCGGGGCTGGTGCTGACATCGCCACAACTGTAGCTTGCAGCGCTGTGGATTAAGTTGCGGCGCTGGTGTGCCGGTCGGGCGCACCGGTGACCACGCAGTGCGTTCGGCTGTAGATGGTGGGCATGCACTGATTGCAGTGCGTGCACGCCGAATGCACCCGGTGCGCGGCGTCCTCGGCGGCGATCCGGTTGATCAGATCCGGCTCGGCCAGCAGCGCGCGGGCCATGGCGACGAATTCGAACCCTCCGCCATCGCCAGGTCCATCGTCTCGCGATTGGTGATGCCGCCCAGCAGGATCAGCGGCATCTTCAGCTCGGCGCGAAACAGCTTGGCGTCCCGCAATAGATACGCCTCGCGGTAGGGGTATTCGCGCAGGAACTTCTTGCCCGTCATGCGCATGCCCCAGCGCAGCGGCGGCTTGAACGCGCCGGCGAACTCCTTGAGCGGCGCGTCGCCGCGGAACAGGTACATCGGGTTGACCAGCGAGCTGCCCGCGGTGAGCTCGATCGCGTCCAGGCCGCCGTCGGACTCCAGCCACTTGGCGGTGGTCAGCGATTCCTCGGTGCTGATGCCGCCGCGCACTCCGTCGGCCATGTTCAGCTTGGCCGTCACCGCGATGGGCGTGCCCTCCTTTTCCACCGCCCGCCGCACGGCCATCACCATGCCGCGGGCCACCTTCGCCCGGTTCTGCAGCGACCCGCCGAACTCGTCGTTGCGGCGGTTGATCAGCGGTGACAGGAACGAACTCGCCAAATAGTTGTGGCCCAGGTGGATTTCGACGGCGTCGAACCCGGCCTCGATGGCCAGCCGCGCGGCGTTGGCGTGCGCGGCGATCACCTCGTCGATGTCCTCGCGGGTCGCCTTCTTGGCGAACCGCATTCCGATCGGGTTGAAGAACCGGACCGGCGCCAGCGCCTGCGCCTTGTTGGACCTGGCGTTGGCCACCGGCCCGGCGTGCCCGATCTGCGCGCTGACCGCCGCGCCCTCGGCGTGGATCGCGTCGGTGAGCCGGCGGAACCCGGGCACGGCCTCGGGCCGCATCCAGATGCCGTTGCCCTCGGTGCGGCCGCCGGGGGAGACGGCGCAGTAGGCGACGGTCGTCATGCCGACGCCGCCCGCGGCGGGCAGCCGGTGGTATTCGATGAGGTCGTCGGTCACCAGCGCGTCCGGTGTACGCGCCTCGAAGGTGGCGGACTTGATGATGCGATTGCGCAGCGTGATCGGACCGAGCTTGGCGGGGCTGAACACGTCCGGAGGGGTGGGCATATCGGGGAGCCTAATGGCGATCGCAAGCGCGGCGGAGCCGGGCGCAGCGGGTCGCCATCATCGAGGTCTGCCAGACTGTCAGCGTGGGAGCAATCACACTGGACGGCAAGGCCACCCGCGACGAAATCTTCGTCGACCTCAAGCAGCGGGTCGCCGCGTTGACCGCGGCCGGCCGCACCCCGGGTTTGGGCACCATCCTGGTCGGCGACGACCCGGGCTCGCAGGCCTACGTGCGCGGCAAGCACGCCGACTGCGCCAAGGTGGGCATCACCTCGATCCGCCGCGACCTGCCCGCCGACATCAGCACCGCCGCGCTCAACGACACCATCGACGAGCTGAACGCCAACCCCGAATGCACGGGGTACATCGTGCAGTTGCCGCTGCCCAAGCAGTTGGACGAGAACGCGGCGCTGGAGCGGGTGGACCCGGATAAGGACGCCGACGGCCTGCACCCCACCAACCTGGGCCGGCTGGTGCTCAACAATCCGGCGCCGCTGCCGTGCACGCCGCGCGGAATCGTGCACCTGTTGCGCCGCTACGACGTCGAGATCGCCGGGGCGCACGTGGTGGTCATCGGCCGCGGTGTGACGGTCGGTCGTCCGCTGGGGCTGCTGCTGACCCGGCGTTCGGAGAACGCGACGGTTACGTTGTGCCACACCGGAACTCGTGATCTGCCGGCGTTGACCAGGCAGGCCGACATCATCGTGGCCGCCGTCGGGGTTCCGCACCTGCTGACCGCCGACATGGTGCGCCCGGGGGCCGCGGTGCTCGACGTGGGGGTCAGCCGGGTCGACGGCAAGCTCGCCGGCGACGTGCACCCCGACGTGTGGGAGGTGGCCGGTCACGTGTCGCCGAATCCCGGCGGCGTGGGCCCGTTGACCCGGGCGTTCCTGTTGACCAACGTCGTCGAGCTGGCCGAGCGGGAATGACCGCACGCACCCTGATGCGGGCTCAGTGGCCGATTCTGTTGGTGGGCTTGATCTTTGCGGTGGCGCTGGCCTTGGTGGGTGCCAACTTCTGGCGCCGCGGTTCACTGCTGCTAGGCATCGGGGTGGGGGTGGCGGCGCTGCTGCGGCTGGTGCTGTCCGAGGAGCGTGCCGGGCTGCTGGTGGTGCGCGGCAAGGGAATCGACTTCGTCACCACCGCGATGGTCGGGGCGGCGATGGTCTACATCGCCTGGACCATCGACCCGCTGGGCACCGGCTGACGTTTCGAGCGTTGGTCCGCGTCGAACGTGGGCTTTAGGTACGACTTTTCGTCATTTTTCGTCCGTGGCCCACACGCTCGGCGCGCCTCGATCAGAAGCTCGGCAGCTGGCCGGGCATCGTCGGCAGTTGGCCCGTCTGGCCCGCCATGCCCGGGATCTGGTCGGCCATCGCGGGAAGCTGCCCGGGCATTCCCGGAACCTGCGGCATGGCGCCGGACAGGTTGCCGCTGGCGATGTTCGCCATCTCCTGGGGGCAGTACGTCTGGATCGCGATGGTGGTGAACATGCGGGCCATCGTGGGGGACATGCCCCGGCCGGCGACGCTGGATGCCACCGCGGCGAAATTGCCGCCCGGCTGCGACAGCATCGGGCAGACCGACTCGCCGACGGCCATCGCGTTTCCCGGTTCGCCGAAGTCGATGCCGGCGTGGTTGAGCGCGTCGATGAAGTCGTCGCCGTTTCCCTCCGCCCCGGCCGGCGCCGCGAACGCCGACGCCACCGTGAGCAGGCCGGCGGCCGCGGCCAGCAGCCGAATGGTGAAGGGCTGGTGGCGCAAAACCCAGATCCATTGATGAGTTCGTGCAAGTGCCTTCACGCCAGCCTCCCCGTCCGCCTGGAGTGCACCGACGGCACTCGAATCACGCCCTACGAACTCTGAGCCATCACTGTCACGTTTACGACACGGTGGGATAAAGGTTCGCACAATAAGCGTTTCGTAAGGCCGCGGCGTCGGCGAGGTGGATTATTGGCCGGCCCGCAAGTCGGTTGCCGGGCAATTGATTCGCCGCCGTTATTGGCGCAACCACTGCTCGACGACCGCGGCTCCCTCGGCGCCGCGGGCCGGTGAAATCCCTTGTGTCACTTTGGTTTCTGTGGTCACATTGCGGGGTTTTTTGAGTTCCTAAGGGGAGTCAAGCTACTTCGGTGGGTTTTATGCTGGGGTGGACGGGCCGGTGAATTGGAGCGCGTAGCGACTCCTGTTGTTCCCGGCCCGTCCTGCCTTTTTGGCGCTGGGAGTAGCGCTTGGAGGCAGCGTTGATGCGAGTCTTCTTGTCGACGGTGTGGTGGGCGCGGACGATGCGGCGTCCTTCTTCGAAGGTGATGGGTCGTCCGTCGGTGTCGCGCAGCACGTAGTGCGCTCCGGCGCGCCAGCAGGTGGCGATGCGGGTGAGCAGGATGGTGGCAATGTGGCAGATCGCCGAATCGTGGTGGCGCTCGGTGCTCATCAGGCGTTTGTATTTCGCGGCCAGTTGCGGGTCGCTCTTGCGGGCTTGGTCAGCGGCGGCGAAGAGGGCTTCGCGCAGCAGCGGGTCACCGGCTTTGGTGAGTCCGTGGCGCTGTTCTGCTTGTCCGGACTGGTTGACCTTGGGGACGAGGCCGGAGTAGGCGCGGATGGCGGCTAGGGAGTGGAACCGGTGCGGGTCGCCGATGCGGCCGGCGATGACCGCACAGGTGACGGGCCCGACGCCGGGTGCTGAGGCGATGATGCCGCGCGGGTCGGCCTCGGCGTAGAGGTTGGCGGCGCGCTCGTCGAGGTCGTCGATCTGCTCGGTGAGCATCTGGGCTTGCTCGGCTTCGGTAGCGATGTCGGCGGCCAGTTCGGCGAAGTCGATGCGGGCATTAGCGCCAGATCCCCATAGCTGCAGCGATTCTTGGGCGGCGGTCAACAGCAGGGTGGCGTGTGGTTCGCGCCAGGCGCCGCGGGAGTGGCGGATCAGGAAGCGGGTCAGGCGGGCATGGCCGAGACGGATCAGGCTGTGCGGGTCGGCGTAGCGGGCCAGCAGTGCCAGCGCGGCCTTGCCATAGTTGGATCCCAGCGCGTCGTACCAGGCTGGACCGAGGAGCTCGAGCTGGGCGTCAAGGCGCTGGAAGACTGCGGTGCGGCGCTTGACGATCGAGGAGCGGATCTTGACCAGGCGCCGCAGCGGTTCGCCGGGCCCGTCGCCGCTGTGGTCACGCAGCCCCTCTGGATGCAGCAAGGGCAACCGGGCCAACAGCTTGGAGTCCAGATGGTCATTTTTGGTGTGCTTGGAGTAGTAGGCGCGCAGGTCTGCTGACTGGGTGGTGGGCACCATCGAGATCCGGGCGCCGTGATGACGAAACCAGGATGCCAGCGGAACCCATGCGTTGCGGGTGGGCTCCATCACCACCCGCACGGTGTCTTGCTCGCTGAGTCCGATTACTTTCCAGAGCTTTTCGAGGTCGGCGGGCCGGGTGAAGAACTTTCGTCCGGTCCACACATACGTCCCATCGGGACGGGCCAGCGATGCTTGATGAGCAGCCCGGCACGCCACGTCGATACCCAAAATCAGTTCCACGCACATCCTTTCGACGGATCCAGGTCAGTCCCCGGCTCCGACGGGCATGGCCCAGACATTCCGCAAGCAGAAGTCCGCTCCCGAGCGGCTCCAAGTTCCCGAACAGGGACACCGGTCGGCACCTGAGACGCGCCGCGGACGACCACTCAAAAATCAGGAATCACCAGGTGTTCCGGTCGGTGGCCTCGGCCGTCCGCGGACGCCCACTAAACCTAAATGTCGGTGGGCTCGCCTAGTTTGCGAGGTATGAGTAGTGATCGGGAGGCGGTGTCGGCGGCGTTCGACGCCATCGATGCCGCCTTGGACGATCTGCTCGACTGCGACTACGCCGCGTTGGCCACGCGCGAGAAGTTGGCGTTGCTGACCCGCTGCGAGGAACTGCGCCGGCGGCTGCCCGCGGTCGAGCATCCACTGATCAACGCGCTGGCCCGCGACGCCAGCCCGGCGGAGTTGGGTGGCCGGCTTTCGCACGCGATCGCCGAGGCCACCCTGATCAGCCGCGCCGAGGCCGCCCGGCGGGTACACACCGCCGCCGACCTGAGCCCCCGCGTCGGGCTGACCGGGGAACCGTTGCCGCCGCTGCTGGCGGCCACCGCCGCGCGGCAACGAGAGGGGTCGTTGGGTCCCGAGCAGGTGGCCGTGATCCGTAAGTTCTGCCACCAGCTGCCCGGCTGGATCGACCAGGCAACCCGCGAGCGCGCCGAAACCGACCTGGCCAGGGAAGGCACCCGGTATCGGCCCGAACACCTCGCCGCGTTGGCCGGCACGCTGGCCGATTGCCTCAACCCCGACGGCCTCTACCGCGACGAAGACCGCGCCCGCCGCCGCAGCCTCACCCTCGGCAACCAACACGCCGACGGCATGTCCGAACTCCGCGGACTACTGACCCCCGAACTACGTGCCACCCTCGAAGCCGTGCTGGCCAAACTCGCCGCCCCCGGCATGTGCAACCCCCTCGACGAAAACCCGTGCGTGGACGGCACGCCTACCGAGCAGGCCATCGACGGGGACACCCGCTCGGCGGCCCAGCGCAACCACGATGGGCTGCTGGCCGGCCTGCGCGCCCTGCTGGCCTCAGGAAACCTCGGCCAACACAACGGGCTACCGGCCTCCATCATCGTCACCACCACCCTGGCCGACCTCGAAACCGCCGCCGGGCGGGGCCTCACCGGCGGGGGCACCCTGCTGCCCATGTCCGATGTGATCCGGCTATCCCGGCACGCCCACCACTACCTCGCGATCTTCGACCACGGCAAAGCCCTGGCCCTGTATCACACCAAACGCCTGGCCTCCCCCGCACAGCGCATCGTGTTATACGCCAAAGACCGCGGCTGCACCGCCCCCGGCTGCACCGTCCCCGGCTACTACGCCGAAGTGCACCACTGCACCGACTACGCCACCTGCCACACCACCAACATCAACGACCTGACCTTCGCCTGCGGACCCCACCACCGCCTCCTGCAACCCGGCGCCTGGACCACCCACAAAAACACACGCGGCGAAACCCAATGGCTCCCACCACCCCACCTAGACCGAAACCAACCCCGCACCAACACCTTCCACCACCCCGAAAAACTCCTCCGCGGGGAGAACGGGGGTGAAGACGACGACGGCGACGACGACGGGGACGAACCCGATTGACCCGGCGCTCAGCCGGCCAGCGTCGCCCGGGTGCACCGGGTGACATAGGGCAGCGCCAGGCCGGTCGAATTCGCCAGCGCCGGATGCGTGGCCAGCAGGTGGCGGACCTGGTCCAGGGTTCGGGTGCGCACCTCGGTCGGCGAGGTGATGCAGTAGCTGCGCGACGCCACCAGGTCGATCAATGCTTGCGGCGTAAGGTAATTCGTCCACTCGACCTCATGGTGCGCCAGGTCGGTGAACGGCTCGGGCAGCACCACGTGGGTGCGGCCGTCGCCGTCGCTTCCGATGATGCGGCCCAGTTCGCGCACCCAGCCCAGCCGCTCGTCGCGGGTGTTCCACACCAGGCCGAGCCGCCCGCCGGGCCGCAGCACCCGGGCCACCTCCGGAATCGCCCGCTCCGGATCCACCCAATGCCAGGCCTGCGCCACCAACACCACGTCAACGCTGTTGTCTTCCAACGGGATTTCTTCGGCGGTGCCCAGCAGCGCCCGGGTCTCGGGCAGCGAGCTCCGCAACACCTCCAGCATGTCCGGAATCGGGTCGACGGCCACCACGTCCAGGCCGCGTTCCACCAGCCGAGTGGTCAGCTTGCCGGTGCCCGCGCCGAGGTCGAGCACCTGACGCGCGCCGACCGGCAGCAGCCAGTCGATCGCCTCCGGCGGATAGGAGGGCCGCCCACGCTCGTAGGCTGCGGCCGCCGAGCCGAACGAGAGGGAGCGGTCGTGGCGCGAGCGGGTCACCGGCGGGTCGTGCCTTTCCTGCTCCCCGGGCCGGCACCGCCCGGGCCGGCGCTCTGCGAACCGGCCAACAGCAGTGTCTTGCGGATCATTTCGCCGACCGCCTCGGACTCCACCAGGAACCCGTCGTGCCCGCAGATGGAGTCGACGACCTGCAGCTCGGCGCAGCCCGGCAGCTGCTCGGCCAGCTCCTGCTGCAGACGCAGCGGGTACAGCCGGTCCGACGTAATGCCGCCCACCACCACCGGCACCGGGCAGCTGCGCAACGCCTTGCGCACCCCGCCGCGGGCCCGGCCGACGTCGTGACTGTTCAGCGCCTCGGTCAACACCACGTAGCTGCCCGCGTCGAACCGCTCCACCAACTTGACGCCCTGGTACTCCAGATAACTCTGCACCGCGTACCGGCCGCCGTTGGCGGGATCCTCGTCGAGCTGCGCGTCGTTGCCGAACCGGGTGTCGAGCTCGACCTCGCCGCGGTAGGTCAGATGCGCGAAGCGCCGCGCGATCGCCAGCCCGGCGTCGGGCGTGCGCCCGGTGTCGTGATAATCGCCGCCCTGCCAATTCGGATCGGATTTGATCGCCGCGATCTGGGTGCACTGGGTGCCGATCTGATCGGCGGTCGCGCGCGCGCCCACCGCCAGCAGCAGCCCCGCCCGCACCCGGCTCGGGTGACCGACGATCCATTCCAAAGCCCTTGCGCCGCCCATGGATCCACCCACCACGGCGGCCACCTCGTCGATGCCCAGCGCGGCCAGCGCCGCGATGTCGGCCTCCACCTGGTCGCGAATCGAGATCCGGGGAAACCTTGAGCCCCAAGGCTTTCCGTCGCGGGTCCGCGAGCTCGGGCCGGTGGAACCGCGGCAACCCCCCAGCACGTTGGTGGCCACCGCGCACCAGCGGTCGGTGTCGATCGGCGCGCCCGGCCCGACCATCTCGTCCCACCAGCCGCCGGTGGGATGCCCGGGCCCGGCCGGCCCGGTGACATGTGAGTCACCGGTCAGCGCGTGCAGCACCACCACCACGTTGTCCCGCGTCGGCGACAACTCGCCCCAGCGCTGCACGGCGATGTGCACGTCGTCGATCACCGCGCCGGCCTCAGTGGTCAGCGAGCCGATGTGGACGAAGCCGATTTCGCCTTCGTCGGGCAGCGTCTGGGTGGGAACGTCGGGGATGGTCATGGCCGGGTCCGTCAGAACGCCGCCACGGCGTGCGGGTCGGCGCCGGAGGTGCCCGCGTTCGCACCGAATTTGGCGGCCGCGGCGAAGCCGAGCTCCAGGTCGGCCAGGATGTCGTCGATTCCCTCGATGCCGACCGCCAGCCGCACCAGCCCCGGGCTGACCCCGGTGCTCAGCTGCTCGGCCGGGGACAGCTGGGCGTGCGTGGTCGAGGCCGGGTGAATGACCAGCGAGCGGACGTCGCCGATGTTGGCGACGTGGCTGTGCAGCTTCAGCGCGTTCACGAACGCCTTGCCGGCCTCCACCCCGCCGGCCAACTCGAACGACAGCACCGCCCCGGTTCCCTTGGGCGCCAGCTTCTTTGCCCGCTCGTGCCACGGCGAGCCGGGCAGTCCCGCGTAGTTCACCGACAGCACGCCGTCATGAGAGGCCAGGAACTCGGCCACCCGCTGCGCGTTGGCGACGTGCCGCTCCATGCGCAGGCTCAGCGTCTCGATGCCCTGGGCGACCAGGAACGCGTTGAACGGCGCCGCGGCCGAACCGAGGTCGCGCAGCAACTGCACGCGGGCCTTGAGCGCGTACGCCGGCGGGCCCAGCTCCGCGAACACCACGCCGTGGTAGCTCGGGTCGGGGGTGGTGAAGCCCGGGAACCGGCCCTGCGTCCAGTCGAAGGTGCCGCCGTCGACGATCACGCCGGCGATCGCCGAGCCGTGACCGCCGAGGTACTTGGTGGCCGAGTGCACCACGATGTCGGCGCCGTGCGCGAACGGCTGGATCAGGTACGGCGTGGCGATGGTGTTGTCGACGATCAGCGGCACGCCGTTGGCGTGGGCGACGCCCGAGACGCCGGGGATGTCCAGGATGTCGATCTGCGGGTTGGAGATGGTCTCGGCGAAGAACGCCTTGGTGTTCGGCCGGACCGCGGCCTGCCAGGAATCCAGGTCGTCGGGATCCTCCACGAAGCTGACCTCGATACCGAGCTTGGCCAGCGAATAGTGGAACAGGTTGTAGGTGCCGCCGTAGAGCCGCGGGCTGGAGACGATGTGATCTCCGGCACTTGCCAGGTTCAATATGGCGAAAGTCTCAGCGGCCTGCCCGGAGCTCAGAAACAGCGCCGCCACCCCGCCCTCCAGCGCGGCGATGCGCTGCTCGACGACGTCGGTGGTCGGGTTGCCGATCCGGGTGTAGATGTTGCCCGGCACCTCCAGCCCGAACAGGGCGGCGGCGTGGGTGGTGTCGTCGAAGGTGTACGACGTGGTCTGGTAGATCGGCAGGGCCCGGGCGTTGGTGGCCGAGTCGGGGTGCTGGCCGGCGTGCACCTGCTTGGTCTCGAACGACCAGTGCGCGCTGGGGTCGGTGTCGTGATCGGTGTTCTCGGAGCTCACGGGGGTGCTTTCTCTCGGTCGGAAGAAGTCGGTCGGAAGAAGTCGGAAGAAGAATCCGGCGGGCAGCCGTCAGCAGCGACGCACGCGCGGGCGCGATCGAGCTTGCCGATGAACCGAGTGAATGCGCATCACGTTTCCCTGTCTGCTCAGGGGCCCGTCATGGCGGACCCGCGCTTGCCGGATAGCCGGTTGTGGTGGCTACTCAACCTGGTCATCACCCGGGGCACCCCACCGCGGTTGGAGGGTTGCCGGCCAGCAAGCCGGGGCTTGATGCTGGCGCTCATGACCGATACAAAGACTATCTTACTGTGCCGACCCGGTGCCAACTCCCCGGTGACGACCCGGCGGTGAGCCGGCGGTGAAGCGGGCAGACGCGCCCCGACACCTGTCCAAACACCCTTGATAACGTGGCAGATAGATTGCTGAGCCCCACAATGCGAACCCATCATTGACGCCGGGAGAGGGACCGTGAGCGCCGAGAAGCCGACCGTCATCTACACGCTGACCGACGAGGCGCCGCTGCTGGCGACCTACGCGTTCCTGCCGATCGTGCGGGCCTTCGCCGAACCGGCGGGCATCGAGATCAAGACCAGCGACATCTCGGTCGCGGCCCGCATCCTGGCCGAGTTCCCCGAGCACCTGACCGAAGAGCAGCGGGTGCCGGACAACCTGGCCGAGCTGGGCCGGCTGACCAAGCTGGCCGACACCAACATCATCAAGCTGCCCAACATCAGCGCCTCGGTGCCCCAGCTGATCGCCGCCGTCAAGGAGCTGCAGGGCAAGGGATACAAGATCCCCGACTTCCCGCAGAGCCCGAAGACCGACGAGGACCGCGAGATCCGCGAGCGCTACGCCAAGTGCCTGGGCAGTGCGGTCAATCCCGTTCTGCGGCAAGGCAACTCGGACCGTCGCGCACCCAAGGCGGTCAAGGAGTACGCCCGCAAGCACCCGCACCACATGGCGGAGTGGTCGCCGGCCTCGCGCACCCACGTCGCGACCATGAAGCACGGCGACTTCTACCACGGCGAGAAGTCGATGACGCTGGACCGCGCCCGCAACGTCAAGATGGAGCTGGAGACCAAGAGCGGCAAGACGATCGTGCTCAAGCCGATGGTCTCGCTGCGCACCGGCGACATCATCGACTCGATGTTCATGAGCAAGAAGGCCCTGGTCGAGTTCTACGAGCAGCAGATGCAGGACGCCTACGAGACCGGCGTGATGTTCTCGCTGCACGTCAAGGCGACCATGATGAAGGTCAGCCACCCGATCGTCTTCGGGCACGCGGTAAAGGTCTTCTACAAGGAGGCCTTCGCCAAGCATCAGGCGCTGTTCGACGAGCTCGGCGTCGACGTCAACAACGGGCTGGTCGACCTGTACAGCAAGATCGAGTCGCTGCCGGCGTCGCTGCACGACGAGATCATCCGCGACCTGCACGCCTGCCACGAGCACCGGCCCGAGCTGGCCATGGTCGATTCGGCCAAGGGCATCACCAACTTTCACTCGCCCAGCGACGTGATCGTGGACGCGTCCATGCCGGCGATGATCCGCGCCGGCGGCAAGATGTACGGCGCCGACGGGCGGCAGAAGGACACCAAGGCCGTCAACCCCGAGTCCACCTTTTCCCGGATCTACCAGGAGATCATCAACTTCTGCAAAACCCACGGCGCGTTCGACCCGGCGACCATGGGCACGGTGCCCAATGTCGGGCTGATGGCGCAGCAGGCCGAGGAATACGGTTCGCACGACAAGACATTCGAGATCCCCGAGGACGGCGTCGCCAACATCGTCGACCTGGACACGGGGGAGGTCCTGCTGACCCAGAACGTCGAGACCGGCGACATCTGGCGGATGCCGATCGTGCGCGACGAACCGATCCGGGACTGGGTCAAGCTGGCCGTCACCCGGGCCCGCAACTCGGGGATGACGGCGGTGTTCTGGCTGGACACCGAACGCCCGCACGAGGTCGAGCTGTGCAAGAAGGTCAAGGAATACCTCAAGGAGCACGACACCGAGGGCCTGCACATCCAGATCATGCCGCAGGTGTGGGCCATGCGGTACACCCTGGAACGGGCCATGCGCGGCCAGGACACCATCGCCGTCACCGGAAACATCCTGCGCGACTACCTCACCGACCTGTTCCCCATCCTGGAGCTGGGCACCAGCGCCAAGATGCTGTCCATCGTGCCGTTGATGTCCGGCGGCGGCATGTATGAGACCGGAGCCGGCGGGTCGGCGCCCAAGCATGTGCACCAGCTCGTCGAGGAGAACCATCTGCGCTGGGACTCCCTCGGTGAATTCCTGGCTCTGGGAGCGTGTTTCGAAGACATCGGCATCAAGACCGGTAACCAGCGGGCCAAGCTGCTGGGCAAGACGCTGGATGCCGCCATCGGAAAGCTGTTGGAGAACAACAAGAGTCCGTCGCGCAAGACCGGAGAGCTCGACAACCGGGGCAGCCAGTTCTACCTGGCGCTGTACTGGGCCCAAGAGCTCGCCGCGCAAAACGACGACGACGAGCTGCGCCGGCATTTCGCCGCGCTGGCCGAGTCGTTAGGCGAAAACGAGCAGCGGATCGTCGAGGAGCTCGCCGAGGTGCAGGGCCGGCCGGTCGACATCGGCGGCTACTACCAGCCCGACAGCGAGAAGACCACCGCCGTGATGCGGCCGAGCAAGACGTTCAACGAGGCGCTGGCCGCGTCGCAGCGCTGACATGTCCAAGCCCGCCAACACGTCCAAGATCAAGGTCAAGGGCCGCGTCGTCGAGCTCGACGGTGACGAGATGACCCGGGTCATCTGGAAGATGATCAAGGAGAACTTGATCCTTCCCTACCTCGACATCGACCTGGACTACTACGACCTGGGCATCGAGCACCGCGACCGCACCGACGACCAGGTGACGATCGACGCGGCGTATGCCATCAAGAAGCACGGCGTGGGCGTCAAGTGCGCGACGATCACCCCCGACGAGGCGAGGGTCCGGGAGTTCAACCTCAAGAGGATGTGGCTGTCCCCGAACGGGACGATCCGGAACATCTTGGGCGGCACCATCTTCCGCGAGCCGATCGTGATATCCAATGTGCCGCGGCTGGTTCCGGGCTGGAGCAAGCCGATCGTCATCGGCCGCCACGCATTCGGCGACCAGTACCGGTCGACCAACTTCAAGGTGGACAAGCCGGGCACCGTCGCGATCACCTTCACTCCCGCCGACGGCAGCGAGCCGATCGTGCACGAGATGGTGTCCATCCCCGAGGACGGCGGGGTGGTGATGGGGATGTACAACTTCCGGGAGTCGATCCGCGACTTCGCCCGCGCGTCGTTCAAGTACGGCCTGAACGCCAAATGGCCGGTGTACCTGTCGACCAAGAACACCATCCTCAAGGCCTACGACGGCATGTTCAAGGACGAGTTCCAGCGCATCTACGACGAGGAATTCAAGGAGCAGTTCGAAGCGGAGGGGCTGACCTACGAACACCGGCTGATCGACGACATGGTGGCGGCCTGCCTCAAATGGGAGGGCGGCTACGTGTGGGCTTGCAAGAACTACGACGGCGACGTCCAATCCGACGCGATAGCACAGGGTTACGGCTCGCTGGGGCTGATGACCTCGGTGCTGATGACCGCCGACGGCAAAACGGTCGAGGCCGAGGCCGCGCACGGCACCGTCACCCGGCACTTCCGTCAGTACCAGGCCGGCAAGCCGACCTCGACCAACCCGATCGCCTCGATCTTCGCCTGGACGCGCGGGCTGGCGCACCGCGGCAAGCTGGACGACACCCCCGAGGTGATCGAGTTCGCGCAGACCCTGGAACGCGTCGTCGTCTCCACCGTGGAGAGCGGCAAGATGACCAAGGACCTCGCCATCCTGATCGGCCCCGACCAAAAGTGGCAGCAGAGCGAGGAATTCCTCAACTCGATCGCCGAGAACCTGCGGCGGGAGCTGACTAACTAGCGGGGGGCTGCTGGCGTTGGGAGCGGGCCACGCAGTCGTCGATGAAGTCGGTGAGCACCGTTGTGACCCGCTCGGGCGCCTCGAACATCGGCACGTGTCCGACGCCGTCGAGCCTGGTGATCCTCGTCTCCGGCGGCAGGTGGTCGGTGAAGTGCCGGCTGAACCTGCTGGGTGGCACCACCCGGTCCTTCTCGCACAGCACCAGTTGCACCGGCACCGCGGTCTGCGCCAGCTCCAGCAGCCCGGGCTGCAGCAGCGACTTGACCAGCAGCTGGAAATAGGCCGGGCAGTGCGCGGCGTCCTCGACGACGCCGGACAGCTGGCGCTCGCTGACCCCGCTGGGCGTGGCGCTCAGCGGCAGCGTCGCCAGCCGCCGGCTCAGCGGCAACTGCAGGATGCGTTGGCCGAGCAGCCGGGCCAGCAACAGCAGCGGCATGCCCCCGATGAACTTGCCGATCACCTCGAACTTGACCGGGCTCCAGCGGGTCCAGCCGCCGGCGGCGCCGATGCCGGTGACGCTGGCGCCCGGCCGCGCCGCTCGAGTTCGAAGGCCACCCAGCCGCCCAGCGAGTTGCCCACCAGATGGGCGCTGTCCCAGCCGAGCCGGTCGAGCTGACGTTCGACGTGGTCGGCCAGCACCGACGAGCTGAGCAGCCAGGTGCCCGCGTACGGTCCGCCGTTGTGGCCGGCCATGGTCGGGGCGAAGACCTCGTAGCGGCCGGTGTCGGCCAGCCGCGGCGCCACCGGATCCCACACCGTCTGCGACATCAGGAACCCGTGCAGCAGCACGACCGGCTCCCCGGAACCATCCTTGGGGCCGAGGTGGATGGGCGCACGAGTCGTCATACCGCGACATTAAATACGGTACCGCCGGTACCGCAAGTTCGGCGGGCGGCGCGGGCACCGGTCCGTGCGGGCCGCGGCACGGCGCGGGAGACGAGGCGTGAAAAGATCGGTGCATCATGAGCACCGCCACCGGATCCCGCCGGATTTTCTCCGGCGTCCAGCCCACGTCCGATTCGCTGCACCTGGGCAACGCGTTGGGCGCCATCTCGCAGTGGGTGACCCTGCAGGACGACTGGGGCGACGATTGGGACGCGTTCTTCTGCGTGGTCGACCTGCACGCCATCACCATCGCCCAGGACCCCGCGGCGCTGCGCCGGCGGACCCTGGTCACCGCCGCCCAGTACCTGGCGCTGGGCATCGATCCGGCCCGCAGCACCGTGTTCGTGCAAAGCCACGTGCCCGCCCACACCCAGCTGGCCTGGGTGCTGGGCTGCTTCACCGGCTTCGGCCAGGCCTCGCGGATGACGCAGTTCAAGGACAAGTCGCTGCGCCAGGGCGCGGACTCCACCACGGTGGGCCTGTTCACCTATCCGGTGCTGCAGGCCGCCGACGTGCTGGCCTACGACACCGGCCTGGTGCCCGTCGGCGAGGACCAGCGCCAGCACCTGGAGTTGGCGCGCGACGTGGCGCAGCGGTTCAACGCCCGCTTCCCGGACACGTTCGTGGTGCCGGAGATGCTCATCCCCAAGGTCACCGCCAAGATCTACGACTTGGCCGACCCGACGTCGAAGATGAGCAAGTCGGCGTCCACCGATGCCGGGCTGGTCAACCTGCTCGACGATCCGGCGTTGTCCGCCAAGAAGATTCGCTCCGCGGTCACCGACAGCGAGCGGGAGATCCGATTCGACACCGACGCCAAGCCGGGCGTGTCCAACCTGCTGAGCATCCAGTCCGCGGTCAGCGGGGTCGACATCGACAAGCTCGTGCAGGGCTACGCCGGAAGGGGTTACGGCGATCTGAAGAAGGACACCGCGGACGCGGTGGTCGAGTTCGTCACCCCGATCAAGGCCCGCGTCGACGAATTGATGGCCGACCCGGCCGAATTGGAGGCCGTTCTGGCGGCCGGGGCGCAACGGGCCCAGGATGTCGCCGGGAAAACCGTCGAACGGGTTTACGATCGGCTTGGGTTCCTTCCGCGACGGGGGTAAGAAGTTCCACGATGAGCGAGCCGGCCGAGGCGGGGTTTCTTGATCGGCTGCGGGCCCGGCACGGCTGGCTGGATCACCTCATCCGCGCCTACCAGCGATTCGACGACCGCAACGGCGGCTTCTTCGCGGCGGGCCTGACGTATTACACGATCTTCGCGTTGTTTCCGTTGCTGATGGTCGGTTTCGCGGTGTTCGGTTTCGTGCTGGCGCGGCGGCCGCAACTGCTCAGCAGCATCGACGACCACATCCGCTCGCAAGTGAACGGGGCGCTGGGAAATCAGCTGCAGGAGTTGATGAACTCGGCGATCGATGCCCGGACGTCGGTCGGGGTGATCGGCCTGGCCACCGCGGTGTGGGCGGGGCTGGGCTGGATATCGCATCTGCGCCAGGCGTTGACCGAGATGTGGTGGGACACCCAGATCGAGTCGCCGGGCTTCGTGCGCAACAAGCTCTCCGACCTGCTGGCCATGGTGGGGACGTTCGCGGTGATCGTGGCCACCGTCGGGCTGACCACCGTCGGCCACGCCGCGCCCATGGCCGCGCTGCTGAAATGGCTTGGCATACCGCAGTTCGTGGTCTTCGACTGGTTGTTCTGGATCTTCTCCATCCTGATCGCGACGCTGGTGTCGTGGCTGCTGTTCACCTGGATGATCGCCCGGCTGCCGCGGGAGAAGGTCAGTTTCGTGGATTCGATGCGGGCCGGGCTGATCGCGGCGATCGGCTTCGAGGTGTTCAAACAGGTCGCGTCGATCTATCTGCGGACGGTGCTGCGCAGCCCGGCCGGCGCCGCCTTCGGGCCGGTGCTCGGGTTGATGGTATTCGCTTACATCACAGCCTATCTCGTGCTGTTCTGCACGGCATGGGCGGCGACCGCGTCCACCGATCCGCGTGATCGGCCCGTCGCCCCTCCGGCGCCGGCAATCATCGCGCCGCGGGTGCACCTGGACGAGGGGCTGAACACCCGCCAGACGCTGACCGCGATGGGCCTGGGGGCCGTTGCGGCGCTGGCGTTCGCCCGGCTCACCCGCCGGCGCCGCTAGCCGAGCAGCTTCAGGCCCGCGACGCAGGCCACGATCCCGGCGATCAGCACCAGCTTGACCGGCGACGCCGGTTCGTCGCCGACCAGCGCCGCATAGGTCACCGTGAGCGCGGCGCCGACGCCCACCCAGACCGCGTAGCTGGTGCCGACCGGCAGGCTGCGCATCGCGACCGCCAGCCCGGTCATCGAAAATGCCAGCGCCACAAAGAAAACCAGCGACGGGCCGAGCCGGGAGAAACCCTCGGACCGGCTCAGCGCGGTCGCCCACACCGCTTCCAGCACCCCCGAGGCGATCAGGATCAGCCAGGCCATTGCGCACCTCCACGGCGCCGTCTTGTCGCTGGCCGGGTACGGGGCCCCTCGTCCGGTGTCAGTTGTTGACGGCACCGATGTTAACAAGATCGCTACGGGTCGGCCAGCCAGTCGCCGCGGACCATGACGGCCCTAACTCGCCAATCATCGTCCAGCACAACGAGGTTGGCCTCATGGCCGGCCCGCAAGCTGCCCACCCGATCGAGCCCCAGCGCGCGCGCCGGCGTCGTCGACGTCATCTGCACCGCGGCCGCCAGCGCGGCGTCGCGGTCGGTGCCTGACCCGGCCACGGTGCGAAAGAGCCGGTCCATGGTGGCGGTGCTGCCCGCGATCGTCGTCGTCCCGTGCACCCGCGCGACGCCGGCGACGACGTCGATGTGCACCGGGCCGAGCCGGAACGCGCCGTCGGGGCGGCCGGCGGCCGCGAGCGCATCGGTGACCAGCGCGACCCGCTCCGGCCCGGCCGCGTCGATCACCGCGTGCACCACGTCGGGATGCACGTGCACGCCGTCGGCGATCAGCTCGACGGTGACCCGCGGGTCGCGCAGCAGGGCCAGCGCGGGGCCGGGCTCGCGGTGATGCAGCGGCGGCATCGCGTTGAACAGATGCGTGCCGACGGTGGCGCCCAGCGCGATGGCGTGCCGGGTCTGCCGGTAGTCGGCATTCGTATGCCCAACTGCCACAACGACTCCCGCGTCCACGAAACGCCGGATCGCCGCGTCGGCCCCGGGCAGCTCGGGCGCCAGGGTGACCATCCTGATCGCGCCCCCGCCGGCCGAGAGCACCGCGTCGATCTTCTGCGGGTCGGGGTCGCGCATCCGGCGGGCGTCGTGGGCGCCGCAGCGGGCGCGGCTCAACCACGGGCCCTCCAGGTGGATGCCCGCGACCGTGCGATCCCGGGTGGCCTCGGCGAGCGCGCGCACCCCGCCCAGCAGCTCGGCCGGCGAGCCGGTCACCAGGCTGGCCATCGTGGTGGTGGTGCCGTGCCGCAGATGGAAGGCGGCGGCCTTCGCGATGCCGTCGGGGTCGGTGTAGGAGGCGCCGCCGCCGCCGTGCACGTGCATGTCGACGAAGCCGGGCACCGCCGTGCCGTCGGGGAACTCGCGGTCGGCCGGGCGCGGCGGCGGGCCGGTGCCGCACGCCGCGATGTGCCCGCCGGACGTCTCGACCCAGCCCGGGCGGTGGACCCGCCCGGATGCCACCATCGTCCCCGCGGCGATCAGTCCCACCGGCCGCCGTTCTCCCAAAAGTGCCGGATGTCCTCCAGCTGGCGGCCCTTGGTCTCCGGCGCATACCGGTGGACGAACGCGAACGCGACCACCGCGAGCACCGCGAACACCGCGAAAGTGCCTGCGCCGCCCAAGGAATGCAGCAACGTCAGGAACACCGCGGCGACGATGGCGTTGGCCACCAGGTTGGAGGTCAGCATGGTGCTCGACCCGATGGACCGCAGCCGCGACGGGAAGCTCTCGCTGGCGTACACCCAGCCCAGGGAGCCGAAACCCATGGTGTAGCCGAAGATGAACAGCAGCACCCCGGCGAACCCGGCGATCACGCCGCCCGGGCCGCGGCCGAACACGGCCACCAGCACCACGTCGGCCACGATCATCATGGCGGTGCCGCACAACAGGATTGGCCGCCGGCCCACCCGGTCGACCAGCAGCAGCGCGGTGCCCACCGCAACCAGGCCGGCGACCTGCACCAGCGCCGGCAACGCCAGCAGCGCGAAATTGCCGGTGAAGCCCATCGCCTCGAAGATCCGCGGGCTGTAGTAGATGATCGCGTTGATGCCGGTGATCTGAATCAGAAACCCCAGCACCACCACGAAGACGGTGGCGCGCCGGTAGGGACTGCGCACCATCTCGGCCAGCATGGCCGGCAGGCTCGCGGCTTCCTCGCTCACCGCGCGGCCGATCTCGGCCAGCTCGTCGTCCACCCGCGCGGCGGGTTCCACCCGCAGCAGCGCCCGCCGCGCGTCGTCGACCCGGCCCTTGAGCAGATACCAGCGCGCCGTGTCGGGCATCCGAAACACCAACGGCAGCAACAACACTGCGGGAACACAGGCCAACCCCAGCATCCAGCGCCAGCTGTGCGTGCCGGCCAGCAGATACCCGCTCAGGTAGCCGACGATCAGGCCGCTGACGATCGCCAGCTGATAGGCCGTCAGCAGCGCGCCGCGCACCGCCGTCGGGGCCGACTCGGCCACGTACACCGGCACCACCACCACGGTCACGCCGATGGTCAGGCCCAGCAGCAGCCGCGCCGTCAACAGCATCGGCAGACCCACCGAGAACGCGGCCAGCAGCGCGAAAACCGCGTAGCCGGACAGGATCAGCAGCACCGACCGTCGGCGCCCGATCGCGTTGGCGAGCACCCCGGCGAAAAGCGCCCCACCGATCTGGCCGATCACCGCCATCGTCGTCAGCAGTTCCTGTTGCCGGGTGGACAGGCCGAAGTCCTCGGTGACGAACAACTGCGCGCCGGCGATGATGGACAGGTCGTAACCGTAGATGACGCCCACGCTGGCGGCGGTCAGCCCGACCAGCAGGCCGCGCCGCGATCCGCGTGCCACGGTGCTCAGCGGTGCTGGGGTCGGCGGTTCATCGAGCGGGCCATCATGATCAGTGTGAACACCACGATGGTGCCGATCACCGCCACCCCCACCCGGACCGGCAGCGCGTCCGCCGAGGAGATCATCCCGGCGGCCGCGGTGTTGCCGGCCAGCCGGTCGGCGGCGCCGTCGCGCTTGGCCGGCGCCAGCGACGGGTCGGGCGCGATCAGCGAGCCGACCTGGGTGCCCTGCGGCGTGGCGAACCCGTAGTCCAGCAGGTGCGCGGCCTGCTCCCAGGGCGCGATCGGCTGCCGCGTCCCGTGCAGCAGCACCGCCACCAGCCGTCGCCCGTCGTGATTGGCCGCGCCCACGAACGTCTGGCCGGCGTCGTCGGTGTAGCCGGTCTTGCCGCCCAGTGCGCCCGGATACTTGTAGAGCAGCTGGTTGTCGTTCTCCAGCTCGTAGCCCGGGTGGTCGCCGTGGCCGGGGAAGTCGAAGGTGCGGGTCGCGACGATGTCCGCGAAGGTCGGGTTCTGCCAGGCGTAGCGGTAGAACAGCCCGATGTCGTAGGCCGAGGTGCTCATGCCCGGCGCGTCCAGACCCGACGGTGTGGCCACCCGGGTGTCCTGCCCGCCCAGCTTGGCTGCCAGCACGTTGATCTTCTCCAGCGCCTGCTGCATGCCGCCCAGCTGCATGGCCAGCGCGTGCGCGGCGTCGTTGCCGGAGTGCATCAGCAGCCCGTGCAGCAGCTGGTTGACGGTGAACACTCCGCCCTCCTCGACGCCCACCTTGGTGCCCTCGGCGGCCGCGTCGTCGGCGGTGCCGGGCACCGCCTTGTTCAGGTTGAGCGTGTTGATGGCGGCCATCGCGACCAGCACCTTGATGATGCTGGCCGGGCGGTGCCGGCCGTGCGGGTCCTTGGCGGCGATGACCGCGCCGCTGTCCAGGTCGGCCACCAGCCACGCCTCGGCGGACACGTCGCCGGGCAGCGGCGGCGTGTTGGGTGCGGCGACGATGCCGCAGCTGCCCAGGGCGTCGCCGCCGACCGGCTTGGCGGGCACCGCCAGCGGCATCGGCGGGTCACCGGCGGTGGGGACCTCCGACGAATCCACGGCCGGCGGGGTGTTCACCTTGTACGGGCAGTTCGTCGGCGCGGCATTGGGTTCGGCGCCGGGCTCGGCCCGTCCCAGCGGCGACGCCGTGCCCGAAACCGCCGGCGCGGCCGCCAGGAAAAGCGCCGCTGCCAGGCATGATGCGGAACGTACCAGGGCCCCTGAAGTTGACATCGTCTGTGCACAGTAAGCGATCGGGGGCCCGAATCCGGGGAGCCGCGCTGTGACTGTTGAGGCGGAAGTTACTCAGCGGCCGCGGCGGGCGCGGGTTAGGCTGGGCGCGCGGCGAGTCCGAAGCCGATCGGCCGCCCCGAATCCCGAGGGATGTGCCATTTCCAACGAGCGGTTCTGGTCCCGATGGCGGCGCGGCGGCGACGGCCCGCGATCGTTGGAACAGCTGCTCAAGCAGGTGGAGAAGGGAACCCAGGTGCGCGGCCCCGGCCAGGACCGGATGCTCACCGAGCTGAAGGTGCACCGCGACGCCGCCCCCGAGGGCGACCTGCGCTCCGCACTCACCTGGCTGTGCAACGCGCAATCGCGGATCGCGAACAGCCCGTCGGCGGCGCATTCCCGCGAGGTGCTGTTGGCCGCCTACGAGGTCAAGCGGGTGCTGGCTACAGCCGGCGGCACTCGTCGCTGAGCACGCCGCGCAGCGCCGCCTCGATGGTGTCGAACTCGGCCTGACCGCTGATCAGCGGCGGCGCCAGCTGGATGACGGAATCGCCGCGATCGTCGGTGCGGCAATACAATCCGGCCTCGAACAGCGCGGCACCGACCCGTCCCAGCAGCGCGCGGCGTTCGGAATCGGTGAAGGTCTGCTTGGTGGCCCGATCCTTGACCAGTTCCACGCCGTAGAAGAAGCCCTCGCCGCGGACGTCGCCGACGATGGGCAGGTCGTACAGCTTTTCCAGGGTGGCGCGGAATGTCGGCGCCAGGGTCCTGACCCGGTCGTTGAGCCCCTCGCGCTCGAAGATGTCGAGGTTGACCAGCCCGACCGCCGCCGAAACCGGGTGGCCGCCAAAGGTATAGCCGTGCGGGAACATGGTGTCGCCGTCGGCGAACGGCTCGAACAACCTCTCGCTGGCGATCATCGCGCCGATCGGCGAGTAGCCCGACGTCATGCCCTTGGCGCAGGTGATCATGTCGGGCACATAGCCGAAGTCGGCACAGGCGAACATCGAGCCGATCCGGCCGAACGCGCAGATCACCTCGTCGGAGACCAGCAGCACGTCGTAGCGGTCGCAGATTTCGCGGACCCGCTCGAAATAGCCTGGGGGCGGCGGGATGCTGCCGCCCGCGTTCTGCACCGGTTCGACGAACACCGCGGCCACGGTGTCGGGGCCCTCGAACTCGATCGCCTCGGCGATCCGGTCCGCCGCCCACAGCCCAAAACCCTTGGGGTCGTTGGCGAATGCTTCGGGTGCCCGGTAGAAGTTCGTGTTGGGCACCCGGAACCCGCCGGGCGTCACCGGCTCGAACGGCGCCTTGTAGCGCGGCAGGCCGGTGATCGCCAGCGCGCCCTGGGTGGTGCCGTGGTAGGCGACCGCGCGCGAAATCACTTTGTGCTTACCGGGTTTGCCGGTGAGCTTGAAGTACTGCTTGGCCAGCTTCCACGCCGTCTCGACGGCCTCGGTGCCTCCGGTGGTGAAGAACACCCGGTTCAAATCGCCCGGGGCGTAGCCGGCCAGCCGCTCGGCGAGCTCGATCGCGGGCGGCGTGGCGTACCCCCACAGCGGGAAGAACGCCAGCGTGCCCGCCTGCCGGGCGGCGGCCTCGGCGAGTTCGGCGCGGCCGTGGCCGACCTGCACGGTGAACAGCCCGGACAGGCCGTCGAGGTAGCTGTTGCCGCGGTCGTCGTAGATGGTGACGCCGTGGCCGCGGGTGATGATCGGCGGCGTGATACCCGGGCCGTGCCGGGCGAAGTGCAGCCAGAGGTGATCCGTCATGTCGTTGGTGAGCCTAACGCCCGGCCCGATGGCCTACGCTCGCTTCATGACCTCCGCGCAGCAGGTCAGCGAGTTCGAGTCGCTGCGGCCCCATCTCATGTCGGTCGCCTACCGGCTGACCGGTACGGTCGCCGACGCCGAGGACATCGTCCAGGACGCGTGGCTGCGCTGGCACGGGCAGGACGGCGCCATCACCGATCTACGAGCGTGGCTGACCACGGTGGTCAGCAGGCTGGGCCTGGACAGGTTGCGCTCGGCCACGCACCGCCGCGAGACCTACACCGGCAACTGGCTGCCCGAGCCGGTGGTCACCGGGTTGGGCCCGCATTCCGGCGCCGATCCGCTGGCCGCCGTGGTGGCCGGCGAGGACGCCCGGTTCGCGGCGATGGTGGTGCTGGAGCGGTTGTCGCCCGATCAGCGGGTGGCGTTCGTGCTGCACGACGGGTTCGCCGTGCCGTTCTCGGAGGTGGCCGAGGTGCTGGGCACCAGCGAGGCCGCCGCCCGGCAGCTGGCGTCGCGGGCGCGCAAGGTCGTCAGCGCGCAGCCGCCACCCGAGCCCGACCCGTCGCACGACGAGGTGGTGGGACAGCTGATGGCCGCCATGGCCGCCGGCAACCTGGAGGCCGTGGTGGCGCTGCTGCACCCCGATGTGATGTTCACCGGCGACTCGAATGGCAAGGCGCCCACCGCCGTTCAGGTCATCCACGGCGCGGACAAGGTGGTGCGGTTCATGCTCGGCCTGGCCCGCCGCTACGGCCCCGGCTTCTATTCCGCCTACCAGCTGGGGCTGGTCAACGGCGAGCTGGGCATCTACACGGCGGGCCTGCCGGGCGGTGACGGCTATCGGGAGATGTGCCCGCGGATCATGGCGATGACGGTGCGCGAGGGAAAGGTCTGCGCGCTCTGGGATATCGCCAATCCGGACAAGTTCACCGGTTCGCCGCTGGGTCGCTAGTTTCCGTGTCGCCCGTGGCCCACGGGATGCGGCACGCGTCACCGGAATTGAAGCCCTGCTCGGTGATGCCCAGCGCCGCATTCACCCGCGCCCGCATGTTCTCCAGCCCGATCTGATAGGTCAGCTCGAAGGTGCCCGCATCGCCGAACCGGGCGCGCAGATCGTCGACCTGCTCGTCGGTGACAGTGTGCGGGTCGGTGGTGATCGCGACGGCGTACGCGATGGCGGCGCGCTCGTCGTCGGTGAACGCCGGTGAGGTGGCGTAGTCGTCGATCTCGGTGAGCCGCTGGATGTCCAGGCCGTCGAGGCGCTGCAGCATGGACCCGAAGTCGACGCACCACGAGCAGCCGATCTGGCGGGCGGTCCAGTACACCGCGAGCTCGCGCACGCTGGCCGGCAGCGTCTTGGACGCCCGGTCGACCAGGGTTTCGTGCACGGCGCTGGCGACCATCAGCTTGCGGTGATGCGCGGCGACGGTGAACGGTTCGGGAACCTGGCCGTAGCGCCGCTTGGCGATCCGGTACATGGCCCGGGTCAGCAGCCCGGCGCGCTGAGGGGGCAGGGGTTCGATGCGAGTTTTCTGTGTCATACCGATCAGACGAGGCAGGCCCGCGATGTGTGACGGCGCCTGGAACCTTCTGGCCGCGGCGCGGGCGTCACGCTGGCGTGACGCCCGGCGTCGACCGCCACGCTGGCGTGACGCTCGTGGGCAGAACGTGACGCTCGCGGGCAAAACGTGACGCTCGCGGGCAGAAGGGGGCAAAAGCTCGAGCGATCAGCGGGAGAACATGATGGCGCGCTTGACCTCTTGGATGGCCTTGGTCACCTCGATGCCGCGCGGGCAGGCGTCGGTGCAGTTGAACGTGGTGCGGCAGCGCCACACCCCGTCGACCTCGTTGAGGATGTCCAGCCGCTCGGCGGCGCCCTCGTCGCGGCTGTCGAAGATGAACCGGTGCGCGTTGACGATCGCGGCCGGGCCGTAGTAGCTGCCCTCGTGCCAGAAGATCGGGCAGCTGGTGGTGCACGCCGCGCACAAGATGCACTTGGTGGTGTCGTCGTAGCGGGCCCGGTCGGCCGGACTCTGGATGCGCTCGCGGGTGGGCGGATTGCCGGTGGTGATCAGGTAGGGCTTGACCGCGCGGTAGGCGTCGAAGAACGGCTCCATGTCGACCACCAAGTCCTTTTCCACCGGCAGCCCGCGGATCGGCTCGACCGTGATGGTCAGCGGCTTGCCCGGCTTGCCCTTCTTGGGCTCGGGCAGCAGATCGCGCATCAGCACCTTGCACGCCAGCCGGTTGACGCCGTTGATGCGCATGGCGTCCGAGCCGCACACCCCGTGCGCGCAGGAACGCCGGAAGGTCAGCGTCCCGTCCAGGTAGCTCTTGATGTAGATCAGCAGGTTGAGCATCCGGTCACTGGGCAGGCACGGCACCCGAAAGCTTTGCCAGCCACCGGTTTCCGCATACGCGTCGGGCTGGTCGGGGTTGAACCGGGCGATCTTGACGGTCACCATCACCGCTTCGTCGGGAACCGGCGGCAGCGGCGGTTCCAAGGTTTCGACGTCCGGCTCGACAGACATTCAGTACTTCCGTTCCTTGGGTTCGTAGCGCGTCTGCACCACGGGCTTGAAGTCCAGCGCGATGTCGCTCAGCAGATCGGTGCCCTGCTTGTAGGCCATGGTGTGGCGCATGTAGTTGACGTCGTCCCGGTTGGGATAGTCCTCGCGGGCGTGGCCGCCGCGGGACTCCTTGCGGTTGAGCGCCCCCACCACGGTGACCTCGGCCAGCTCCAGCAGGAAGCCCAGCTCGATGGCTTCCAGCAGGTCGCTGTTAAATCGTTTTCCCTTGTCGTGGATGCGGATTCGCGAGTACCGCTCCTTGCAAGCGTGGATGTCCGTCAGCGCCTGCTTGAGCGTCTCCTCGGTGCGGAACACCGCCGCATTGTTGTCCATCGACTGCTGCAGCGTGCCGCGGATGTCGGCGACCCGCTCGTTGCCGTGCTCGGAGAGGATGTCGGCGACCCAGCGCACCACCATCGCCGCCGGGTCAGGCGGCATGTCCACGAAGTCGTGGCCCCGGGCGTAGTTGGCCGCGGCGATGCCGGCCCGGCGGCCGAACACGTTGATGTCCAGCAGCGAATTGGTGCCCAGCCGGTTGGCGCCGTGCACCGACACGCACGCGCACTCGCCGGCCGCGTACAGGCCCGGCACGGTGGAGGTGTTGTCCCGCAACACTTGTCCGGTGACCGTGGTGGGGATGCCGCCCATCACGTCGTGGCACGTCGGGTACACCGGCACCAGCTCGTGCACTGGGTCCACGCCCAGGTAAGTGCGGGCGAACTCGGTGATGTCGGGCAGCTTGGACTCCAGCACGTCCTCGCCGAGGTGGCGCACGTCGATGTAGACGTAGTCCTTGTGCGGTCCGGCGCCGCGGCCCTCCAGCACCTCCAAAACCATTGAGCGCGCGACGATGTCGCGCGGCGCCAGGTCGACGATGGTGGGGGCGTAGCGCTCCATGAACCGCTCGCCCTCGCCGTTGAGCAGCCGGCCGCCCTCGCCGCGCACCGCCTCGGAGATCAGAATCCCCAATCCGGCCAGGCCGGTCGGGTGGAACTGGTGAAACTCCATGTCCTCCAAGGGCAGTCCCTTACGGAAGACGATGCCGATGCCGTCGCCGGTCAGGGTGTGCGCGTTGGAGGTGGTCTTGTACATCCGGCCCGACCCGCCGGTGGCGAGCACGACGGCCTTGGCGTGAAAGACGTGGATGTCGCCGGTGGCCAGCTCGTAGGCCACCACGCCGCTGGCCACCGGGCCGCTGGGCGTCTGCGTCAAAACCAGGTCCAGCGCGTAGAACTCGTTGAAGAACTGCACGTCGTGCCGCACACAGTTCTGGTAGAGCGTCTGCAGGATCATGTGGCCGGTGCGGTCGGCGGCGTAACAGGCCCGGCGCACCGGGGCCTTGCCGTGGTCGCGGGTGTGGCCGCCGAAGCGGCGCTGGTCGATGCGGCCCTCGGGGGTGCGGTTGAACGGCATCCCCATCTTCTCCAGGTCGAGCACCGCGTCGATGGCTTCCTTGCACATGATCTCCACCGCGTCCTGGTCGGCGAGGTAGTCGCCGCCCTTGACGGTGTCGAAGGTGTGCCATTCCCAGTTGTCTTCCTCGACGTTGGCCAGCGCCGCGCACATGCCGCCCTGGGCCGCCCCGGTGTGGCTGCGGGTGGGGTAGAGCTTGGTCAGCACCGCGGTGCGCACCCGCGGGCCGGCTTCCACGGCCGCGCGCATCCCGGCACCGCCGGCGCCGACGATCACCACGTCGTATCGATGTTGTTGGATCATGACTCGCCTATCCCGAGATGTTCGGGTCGAAGGTCAGCAGCACGTAGGTGCCCAGCACCAGGGTGAAGCCCATCGACAGCAGCAGCAGGCTGTTCAGCCAGAACCGGGTGCTGTCCTTGCGGCTGTAGTCGTCGATGATGGTGCGCAGCCCGTTGCCGCCGTGCAGCTGGGCCAGCCACAGCAGCGCCAGGTCCCAGAACTGCCAGAACGGCGACGCCCAGCGCTGCGCCACGTAGTTGAAGTCGATGCGGTACACGCCGTCGTCCCACATCAGCATGATGAACAGGTGGCCGATCGCCAGCACGAACAGCGCGACGCCGGAGAACCGCATGAACAGCCAGGCGAACTTCTCGAAGTTGGGGATGCCGGCGCGGCGCCGCGGGGAGCGGGGATTGTCCAGGCTGGCCGGGCGGTCGTAGAAGCGCTGTTTGACCGGGGCGATCTGGCCCGGGCCGAGCTGCAGGTCGGGGGTGCTCATCGGAAGTGCCCCACCATGTGGATGACGGTCACCACGCCGGCCGGGACCATCAGCAGCAGGAACACCACGCCGACGATCCAGAACATCAGCCGCTGGTGGCGCGGGCCTTCGGACCAGAAGTCGATCAGGATCACCCGGATGCCGTTCAGCCCGTGGAAGAGCACCGCGGCGATCAGGCCGTACTCCATCACCCCGACGATCGGCATCTGGTAGTCGTGGATCACCGCGTTGTAGGTCTGCGGGCTGACCCGCAGCATCGCGGCGTCGAGGACGTGCACGAACAGGAAAAAGAAGATCGTCGCGCCGCTGATCCGGTGCAGCACCCACGACCACATGCCGGGGTCGCCCCGGTACAGGGTGCGTGGTGGCCTGCGTTTGCGCGCGGGAGCCGATACCGGTGTCGCCGGATCCGCGGTTGTCGGTTGTGTTGTCACCCCTGTGTCACCCCTCACCGCCTTCTTCCGACCTTCTTGCTTGCGACGGTCACGCCGGGCACTTGAGCTTAGCTCGCACGCGGCGCGCCCCGCGCCGATGTCCGTCAAGCGAAATGCCGCTTTCCGGCTAGGGTGACTGTCGGTACAGGCCGTGGCTGAGCGGGGTTTCGTTATGCCGGACATTGACTGGAATGCACTGCGGGACAAGGCAATCGATGTGTCCGCGGGCGCCTATGCGCCGTACTCGCGGTTCCGGGTGGGCGCGGCCGGGCTGGTCGACGACGGGCGGGTGGTGACCGGTTGCAATGTGGAGAACATCTCATATGGCCTTGGTCTCTGCGCCGAGTGCGCGGTGGTGTGCGCCCTGTATGCGAGCGGCGGCGGCCGGCTGGTCGCGCTGGCGTGCGTGGACGGGCGCGGATCGGTGCTGACGCCGTGCGGGCGGTGCCGCCAGGTGCTGGCCGAACACGGCGGCCCCGAGCTGCTGATCGACCATCCGGGCGGGCCGCGCCGGCTCGGCGAGCTGCTGCCGGACGCGTTCGGCCCCGACCAGCTGGCCGCCGGGCGGGACTGATGCGGCCCGGGTTCGACGCGCCCACGGTGATCAGGACCAAGCGCGACGGCGGCCGGCTGTCCGACGCCGCCATCGACTGGGTGATCGACGCCTACACCCGCGGCCTGGTGGCCGAGGAGCAGATGGCGGCCCTGTTGATGGCGATCCTGGTGCGCGGCATGGACGGCGGCGAGACCGCCGCCTGGACGTCGGCGATGCTGGCCTCCGGCGACCGGCTGGACTTCTCCGACCTGGGTGTGCCGACGGTGGACAAGCACTCCACCGGCGGGGTCGGCGACAAGATCACCCTGCCGCTGGTGCCGGTCGTCGCCGCCTGCGGGGCGGCGGTGCCGCAGGCCTCGGGCCGTGGGCTCGGCCACACCGGCGGCACCCTGGACAAGCTGGACGCGATCGCCGGGTTCAGCGCGCAGCTGCCCAGCCGGCGGGTGCGTGAGCAGCTGCGCGAGGTCGGGGCGGCCATCTTCGCCGCCGGTGACCTGGCCCCGGCCGACGCCAAGCTGTACGCGCTGCGCGACATCACCGCCACCGTGGAATCGCTGCCGCTGATCGCCAGCTCGGTGATGAGCAAGAAGCTGGCCGAGGGGGCCGGCGCGCTGGTGCTCGACGTGAAGGTCGGCTCGGGGGCGTTGGTGAAGACCGAGGAGCAGTGCCGCGACCTGGCGCACACCATGGTCGGGCTGGGCGCCGCGCACGGGGTGCCCACCCGCGCGCTGCTCACCGACATGAACCGGCCGCTGGGCGCGACCGTCGGCAACGCGTTGGAGGTGGCCGAGGCGCTCGAGGTGCTGGCCGGGGGCGGACCGCCCGATGTCGTCGAGCTGACGCTGCGGCTGGCCGCCGAGATGCTCGCGCTGGCCGGGGTCGGCGACCGGGACCCCGCCGACACCCTGCGCGACGGCACCGCGATGGACCGGTTCCGCCGTCTCGTCGCCGCTCAGGGCGGTGATTTGTCGGTACCGTTGCCGATCGGTAGGCACTCCGAGACCGTGACCGCTCCCCGGGGCGGCACAATGGGCGATATCGACGCGATGGCAGTGGGGCTGGCGGCTTGGCGCCTCGGCGCGGGAAGATCCCGTCCGGGCGAACGGGTGCAAGCCGGCGCCGGCCTCCGGATTCACCGCCGTCCCGGCGAGCCGGTCGCCGCCGGGGAGCCGCTGTTCACCCTCTACACCGACACCCCGGAACGCTTCGGCGCGGCGCTGGCCGAGCTGGACGGCGGCTGGAACGTCGGCGACGGCGCGCCGGCGCCGCGACCGCTGATCATCGATCGGATCGTCACATGACCGCACCATTGGAGCTCGAGCAGATCCGCAAGGCGCCCAAGGCCCTGCTGCACGATCACCTCGACGGCGGGCTGCGCCCGTCGACCGTGCTGGACATCGCCGGACAGACCGGCTACGACGGGCTGCCCGCCACCGACGTCGAGGAGCTGGCGACCTGGTTTCGCACCCGCTCGCACAGCGGCTCGCTGGAGCGCTACCTGGAGCCGTTCTCGCACACCGTGGCGGTGATGCAGACCCCCGAGGCGCTGCACCGGGTGGCGTACGAATGCGTAGAGGACCTGGCCGAGGACTCGGTGGTCTACGCCGAGATCCGGTTCGCGCCCGAGCTGCACATCAACCGCGGCATGTCCTTCGACGAGATCGTCGACGCCGTGCTGGCCGGGTTCGCCGACGGCGAGAAGGCTTGTGCGGCAGCGGGCCGGCCGATCGTGGTGCGACTGTTGGTGACTGCCATGCGGCACGCGGCGGTGTCCCGGGAGATCGCCGAGCTGGCGATCCGGTGGCGGGACAAGGGAGTGGTCGGATTCGACATCGCCGGCGCCGAGGCCGGCAACCCGCCGACCCGGCACCTGGAGGCGTTCGACTACATGCGAGATCACAACGCGCGCTTCACCATTCACGCCGGGGAGGCGTTCGGCCTGCCGTCCATCCACGAGGCCATCGCGTTCTGCGGCGCCGACCGGCTCGGCCACGGGGTGCGGATCGTCGACGACATCGACGTGCTGGCCGACGGCCCCGACAAGGGCAAGGTACGGTTGGGCAGACTGGCGAACATCTTGCGGGACAAGCGAATTCCGTTGGAACTGTGCCCCAGCTCCAACGTGCAGACCGGCGCCGTCAAAAGCATCGCCGACCATCCGTTCGACCTGCTGGCCCGCACCCGGTTCCGGGTGACCGTCAACACCGACAACCGGCTGATGAGCGACACCTACATGAGCCGCGAGATGCACCGGCTGGTCCAGGCTTTCGGCTACGGATGGAGCGATCTGGAAAGGTTCACCATCAACGCGATGAAGTCCGCCTTCATCCCGTTCGACGAGCGGCTGGCCATCATCGACGAGGTGATCAAACCCCGGTACGCGGTGCTGATCGGCTGAAGCCGGCGGGTTACAGTCCGGCTGACCTACGAACTCGTGCACACTCCCTTCACTTGACGATGCCTCGACCCACGGCGAATCCGGCCGTGTGGGTGATTGTCTGATCGAAACCATTACAGAGGGGCCGGTTTGCTACCGATCCCAACAAACCTCACCCCATGTCGATCCAGACAGTCAGGGCGGCGGTCATGACGCCGACAACTGCGAGCAGGGTCGTATCTGTCATGCGGAGGCGCGGCGTTTCGGACGTGCCCATGCGCAACTCGCGGGCGATCAGGAACAGCGGAAACATCACACTGATGGCAACGAAGAATGACCCGACGACGTAAATCCAGACGAATCGCACGCTGTGCTTCGTTGCTTCAATGACCATCAGAATGACGACGCTAATGGCCAACATCAGGGCGTCGGCCGCCACGAAACGCGAGGCCGACGTGGCCTTGGCATCGCGCCAAAAGGCGCCTAAGAAGTCGGCGGCGCTGTGGACGTACGGGCCACCGTTACTCCATGTTGCAATCAGCGCGGCGAGAGCGATCGCGGCATAGACGGTGCAGAGGATCTTGCGGGACCTTGGGACCGGCGGTGTTCCGTCGGCTTGGTTGGCTGTTGTCACGCCCTTTACGCTAGAGCCACCTCAACCTCTCGGCGCCGGAATTCTTGCAAACGCATTCGATCCGTTTCTCACCCGGACGAATTTCTTGATGCCCCAGCCTGTTTGGGCTCAGTTGTTACTGGGTGGTGGTTGGGGCTGAAAGGGGTCATACCACCACCAGTCGGCGCGTTCGCCGAGGGGCCCGGGGCATGGTGGTACCGCGGGCGGGGGGTGGCTGGGAGGGCGCGCAAGCGACCCCGCGCTGAGTGGTTGCCCGTCGCTGTCGGTGACGCTGAGGGCGTCGGCGGGACCGGTGATGGTGATGATGCCGCGGTGGTGCAGCCGGTGATGGTAGGGGCAGACCAGCACCAGGTTGGCCAACTCGGTCGGTCCGCCGTCTTCCCAGTGCCGCAGGTGATGAGCGTGCAGACCGCGGGTGGCCCCGCAGCCGGGCACCGCGCAGGTGGGGTGGCGGTGCTCGAGTGCGCGGCGCAGCCGCCGGTTGATCACCCGGGTGGTGCGGCCAGCGCCGATGGGCTGACCGTCGCGTTCGAACCACACCTCGCAGGTGGCATCACAGGTCAGGTATTGGCGTTCGGCGTCGGTGAGCAGTGGGCCCAGATTCAGTGCGGCGAGGCGCTGGGCGATGTCGAGATGCATCACCACGGTGGTGTGCTGGCCGTGCGGGCGGCGAGCCGCCTCTGCGTCCCACCCGGTTTCGACCAGACGCATGAACGCATCGAGGCTGTCCGGCAACGGCGGTCGCTGATCGAAAACCCGTTCGGTGTTGTCGCGGTCGTGTTCCCACTCGGCGATCAGCGCATCCAGATGCGACTGCAACGCCGCGTCAAACTTCGCCGCCTCGTCGTGGGCAAGTGTGATTCGGTAGCAACTGCCCTGCTCGGTGCTGGTCCTGGTGAACGCGCGCTCGGGCTCACGCTGCGGTTCGGGTTCGGGGCGCGGTTCCAGCTTGACCGCGGTGCGCAGCTGGCTGACCGTGGCGACCCGCGCCAACTCCACGTAATGCTCATCAGATCCCGCCCCGCCCCGCGCCGCGATGACCCCGACCTGATCCAGCGACAGCCAGCCCTCCCGCATGCCCTGGGCGCAACGCGGGAACTCCGGCAGCCGGGCCGCGATGGTGGCGATCGTGTGCGCGTTTGCCGGCGAGCAGCCGGTCTTCCAGGCCACCAACGCCGGCACCGACCGCGCGCCGGTGATTCCGCACAGTTCGTCACGGTCGATCTCGGCCACAATATCCACGATGCGCCCATCAATCGCATTGCGTTGACCGGTCAACTCCGCCAACTCCTCGAAGAGCACATCTAGACGCCGCGGAACGTTTTCTGCCAGCGGAGGCGCTGCGGGGAAAGGCATAACGTCATAAAAGCAGGGGGGTCCGACATTTAGCGGGTAAACGCCACGCAACCTGGCTGGGCGTCGTTGCTCGCACGGCCGCCGCCATGTGCACGGTCGGTATTTGACGAATACTGTGGCTGGACATGAAGTTGCCGCTTCTGGGCCCGGTGTCGCTGGCGGGCTTTCAGCATGCCTGGTTCTTCTTGTTCCTGCTGGCCGTGCTGCTGGTGATCGGCCTGTACGTGGTGCAGCAATTCGCCCGGCGGCGCCGGGTGCTGCGGTTCGCCAACATGGAGGTGCTCGAGCGCGTCGCGCCGCCCCACCCGAGCCGGTGGCGGCACGTGCCCACCATCCTGCTGGCGACCTCGCTGGTACTGCTGACCACCGCGATGGCCGGGCCGACGTCCGACGTCCGCATTCCGCTCAACCGCGCCGTGGTGATGCTGGTGATCGACGTGTCGGAGTCGATGGCCTCCACCGATGTGCCGCCCAACCGGCTGGCCGCGGCCAAGGAGGCCGGCAAGCAGTTCGCCGACCAGCTGACGCCGGCCATCAATCTGGGGCTGGTCGAGTTTGCCGCCAACGCCACGCTGCTGGTGCCGCCGACGACCAACCGGTCCGCGGTCAAGGCGGGCATCGACAGTCTGCAGCCGGCGCCGAAAACCGCTACGGGCGAAGGCATTTTCACCGCGTTGCAGGCCATCGCGACGGTCGGGTCAGTGATGGGCGGCGGCGAGGGCCCGCCGCCGGCGCGGATCGTGCTGGAGTCCGACGGCGCCGAGAACGTGCCGCTGGACCCGAACGCCCCGCAGGGGGCGTTCACCGCGGCCCGGGCCGCCAAGGCCGAGGGCGTGCAGATCTCCACCATCTCCTTCGGCACCCCCTACGGCACCGTCGACTACGAGGGCGCCACCATCCCGGTTCCGGTGGACGACCAGACTCTGCAGAAGATCTGCGAGATCACCGACGGCCAGGCGTTCCACGCCGACAGCCTGGATTCGCTGAAGAACGTGTACTCGACGCTGCAGCGCCAGATCGGCTACGAGACCGTCAAGGGCGACGCCAGCATGGCGTGGATGCTGCTCGGCGCCGTCGTGCTGGCCGGCGCCGTGCTGGCCGGCCTGCTGCTGAACCGCCGGCTGCCCGCCTGACCAAGCGGTGCTGGCGCGCTAGGTGGGCAGGCGCCGGTTGATGAGCAACGCCAGCGCCGTCGCGATCAGGGCGGTCAGCACGCCGAGCCGCAGCCAGCCCGCGCTGCCCGGTCCCGGCACCGTGCGGTAGCCGATCTCGTTCTCGATCGCGTTGTAGCTCTTCTGCAGCTCGCCCAGATTGGTGGCGGTGTAGGACTGCCCGCCGGACAGCTTGGCGACCATCTTCATCTGGTCGGTCGAGACGGGGACGGCCACCTTCTGCCCGTCCATCTCGATCTCGCCGCCCTTGGTGCCGAACGTGATCGTCGAGATGGGCACGCCCTCGTCCTTGGCCAGGCGCGCCGCGGTGTAGACGCCGTCGTGCGGGTCGCTGGGGTTGGACGGCTTGTTCTCGCCGCCGTCGGAGAGCAGCACGATGCGGGCCGGCGGCGGTGTGTCGCCGCCGGCGACCGCGGTGGCGCTGATCGCGTGCAGCGCGGTGAAGATCGCCTCGCCGGTGGCGGTGCTGTCGGCGAAGTCCAGTTTCTTCAGCGCGTCGATGGTCGCCTGGTGTTGCGGGGTCGGCGGCACCAGCAGGTAGGGCGTGCCGGCGAAGCCGACCAGCCCGAGGTTGATGCCGGGGGTCAGCTGGCTGGCGAACTGGCTGGCCGCCTGTTCGGCGGCCTTGAGCCGGTTGGGTTCGACGTCGGTGGCCCGCATGGACTGCGACATGTCGATGACCAGCATGATCACCGCGCGGTTGCGCGGGATGCGCATGTCGTGGGTGGGGGTGGCCAGCGCGATGGTCAGCAACACCAGGCTGAGCAGCGAGACCGCGATCGGTAGATGCCGCCACGGCGACTGCGCCACCGGGGCGTCGGTGTAGCGGTGCAGGCGGCGCCGGCGGCGGGCCTGCACCACGAGGTAGAGGGCGAGCAGCGCCAGCGGCACCAGCCCGAACAGCAGCATGCCCGGACGCTGGAACCCGTAGAGGGGCAACGGGCCGATACCGGGAAGCGACACGACACCCAACCTAGCCCGTCAAACGCAGCGGGCTATTCGCGGCGCAGCCGGCCGTCGACGAATTGCTCCAGCTTCTCCCACTCGCGCACCGCCGCGGCATACGGCGGCGACGGCTTGGCCACCGAGCCGGGCTCGAGGACGGCGGCCACCAGCTTGCCCAGCGGCCGGCCGGGCTCGAGGGCCTTGTCGACGGTGGAATCCTCGGAGTAGTCACCGATGTCGCGCAGCACCTCGACGGCCAGCTCCAGTTGGTCGCGATCCACCGCGTCCGGCCCGTCGGCCAGGTCGTCGGCCAGCCCGCTGAGCACATAGATGTTGTCGTCGGTGATCTCGACCTCCAGCGAGCCGTCGGTGGCGGCGGTGCGGATGTCGTCGTAGGTGCTCAGGTCGGCCAGGTCGTGGTCGTGCTCGTCGGCCAGGTAGCGGGCCAGCGCGCGCTCGGAGGTGAAGACGCTGATGCGTCCGTTGCGGCCCAGGAAGATCGGTTGGTCATCCAGGTAGCAGCGCAGCGTGTAGAAGGTGCCCGAGCTGGTGATGATGCGGATCGGGTCGATGCCGACCTGCAGCCAGAAGTCCTTGTCGCCGCCGAGCACCACGGTGTCGCCGGCCGCGCGGGTCTCGGTTTCGTCGGCGTCGTCGTCCGGTTCGCCGTCGGCCTCGTCGTCCTCGAGGGCCTCCTCGTCCGGCTCGGTCGCGTCGGCCGGCGCCTCGGCGGCCTCGTCCGTCTCGTCGGTCTCCTCGTCGTCGCGCTCCTCGGCCAGCTCGTCTTCGGCCTTGGCCGACAACGTCTCGTCGACTTCGGGGGTGGTGGCGATGTCGTCGATCGCGCCGAGCACGTCGTCCCAGCCGCGCGCGATGATCTCGGCGATCGCATGCCAGCGTTTGGCGCCGGCCTTGCCGGTGAAGTGCTCGATCCCGCCGGACACGGTGCCCAGGGCCGGGTTGCCGTTGAAGAACTTCGACACCGCAGCCAGCTCGCACACCGACCCGATGGACGACACGATGGCCAGGACGCCGGCCAGCGCGGTCACCGACTCCTCGGTCGGCTTCTCCGACACCAGCTCCTCGACCGCGACCAGATCGAACTGCTTGTCCTTCGCGGGCTCGAACTTGTGCGCGTGCGCCGTGCGCAGCCGCGTCCACGCCGGATGGTCGGTCAGGTCGTTGTCCTCGTCCGACCGCACGAAGGCCACCAGGTCGGCGACCGAGGAGAAGACGTACAGATCCTCGTCCTTGCCCAAGAAGGCTTCCCACTCGTCGCCGGAGTCACGCCAACGCGGCGCCCACACCGTGTAGCGGTCGCCGGCGGACAGGCTCAAGCGGATGGGCACGAGGTCAGCAGCCATGCGGCACAGAATAGCGACCTGGCGCTCAGCCCCAGATGTCGGTGATGGGGGCGGCGCCGGCGGCATAGCCCGTCTTGGGCAGCCCGTACATCTGCTCGACGGTGGCAAGCACGTTGTAGTGGTTGATCTGCTCGGCGTAGTTGCCGGGGCGGACGTGGGCGCCGTAGAACACCGTGGGGATCTGGTTGCGGCTGGCTCCGACGTTGGAGTTGTCGTCCTCGTCGAAGGTGACGATCAGCAGGCTGTTGTTGGCCAGCGCCCAATTGGCGTAGCCGGACAGCTGCCGGTTCAGCCAGGCGTCGGCCTGCGCGATCGAGCCGTCGTGCATGTTGTTGTCGTTGTTCGGGATGACGAACGACACCGTCGGCAGGCTGGCGTAGTTGCCCATCGGGAACGCCGAGAACGGCAGCGAGCTCGCCGCCGGCACGTTGGTGAAGTTGGCCCACGGCACATGTTTTCGCGCGTACTTGCCCGCACTGCACACCGGTGAGCCCGGGGACGGCAGGCCCTCGGCGTAGCCGGCGAATGTGTAACCGGCGGCGAGCAATTCGGACCCCAGGTTGGGTGCGGCGCCGGCGTTGACCGGGCACAGGTCCTTGGTCACCCCGAACGTGTTGCCGGCGAACAGCGCCAGGTAATTGGGCTCGCTGGGGTGGGTTTCGGCGAACGACTGGGTCATGTTGGCGCCGGACGCGGCCAGCGCGGTGATGAAGGGCGCCGACTTGTTGCCGATGATGCCGCTCTCGGAACGGTTTTCCTCCACCACGATCACGATGTGCGACGGTTGCGGAATGGCCGCTGCCGCAAGGCTGGTGCGCGGTGTCAACGGGCTGGCCGCCAGCGCCACCGCGGCCATGGCGCCGAGCAGCCGCAGGCTTCGGTATGCGCCGCCGATCAGCCTTCTGCGACTTCGATTTTCGCGCGACACGCCCGCAGTATACGAACGGCGGTAAGGCGTTTGCGGCCGGCGGGCAAGCGTGTCAGCGGGGCTTTGCCCGATCGTTATATACGCTCGACCAGATGGACGTGTGCGTGATCGACCACCCGTTGGCCGCGGCCCGGCTGACGGTGCTGCGCGACGAACGCACCGACACCGCCGGATTTCGGGCCGCGCTGCGCGATCTGACGCTGATGCTGGTCTACGAGGCCAGCCGCGACGTGCCGCGCAAGTCGGTCCGGATCCGCACCCCGGTGGCCGCGGCCGTCGGGACCCGACTGGTCAATCCGCCGCTGCTGGTTCCGGTGCTGCGCGCCGGGCTGGGCATGGTCGACCCGGCGCAGGCCGCGCTGCCCGAGGCCGAGGTGGGCTTCGTCGGCGTCGCCCGCGACGAGCAAACCCACCGGCCGGTCCCGTATTTGGCGGCGCTGCCCGACAAGCTGGCCGGCAGGTCGGTGATGGTGCTGGACCCGATGCTGGCCACCGGCGGCTCGATGGTGCACACCCTGGGGCTGTTGCAGCGTCGCGGCGCCACCGACATCACCGTGCTGTGTGTGGTGGCCGCGCCGGAAGGTCTTGCGGCGGTTGGGGAAACGGCGCCCGACGCGCGAGTGTTCACCGCCGCGGTAGACAAGGGACTCAACAAGGCGGCCTACATCGTGCCCGGCCTCGGCGATGCCGGGGATCGCCAATTCGGGCCGAACCTGTTCACCAGCTCCGCACCGTCGCGACCAGAAGCTCCCGCAGGGCGCGGGCGCGCCGCCGCGAAGACGCCAGGTCGTCGCTCGGCGCGCAGCGAATCTCCAAGTAGCACTTCACCTTCGGCTCGGTCCCGGAAGGCCGCACCACCAGCCTGACCGACGTGTCGTCGTCGCCGCCGGTGAAGATCAGCGCGTCGGTGATGTCGGTGAGCGCCACCCCGAACCCGGCCAGCGTCTCCGGCGGGCTGGTGCGCAGCCGTCGCATCAGCTCGGCAGCCCCGTCGGTCCCGACGCGGCGCGACACCGCGGCGACGTCGTGCACGCCGTGGCGGCGGGCCAGCTCGTCGAGCCGGCCGGACACCGAACCGCCCCGCGCGATCAGGCCGGCCACCAGGTCGCACACCAGCACGGCGGCGCTGATGCCGTCCTTGTCGCGCACCGCGGCGGGGTCCACGCAGTGTCCGATCGCCTCCTCATAGGCGTACACCAGGGTGCCGCCGGGCACCTCGGCGTCGGCGCGTGCCAACCACTTGAAGCCGGTGAGGGTTTCGACGTGCACGGCGCCGTGCCGCGCGGCGATGGCCGACAACATCCGCGACGACACCACCGTGCTGGCCACCACGGGTCGGTCGGCACGCTGCGGCTGGGAGAGCAGGTAATCGCCGAGCAGCCAACCGGTTTCGTCGCCGGAGAGCATCCGCCAGCCGGAGGCGTCGGGTATGCCGACGGCGCAGCGGTCGGCGTCGGGATCCAGTGCGATCGCCACGTCGGCGTCTACATCGGCGGCCAGGGTCAGCAGCGCGTCGGTGGCGCCGGGCTCCTCGGGGTTGGGGAACGCGACGGTGGGAAAGTCCGGGTCGGGCGCGAATTGGCTTGCCACGGTGTGTATTCGGCCGAAGCCGGCGCGGTGCAGAGCGTCGACGGCCACCGTCCCGCCCACGCCGTGCAGAGCGGTGAGCGCCACCCGCGCCGAACCGGTGCCGCGCCGCACCCCGGCCGCCCGCTCGATGTAGCGCTGGACGAGGTCGGTGTGCGCCGGTGGGACGGGTGTTCGGCGGATCTCGTCGGCCGGTGGCGCGTCGGCCATCGCGGCTTCGATCTGGTGGTCGGTGGGGGAGACGATCTGGATGCCGCCGCCGTCGTACACCTTGTAGCCGTTGTCGGTCGGCGGGTTGTGCGAGGCGGTGATCTGGACCCCGGCGGCGGCGCCGGTGTGCCGCACCGCGAACGCGACCACCGGGGTGGGCACCGGCCCGGGCAGCAGCAGCACCGAAAACCCTTGGGCAGCGAGCACTTCGGCGGCCACCGTGGCGAATACCGCGGAGCCGTGCCGGGCGTCGCGTCCCACGATCACCCGCGCGCCGGCCGGGCCGCGGCGCTTGAGCACCTGCGCCAGCGCCCAGCTGGCCCGCGACACCACCGCGACGTTCATCGCGTCGGGGCCGGCGCGGACCGGGCCGCGCAGTCCCGCCGTGCCGAATCGCAAGGGCCGGGCGAAGCGGGCGGTGAGTTCTGCGGCTTCGCATGCGGCGAGCTCGGCGGCCGTGCGGGGGTCGGGATCGTGGGCGATCCATTCCTCGGGCGTCACGGTCCTAGAACCGGGGGAGTTGGCCGAGGATCAGGGCCAGCAGCGCGCCCATCCGGGTGGCCGAGGCGGCGCCGGCGGCCAGCACCTCGGTGTGGCTCAGCGGCTCGCCGCTGATGCCGGCGGCCAGGTTGGTCACCAGCGACACCCCCAGCACCTCGGCGCCGGCCGCCCGGGCGGCGATGGTTTCGTGCACCGTCGACATGCCGACCAGGTCGGCGCCCAGCGTGCGCAGCATCCGGATCTCGGCCGGGGTCTCGTAGTGCGGGCCGGGAAGGCCGGCGTAGACGCCCTCGGCCAGCGTGGGATCGGCTTGGCGGGCCAGCTCGCGCAGCCGCGGCGAGTAGGCGTCGGTGAGGTCGACGAACTGCGGGCCGACCAGCGGGGACCGCCCGGTCAGGTTGAGGTGGTCGCTGATCAGCACCGGTTCGCCGACGGCAAGGTCCGGGCGCAGGCCGCCGGCCGCGTTGGTGAGCACCACCGCGCGCACCCCGGCCGCGCAGGCCGCCCGGACCGGGTGCACGACGTGGCACAGGTCGTGGCCCTCGTAGGCGTGGATGCGGCCGACCAACACCAGCACCCGGTGCTCGCCGATACGCATCGACACCAGCTCGCCGGTGTGCCCGACCGCGGTGGGCGGGCGGAAGCCGGGCAGTTCGGCCTGCGGCAGCACCGCCGTCGGGGCGCCCAGCGCGGCGACCGCCGGCGACCATCCCGACCCCAGGACGATGGCCACGTCGTGTGCGGCGACGCCGGTCCGTTCGCCGATGACCGCGGCCGCCTGGCGCGCGAGCTCGCCTGGGTTGGACGGGGTTTCGGCCACAGCGATCGAGCCTAGCCCGGCGACGGCGAGCGCCGGCCCGGGAGCGGGTGTCGGGGGGGTGTGCCAGGATCTGGCGTATGAATCTGCGTGGGTGGCCGGTGGTTGGCCCGGCCATTGGAATTGTCGTCGCGGTCGCCTTGTCGGTGGTCGCCATCACCTGCGGCCCGGCGCCGCGGGCGGCGGCCGACGGATGTCCGGACGTGCAACTGATTTTCGCCCGCGGCACCGCCGAGCCCCCGGGCTTGGGAGCCGTGGGCGATGCGCTGTTCGCCGCGCTGCAACCGGCGCTGGGCAACCGCAACGTCGACGCCTACGCGGTGAACTATCCGGCCAGCTACAACTTCCTGACCACCGCCGACGGCGCCAACGACGCCCGCGACCACATCGCCGAGATGGTCGACCGGTGCCCGTCCACCCGGCTGGTGCTCGGCGGGTTCTCGCAGGGCGCGGCCGCGGTCTCGATGCTCGCCGGGGTACCGCCGGTCGGGCAGCGGATCGGCAACTTCGGGTCGGCACCCCCACTGGATCCCGGCCTGGCGAGCAAGATCGCGGCGGTGGCGGTGTTCGGCAACCCCGGCAACCGCTTCAACACGCCCCTGTCGACCACCGGGGCGTTCGCCGGTCGCGCCATCGACCTGTGCAGCGACGGCGACCCGGTGTGCGTCGTCGGCGGGCGGGACCGGGACGCGCACCACGTCTACGAGGACCCGCCCTACCCGGCCCAGGCGGCGGGGTTCATCGCCGGGCGGGTATAGCCAGGGGCGTTGGGCCCCGGTCGGATACTGCGACATACTGCGAGAGTGCCCCCCGTCGGATCAGACAGCCCGCTGGACAGCGTCGAGGATGTCGTGCGGCGGCGCGGTGCCGATCTCGTCGAGCTGTCGCACGCCATCCACGCCGAGCCGGAGCTGGCGTTCGCCGAGCACCGCAGCTGCGCCAAGGCGCAGGCGCTGGTCGCCGAGCGCGGCTTCGAGATCACCGCGGCCGCCGGCGGCCTGGACACCGCCTTTCGCGCCGACTTCGGCAGCGGCCAGCTGACCATCGGGGTCTGCGCCGAATACGATGCCCTGCCCGAGATCGGGCACGCCTGCGGCCACAACATCATCGCGGCGTCGGCCGTGGGCACCGCGCTGGCGCTGGCCGAGGTGGCCGACGACCTGGGCCTGCGGGTGGCGCTTGTGGGGACTCCCGCCGAGGAGGCCGGCGGCGGTAAGGCGCTGCTGCTCAAGGCCGGGGTGTTCGACGACATCTCCGCGGCGGTGATGCTGCATCCCGGGCCGGCCGACATCGCCGCGGCCCGCTCGCTGGCCCTGTCCGAGGCGATCGTGCGCTACCGCGGCAAGGAATCGCACGCCGCCGTCGCGCCGCACCTGGGCGTCAACGCCCTCGACGCCGTCACCGTCGCGCAAGTGGCCGTCGGGCTGCTGCGTCAGCAACTGGCGCCGGGCCAACTGGTGCACGGCATCGTCACCGACGGCGGGCAGGCGGTCAACGTCATCCCCGGGCACGCGTCGCTGCAGTACGCGATGCGCGCCGTCGAATCCGACTCGCTGCGCGAGCTGGAGGGCAGGATGTATGCCTGCTTCGCCGCGGGCCCAATGGCCGCCGGCTGCGAATACGAGATCGACAACCCCGCGCCCGCCTACGACGAACTCAAGCCGGACGCGTGGCTGGCCAATATCTTTCGCGAGGAGATGTGCCGGCTGGGCCGGCAGCCGGTGGCCCCGGAGTACGAAGCCGCGCTGCCGATGGGCAGCACCGACATGGGCAACGTGACGCAGGCGCTGCCGGGGATCCACCCGGTGGTCGGGGTCGAATCCGGTGGCGCCATGGTGCATCAGCGCGCCTTCGCCGACGCCGCCGCCGGACCCAGCGCCGACCGCGCGGTGATCGAGGGCGCGATCATGCTGGCCCGCACCGTCGTCGCGCTGGCCCAGACGCCGGCCGAGCGCGATCGGGCGCTGGCCGCGCACGAGCGCAGACGCGGCGGGGCGCACCCATGAGCCTGGCCGACGCCGCCACCTCCTGGCTGGCCGCGCACAACCAAGACCTGATCGAGTGGCGTCGGCACATCCACCGCTATCCCGAGTTGGGCCGCCAGGAATACGCCACCACCCAGTTCGTCGCCGAGCGGTTGGCCGAGGCCGGACTCAACCCCAAGGTGCTGCCCGGCGGGACCGGGCTGATCTGCGACCTCGGCCCCGAGCACGAGCCCCGGATCGCGCTGCGGGCCGACATGGACGCGCTGCCGATGGCCGAGCGCACCGGCGCGCCCTACGCCTCCACCATGCCCAACGTGGCGCACGCCTGCGGGCACGACGCGCACACCGCCATCCTGCTGGGCACCGCGCTGGTGCTGGCGTCGGTGCCGGAACTGCCGGTCGGGGTGCGGTTGATCTTCCAGGCCGCCGAGGAGCTGATGCCCGGCGGGGCGATCGACGCCATCGCCGCCGGCGCCATCACCGGGGTGTCGCGGATCTTCGCCCTGCACTGCGACCCCCGGCTGGAGGTCGGCCAGATCGCGGTCCGGCACGGCCCGATCACCTCGGCGGCCGACCAGATCGAGATCACCCTGTATTCGCCGGGCGGGCACACCTCGCGGCCGCACCTGACCGCCGACCTGGTGTACGGGCTGGGCACCCTGATCACCGGGCTGCCCGGGGTGCTGTCGCGGCGCATCGACCCGCGCAACGGCACCGTGCTGGTGTGGGGCGCGGTCAACGCCGGGGTGGCGGCCAACGCCATCCCGCAGACCGGGGTGCTGGCCGGCACCGTGCGCACCGCCAGCCGGCAGACCTGGGTGGGTCTCGAGGAGGTGATCCGGGAGACGGTGTCCGGGCTGCTCGCGCCGCTGGGCATCGAGCACACGCTGCAGTACCGGCGCGGCGTGCCGCCGGTGGTCAACGAGGACGTCTCGACGCGCATCCTCACCCACGCGATCGAGGCGCTCGGCCCCGACGCCCTGGCCGACACCCGCCAGTCCGGTGGCGGCGAAGACTTCTCCTGGTACCTCGAGGAGATTCCCGGCGCGATGGCGCGGCTGGGGGTGTGGCCCGGGGTGGGGCCACAGCTGGACCTGCACCAGCCGACGTTCAACCTCGACGAGCGGGCCCTGGCGATCGGGGTGCGGGTGATGGCCAACATCGTCGAACAGTCGGCGCTGTTCCAGGTGTTCTAGGCCGCTAGGCCGCGACGGAAAGTCAGGGCCCGATGTTGCGGGCCGGGCGGGTGCGCAGGTCGTGCACGTAATCGGCTGGCGCGCCGGCGATTTCGGCGGCGTCGGCCATCACCCCGAGGTAGCGGGCCGATGGCAGGCCGCCCTCCCAGGCGTCCAGGACGTACAGCCACGCCAGCACCGGGTCGGTGGTGGTGTCGGACGAGATGCGGTCCACACGGCAGCGGATCTTCTTGTGCACGCCGAACTCCGAGCCCTCCCAGCGGTCGAGGTTCTTCTCGTCCGCCGGCGTCATGTCGTAGAGCACGACGAACACCTTGGAACCCGGGTCCTCCACGACCGTGGCCAGCGCGCCCTCCCAGCCGATGTCCTCGCCGCCGAACGTCAGCCGCCAGCCGTGCAGCCAGCCGGTTCCGGCCATCGGCGAGTGGGGTGCGCGCTTCAGCATCTGCTCGGGATCCATGTTCGACCCGTACGCGGCGTAGAGCGGCACGGGGAAAGCTTAGACGTCCGGGCTGCCTCGGTCTTCCCCCGAGCCGGGCGCCGCCGCGCTGCGGCGGGCATCGTCGCCGGGCTAGGTGGGATGGCCCGCCTCCTCCTCCCGCCGCGCTGCGGCGGGCATCGTCGCCGGGCTAGGTTGGGGGTCGTGGTGACCCGCATCGTGATCCTCGGCGGCGGTCCGGCCGGTTACGAAGCCGCTCTGGTGGCCGCCTCCTCCCACCCCGACACCACCCACGTCACGGTGATCGACTCCGAGGGAATCGGCGGCGCGGCCGTGCTGGACGACTGCGTGCCGTCCAAGACATTCATCGCCTCGACCTGGCTGCGCACCGAGCTGCGCCGCGCGCCGCGGCTGGGCTTCGAGATCGACATCGACGACGCCAAGATCTCGCTGCCCCAGATCCACGCCCGGGTCAAGCAACTGGCCACCGAGCAGTCCGCCGACATCACCGAACAGCTGCTCGGCGTGGGCGTGCGAGTGGTCGCCGGCCGCGGCGAGCTGATCGACCCCACCCCGGGGCTGGCCCGCCACCGCATCAAGGCCACCGCCCCCGACGGCAGCAGCAGCGAGTACGAGGCCGACGTCGTGCTGATCGCCACCGGCGCCAGCCCGCGGATCCTGCCGTCGGCCCAGCCCGACGGCGAGCGGATCCTGACCTGGCGCCAGCTCTACAACCTCGACGCGCTGCCCGACCACCTCATCGTGGTCGGCTCGGGGGTGACCGGCGCCGAGTTCGTGCACGCCTACACCGAATTGGGCGTGCCGGTGACCGTGGTGGCCAGCCGCGACCGGGTGCTGCCCTACGAGGACGCCGACGCCGCCCTGGTGCTGGAAGAGGCGTTCTCCGAGCGGGGCGTGCAGCTGGTGAAGAACGCCCGCGCGCAATCGGTCACCCGCACGCCCGACGGGGTGCTGGTCACCCTGACCGACGGGCGCACCGTGGCGGGCAGCCACGCCCTGATGACCATCGGCTCGGTGCCCAACACCGCCGGCCTGGGCCTGGAGCGGGTCGGCATCGAGCTGGGCCGCGGCGGCTACCTGACGGTGGACCGGGTGTCGCGGACCTCGGTGCCCGGCATCTACGCCGCCGGCGACTGCACCGGCCTGCTGCCGCTGGCCTCGGTGGCCGCCATGCAGGGCCGCATCGCGATGTATCACGCGCTCGGCGAGGGCGTCAGCCCGATCCGGCTGCGCACAGTCGCGGCGACGGTGTTCACCCGGCCCGAGATCGCCGCCGTCGGCGTGCCGCAGACCATGATCGACGACGGTTCGGTGTCGGCGCGCACCATCATGCTGCCGCTGCGCACCAATGCGCGGGCCAAGATGTCGGGGCTGCGGCAGGGTTTCGTGAAGGTGTTCTGCCGCAAGTCCACCGGGGTGGTGATCGGCGGCGTGGTGGTGGCGCCGATCGCCTCCGAGCTGATCCTGCCGATCGCGGTGGCGGTGCAGAACCGCATCACCGTCAATGAATTGGCGCAGACGCTGGCGGTTTACCCGTCGCTGTCCGGTTCGATCACCGAGGCGGCCCGGCGGCTGATGGCCCACGACGACCTGGACTAACGGTTAGCCTTGGTGCAGCACGCCCTACTGACGAGTAACCGGACAGGAGCCCTGCAGTGAGCGATCCGATCCACGCACTCGGCGAGCCCGGCTCGCCGGCTTCGGCGCTGGGACCGCGGCAACGCGCGGCGGCCTGGGACAGGCTGGGCGCCGAGCAGTTCGACGTGGTGGTGATCGGCGGCGGCGTGGTGGGATCGGGCTGCGCCCTGGACGCCGCCACCCGCGGGCTCAAGGTCGCGCTGGTGGAGGCCCGCGACTTCGCGTCGGGCACCTCGAGCCGTTCCTCGAAGATGTTCCACGGCGGCCTGCGCTATCTCGAGCAGCTGGAGTTCGGGCTGGTGCGCGAGGCCCTATACGAGCGCGAGCTGTCGCTGACCACGCTGGCACCGCACCTGGTCAAGCCGATGCCCTTTCTGTTCCCGCTGACCAATCGGTTGTGGGAACGGCCCTACATCGCCGCCGGCATCTTTCTCTACGACCGGCTGGGCGGCGCGAAATCCGTTCCGGCGCAAAAACATTTGACCCGCGCCGGTGCGCTGCGGCTGTGCCCGGGCCTCAAACGCAGCGCGCTGATCGGCGGAATCCGCTACTACGACACCATCGTCGACGACGCCCGGCACACCCTGACCGTCGCGCGCACCGCCGCGCACTACGGCGTGGTGGTGCGCAACTCCACCCAGGTGGTCGCCCTGCTGCGGGAGGGCGACCGGGTGACCGGGGTGCGGGTACGCGACTCCGAAGACGGCTCGGTCACCGAGGTCCGCGGGCATGTGGTGGTCAACGCGACCGGCGTGTGGACCGATGAGATCCAGGCATTGTCCAAGCAGCGCGGGCGATTTCAGGTGCGGGCATCCAAGGGGGTGCACGTGGTGGTGCCGCGCGACCGCATCGTCAGCGACGTGGCGATCATCCTGCGCACCGAGAAGTCGGTGATGTTCGTCATCCCGTGGGGCAGCCACTGGATCATCGGAACCACCGACACCGACTGGGATCTGGATCTGGCCCACCCCGCGGCCACCAAGGCCGACATCGACTACATCCTGTCCACCGTCAACACCGTGCTGGCGATCCCGCTCACCCACGCCGACATCGACGGGGTGTATGCGGGGCTGCGGCCGCTGCTGGCCGGGGAGAGCGAGGAAACCTCCAAGCTCTCCCGCGAGCACGCGGTGGCGGTGCCCGCACCCGGCTTGGTGGCCATCGCCGGCGGCAAGTACACCACCTACCGGGTGATGGCCGCCGACGCGATTGACGCTGCGGCGCAATTCATTCCGGCCCGGGTGGCGCCGTCGATCACGGAGAAGGTCAGCCTGCTCGGCGCCGACGGCTACTTCGCGCTGATCAATCAGGCCGAGCACGTCGCGCAGCTGCGCGGGTTGCATCCCTACCGGGTGCGCCACCTGCTGGACCGCTACGGCTCTTTGATCGGTGACGTGCTGGCGCTGGCCGCCGATCGGCCCGACCTGCTCAACCCGATCACGGAGGCGCCCGGCTATCTGCGGGTGGAGGCGCTGTACGCCGTAACCGCCGAGGGCGCTTTGCATTTGGAGGACATCCTGGCCCGCCGGATGCGCATCTCCATCGAATACTCGCATCGCGGCGTCGACTGCGCCCGCGAGGTCGCCGACGTGGTCGCGCCGGTGCTGGGGTGGACGGCCGGCGACGTCGAGCGCGAGGTCGCCAACTACACCGCCCGGGTGCAGGCCGAGATCCTGTCGCAGGCCCAGCCCGACGACGTGTCGGCCGACGAGCTGCGGGCCAGTGCGCCCGAGGCGCGCGCCGAGATCCTCGAGCCGGTGCCGCTCAATTGAGACCGGTGCCGCTGCCGGTTCGCGACGGGCTGGGACCCGCCCGGGTGCGGCTGCGCGGCGGTCCGGTGCTGGCCGAGCTCACCGCCCGGTTCGGCGCCGCGGCCCGCGCCAAAGTCCTTGCCGCCGAAGTGGTTACCGCAGACGGTGCGGTGGTCGACGAGGCCACCGTGTTGCCGGCCGGGGCCAGTGTGTACCTTTACCGCGAGCTGCCCGACGAGGTGGTGGTGCCCTTCGACCTCCCGGTGCTGCACCGCGACGACGACATCGTCGTCGTCGACAAGCCGCACTTTCTGGCCACCATGCCGCGCGGACGGCACGTCGCCCAGACCGCGCTGGTGCGGCTGCGCCGGGAGCTCGGCTTGCCGGAGCTGAGCCCCGCGCACCGGCTGGACCGGCTGACCGCCGGGGTGCTGCTGTTCACCGCGCAGCGCGAGGTGCGCGGCGCCTATCAGACGCTGTTCTCCCGCGGGCTGGTGGACAAGACCTATCTGGCCCGGGCCGCCGTCGACCCGGCGCTGGTGTTCCCGCGGGTGCTGGCCGGCCGCATCGTCAAGCACCGGGGCCGGATGCAGGCGGTCTGCGAACCCGGGCCACCCAACGCGCTGACGGAGGTGGAGCTGTTGTCCCCGGACGGTCTGTACCGGCTGCGGCCACGCACCGGACGCACCCATCAGCTGCGCCTGCAGATGGCCTCGCTGGGCATACCGATCATCGGTGATCCGTTGTATCCCAACATCATTGACGTGCCGGCCGATGACTTCAGCACCCCGCTGCAGCTGCTTGCCCAGCGCATCGAGTTCGACGATCCGCGCACCGGCGCCCGCCGCGTCTTCGTCAGCCGCCGGACCCTCGACGACCCAGGTCCATGACGGAGTTTGGCGCGCCGCTGCGCGGGTACCTGGTGGCGTGTGCGACGGCAATTGCGGATTCCGGAACGGGCCAACGACGCCGAGACCGCGCTGCTGCGGTACCTGCTCTACGGGCTGCTGCCGGCCTGGTTCATCCCGGCCCTGCTGGATTGGAACCAGCACCGGCGCAGCAGGATCGAGATCACCTCGGGCACGCGGGAGTCGCTGATCCATCTGCTGATGATGGCCGAGGTGGGGGTGCCGATCACCCTGGTCCTGCTGTGCGAGATCAACCCGCTGGTGCTCTCGACGATCCTGGCGTCCATCGCCGCCCACGAGGCCACCGCGCTGTGGGACGTCACCGCCGCCGAGCGCAGCGGGCGCCGGGTCACCACCTGGGAGCAGCACGTGCACAGCTTCCTGGAGTCGCTGCCGATCATGGCGGCCTCGGCGCTGGGCTGCCTGCACTGGCGGGAGGTGCGCGAGCTCGCCCGCGGTGCCCGCTCCCGCGACGCCTGGCGGCTGCGCTGGAAGCAGAACCCGCTGCCCGGCGGCTACCTCGCCGCGGTCGCCGCCGCGGTGGCCGCCGCGATCGTCGTCCCCTACGGCGAGGAGCTCTACCGCTGCGTCACCAAGACCGACCGGACGCTGCGCTGAACGGCGACCCACCCGGGCACGGCACGCGGTAGCGTCATAGCCGGCGCCGACGTGACGGGAGGCAACCATGAGGCACGGCACCGTCGCAGCGGCGGCCGCCCTGCTGCTGGCCGCCGGGGTGATCGCCGCGGCCCCGCCGGCCCGGGCCGGCTGCCAGTACGGCGGGCCCGTGCTGAGCAAGTGTGACGGCCCCGTCCAGCCCGACGGCACCTGGCAGCGCTGCGTCGCGGTCACCCGCCTGATCCCCAACGGGGCCAGCTCCTACCTCGTGCCCGACGGGCACTGCGAACAGCTGGGACCCGACCAGCACCCGGCCGATCTCGCCTTCGCCGACCCGCCCGGCCACATCGACTGAGCCGAGACTGCCGGGCGACGGGCGGCGACCGCCGGCACGCCCGCTGGCACACCGCCAGCAAATGTGAAAACGATTTCTGTTATGGGTATAGGGTGGCCTAACATCGGCAGTCGGTCTGGGAGGGACATGACCGCAGGTGACAGGCCTCGACGTGCAGAGTTTCCGCGCTCTTCGCGGCCTGGTCAACGCAAATTTGCTGAGGCGTTCTCAGCGTGGGCATTGTGAGATGTGATGGATCTGTTTGCACCCCCCGAGGTCACCTCGACACTCATCCACACCGGGCCGGGCGCGGGCTCGCTGATTGAGGCCGCCGCCGCCTGGCAGCGCGTCGCCGTCGAGCTGGAGAACTCGGTGTCCAGCTACGCCTCGACGCTGTCGTCGCTGATCGAGTCCTGGGACGGCCCCTCGGCGATGGCGATGCTGCAATCCGTCCAGCCCTACCTGCTGTGGCTGCGCGAGACCGCGCAGCAGTCCGCGCAGCTGGCCAACTCCGCCGAGGCCGCGGCGACGGCGTTCGGCACCGTGCGGTCCACCGTGGTGCACCCGTCGGTCGTCAGCGCCAACCGCACCCGGCTGGCCCAGTTGCTGGCCACCAACCGGTTCGGCACCAACACGGCGGCGATCGCCGAGACCGAGAACGAATACCAGACCATGTGGGCGAACAACTCGGCCGCGCTGAGCCGCTACCAGGCGGCCTCGTCGCAGGCGACATCGCCGCTGACCCAGTTCAATTCGCCGCTGGCCGTCACCGACCCCGGCGGGACCGCCAACCAGCAGGCCGCGGTGATGAAGGCGTCGGTCGACTCCTCGGGTTCGTCGGTGGGCTCGGTGCTCAACGACCTCAACATGCCCGGCGGGTTCGATCCCAACGCCGGCTGGTTCAACTACTTCAGCACCTGGGGCAACCAGTTCATCTCGTCCGGCTTCCCGATCAACCTGCTGGACGTGTGGGCGCAGCTGGCCACCGCCCAGGGGGTCGCATCCGTCGGCGGCGACATCGGCTCCGGCCTGTCCGAGGGCCTGGGCGCGACCACCGCCAGCCTGGCCAACGCGATCAAGGGCATCGGCGCGGGTGCGGTGGCGCCGAGCGGCGCGATGGGCGTCGGGGTGTCGCTGGGCAAACTGACCGCGCCCCCGGCGGTGGTCGGGCTGCTGCCGGGAACCCAGACGGGCGTGCAGCTGGCCTCGGCGGCGTCGCCGCTGCCCGCGGCCGAATCGGGTTTCCCGCTGATGCCGATGATGGTGCCGCCGCCGACCACCTCGGCGGGCACCGGCTGGCGAAAACGTAAACAGCAGAAGTACGAGGACGTCGCCTACGGCCGGGAAGTCAAAGGCAAAGTGATGCCTCGTAATCCGTCGGCCGGATGAATTGACCATGGTGCCCCGCCCTCGCCGCGGACACCGAATCGCCGAACGGGCCCGCCCGCAGCGCGGCCCACACCCACGTTCTTCCCGAATGCAGCCAAGGTAAAGGTTCATGGATTTTGGGATACTGCCGCCGGAGGTCACCTCGGCGCTGATCCACGCTGGACCCGGTGCCTGGTCATGGATCGAAGCCGCCGGGGTGTGGCAGCAGCTGAGCATGGAGCTCGAACAGTCGGCGAGCAGCTACACCGCGGAGCTGGCGGCGCTGTCGACCACCTGGCAGGGGCCGTCCGCGCTCGCGATGACCCGGGCGCTCGAGCCGTACGTGGACTGGTTGCGGATCACCGCCCAGCAATGCCAGGAGATCGCCACCTCGGTGCAAACCGCCACTGCCGCATTCGAATTGACGCACTGGACTGTGGTGCATCCCTCGCTGGTCGCCGCCAACCGCGCCCGCCTGGCAATGTTGTTGGCCACCAACTTCTTCGGGATCAACTATCCGGCCATCGCCGAAACCGAGGCCGAGTACCACGCCATGTGGGTGAACAACTCCGCGGCGATGTACCGCTACGCGGCGACCTCGGCGAGCGCGGTCAGGTTGCCCCGGTTCACCGAGCCGCCCCAGGTGGCCAACCCGTCCGGGGTGAGCACCCAGGCCGCGATGGTGCCCGCGACGAACGCCGCTGATTCCGGCACCCAGACCGGTGTCGCCGGCACCCTGCAGGCCGCCTCCACCGCCTTCTTCGATCCCAACACGGGCTGGTTCAAGTACTGGAGCACCTGGGGCAACCAATTCCTGGCCGCCAGCGGATTTCCGATCAACCTGATCGGGGTGCTGGCCCAGCTGCAGACCGCCAGCGGATTCCAGTCGCTGGGCGCCGACGTCGCCGGCGGCCTGGCCGAAGGCACAGCCGCCCTGTCGGCGGCCGAGGTGCGACTGGTCAGCGCCGTCGGCGCCGCCGGATCGTCCCTGGCGCCGCGGGCGGCGCTGGGCGTGGGCATCTCGCTGGGCAACCTGACCATGCCGCCGGCGACGGTGGGAATGCTGGGGTCGCAGGCGCCCGTGCAACTGGCGTCGGCCGCCTCGCCGCTCGCGACCGGAGCCGGGCAGCCGCCGATGCTGCCGATGACGCCGATGCGCCCGGGCGGCAACGGAACCCGCCGGCGCAACGGGCGCGACTACGACGACATCGAGTACGGCGCGGAGCTTCCCGGCACCGTGATGCAGCGGCCGCCGTCGGCGGGCTAGCGGAAAGACGATGGGGCGCAGACCATTCCGGACAGCCAGGCCCGCGTGTGGCGCGGCCGCCGGTCCGCGGGCGGCTATTCGGCCGCCGGGGGAGCGGAAAGGCCTTGCCGGATGCCCTGATTCATCGCATCCCGCGGCGTCACGCCGCCGGGCGGATCCGGTTGATCGCAGGCGCAATTCAGATGGGCGAACGGGCCGGGGTCGGCGCCGGCCGGCGCCGCGGCCCCGACGGGCGGGCCGAGAGCGATTGCGACACAGGCCATACCGGCCAGCAGTCTCGGAATCATCGTGGCTCTGCGCTTCGTCACCTGAATTCGGATGTTCAGATTTTATCCGCGGTTTCGTCACGAGCCTGTCAACCGGCTGTAAATTTCAGGATCCGGCTGCCGCCGCCGCATACTTCGGGCAGTACGCCTTGATGCTGACGCCCACGAAATAGCCGGCGTGATAGCTGTCCAGGGTGCTGCTGGACAGCACGTTGTTGGCGACCTGCTCCGGGGTCTGGCCCATGTCGAGTTCGTGGCACACGGTGTGGCCGGAGTTGACCGCGGCGTCGGGGGACTCGTAGTTGATGCCCTTGGCCTTCAGCGCGGCCAGGAACGCGTCGTCGGCCGAGGTGGCATACGCCGGCGTCGTGATCACGCCGAGGAGGCCGGCCAGCGGCAGCAGGCCGGCGACCACCAGCGACCGCGGCCGGGCGCGCTTGCGTATCTGGGTGCTCGTCATTTGTGATACTCCCGTGGAACAGAAGTGCCGTTGCTTGCTGGAGGCGGGGCTAGGTCGAATGCTCGCATGTCGCGGCGGCACCGGCTGCCGTATCACCGATAATGCGGTGCGTGCCACACCAGGGTTTGCTCCGGCGTCGACTGCGCGTCACCTGCGGGCCCTGCTCGACGCGGCGCCGGTGATCTGACGAGATGGCGTACGCGCGATGGCTGTGGCTCGCTGTGCTGGCGGTATGCGTGGTCGGCTGCGGTGTGCGGCATGTGTCGGCGGCCAGCGCGCGAGACATTTCCGGCACCTTTCGTTCCGGCGGCATGGACCGAACCTACATGTTGCACGTGCCGGCGGGCGACCCCGTCGGCCTGGTGCTCAGCCTGCACGGCGGCGGCGGAACCGGCATCGCGCAGCGCGGGCTGACCGGCTTCGACGCCGTTGCTGACGCGCACAACCTGTTGGTCGTCTACCCCGACGGCTACGAGAAGAGCTGGGCCGACGGGCGCGGCGCCTCACCGGCGGATCGCCACCACGTCGACGACGTCGCCTTCCTGGTCGGGCTGGTGACCAAGCTGCAAAACGACTACCGCGTCGCGCCCGGCCACGTCTTCGTCACCGGAATGTCCAACGGGGGCTTCATGTCCAACCGGCTCGCCTGCGACCGCGCCGACGTCTTCGCCGCCGTCGCGCCGGTGGCCGGCACCCTCGGCGTGGGCGTGGCCTGCAACCCGTCCCGGCCGGTGTCGGTGTGGGCGGCGCACGGGACCGCCGATCCGCTGGTGCCGTTCAAGGGCGGGGCGGTGCGCGGCCGGGGCGGCCTCAGCCACGCCGTCTCGGCGGAAGCCATGGTGGACAAGTGGCGCAAGGTCGACGGATGCCAGGGCGATCCGTCGATGGAGCTGCTGCCCGACGCCCGCGACGGCACGGTGGTGCACCGCTTCGACTCCACGTCGTGCGCGGCGTCCACCGAGGTGGTCTTCTACCGGATCGACAAGGGCGGGCACACCTGGCCCGGCGGCAAGCAGTACCTGCCCGCCGCGGTCATCGGCCCCACCACGCACACGCTGGACGGGTCGGAGGCCATCGCGGAGTTCTTCCTGGCCCACGCCCGCGATTAGCGCTGGCAGGACGGGCACCAGTAGGTCACCCGGTCCCCGGAGTCGTCGAACTCGATGGGGGTGCCGCAGCGGCGGCACGGTTGGCCGGCCCGCCCGTAGACCCACAGCTGCCGGCCGTTGCGGGTGTCGCCGGTGGTGCACCGGTTCCAACGGAAGCGGTTGAGCCACAACATGTCCCGGGCACGCGAGACGAGCCGCCGCGGGTCGGCGACGGCGCTCACCGGCGCGGTGGGCAGTTGCCCGCTGACAAAGCACAACTCGTTGCAGTAGACGTTGCCGATCCCGGCCAGCACCCGCTGATCCAGCAGCGCCTCGGCGATCGGCCGCTGCGGGCGGGCCACCAGGTTGGCGGCGGCCCGCGCGGGGTCCCAATCCTCGCCGAGCAGATCGGGTCCCAGATGCGCGACGGCCTCGCCGTCGCGATCGCGGTCCAGGATCCGCAGCACGCCCAGATCGACGCCGACCGCGGTCGCGGAGCCGGTTTCCAGGACGATGCGCGCCCGGTGGTCGACCCGCACCCGCGGGCCGACCCGCCAACTGCCCTCCATCTTCAGGTGCGAGTGGATGCTGGCGGCGCCCACCCGGATGAACAGATGCTTTCCACGGCTGAGGATCTCGTCGACCACCTGCCCGGTGAGGTCGACGGTGGCGAACCGCGGCACCCGGATGTCGCAGCGGGTCAGCGTCTCGCCGAGCAGATGCTCGCGCAGCACGGCGGCGGTGTGCCAGACGGTGTCACCCTCGGGCATGGTCAGCGCAGCCGCATTCCGCGCGGGGTGCGGGCGAACCCGGCGTCGGCGAGCGCCGTCAGCGCGTCGTTGCCGGCGGCACCGTCGCCGCGCGGCGCCAACGCCGGCACCCCGTCGATGCGCTCCACCAGGATCGCCGCGACGCGACGGGCCGAGACCAGCCCGGCCAGCGCCGCCGCCGCGGCGTGCTGGGCGGCCGGGTCGTCGGTGAAGGTGAGCAGCGACCGGCCGCCCCGCTCCAGGAACCAGGCCAGCTCGCCGTCCACCAGCACCACCAGCGCCCCGGCCTTGCGGCCGGGCCGGGCCCCGTCCGCGCTCGAGGCCGGCCAGGGCAGCGCGGCGCCGTACGGGTTGGCCGGATCGGCGGCGGCCAGCACGATCGCCCGATACTCGGGCCGTTGCGGGTCGACCCCGTCGGCGAACCCGCGCAGCCGGTCGACGGTGGAGGCGACGGCGAACTGCGCCCCGCCCAGCGATTCGATGAAGTAGCCGCGCTGGCAGCGGCCGGCGTCCTCGAAAGTGCTCAGCACCTTGTACAGCGTGGCGAACCCGCCCGCGACGCCCTCGGCGGCCACCGCGCCCCGGGTCAGCACGCCGTGCCGGCCCAACAACAGTTCGGCCTGGAAGTGGGCGCGCACCGTGGAGTCCGGCTCGGGCGGCGGCAGCACGGACCATCGGCCGGCCACGGTCGTGTCGGCCGGACGGGCCTGCGGGTGCGCCACGCTGTACCGGCTCAGCCGCGGCGGCCGCTGCGCGCGGTGCGCCGGCGCCGAACGCCGGCGCGTTCCGCCGCCGCCGAGCAGGGCGCGCACCGGGGCGAACGTGTCGCCGGTGATCCAGCCGGCCCAAACCAGTTCCCACAGTGCGGCTTTGAGCTCGGCGTCGGACACCCCGTCGGTTGCCAGCTGACGGAAGAAGTAGCCGCCGCCACCGGCCAGCACATCCAGGATGGCGCGGTGCGCCTCGCCCAGCTCGATGTCGGCGGGCCCCTGCAGCGTCAGCGGCGCGGACTCGCTGGGGTGCAGGGCGATCCAGCCGTCGCTGCCCGAGATGGACCCGGCGCCCGACCAGGTGACCTCACCGGTGGCCAGCAGTTCGTCCAGCAGGGCGGGGGAGTAGTCGCGCACCCGCGGGGCCAGCACCAGCGGCTCGAGCGCCGAGGCCGGCAGCCGCACCCCGGCCAGCTGCTCGATCACCGACATCAGCCCGTCCAGCCCGGAATGGCCGGGCGCGCGCGAGGATTCGGCCGCTCCGACCCGGTGCCAGGCGGGCAGGAACCGCCCGTAGGCGGCGGTGCTGACCGGCTCCACCTGGGCGCGCAGCGCGGCCAGCGACCGCCGCCGCAGGATGCGCAGCACGTCGGCGTCGCACCACTGCTCGGCCCCGAGCACTCCGCCCGGCTCCGACGGCCGCGCCGCGACGAAGTCGCCGCGCACCAGCCGGCCCTGCGAAGTGGAGGGGTCGGCGAGCCGGCCCAGGACGTCGGCGGTCACCCGCAGCCCCAGACCGAACCGGGCGGCGGCCTCGGCGGTGCTGAACGGGGTGTGGGTGCGCGCATACCGGCCCAGCAGCTCGCCCAGCGGGTCGGCGACCTCCTCGGTGAACGCGGCCGGCACGCCCAGCGGAACCGCGATGCCCAGGCCGTCGCGCAGCCGGCCGATGTCCTCGATGGCCACCCACCAGCTGCGGCCGGCGAACGACACCGGCACCGCGCGCCGGGCCGCGCGCAGGCCCTCCAGCCAGCCCCTGACCTCGACGGCGTCCGCGCCACCGGCCCGGGCGACCACCTCGTCCTCGGTGAGCGGGCCCAGCAGCCGCAGCAGGTCGGCGACGGCCTCCGCGTCGCGGGCGGCCCGCTCGGGCGCCAGGTGCTGCAGCGCCCGGGCGGTGGCCGCGACCACCTCGGGGTCGAGCAATTCGCGCAGCTCCACCCGGCCCAGCAGCTCGGCCAGCAGCGTGCTGTCCAGCGACAGCGCGGCGGCCCGCCGCTCGGCCAGCGGGCTGTCGCCCTCGTACATGAACGCGCCGACGTAGCCGAACAGCAGCGAGGCCGCGAACGGCGAGGGCCGCTGCGTCTCCACCTCCAGCACCCGCACCCGCCGCTGCGCGATGCCGGCCATCAGCGCGACCAGGGCGGGCACGTCGTAGACGTCCTGCAGGCATTCCCGGACGGTCTCGAGCACCACCGGGAAGTCGGGGTATTTGCGGGCCACCTCCAGCAGCTGGGCGGCGCGCTGGCGCTGCTGCCACAGCGGCGAGCGGCGGCCGGGGTGCCGGCGCGGCAACAGCAGCGCGCGCGCCGCGCACTCGCGGAACCGCGACGCGAACAGCGCCGAACCGCCCACCTCGGCGGTGACGATCGGGTCGATCTCGTCGGCGTCGAAGACGAAAAGCTCTGCGCCGGGCGGGGTGTCGCCACCGTCGGACGCGAAATCGGAAACCGTGTCCGGCAGCCGCACCACCACGCCGTCGTCGGACGCGGTGGGCTTCTCGTCGATGCCGTAGCGCTCCCGCAGCCGGCGGCCCACTGCCAGGGCCAGCGGCCCGTTCACGCCGAGCCCGTACGGCGAGTGCAGGATCACCCGCCAGTCGCCGAGCTCGTCGCGGAACCGCTCGACCAGCAACGTGGTGTCGGTGGGCACCACCCCGGCGGCGGTGCGCTGCTCGTCGAACAGGCCGTACAGATTGTCGACGGCGTACGCGTCGAAACCCAATGCGGCACACCGGGAATCGAATTCCTCTCGGCTCAGGCCGGCGAGTTCGCCGGTGAACGCGCCGAGCGCGGCACCCAGCTCGGCCGGGCGGCCCACGCCGTCACCGCGCCAGAACGGCAACCGGGCCGGCTGCCCGGGCGCCGGGATCACCAGCACCCGGTCATGGGTGATCTCGGTGATCCGCCAGCTGGTGGCGCCCAGCGAGATGACGTCGCCGGGCCGCGACTCGTACACCATCTCCTCTTCGAGTTCGCCTACCCGAGAGGGCTTTTCGGCTTCCGAGGCGAGGTAGACGGTGAATAGCCCGCGGTCCGGGATGGCGCCGCCGGAGGTGACCGCCAGCCGCTGGGCGCCGGGGCGCGCGGTCAGCGTGCCGGTGTTGCGGTCGTAGACCAATCGCGGTCGCAGCTCGGCGAATTCGGTGGACGGATACTTGCCGGAGAGCAGGTCCAGGGTGGCCTCGTAGATGCTGCGCGGCAGCGTCGCGAACGGGGCGGCCCGGCGCACCGTGTCGAACCACCGGTCGGCGTCCAGCGGTTCCAGGGCGGCCGCCGCCACGGTCTGCTGGGCCAGGATGTCCAGCGGGTTGGCCGGCACCCGCATGGTCTCGATCTGGCCGGCCAGCATGCGCTGCACGGTCACCGCGCAGCCGATCAGGTCGGTGCGGTGCTTGGGGAACAGCACCCCGCGCGACACCTCGCCGACCTGGTGGCCGGCCCGCCCGATGCGCTGCAGCCCGCTGGCCACCGACGGCGGCGCCTCCACCTGGATGACCAGATCGACGGCGCCCATGTCGATGCCCAACTCCAGGCTGGAGGTGGCCACCACCGCCTTGAGCAGGCCGCGTTTGAGGTCCTCCTCGACCAGCGCGCGCTGTTCCTTGCTGACCGAACCATGGTGGGCCCGAGCCAGTATCGGCTCCACGCCGTAGGTCTGACCCGAGGCCATGATGTGCGCCGGGGCGCCGCCGGCCACCTTCGGATTGGCGGTCGCGGAGAGCTCGACGCCGCTGCGCTCGGCGTGAATCTCGTTGAGCCGCGCGGTGAGTCGCTCGGCCAGCCGCCGCGAATTGGCGAACACGATGGTCGAACCGTGCGCCTCGATCAGGTCGACCAGGCGGTTCTCCACGTCGGGCCAGATGGTGTTGTTCGCCAGGTTGGCCATGTCGGGCACCGGCACCTGCACGCTCAGCTCGACGGTCTTGGCCGACGGCGGGGCCACCACGGTGGTCCGGGTGCCCGGCGCCGTCCCGGACAGGAAACGGGCCAGCTCCTCGGGCGGCCGCACCGTCGCCGACAGCCCGATGCGCTGGGCGGGCCGGCCCTCGCGCAGCGCGTCCAGGCGCTCCAGCGACAGCGCCAGGTGCGCGCCGCGCTTGCCGCCGGCGATGGCGTGGATCTCGTCGACGATCACCGTCTGCACCCCGGCCAGCGTCTCGCGGGCCGCCGAGGTGAGCATCAGGAACAGCGACTCCGGCGTGGTGATCAGCACGTCGGGCGGCCGGTTGATCAGCTGGCGACGCACCGCCGGCGGGGTGTCACCGGAGCGCACCCCGACGCTGATGTCGGGGGCCGGCAGGCCGGCGCGCTCGGTGATGCGGGTGAGCCCGGCCAGCGGGGTGCGCAGGTTGCGCTCGACGTCGACGGCCAGCGCCTTGAGCGGCGACACGTAGAGCACCCGGGTGCCGGGCGCGCGCTCGGCCTGGCCGGCCAGGCTGTCCAGAGCCCACAGGAACGCGGCCAGCGTCTTGCCCGACCCGGTCGGGGCGATCACCAGCGTGTTGTGGCCGTCGGCGATGGCGCTCCAGGCCTGCGCCTGCGCCGTGGTCGGGGCGGCGAAGGTGCTGGTGAACCACTCCCGGGTAATGGCGCTGAACCGGCCCAGCGGGTCGGACGGCCGGGGCTCGGCGGGAGTGCTCACCTGTCCATGGTGCCAACGGGCACCGACATGGTCGCGGCCCGCTCAGAGCCGCGAGTTGGCCATCGCCTCGCCCAGCTCCTCGGGGATCTCGGGCACCCGGCCGATGGCGTCCAGCAGCGCGTGCGCGCAGGCGTCGGCGAGCTTGTCGGCGTCGGTGGTGGGGTCGATGATGCGCTGCCGGCAGATCTCGAAGGTGAACGCCAGCCAGCCGTGCAGGATGACCCGCAGGTGCCGCTCGACGTCGGGCTCCAGCGTGGCGGGCACCTCGGCGAGCAGCTGGTTGATCCGGGACATGATGTGTTCCATCTGGCGGTTCTTGGCGTCGTCCTCGACGCCCAGCAGAACCGGGTCGGACCGGCCCAGGCCGACGTAGGCGGCCCATGCGGCCTCCGGGTTCTGCTCGTGGTAGGCCATGTAGGCCAACACCCCGACCCGGATCTCCTCATACATGGTCAACCCGGTGACGTCGTCCATGTTGGTGTTCTCGTACAGCCGGTCGGCCTCGTCCTTGACCACCGCCGCGAAAAACGCTCGCTTGTCCGGGAAGTAGTGGTACATCAGGGCCCGCGACACCCCGGCGCGCTCCGCGATCTCGTCGATGCGGACCTCGTCGTAGGGCCGCTTGCCGAAGACCTCCGCCCCTAAAGCGAGCAGCTCAGCCCGCCGATCTTCGGGGGATAATCGCCTTCGGGCCGTCGCCATGTGTCAGATAGTACTCATACGACATGAGACACCGGCCACAATGGATTCATCCGAACTCGACGCCCTGGGCCAGGGGTAATGCACCGGAATAATTGACGGTATTGGTACTTTGGCGCATGTAGGCCTTCCACGAGTCGCTGCCCGACTCCCGCCCGCCGCCGGTCTGCTTCTCCCCACCGAACGCGCCGCCGATCTCCGCGCCGGACGTGCCGATGTTGACATTGGCGATTCCGCAGTCGGATTCGTCCAGGAAGCGTTCCGCCTCGCGCAGGTCCGTGGTGAAGATGGCCGACGAAAGACCCTGCGGCACGGCATTATTGAGCGCAATCGCGTCGTCCAGCCGGTCATAGGTCAGCACGTAGAGGATGGGCGCGAACGTCTCGGTGGCCACGATGGGCGTCTGCGCGGGCATGCGCACCACCGCCGGCGCCACATAGTAAGAGCTCGGGTGCTCGACGGCGAAGGGGTGCCTGCGGTCGCCGTCGATCACCTCGCCGCCGTCGGCGCGCGCAGACTCCAGCGCCCCCACCATGTCGCGGTAAGCGGTCTCGTGGATCAGCGGCCCCACCAGCGTGCCCGGCTCGAACGGGTCGCCGATCGGGAGCCGGCGCAGCGCCGACACCACCCGGGCGACCACCTCGTCGGCCACCGAGTGGTGCACGATGAGCCGCCGCAACGTGGTGCAGCGCTGACCGGCGGTGCCGGCGGCGGCGAACACCACGGCCCGCACGGCCAGGTCCAGGTCGGCCGACGGCGTCACGACGGCGGCGTTGTTGCCGCCCAATTCCAGCAGCACCCGCCCGAACCGGGCCGCCACCCGCGGCCCGACCGCCCGGCCCATCCGCACCGACCCGGTCGCCGACACCAACGCGACGCGCTCGTCGTCCACCAGCAGCTCGCCCAGCTCGCGATCGCCCAGCACCACCGCGCTCACCCCGGGCGGGGCACCCACGTCGGCCGCGGCCCGGGCGATCAGCGCCTGGGTGGCCAGCGCCGTCAACGGCGTCAGCTCCGAGGGCTTCCACACCACGGTGTCCCCGCACACCAGCGCCAGCGCGGCATTCCACGCCCACACCGCGACCGGGAAGTTGAACGCGGTGATCACGCCGACCACCCCGAGCGGGTGCCAGGTCTCGGACAGCCGGTGCCCGGGGCGTTCCGAGGCGATGGTGCGGCCGTAGAGCTGCCGGGACAGGCCGACGGCGAACTGGCAGATGTCGATCATCTCCTGCACCTCGCCGGCCGCCTCGGAGGTGATCTTGCCGACCTCGAGGGTGACCAGGGCGGCCAGCTCGTCGCGGTGCGCGCGCAACAGCTCGCCCAGCCGCGCCACCAGCGCGCCGCGCACCGGGGCCGGGGTGCGGCGCCATTCCGAAAACGCTTGGGCTGCTTGGGTTATCGCGTGCTCGGCCTGATCGGGTGTGGTGGGTGCGACGGTGAACAGCACCTCGCCGGTGATCGGGGTGCTGGCGGGCAGCCCGTGCGCGTCCGGCGCGCCGAGCTCGACGTGGGCTCCGAGGGAGCGCAGGGCATCGGCGGCGCGGGCGCGCAATTCGTCGGCGGTGGGCAAAGTCATCGGGGGGCCTCCTGGGCAAGCGCCTCGTACAGCGGGTAGGGGTCGTGGATCTCGCGGCCGAGCGCCCCGGCCAGCCAGTCCTGGTCGTAGCCGGAGTCGTCGACGGCAGGGGCGGCCTGGGCGGCACCGGGGGTTTCCGCGTCCAGGTTGGACCGGAAGATGCCCGCCGCCGAGGCGGGCAGGAAGTCCTCGTAGACGATCGGTGCTGACGGGTCGCCGCCGCGGTAGTAGCCCAGGCCCTCGGCCGCCATCTGCGCGTCGGTGGCGGGAAAGTAGTTGGCCCACACCGCGGCCGGGTCGTCGGCGGCCATCGCGGCGTCGTAGCGGCGGCGGCCCCGCGGGGTCAGCGCCACACCGCGCGCCTCCACCTCGCCGAAGCGCACCCGTACCGTCCCCTCGGTGATGCGGCCGTCGTCGCCGCGGAACCGGCGGGGTTCGGCCAGCGCGCGAAAAGAGGTCTGCCGCAACAACACCGCCGGCCCGCCGGTGGCCGGCGGCCCCTGGATGGCGTCGATCATCGCGATGCCGCGCCCGGTCATCCGCCGGTACAGCTCATCGATGTCCAGCACGCGCGGGGTCAGGTGGTTGAGGTGGGTGGAGCAGACACCGGCGATGTCGGCGGCCACCGCCGACACCCGCGACAGCTCGTCGTACCAGGACCGCTCGATCGGCTTGCCGGACAACGCGAATGACGCCACCGCGGCCGCGACGAACGGCCGGGCGGCATCGTCGGCGCAGCCGCCCGCGGCGGCGATGCTCCGGGCCCGGGCCAGCAACGCCGGATCGAACAGCTGCCGGTGCGCCAGGAAGTTGTCCACCCGGGCGCGCAGGTCGCGGTCGAAGTAGCGCCGGTCGCGGGTGGCCAGCATCGAGGTGAACATGCGAAACGGGTTGAGCGACAACTCGTTGCCGTCGACCGGCCGAAAAGCGGTGCACACCACCGGGATCGGCGACGCAGCGCGGCGCAGGTCGTAGTAGCCGACCGGCGCCATGCCGAACGCGGCGAAAAGATCGGCGACCGCGCGCAGTTCGGCCGGGCTGCCCACCCGGATGGCGCCGTGCCGCTCGGCGGTGACCCGGCGCAGCGAGCCCCACCGTTCGGCGTCGGGGTGCCGCGCCACGTGATCGGCGTTCACCCGCGTGCACACCTGCACCAGGGTGGCGTAGCCGGGCACCTCGGCGGCGTACATCGCCGAGAGGCCCGCGGCGAACATCGCGCGCAACCGCCAGGCGGGCAACCATTTCGGCCGGCTCAACGGGCACCGCCGCTGCGATAGTCTCCGGCCATGAGTGAGACGCTCGACGATGTCGACCGGATTCTGGTGCGCGAGCTGGTCGCCGACGGCCGCGCCACGCTGGCCGAGCTGGCCGCCAGCGCCCGGTTGTCGGTCTCGGCGGTGCAGTCGCGGGTGCGCAGGCTGGAGGCCCGCGGCGTGATCACGGGATACTCCGCGCGCATCGAACCGGAGGCGGTCGGGCACCGGCTGTCGGCGTTCGTGGCCATCACTCCTCTGGATCCCTCTCAACCCGATGATGCGCCGGCCCGCCTGCAGCACATCGAGGAGATCGAATCGTGCCATTCGGTGGCCGGCGAGGAAAGCTACGTGCTGCTGGTGCGCGTCGAGTCCGCCCGGGCGCTCGAGGACCTGCTGCAGCGGATCCGGACCGCCGCGAACGTCAGGACGCGAAGCACCATCATATTGAACACATTTTACGACAATAGGGTATATGTACCGTAAATCTTACTGTCTGTACCTCATGATTTCGTAAAGATCGGCTACCATGGCGGCATGACCGCCGCACTGGAACGCCTGGCCCGCGCCCGCTCCTGCACCGGCCCCGACCGGGTGCACGAGGTGTTGTCGCGCAGCATCCTGACCGACGGTTTCGACTTCGTGCTGGACCTGGACCGCTCCCGCGGATCGGTGCTCTATGACGCCCGGGACGGGCGGCGCTACCTGGACATGTTCACCTTCTTCGCGTCGTCGGCGCTGGGCATGAACCACCCCGCGCTGGCGCGCGATGCGGAGTTTCGCGCCGAGCTGACGGCCGCCGCGCTGAACAAGCCCAGCAATTCCGACGTCTACTCGGTGCCGATGGCCCGCTTCGTCGAGACCTTCGTCCGGGTGCTGGGCGACCCGGCGCTGCCGCATCTGTTCTTCGTCGACGGCGGCGCGCTGGCCGTGGAGAACGCGCTCAAGGTGGCGTTCGACTGGAAGAACCGGCACAACGAACGGCGCGGTGTCGACCCCGCGCTGGGCACCCGGGTGCTGCACCTGCGCGGCGCCTTCCACGGCCGCAGCGGCTACACGCTGTCGCTGACCAACACCAAGCCGGTCACGGTGGCCCGCTTCCCGAGGTTCGACTGGCCGCGGATCGACGCGCCCCACCTGCGGTGCGGGGCCGACATCGACGCCCTGGAGGCCGAGTCGCTGCGGCAGGCCCGCGCGGCGTTCGCGGCGCACCCGCACGACATCGCCTGCTTCATCGCCGAACCCATCCAGGGCGAGGGCGGCGACCGCCACTTCCGGCCGGAGTTCTTCGCGGCCATGCGGCGGCTGTGCGACGAACACGACGCTTTGCTGATCTTCGACGAGGTGCAGACGGGCTGCGGGTTGACCGGAACCGCCTGGGCCTACCAGCAATTCGGCGTGCAGCCCGACGTGGTGGCGTTCGGCAAGAAGACCCAGGTGTGCGGAATCATGGCCGGCCGCCGGGTCGACGAGGTGGCCGACAACGTGTTCGCGGTGTCGTCGCGGCTGAACTCCACCTGGGGCGGCAACCTGGCCGATATGGTGCGGGCCCGCCGCATCCTGGAGGTGATCGAGGCCGACGAGCTGTTCGAGCACGCCGCCCGGCAGGGCGCCTACCTGCTGCGCGGCCTGCACGACCTGGCCCGCGAGTTCCCCGGCCTGGTGCTCGACGTCCGCGGCCGCGGGCTGATGTGCGCGTTCAGCCTGCCCACCACGGCGGACCGCGACGAGCTGATCGGCCGGCTGTGGCGAGGCGGGGTGATCGTGTTGCCCACGGGCGACGACGGGGTGCGGTTCCGCCCGGCGCTGACCGTCTCGCGCGGCGAGATCGACGCGGCGATCGGGGCGGTCCGCGACGCGCTGCCGACCCTGGGCTAGCGTCCCGGACCGGTTTACCCGGGTTTGCCGGCGGGTATCTGATCCCGTGCGCATTGCGCTGCCACCGCGCGGCCGCCAGGGGCGGCGCGTCCGCGGGCCGCCGAGGCGCCCACCGGCCGCCGTCGGGCCGCCGTAACCATTGCGGCGCGGGCAGCGATGAAACAAGACGGGGGGCCGAGCCGGGGGAGTGAGGACGATGCAGAAGGCAGACGAGCGGTCGGGCGGTGATCGCCTGGGCCAGGAAGACCGTGAGGTGCACGCCGCCATCCGGTTCGCCGTGCTGTGCGCGGCCGGCGCCGTCGGCTTCCTGCTGATCGCCGCGGTGTGGGTGAGCACCTGCCCGACCGGCGGTGTGGACACCGTCGCGTGCGGGCCGCCCCAGCGCACGCTGCTGGCGTTCGGCGGCCCGCTGATCGCGTTGGCCGGCGGGATCTGGGCGTTCGTGCGCACCTACCGGGTGTGGAAGGCCCGCGGCACCTGGTGGGGCTGGCACGGCGCGGGCTGGTTCCTGCTGACCGTGATGGCGCTGATGGTGGCCATGGGAGTCGCCCCAATCGCCGGTCCGGTGCTGGCCCTGTAGCTTTGCCCTTCAGCTTTGCCCGGCCGCGATCTAACGTTGAGGGTGCGGTGAGGAGCAGCCATGGGAGACACCTTTCACGACCCCGTCGACCATCTGAGGACCACGCGGCCGCTCGCCGGCGAGTCGCTGATCGACGTCCTGCACTGGCCGGGGTATCTGTTAGTCGTCGCGGGCGTCGTCGGAGCCTGCGGAAGCCTTGCGGCGTTTGCCACCGGACATCATCACGAGGGCATGACGGCCGGCGTCACGGCGGTCATCGCCGCGGTGCTGGGGCTGGTCTGGCTGGCCGTGGAGCACCGCCGGATCCGCCGGATCGCCGACCGCTGGTACGCCGAACATCCCGAGGTGCACAGGCAGTGGCCGGCCAGCTGACGGCGCCGTCTTCCCCCGGTGTTTCCGGGCCTCGCCGGCCGGGTCGCCGGCCGCCGGACCAGCCGCGACGGCTGCCGCCCTGAAATTTTGCGGGATAGCCGAATCCGCGGTTACGGGCCGCGTCGAGCGGGTATCAAGGTGGCACCATGATGAGTGCCGAAACGGTCGCGTCACCTCGAAATCGAACGTCACCCCATCATCGGGGACACAATCACGAACACCCCGACATAAATGCCTGCTGCGACGACAATCAATACGTCCAGCGTGATCCCGGCGATCACCGCGACGCGTCGCAGGCGGCGCGTCGCGCCCATGTCGGTGGTGTCAGGCCCGTCCACCCCGGGCGGAACTCCCGGCGGCGATCATGACTAACCGGCTCGAACGCACGGTCCACGGTGGGCTGCAGAGCAGTAGTAGTGTCAGTCGAACATTGCCGGGAGACCATATGAAGGATGCTGGATTGCACGCTGACAAGCGTCCGCGCGGCCACCGCGCCGTCGAACTCCATGTCGCCGCGCGGCTGGAAAACCTCGCGATGCTGCGCACCCTGGTCGGCGCCATCGGCACTTTCGAGGACCTGGATTTCGATGCGGTGGCGGACCTGCGGCTCGCGGTCGACGAAGTGTGCACCCGGTTGATTCGCTCCGCCACTCCCGACGCGACGCTGATCGTCGTCGTCGACCCGCAAGACGACCAATTAGTGGTCGAGGCTTCCGCGGCATGCGACACCCACGACGTGGTGGCGCCCGGCAGCTTCAGCTGGCACGTCCTGACGTCTTTGGCCGACGACGTTCAGACTTTCCATGACGGTCGCGAACCCAACGAAGCCGGCAGTGTCTTCGGCATCACACTGACGGCGCGACGGGCGGCCTCCAGCAGGTGACAGCGCGAGCTGCCGGCGGTTCGGTTTCTCGCCCGAACGAATACGCCGATGTCCCGGACATGTTCCGTGAGTTGGCCACTGCCGAGCCCGACTCGATGGAGTTTCAGCGTCAACGGGACAAGATCGTCGAGCGGTGCCTGCCGCTGGCCGACCACATTGCGCGCCGCTTCGAGGGCCGCGGCGAGCCCCGCGACGACCTGGTTCAGGTGGCCCGGGTCGGCCTGGTCAACGCGGTGGTCCGGTTCGACGTCGACGCCGGCTCGGACTTCGTCTCGTTCGCGGTGCCCACCATCATGGGTGAGGTTCGCCGGCACTTCCGGGACAACAGCTGGTCGGTGAAGGTGCCGCGGCGGCTCAAGGAGCTGCACCTGCGGCTGGGCACCGCGACCGCCGACCTGTCGCAGCGGCTGGGCCGGGCGCCCACCGCGACCGAGCTCGCCGCGGAGCTGGAGATGGACCGCGAAGAGGTGGTCGAGGGGCTGGTCGCCGGCAGCTCCTACAACACCTTGTCCATCGACAGCGGCGGCGGCAGCGAAGAAGAGGAAGTCCGCGCGATCGCCGACACGCTGGGCGACGTGGACACCGGGCTGGACCGCATCGAGGACCAGGAGTCGCTGCGGCCGTTGCTCGAGGCGCTGCCCGAACGCGAACGCACCGTGCTGGTGTTGCGGTTCTTCGAGTCGATGACCCAAACCCAGATCGCCGAGCGGGTGGGCATCTCGCAGATGCACGTGTCGCGGCTGCTGGCCAAGTCGCTAACGCGGCTTCGTGACCAATTGCAGTAGCGGCCCGGGCGATTCGTCGTCGTTAGCCCGCCGCGGCTCCAGCAGCGGCTCGGCCTTCGGGGTGGTCACCGGCAACGTGCCGTCCGGGTCGCACAGCCGCAGTAGCCGCGCCACCGCGGGGCTGGGCGCCATGGCCCACGACGTCTGGGCCGCCGAGCAGATCACGTTGATCCGATGCAGGGCCGAAAAACCGGCGGTGCCAATGAAATTCAGGCCACGCAGGTCCAGGATCACGCGGCGGGAACGGTTGACGCTCTGTTGCACGTAGGCGGCGAGCTGATCGGCGTTGGCGGCGTCGAGTTCGCCGTCGACGGTGATCAGGGTCCCGGTCAGCCCCCACCGCGCCGTGAATTGTGCGGTGCGGCTTTGCTGCCAAGATTGGGCCACAGACATCGCTGACTCCATCCCGTGCGGAGATCGTGCTGTGGAACACGTCGGCGATGCCGGAAAAGTTCGGCGGGGGCAGGGAATTCAGCCTGCCTCCACGTCACCGACGCATCCCGGGCGGCTGTGAACTCAACCTTGCCGGTAACCCTACTCCCGGCGCCCGGGCGCGACAACGCCGTCGGCGAAATCTCTCGCCGGAGCCCTACTTGATCTCGGCGAGCACCGTGCCCTGGGTGATGGCGGCGCCGGCCTCGACCGCAAGGCCGGTGATGACGCCGTCCTTGTGCGCGGTGACCGGGTTCTCCATCTTCATCGCCTCGAGCACCACCACCAGGTCGCCGGCGGAGACCTCCTGGCCCTCCTCGACCGCGACCTTGACCACGGTGCCCTGCATGGGTGCGGTGACCGCGTCGCCGGAGGCCGTCGCGCCGCCGTGCCCGCCCCGCTTGCGCGGCTTGGGCTTCTTGCGGATCACGCCGGCCGGGTCGGCCGAGCCCCCGTTCGACAGGGCCAGATCCCCGGGCAGCGACACCTCGAGCCGGCGGCCGCCGACCTCCACCACCACCTTCTGGCGGGGCCGGGCGTCCTCGTCGTCCAGGGGCTCGCCGCCGGTGAACGGCTCGACGGTGTTGTTCCACTCGGTCTCGATCCAGCGGGTGTGCACCGCGAACCCGTTGTCGTCACCGATGAAGGCCGGGTCGCGCACCACGGCGCGGTGGAACGGGATGACGGTGGCCAGACCCTCGACGTGGAACTCGTCCAGGGCGCGGCGGGCGCGGGCCAGCGCCTGCTGCCGGTCGGCGCCGTACACGATCAGCTTGGACAGCATCGAGTCGAACTGCCCGCCGATCACCGAGCCGGCCTCGACGCCGGAGTCCAGCCGCACCCCAGGCCCGGTGGGAATGTCGTAGCGGGTGACCGGGCCGGGCGCGGGCAGGAAGTTGCGTCCCGCGTCCTCGCCGTTGATCCGGAACTCGATGGCGTGCCCGCGCGGCTCCGGCTCCTCGGTGATGTCCAGCTTGTCGCCGTTGGCGATCTTGAACTGCTGCAGCACCAGGTCGATGCCGGCGGTCTCCTCGGTGACCGGGTGCTCGACCTGCAGACGGGTGTTGACCTCCAGGAAGGAGATCAGGCCGTCCTGGCCGACCAGGTATTCGACGGTGCCGGCGCCGTAGTAGTGGGCCTCCTTGCAGATCCGCTTGGCCGACTCGTGGATCTCCTTGCGCTGCGCGTCCGACAGGAACGGCGCCGGCGCCTCCTCGACCAGCTTCTGGAACCGGCGCTGCAGCGAGCAGTCGCGGGTGCCGGCGACGACGACGTTGCCGTGCTGGTCGGCGATCACCTGGGCCTCGACGTGGCGCGGCTTGTCCAGGTAGCGCTCGACGAAGCACTCGCCGCGGCCGAACGCCGCGACGGCCTCGCGCACCGCCGACTCGTAGAGCTCGGGGATCTCCTCGATGGTGCGGGCCACCTTCATGCCCTTGCCGCCGCCGCCGAACGCGGCCTTGATGGCGATCGGCACGCCGTACTCCTTGGCGAAGGCCACCACCTCGTCGGCGTCCTTGACCGGGTCGGGGGTGCCGGGCACCAGCGGCGCCTGCGCGCGGGCGGCGATGTGGCGGGCGGTGACCTTGTCACCGAGGTCGCGGATGGACTGCGGGCTGGGGCCGATCCAGATCAGCCCGGCGTCGATCACGGCCTGGGCGAAGTCGGCGTTCTCGGACAGGAAGCCGTAGCCGGGGTGGATGGCGTTGGCCCCGGACTTGGCGGCCGCGTCGAGCAGCTTGCCGAAGTCCAGGTAGGACTCGGCCGACGTCTGACCACCCAGAGCGAACGCCTCGTCGGCCAGCCGGACGTGCGGCGCGTCGGCATCCGGTTCGGCGTACACCGCCACGCTGGACAGGCCCGCATCGCGGGCCGCGCGGATCACCCGGACAGCGATCTCGCCGCGGTTGGCGACGAGCACCTTGGAGATCCTCGAGCTGGCGTGACTGGCCACTGCGCCTCCTGTTTGGCATATCGGCAGACGTATTGCTGCGGGGCTTCTCTAAGAGAATTTCTTACTACGAGTTCTCCGGAAGTCTAAGCGCCGCACCGTTGGGCCGACGCAGGCGGTCCGGATTTAGCCGGGCGACTCGCGCAGCCTGCGCTTGATCCGGGCGAGCATCGCCGACAGGCCCCGCAATCGCAGCGGGCTGATCAGCGCGGCCAGCCCGAGGTCATCATAAAAATCCTCTGGCACCGCGAGGATGTCGGCGGCGGGCTGGCGGTCCAGACCGGTGGCCAGGATCGCGGCGAAGCCCCGGGTGGTCGGCGATTCGGCGGGTGCGGAAAAGTGCAGCCGCACCCGGTTCCGGTCGCTGGCATCGACGTGCATGAACAGCGGCGTCTGGCATTCGGGCACCGGCTCCATGGCCGCCTCCTCGAGCTCCGGCGGCAGCGGGGGGAGTTCGTTGGCGAATTCCAGCAGCAGCGCCAGCTTGTCCTGGCCCTGCACTTCGGCGAAGTCGGACACCACTTCGGCCAGCGGCGCGGGGATGCTCATCGCGCCGCCGTCACACTCCCGCCGGCGCCTGACCGGGCTCCTCGCCCGCCACTATCGGGGTGCGCACCGTGTTTCCCCATTCGGTCCACGAGCCGTCGTAGTTGCGCACTCCCGGCTTGCCCAGCAGATGCGTCAGCACGAACCAGGTGTGGCTGGACCGCTCGCCGATGCGGCAGTACACCACGGTCTTGTCGTCGGGCCGGAGGAACCCGTAGAGCTCCTCGAGTTCCGCGCGGCTGCGGAAACGCCCGCTCTCGTCGACCGCCTTGGCCCAGGGGATGGACCGGGCGGTGGGGATGTGACCGCCGCGCAGCACGCCCTCCTCGGGATACTCCGGCATGTGGGTGCGCTTGCCGGTGTACTCGTCGGGGGAGCGGACGTCGATCAGCGGCTGGCTGCCCAGGATGGCCAGCACGTCGTCCTTGAAGGCGCGGATGGGCGCGTCGTTGCGGGTGACGACGGGGTAGCCGGTGGAGGTCTTGGTGGGCACGTCCAGGGTGGTCTCGCGGCGTTCGGCCAGCCACAGGTCGCGCCCGCCGTTGAGCAGCCGCACGTCGGGGTGGCCGAACAGGGTGAACACCCACAGCGCGTAGGCCGCCCACCAGTTGCTCTTGTCGCCGTAGATCACCACGGTGTCGTCGCGGGAGATGCCCTTGCGGTCCATCAGCTCGGCGAACCGCGCGCCGTCGATGTAGTCGCGCACCCGCGGGTCGTTGAGGTCGGTGTGCCAGTCGATCTTGACCGCGCCGGGGATGTGGCCGACGTCGTAGAGCAGCACGTCCTCGTCGGACTCGACGATCACCAGGCCGGGGGCGCCCAGGTTGGCCGACAGCCAGTCGGCGGTCACCAGGCGCTCGGGGTGCGCGTATTCCTGCAGGGACGGGTGTGGATCGGGCGGTAGTGGCACGGTTTCGAGCCTACCCATCTCGTTGCTCGGGGCCCAACGTCGACTTTGTCGGTGGCACGGCGCGCCAACGTCGACTTGTTGTCGGGAATTTCGGGTTTTCGGCCCAACAACTCGACGTTGGGCGTCCCTTGGCTCGACGTTGGACGTCAGTCGGCCGCCCACAGCGCGGACACCGACAGCCCCACCCGCGCCAGCAGGGTCCGCAGCAGCGGCAGGCTGACGCCGATCACGTTGGACGGGTCGCCGTCGATCCCGTCGACGAACCAGCCGCCCAGGCCGTCCAGGGTGAAGCCGCCGGCCACCGCCAGCGGCTCCCCGCCGGCCACGTACGCCCGCAGATCCGCCTCGGCGGGAGAGGCGAAATGCACTGTGGTGCAAGCTGATTCGACTTCGCGGTGGGTGATATCGCCGTCGCGCAGCCGCAACAGGCAGTGCCCGGTGTACAGCCCGCCGGACCGCCCGCCGATGCGGCGCCACTGGCGCAGCGCGGCGTCGGCCGAGCCCGGTTTGCCGCACAGCCCGCCGTCGATGAACAGCATCGAATCACAGCCGACCACAACGCAATCGGCGGCGACGCCGGCCTGAAGCGCGCCGGCCACCCGGTCGGCCTTGGCCGTCGCCAGCGCGCACACCACGGCGCTTGGCGACGTATCCGGCCCCAGCGCGGCGATCACCGCGTCCTCGTCCACCCCGGACACCACGACCAGCGGGTCCACCCCCGCCTGGCGCAGCACCTTGAGCCGGCCGGCCGAGGCCGAGGCCAGCACCAGGCGGGTCAACGCCTCAGGTGCGTCATCTGCTGCATGGTCAGCCGCTGGTAGTTGGACATCGCGAAGCGCAGCCGGTCGACCGGAAGACCCCAGCGGGTCTTCTCGGGCTGCTCGGGCTCCGGCGCGCCGCCGACGCATCCCAGCACCGTGACCAGCGCGGCCACCTCCTCGATGGTGGGTTCACCCTTGAGGATCTGGATGTGCGGCTCGTGCGGCGCGGCTTCTGTTGCGGCCGAACCGTTTTCGTCACTCGTGGCGGAACTCATAGCGGAATGTTCCCGTGCTTCTTGGGGGGCAGATGGGCGATCTTGCGTTCCAGCAGCCGCAGCGCGGTGGCGATGTAGCCGCGGGTGTGTGATGGCGGGATCACCGCATCGACGTAGCCGCGGTCGGCGGCGACGTACGGGTTGACCAGGGTGTCCTCGTACTCCTGCTGCAGCTGCAGCCGCAGCACGTCGACGTCCTCGCCCTTCTTCGCGGCCTCGGCCAGCTGCTTGCGGTAGACGAACCCGACCGCACCCGAGGCGCCCATCACCGCGATCTGCGCCGACGGCCAGGCGATGTTGACGTCGCAGCCCATGTCCTTGGAGCCCATCACGCAGTAGGCGCCGCCGTAGGCCTTGCGGGTGATCACGGTGATCTTGGGGACGGTGGCCTCGCCGTAGGCGTACAGCAGCTTGGCGCCGCGCCGGATGATGCCGTTGTACTCCTGGCCGGTGCCCGGCAGAAAGCCCGGGACGTCGACCAGCATGATGATCGGGATGTTGAAGCAGTCGCAGGTCCGCACGAACCGCGCCGCCTTCTCCGAGGCGTTGATGTCCAGGCAGCCGGCGAACTGGGTGGGCTGGTTGGCCACGATCCCGACCGGCCGGCCGTCGATGCGGCCGAACCCGACGACGATGTTCTGCGCGTAACCGCCCTGGATTTCCAGGAACTCGTCGTCGTCGAGGATCCGGGTGATCACCTCGTGCATGTCGTAGGGCTGGTTGGGCGAGTCCGGGATCAGCGTGTCCAGCTCGAGGTCCTCGTCGGTGAGGTTGTCCTCGATGGCCCCCGCCGGGTGCGGCTCGGCGTAGCGGGGCGGGTCGGTGGCGTTGTTGGGCGGCAGGTAGCTGAGCAGGTCGCGGACCCAGTCGAAGGCGTCCTGCTCGCCCGAGGCCACGTAGTGCAGGGTGCCCGACTTGGCCATGTGGGTGTGTGCGCCGCCCAGCTCCTCCATGGTGACGTCCTCACCGGTGACGGTCTTGATGACGTCGGGCCCGGTGATGAACATCTGGCTGGTCTGGTCGACCATGACGACGAAGTCGGTCAGGGCGGGGGAGTAGACGTGCCCGCCGGCGGCCGCGCCCATGATCAGCGAGATCTGCGGGATGACGCCCGAGGCCAGGATGTTGTTGCGGAAGATGCGGCTGTAGAGGCCCAGCGAGACGACGCCCTCCTGGATGCGGGCGCCGGCGCCGTCGTTGATGCCGATCAGCGGGCGGCCCGTCTTGATGGCCAGCTCCTGCACCTTGACGATCTTCTCGCCGTACACCTCGCCCAGGCTGCCGCCGAACACGGTGGCGTCCTGGCTGAAGATGCACACGTCGCGGCCGTCGATGGTGCCGTAGCCGGTGATCACGCCGTCGCCGAGCGGGCGGTTGTTCTCCAGGCCGAAGTTCTTGCTGCGGTGCCGGGCCAGCGCGTCCAGCTCCACGAACGAGTCCTCGTCGAGCAGGGCCAGGATCCGCTCGCGGGCGGTCAGCTTGCCCTTGGCGTGCACCTTCTCGACGGCCTCTTCACCCACCGGGTGCAGCGACTCCTCGCGGCGCTTGTGCAGCTCGGCCAGCTTGCCCGCGGTGGTGTGGATGTCGATGGAGTGTTCCGCGGCGGGTTCGGCGGTGTGGTCGGTAACGCTCGTCATGGGAGACGAGCTTAGCGGCGCGGATAGGCTGCGCTGACTATGGGCACGGTGCAGTGGACCGCGGAGTGCGACGTGCTGGTGGCGGGATCCGGTGCCGGCGGCGTCACCGGCGCCTACACCGCGGCGCGCGAGGGCCTCGAGGTGCTGCTCGTCGAGGCGACGTCGAAATTCGGTGGCACGACCGCCTATTCGGGCGGCGGCGGTGTCTGGTTCCCGTGCAATCCGGTGCTGATCCGCGCGGGCACCGACGACACCATCGAGGACGCGCTCACCTATTACCACGCCGTGGTCGGCGACCGCACCCCGCGCGAGCTGCAGGAAACCTATGTGCGCGGCGGGGCCCCGCTGATCGAATACCTGGAGGCCGACCCGCATCTGGCGTTCGTGCCGTTGCCCTGGCCCGACTACTACGGCAAGGCGCCCAAGGCGCGGCTGGACGGCCAACGCCACATCGCCGCCAAGCCGCTGCCGGTGGCCGCCGCCCCCGAATTCCGGACGCTGATCCGCGGGCCCTTGGACACCGACCGGCTCGGCGCCGAACCGCCGTCCGACTACTACCTCGGGGGCCGCGCCCTGATTGCGCGATTCCTGCGGGCCATCGGCGAGTTCCCGACGGCCACGCTGCGGCGCGACACCGCCCTGGTGGAGCTCGTGCGCACCGACGGCCGGGTGGTCGGCGCGGTGGTCGAGACCGGCGGTGAGCGCCGCGCCGTCCGCGCCCGGCGCGGGGTGCTGCTGGCCACCGGGGGCTTCGAGGCCAACCCGGACTTGCGCCGCGCCTACGGGGTGCCGGGGCAGGCGCGAGACACCATGGGCGGCCCGGGAAGTCGCGGCCTGGCGCTGCAGGCGGGCATCGCCGTCGGCGCCGACACCGACCTGCTGGACCAGGCGTGGTGGTCGCCGGGCCTGACCCATCCCGACGGCCGCTCGGCGTTCGCGCTGTGGTTCACCGGCGGCATCTTCGTCAACCAGTCCGGCGACCGGTTCGTCAACGAGTCCATGGCCTACGACCGGGCCGGCCGGCAGATCCTGGCCCAACTGCGGGACGGGTCGCTCAGGCTGCCGTACTGGATGATCTACGACGACAAGGAGGGTGCGGTGCCGCCGGTGAAGGCGACCAACGTCTCCCCCGTCGAGACCGAGAAATACGTCGCCGCCGGCTTGTGGCACACCGCGGACAGCCTGCCCGAGCTGGCCGCCAAGATCGGCGTTCCCGCGCAGCGGCTGACGGCAACGGTGTTGCGGTTCAACGGGTTTGCCGCCGCCGGCGTCGACGAGGACTTCGGCCGGGGCGACGAGGCGTTCGACCGGGCCTTCTCGGCGGGCGCCTCCCCGCTGGTGCCCATCGACACACCGCCGTATCACGCCGCCGCGTTCGGCGTCTCCGATCTGGGCACCAAGGGCGGTCTGCGCACCGACACCGCGGCCCGCGTGCTGGACACCGCCGGCCGGCCCATCCCAGGGCTGTACGCGGCGGGCAACACCATGGCCGCCCCCAGCGGCACCACCTATCCCGGCGGCGGCAACCCGATCGGAACCAGCATGCTGTTCAGCCATCTGGCCGTGCTGGACATGCGCGACCGCCGGCCGTGAGTTCTAGGCTGGGTCCGGTGACCGACCGAGACCGGCTTCGAGCCCCGTTGGACGCGGCCGCGCTGCGCGCCGAACTGATCGGCACCGGGCTGGGCTGGCGCCGGCTCGACGTCGTCGAGCAGACCGGCTCCACCAACGCCGACCTGCTGGCGCGCGCGGCGGCGGGCGACGACGTCGCCGGGGCGGTGCTGATCGCCGAGCACCAGACCGCCGGGCGGGGGCGGCACGGCCGGGGCTGGTCGGCCACGCCGCGCGCCCAGGTCACCATGTCGGTCGGGGTCAGCGTCGTCGACGTCCCGGCCGCCGGGTGGGGCTGGCTGCCGCTGGCCACCGGGGTGGCCGTGGTCGACACGGTGGCCCCGTTGCTGCAGCCGGCGGGGGTGGCGGTCGGGCTGAAGTGGCCCAATGACGTGCTGGCCGGGCCGGCCGGCTCGCCGGGCAAGCTGGCCGGAATCCTCGCCGAGGTGTCCAAGCCGGTGGTGGTTATCGGCTTGGGGCTCAACGTGACTCAGTCCGCCGACGAGATCGACGGCCCCGGCGCCACCTCGCTGCTCGACCTCGGGGTGGCCGCGCCGGACCGCACCGCGCTGGTGTCCGGGCTGTTGCGCGAGCTCGGCCGGCGCATCGTCAGCTGGCAGGCCGCGCGCGGGGCAGACTGGGCGCTGGCCGCCGACTACCGGGCCCGCAGCCTGACCATCGGCACCCGGGTGCGCGCCGACCTGCCCGGCGGCAAACACGTCGAGGGCACCGCCAGCGGCATCGACGACCAGGGCCGGCTGTGTCTGGACAGCGGCGGGCAAACCGTCGTCGTCGCCGCCGGCGACGTGGTGCATCTGCGCTAGCCGCACCCGCGCGGCACCGGGCCCGGCTAAGGTCGGCGGGCATGGGCTACCCGGATAACGTTCTGGCCGCCGGCGAACACGTCATCGTGCACCGCCACCCGCACTGGAAACGGCTGATCGGCCCGGTGCTGGTGCTGATCCTCGGCACCGGGTTGGCGGCGTTCGGCTCGGGTTACCTCGACTCGACGCACTTCGAGCAGCTCGCCAAGAACATCATCCACGGCGTGATCTGGGGGATCTGGCTGGTGATCGTCGGCTGGCTGACGCTGTGGCCCTTCTTCGGCTGGCTGACCACCCATTTCGTGGTGACCAACCGGCGGGTGATGTTCCGGCACGGCGTGGCCACCCGCACCGGCATCGACATTCCGCTGGCCCGGATCAACAGCGTGGAGTTCCGCGACCGGATCACCGAGCGGATGCTGCGCACCGGCACGCTGATCATCGAGTCGGCGTCACAGGATCCGTTGGAGTTCCACGACATTCCGCGGCTGCGCGAGGTGCACGCGCTGCTGTATCACGAGGTCTTCGACACCCTGGGTTCGGAGGAATCGCCCAGCTGAGTCAGCCGGCCGGCCCGGTTGCGCCAGGCCCGCAACAGCGTGACGTTGCCGCCGTCGTCCTCGAACGCGTCCTCGAAGATCTCGGCGATACCGCCGGCGGTGAGGGCGGACTCCAGCGCCTTGTCGGGGTCGCGGGCGAACTGGTCGGGGAATACCCAGCGCCGGAACGCCCAGAACCGGAACGCCATCTGCAGCAGGTTGCCGATGATGTAGGCCGAGATGAAGTCGGCCACGTTCTCCACCGTCAGCGACACCGTGGGCTGGCGCAGCTGCAACACGTAGCTGGAGAACCACAGCGGCGCCATGGACAGCAGCACCCCGACCCCGCTGAACGCGAAGAACAGCAGCGCCTCGTGGTGACGCTCGCGGCCGCCGCGATTGCGGAAGCTCCATTCCCGGTTCAGCACGTAGGACGCGATGACCGCCACGATGCCCGCGATCACCTTGGCGGTCACCGGTTTGGGCTCCAGAATGGTGAGCTTCAGCGTGTAGAAAATCGCCGAGTCGATGACGAATGTGGTGCCGCCGACGATGGCGAATTTGATCAGCTCGTGGTGGCGTAGCAAATAAGGCTGCAAAAGCCTGGGCAAACGCGCGATCGTGGCTTCGGCGAAGGACACAACACGTCAGTCTACGGACGGACACAAAATCGACGCAAAATCGTACATAACAATTCTGTGTCAGCCCCGCTCAACACGGCGGCCGCCGGCATTTAGCACCCGGTTGTTCGCCGTGACACCATGATGGCCGTGCCGAGTACCCGCCCGCCGGGCGCCGCCTCCGCGAAAGCGGCGCCCCGAGCCGTTCCCCGCGCCGTCCCCGTCGTCGCCATGGTCGGCGGCGGCCAGCTCGCCCGGATGACCCACCAGGCCGCGATCGCGCTGGGCCAGTCGCTGCGGGTGCTGGCCACCGCCGCCGACGAGTCGGCCGCGCTGGTCGCGTCCGACGTGGTGATCGGCTCGCACACCGACCTGGAGGACCTGCGCCGGGTGGCCGCGGGCGCCGACGTGTTGACCTTCGATCACGAGCACGTGCCGGGCGAACTGCTGGACAAACTGGTCGCCGAGGGCGTCAACGTGGCGCCGCCGCCGCAGGCCCTGGTGCACGCGCAGGACAAGCTGGTGATGCGGCGGCGGCTGGAATCCCTGGGTGTGCCGGTGCCGCGGTACGCCGAGATCAACAGCCTCGACGAGCTCGACGCCTTCGCCCGGCGGGTCGGTGGCCCGGTGGTGGTCAAGGCGGTCCGCGGCGGCTACGACGGGCGCGGCGTGCGGATGGCCCGCGACCCGGTGCACGCCCGGGAGATCGCGGCCGCCTTCCTGGCCGACGGCGTGCCGGTGCTGGCCGAGGAACAGGTGAGCCTGCGCCGGGAGCTGTCCGCGCTGGTGGCCCGGTCGCCGTTCGGGCAGGGCGCGGCGTGGCCGGTGGTCGAGACGGTGCAACGCGACGGCATCTGCGTGCAGGTGATCGCGCCCGCCCCCGGCCTGGGCGAGGACCTGGCCGCCGACGCGCAACGGCTGGCGCTGCGGCTGGCCGGCGAGCTCGGCGTGGTCGGCGTGCTGGCCGTGGAACTGTTCGAAACCACCGACGGCGCGCTGCTGGTCAACGAGCTGGCGATGCGCCCGCACAACTCCGGGCACTGGACCATGGACGGGTCGCGGACCGGCCAGTTCGAGCAGCACCTGCGCGCGGTGCTGGACTATCCGCTCGGCGACACCGACGCGCTGGCGCCGGTCACCGTGATGGCCAACGTGCTGGGCGCCCGGGAGCGGCCGCGGATGAGCGTCAACGAGCGGCTGCACCACCTGTTCGCGCGCATGCCCGACGCCCGGGTGCACCTGTACGGCAAGGCGGAACGCCCCGGCCGCAAGGTCGGTCACATCAACTTCCTCGGCGACTTCCCCGCCGCCGATACGGCCGGGCTGGCCGCGCTGCGGCGGCGCGCCGAGCTGGCGGCGCACTGGCTGTCCCACGGGCAGTGGACGGACGGATGGGACCCACACGAACAGGAGCGGCATCAATGAGCGTGACCGAAGCTCCTCGCGTCGCGGTGATCATGGGCAGCGACAGCGACTGGTCGGTGATGGCCGACGCCGCGGCCGCGCTGGCCGAGTTCGACGTGCCCGCCGAGGTGCGGGTGGTCTCGGCGCACCGCACGCCGGGGGTGATGTTCGACTACGCGCGCAACGCCGCCGGGCGGGGCATCGAGGTGATCATCGCCGGCGCCGGAGGCGCCGCCCACCTGCCCGGCATGGTCGCCTCGGCGACACCGCTGCCGGTGATCGGGGTCCCGGTGCCGCTGGGCCGGCTGGACGGGCTGGACTCGCTGCTGTCGATCGTGCAGATGCCCGCGGGGGTGCCGGTGGCCACCGTCTCCATCGGCGGCGCCCGCAACGCCGGCCTGCTGGCGGTGCGCATCCTCGGCGCCTCCGACCCGGGCCTGCGGGCCCGCATCGTCGAGTTCCAGACCCAGCTGGCCGACAGCGTGCGAGCCAAGGATGAGGCGCTGCAAAGGCTGCACGGTAAAGTTACCGGTCAGTAGCACTAGGAGGCGTTAGAGATGGCTGGATGGGCCGGAAACCCCGACTTCGATCTGTTCCAACTGCCCGAGGAGCACCAGGAGCTGCGTGCCGCGATCCGGGCGCTGGCGGAAAAGGAGATCGCTCCGCACGCCGCCGACGTGGACGAGAACTCCCGGTTCCCGCAGGAGGCGCTGGAGGCGTTGAACGCGGCGGGGTTCAACGCCGTGCACGTGCCGGAGGAGTACGGCGGGCAGGGCGCCGACTCGGTGGCGGCCTGCATCGTCATCGAGGAGGTCGCCCGCGTCGACACCTCGGCGTCGCTGATCCCCGCGGTCAACAAGCTGGGCACCATGGGGCTGATCCTGCGCGGCTCCGACGAGCTGAAGAAGCAGGTTCTGCCGTCGATCGCGGACGGCTCGGCGATGGCGTCCTACGCGCTCTCCGAGCGCGAGGCCGGCAGCGACGCGGCGTCGATGCGCACCCGGGCCCGCGCCGATGGGGACGACTGGATCCTCAACGGCGCCAAGTGCTGGATCACCAACGGCGGCAAGTCGAGCTGGTACACGGTGATGGCCGTGACCGATCCGGACAAGGGCGCCAACGGCATCTCGTCGTTCATGGTGCACAAGGACGACGAGGGTTTCACCGTCGGGCCCAAGGAGAAGAAGCTCGGCATCAAGGGCTCGCCGACCACCGAGCTGTACTTCGAGAACTGCCGCATCCCGGGCGACCGGATCATCGGCGAGCCGGGCACCGGCTTCAAGACCGCGCTGGCGACGCTGGACCACACCCGGCCCACCATCGGCGCCCAGGCCGTCGGGATCGCGCAGGGCGCGCTGGATGCCGCCATCGCATACACCAAGGAGCGCAAGCAGTTCGGCCGACCGGTCAGCGACAACCAGGGTGTGCAGTTCATGCTCGCCGACATGGCGATGAAGGTGGAGTCGGCCCGGCTGATGGTGTACCACGCCGCCGCCCGCGCCGAGCGCGGCGAATCGCACCTGGGGTTCATCTCCGCGGCGTCGAAGTGCCTGGCGTCCGACGTCGCGATGGAGGTGACAACGGACGCGGTGCAGCTGTTCGGCGGCTACGGGTACACGCAGGACTTCCCGGTCGAGCGGATGATGCGCGACGCCAAGATCACCCAGATCTACGAGGGCACCAATCAGATTCAGCGGGTGGTGATGTCGCGGGCGCTGTTGCGCTGAGCGTTGCGCGTGGCTGTTGGGAAAAGCCTAGCGGTACCGCATAGGATTTCCCCGGTGGGTGAAGTCCAGACCGACGGCCGGTAAACAGGCACCGGCCACCCGTCCACGCACCGCCACACAGCAATGGGTCTCATCGCGGCCAGGGGGTCTGCAGTGCAGAACGTGACTTCCCATGCCCGTCCACAGATGGCCGGGAATTGATACCAGCGCAGGCCGCGGTCACGCCGGCCGCGCAGCGGCAGTCGCTGAAGCCGTTGTCGGTGTTGTTGGTCGAGGACGACCGCGGCGACGCGGTGCTGGTGGAGGAACTCGTCACCGACGCGGTCACCGACATCCGGGTGGTGTGGGCGCAGTCGATGGCGCACGCCGAACGCGAGCTGGAATCCACCCGGCCCGATTGCGTGCTGCTGGATCTGCACCTGCCCGACGCGAGCGGGATCGACGCGTTGAACCGCATCGCCAAGCTCGACGCCACCGTCCCGATCGTGGTGCTGACCGGGCTGAACGACGAGTACTTCGGGGCCTCCGCGGTGGCCGCCGGCGCCCAGGACTACCTGGTCAAGGGCCGGGTGGAGCCGGAGATGCTGCGCCGCGCGCTGCTGTATGCGATCGAGCGCAAACGCGCCGAGCTGATCGCCGCCGACCTGCACGCCACCCAGCTGCGGGCCCGGGAGAACGCGCTGCTGGAACGCGGGCTGCTGCCCTCCCCGCTGCTGCTGGACGACCCGGGCGTGGACATCGTCGCCCGGTACCGGCCCAGCCGCGAGGACGCTCTGCTGTGCGGTGACTTCTACGACGTGGTCCAGACACCGGATCGGGTGGTGCACGTGCTGATCGGCGACGTCGCCGGGCACGGCCCGCACGAGGCGGCCCTGGGGGGCGGCGCTGCGGATCGCGTTCCGGGCGCTCACCCTGGCCGGCGTGCACGGCGTCGAACTGATGCGCCAGCTGGAGCGGGTGCTGCACTCCGAACGCACCGGCACCGGGATCTTCGCGACCGTGCTCAGCCTGGAGATCTCGCCGCAGCGGCCCGAGGTCAGCGTCATCCGCGCCGGCCATCCGGGGATGCTGCTGCAGGGCGGCGGCACCGTGGAATGGGTCGAACCGCCGGGCGGGCCGGCGCTCGGGCTGCGCGCCGACGACTGGCCGCGCCACCAGCTGCGGCTGCCCGCGGGGCACGGCCTGCTGTTGCTCACCGACGGGCTCTACGAGGGGTATTCGGGGCGCGGGACCCAACGGCTCGGCGAGGACGGCCTGCTCGCCCTGGCCCGCTCGCAGGTCGATCGCCCCGGCCCGGCGTTCGTCGACGCCCTGATCGACGGCGCCCAGCGACTGGCCCGGCCGCGCGGCGGCCTCACCGATGACATCGCCGTGCTCCGCGTCGAGAGGAATCTCCATGAGCGTGTCAAGCGGTGAGGACGCCCGGTGAGTGCGTCAGGCAGCTGCCACGGTTGGTTGCTGGGGTTGCCAGGTTCTGTTGTCGCGCAGCAGTGCCCACAGGACGTCGACGTGGCGGCGTGCCAGGGCAAGCAGGGCCTGGGTGTGGATATGGTTCTCGGATCGTTTGCGGTCGTAGAAAGCCCGCGAGGGACCTTCGATCTTGAGGCTGGACAGGGCGGCGAGGTAGAACACGCGGCGCAGGCGCCGGTTGTAGCGCTTGGGCCGATGCAGATTGCCGGTGATACGGCCGGAATCGCGTGGGACGGGTACCAATCCGGCGAACGATGCCAGTCGGCCGGGGTTGGTGAAGGCGGCCATGTTGCCGCCGGTGATTACGAGGAACTCAGCGCCCAGGTGTGGCCCCATGCCGGGCATCGACTCGATGATGGCGGCGCTGGGATGCTCACGAAATTTGTTGGTGATTTGCTTATCGATGTCCTTGATCTGCCGATCCAAGTCCAGCAGCCGTGCTGCGAGTTGCTTGATGAGCGCGGCGGTTCCGGCTTCGCCGGGAAGGGTGATTATCTGGCCTGCTGCCGCGGCGAGCGCCTTGTCGGCGATCGTGTCGATGTTGTTGGGCCATGCCCGGTTTTTCCGAAGGTGCTTGATCACGCCAGCTCTTTTTGCCGACCGGATTTCGCCCGGAGTGCACATAGCGGATACCAGGATCAACGGCGCGCGGGTGGAGTAGTCGAACGCAGCTTCCAGAGCAGGGAAGATGGCGGTGAGCATCGAGCGCAGCCGGTTCACGCCTCGCACCCAGTCAGCCATCAGATCCGACCGGTATGCGGTCAGCGACCGCAATTCGGCAACCAGGTCTTCGCCGGGTACGACCGGGGACAGATCTCGTCGGTGCCGAGCGGTTTCGGCGATTACCCGCGCGTCTTTGGCGTCGGTCTTGCCTTCGCCGCGGAACGCATGACTCATCGTGTTAACCGTGCGGCCCGGCACATACACCACCTCGGCTTTCGCGCTCAGCAGTACGGCGATCAGCAGCGCCGCCGGCGGCGAGGTCAAATCGATCGCCCACACCACGTGGTTAGCAATCCGGCCGCCCTGGGCGATCAGGTCTTCGATCGCGGCCTGTTCGTTCGGGATTTTCTTCGACCACACCACCTTTCCGGTGTCATCGATCGCGCACGCATGATGAGTGGACTTACCGACGTCGATACCCACCCACACTCGGTCGGGTTCGGCCATACCGCTACTCCTGTCGTCGCAGTCCCCGCGGACAACCCCGCCAACAGGTCCTTAGAGCAGCGTCATCGAGTACGCGTCAGATCTCAATCAGTGGCCAGGACCGTCCAAAACGGCAGGGCGGCCATTCCTTTCAAGCAACAACCGTTGCAACAACACATTAGCCACACCCCACCGTCCTGGGCATCCAGGACATCCAATCCCAGACCCCTTCAACCCTAAGGACCATCACGTGACCGCGCCGCGTCCGCTCCGGCTCACGCAGCTGACCGTGCGGGGATGGCTGGCCCTGGTGCTGTGGATCATGGGCACGACGGTGCTGATCGGGGCGCTGGTCGGGGCGGTGCTGCTGCACCGCACCGACCAGGTGTCGCGGCAGGTGGCCGACGGTGTCGGGCCGGCGCGGGTCGCGGCGGCCCGGCTGCAGGCGGCGCTGCGGGACCAGGAAACCGGCCTGCGCGGCTACCTGATCGCCGCGGACCGGCAGTTCCTGGCGCCCTACTACGACGGGCAGCGCACCGAGCAGGCGGCCGCCGACGAGATTCGCCGGCTGGTGGGCGGCAACGCCGGCAACACCGAGCTGATCGCCGACCTGGACGCGGTGGAGTCGGCCGCCGCCGACTGGCGGACCAACTACGCCGAACCCGTCATCGCCAGCGTCACCCCCAGGGCCCCCGCCGTCGTCAGCGCCCCGACCGCCGACCTCGGCAAGGCCAAATTCGACCATCTGCGAGCGCTTTTCGAGACCCAGAACACGCACCTGGCGCAGGCGGCGGCGAGTGCGACCGCCGAGCTGCACGAGATCAACGGCTGGCGCGACTGGGTGCTGGGTGCCATGGTGCTGGCCATTTTGGGGACGGGTCTGTTCCTGGGCTTGTTCAGCCGCGCCGCCATCACCCGCCCGATCGCGCAGCTGGCCGCGTCCTGCCGGCGCATCACCGAGGGCAACTTCGCTGAAACGATCGTTGCGCCCAAGCGGCCCAAGGACATTCGCGACATGGCCATCGACGTGGAGAACATGCGCAGGCGCATGGTCGAAGAACTCGACGTGTCGCGCTCGGCCCAGGAGCAGCTGGACGAGCAGGCCGCCGAATTGCGGCGCTCCAACACCGAACTCGAGCAGTTCGCCTACGTCGCCTCCCACGACCTGCAGGAGCCGCTGCGCAAGGTGGCGTCGTTCTGCCAGCTACTGGAGCGGCGCTACGGCGACCAGCTCGACGAGCGCGGCCTGGAGTACATCGGGTTCGCGGTCGACGGCGCCAAACGGATGCAGGCGCTGATCAACGACCTGCTCACCTTCTCCCGGGTGGGCCGGCTGGGCACCACCGAAGCCGAGGTGCAGCTGGATGCCACGCTGGACGCCGGCCTGGCCAACCTGGCCGCCGCCGTCGAGGAAACCGGCGCCGAGATCGTGCGCCCCGCCGAACTACCGCGGATCGTCGGGGACCCGATGCTGCTGACCATGTTGTGGCAGAACCTGATCGGCAACGCGATCAAGTTCCGGCACAAGGATCGCCGGCCCCGCGTCGTCATCGAATGCGCCCCCGGCGAAGGCACCCACGACGGCGAGTGGCTGCTGAGCGTGTCGGACAACGGCATCGGCATCCCGGAGGAGTTCTCCGACAAGGTCTTCGTCATCTTCCAGCGGCTGCACGGCCGGGAGGTGTACGCCGGTACCGGGGTCGGCCTGGCGTTGGTGAAGAAGATCGTCGAGCACCACGGCGGCACCGTCCGGATCGACACGTCCTACACCGACGGGACCCGATTCGAATTCAGTTTGCCCGTGCCCGGACCCGTCGACGAAACGGACGCAGTCGCTTTGGAAGGAGCGCAGCAATGACAACGGCCGGTAGAGCCATCGACATCCTGCTCGTCGAGGACGACCCGGGAGACGAGCTGATCACGCGAGAAGCCTTCGAGCACAACAAACTCAACAACAGGCTGCACGTGGCGCACGACGGCGAGGAGGGCCTCAACTACCTGTACCGGCGCGGTGAGTTCGCCGACGCGCCGCGGCCCGACCTGATCCTGCTGGACCTGAACCTGCCCAAATACGACGGCCGCCAGCTGCTGGAGAAGATCAAGTCCGACCCCGACCTGGCCCAGATCCCGGTCGTGGTGCTCACCACCTCCTCGGCCGAGGAGGACATCCTGAAGAGCTACAAGCTGCACGCCAACGCCTACGTCACCAAACCGGTCGACCTGGACCAGTTCATGAAGGCGGTCCGGCAGATCGACGAGTTCTTCGTTCAGGTGGTGCGGCTGCCCAGCGCCTGAGCGCCGGCCGGTCCCGGGCGTGTGCCCGGCACTCATTCACCCCTTATTCACCTCTCAGCCTTTGTCAAGGGTTTGTATATTCACGATTGATTAACTTTTGGTGGCCCCGGGCCGTCGGGGGCGGGAGGAGTTGCGTGAGTTTCGCTCGATCTGGCGCTGTACTGAGCCTGCTGGCCGCCGCCGCGTTGACGCTGACGGGGTGCGGCGGCGACTCCAAGTCGTCGTCGGGGTCGGGCGCGCACGTGGACTGCGGCGGCAAGAAGGTGCTCAAGGACAGCGGGTCCACCGCCCAGCAGAACGCGATCGAGCAATTCGTCTACGCCTACGTCCGGGCCTGCCCGGGCTACACGCTGGACTACAACGCGAACGGCTCCGGCGCCGGTGTCACGCAGTTCCTCAACAATCAGACCGACCTCGCGGGTTCGGATATCCCGCTGGACCCCACCACCGGCCAGACCGACCGGGCGGCGGCGCGGTGCAATTCGCCCGCCTGGGACCTGCCGACCGTGTTCGGGCCGATCGCGGTGACCTACCACCTCACCGGGGTGAGCGGGCTCAAACTGGACGGGCCGACCGTCGCGAAGATCTTCAACGGCGCCATCACCAAGTGGGACGACCCGGCGCTCAAGGCGGTCAATCCGGGCCTCAACCTGCCGTCGACGCCCATCGCGGTGATCTTCCGCAGCGACAAGTCCGGCACCACCGCCAACTTTCAGAAGTACCTGGACGGGGCGTCCAACGGCGCCTGGGGCAAGGGCACCAGCGAGATGTTCACCGGCGGCGTCGGACAGGGGGCCAGCGGCAACAACGGCACCTCGGCGCTGCTGCAGAACACCGAGGGGTCGATCACCTACAACGAGTGGTCGTTCGCGGTCGGCAAGCAGCTGAGCATGGCGTCGATCATCACCTCGGCGGGGCCGGACGCGGTGCCCATCACCAAGGAGTCCGTCGAGAAGACCATCGCCGGGGCCACCTTTCAGGGGCAGGGCAACGACCTGGTGCTGGACACCTCGTCGTTCTACCGGCCCACCCAGCAGGGCGCGTACCCGATCGTGCTGGCGACCTACGAAATCGTCTGCTCGAAATATCCGGACGCGGCGACGGGGTCCGCGGTGAAGGCGTTCATGCAGGCCGCGATCGGTCCCGGTCAGGACGGTCTGGACCAGTACGGTTCCATCCCGCTGCCGGGTTCGTTCACGGCGAAGCTGTCGAGCGCGGTCAATGCGATTTCCTGACGACGTGACTGAACGTGACGGGTGTGACGGACGAGCGAAGGAGGCTCGACGGTGAGCGATAACGGGCCGGCCGCGCAGGTCGGGTCGTGGTTCGGCCCGTACCGCCTGGTGCGGCTGCTGCGCCAGGGCGGCATGGGCGAGGTGTACGAGGCCGAGGACACCCGCAAGCACCGGCTGGTGGCCCTGAAGCTGATCTCGCAGCAGTTCTCCGGGAACCCCGAGTTCAGCGCGCGGCTGCAGCGCGAGGCCGACATCGCCGGACGGCTGACCGAACCGCACGTGGTGCCGATCCACGACTACGGCGAGATCGACGGGCGGTTCTTCGTGGAGATGCGCCTGGTCGACGGCATCGATCTGGGCTCGCTGCTGCACCGGGAGGGGCCGCTGGCCCCTCCCCGGGCGATCGCCATCATCCGCCAGGTCGCCGCCGCGCTGGACGCCGCGCATGCCGCCGGGGTGACGCACCGCGACGTCACGCCGGGGAACATCCTGGTCACCCCCAGCGACTTCGCCTACCTGGCGGACTTCGGGATCGCGCGGGCCGCCTCCGACCCGGGGCTGACCCAGGTCGGGACGGCGATCGGAACGTACTACTACATGGCTCCGGAGCGGTTCACCGACGACGAGGTCACCAACAGCGTCGACATCTATTCGCTGGCCTGCGTGTTGACCGAGTGCCTGACCGGGGTGCCGCCGTATCGGGCCGACACGGTCGAGCGGCTGGTCGCCGCGCACCTGACGAAGACGGCCCCGCCGCTGAGCCAGCTGCGCCCGGGTGGGTTCCCGCCCGCCCTGGACCGGGTGATCGCCAAGGGCATGGCCAAACGCCCCGAGGATCGCTACCGCACCGCGGGCGAATTCGCCGCCGCCGCGCACGAGGCGCTCACCACGTCCGAGCAGCGCAAGGCCGCCACGATCCTGCGCGACGGCCAGATCGCGGCGCTGGGCGCGGGCGCGGCCGAGCAGCGCTCGACGCACTGGCCGGAGTCGTTCGCCCCGTCGCCGAGCGCGGAGACCGTCGTCGGCCCGTCGCCCGCCCGGGCGGGCGCCCCCAGCTCGGGGCTGATCCGCGCCGCCCCAACGGGTTCCGGCCGCGTGTATGCGCCCGGCCCGGACTTCGGGCGTCCCGTGGCGCCGACCGACAACAAGCGCAAACAGTGGATCATCGTCGGCGCCGTCGCCCTGGTCGCGCTGGTCGCCTTCGTGGTGGCGTTCGTCGGCTACCTGTCCACCGCATCCTCGGGACCCGCGAAGCAGGCCGGCGGCCAAAGTGTGTTGCCCTTCAACGGCATTGACTTCCGCCTCTCCCCGGGCGGCGTGACGCTGGACGGCGCCGGCAACGTCTACGTCACCAGCGAGGGCATGTACGGCCGGGTGGTGAAGCTGGCGGCCGGCTCGGGCGCCACGACGGTACTGCCGTTCAACGGGCTCTACCAGCCGCAGGGGCTGGCCGTCGACGGCGCCGGCACGGTCTACGTCGCCGACTTCAACAACCGGGTGCTCAGCATGGCCGCCGGCTCCAACTCTCAAAAGGAGCTGCCCTTCAGCGGTTTGAACTACCCGGAGGGGGTGGCCGTCGACAGCCAGGGCGGCGTGTACGTCGCCGACCGCGGCAACAGCCGGGTGCTGAAACTGGCGGCGGGATCGCAGAACCAGACGGTGCTGCCGTTCACCGGGCTGAACAACCCGGACGGGGTGGCCGTCGACCCGGCGGGCAACGTCTACGTCGCCGACACCGACAACAACCGGGTGGTGAAGCTCGACGCCGCGTCGAACACCCAGTCGGAGTTGCCCTTTCACGACCTGTCGGTGCCGTGGGGCATCGCGGTGGACAACGGCGGCACCGTCTACGTCACCGAGCACGACAAGAACGACGTCGTGAAGTACCCGCCGGGCGCCACCAGCGGCACCGTGCTGCCGTTCACCGCGCTCAACACGCCGTTGGCGGTGGCGGTGGACAGGGACCAGAGCGTCTACGTCGCCGACCGCGGCGACGACCGGGTGGTCAAGCTGGCGCAGTGATGCTCACGACGCTGTCTGCGGTGCGCCCAGATACTCCTCGGTGTGCTGACCCAGCGCCGGGGGAGGGTCGGTGGCCCAGCCGGCCGACGCGGCCTCGAAGCTGGAATACCTTGCCGGAGTCCGGATTACCGTGACGGCGTCGGCGCCCTCGCCGACCTGCAGGGCGAGCTCGTTCTCGGCGAACAGCGGGGTGCCCACCACCTGCTTCCAGGTGTAGGCGTGGCAGGCCATCAGCCCGGCGGCCTGCAGCAGCCGGACCCATTCGTCGGCGGTCTTGGCGGCCAGCGCCTTCTCCAGCTCCTCGGTCAGCTCGGGGTAGTTCAGCGCGCGGGAGCGCTGGTCGGCGAACCGTTCGTCGTCGCGCAGGTCGGGCCGGCCGATGACCTCGCACAGCTTGTCCCAGTGCTTGGGCACGTACGCGCTGATCACCAGGTAGCCGTCGGCGGCCTTGAACGCGTCCGACGGCTGGGTGGCGAAACCAACACCCTTGCGCCGCTTGGGTTTTGACGCCGAGTCGCTCGGCTTGTGGTCGGCGTTCGGCTTGTTGAGGTGGATGGTCAGCTGGCTGGCCTGCAGGCTGACCGCCACGTCGTACATGGCGACCCGCACCACGTCGGCCACCCCGTGCCGCTCCCGGTTGAGCAGCGCGGCCAGCACCGCCTGGGCCAGCACGTGCCCGCTGGCGGCGTCGACCAGCTGGAACGGGATGATCTGGGGTTTGCCGGTAGGGGTGGGCATCCCGGTGGTCATGCCCGACTCGGCGGCCACCATCAGGTCCACCCCCGGCCGGCTGCCCTCCGGGCCGTTGCCGCCGTAGGCGGACAGCCGGGCGTAGACGAGTCTGGGATTGCGGCCCTGCAGCTCCTCGGGGCCCAGGCCCATGCGTTCCATCACCCCGGGCCGAAACCCTTCCAGCACAACGTCGGCGGTGTCGACCAGCCGCAGGATCCGCTGCTTGGCCTCGTCGTCGCGCAGGTCGGCCAGCACCGACTTCTTGCCCCGGTTGTGCGGCAGGAACAGGGTGGCCAGCGGCGGACGGCCGGGCAGCACGGCGGTGATGTGCCGGGCCGCCTCGCCGATCGGCGCCTCGATCTTGATGACCTCGGCGCCCAGGTCGGCCAGCACCTGACCGGCCATCGGCCCGGCGATGTTCTGGGTGAAGTCGAGCACCCGGAATCCGTCAAGGGGCTTGGGGGGCTTGCCGTTCGGCGTCTCGTGTGGCATGCGTTGGGTTCCTAACCTGCCTTGTTCAGCACCGCGGTGCAGTAGTAATTCTGGGCGAACGGCGCGCCGGGCTCGGTCGACTGCAGCGGCAGCCCGTTGTTGGCCAGCATCTGGTTCAGCGGTGTGCGCACCGGCTGCCAGCCCAGCTGCTGCAGGTAGCTGGCCGGGTCGTTGCGCTCGCCGGGGAAGCCCAGGTCGTCCAGGGCGACGTCCAGGCCGTGCCGCCGCCACTTTTCGCCGGCCGCATTCAGGGCGTCCCCGCTGGCGCCGGTGTTGGCGAAGACCTCGGCCACCAACTGGCTGCCGTCGGCGGACAGCGCGGTGACGTTGTCCAGCAACCGATCCTGGGCCTGCGGCGGCAGGAAGCCGAGGAGCCCCTCGGCGGCCCAGGCGGCGGGGCGCCCGACGTCGAAGCCCGCCTGCCGCAGCGCCGACGGCCAGTCGTGGCGCAGGTCGACCGCGACGGCGCGCACCGGCGCGGTGGGCTCGGCGCCGAGCTGGGCGATGGTGGCGGCCTTGAACTCGAGCACCCGCGGTTGGTCGATCTCGAACACCGTGGTGCCGGCCGGCCAGGGCAGCCGGTAGGCGCGGGCATCCAGGCCGGAGGCCAGGATCACCACCTGTCGGATTCCCGCGGCGCCCGCCTCGGCGAAGAACGCGTCGATGTAGCGGGTGCGGGCGGTGATCATGTCGGTCATGCGCTGCATGCCCCACGCCGCCCCGGGCACGTCGACGTCGGCGGCGTCCAGTTCGCCGGCGGCCCACCGGGTGAAGAAGTCGACGCCCACGGCGCGCACCAGCGGCTCGGCGAACGGGTCGTCGATCAGGCCGTCCCGGGTGGCCCGGGCCCGTCCGGCGGCCACCATGGTGGCGGTCGCGCCCACGCTGGTGGCCAGGTCCCAGGTGTCGTCGTCGGTGCGCGCCATCGAGGAATCCCCTTCCGCTCTACCGTTAGCCACAATAACTACCGGCGGCCGGGCGCATCCCGGCGCCCGGCCCCCCGCCCTCGCTGCCGCGCACAGGGCGGACTGGCGGCGCCGTGTGGCAGGGCGTGCGGGCCTGGCGGGGCGGGGAGTGCGGCTGTCAGTTCAGCCGGTAGCGGATCAGCCGGGAGCTGTTGGCCACCACCGCCACCGACGACGCGTTGTGCAGGATGGCGGCCAGCACCGGGGACAGCGCGCCGCCGGCGCCGATGATCAGCCCCGCGGCGTTGACGGCGATAGACATGCCGTAGTTCTCCCGGATGACGTCGACGGCGCGCGAGCCCAGGTCCCGCACGTCGAGCAGCCGGTGCAGGTCGTCGTTGGACAGCGCCACGTCGGCGGTCTCCACGGCGACGTCGGTGCCGGCCAGGCCCATCGCGATGCCGATGTCGGCGGCGGCCAGCGCCGGCGCGTCGTTGATGCCGTCGCCCACCATGCCGACGACGAAGCCCTCCTCCTGCAGATCGCGCACCGCGGCGAGCTTGTCCTCCGGCATCACCTCGGCGCGCCACTCGTCGATGCCGAGCTCGTCGGCCACCACCGCGGCGATGTCGGGGTGATCGCCGGTGAGCATCACGATTCGGCGAATACCGTTGGCGCGCAACTTCTTCAATACCGCGGCGGCCTCGGGACGGACCTCGTCGCGCAGGCTGATCAGCCCGACCAGGGTGCCGTCCACGGCGAGCAGCAGCGGGGTCTCGGCCTGGCGGCGCAGCTTGTCCACCCACTCCTTGGCCTTCTTGGACACCTTGACCTTCTCGGCCTGCAGCAGCGACGGGCTGCCCAGCAGCAGGGTCCGGCCGTCGGCCCAGGTGCGCATGCCCAGCCCGACCAGCACCTCGCACTCCTCGTGCGGAGGAATGGTGATGTGGCGTTCCTCGGTGGAGCGGATCACCGCCTCGGCCAGCGGGTGCCGGGAGTGGATCTCGGAGCTGGCGGCATACGCCAGCACCTGCTCAGGCTCCCAATCCTTGTGCATGGCAACGATATTGGTGACCACCGGCCGGCCGACGGTGAGCGTGCCGGTTTTGTCGAAGACGATCGCGTCGACCTGGCCGGCCTGCTCGAGGTGTGAGCCGCCCTTGATCAGAATGCCGCGCCGGGCGCCGTTGCCGATCGCCGCGCTGATCGCCGTCGGGGTGGCCAGCCCGACCGCGCACGGGCAGGCGATCAGCAGCATCGTCATGGCCCGGCGGACGTCGCCGGTGACCGCCAGGGTGATGGCCGACACGATGAACGAGGTGGGAACGAAACGGCGCGAGAAGTTTTCGCCGACGGTCTGGATCGGCGCCCGGTCGTGCTGCGCCTCTTCGACCCGGGTGATGATGCGCCCGATGGTGGTCTGGTTGCCGACGGCGCGGGCGCGCACCACCAGGCGGCCGCGCACCACCACCGAGCCGGCGTGCACCGGCATTCCGACCACCACGCTGACCGGCAGGTTCTCCCCGGTGATCGCGGACTGGTCGACGATCGCCTCGCCGTCGATCACCTCGCCGTCCACCGGGATGGCGACGTGGTCGTGCACCACCACCTCGTCGCCGATCTGCAGGGTGTCGGTGGTCACCTGAATCTCGTTGTGCTCCAGGCGAATCCACGCCGTATCCTGGCTGCCGCGCAGCAGCTCGGAGATGGCGCGCCGGGTCCGGCGCAGCGTCAGGTCCTGCAGGTACTCGCCGATGTTGAGCAGCCACAGCACGGTCAGCGCGACCACGTTCTCGCGCAACACCAGGCTGGCCACGGTCGCCGCCGAGACCAGCGCGTCGGTGCCGGCCCGCCCCGACCGCAGCGAGCGCAGCGCGCCGCGCAGGAAGGGGTAGCCGGTGAACACGGTGACGCCGGTGGCGAACAGCCGGCCGCTGGGGCCCAGCAGCGGCGGGCGGGCGAACACGTAGCGGCGCACGCCGAGCAGGGCCAGCGCCGCGCCGCCGATCACCATGCGCAGCACGTCGGCGTTGCGGATCTCCGAGGAGTGCGGCGCGCGGGCCGGGATCAGCTCGGCGGCGACGTGGGCGGCCTCGCCGATGGCGGCCAGCACCGCGGACCGGTCGCAGCGCCGCGGTGAATACCAGATGACCACCGAGCCGGTGCGCGGGTAGGCGTGCACCACCCGCACGCCGTCGCACTTGGCCACGGCCTCTTCGACCGCCACGGCGCGCCGCGAGTCGGCGCGCACCCACCCGACCGACACCCGCATCCGTCCGGCTGCATCCGAAATGACTTGCAGCGCAGGGTCTTCCATAGCGGAAGGGTCAGTGCTCGTGGTCGTGGGTGTCGGCGATCGAGGGCGTGGGCGCCTCCTCGCCGATGCGCTCGCGGGCCTCGGCCATCACGTCGGCCAGCTTGAGCCGCGCCGACTCGGCGGCCTCCTCGGCCTTGCGGGTGCCGCGCAGGCCCAGTTCGGCCCCCTTGACGGCCGTCTCGTGCAGGGGCGCCTTGGCCACGGCCTTGCGCACCACCTCGTAGGCCGTCACGCCGACCAACCCGGTGACCACCGTCCCTGCCGCCTTCGCCAACAGCCCGTAGACCGCCATTGCCGCAACCTTCCTGTCGTGTGCGCGTTCAGCCCATGCTCGCACGACGTTAACATCGAAATATAGCGATATCAATATGTATCGGGCGCCCGAAGGCAGGCGCTCACAGCACCCGGGTGACCTTCTCGGATTCGATTCGGCGCTGCTGCACCGCCGGGTCGGCATTGGCCACCTGAACCAGCGAGCCGCCGACGGCCAGGATCGCCAGCAGCCCGTCCACCAGCGCGTCGGGATCCGGCCACGACGCGCTGGAAAGCACCCGGTCGGCCGCCGTCAAACCCCGTGCCGCCGCGGAACTTCGGCACTGCTGCAGCACCTGGTCGACCGAGCGGCCGTTTAGCGCCGGGCCCGGTCGCGGCTCGGGCACGATCTGGTCGCCGTGCACCCGCACCGCGGTGGCGTAGTCGGTCACCCCGATCGGCAGGTCGCTCACCGGGCGGCCGAACGGATCCAGCGACAGCACCGCCACCTCGCCGGCGCCGGTGGCGTCGGCGTCGTCCAGCCGCGGCGGCGTGCACAGGGCCAGATCGGCCGGGCCGGCGAGCACCGCCTCGGCGCCGATCCACCACACCCCGAACAGCACCGCCGCCGTCTGCCAGTGCGCGGGCAACAGGATCGCGACCCGGCTGGCCGGTCCGGCGCCGAGTTCGTCGCGCAGCAGGTTGCCGGTCTTGGCGGCCCAGTTGGCCAGCGTCACACCGGAGAGCTCGATGCGCTCGGCGGTCGCGTCGTCGTAGTAGGTGATGCGCGGACCGACCGGGTCGGCCCGCAGCATGGGATCCAGGATCGCCGCGGACAGCGTGCTCGATTGGCGCACCGGCGCTAGTTTATGCACTCCGGCTTGTCGGAGCCGGCGGTCAGGATCGGCGACGGCGCGGGCGCCTTGTCGTTGGTGCTCACCGCGCCGGCGGTGGACACCTTGGCGGGCATGATCGATTCGGTGCCCGACAGGCCCGAGCCGGGACCGCTGTAGTCGTTGGCCAGCACCACCCGCACCGCGCCCGGCGCCAGCGAGCTGTCGGCCACCACCGGCAACCCGCCCAGTTCCTTGGACACCTCTTTGGCGCCCAGGTCGTCGCTCTTGGCGGCGCGCACCTGGCTGGTCTTGACGTGCCCCCCGTCGTTGTTGCCCACCGTGCCGGTGGCAAAGCCCTTGGCGCTCAACACATCCGAGACGGCCGCGGCCAGACCGTTGATGTCGGTGTCGTTGACGACGCTGGCGGTGGTCTTGGCCGGGGTGTAGGCGATCTCCTCGGTCTTGCCCTGCTCCTGGTCGTGCAGCAGGCTGCCCACCCAGTCGGCGACCTGGTGCGGGTCCACCCGCACCACGCTCTGCATGCCGTCGTCGCTCCAGCCGGCGCCGTCCAGCACCGGGATGGTGGCGAACGCGACGTTGCCGCCGGCCAGCTTCTGCATCTGCTGCACGAAGTCCATCACGTCCCAGCCTGCGGAGATCACCACCGAGCGCTGCACGGCGGCCTCCAGCCGCTTGACCGTGGCGGGGCTGGACAGCGTCTGCCCGGAGATGACCCGGTGCGCCAGCGAGGCCATCACCACCTGCTGGCGCACCACCCGGTCCAGGTCGCCGCGCGGCAGTTCGTGGCGCTGGCGCACGAAGCTGAGCGCCTCCGGGCCGCTGAGCCGCTGCGGGCCGGCCGGGAAGTCGGCACCCGAAAGCGGTTCGAACACCGGCTCTTTGAGGCACACGTCGACGCCGCCGAGCGCGTCGGTGATCAGCGCGAAGCCGAGCAGGCCGATCTCGGCGTAGTGGTCGACGGTGACGCCGGTGAGGTCGGCGACGGTCTTGATCAGCGCCTCACGACCGGCCTCGGTGCCCTGGGCCGCGGCGTCCTCGGCCGAATCGCCGGCCTTGACCAGGCTGGCGCGCTTGGCCTCCCGGGTCTGACCGTAGACGCCGTTGATCTTGGTCTTGCCCAGCCCCGGGGCGGCGACGTAGGAGTCGCGCGGGATCGAGATCGCGGTCGCCGACTTCCCGTTGTTGGGGATGCGGATCAGGATGATGGTGTCGGTGTTGGTGGCCTCCTCGTCGCCGGCCCGCAGCGTCTCCAGCTCCTGCTGCGACAGCGGGTTGCCGTGCGCGTCGGTCCGGCTGTCCAGGCCCACCAGCAGGATGTCGATCGCGCCGTCGTCGCCGCCCTTGCCCAGCGACGGCGCCGACATGTGAAAGATGCCGTCTTCGAAGGACCGGACGTTGCTCCACGCGATCCCGGTGCCGAGCACGACCGCGAGCGTCAGCGCGGTGGCAATCACACGAACCACACGTTGCACAGGCATCCCACTACATTACTTGCGACACACTGGCTTCACGGGTAGCCGGCGCCCGCGTGCCCCGGCCGTCCCGGCGGCCCGAGGCCTCATGCCAAACTCGAACCATGTCAGGCAGGATCGTGATCGCCGGCGCCGGTGGGCAGCTGGGCGGCTATGTGAGCGCGCTGGCGGCTGGTCAGGGCCGTGACGTGGTGGCGCTGACGTCCGCGCAGTGGGACATCACCGACCCGGCGGCGGCCGAACGCATCGTGCGGCCCGGCGACGTGGTGATCAATTGCGCGGCCTACACCGACGTCGACGGCGCCGAGAGCGACGAGGCGGGCGCCTTCGCGGTCAACGAGGCCGGCCCCGGGCATATCGCGCGGGCCTGCGCGCGCGCCGGCGCCCGGCTGCTCCACGTTTCCACCGACTACGTGTTCGGCGGCGAGTCCCCAGCCGGCGCCCCGGACCGGCCGCGCCCCTACGAGCCCGGCGACCCCGTCGCGCCGCAGGGCGTGTACGCCCGCAGCAAGGTCGCGGGGGAGCGGGCCGTGCTGGCGGCACTGCCGGATCCCGCGCAGGGCGTCGTGGTGCGCACCGCCTGGGTCTACACCGGCGGCACCGGCAAGGACTTCGTCGCCGTCATGCGCCGGCTGGCCGCGGGGGAGGGCCCGGTGCAGGTGGTCGACGACCAGATCGGGTCACCGACCTACGTCGGCGACCTGGCGGCCGCGCTGCTGCAGATCGTCGACGACCGGGTGCCCGGGCCGGTCCTGCACGCCGCCAACGAGGGCGCGGTGTCCCGCTTCGAGCAGGCCCGCGCGGTCTTCGAGGAATGCGGCGCCGACCCGGCGCGGGTGCGGCCGGTGGGCACCGAGCACTTTCCCCGGCCGGCGCCGCGGCCGACCTACTCGGCGCTGGGCAGCCGCGAGTCCGCCGCGGCCGGGCTGCGGCCGCTAAGGCCCTGGCGCCCTGCGCTTGTCGCCGCGCTCACCAACGCTGGTAGCCCGGCCGCGGCGGATCGACCGTTACCCTCTACGCGTGACTGACGTGCTGCCGGTGGTGACGGTGACCTATTCACCGGGCCCGCACCTGGAGCGCTTCCTGGCGTCGCTGTCGCTGGCCACCGACCGCGAGGTGTGCGTGCTGCTGGCCGACAACGGCTCCACCGACGGGACGCCGCAGGCCGCCGTCGAGCGCTACCCCAACGTGCGGCTGTTTCACACCGGCGCCAACCTCGGCTACGGCACCGCGGTGAATCGTGCTGTGGCACAGCTGGATCGCGGCGGCGAGTGGGTGATCGTCGCCAACCCGGACGTGCAGTGGGGCCCGGGCAGCATCGACGCGCTGCTGGACGCCGCGGCGCGCTGGCCGCGGGCCGGCGCGCTGGGCCCGCTGGTGCGCGACCCCGACGGCTCGGTGTACCCGTCGGCGCGGCACCTGCCCAGCTTGGTGCGCGGCGGCATGCACGCGGTCGTCGGGCCGTTCTGGAAGAACAACCCGTGGTCGACGGCCTACCGCCAGGAGCGGCTGGAGCCCAGCGAGCGGCCGGTGGGCTGGCTGTCGGGTTCGTGCCTGCTGGTGCGCCGCTCGGCATTCGAGCGGGTCGGCGGGTTCGACGAGCGCTACTTCATGTACATGGAGGACGTCGACCTCGGCGACCGGCTGGGCAAGGCCGGCTGGCTGTCGGTCTACGTGCCGTCGGCCGAGGTGCTGCACCACAAGGGCCACTCCACCGGGGCCGACCCGGCCAGCCACCTGGCCGCCCACCACCGCAGCACCTATATGTTTCTGGCCGACCGGTATTCCGGTTGGATGCGCGCGCCGCTGCGCTGGGCGCTGCGCGCGTCGCTGGCGGTGCGCGCCCGGCTGATGGTGCGCAGCGCGCTGCGCGAGTCCGGGCGGCGGGTAGAAGGGCGGCACTGAGGTGGGAACTCCCGAAGTCGACGTGGTGATCCTGGTGGGCGGCAAGGGCACCCGGCTGCGGCCGCTGACCCTGTCGGCGCCCAAGCCGATGCTGCCCACCGCCGGGCTGCCGTTCCTCACCCATCTGCTGTCCCGGATCGCCGCGGCCGGCATCGAGCACGTCATCCTGAGCACGTCGTATCAGGCCGCGGTGTTCGAGGCGGAGTTCGGCGACGGCTCCAAGCTGGGTCTGCAGATCGAGTACGTGACCGAGGAGCGGCCGCTGGGCACCGGCGGCGGCATCGCCAACGTCGCCGGCCAGCTGCGGCACGACACCGTGATGGTGTTCAACGGCGACGTGCTCTCCGGCTCCGACCTGGGCCAGATGCTCGACTTCCACGCCGCGCAGCAGGCCGACGTCACCTTGCACCTGGTACGGGTGAGCGATCCGCGCGCGTTCGGCTGCGTGACCACCGAGGACGGCCGGGTCACCGCGTTCCTGGAGAAGACCCAGGACCCGCCGACCGACCAGATCAACGCCGGCTGCTACGTCTTCGCCCGCCGCGTCATCGACCGGATCCCGCGCGGCCGCGAGGTGTCGGTGGAGCGCGAGGTGTTCCCCGCGCTGCTGTCCGATCCCGACGTCAAGGTGTGCGGCTACGTCGACGCCACCTATTGGCGCGACATGGGCACGCCCGAGGACTTCGTGCGCGGCTCGGCGGATCTGGTGCGCGGCATCGCGCCGTCGCCGGCCCTGCACGGCCACCGCGGCGAGCAGCTGGTGCACGACGGTGCGGCGGTGTCGCCGGGCGCCGTGCTGATCGGCGGCACCGTCGTCGGCCGGGGCGCCGAGATCGGCCCCGGCGTCCGGCTGGACGGCGCGGTGATCTTCGACGGCGTCAAGGTGGAGGCCGGCAGCGTGATCGAGCGCTCGATCGTCGGGTTCGGCGCGCGCATCGGCCCGCGGGCGCTGATCCGCGACGGGGTGATCGGCGATGGCGCCGACATCGGGGCGCGCTGCGAGCTGCTGCGCGGCGCCCGGGTGTGGCCCGGCGTGTCGATCCCCGACGGCGGGATTCGCTACTCCTCCGACGTCTGAGGCTCGCTTTCGCTTTCGCGTTCCCTTTCCCGTTCGCTTTCGGGCGTCACGCCAGCGTGACGCCCGGCGCCGGCGGCCACGCTAGCGTGACGCTCGCGTGGCCTGGGCGACCAGATAGGCCAGCGCGTGATCGGTGTCCGCGGGTAGCGCGTCGACGGGCCACCAGCGCAGGTCCTCGGACTCGTCGCTGATCGCGATCCGGGCGCCGGCCGGCGCGTGCGCGACGAATTGCAGATCCAGATGCCGGGTGGGCAGCCCCAGCGAGCAGGTCACCGGATGCACGTGCACCGCGGCCAACCCGGGCGCCATCCGCAGCCCATCGATCCCGGACTCCTCGGTGGCCTCGCGCAACGCCGCCGCGACGATGCCGGCGTCGTCGTCGTCGCAGTGCCCGCCCAACTGCACCCACCGGCCCAGCCGGCGGTGCAGGGTCAGCAGCACCCGGTCGCCGGTGTGGTCGAGCACCAGCGTCGACGCGGTGACATGCCCGGGCTCGCACTCCCGCCGGCACGCGTCGGGGCGGGCGTGCACGAACGCCAACACCGCGTGCCGCAACGAATCCTGGGCCGCATCGGGCGGATCCCACTGCGTCAGCAGCGCCAGCACCGAGTCGCGCACGCTCACCGGGATGCCCGCCGTTTCCGGCGATCCCGCAGACACGCCCAGGCCGCGCGGCAGTCCGCCACCGCCCGGGGCGGGACGCCCAGCGCGTCGATCAGCACCCGGCGGTCCACGACGTCCAGCGCCTTGTCCAGCTCGCCGGCCTTCAGCAACAGGTCGACATCGCCGACCAGATCGGCGTCCGCGCACTCCGGCCGGGGGAGCGGCAGCTGCTCCGCCTCGCGCGGCTCCAGCTCCAGCACGCCCCCGCCGTAGCTGCGGCCCATGATCTCGGCGAACGCGAACGTGACGCTGTTGTGGAACACCGCGGCCAGCGCCGCCGGGACGACGCCCGGCCCAACCCGCACCCGGTGCACGGTGTCGATGCTGGTGGCCCCCGCGGCGTTGACCGTCAGCCGGGGCGCGGCGTGGATCTGGCGCAGCAGGAACAGGTCGGGCTGCCACAGCGACGGCGTGCTCCACCACGGCGTGCGGATCGAGCACTTGTAGCCGCGGTGCACCCCGGCGGCCTCCCCGGCGCGGATGTGCGCGGTCAACGCGGGATCGGCCGGCTCGCGCGGCGCGTTGAGCAGCCAGCCGCGCTGCCCGGCGGCGAGATCGCTTGCCCGGCAATCGGTGTCGTAGATCAGCCCGGACAGCTGGGCGCTGCGCGAGACGAGGGGCACGCAGTGCCGGCGCAGCCCCAACGCGGTCACCTGCTCGTCGGTGAAGGTGAAAAAGGCATTGCGGCCGGTCACGATGCCCACGTCCACCTCGGCGAGCGCGCCCAGCCGGGTCAGCGTCGCCGAGGCCTTGAGCGCGCGCAGCAGCTCGATCGCGGCCGGGTCCAGAAAGTACTTGGTCCACTTCTCGTGCTCGTGCAGCAGCGCCGGGGCGGACGCCAGGCGCTCGACGTCGATGTCGGCCAGGGCGTCCGCGCCGGCCAGGGTCACGGTGCGGATGCGCGCCGGGCCGGTCCCGACGACGCCGCAGAACAACACCACCTCCTGCAGGACGCCGTCGAACACCAGCCGCTCGAAGGTCAGCAGCGTGATGTCGCGGAATCGGCTCAGCAGGAACTCGCGCAGCTGCGCGGCGTAGCCGACCTGCAGCAGCTCGGCCGAAAGCACCAGCCCCACCCGGCCGCCGTCGCGCACCAGCACGGTGCCGGCCACCACGAACGGCACCCAGGCGTTGGTCAGCCGGGTCGGCCGCAAACCCTCGCGCCGCAGCAACGCCAGCGCCGGATCGCGTTGCGGCGACGCCCAATTCCCGAACCGGATGTAGGGCGGATTGCCGGCGACGCCGTCCCAGCCGCCGTCCTCGGCGGTGGCGAGCCAGCTGAACAGGCTCTCGGCGGACACGGGTGCGAACCGCCGGGCCTTGGCCGCCTCGTGCGGGATCAGCTCGACGCCGTGCACCCGGTCGCTGAGCCGGGCCAGCTCGCGCAGGATCGCGCCGTCGCCGCAGGAGGGTTCGACGATCCTCGGCCCGGCCCGGCGCACCCAGCGGGCCAGGAACCGCGCCACCGGCGCCGGCGTGTAGTAGCCGCCGCGGACCTTGTCGGCCGAGGCCGCCGCCTTGCCCGCGAACGTCGTCACGCGCTCAGTATCACTTGCGGATCAGCAGATCCCCAGGGCCCGCCGGATCCCGCGGCCCGGCGGGTTCGGCGGCATAGCCGATGGCGATGGCCCCCAACGGCTCCCAGTCGGCGGGCAACCCGAGCTCGGCGCGCACCAGGTCGGCGGCGAAGATCGTGGAGCCGATCCAGCAGCTGCCCAGCCCGCGCACCGCCAACCCGACCAGCAGGGCCTGCACGGCCGCGCCGACCGCCACGGTGAACATGGTGTGCTCGGCGTCGGTGCGGGCGGCGTCGGGATAGCTGTGCGCGCCGTCGGGGACCAGCATCGGGATGACGACTTCGGGCGCGTCGTAGAGGATCTGGCCGCGCGCCACCCGGCGTTCGATCGACTCGGCGGGCCGGCCGTCGCCGGCCAGGTCGGCGCGCCACTTGTCCTTCATCGCGTCCAGCAGCTGGGTCCGCACCGCCGGGGTCTGCAGCCAGACGAACCGCACCGGGCGGGTGTGGTGCGGGGCCGGCGCGGTCAGGGCCTCGGCGACGGCCTCGCGCACCAGCTCCGCGGGCACCGGCTCGGCGCTGAACCGGCGCACCGAACGGCGCAGCAGCTGCGCCTGGCGGCGGCCCAACTCGATGGCCTCGGCGGTGCCCAGCCAGAACAGGTCCTCGGTGCCCGGCCGCAACAACTGCCGGGCGGTCGACCCGTCGTCGGTCACCGACAGCCCGCGCACCACCGCCACCGGCATCGCGGTCAGTTTGCCCTTCACCAGATCGGCGGCCGCGGCGATCTCGTCGGCGATCGCCACCTCGGTGACCAGCAGCTCGTTGCCGTGCTGATCCACCGCACCCGAATAGCCGTGCAGCACAGCCAGTCCTGCCGCCCCCACCGCGGCGTCGGTCTGGCCGTTGCGCCAGGCGCGGCCCATGGTGTCGGTGACCAGCACGGCGACCTCGACGCCCAGTAGCTCGCGCAGCCGCGCGCGCAGCGCCGCGGCGCTGGCGTCGGGGTCCAGCGGCAGCAGCGCCAGCTCGTCGCGGCCGACGTTGGATCCGTCCACCCCGGCGGCGGCCTGCACCAGCCCGTGCCGGTTCTCGGTGATCAGGGTGCGGCCCTTGCGGGCCAGCACCCGGACGGCTTCCTCGTCGACCAGCTTGCGCCGCAGCCGATCGCGTTCCTCGGGATCGGCCGGCGCCGGCACCAGCCGGCCCTCGCACTTGGAGACGGCCTTGCTGGTGACGACGACGACGTCGCCGTCGCGCAGCCACGGCGCGGCCTTGGCGACGGCCGCCCCCAGATCGTCGCCGGGGCGGAATTCGGGCAGCCCGGCCACCGGCAGGATCTCGATCGGGGCGGCGGTGCCGTGCTCGCCGGCGGGACTCACGGCGTCACGCCCGCCAGCTGCAGCCCCGCGCTGACCATCTCGGCGGTCGCCGCGGGGTCGGTCATCATCAGCGGCACCGCGCGCACCGCCACCCCCTCGATGTCGGCGTGGTCGTCCTGGCTCACCAGCCAGCAATCCAGGATCCCGGTGCCCCGCCGCGCGCCGTAGTGGCGGCCGACGGCCTCGGCGGTGGATTCCACCCCGATCACCGACAGGCAGGCATCGGCCATGCCGCGCAACGGCTTTCCGCCGATGATCGGGGAGTAGCCGACGATCGGCGCGCCGGCCGCCCGCAACGCGCCGCGGACGCCGGGTACGGCCAGGATGGCCCCGACGCTCACCACCGGGTTGGACGGGGCGATCAGGATGACGTCGGCGTCGGCGATGGCGGCGATGGTTTCCGTTGTCGCGGCTGCCTTTTCGGCGCCGACGAACGCGAAGCTGTGGGTGGGCACCTGGGCGCGGTAGCGCACCCACCACTCCTGGAAGTGGATGGCCCGCCGGCTGCCGTCGTCGGGATCGGTTATCACCACGTGTGTCTCGCACCGGTCGTCGCTGACCGGCAGCAGCCGCGCGCCGGGTTGCCAGCGGTCGCACAGCGCGGCGGTGATCTGTGTCAGCGGGTAGCCGGCGTTGAGCATCTGGGTGCGCACCAGGTGGGTGCCGATGTCGCGGTCGCCCAGACCGAACCAGTCCGGCTGCACCCCGTAGCGCGCCAATTCCTCTTTGGCGTGCCAGGTTTCGTCGCGGTGCCCCCACCCTCGCGCCGGGTCCACACCTCCACCTAAGGTGTACATGCAGGTGTCCAAATCGGGGCAGACGCGCAGTCCGTGGATCCAGGCGTCATCGCCAATGTTGACGATCGCCGTCAGCTCGTGGCTGCCCGCCGCCGTGTCCGGGCGCCCGTGCGTATGCCGTTGCGCACGAAACTGACCCAGCCCGAACAACTGTTGAACACCCAGCAGGAAGCGGGCGCCGCCAACCCCACCGACCAGAACGGTGACCTTCACTTGAGCCTCACAGAGCACGACAGTACTGCCCGGCGACGCTGCGGTGTCGGGCCCGTCGCGGGCGCCTCAAAGTTGAGGTTGCACACCGCTTGTCGGGAAGCTGGTGGGGAAATTGTGAACGGTGTGATCGACACGCCGAAGGCGCAAAACAACAGAAACGCCGAAATTTGATCACGAGATGGTATGGAAATGCGCCAAAGTGCTTGACCCGGCAGGTCAACCCGTGTCTAATCACATCAGTGTCATTTCCCGGTTGGCCGGCCGACTCCGGTGTCGCAGACCGAGATTCGATCACTTGTTCGAATTGTCTGTACATCAGAACAGTGGGAACCAATCACACTCCAATCAAGCTGAGGAGGCGGACGACCGTATGTCTTACGAAAATCTTCGAGGCGCCATGGCGGGCACGCCGCACACCCCGATCGACTCGGCGCCGGCCCGTCCCGTCCGGCCGCACTTGACCGTGGTTCCTGATGCGCCAGTCGCATTCGAGCCCGAGCCGCTGCCGGCGCCCGTCGCCGACCAGTGGCAGGACCGGGCGCTGTGCGCGCAAACCGACCCGGAGGCCTTCTTCCCGGAGAAGGGCGGCTCCACCCGCGAGGCCAAGAAGATCTGCCTGGGCTGCGAGGTGCGCCACGAGTGCCTGGAGTACGCACTCGAGCACGACGAGCGCTTCGGCATCTGGGGCGGTCTGTCCGAACGCGAACGCCGCCGCCTCAAGCGCGGCATCATCTGACCCGCTCTCGCAACGATCGGGGGTCAGTCGTCGTCGATCGTCGGGTCGATGACCGAGGGTTCCACGTCGAGGTAGATGGCGACCTGGGCCACCAGGATTTCGTGCAGTAATTCCCCGAGTTCCACGGTGTCCTTGGCCCGTCGCTCAATTGGCTTGCGGAACAACACAATTCGCGCTCGCGTGGCGTTGCCGCGGATGTCGACACCGGCGGGGATCAACCGGGCCAGCGGAATCGGGCCGTCGGCGATCACCTCCGTCGGCCACTGCACGCTGTCGGGATCCTTGGCCGAGATGCGCGGGATCTCGTCGACCGCCACGTCCAGGTCGGCCAGCCGGTCCTGCCAGTCCCGCTCGATGGGTTCGTAGGCCTCCAGCACCGCCATGTCGAAGCGTTCGGCGCGGCTGCGCCATCCCGGCACGGTGGGCGGCAGCAGCGGGCCGCGCATGTCGCGGCCCCTGCGCGAGAGCCGGCGCGGAGCCGATCGTCGCGAAAACCGGCTGCTTCGGCCGGAGCTGCGCGAATCGCCACGGGATTCACTCATCGGGCCGATGGTAACGGTTGCACATCGGGGGCCGCGGCGTTGCGCGTGTCCGGCGCTTCGGCGGCGTTTGCGCACGATAGCCTTTCGAGCGTGAACGTTCCCCGTCGCTGTTGCCGGCCCGGGTGCCCGCACTACGCCGTGGCGACCCTGACGTTCGTCTACTCGGACTCGACGGCAGTCGTCGGCCCGCTGGCGACCGCACGGGAACCGCATTCCTGGGATTTGTGCGTCAACCACGCCGGCCGGATCACCGCCCCGCGCGGGTGGGACCTGGTGCGCCACGCCGGGCCGCTGCCCACGCACCCCGACGAGGACGACCTGGTCGCCCTCGCCGACGCGGTCCGCGAAGGCGGTTCGGCCGAACGCACGCTGCCCTACGCCGGTGCGGCGGTGCCCCGAAACGGCTTCGGCGATCCGCATCTTCACCCCGGCGGCACCCAGGCCACCGCGCCGAGCAGCAGCCTGATCGCCCCGCCCGAGCAACGTTCCGGACGGCGCCGCGGGCATCTGCGGGTGCTGCCCGACCCCAGCGACTGACCCGGGCCGCACCCGATGGGGGCGCACCCGAATCCGCGCGCACCGCGGCGGCCGGTGTTCTCCCCGGCCCGATAGGCTGGCGGCCAAGAGTTCACGTCGTCAGGAGTCCCGCATGTCCCGGCCCGCCGCGACTGTCCACCGTGTCGTCAAGGCGTACGACGTGCGTGGGCTGGTCGGCGAAGAGCTCGACCAGCCGCTGGTCGCCGACCTCGGCGCGGCCTTCGCCAAGCTGATGCGCGCCGAGGGCGCCGGCCAGGTCGTCATCGGCCACGACATGCGCGACAGCTCACCCACCCTGGCCGCCGCGTTCGCCGCCGGGGTGACCGGGCAGGGTCTGGACGTAGTGCGCATCGGGCTGGCGTCCACCGATCAGCTCTACTTCGCGTCCGGCCTGCTGGACTGCCCCGGCGCGATGTTCACCGCGAGCCACAACCCGGCGGCCTACAACGGGATCAAGCTGTGCCGTGCCGGCGCCCGGCCGGTCGGCGCCGACAGCGGGTTGCGCACCATCGCCGACGACGTGATCGCCGGCGTCGAGGACTACGACGGGCCACCGGGATCGGTCGGCGACCGCGACGTGCTGGCCGACTACGGGCGGTTCCTGCGCTCGCTGGTGGACACCTCCGGGCTGCGCCCGCTGCGGGTGGCCGTCGACGCCGGCAACGGCATGGCCGGCCTCACCACACCCGCGGTGCTCGGCCCGATCGAGTCGATCACGTTGGCGCCGTTGTACTTCGAGCTCGACGGCTCCTTCCCGCACCACGAGGCCAACCCGCTGGACCCGGCCAACCTGGTCGACCTGCAGGCCTACGTGCGCGAGACCGGCGCCGACATCGGCCTGGCCTTCGACGGCGACGCCGATCGCTGCTTCGTGGTCGACGAGCGCGGCAACCCGGTGTCGCCGTCGACCGTGACCAGCCTGGTGGCCGCCCGCGAACTCGGCCGCGAGATCGGCGCGACGATCATCCACAACGTGATCACCTCGCGCGCGGTGCCCGAGCTGGTCAGCGAGCGCGGCGGCACCCCGCTGCGCTCGCGGGTGGGGCACTCCTACATCAAGGCGCTGATGGCCGACACCGGCGCGATCTTCGGCGGCGAGCACTCGGCGCACTACTACTTCCGCGACTTCTGGGGCGCCGACTCCGGGATGCTGGCCGCGCTGTACGTGCTGGCCGCCCTCGGCGAACAGGACCGCCCGCTGTCCGAGCTGACCGCGGACTACCAGCGCTACGAGTCGTCCGGCGAGATCAACTTCACCGTCGCCGACGCCGGGCAGTGCACCGAAGCGGTGCTGAGGTCGTTCGGCACCCGGATCCACTCCCTGGACCACGTGGACGGGGTGACCGTGGACCTGGGCGACGGCAGCTGGTTCAACCTGCGCAGCTCCAACACCGAACCGCTGCTGCGGCTCAACGTGGAGGGCCGCACGGCAGAGGACGTCGCCGCGGCGGTCGCCCAGATCAGCGCCGAGATCGCCGCGATCACCGCGGGAACGACGACCGAGGCGGACGCGGGGGCGGCGCCGTGAACGCCACCCGCGCAATCGATCTGGAGGACACCGAGGGCCTGCTGAGCGCCGACCGCGACGGCCTGCTGCGGGCCGCGTCGTCGGCCGGCGCGCAGGTGCGGGCCATCGCCACCGCGGTCGAGGAGGGCGCGCTGGAGCCGCTGCGGGTCGAGGACCGGCCGCGCAGCGTGATCTGGGTGGCCGGCCGCGGAACCGCCGAGACCGCCGGGGTGATGCTGTCGGCGACGCTCGGGGGAGTGGCCTCGCAGCCGTTCGCGCTGGCCGGCGAGGCGCCGCCGTGGGTGGGCCCGCTCGACGTGCTGGTCGTCGCCGGCGACGACCCCGGCGACCCGGCGCTCGTCGCCGCCGCCGCGACCGGGGTGCGCCGCGGCGCGCGGGTGGTGGTCGTCGCGCCGTACGAGGGACCGCTGCGCGATTCCACCGCGGGCCGCGCCGCCGTGCTGGCGCCCCGACTGTGGGTGCCCGACGAGTTCGGCCTGTGCCGGTATTTGGCCGCCGGGCTGGCGGTGGTCCACGCCGTGGACCCGCGGCCCAGCGTCGACCTGGGGCTGCTCGCCGACGAGCTGGACGCCGAGGCGCTGCGCAACAGCGCCGGGCGCGAGCTGTTCACCAACCCGGCCAAGCTGCTGGCCGCGCGGATCGCCGATCGCCAGGTCGCGCTGGCCGGCGACAGCGCGGCGACCCTGGCGCTGGCCCGGCACGGCAGCTCAGTGCTGTTGCGGGTGGCCAACCAGGTGACCCCGGCCACCGGGCTGGCCGACGCGGTGGTCGCCATGCGCGCGGCGGTGCCGCGCGCCCTGGAGGATCCGGACGCCGCGCTGTTCCACGACGAGCAGATCGACGGGCCGCTGCCGCCCCGGCTGCGGGTGCTGGCGGTGGTGCTGGCCGCCGAGCAGACGGTGGTGGCCGCCCGCACGGCCGGGCTCGACGACGTGTACCTGCTGGCCGCCGAGGATGTGCCCGACGGCCCCGGCGGCTCGGCCGGCTCCGGCGTGTCACCCGCACTCGGCGGGCCCGGGCGGACCGAGCAGCAGCTGGCGGTGCTGGCCGTCCGGCTGGAGATGGCCGCCGTTTACATGCGACTGGTGCGGGGATAGATAGAACAGTGGAGCTGCTTCGCGGGGCTTTGAGAACATACGCATGGGGTTCGCGTACCGCCATCGCCGAATTCACCGAACGACCGGTGCCGGCGGCGCATCCGGAGGCCGAACTCTGGTTCGGCGCCCACCCGGGCGACCCGGCCTGGCTGGAGACCGACAACGGCGAGATCACGTTGCTCGACGCGCTGCGCGCCGACCCGGAGGGACAGCTCGGTCCGGGGTCGCGGGCCCGGTTCGGTGACGTGCTGCCGTTTTTGGTCAAGGTGCTGGCCGCCGACGAGCCACTGTCGCTGCAGGCACATCCGAGCGCCGAGCAGGCGGCCGAGGGCTACCTGCGCGAGGAGCGGCTCGGCATCCCGCTGAACTCGCCGGTGCGCAACTACCGCGACACCTCGCACAAGCCGGAGTTGCTGGTCGCGCTGTATCCGTTCGAGGCGCTGGCCGGGTTCCGCCCGGCGTCGCGCACCGTCGAGCTGCTGCGGGCGCTGGCCGTCTCCGATCTCGATCCCTTCATCGAGTTGCTGGGCGACCAGTCCGACGCCGACGGCCTGCGCGCGCTGTTCACCACCTGGATCACCGCCCCGCAGCCCGACATCGACGTGGTGGTGCCCGCCGTGCTGGACGGCGCAATCGCCTATCTCAGTTCGGGCGCAACGGAATTCGCGGCCGAGGCCAAGACCGTGCTCGAGCTGGGCGAGCGCTATCCCGGCGACGCCGGGGTGCTGGCGGCGTTGCTGCTCAACCGGGTCAGCCTGGCACCGGGCGAGGCTATCTTCGTCTCGGCCGGCAACCTGCACACCTATCTGCGGGGCTTCGCCGTGGAGGTGATGGCCAACTCCGACAACGTGTTACGCGGCGGCCTGACCCCCAAGCACGTCGACGTGCCCGAGCTGCTGCGGGTGCTCGACTTCGCGCCCACCACCGAGGACCAGCTGCGCCCGCGCGTGCGGCGCGAGGGCTTCGGGCGGATCTATGAGACCCCGACCGACGAGTTCGCCGTCGCGCTGTTGGAGCTCGAGGACGAGTACGTCGGCCACGAGGTGGACGCCACCTGCAGCCACGACGGCCCGCAGATCCTGCTGTGCATCCAGGGCTGCACGACCGTGCACGGCAAATCCGGCTCGCTGCGGCTCAAGCGCGGCATGGCCGCCTGGGTGGCCGCCGACGATGCCCCGATCCGGCTGGTCGCCCACGAACCCACCAAGCTGTTCAGGGCGACGGTCGGGCTGTAGCGGTCCCCGGCCGGCCCGCACGGCGGCGCTGCCCCAGCCACAGCCGCATGTTGTGCCCGACGGCGCGCCCGACGATGCGGGGCGGCGGGATCAGGTAGAGGCTGTCCAGCAGCGAGAACCGGCGCAGAAACCATTCCGCCAGAACGGGTTCGGTCTCGGCGGCGCCCAGGAACTGGTCGAACAGCGCGCCCGACGGTCGCCACCACCACGGGGCGGGTCGTTTGGTGGTGGCGTGGTGGAAGGTGACGTCGCCGATGGCGTTCATCGTCCACACCGGGAAGGTGGTCTTGGCGGTGGCCCGGTACAGCGCCGCGGCCAGCCGGTCGTCGGGGCATCGCAGCGCGCGGCGCAGATGACCGGCCTGCAGCGCGGTCATCGTCATCCCCTGGCCGAAGGTGGGGTTGAAGCTGGCCACCGCGTCGCCGAGGGCGACGATGCCGGCCGGGACGCGGTCCAGCTTGTCGTAGCGGCGCCACCGGCTGGCCGGAAAGGCGTGAAACGCGGGATCGCCCAGCGGCTCGGCCCGGGCCAGCGCGTCGCCGAAGTGGGCGGGCAGCAAGCGGCGCGCCAGCGTCAGCATTTCGGGGAACGTGCGGGGCGGTTTGGCGTCGGCCACCCCGAACGTGGTCAACACCCAGACCCGGTCCTCGTAGCACAGCATGCCCAGCCCCAGCGGCTCGTCGTGCGAGGCGCCGGCCACCACCACCTTCTGGGCGATCAGCCCGTCGGGGATGTGGAAGTGCTGGGTGGCGTAGTTGATGCCGATGTCGATCACCTCTTCGGGTGGGCGCTGAAAACCCCACTGCGACAACCACACCGGCAATCGGGTGCCGCGCCCCGCCGCGTCGACCACCAGATCGGCGGCGACGAACTCCGCGGACCCGCCGGCGACCGGGTCCAGCCACACCCCGGTCACCCGCGCTCGCGCCGGGTCGAACCGCGGCTGGGCCACCGAGCGGCGCAGCACCGTCACGTTGCCGATGGCGTGCACCCGTTTGCGCAGCTGCCATTCCAGCTGCGGACGGCTGGGCACGTAGGCGGTGAACTCGTCGCGCAGGGTTTGCCCGGTGCCCAGCACGTGGCCGGTGGCGCCCAGATGGATGCACTCGGGCCGGTTGTGCAGCCTGGGCACGCCGGCGGCCGTCATGTCGTCGAGCAGGCCGGGAAACAGCTTCTCGAATTCGATCGCCCCGCGCGCCATCAGCAGGTGCAGGTGCCGGTCCTGCGGGACGGTCGCCCGGCTGGCCGGCGCGGCCGGCAACTCGTCGCGCTCGCAGACCGTCACCGCCGAATACGACTCCGACAGCACCCGCGCCGCGCACAGGCCGGCGATGCTTCCCCCGATGACCAGCGCGTGCTCCCGCGCGTTTGCTTTGCCGTCCGGCATCTGCGGAGACTACCCAGTACTGTGACGGACCAATGGCTCCCAGCGTTGGGAAAGGGCGGTTGAATGGCCAGTCGATGGCGGACGAAGTCGGTGGAACAGTCGATCGCCGACACCGACGAGCCGGACACCCGGCTGCGCAAGGACCTGACCTGGTGGGACCTGGTCGTGTTCGGCGTCGCGGTGGTGATCGGCGCCGGCATCTTCACCGTCACCGCGTCGACGACCGGCGACATCACCGGCCCGGCCATCTGGGTGTCGTTCGTGATCGCGGCGGGCACCTGCGCGCTGGCGGCGCTGTGCTACGCCGAGTTCGCCTCCACCCTGCCGGTGGCCGGCAGCGCCTACACCTTCTCCTACGCCACCTTCGGGGAGTTCCTGGCCTGGATCATCGGCTGGAATCTGCTGCTGGAGTTGGCAATCGGCGCCGCGGTGGTGGCCAAGGGCTGGTCCAGCTATCTGGGCACGGTGTTCGGATTCTCCGGCGGCACAGTCAAATTCGGGGCCGTCCAGCTCGACTGGGGTGCGCTGGTGATCGTCGGTGGGGTGGCCACCCTGATCGCGCTGGGCACCAAGCTGTCGTCGAGGTTCTCCGCGGTGATCACCGGGATCAAGGTGTCGGTGGTGGTGTTCGTCGTGGTGGTCGGCGTCTTCTACATCAAGCGCGCCAACTACTCGCCGTTCATCCCCAAGCCGGAGGCCGGCGGCCAGGCCAAGGTCATCGACCAGTCGGTGCTGTCGCTGCTGACCGGGGCGCACACCAGCCACTACGGCTGGTACGGCGTGCTGGCCGGGGCGTCCATCGTGTTCTTCGCGTTCATCGGGTTCGACATCGTGGCCACCATGGCCGAGGAGACCAAGCATCCGCAGCGCGACGTCCCCCGGGGCATCCTGGCGTCGCTGGGCATCGTCACGCTGCTCTACGTGGCCGTCGCCGTCGTGTTGTCCGGCATGGTGTCCTACACCCAACTCAAGACGATGCCGGGCCGCGGGCAGGCCAACCTGGCCACCGCCTTCACCGCCAACGGCATCCACTGGGCGAGCAAGATCATCTCCATCGGCGCACTGGCCGGGCTAACTACGGTCGTGATGGTGCTGATGCTCGGCCAGTGCCGGGTGCTGTTCGCGATGGCGCGCGACGGGCTGTTGCCGCGGGCGCTGGCCAAGACCGGGTCGCGGGGCACGCCGGTGCGCATCACCGTGCTGGTCGCCCTGGTGGTGGCGGTGACAGCCTCGGTGTTCCCGATCACCAAGCTCGAGGAGATGGTCAACGTCGGAACGCTGTTCGCCTTCGTCCTGGTCTCCGCCGGGGTGATGGTGCTGCGCCGCACCCGGCCGGATCTGGAGCGGGGCTTCAAGGCGCCGTGGGTGCCGGTGCTGCCGATCGCCTCGATCGGCGCCTGCGTGTGGCTGATGCTCAACCTCACCGCGCTTACCTGGGTCCGGTTCGGCATCTGGCTGGTGGTGGGTACGGCGATCTACGCCGGCTACGGCTACTGGCACTCGGTGCAGGGCCGTCGCGACGCGGGCGAACCCGACCGCAGCGACGCGCTGGCGGCCGACCCCAACAGCCCGGTGCCGTAAAGCCACCTGGCTTTACAAACAGACCCTTTTGTCTAGACAGGAGACGTAGACGCCGGTATTGTCAACCTCCAACGTGGTGTGACTCACAAGGAGGTTTCCAAATGACCACCGTTGACCTGCAACAACCCTCGGATCCGGCCGCCTGGCGGGACAAGAAGCGCCGGCTGTGGCTGATGGGGCTGATCGCGCCGACGGCGCTGTTCGTGATGCTGCCGCTGGTCTGGGCCCTGAACCGGCTGGGCTGGCACGCCGCCGCCCAGGTGCCGCTGTGGATCGGGCCGATCCTGCTCTACGTCCTGTTGCCGATCCTCGACCTGCGCTTCGGCCCCGACGGCCAGAACCCGCCCGACGAGGTGATGGAGCGGCTGGAGAACGACAAGTACTACCGCTACTGCACCTACGTCTACATCCCGTTCCAGTACCTGAGCGTGATCCTGGGCGCCTACCTGTTCACCGCCACCGACCTGAGCTGGCTGGGCTTCCACGGCGGCCTCGGCTGGGCGGGCAAGCTGGGGCTGGCGCTGTCGGTCGGCGTGCTCGGCGGCGTCGGCATCAACACCGCGCACGAGATGGGCCACAAGAAGGACTCGCTGGAGCGCTGGCTGTCCAAGATCACCCTGGCCCAGACCTGCTACGGCCACTTCTACATCGAGCACAACCGCGGCCACCACGTGCGGGTGGCCACGCCGGAGGATCCGGCGTCGGCCCGGTTCGGGGAGACCTTCTGGGAGTTCTTGCCGCGCAGCGTGTTCGGCAGCCTGCGTTCCGCGCTGCGGCTGGAAGCCCAACGGCTGCGCCGGCTCGGCAAGAACCCGTGGAACCCGCTCACCTACCCGTCCAACGACGTGCTCAACGCCTGGGCGATGTCAATCGTGTTGTGGGGCGTGCTGATCGCGGTCTTCGGCCCGGGGCTCATCCCATTCGTGGTCATCCAGGCGGTGTTCGGCTTCAGCCTGCTCGAGGCGGTCAACTACCTGGAGCACTACGGGCTGCTGCGGCGCAAGATCGACTCGCCTTCGGGGAAAGCGCGCTACGAGCGGTGCACGCCCGAGCACAGCTGGAACTCCGACCACGTCGTCACCAACCTGTTCCTCTACCACCTGCAGCGGCACAGCGATCACCACGCCAACCCGACCCGGCGCTACCAGACGCTGCGCAGCCTGGACGGCTCGCCCAACCTGCCCAGCGGGTACGCGTCGATGATCTCGCTCACCTACTTCCCGCCGCTGTGGCGCAAGGTGATGGACCATCGGGTGCTGGCCCACTACGGCGGCGACATCACCCGGGTCAACGTGTCGCCGCGGCGGCGCGCCAAGCTGCTGGCCCGCTACCCGGCGGTGACGGCATGACCCGCTACCGCTGCCCCGGCTGCGACTACATCTACGACGAGGCCAAAGGTGCTCCGCGGGAAGGCTTTCCGGCCGGGACTCCGTTCGCCGACATCTCCGACGACTGGTGCTGCCCCGATTGCGCGGTGCGCGAGAAGGTCGATTTCGAAAACCTGATTGGACAGGAGTGAACCGATGAGCGACTACAAGCTGTTCGTCTGCGTGCAGTGCGGATTCGAGTACGACGAGGCCAAGGGCTGGCCGGAGGACGGCATCGCCCCGGGCACCCGCTGGGACGACATCCCGGAGGACTGGAGCTGCCCGGACTGCGGCGCGGCGAAAAGCGACTTCGAGATGGTGGAAGTGGCGCGGCCCTGATCGGGCTGAAACCCGATGCCCAAACCCGATATTGTCGCGGCTGTGAAGCGGATGCCGTACGCCGAGGCGTCGCGCGCCCTGCTGCGCGACTCGGTGCTGGATGCGATGCGGGATCTGCTGGTGACCCGGGACTGGTCGGCCATCACGCTGTCCGACGTGGCCGGGGCCGCCGGCATCAGCCGTCAGACCATCTACAACGAGTTCGGCTCCCGGCAAGGCCTGGCGCAGGGGTACGCGCTGCGCCTGGCCGACCGCCTGGTCGACACCATCCACGAGGCCCTGGACGCCCACGTCGGCAACATCTACGAGTCGTTCCTGGACGCCTTCCGCAGGTTCTTCGCCGACGCGGCGGCCGACCCGCTGGTGACCTCGCTGCGCACCGGCGTCGCCAAGCCCGACCTGTTGCAGCTGATCACCACCGACAGCGCGGTCATCATCACCCGCGCGTCGGCCCGGCTGGCCTCGGCGCTGACGCACACCTGGGTGTCCACCACCGACGAGGACGCCGGGGTGCTGGCCCGCGCCATCGTGCGGCTGGCGCTGAGCTACGTGTCGATGCCGCCGGAGGCCGACCACGACGTGGCCGCCGATCTGGCCCGGTTGATGACGCCGTTCGCCGAGCGGCACGGCGTCGTCAACGTCGGGTGAGCGTTCCCTGGCCGCGGCGGGGCGCCGACCCGCGACTACAGTGGCGCAAGAACATACCTAAGCTAATTACCCAGTGATCCCCGGACGGCAGGAACAGGAAGAGAACCCATGACGACGACCGAAAACGCGCTCACCCCCGACGTTCGCAACGGCATCGAGTTCAAGGTCGCCGATCTGTCGCTGGCCGACTACGGGCGCCGCGACATCGAGCTCTCGGAGCAGGAGATGCCCGGTCTGATGTCGCTGCGCCGGGAGTACCACGACGTGCAGCCGCTCAAGGGCGCGCGCATCTCCGGCTCGCTGCACATGACCGTGCAGACCGCGGTGCTGATCGAGACGCTGGTGGCGCTGGGCGCCGAGGTGCGCTGGGCGTCCTGCAACATCTTCTCCACCCAGGACCACGCCGCCGCGGCGGTCGTCGTCGGCCCGCACGGCACCCCCGAGGAGCCCCGGGGCGTGCCGGTGTTCGCGTGGAAGGGCGAGACGCTCGAGGAGTACTGGTGGGCCGCGGAGCAGGCGCTGACCTGGCCTCCGCTCGCGGACGGGACAGAGGCGCCGGCCAACATGATCCTCGACGACGGCGGCGACGCCACCATGCTGGTGCTGCGCGGCGCCCAGTACGAGAAGGCCGGCGTGGTGCCGCCCGACGACGAGGACGACTCCGCCGAGCACCGGGTGTTCCTCAACCTGCTGCGCGAGCGCTTCGAGACCGACAAGACCAAGTGGACCAAGATCTCCGAGTCGATCAAGGGCGTCACCGAGGAGACCACCACCGGGGTGCTGCGGCTGTACCAGTTCGCCGCGGCCGGTGATCTGGCGTTCCCGGCGATCAACGTCAACGACTCGGTCACCAAGAGCAAGTTCGACAACAAGTACGGCTGCCGGCACTCGCTGATCGACGGCATCAACCGCGGCACCGACGTGCTGATCGGCGGCAAGAACGTGCTGGTCTGCGGCTACGGCGACGTCGGCAAGGGCAGTGTGGAGTCGCTGGCCGGGCAGGGCGCCCGGGTGACCGTCACCGAGATCGACCCGATCAACGCGCTGCAGGCGCTGATGGAGGGCTACAACGTCAAGCGGGTGGAGGACGTCATCGGCGAGGCCGACATCGTCATCACCGCCACCGGCAACAAGGACATCATCACCCTCGAGCACATGAAGGCGATGAAGGACAAGGCCATCCTGGGCAACATCGGCCACTTCGACAACGAGATCCAGATCGCCCGGCTGGAGAAGTCCGGCGCCATCAAGACCAACATCCGCCCGCAGGTGGACCTGTGGACCTTCCCGGACACCGGCAAGTCGATCATCGTGCTCTCCGAGGGCCGGCTGCTGAACCTGGGCAACGCCACCGGGCACCCGTCGTTCGTGATGAGCAACAGCTTCTCCAACCAGGTGATCGCCCAGATCGAGCTGTGGACCAAGAACGACGAGTACGACAACGAGGTGTACCGGCTGCCCAAGCACCTCGACGAGAAGGTGGCCCGCATCCACGTGGAGGCCCTGGGCGGCGAGCTGACCAAGCTGACCAAGGAGCAGGCCGAGTACATCGGCGTCGACGTCGACGGCCCGTACAAGGCCGACCACTACCGCTACTGAGCGCGCTGCCGGGCGCCGGCGGCCACAGCGCCGGCGGCCCGAGCGTGAACTTAGGTTCACGTTCGGCGCCGAGCGTGAAGATAACTTCACGCTCGGCGGCCCGATAGGCTCGCGCCGTGCTGATCGCGATCGAGGGCGTCGACGGCGCCGGCAAGCGGACACTGGCCGAGGGTCTGCGCAAGGCCTTCGAGGCGGCGGGACAGTCGGTGGCCACGCTGGCCTTCCCGCGGTACGGGCGCTCGGTGACCGCCGACATCGCGGCCGAGGCGCTGCACGGCGAGCACGGCGACCTGGCGTCGTCGGTGTACGCGATGGCGATGCTCTTCGCGCTGGACCGGGCCGCGGCCGTCGGCGACATCGAGGGCCTGCGCCGCGACCACGACGTGGTGATCATGGACCGCTACGTCGCCTCCAACGCGGCCTACACCGCCGCGCGCCTGCACCAGGACGCCGACGGGCCCGCGGTCGCCTGGGTGCACACCCTGGAGTACGGGCGGCTGAAACTGCCCGCACCCGACCGGCAGGTGCTGCTGGCGGTCTCGGCCGAGCTGGCCGCCGAGCGCGCGCGCAGCCGGGCCGAGTCCGATCCGGGCCGCGCGCGGGACAGCTACGAACGCGACGACGGGCTGCAGCAACGCACCGGCGCGGTGTACGCGCAGCTGGCCGCCGCGGGCTGGGGCGGTGCCTGGCGGGTCGTCGACGCGGACGTCGACCCGGCCCGGCTGGCCGCCGATTTGGCGGCCGAATAGCACAGATTTGTCACGATTCGGCCGTATCCGAGAAGAAACGCCCGTGTGGCGCCCCAATTTTGTCCCGATCTGGTGACACCATGGACTCCATGAGGCAAAGGATTCTCGTCGTCGATGACGACGCTTCGCTCGCCGAGATGCTCACCATCGTGCTGCGTGGGGAGGGTTTCGACACTGCGGTCATCGGTGACGGCACCCAGGCCCTGACCGCGGTGCGCGAGCTGCGCCCCGACCTGGTCCTGTTGGACCTGATGCTGCCGGGCATGAACGGCATCGACGTGTGCCGGGTGCTGCGCGCCGACTCCGGCGTGCCGATCGTGATGCTGACCGCCAAGACCGACACCGTCGACGTGGTCCTGGGCCTCGAGTCGGGCGCCGACGACTACATCATGAAGCCGTTCAAGCCCAAGGAGCTGGTGGCCCGGGTGCGGGCGCGGCTGCGCCGCAACGACGACGAACCCGCCGAGATGCTGTCCATCGCCGACGTGGAGATCGACGTGCCGGCGCACAAGGTCACCCGCAACGGCGAGCAGATCTCGTTGACCCCGCTGGAATTCGACCTGCTGGTGGCGTTGGCGCGCAAACCGCGGCAGGTGTTTACTCGTGATGTGCTGCTCGAACAGGTGTGGGGCTATCGGCACCCGGCGGACACCCGCCTGGTGAACGTGCACGTCCAGCGTCTGCGGGCCAAGGTCGAGAAAGACCCTGAGAACCCGACCGTGGTGTTGACCGTTCGAGGAGTGGGTTACAAGGCCGGACCTCCGTGATCGCCGGCTGCGCCGGCGAAGATGCAGAACGGAGTGATGCTGAGGAGCGGCGTCATTGATGATGTGGGGCTCCCGGCGACGTACGCGGAGCCGCTGGGGGCGCTCCGGTCCGATGACTCGCGGCATGGGCGCGGTGAGCCGGGCGGTGGGCACGGCCTGGCGGCGCTCGCTGCAGCTGCGTGTGGTGGCGCTGACCCTGGGGCTGTCCCTGGCGGTCATCCTGGCGCTGGGCTTCGTGCTGACGTCCCAGGTCACCAATCGCGTGCTCGACGTCAAGGTGAAGGCCGCCATCGAGCAGATCGAGCGGGCCCGCACCACGGTCGGCGGGATCGTCAACGGCGAAGAGGCGCGCTCGCTGGACAGCAGCCTGCAGCTGGCCCGCAACACGCTGACATCTAAGACCGATTCAGCCTCGGGGGCGGGGACGGCCGGCACCTTCGACGCCGTGCTGATGGTGCCCGGCGACGGCCCACGCGCGGCCACCACGGCCGGCCCCGTCGATCAGGTGCCCGCTTCGCTGCGGGGCTTCGTCAAGGCCGGGCAGGCGTCCTACCAGTACGCCACCGTGCACACCGACGGGTTCTCCGGGCCGGCGCTGATCGTCGGCAGCCCGGCCTCTTCCCAAGTGGCCAACCTGGAGCTGTACCTGATCTTCCCGCTGAAGAACGAACAGGCCACCATCCAGCTGGTGCGCGGCACTATGATCACCGGGGGCGCCGTGCTGCTGGTGCTGCTGGCCGGGATCGCGCTGCTGGTGTCGCGGCAGGTGGTGGTGCCGGTGCGTTCGGCATCGCGCATCGCCGAACGGTTCGCCGAGGGGCATCTGTCCGAGCGGATGCCGGTGCGCGGCGAGGACGACATGGCCCGGCTGGCGATGTCGTTCAACGACATGGCCGAGAGCCTGTCGCGGCAGATCACCCAACTGGAGGAGTTCGGAAACCTGCAGCGCCGCTTCACTTCCGACGTGAGCCACGAGCTGCGCACCCCGCTGACCACGGTGCGCATGGCCGCCGACCTGATCTACGACCACAGCGCCGACCTCGATCCGACGCTGGCGCGCTCCACCGAGCTGATGGTCAACGAGCTGGACCGGTTCGAGTCGCTGCTCAACGACCTGCTGGAGATCTCCCGGCATGACGCCGGGGTCGCCGAGCTGTCCGTCGAGGCCGTCGACCTGCGCAGCACGGTGCAGAGCGCGCTGAGCAACGTGGGGCATCTGGCCGAGGATGCCGGCATCGAACTACAGGTGGAGCTGCCGGCCGAGGAGGTCATCGCCGAGGTCGACACCCGCCGGGTGGAGCGGATCTTGCGCAACCTGATCGCCAACGCCATCGACCACGCCGAGCACAAGCCGGTCAAGATCCGGATGGCCGCCGACGAGGACACCGTCGCGGTCACCGTCCGCGACTACGGGGTGGGGTTGCGACCCGGCGAGGAGAAGCTGGTGTTCAGCCGGTTCTGGCGGGCGGACCCGTCGCGGGTGCGCCGCTCCGGCGGCACCGGCCTGGGCCTGGCGATCAGCATCGAGGACGCCCGGCTGCACCAGGGCCGGCTGGAGGCGTGGGGCGAACCGGGCGTCGGCTCGTGCTTCCGGCTCACCCTGCCGCTGGTCCGCGGCCACAAGGTGACCACCAGCCCGCTGCCGATGAAGCCGATCCCGCAGCCGTCCCCGTCCGGTGGGCAGTCCCCGTCGACCGGCCCGCAACACGCGAAAGACCGTGCGCGCCAACGCGAGCACGCCGAAAGGTCGCTGTGATGGGGCGTAAGCTCCTGGGCCTGCTGATGCTGGCCGTGCTGCTCGCCGGCTGCGCCGGGGTGCCCAGTTCGTCGGCGCCGCAAGCCATCGGCACCGTCGAGCGGCCGGCGCCGTCGAACCTGCCCAAGCCCACCCCGGGCATGGACCCCGACGTGTTGCTGCGCGAATTCCTCAAGGCCACAGCCGATCCCGCGAACCGGCATCTGGCGGCGCGCCAGTTCCTCACCCAGTCGGCGTCCAACGCCTGGGACGACGCCGGCAGCGCGCTGCTGATTGACCACGTCGTGTTCGTGGAAACCCGTGCGGCCGAACGTGTTTCGGCGACCATGCGGGCCGACATTCTGGGTTCGCTGTCGGACATGGGGGTGTTCGAGACCGCCGAGGGGGTGCTGCCCGACCCGGGGCCGATCGAGTTGGTCAAGACCTCCGGCGGCTGGCGGATCGACCGCCTGCCCAACGGGGTCTTCCTGGACTGGCAGCAGTTCCAGGCCACCTACAAGCGCAACACGCTGTATTTCGCCGACCCGACCGGCAAGACCGTGGTGCCCGATCCGCGCTACGTCGCGGTGCCCGACCACGATCAGCTGGCCACCGAGCTGGTCTCCAAGCTGATCGCCGGGCCGCGGCCCGAGATGGCGCACACGGTGCGCAATCTGCTGGCCCCGCCGCTGCGGTTGCGCGGGCCGGTGACCCGGGCCGACGGCGGCAAGAGCGGGATCGGACGGGGCTACGGCGGCGCGCGCATCGACCTGGAGAAGCTGTCCACCACCGATCCGCACAGCAGGCAATTGGTTGCGGCACAGATCATTTGGACCCTGGCCCGGGCCGACATCCGGGGCCCGTACGTGATAAACGCCGACGGCGCGCCGCTGGACGACCGGTTCCGCGACGGCTGGACCACCTCCGACGTGGCCGCCACCGACCCCGGCGTCGCCGACGGAGCGGGTGCCGGGCTGCATGCCCTGGTGAACGGGTCACTGGTGTCGCTGGACGGGCAGCACACCGTCGTGGTGCCCGGGGCGTTCGGGCGGATGGGCGATCAGACCGGCGCCGCGCTGTCGCGCAACGGCCGCCAGGTGGCGTCGGTGGTGACGCTGCACCGCGGCGCCCCGGACATGGCGGCCTCGTTGTGGATCGGTGATCTGGGCGCCGAGGCGGTGCAGTCCGCCGACGGGCACAGCCTGTCGCGGCCCACCTGGTCGCTGGACGACGTGGTCTGGGTGGTGGTCGACGGCAACAACGTGCTGCGGGCAATTCAGGAGCCGGCGTCCGGGCAGCCCGCCCGGCTGCCGGTGGACTCGGTGGCGGTGGCCACCCGGTTCCCGGGGCCGATCACCGACCTGCAGCTGTCCCGGGACAGCACCCGCGCCGCGATGGTGATCGGCGGCCAGGTGATCCTGGCCAGCGTCGAGCAGACCCAGGCCGGCCAGTACGCCCTGACGTATCCGCGCCGGCTCGGTTTCGGGCTGGGCAATTCGGTGGTGTCGCTGTCCTGGCGCACCGGCGACGACATCGTGGTGACCCGCACCGACCCCAGCCACCCGGTCTCCTACGTCAACCTCGACGGGGTCAACTCCGACGCCCCGCCGCACGGTGTGCAGATGCCGGTGACGACGGTGGTGGCCAACCCGTCCACCGCCTATGTCGCGGGTCCCCAAGGGGTGCTGCAGTATTCGCCGTCGGCGGACGGCCAGCAGGGCTGGTCGGAGGTGCCCGGGCTGACGGTGCCCGGCGCCGCGCCGGTGCTGCCGGGCTAGCGGCGATCGCCAGCGCGGCCGCAAGGCCGGGCGCCACCTGTCACCCCCGCCCGCCACACTGGCGGCATGCTCGACCTGTTCTTGCCGGCCGAATGCGGCGGCTGCGCGGCGCCCGCGACCCGCTGGTGCCCGGCCTGCGCGGCCGAGCTGGTCGTCAAACCCGACGAACCGCACGTGGTGAACCCGCGCGTCGACCCAGGCGTCCCGGTGTTCGCGCTCGGCCGCTATGCCAACACCCGGCGGCGCGCCCTCCTGGCGCTCAAGGAACACGGCCGCGCCGACCTCGTCGCGCCGCTGGCGGGCGCCCTGGCCGTCGCGGTGCATCGGCTGCTGTGCTGGGGCATCGTCGCCACCCCGCTGATCGTCGTGCCCGCCCCCACACGACGGTCGGCCGCGCGCCGCCGCGGCGGCGATCCCATCACCCGGCTGGCGCGCGCCGCGGTGGCCCGCCATCCCGACATCGCCGTCGCCCCGATGTTGCGGATCCGGGCGCTCACCCGCGACTCGGTGGGGCTGGGCACCGCCGAGCGGGAACGCAACATCGCCGGCCGGGTGGTGCTGCGCGGCCGGCCCGCGCCGCTGCCGGGCGCCGACGTCCTCGTCGTCGACGACGTCGTCACCACCGGGGCGACGGCGCGCGAGTCGGTGCGCGTCCTGCACGCGGCGGGGGCCCGGGTCGCCGCCGTGCTGGCGATCGCGGCGGCGTGAATCGCGATGTGAAGAACACGCAACAGCTCGACGAAATTAGTGGCATCGGAAGCCGAACACGAGCTAACGTCGAGGACAACATCATCGACTCTGGTTCGACTCACTGGTCGCGATATTTCCAGGTTGAGACCCACGCGGAAGGGGTGAGTAATCGACACCTTGCTCCGGCGGGCAGCCTGCGGCGGTAGCCAGTCTCGAACCGCTCTCACCTCGTCGGCGCATCACATCAGCCGGGCACGCAGGGCGCGTGCGACGTGAAAAGAGAAACGAGTTGTCACGTATGTCAAGGCTATCCGTGGATTCCGGTCAGATTCTGGACCAGTCGTCGCCCAGCACCGACGGGCAAGGCCAACCGACGGCCACCGCCGAAGTCGTGTTCAAGGGCCGCAACGTAGAAATCCCCGATCACTACCGTCTGTACGTCTCGCAAAAACTCGCCCGCCTCGAGCGGTTCGACCGCTCGATCTATCTCTTCGACGTCGAACTCAAGCACGCGCCCAACCGGCGGCAGCGCAAGTCCTGTCAACGGGTGGAGATCACCGCCCGCGGCCGCGGCCCCGTCAGCCGGGCGGAGGCCTGCGCCGACAGCTTCTACGCCGCCTTCGAGTCCGCGGTCGACAAGCTGGAGAACCGGCTGCGCCGCGTCAAGGATCGCCGCAAGGTGCACTACGGCGACAAGACCCCGGTCTCGCTGGCCGCCGCCACCGCGGTGCCCCCGCGCGCGCCGCTGCCCAGCGAGCCGCAGCCGGCGGCCGACCATGACGGCGTGGAGCCCGACACCGAGCTCGACCGGGAGCCCGGGCGCATCGTGCGCACCAAGGAGCACCCGGCCATCCCGATGACGGTCGACGACGCGCTCTACGAAATGGAACTCGTCGGGCACGACTTCTTTCTCTTTCAGGACAAGCAGACCGAACGGCCCTGTGTGGTCTACCGCCGGCACGCCTACGACTATGGCCTGATCCGGCTGGCCTGACTGATCCCGTCGTCCGCCGAACGTCGACTTTATTGCGCGATTTCGGGCGAATCCGCACCACGAGTCGACGTTCGGCGTCCAAAGAGCGACGTCACCTAGGATGGGTGTCGCCAAAGACCCCGATCCGGCCCGACGACGACGCAGAGCGCGCAGCGCGATGCGCAGGAGCCGGGCAATCAGACCGTAGAGGACAACACCGTGCTGTCGAAGTTGCTGCGCCTCGGCGAAGGTCGCATGCTCAAGCGTCTCAAGCGGGTGGCTGACTACGTCAACACCTTGTCCGACGAGGTCGAAAAGCTCACCGACGCCGAGTTGCGGGCCAAGACCGACGAGTTCAAGAAGCGGCACGCCGACGGCGAGAGCCTCGACGACCTGCTGCCCGAGGCGTTCGCGGTGGCCCGGGAGGCGGCCTGGCGGGTGCTCGACCAGCGCCCGTTCGACGTGCAGGTGATGGGCGCGGCGGCGCTGCACTTCGGCAACGTCGCCGAGATGAAGACCGGTGAGGGCAAGACGCTGACCTCGGTGCTGCCCGCCTACCTCAACGGCATCGGCGGCAAGGGCGTGCACGTCGTCACCGTCAACGACTACCTGGCCAAACGCGACAGCGAGTGGATGGGCCGGGTGCACCGCTTCCTGGGCCTGGACGTCGGGGTGATTCTCGCCCAGATGACGCCCGACGAGCGCCGGGTCGCCTACAACGCCGACATCACCTACGGCACCAACAACGAGTTCGGCTTCGACTACCTGCGCGACAACATGGCGCACTCGCTCGACGACCTGGTGCAGCGCGGGCACAACTTCGCGATCGTCGACGAGGTCGACTCGATCCTGATCGACGAGGCCCGCACCCCGCTGATCATCTCCGGGCCGGCCGACGGCGCCTCCAACTGGTACCTCGAGTTCGCCCGGCTCGCCCCGCTGATGGAAAAGGACGTCCACTACGAGGTGGATCTGCGCAAGCGCACCGTCGGCGTGCACGAGCTGGGGGTGGAGTTCGTCGAGGACCAGCTCGGCATCGACAACCTCTACGAGGCGGCCAACTCGCCGCTGGTCAGCTACCTCAACAACGCGCTGAAGGCCAAGGAGCTGTTCCACCGCGACAAGGACTACATCGTGCGCGACGGCGAGGTGCTCATCGTCGACGAGTTCACCGGTCGCGTCCTGTACGGCCGCCGCTACAACGAGGGCATGCACCAGGCCATCGAGGCCAAGGAGCACGTCGAGATCAAGGCCGAGAACCAGACGCTGGCCACCATCACGCTGCAGAACTACTTCCGGCTCTACGACAAGCTGTCCGGCATGACCGGCACCGCCCAGACCGAGGCGGCCGAGCTGCACGAGATCTACAAGCTCGGCGTGGTGCCGATCCCGACCAACAAGCCGATGATCCGCACCGACCAGTCCGACCTGATCTACAAGACCGAGGAAGCCAAGTACATCGCGGTGGTCGACGACGTGGTCGAGCGCTACCAGAAGGGCCAGCCGGTGCTGATCGGCACCACCAGCGTCGAGCGCTCGGAGTACCTGTCGCGCCAGTTCCAGAAGCGGCGCATCCCGCACAACGTGCTCAACGCCAAGTACCACGAGCAGGAGGCCGGAATCGTCGCGGTGGCCGGCCGGCGCGGCGGCGTCACGGTGGCCACCAACATGGCCGGCCGCGGCACCGACATCGTGCTGGGCGGCAACGTCGACTTCCTCACCGACCAGCGGTTGCGCGAGCGCGGCCTGGACCCGGTCGAGACGCCCGACGAGTACGAGGCGGCCTGGCACGAGGAACTGCCCAAGGTCAAGGCCGAGGCCGCCGCCGAGGCCAAGGAAGTGATCGAGGCCGGCGGCCTGTACGTGCTGGGCACCGAGCGGCACGAGTCGCGCCGCATCGACAACCAGCTGCGCGGCCGCTCCGGGCGTCAGGGCGACCCGGGCGAGTCGCGGTTCTACCTGTCGCTGGGCGACGAGCTGATGCGCCGGTTCAACGGCGCCGCGCTGGAGGTGATGCTCAACCGGCTCAACCTGCCCGACGACGTCCCCATCGAGGCCAAGATGGTGACCCGGGCGATCAAGAGCGCCCAGACCCAGGTCGAGCAGCAGAACTTCGAGGTCAGAAAGAACGTCCTCAAGTACGACGAGGTGATGAACCAGCAGCGCAAGGTGATCTACGCCGAGCGCCGCCGCATCCTGGAAGGCGAGAACCTCAAGGAGCAGGCCCTCGAGATGGTCCGCGACGTGGTCACCGCCTATGTCAACGGCGCGACGGCCGAGGGCTACGCCGAGGATTGGGACCTGGACGCGTTGTGGACGGCGTTGAAGACGCTGTATCCGGTCGGCATCGACCATGCCACGCTCACCCGCCGGGACGCCGACGGCGGCTTCGACGACCTCACCCGCGAGGAGCTGCTGGAGGCGCTGCTCAAAGACGCCGAACGTGCTTATGCCGCAAGGGAAGCCGAGCTGGAGGAGATCGCGGGCGAGGGCGCGATGCGCCAGCTGGAGCGCAACGTGCTGCTCAACGTCATCGACCGCAAGTGGCGCGAGCACCTCTACGAGATGGACTACCTCAAGGAGGGCATCGGCCTGCGCGCCATGGCGCAGCGCGACCCGCTGGTGGAGTACCAGCGCGAGGGCTACGACATGTTCATGGCCATGCTCGACGGCATGAAGGAGGAGTCGGTCGGCTTCCTGTTCAATGTCACCGTCGAGGCGGTGCCCGCCCCGCAAGTGGCGCCGGTGCAGACGCCCGAGGGGCTGGCCGAGCTGGGGGCGCCGGCCGAACAGGGCGGCACCGCGACGGCCGCACGTGACGAAGCCCCAACGCAGTTGCGCGCCAAGGGAATTGACAACGAAGCGCCGGCGATGACCTACTCCGGCCCGTCCGAGGACGGCTCGGCGCAGGTGCAGCGCAACGGCGGCGACGCCAAGACGCCGGCCGGGGTGCCCGCCGGCGCCAGCCGTCGTGAGCGGCGCGCCGCCGCGCGCCAGCAGGGCCGCGGCGCCAAGCCCCCCAAATCGGTGAAGCGCCGCTAGCCTTTCGTCCGGATTTAGCCGCCTCCGCGCGGCCAGTCGCGACCCCCTCCGCTCGAGCGTGAAGTTAACTTCACGCTCGGCGCCGAGCGTGCACCTAACTTCACGCTCGGCGGGCGTGGGCCGGGGAGGCGGACGCGGGCCGGGGCAGGCGAGCGTGGGCCGGGGAGGCGGGCGCGCCGGGCCGCCGCGGGCGCTGCCACCGCACGCCCTGTGCCGAGTTGAGGCATTCGCCCCATGCGCGGCGGCGGTGTCGGCGCCCACCATGCATGCATGACCACGACACGCACCCCTCTCGACGCCGCGACGGCCGTCCTGGATGACCCGGCCCTGCCCGCCGGAGACGACGAACGGTTCGTCGGTTTCGGCGTGATGGGGCTGCCCTTCGGCAGCGGGCATTACCTGGCGCTGCGGCAGTTTCCGGCGACCTCGTTCTCGCCCGGCTACCGCTCGGTGTGGCACCGCGACCGCGACGGGGTGTGGACCTTCTACGCCACCACCCCCGGCCCGCAGAGCTGTGCCCGCTACTTCGGCGCGGCGACCGCCCGCGACGCGGTCCAATGCGACATCGACGTCGCCTGGGTCACCCCGTGGTCGCTGCTCGTCGAGATCCCGGGACTGCTCGCCTGGCGCATCGACCTGCGGGCCACCGTCGCCACCCGGCTGATGAGTGCGCTCGGCGCGCGGCTGCCGCAGCGGGCGTGGACCAGCCGGGCCGTGCTGGCCGTGCTCGGTCGCGCGGCCGGCCCGCTGCTGCGGGCCGGCCGGGTCCGGCTCTGCGGAACGGTGCCCAACGGTCAGCGCTTCATGCTCGCGCCCGCGCGGGTGTGGGCGGTGCACCACTCCCGGGCGGTGCTGGACGGCGCGGACCTGGGACCGGTCGGGCCGCTGCGACGCCAGGCCCGGCTGGCCGGTTTCCGGCCCCCGCAGCGCGGGGTGTTCGCGGTCGGCGGCGGGCATTTCGAGAACTTCGACCCGGGCCGTCATCACGCCGCGCCGCGCACCGTCGCAATCGGGTGACCCCGCGCCGATCGGCTGGGCACAATGATGCTCATGGCGCAGGCCGTTCTCCCGACGCGGGCGGAGCTGCTGGCGGCGCTGTCGGTGGCGATCGACCTCGGCCTCGGCCAGCCCGCCGAGCACATGTTGCGGGCGGCGCTCATCGCGACCCGACTCTGCGACCGGCTCGGGCTCAGCCGGCAGCAGCGCGACTGTGTGTACTACACCACCCTGGTCATGTGGATCGGCTGCCACGCGGATTCGCACGAGTACGCCCGGTGGTTCGGCGACGACATCGCCGTGCGCCACGACTCGTATCTGGTGGACTGGTCCGGCATTCCGTACCTGCGGTTCCTGGCCAGCAACGTCGGCCGCGGCCAGCCGTTGGCGCACCGGCTGAGCGTGATGGCCACGCTGTTCGCCAACGCGCGCGGTCACATCTCCCGGTTGATCCACTCGCACTGCGCGTCGGCGGCCCTGCTGGCCGATCGAATCGGCTTGGGCCCCAACGTACAAGCCGCGCTCGCCTACACCTTCGAGCGCTACGACGGCGGCGGGCTGCCCACCGGTGCCCGCGGTGAGGACATCCCGATCCAGATGCGCATCGCGCAGCTGGCCGACATGGTCGAGGTGCACCACCGCAGCTACGGCGTGGCCGGGGCGGTGGCCATGGTCGGCGCCCGGCGCGGCGGCCAGTTCGACCCCGGGATCGCGGACGTCTTTCTGCGGGACGCCGACGCGATCCTGGCCGGCCCGCAGACCGGCGACGCGTGGGCGGCCGCGTTGCGCGAGGCGCCCGACCGCCACCGGGTGGACGAACAGTCGCTGGACGCGGCACTCGTCGCGCTGGGCGACTTCGTCGACCTGAAATGCCCGTTCACACTTGGGCATTCGCGCGCGGTGGCCCGGCTCGCGGGGCAAGCCGCGCGGGCCGCCGGGTTGGACGCCGACGCGGTGGCGCTGACCCGGCGCGCCGGCCATGTCCACGACCTGGGCCGCATCGGGGTGTCGAACCAAATCTGGTCGCGGCCGGGGCCGTTGAGCGGATCGCAGTTCGAGCGGGTCCGGCTGCATCCGTATCTGACGGTGCGCATCCTCGACCAGGTTCCCGGGCTGCGGCGGCTGGCCGAGGTGGCCGGCAATCATCACGAATGCCTCGACGGCTCGGGCTATCCCCGCGGCCTGGCCGGCTCGGCGCTGGGCATGCCGGACCGCATCCTGGCCGCCGCCGTGTGTTACCAGTCGGGCCGCGAGCCGCGGCCGTACCGGGAGCAGCTGTCGGAGGCGGAGGCCGCCCGACGGCTGCGCGGGCGGGTGCGCTGCGGCGAGCTCGACCCGGTCGCCGCCGAAGCGGTGCTGCACGCCGCCGGTCAGCCCGTCGGGCCGCGGCCCAACCCGCGCCCCGACGGGCTGACCCCCAGGGAGATCGAGGTGCTGGGGCACGTCGCGCGCGGCGCCTCCAACAAGGAGATCGCCGCCGCGCTGGTGATCAGCGAGAAAACCGCCCGCAACCATGTCGAGCGGACCTACGCCAAGATCGGCGTGTCGAACCGGATCGGCGCCAGCATGTATGCGCTGCAGCACGGGCTGGTGCCGGCCGCTCCGCCGCACAGTTGAGGCAATCGCCCCATGTTCCCGGCGGCCGATCGGGTGCACAATCAGCTAATGAAACGCTATCTGGTCGTCGGCTATGGAGCCGCCGCTTATCTGCTCTTTCTCGGCGCATTTCTGTATCTCGTCGCTTTCCTGGGAAACTTTTGGGTGCCACGTACCGTCGATCACGGACTGTCGTCGCCGATCGGCGAGGCGGTGGCGGTCAACCTGGTGTTGCTCGGCCTGTTCGGCGTCCAGCACAGCGTGATGGCCCGGCCCGGTTTCAAGGCGTGGTGGACGCGGCTGGTCCCGGCCACGATCGAACGCAGCACCTACGTGGTGCTGTCCAGCGCCGTGCTGGTGCTGCTGTACTGGCAGTGGCGGACGATGCCGGCCGTGATCTGGGAGGTGACAGCACCAGCCGGCCGGCTGGTGCTGTGGACGTTGTTCTGGCTCGGCTGGGTGATCGCGCTGGCCGCCACCTTCATGGTCAGCCACTTCGACCTGTTCGGACTCCGCCAGGTGTATCTCGCGTGGCGCGGAAAACCCTACAGCCACATAGGTTTTCACGCGCGCATGCTCTACCGGATGGTACGCCACCCGCTGATGCTCGGCTTCGTCATCGCCTTCTGGGCGGCGCCCACCATGACCGCCGGGCACCTGCTGTTCTCGATCGCCATGACCGGCTACATCCTGCTGGCCGTGCACCTGGAGGAGCACGACCTGGTGCAGGCGCTCGGCGACCAGTACCGCGATTACCGGCACCGGGTGCCGATGCTGGTTCCCCTGGGGCACCGGCCGCGCCGGCACCCGACCCAACCCGCCGGTCTGCCCTAGCGGGGTCGGCGCCGGCGACAGCGACCTGTCAGGATTGACGTATGGACGTCAAGGAGGTGCTGCTGCCCGGGGTCGGCCTTCGCTACGAGTTCACCGACCACAAGGGCGACCGCGTCGGCATCATCGCGCGGCGCAGCGGCGACTTCGACGTCGTCGTCTACGCCCGCGAGGATCCCGACGAGGCCCGGCCGGTGCTGCACCTGTCCAACGAGGAGGCCGAGGCGGTGGCCCAGATCCTGGGCGCGCCGCGCATCGCCGAACGGTTCACCGAGCTGGCCAAGGAAGTGCCCGGGCTGGAGACGGGCCAGGTGCACATCCTGGCCGGCAGCCCGTTCGTCGACCACCCGCTGGGCGACACCCGGGCCCGCACCCGCACCGGGGCGTCCATCGTCGCCATCGTGCGCGACGACGAAGTGCTGGCCTCACCGGGTCCCTCCGAGATGTTGCATGCCCGCGACGTTCTGATCGTGATCGGCACCGAAGACGGTATCGCCGGCGTCGAGAAGATCATCGACAAGGGCTGAGCCGGTGCAGATTTCGGGGACGCTGCTACTGCAACTCGGCGCCCTCCTGGCCACTCTGGCCGTATTGGGCGCCGCCGCGCGCCGATTCGCGTTGTCGCCCATCCCCGTCTACCTGCTGGCGGGCCTGGCGCTGGGCAAGGGCGGGCTGCTGCCGCTGGCCACCGGCGGGCAGTTCATCACCACCAGCGCGCCCATCGGCGTGGTGTTGCTGCTGCTGACCCTGGGCTGCGAGTTCTCCGTCGCCGAATTCTCCAGCAGCATGCGGCACCACTTGCCGTCCGCGGCGGTCGACGTCGTGCTGAACGCCGCGCCCGGCGCGATCGCCGGCTGGCTGCTGGGACTGGACGGGGTGGCCATCCTGTGCCTGGCCGGCGTCACCTACATCTCCTCGTCGGGCGTCGTCGCCCGGCTGCTGGAGGACCTGCGCCGGCTCGGTAACCGGGAGACCCCGGCGGTGCTGTCGGTGCTGGTGCTCGAGGACTTCGCGATGGCCGCCTACCTGCCGCTGTTCGCGGTGCTGGCGTCCGGCGGCGGCTGGCTGCACGCCGTCGTCGGCATGGTGGTGGCGGTGAGCGCGCTGGTGGCGGCGTTCGCCGCGTCCTACCGCTGGGGTCACCACGTGCAGCGGCTGGTCGAACATCCCGACTCCGAACAGTTGATGCTGCGGGTGCTCGGCATCACCCTGATCGTGGCGGCCATGGCCGAATCCCTGCACGCCTCGGCCGCGGTGGGCGCGTTCCTGGTGGGCCTGACGCTGACCGGGGAGACCGCGACCCGGACCCGTCAGGTGCTGGCGCCGCTGCGGGATCTGTTCGCCGCCATCTTCTTTCTGGCGATCGGCTACTCGGTGGATCCGCACGAGCTGATCCCGATGCTGCCCGCGGCGCTGATCCTGGCCGCCGCGACCGCGGCGACCAAGGTGGCCACCGGGATCTTCGCCGCCCGGCACGACGGGGTGGCGCGGCGCGGGCAGTTGCGGGCGGGCACCGCGCTGATCGCCCGCGGCGAATTCTCGTTGATCATCATCGGATTGGCCGGCAGCTCGCTGCCCGCGGTCGCGGCGCTGGCGACGTCCTACGTTTTCATCATGGCGATCGCGGGGCCGGTGCTCGCCCGCTACACCGGCCCGCGGCCGGCCGCACCGGCGACCTGAGGGCGCGCCCGGTTCACCCGATGTGCAGGGCCACCACCATCCACCGGGTCCCGCCGGCGCCGGGCACCTGCTCGACCCGGCAGGCGATGGCGTGCATCCGATTGCCCCGGCTGTAGCAACCGAAGACTTCGGCCGCCGTCTGCGGGTCGCCGTGACCGGCCGGCTGCAACCGCATCCGGCGCAGCACCGCGGCACCCGGCTCCGGTCCGGTCAGCGAACGCCCAACCGCCACAACAGAATCCACCAGACTGGGGGCCAGCAGCGGGTTGAGCTGGGCGGCCGGACGGCGGCGGTCGATGACCTCGAGCACCCGGCGCAGCGCCGCGTCGGCGAACACCGCCGCCTCGCGCAGCTGGGCGGACATGACCGCGCCGGCTTGCGGCGCGGCCGCTCGGCCGGGTGGCCCGCCGCAGGCGCGGGGCGACGCGTGGCCGCCGCCGCGGCGCAACGGCGCACGCGCGGACGGCCGGCACTGCGCCAGCGCGCGCGGCACGTCCTGGGTTTGCGGCTCGTAGTCGACGACTGGTACCACGGTGAAAGCGTCGGACGGGTTGGCGACGGGACCGGTGTTCAACGCGCACTCTCCAACTGTTGGGGCGGACTCTTGCGGCGGACCGCAAGCCTGCTGGAGAGAGGGCAGACGGTGGTTGGTCAGTGGTCATCATGGCACAACTGGCTCGCGGGCGTACCCGCGCTGACGGGTGCGCCGGCCGGACCACTACGGTGGGCGAGAAATACGGTCGCTGCGCGCACGGACGGCCCACTGACCAGGAGGACAGCGCTGCATGGTTAGCCGGTTGTCCCCGGCGGATGCGTCGTTCTACCGGCTGGAGAACACCGCCACCCCCATGTACGTCGGATCGCTGGCGATCCTGCGCCGCCCGCGTGCCGGGCTGAGCTACGAGACGCTGCTGCACACCATCGAGCAGCGGCTGCCGCAGATACCGCGCTACCGGCAGAAGGTGCGGGAGGTGCCGGTCGGCACCGCCCGGCCGGTGTGGATCGACGACGGCGACTTCGACATCACCTATCACGTGCGCCGCTCGGCGCTGCCCTCGCCGGGCAGTGACGAGCAGCTGCACGAGCTGATCGCCCGGCTGGCCGCCCGGCCGCTGGACAAGACGCGGCCGCTGTGGGAGATGTATCTGGTCGAGGGCCTGTCCAAGAACCGGCTGGCGCTCTACACCAAGTCCCATCAAGCGCTGATCAACGGGATGACGGCGCTGGAGATCAACCACGTCATCGCCGACCGGACCAAACGCCCGCCGGCCTTCCCCGAAGACATCTGGGTCCCGGAACGCGACCCGGGCAACACCCGGCTGGTCCTGGGCGCGATCGGGGAGTGGCTGGTGGGCCCCAGCGCGCAGCTGCAGGCCGTCGGGTCGGCGATCGGCGGGCTGGTGACCAACTACGGCGAGCTGGTCGACGCCGGCCGGCGGGTCTTCGATTTCGTGCGCAACGTGGCCCGCGGCACCGCGCCCAGCAGCCCGCTCAACGCCACCGTGTCGCGCCACCGGCGGTTCACCGTGGCCAGCGGCAGCCTGGAGGACTACCGCACCGTGCGGGCCCGCTACGACTGCGACGTCAACGACGTGGTGCTGGCGGTGATCGCCGGCGCCCTGGGCAGCTGGCTGATGTCCCGCGGGGCGGCGGTGTCGCCCACCGCGACGGTGCGGGCGATGGCGCCGCTGTCGGTGTACGCCGACGGTGACCTGGACGTCAGCGGCCCCGGTCAGGCGATCAGCCAGGTGATGCCGTTTCTGGTCGACCTGCCGGTGGGGGAGCCGAACGCGGTGGTGCGGCTCTCCCAGATCGCGCACGCCACCGAATCCAACCCGACGGCCGCGCATCTGGTCGACGCCAGGACCATCGTCACGCTGTCGGGTTTCGCCCCGCCCACCCTGCACGCCATGGGCATCCGGGTCGCGACCAGCTTCCCGAGCTTCTCCAAGCGCACCTTCAACCTGTTGATCACCAACGCGCCCGGGGCGCAGTCGCAGATGTACGTCGCCGGCACCAAGCTGCTGGAGACCTACTCGGTGCCGCCGCTGCTGCACAACCAGGCGCTGGCCATCGGCGTGACGTCCTACAACGGCATGCTCTACTACGGCATCAACGCCGACCGCGAAGCGATGAGCGACGTCGACCTGCTGCCCGCATTGCTGAACCAGGCGCTCGAGGAACTGGTGGAGGCCGCCCGGTCTTAGGCAGCGCTAGACGGCGCTGAAAATCCCTGCGTGGGGCTATCATTCGTGGCTGTGAGCAGCGCGAAAAACGACGGCGTTCCCCTCAAGGCCGGCAAGAAGAAATCGGCCCGGGCCGCGGTGAAGATTCCCGACGCCGTCTACGAAGCCGAATTGTTCCGGCTGCAAACGGAATTGGTGAAACTGCAGGAGTGGGTGCGCCATTCCGGGGCGCGACTGGTGGTGGTCTTCGAGGGCCGCGACGCGGCCGGCAAGGGCGGCGCGATCAAACGGATCACCGAATATCTCAGCCCGCGGGTCGCCCGCGTCGCCGCGCTGCCGGTGCCCACCGATCGCGAACGCGGCCAATGGTATTACCAGCGCTACATCGCGCACTTGCCCAGCAAGGGTGAGATCGTGCTGTTCGACCGATCGTGGTACAACCGGGCCGGCATCGAGAAGGTCATGGGATTCTGCACGCCGCAGGAGTATGTGCTGTTTTTGCGGCAGACTCCGATCTTCGAGCAGATGCTGATCGATGACGGGATATTGCTGCGCAAATATTGGTTCTCGGTTTCTGAGGCCGAACAGCTGCGCCGGTTCAAGGCGCGGCTGAAAGACCCGGTCCGGCGCTGGAAACTGTCTCCGATCGATCTGGAATCGGTATACCGGTGGGAGGACTATTCACGCGCGAAGGACGAGATGATGGTGCACACCGATACCCCGGAGAGTCCGTGGTACGTCGTGGAATCCGACATCAAGAAGCACGCGCGACTGAACATGATGGCCCATCTGTTGTCCACGATCCCCTACCACGCCGTCGAGGCGCCCCCCGTCAAGCTGCCGCGGCGTCCCGTCGTGACCGGCAACTACCAGCGCCCGCCGCGTGAGCTGTCGAGGTATGTCGACGACTACGCGGCCACGCTGATCTAGCCGTGGCCACTGTCTACATCCCCGCCACGCTGGCCATGCTGCAGCGGCTGGTCGCCGACGGCTCGTTGGCTGCGGTCAACGGGACGGCGTTCGCGCTGACGCCGGTGTTGCGCGAGGCCTACGCCGAGGGCGACGACGACGAGCTCGCCGAGGTGGCGCTGCGCGAGGCGGCGCTGGCGTCGCTGCGGCTGCTGGCCGGCGCCGAGCACGAAGCCGAACACGGCGCCCTGCCGCCGCGCCGCGCGGTGCTGGCGGCCGACGTCGACGACCTCACCTACCGCCCCGACCTGGACGACGCCGTGGTCAGGCTGGCCGGGCCGGTCCGGATCGAGGACGTGATCGCCGCCTACGTCGACAACGCCGCCGCCGAACCGGCGGTGGCCAAGGCGATCGAGGCCGTCGACGCCGCCGACCTGGGGGACGAGGATGCCGACCTGATCGTCGGCGACGCCCAGGACCATGACCTGGCCTGGTACGCCAGCCAGGAGCTGCCGTTTCTGCTGGAGCTGTTGTAACCGCACGCCTGGCCGCGACGCCGAGGGTACGGTACCGTAGGTTACGGTACCGTAGCTTTTGGCTCTGGCGTTGACCGCACGCCGCAATCGCGAGGCAGGAGCTTCCAACATGAGCAACACCATGAGCAAGACGACATCGCCCATCACCGCCAACCTCGGCGACACCAAGCGACCCGTGGTCGCGGGGGCAGAGCGGCACCCCGGCTGGCACGCGCTGCGCAAACTCGCCGCGCGCATCACCACGCCGCTGCTGCCCGACGACTACCTGCACCTGGCCAATCCACTCTGGTCGGCGCGGGAACTGCGCGGCCGCGTCGTCGACGTGCGCCGGGAGACCGAGGATTCCGCGACCCTGGTGATCAAACCGGGCTGGGGCTTCAACTTCGACTACCAGCCCGGCCAATACATCGGCATCGGACTGTTGATCGACGGGCGCTGGCGGTGGCGGTCGTACTCGCTGACCTCGAGCCCGGCGACGTCGGCGTCGGCGCGGACCGTGACCATCACCGTCAAGGCGATGCCCGAGGGCTTCCTGTCGAGTCACCTGGTGGCCGGCGTCGAGCCGGGCACCGTGGTCCGGCTGGCGGCGCCGCAGGGCAACTTCGTGCTGCCCGACCCGGCGCCCGCCTCGATCCTGTTCCTCACCGCCGGCTCCGGGATCACGCCGGTGATGTCGATGCTGCGAACACTGGTGCGCCGCAACCAGATTGGTGACATCGTCCACCTGCACTCGGCGCCCACCGAGGCCGACGTGATGTTCCGCGGCGAGCTGGCCGCCCTGGCGAACGAGCACCCCGGCTATCGCCTGCAGTTGCGGGAGACCCGCACCCGCGGCCGGCTCGACCTGTCCCTGCTGGACCGCGAGGTGCCCGACTGGCGCGAGCGCCAGACCTGGGCCTGCGGTCCGGAAGGGATGCTCAACGCCGCCGAGCGGGTATGGTCGGCCGCGGGCATCGGCGAGCAGTTGCATCTGGAGCGCTTCGCGGTGTCCAAGGCCGCACCCGCCGGCGCCGGCGGCATGGTCACCTTCGCCAGGAGCGGGCGCAGCGTCGACGCCGACGCGGCGACCTCGTTGATGGATGCGGGCGAAGCCGCCGGGGTGCAGATGCCCTTCGGCTGCCGGATGGGTATCTGTCAGTCGTGTGTGGTCGGCCTGGTCGAGGGGCACGTCCGCGATCTGCGCACCGGCGCCGAACACGAGCCGGGGACCCGGGTGCAGACCTGCGTGTCGGCCGCATCCGGGGATTGCGTGCTCGACATTTAAAGGCTACTCACAGGTAACCTACGGCGTCGTAGGTTACGATAGCGTAGGTCTGGGACGGATGAACGGACCGAACAATACGACCGCAGGGAGATGACGACGATGGCGATCACAGACGTCGACGTATTCGCCCATCTGACGGACGCCGATATCGAAAACCTGGCCGTTGAGCTCGATGCCATCCGCCAGGACGTGGAGGACTCGCGCGGCGAGCGGGACGCCCGCTACATCCGCCGCACCATCGCGGCCCAGCGCGCGCTGGAGGTGACCGGCCGGCTGCTGCTGGCCGCGGGCTCGCGGCGCTCGGCCTGGTGGGCGGGGACGGTGACCCTGGGCGTGGCCAAGATCATCGAGAACATGGAGATCGGCCACAACGTCATGCACGGGCAGTGGGACTGGATGAACGACCCCGAGATCCACTCCTCGACGTGGGAGTGGGACATGAGCGGGTCGTCCAAGCACTGGCGATACACCCACAACTTCGTGCACCACAAGTACACCAACATTCTCGGGATGGACGACGACGTCGGCTACGGCATGCTGCGCGTCACCCGCGACCAGCGTTGGAAGCGCTTCAACCTGTTCAATCTGGTGTGGAACACGTTGCTGGCCTTGCTTTTTGAATGGGGAGTGGGCCTGCAGCACGTGGAGATCGGCAAGATCCTCAAGCGCCGGATGGACCACGAGGAAGCCCGGCAGCGGATCGACGAGTTCCTGGCCAAGGCGGGTCGCCAGGTGGTCAAGGACTACGTCGCGTTCCCGGCGCTGACGTCACTGTCGCCCGGCGCGACCTTCCTGTCCACCTTGAAGGCCAACGCGATGGCCAACGTGATCCGCAACGTGTGGGCCAACGCTGTCATCTTCTGCGGCCATTTCCCGGACGGCGCAGAGAAATTCACCAAGACCGACATGATCGGCGAGACCAAGGGACAGTGGTACCTGCGCCAGATGCTGGGCAGCGCCAATTTCGAGGCCGGCCCGGTGTTGCGGTTCATGAGCGGCAACCTGTGTCACCAGATCGAGCACCACCTGTACCCCGATCTGCCCAGCAACCGGTTGCACGAGATCTCGGTGCGGGTACGCCAGGTCTGTGACAAGTACGACTTGCCTTACACCACAGGATCTTTCCTGTTCCAGTACGCGAAGACATGGCGCACGCTGGCCAAGCTCTCGCTGCCGAACAAGTATCTGCGCGACGACGCCGACAACGCTCCGGAGACCCGCAGCGAGCGGATGTTCGCCGAGCTGGATCCCGATTTCCTGGGCACCGATCCGGCTACCGGCCGTCGCCGCGGGCTCAAGTCCGCGATCGCGGCCGTGCGCGGTTGGCGGCGCGGCAAGCGGGCGTCCGTGGCGCGCCGCACCGGCGGCGAGCTGGCGGCCTAACCGCCCGTTGGCTTTTAGCGCCGGCCCAGCCTTCGCCGCAGCGCGCCGAACGTGTTCTCACGGCGAATATTTCGCTGATCTGTCGCACTCAGTGCACGCTCGGCGCGACGTTGTTTGCGGGGTCCGCCGTCGAGTCCGGGGTCACGGGTGGGCGACGAGGTAGGTTTCGTTGTCCAGCCCCGCGGTGAGTTCGTCGACGTCGAAGGGTCGGTCGAGCCTGGCGCGCAACGCTTTCGGGTCGACGAGCAGGCTGATCTCGGCGGTCTGCCGCGCGAACAGCCGACCGATCAGCGGATAGAGGCGGCGCATGATCGCCCGCTCCGCGGTGCTGCAGCGCGAGGCGCAGTAGCCGACGTGCCCGATCTCGTCGGTGAGGATTTCGCTGTAGAGCAGTTCGATGCGCTCGGCGACCTGCGGCTCGTCGGCGAACAGTGCACTGCCGACCCGGCGAAGTTCGTCGAACAGGATGCAGCCGGCCATCTCGGCGGCTCCGACGAACATGAAGCCGAGCCGTTCCGGAAGAAACACTCCGGTCTTGACGAACTGGCGCATCACGAACGGCGGCGGGACCACCTGAAAGGTCAGGTCGAACACGTCCAGGGCGTACGCCAGCAGCCGAGTGTGATAGTGCTCCTCGAGTTCGAGATAGACATTCTCGGGCGGCAGGCTCTCGTCGCTGTTGCGCCCGTAGGTTTCGCCGAGCCCGACGCCGAATCGCTCGGCCTGGTTGAGCTTCGCGGTGGCCAGCAGAAACAGCATCTTGTCGTCCAGGCCGGGTTCGGGTTTCCGGCGGCGCAGGTTGCGCAGGAAGGTGGCTCGGTCGGCGGGACGCGCCGAGCGCACCGGGTTGGCTTCGATCTGGGTGAAGAACTGCTCGCGATTGGCCAGTCGCCTGTTGAGCAGGTCGGCCTCGCCGTCACGTCGCGCCAGGAAGGCTCGGTAGCCCTCGATACCGGTGGCAGTCATCGTTTCTCCATCCCTTTGACAATCGTTGTCACGTAATGACTTAACAGCGCACCGTCGTGTGCGCCGGTGGCCAGCAGCGCGAACAGCCCGGTGAGGAAGAACGTCGCGAGTTCGGCCGCGTCGACGTCGGAGGCGACCTGCCCGGCGTCCTGGGCCCGGCCGATGACGCCCACCAGGAACTGTCCGAGCGGGTGCTGCGCCAACTCGTCTTCGACCGGCCGCGTCGAGCAGAAGTGCAGTCCGAGCATGTCCCGGAAAACCGCTGGGCCCAAACGTTTTTCCGCGCTGAGCACGTGCTGCACGAGTTGGTTGAGCACCGCCGCCAGATCGCCGGTGGCGCCGCCGAGTTCGCTGACGATCCGGGTTTCCTCGGCGCGCTCCACCTCGACGAGGACGTGCTCCTTGGTCGGGAAGTGGAAGTAGAAGGTCCCGCGGGCCACGCCCGCGTCGGCGACGATGGCGCTGACGTCGGCGGCGGCCAGGCCCCGTTGTGAAATCTCGGCCAGCGCCGCGTCGAACAACCGGGCGCGGGTTTCCCGCCGGCGTGCCTCACGGACACCGCCGCCGCTCGCGGACGGCGTCGCTGGTGACTGCATGGACGCACCGTACGGCATTTCGCTGACGCTCGTCAATGACGAGTGTCAGCGAATGTCACACCATCGTCCCCGCCGCCGCCTGTTGCACCCATTGCCTGATCGCCGGGGCCAGCCAGCGTCGCAGGTAGCCGCGAAGCTGGTCCGCGTCGCGCGGCGGATCGCTGGGGTTGGCCAGAAAGGAGTGCACGGCGCGCAGCGACCATTCGACCAGTTCGTCGAGGGTCCGCGACGCCATCGGCGTGCGCTCCCAGTCGACCGAGGTGTGCTCGACCAGGACCTGTTGCCCGACGCGGCGCGCTGTCTCCGACGTGATGCTGCGCAGCAGCGCGTGGGACGGCTCCTCCAGCAGGAGCTGGAGGTAGGGCTCGTCGGGCACCGCGGTGACGGTCAGGACGACGCCCTCGACGACGGCCTCGGCGATGTCGTCGATCGTGCTCAGGCGTTCGGCCATGGCTTCCAAGAACTTTCGGGTGCCCTCGGTGGCCACCGCCCGCAGCAGCGCGGTGGTGCTGGGGAAGTATCGGTACACGGTCTTCCGGCTGACCCCGAGCTCGGCGGCGACGTCGGCGATGGTGGTCTGCCCGCCGCGGCGCCGCACGCACCGGTCGGCCGCCGCCACGATCCGCGCGACGGCATCCTCGTCGCTGCGCGGCGGCTCGCCCTGCCAGCCGTGAGTCCGCATGCCTGCAAATGTAGTCAAAGCTGGACAGTGGCGATACACATTTGTTAGACATGTATCGTCAATCTTTCGGTAAGCGCGTGCAGCTTGTGCGTGCGCCTGGAACTGAGGACGCCCGACGATGAGCGGTCAATGTAGCGACGACATCGAGCGCATCGCCAACCGGCTCGGGTTCGGCTGTGAGCACGCCGCACCGTGGGTGACGCTGAGAAACCCGTTCGGACTGGCGAATTGGACGCTGCCGGTGCTCGAGCTGCTGATGGTCGCGGGCGCGGTGCTGGCGCTGTGGTGGGCGATCCGCCGGCTGCGGCGCGACCGCGATCCCGTCAACATCGTGATCTGGTTCGCCACGGTGATCTACCTGCTGATCGTGGAGCCGCCGCTGTACTTCCCGACGGTCTTCCGCGTCGACGGCACCATCGGTGCGGTCTTCGCGCACAACGTCTTCACGGTGCAGTTCATGTACGACCGGCTGCCGCTCTACATCGTCGGGCTCTATCCCGCGATGCTGACCCTGGCCTACGAAGTGGTGCGCAGCCTCGGCGTGTTCCGGGACTGGGGCGCGATCGTCGGCGCGGTGTGCGTGGGGTTCGTGCACAACTGCTACTACGAGATCTTCGACCAGCTGGGTCCGCAACTGCGCTGGTGGGCGTGGAACGCCGACAACGCGATCAACCGCCCGATGCTGGCGTCGGTGCCGCTGAGCAGCGTCCTGCTCTTCGCCACGGTCGGGCCGGCCTGCGTTGCGCTGTTCGCCCAGCTGCTGGTGACCCGCCCGATCGAGCGGGGCCGCCGGCTGAGCCGAATTGCCTTGACCGGCCGCACATTCGGCGTGGCCGTGCTGGTGCCGGTCGGACTGGTCGTCGCCAACGTCCCGATACTGCTGACCGGCGGCCAGCATCCCGACGGTGGGTTGCGGCGGGCGCTGTACTTCGCTCTTCTGGGCGTGTTCGCCGTGGTGGCCATCCCGGTGCTGTTGCGGCAGTGGCGCAATGCCGCGTTCACACCGAGCGCGCCCAACACCTTCGTCGCGATCTTCGGATCCGCGTATTTGCTTGTTCTCGGGTCGCTGTGGGTGTCGGCCATGCCCGCCTACCTGAACGCCGCGCACGGGCTCACCCGTGACGGAACGCCGACCGGCAGCCTGGCCTACGCACTGGTGTGCTTCGTGCTCGCGGTGGCGCTGACCGTTTCGGTGACGGTCCCCGTGGGCCGTCTAAGCGCGCTCCTTCGGCGACCCGACCGGCGCGAGGTAATGCCATGACAGAACTACAGATTCGGCGCATCCGCTTCGACCTCGACGGCGAGGTCCCGTTCAATTGGAACGCGGGCAATCCCGCCTTCTCCACCTACATGAACATGGTCTCGATGATGGCGATCTGCTTCGAGAAGATGCTCGTCTCGGCGGTGCGAGAGGCCATGCCCCGCATCACCGACCCCGCGGTCGCCGACGAGGCGGAGGCGTTTCTGTGCCAGGAGGCCCAACACGCCAACGCGCACCGCCAGCACCTGCGTGCCCTGATCCGGAGCCACCCCGGGCTGCGGGAAATCCTCGACGCGGCCGTCGCGTCCTATGACCACCTCACGGAGTCCACCCCGCTGAACTTCCGGCTGGCCTACATCGCCGATCTGGAAGCAACTTTCACGCCGTTCTTCAAGATGCTGCTCGACAACGAGGCCACGCTGTTTCGCCCCGGCGACGAACGCGTGGCATCGCTGCTGATGTGGCACTTCGTCGAGGAGGTGGAGCATCGCAGCTCGGCCCTGGTCGTCTACGACGCGGTCGTCGGCGACAAGTGGTACCGGTTGCGGATGCTGCCCCGCGTCGTCAAACACCTGATGCAGGTCGCCACCAGGCTGTTCGACGGCATCGACGCCGCCGTGCCGCGATCGGAACGCGGCGTGGACGCACGGGATTTCGCCCCGTGGCGCGGCCTGACGCCGAGGCGTGATGCCGGTCCCGGTCCGCGGGTGCGGCCCGCGCTGCACACGGCGCCCTGGAAGCAGAAGCTCGGCACCGCCGCCCGCGTCCTGATGAGCCAGACGCCACTGCACGATCCCGCCAAGGAGCCACTTCCGGTGTTCGCCGATCGCTGGTTCCAGCGGTACAGCCAGGGGGATGACGTATGCCACTGGTACTCAAGCGAACTCTGATACCGAGCCGGTCACCTTGACGGCCAGCGCGGCCAATCTCTCGTCCAGCGCTTCCGCGGCGGCGAGCAATTCCGGATTGGGCGCCGGGTCCCTCTCCGGAACCATCAGTGACGACGGTTTGACGTAGGTCAGGCTGCTGCCGGAACCCTCCTCGGCGAGCAGCAGTTCGACCGGGGCGAACAACCCGGCCGTCACGTCGTGGCGCAGCATGGTGATCGCGATCAGCGGGTTGCCGAGGATCACGCGCAGCGCCCTGCGCTCGATGCCGGCCTTGGTGATCCAAGCGCCATGATCGATGAGGCCTATCAGCATGAATCCGCTTGGGCCGACGTGGGATTCGACGCGTTTGCGGTACACTCCCAGTCGCCGGTGTCGGTGGCGATGTCGTTGAGCGGCACCGGTTGCTCGCCGATGTCGGCGAGCAGCGCGGCACGCAGTTGGTCGTAGCTCTTGGCGCTGTCGTAGTGCACCCGCACGCCGTGAAAGGGGATGTACCGGGTCTCGGTCACGGGCCTAACTCAACCGCTCGATGATGGTGGCGTTGGCCATGCCGCCGCCCTCGCACATCGTCTGCAGGCCATACCTTCCGCCGCGTTGCTCCAGCGCGTTGACCAGAGTGGTCATGATGCGGGCGCCGCTGGCCCCCAACGGATGTCCGATCGCGATCGCCCCGCCGTTGACGTTGGTCTTGTCCAGATCCGCGCCGGTGTCCTGCGCCCAGGCCAGCACGACGGGGGCGAACGCCTCGTTCACCTCGAACAGGTCGATGTCGGCCAGCGTCAGGCCCGCCTTCGACAGCACCTTCTCGGTGGCCGGAATCACGCCGGTCAGCATGTAGAGCGGGTCGGAGCCGACCACGGCGGTGGTGTGGATCCGGGCCAGCGGCCGCAGACCCAGTCGTGCGGCGGTCTCGCTGCTGGTGATCAGCACCGCGGCGCTGCCGTCGGACAGCGGCGAGGAGTTGCCGGCCGTGATCTCCCAATTGATCTGCGGGAAGCGGGCTTCGGTGGCTTCGCTGTAGAACGCGGGCTGTAGTCCGGCCAGCGTCTGCACCGTGGTCCCGGGCCGGATGAACTCGTCGGTGGCCAGCCCGGCGATCGGGATGAGCTCGTTGTCGAACAGCCCGTCCTTGGTGGCGCGGGCGGCCTTCTCGTGGCTGGCGGCGGAGAACTCGTCGAGCTGGGTGCGCGAGAATCCCCACTTCGCGGCGATCAGTTCGGCGCTGATCCCTTGCGGCACCAGGCCTTCGGGATAGCGGGCGTTCATCGCCTCGCCGAACGGGTTGCTGCCGGGCAGCACCTGGGAGCCCATCGGGACGCGGCCCGTCGACTCCACCCCGGCGGCGATCACCACGTCATAGGCGCCGGCGATGACGCCCTGGGCCGCGAAGCTGATCGCCTGCTGGCTGCTGCCGCACTGGCGGTCGATGGTGACACCGGGAACCGACTCCGGGAAACCCGCTCCCAGCAACGCGTTTCGTGCGATGTTGACCGCCTGGTCGCCGACCTGGGTGACGGCGCCGGCGATGACGTCGTCGATCTGCGCCGGATCGACTCCGGTGCGCGCCACCAGCTCCCGCAGGCTGTGGGCCAGCAGGTCGGCGGGCAACACGTCGTGCAGCGCACCACTGGCCTTGCCCTTGCCGATCGGGGTGCGGACGGCTCCGACGATGACGGCGTCGCGGTTCATGGCTCCTCCTCGAGTCCAGGTCTGGATATATTCGACTATACTCAGATAAGCACCTCGGTATGCTTAAAGCAACTCAGCCGAGGAGGTGATTTGGATGACACTGCTGCAGGGGCCGCTGGCCGACCGCGATGCCTGGTCGGCGGTGGGGGAGTGCGCGATCGAGAAGACGATGGCCGTCGTCGGCACCAAGTCCGCGATGCTGATCATGCGCGAGGCGTACTACGGCACCACCCGGTTCGACGACTTCGCCCGGCGGGTGGGCATCACCAAGGCGGCCACTTCCGCGCGGCTGGCGGAGCTGGTCGAGCTCGGGCTGCTGAAACGGCGGCCGTATCGGGAACCCGGGCAGCGCAGCCGCGACGAGTACGTGCTCACCCAGGCCGGAATCGACTTCATGCCGGTGGTGTGGGCGATGTTCGAGTGGGGCCGGCGTCATCTGCCGGGGCGTCACCGGTTGCAGCTGACCCACGTGGGCTGCGGCACCGAGGTCGGCGTCGAAATCCGTTGCGCCGAAGGGCATTTGGTGCCGCCCGACGAACTGGGTATGCGGTTGGCTAAGAAGTCTGGTTGAGCGCGTCCAGCAGCCGTCGGGCGGCGGCGACGCGGCGGGCGGCGGGTCCGGTCAGCGTGTCCAGGGCGCATTCGGGGTCGGCGGGCGGTCCCATGTGCCCGCAGCCGCGCGGGCAGTCCGCGATGGCCTCCGCCAGGTCCGAGAACGCCATCACGACGTCGTCGGGCTGGATGTGGGCCAGGCCGAAGGACCGGATGCCCGGCGTGTCGATCACCCAGCCGGTGGTGCCCAGCCGCTCGGTCAACGGCAGCGCCACCGACTGTGTCGAGGTGTGCCGCCCCTTGCCGATCTCGGTCACCGCGCCGACGGCCCGGTCCGCGTCGGGCACCAGGCGGTTCACCAACGTCGACTTGCCGACGCCGGAATGCCCGAGCAGCACGGTGATCTTGCCCGCGAGCAGGTCGGCCACCGCGGGCAGGGGATCGTCGCGGCCCGCGGCCACCACGGTCAGGTCGAGGTCGGCGAACTGCTGCGCGAACGGCTCCGGCGGGGCCAGGTCGGTCTTGGTCAGGCACAGGATCGGCACCAGCCCGCCGGCGTAGGCGGCGATCAGCGCCCGGTCCACCAGGCCGGTGCGCGGCGGCGGATCGGCCAGCGCCACCACGATCAGCAGCTGGTCGGCGTTGGCGACCACCACCCGCTCGGTCGGATCGGTGTCATCGGCGGTGCGCCGCAACACCGTTCGGCGCTCGCCGCGACGCACGATGCGGGCCAGCGTGTCCGGCCGCCCGGACAGGTCGCCCACGACGTCGACGTCATCGCCGACCACGATCGGCGTGCGACCGAGTTCGCGCGCCCGCATCGCGGTGACCCGGCGGTCCGGGTCGCCGCCCAGCACGCATCCCCAGCGGCCGCGGTCGACGCTGACCACCATGGCGGCCCGCGCGTCGGCGTGCTCGGGACGGGTCTTGGTGCGCGGCCGGGAACCGCGGCCGGAGCGGATCTTGACGTCGGACTCGTCGTAGTCGCCGGGCCTCACATGCCGTGCTCTTCCCCGTCCGGCAGGCTGGTGTCCAGCATGCGGGCCCACAGCCGCGGAAAGTCCGGCAGCGTCTTGCTGGTGGCGCCGATGTCGTCGACTCGGACCCCGGCCACCCGCAGCCCGACGATCGCACCGGCCATCGCCATCCGGTGATCGGCGTAGGCGTGCCACACCCCGGAGTGCAACGGCGTCGCGGTGATCACCAGGCCGTCGGGTGTTTCGGTGCAGTCGCCGCCGAGGCGGTTGATCTCGGCGCTCAGCGCGGCCAGCCGGTCGGTCTCGTGGCCGCGCAGGTGCGCGATGCCGGACAGCCGCGACACCGATCCCGGCGTGGCCAGCGCCGCCAGGGCGGCCACCGACGGTGTCAGCTCGCCGACCGCGCGCAGGTCGACGTCGAAACCGTCATAGCTCCCGGAGCCGCGCACCTCCAGAGACGAATCAGTCCGGGAGACAACGGCATTCAGCTTGCCCAACACGCTCAGGATATTGTCGGCGGGTTGCACGCTGTCGGCCGGCCAGCCGGTGATGCGCACGGTGCCGCCGCTGACCACGGCCGCCGCCAGGAACGGAACGGCGTTGGTCAGGTCCGGTTCCACCTCCCAGTGCCGGGCCGCGACCGGCCCCGGCCGTACCTGCCAGCGGTTGGGGACCGAGTCGTCGACGTCGACGCCGGCCTGGCGCAGCATCGCCACCGTCATCGCGATGTGCGGGGCCGACGGCAGCGCCGCGCCGGTGTGCTGCACGGTCAGGCCCTCGGTGAAGGAGGCCGCGCAGAGCAACAGCCCGGAGACGAACTGCGAGGAGGCCGACGCGTCGATGGCCACGGTGCCCCCGGCGAGCGCGCCGCTGCCGTGCACCCGGAACGGCAGGGCGGTGCCTTCGATGCGCACGCCGAGCCCGCGCAGCGCGTCCAGCAGCGGCGCGATCGGCCGGGCCCGGGCCTGCTCGTCGCCGTCAAACTCCACCACCGCGTCGGCCAGCGCCGCCAGGGGCGGAACGAACCGCAGCACCGTTCCGGCCAGCCCGCAGTCGACTCGGGCGTGTGGTCCGGGCGCGATATGGCCGCTGACGGTCAGTGCCGGGCCTGTCCCGTCGACGCGCAGGCCCAGGGTGCGCAGCGCGCCGATCATCAGGTCGGTGTCGCGGCTGCGCAGCGCCCCGCTGAGGGTCGGGGTGCCCCGGCCCTGGGCGGCGGCCAGCGCCGCCAGCACCAGGGCCCGGTTGGTCTGCGACTTCGAACCCGGAACGGTCACGGTCGCGTGCACCGGTTGCGGTGCGAGGGGGGCCGTCCACGTAGTCACCGGTCCATCATCGCCTGTCACCGTTTTCGGGCCCAATAGCACTGCGTGGCTCTGCCACGGATAGCACTGCGTGGCTCTGCCACGGACCCGTACCCGGTGGCTCTGCCACCATGGGAGTCATGTGCGGACGGTTTGCGGTCACCACCGATCCGGCGCAGCTGGCCCAGAAGATCAAGGCGATCGACGAGACCACCGGCGCCGCCCCGAGCGACACGGCTCCCAACTACAACGTGGCGCCGACGTCGACCATCGCCACGGTGGTCAGCCGCCATTCCGAGCCCGAGGACGAGCCGACGCGACGGGTGCGGCTGATGCGCTGGGGATTGGTGCCGCCGTGGGCCAAAGCCGGACGGGACGGTGCGCCCGAGACCAAGGGGCCGATGCTGATCAACGCCCGCGCCGACAAGGTCACCAGCTCACCCGCCTTCCGGGTCAGCGCCAAGTCCAAGCGGTGCCTGATCCCGATGGACGGCTACTACGAGTGGCGGATCAACTCCGACGCCGCGGCCGGTAAAAAGCCCCGCAAGACGCCGTTCTTCATGTACTCCGAGGACGGCGAGCCGCTGTTCATGGCGGGCCTGTGGTCGGTCTGGAAGCCGGCCAAGGACGCACCGCCCCTGTTGAGCTGCACGATCATCACCACCGACGCGCCCGGGGAACTCGCGCAGATCCACGATCGGATGCCGTTGGTGATGCCCGAGCGGGACTGGGACCGCTGGCTCGATCCCGACGCCCCGGTCGACGAGGAGCTGCTGACCCGCCCGCCCGACGTGCACGCCATCCGCATGCGCGAGGTCTCCACGCTGGTCAACAACGTCCGCAACAACGGCCCGGAGTTGCTCGAGCCGGCCAAGCCGGAGCCCGAGCAGGCTCGGCTTCTCTAGCGCCGTCGAGCGCTACGCCGCCTCGTCGTCATCGCCGTCGTCGTCTTCACCCCCGTCCTCACCCTGTAGGAGTTTTTCGGGGTGGTGGAAGGTGTTGGTGCGGGGTTGGTTTCGGTCTAGGTGGGGTGGTGGGAGCCATTGGGTTTCGCCGCGTGTGTTTTTGTGGGTGGTCCAGGCGCCGGGTTGCAGGAGGCGGTGGTGGGGTCCGCAGGCGAAGGTCAGGTCGTTGATGTTGGTGGTGTGGCAGGTGGCGTAGTCGGTGCAGTGGTGCACTTCGGCGTAGTAGCCGGGGACGGTGCAGCCGGGGGCGGTGCAGCCGCGGTCTTTGGCGTATAACACGATGCGCTGTGCGGGGGAGGCCAGGCGTTTGGTGTGATACAGGGCCAGGGCTTTGCCGTGGTCGAAGATCGCGAGGTAGTGGTGGGCGTGGCGGGATAGCCGGATCACATCGGACATGGGCAGCAGGGTGCCCCCGCCGGTGAGGCCCCGCCCGGCGGCGGTTTCGAGGTCGGCCAGGGTGGTGGTGACGATGATGGAGGCCGGTAGCCCGTTGTGTTGGCCGAGGTTTCCTGAGGCCAGCAGGGCGCGCAGGCCGGCCAGCAGCCCATCGTGGTTGCGCTGGGCCGCCGAGCGGGTGTCCCCGTCGATGGCCTGCTCGGTAGGCGTGCCGTCCACGCACGGGTTTTCGTCGAGGGGGTTGCACATGCCGGGGGCGGCGAGTTTGGCCAGCACGGCTTCGAGGGTGGCACGTAGTTCGGGGGTCAGTAGTCCGCGGAGTTCGGACATGCCGTCGGCGTGTTGGTTGCCGAGGGTGAGGCTGCGGCGGCGGGCGCGGTCTTCGTCGCGGTAGAGGCCGTCGGGGTTGAGGCAATCGGCCAGCGTGCCGGCCAACGCGGCGAGGTGTTCGGGCCGATACCGGGTGCCTTCCCTGGCCAGGTCGGTTTCGGCGCGCTCGCGGGTTGCCTGGTCGATCCAGCCGGGCAGCTGGTGGCAGAACTTACGGATCACGGCCACCTGCTCGGGACCCAACGACCCCTCTCGTTGCCGCGCGGCGGTGGCCGCCAGCAGCGGCGGCAACGGTTCCCCGGTCAGCCCGACGCGGGGGCTCAGGTCGGCGGCGGTGTGTACCCGCCGGGCGGCCTCGGCGCGGCTGATCAGGGTGGCCTCGGCGATCGCGTGCGAAAGCCGGCCACCCAACTCCGCCGGGCTGGCGTCGCGGGCCAGCGCGTTGATCAGTGGATGCTCGACCGCGGGCAGCCGCCGGCGCAGTTCCTCGCAGCGGGTCAGCAACGCCAACTTCTCGCGCGTGGCCAACGCGGCGTAGTCGCAGTCGAGCAGATCGTCCAAGGCGGCATCGATGGCGTCGAACGCCGCCGACACCGCCTCCCGATCACTACTCATACCTCGCAAACTAGGCGAGCCCACCGACATTTAGGTTTAGTGGGCGTCCGCGGACGGCCGAGGCCACCGACCGGAACACCTGGTGATTCCTGATTTTTGAGTGGTCGTCCGCGGCGCGTCTCAGGTGCCGACCGGTGTCCCTGTTCGGGAACTTGGAGCCGCTCGGGAGCGGACTTCTGCTTGCGGAATGTCTGGGCCATGCCCGTCGGAGCCGGGGACTGACCTGGATCCGTCGAAAGGATGTGCGTGGAACTGATTTTGGGTATCGACGTGGCGTGCCGGGCTGCTCATCAAGCATCGCTGGCCCGTCCCGATGGGACGTATGTGTGGACCGGACGAAAGTTCTTCACCCGGCCCGCCGACCTCGAAAAGCTCTGGAAAGTAATCGGACTCAGCGAGCAAGACACCGTGCGGGTGGTGATGGAGCCCACCCGCAACGCATGGGTTCCGCTGGCATCCTGGTTTCGTCATCACGGCGCCCGGATCTCGATGGTGCCCACCACCCAGTCAGCAGACCTGCGCGCCTACTACTCCAAGCACACCAAAAATGACCATCTGGACTCCAAGCTGTTGGCCCGGTTGCCCTTGCTGCATCCAGAGGGGCTGCGTGACCACAGCGGCGACGGGCCCGGCGAACCGCTGCGGCGCCTGGTCAAGATCCGCTCCTCGATCGTCAAGCGCCGCACCGCAGTCTTCCAGCGCCTTGACGCCCAGCTCGAGCTCCTCGGTCCAGCCTGGTACGACGCGCTGGGATCCAACTATGGCAAGGCCGCGCTGGCACTGCTGGCCCGCTACGCCGACCCGCACAGCCTGATCCGTCTCGGCCATGCCCGCCTGACCCGCTTCCTGATCCGCCACTCCCGCGGCGCCTGGCGCGAACCACACGCCACCCTGCTGTTGACCGCCGCCCAAGAATCGCTGCAGCTATGGGGATCTGGCGCTAATGCCCGCATCGACTTCGCCGAACTGGCCGCCGACATCGCTACCGAAGCCGAGCAAGCCCAGATGCTCACCGAGCAGATCGACGACCTCGACGAGCGCGCCGCCAACCTCTACGCCGAGGCCGACCCGCGCGGCATCATCGCCTCAGCACCCGGCGTCGGGCCCGTCACCTGTGCGGTCATCGCCGGCCGCATCGGCGACCCGCACCGGTTCCACTCCCTAGCCGCCATCCGCGCCTACTCCGGCCTCGTCCCCAAGGTCAACCAGTCCGGACAAGCAGAACAGCGCCACGGACTCACCAAAGCCGGTGACCCGCTGCTGCGCGAAGCCCTCTTCGCCGCCGCTGACCAAGCCCGCAAGAGCGACCCGCAACTGGCCGCGAAATACAAACGCCTGATGAGCACCGAGCGCCACCACGATTCGGCGATCTGCCACATTGCCACCATCCTGCTCACCCGCATCGCCACCTGCTGGCGCGCCGGAGCGCACTACGTGCTGCGCGACACCGACGGACGACCCATCACCTTCGAAGAAGGACGCCGCATCGTCCGCGCCCACCACACCGTCGACAAGAAGACTCGCATCAACGCTGCCTCCAAGCGCTACTCCCAGCGCCAAAAAGGCAGGACGGGCCGGGAACAACAGGAGTCGCTACGCGCTCCAATTCACCGGCCCGTCCACCCCAGCATAAAACCCACCGAAGTAGCTTGACTCCCCTTAGGAACTCAAAAAACCCCGCAATGTGACCACAGAAACCAAAGTGACACAAGGAATTTAGGCAGCGGCAGGACGCGTGCGCCGACTGCCCGGCCGGTGCGCCGACGCCCTGAGGTTTGGCCAGCCGGCCCGCCACCAACCGGCGCGGAATCAGTTGCTCAGCACCAACTTCCAGTTGCCGTTGACGTTCCGGTCCGGAACGCACCAGAAGTTGTTCCAGTTCCCCGGCGTGGACGCCTTCACGCCCGGGCCGGCGTCTTGACATGCCTCCCGGGTGGGATAGTTGCCCTCGGTCTGAATCGTCTCGGCGGTGCTGACGCCCACGCCGATCGTCACCAGCCCGGCCAACGCCAGCACGCCGGCACCGGCAATACGCTTGGCACAACGCTTCATGTCCATCGAATCCTCCTGTGGGCGCGCGAATCGGCATCAACGGTATGCCGAAGCGGGGGACCCCGGAGCGCTTTTCGCCGCCAAGCTAACTTCGCTGCGCCCGCAGTGCCACCGCGGTGGCCACCGCCTCCAGCAGATGGGCGAGTTGCTCGGCGTCGCCGACGTTGCGGTCACCGGCCGCCAGCCGGGTGAAGACGCCGGCGATGAACGTCGTCACGGCGGTGGTCTGCGCGTCCAACAGCGCGGGGTCGCGGATGTCGGGCTGGAGGTGAGCGATGGCATCCCGGGCCATCGAGTTGATCCGGCCGGCGAAAATCTGCGAGGTTTCGGCCAGACCGGGATCGCGGGCGGCGCCCAGCAGCAGCTCGTGGCGCGCCCGGTTCAACATCAGCCCGGGCCCACTGGCCTGCATCATGGTGAGCCGCGCCAGGTGCGCGAACGGCGACAGCGGATCGAGCGGCTCGTCGATCACCGACTGCAGGTTGGCGACGTCGATCTCGGCCACCCGCTTGCCGACTCCCTGCAGCAGCGCGGCACGGGTGCGGTAGTAGTACGACGTGGTGCCCTCGGGGACGCCGGCGTAACGGTCGACCTGCCCGTGCGTCAGTCCGCGCGAGCCGTCCTCGGCGAGCACCCGGATCGCGGCGTCACACAGCTGGCGGCGGCGTTCGTCGCCGTCACGCCTGCGGGATCGGGAGTCGGATGCCATGAGTCAGCGAAGGACGGTGCCGCCGTCGATGTTGATGACCTGACCGTTGATCCAATCACCCTCGGCGGAGAGCAGAAACGCGACCAACGCGGCGACGTCGGCCGGGTCGCCGACGCGCGGCCCACGAATTCGCTTGAGCGCGGCGGCTTCCAGCTCCGGCCATTGCGGCACCGACCGGATGGTCTCGGTGGCGGTGAACCCGGGCGCGACCGCGTTGCACCGGATGTTGTCCTTGCCCCACCGCGACGCGACGTGGCGGGTGAGAGCGCCGATGCCGGCTTTCGCGGTGGCATAGGCCGGCCGGGCGGGCTCACCCTGAAACGCCGCGGCCGATGACATGTTGACGATGGCCCCTCCGCCGCGGTCCAGCATGCGCGGGATGGCGTATTTCATGGCGGCCACATAACCGCGCAGGCTGACCGTCATCACCCGGTCCCAGACGTCGAAGTCGATATCGACCACGTCGGTGTCGGCCCGGATGGTGCTCATGTCGGCGCCCACGTTGAACAGCAGGTCCATGCCGCCGTAAGTCGTTGTGGCACGGTCGATCAGGGCGGCGACCGACGCCGGGTCGGCGAGGTCGAAGGCCACCTGGGTCGCCGTGCCGCCGGCGGCGGCGATGCGGTCGGCCGTCTGCCGCGCGGCGTCGACTGCCACGTCGCCGATGATCACGCGGCAGCCTTCCCCGGCCAGCCGGGCGGCCGTCGCCGCACCGATGCCGGTGGCCCCACCGACCACGACAGCGACCTTGTCCGCCAGACCGCGAAGACCCATGGAAATCCCCTTCACCGCCGCAACCCGCCGCAACCCGCCGCAACCCGCCGCAACATATTGACTTTACCTCTAGAACTGTAGAGGATCGCCAGTCATGGCTGGGATTCACCGGGAGCGACCCGGAGCCGGCGATCTGGCGGCCGCCACCGGCGCCCCGGCGACGCCGCTGGGCGACGACGTCTGGATGTCACCCGGGGTCTCGAACTCCTATGCGGTGGCCACCGACGACGGGCGGGTGATCGTCAACACCGGCCTGGTCTTCGAAGGGCCGTTGCACCGCAAGGCATTTGCCGACGTCCCCGGTCCGGCGCGGGCCATCATCGTCACCCAGGGACACGCCGACCACTGGGGTGGCGTGAACGCGCTGCGCGACCGCGCCGACGACGGCGACGACGGCGACGACCGTGGCACCGACATCGTCATGCATCGCAACTATCGGTACTGGCGCGACGACAACGCGCTGCTGATGGGCTACCGGGTGCCCAAGACGTCGTTCGCGTTCCAGAAGTTCTCCGACGCCATGCTCGAGCACTTCAAGACCATCGAGCCCGCCGCGCTCGACTTCACCTTCCCCGAGCCGACCGTTACCTTCGACCAGCGCATGAACCTGCGTGTCGGCGGGCGCGCCTTCGAGCTGGCGTGGACGCCGGGCGGGGAGACCACCGACGCGTTGGTGGTGTGGCTGCCCGAGGAGCGAATCCTGTTCACCGGCAACCTGTTCGGGCCGCTGTTCGGCCATGTGCCGAACCTGATGACCATCCGCGGCGACCGGTACCGCGACCCCATTCTCTACATCGAGTCGTTGAACACCGTGCTGGAGTTCGGGCCGCAGCGACTGATCACCGGTCACTTCGCCCCCATCGAGGGCGCCGACCGCATCGCCGAGGAAGTCACCGCGATGCGCGACGCCATGCGGGCCGTGCACGACCGCACCGCCGAGCTGATGAATTCCGGCGCCGACCTGTACACGGCCATGCGCGAGGTCAGGGTGCCCGAGCGGTTCGACATCGGCGAGGGGTACGGCAAGACCTCGTGGAATGTGCGGGCCATCTGGGAGATGTACACCGGATGGTTCCGGCACCGCTCCACTACCGAGTTGTACGGTGTGCCACCGGATTCCGTCGCGGCCGACCTGGTCGACGCCGCCGGCGCCGAAACGCTGGCCGAGGCGGCCCGCGCTCACCTGGACGCCGGGCGGCCGGTGCAGGCGCTGCATCTCACCGACCTCGTCCTGGCCGCCGAACCGGCGCACGCCCGGGCGCGTGCGGTCGCCGCCGACGCCCACGAGGCGCTGCTGGCCGGCACCGAAAACTTCTGGGAGAAAGCCTGGCTCACCAAATCGATCCGCGAATTGAGGGACCCGGAATGAACACCGTCCACTTCGACTTCACCGACGCCCAGGTGCTGGTGACCGGCGGCACCAGCGGCATCGGCAACGCGATCGCCACCGCCTTCGCCGACTCCGGGGCCGCCGTCACGGTGACCGGAACCCGCGCCGCGGCCACCGACTATCCTGGCATCGACCTCGGTGCGTTCAGCTACCGGCAGTGCCACATCCAGGATCCGGAATCCGTTGACGCTCTGGCGAACTCACTGTCAGGTCTGGACATACTGGTCAACAACGCCGGCGGGCCCTACCCTGCGGGCGACGAATACGACCCGGACGGCTACGTCGCCTCGGTGGCGCAGAACATGTTCGGCCCGATGCGGCTGACCATGCGCTGTCATGACCTGCTCAAGTCCAGCCGGGCCGCCGGCGGCGCCAGTGTGGTCAACGTCGTCTCGATGTCGGCGTTCCGCTCGGCGGTCTTCGTCCCCGGCTACGCGTCGTCGAAGATGGGCTTGGTCGCCCTGACCATGAACCTGTCCCGCCGCTGGGCCGGCGACGGGATCCGGGTCAACGCCATCGCCCCCGGGCTGATCGACACCCGAATGACCCACCCCGCCATGGGAATTCCCGAAGTGATGGACGTCGAGATCGGCTTTCACACCCCGCTGGGGCGGCCGGGCACGCCCGCGGACTGCGCCGGGGCCACGCTGTTTTTGTGTACCGAGGCGGCGTCGTACATCACGGGCAGCACGATTGCGGTCGACGGCGGATACCTGACGGTCTAGGGCCATGAGCGACTTCGACAACATCACCACCGCCGACGACGTCTTTAAGCTGGCCGCGCAGCGCACCGGCCTCAGCGAAATCGACTCCGACTCTTGGCGAGAGGGCCTGGCGCTGATCGTCGACGAGGTCAACACCTCGCCGGTCTTCACGCCGTTCGGGCGCCAGCGAGTCCTCGACGACGCCACCAACGCGCTGGGCCGGCGCCTACAGGTGCACGCCTACATCCAGGACCACCCCGAGGTGCTCGACGCGCCGGTCGAGCGGCCGCTCATCGTGCTCGGCATGCCGCGCACCGGCACCACGGTCATCAGTTACCTGCTCGACCAGGACCCGGCCCGGCGGTCGCTGCTGCACTGGCAGTGCGTGCATCCGATCCCGCCGGCGAGCACCGAGACGCTGCGCACCGACCCGCGCTGCCTGGCCCTGCTGGACGAGCAGCGCAAGATCCTGGATGCCGTGACGCGGGCGAAAATGCCGCTGCCGCACTGGGAAGATGCCGACGGCCCGACCGAGGACATGTTCATCCACAACCAGGACTTCAAGGGCCTGTCCTGGGATTCCTTCCTGCCCACGGACCGCTACGCGCGGTGGCTGTTCGACGAGGCCGACATGAGCAGCACTTACGAGTACCAGAAGCGATACCTGCAGGTGCTGCAGTCCACCGCCCCGGGCAGCTGGAGCCTGAAGATGCCGTCGCATTCGGTGCACATCGAGGCGCTGCTCAAGGTGTTCCCGGACGCCCGGCTGATCTGGGCCCACCGCGACCCGTACAAGGCGACCGGTTCGCTGTGCAACCTGTGGCGGCTGCCGCAGAGCCTGGTGATGAACACCGAGCTTCTCGATCAGACGGAGATGGGCCGGCTGGCGATGTGGCAGATGCGCTACCACGTCGACCGGCCGCTGCGGGCCCGCGAGCGCATCGGCGACGAGCGCTTCTTCCACATGTACTACCACGAGATGATGCGCGACCCGATGGACGTCATGCGGCGCATCTACGAGTGGGCCGACGAGCCGTTGACCGCCGAAACCGAAGCGCGCATGCGCAATTGGCTCGCTCACCACCCGCAGGACCGGTTCGCGCTCAACGCCTATCGCCTCGACGAATACGGCCTGACCGTCGAAGCGCTCCAGCCGATCTTCGCCGAATACCTCGACACCTTCGACATTGAACTGGAAGGCACGCCGTGAAAGCATCCGTGGTCACCGGCCCGGACCGGGCCGAGGTCATCGACGTCGAGCGCCCCGGTGTGGGCCCGCGCGACGTCCTGGTGCGGATGCGTGCCTGCGGCATCTGCGGTTCCGACGCGTTCTACATCAGCATCGGCGGCGTCCCGCCGCGGCAGGGACACACCCCGCTCGGGCACGAACCGGCCGGCGAGGTCGTCGAGGTCGGCGCCGAGGTGACCGGGCTGGCCGTCGGTGACCACGTCGTCATCAACCCGATGGCCGCGCCCAGCGGCATCATCGGCAACGGCGGAGCCAGCGGGGCGCTCGCCGACTACCTGCTGATCGAAAACGCCGTCCGCGGAACAAGTCTCGAGGTCATTCCGGACCACATCCCGTGGGAGGTGGCGGCGCTCAACGAACCGATGGCCGTCGCGCGCCACGGCGTCAACCGCTGTCAACCCCGACCCACGGACAAGGTCGTCGTCTTCGGCGCCGGCCCGATCGGGCTGGGCGCCACGCTGGCCTTCAAATCCCTCGGCGTGCAGCACATCGTGGTCATCGATCTGATTCCCGGGCGCCTGGACAAGGCAGTGCGGATCGGCGCCGACGCGGTCGTCAACTCCGCCGAAGAAGACGTGGCGGCGCGCCTGGTCGAGCTGCACGGCCCGGGCGAGAGCATGTTCCCCGGCAAGGCCGGCACCGACATCTACCTCGACGCTGCCGGCGCGCCGGCCGTCGTCAGCACCGCGCTGGCCGCCGCCAAGAAGGGCGCCACGTTGGGAATCGTTGGCGTGCACAAGGAACCGGTGCCCGTCGACCTGATCAACGTGATGAGCAACGAGATCACCATCGTCGGGAGCATGGGTTATCCGGACGAAATCTTCGAAGTGACCGGCGATCTGGTGAGGAACTGGGAGAAGTACGCGCTGATCGTCAGCCACACCATTCCGTTCGACCGCGTCGGCGAGGCGCTCGAACTGGCCCGTACTCCCGGCGCCGCCGACAAGGTCGTCGTCACCTTCTGCTGACCGGCCTACGAACGGCCGCTCCTAGGGGCCGGTGTATCCCGGCGGGTTGACGCCGTCCACCCAAAAGTCCACGCCCAGTTGGGATCCCGGCACGCAGTTGTACACCGACAGGTCGGTGACACCGGATTCCACCAGCACGTCCTCGCACAGCAGCATGTTGCCGGTGAACTCGCGGGCCGGCTTGTTGAGGATGACGTAGGCGGCGTCCGAATACACCTCGGGCTTGCGGGCCCGGCCCATGGCCTCGTCCCCGCCGAGCAGGTTCTGCACCGCGGCCGTCGCCACCAGCGTGCGCGGCCACAGCGTGTTCGAGGCGATGCCGGCCTCGCGCATCTCCTCGGCGATGCCCAACGCGCACAACGTCATACCGAATTTGGCCATCATGTAGGCCGTCGGCTTCAACCACTCCTTGCCGAGCAGCACCGGCGGCGACAGCGTCAGGATGTGCGGGTTCTCCCGGCCCTCCAGGTGCGGGATGCACGCCTGCGACACCGCGTAGGTGCCGCGCACCTGGATGCCGTTCATCAGGTCGAACCGCTTCATCGGCACCTCGGTGATGGAACCCAGGTTGATCGCGGAGGCGTTGTTGACGCAGATGTCGATACCGCCGAACTGCTCGACGGTCTTGGCGACGGCGGCCTCCACCGACTCCGGGTCGCGGACGTCGCCCACGATCGGCAACGCCTGTCCGCCCGCTTCCTCCAGCTCCTTGGCCGCTGTGTAGACCGTCCCCGGCAGCTTCGGGTGCGGCTCGGCCGTCTTGGCGATCAGCGCGATGTTGGCGCCGTCCTGGGCGGCGCGCTTGGCGATCGCCAGGCCGATTCCGCGACTGGCGCCGGAGATGAACATGGTCTTGCCATTCAGGGACATGGCGTCACACTAACGCCACGGCGGATCCGGTCCGATCGGGGTCTGATCGGGCCCGGAAAGCCGCGGGAAATGCGGCCGGAAACCGGCGGGAAATAGCCCGGTCGCGCGCACTGTTGATCCAATCGGTCTTTGGATCGGTATTGGGATCGGTCTTTGGTGCGGTGGGCCACACCCGGGCAGACACTGTCGGGGGCAGCCTTTAGATTGGGAGGAGCAGCGTGGTGTCAACGGCGACGAGCCTGTTAGGCGAGGAGCAGTTGGCTGGCTTCCTTGCGAGTCCGGGGGCGCTTTCGGTGCTTTCCGGTGACACCGCAGCAGAAGGGACCGGGTTTATCGAAATGGCCGATTCTCCAGATGGCCCAGACGGCGTGACCAGCCCGGAAGTCCCCGAGGTGCACGCAGAACCGGCGGCGCACGAAGAGACGCGCGAAGAGGCCCACGAAGAGGCCCGCGAAGAGACCGACGCCGAATTGACGGCGCGGTTCGAGCGCGACGCGATTCCCCTGCTGGACCAGCTGTACGGCGGTGCGCTGCGGATGACGCGCAATCCGGCCGACGCCGAGGATTTGCTGCAGGAAACGATGGTGAAGGCCTACGCGGGGTTCCGCTCGTTTCGCGCCGGCACCAATCTCAAGGCGTGGCTCTACCGCATTCTGACCAACACCTACATCAACAGCTACCGCAAGAAGCAGCGCCAGCCCGCGGAGTATCCGACCGAGGAAATCACCGATTGGCAGCTGGCGTCGAATGCGGAGCATTCCTCGACCGGGCTGCGTTCGGCCGAGGTCGAGGCGCTGGAATCGCTGCCGGATTCCGAAATCAAAGACGCGCTGCAGGCTTTGCCGGAAGAATTCCGGATGGCGGTGTATTACGCCGATGTCGAGGGTTTCCCGTACAAGGAAATCGCCGAGATCATGGATACGCCGATTGGAACGGTAATGTCACGGCTGCACCGCGGCCGACGGCAGCTGCGTGGCCTGCTGGCCGACGTGGCCAAGGAGCGCGGTTTCAACCGCGGGCAGCAGACGCACGAGGAGGTGTCGTCATGAGTGAGTCATCCGGGCAAGGCGACGCCTTGTCCGAATCCTGCCCGAACGACGATTCCCACGGCGCCGTCGGCTGCGCGGAGGTGATCCGCCAGGTCTGGCTGCTGCTCGACGGCGAATGCGGCCCGGACACCCGGGAGCAACTGCGCCGGCACCTCGAGGCGTGTCCCGGCTGCTTCAAGCACTACGGGCTCGAGGAGCGGATCAAGGCGTTGATCGCCACGAAATGCAAGGGCGAGAAGGCCCCGGAGGGCTTGCGCGAGCGGCTGCGGTTGGAAATCCGGCGCACCACCATCATCCGGGGCACGCAGTAGCGTCCGTCAGGAGTTGGGCCGCTTGCCGTGGTTGGCCTTGCTGTGCTTGCGGTCGCGCTTCTTGCGGCCTCGTTTGGCCATCGGTCGAAAACCTCCGTCGATTGCTTGTCACACCGGCCGTCGCGCGCCGGTTGGCTTGCTGCACAGTGTCTCACGAGCGCCGCCGCGCACCGACTTCGCCCTCGTCGGAGCCCTCGTCGGACCCCGGTGCGAGCCTTCGCCGGGACCCGTCGGGACCGGTGTGCCGCCGTCGCGGCCGGTGCTGTGGTTCGATGTAGGTGAGCCTGACGGGGCCTGATAGAACCTTGATGAACCAGCAGCCAGCCTGCGCAGAGGCCGAAAACGAGTGGGGTGAAGATGGCCGAGGATGTGCGCGCCGAGATCGTGGCCAGCGTGCTCGAAGTCGTTGTGAACGAGGGTGACCAGATCGGCAAGGGCGACACCCTGGTGCTGCTGGAGTCGATGAAGATGGAGATTCCCGTGCTGGCCGAAGTCGGTGGCACCGTCAGCAAGGTCAGCGTGTCGGTGGGTGACGTCATTCAGGCGGGCGACCTCATCGCGGTGATCAGCTAGCCCCGGGGAACCACTCGGGAGTTATTCGATGTCCACTCTCGGTGATCTGCTCGCCGAGCACACCATGCTGCCGGGCAACGCGGTCGACCACCTGCACGCGGTGGTCGGGGAGTGGCAGCTGCTGGCCGACCTGTCCTTCGCCGACTATCTGATGTGGGTGTGCCGCGACGACGGCATGCTGGTGTGCGTGGCGCAGTGCCGGCCGAACACGGCGCCGACCGTGCTGCAAACCGACGCGGTGGGCACCGTCGTGGCCTCCGAGCGGCTGACGCTGGTCGCCGAGACCTTCGCCTCCGGCGCCGCCAAAGCCGATGACGTTGCGGCCCAACAAGATTCGTGGTTGCCCGGCACTCACGTCGAGGCGTCCCCGGTGCGCTACGGCGGGCGCGTGGTGGCGGTGCTGACCCGGCATCAGACCGCGGTGGCCGCCGACCGCGCGTCGGGCCAGCTGGAGATCGCCTACCGGGAGTGCGCCGCGGACCTCGTCCACATGCTCGCCGAGGGCACCTTTCCCGACGTGGGGGACGTGGCCATGTCGCGCTCCACCCCGCGCGCCGGCGACGGCTTCATCCGCCTCGACGTCAACGGCGTCGTCGCCTACGCCAGCCCCAACGCGCTGTCGGCCTACCACCGGATGGGGCTCACCACCGAGCTGGAGGGCCACAACCTCATCGAGATCACCCGGCCGCTGATCTCCGATTCGTTCGAGGCCCAGGAGATGGCCGAGCACGTCAAGGACCTGCTGGCCGGCGGCAAGAGCATGCGGATGGAGGTCGACGCCGGCGGGGCGACCGTGCTGCTGCGCACCCTGCCGCTGGTGGTCAACGGCGCCAGCGCCGGCGCGGCGGTGCTGATCCGCGACGTCACCGAGGTGAAGCGCCGCGACCGCGCGCTGATCTCCAAGGACGCCACCATCCGCGAGATCCACCACCGGGTCAAGAACAACCTGCAGACCGTGGCCGCGCTGTTGCGGCTGCAGGCCCGCCGCACGACCAACCCCGAGGGGCGCGAAGCCCTGATCGAGTCGGTGCGCCGGGTGTCGTCGATCGCGCTGGTGCACGACGCGCTGTCGATGTCGGTGGACGAACAGGTCAACCTCGACGAGGTGATCGACCGGATCCTGCCGATCATGAACGACGTGGCGTCGGTGGACCGCCCGATCCGGATCAACCGGGTCGGCGATCTGGGCGTGCTGGACTCCGACCGGGCCACGGCGCTGATCATGGTGATCACCGAGCTGGTGCAGAACGCGATCGAGCACGCCTTCGATCCGGCGGCCGCCGAGGGGTCGGTGACGATCCGCGCCGAACGCTCGGCCCGCTGGCTCGACGTCGTGGTGCACGACGACGGCCGCGGCCTGCCGGAGGGATTCAGCCTGGAGGCCTCCGACAGCCTCGGCCTGCAGATCGTCCGCACCCTGGTGTCGGCGGAGCTGGACGGCACGCTGGGGATGAGCGAAGCCTCCGAACGCGGCACCGACGTGGTGTTGCGGGTGCCGATCGGGCGCCGGACCAGGATGTTGCTGTAGCCGCGCGACCCGCACGCAAGAGTGCGGCCCCGACAATCGTCGAGGCCGCACCGTTTTGCGTTATCCGGGTTAAACCCCGCTGCGGGCCTTTGTCCGGGCGTTGCGACGCTTCAGGGCGCGCCGCTCGTCTTCGCTCATGCCGCCCCAGACGCCCGAGTCCTGGCCCGTGTTCAGGGCCCAACCGAGGCACTCTGTGGTCACCGGGCACCGATTACAGACCAGTTTCGCGTCAGCGATCTGCGCGAGCGCCGGGCCGCTGTTCCCCACCGGGAAAAACAGCTCCGGGTCCTCGTCGCGACAGACCGCCTTGTGGCGCCAATCCATACGTCTTTACTCCTTACTGAGTGCGCAGCAAGGCGCACGGCCATTTTCTTCGGCTGTTTAACGCGTGCAGAAGAAAAGGGGCCGTACCCCCACGAAATTTCTGCATGCAACCTTTTGATCGTTTCACAGGCTCAACAGATGTCAATAGTGTGAGTTCGCTCGTGGGCTATCTCACTTTGATCATCTCGTAGCCGAACCCTTACTCCATTGTACTACACTGACGGGCCTCTTCGCCGAAACCCCGTTTTCCGGCCGCCCTGGGGCCGAGGTGTTGTAGCTGGTCAGAGACGTTTTTGCCGCGGCGGCGCGACGACCGCCAGCGCGTCCGGAACGGACTTGAACGTCATGGTTTCGCGCACGCCGAGGTAATCGCCGTCGAACTGGCAGGCGAGGGGGCCGCCGGTCGAGGTAACTCGCAGGCAGGGCAGGTCGTCTTCGGTGATCAGTTGCTTGAAGTTGAAGGCGGGGCGTTTGGCGAACATCTGCCGGACGATCCGCAGGGTGGGAATCGGCTTGAGGGTGGTGGGCGCGAACACCCCCAGGCCGGATTCGAAGCTGCAGCCGGGGTTGGTCCACACCGGCCGCTCGTTGGCGAACGTCCACGGGCTCGAGTTCGACACGAACGCGAAGCTGACCCCGGTGATGGGTTCGCGGCCCGGCAGTTCGAGCGTCAGCATCGGTTCGCGGCGGGTGTAGCCCCACACGGCGGGCACCGCGGCGCGGATGTAGCGCCAGGCGGTCACCTTGCCGCCCTTGTCGCGTTCGGCCTCGACGGCGGCCACCACCTCGGCGTCGACGCCCATGCCGGTGTTGAACACGGCCCACCGCTCGCCGCAGTCGATAAGTCCGATGCGGCGCCAGGTGTGGTGGCGCTGGTAGTCGTCGAGCAGTTGGATGAGCTGGTTGGTGGCCGCGACCGGGTCGCGGGAGATGCCCAGCGACCGCGCCAGCACGTTCGCGGAGCCGCCGGGGACCACCGCCACCGCCGGCACCGGTCCGGTCGGCAGCGATCCGGGACGGCCGAGCAGGCCGTTGACCACCCCGCTCACCGTGCCGTCGCCGCCGTGCACGACGACCAGGTCGACGCCGTCGGCGAGCGCCTTCTGCGCGAGTTCGGTGCCGTGACCGCGGTGGTTGGTGTGCTCGACGGCGAGCTGCAGGCGGCTCTTCAGCGCGTGGGCCAGCAGATCGCGCCCGGCCGCGGTGGTCGAAGTCGCTGTTGGGTTGACGATCAGCACGGCCCGCATGAGCCACGAGCTTATGCGGTGCGACGATGCGCGCCGCAGCGCGGCGCGAGGAGGAGTGCCGCGATCGAACCGAGCGGTGCGACGATGCGCGCCGCAGCGCGGCGCGAGGAGGAGTGCCGCGATCGAACCATGCGGTGCGACGATGCGCGCCGCAGCGCGGCGCGAGGAGGAGTCGGACGGGTGTCGTGGCTACGCTGACGCTGTGACGACGCCCGCCGCCCCGACCACCGTTCGCCGTGCCGGCCTGATCGTCCTGCTGCAAGGGGTGGCCGCGCTGGTCGTGGCGGTGGTGCTGGTGGTGCGCGGGATCGCCGGCGCCGACCAGCATGTGGTCAACGGCCTGGCCACCGCGGGCTGGTTCGTGCTGGTCGGCGCCGCGGTGATCGGCGCGGGGCGCGCGTTGACCCGCGGCAAGCGGTGGGGCCGCGGGCTGGCGGTGATCACCCAGCTGCTGTTGTTGCCGGTCGCCTGGTATCTGGCGGTGGGGTCGCATCAGCCGGGCTTCGGGATCCCGGCCGGCGCGGTGGCCCTGGTCGTGCTGGGCTTGCTGTTCAGTCCGGCCGCGGTGCGCTGGGCCGCCGGCGGTCAGGACGACTCCGCCAGCTCCGCCAACCGCGGCCCGGACAGCCGGTAGGTGGTCCATTCCCGCTGCGGCCGGGCGCCGATCCCGTCGTAGAGGGCGATGGCGTCGGTGTTCCAGTTCAACACCGCCCAACTCAGCCGCGTGTAGCCCCGTCGCACGCACTCGGCGGCCAGCGCAGCCAGCAATGCCCGGGCCAGTCCGCGGCGGCGAAACCCCGGTCGTACGAACAGATCTTCCAGGTAGATCCCCGCCACGCCGTCCCAGGTGGAGAAGTTGACGAACCACAGCGCCATCCCCGCGACGGTGCCGTCTACCTCGGCCACATGCCCGTGCACCGTCGGGGCCGCATCGAAAAGCGCTGCGGCGAGCCGTGTTTCGGTGACCGTGCACTGATCGGCGGCGCGCTCGAATTCGGCCAGCGCATGGATCATTTCGGTGATGGCAGCAGCGTCGTGCGGTGCGGCGCGGCGGATTCGGTGGCTCATCGGACGTCCAGGGCGTTGAGTATGGTGGCGAATTTCGTTGTGGTTTCCGCGACTTCGTCGTCGGGATCGGATTCGGCGACGATACCGCCGCCGGCCCGCGCCAGCGCGCTGCGCCGGTCGGCCGACAACTGCGCGCAGCGGATGGACACCACCCAGCGGCCGTCGCCGCGGGCGTCACACCATCCCACCGCGCCGGCGTAGAAGCCGCGGTCGCCCTCCAGTTGGGCGATCAGCTCGACGGCGGCGTCGGTCGGCACCCCGCCGACCGCCGGTGTGGGGTGCAGCGCCAGCGCCAAATCCATTGCGGTGGTTGACCTATCGCGCAGCCGCCCGCTGATCGGCGTGCACAGGTGCCACACCGTGGCGGTGCGGCTCAGCTGCGGTTCGGCCGCGATGGACAGGTCGTCGCACAGCGGCTCCAAGGCGGCCCTGATGGTCTCGATCACCAGCTGATGCTCGTGGCGGTTCTTGGCCGACGACGCCAGCGCGGCACCGTTGGCCGCGTCGGTGTCCGGATCGGCGGCACGCGGGGCCGACCCGGCGAACGGCCGGCACTCGACCCGGTCGCCGGTGCGCGCCACCAGAAGCTCGGGGCTGGCGCCCACCAGCGCCACGCCCGCATGGTCGTGGCCGGCGGCGCTGAGGTCGACGAGATAGCCGTACGCGCCCGGGTCTGCGGCGATCAGCCGGCGCAGGATGGTGCGGGCATCCAGCGGGGCGTCGGCGACCAGGTGCAGGGCGCGGGCCAGCACCACCTTGTGCAGCGGGTTGTCGGTTGCGGCGAGCTGCTCGCGGGCCCGGCAGATCCGGTCCCGGTAGTCGATCGGCGGGGGGAGGGCGGCGGCAACCCGCATCGACGGCAGCTTCCGGGCCGGCCAGTCCGGTGGGCCGTCGCTGACGCTCACGGTATCCGGGGTCAGCAGGGCGGCCGGTCGGCGCACGTCGAAAGGCAACGCGCCCAACACAATTGACACTTCTTGGGAGCGCAGCGCGGCCTGCGCGGCGGCCACGTCGCGGTAGCTTCGCCGCACGCCGTCGGCGACCAGGGTTTGCGTCGGCCCGCACAGCGCGAACGTCGGTTCGTCGTTCACGTCAACCCGAGCGCCCGCAGTTGCCGCACCCCGTGCTCGAATCCGCAGACCGCGATCGACGCGGTGATCATGGCGAAGCGGCTGCCTTCGGCGAGCGGCAGTTCCACCCAGCGTGTCATCACCGCCCTGCAGAAGTGGCCGTGGCTGACGAAGACCACGTCGCGCGACTCCATCTGCCGCAGCGCCGCGGTGACGGCCGCGTCGGCGCGACCGCTGACCTGCGCGACGCTCTCGCCGCCAGGACAGCCGTGCATCCACACCAGCCAGTCGGGCACCGACTGGCGGATCTGCTCAGTGGTCAGGCCCTCGTAGGAGCCGTAATCCCATTCCGCGAGCTGCTCGGACACCTCGTCGACGTTCAGCCCGGCCAGCTCCGCGGTGGCCAGCGAGCGTTGCCGCGGGCTGCTGATCACCAGTGGCTCAACGAGTTTCAGCTCGCTCAGCGCCCGGCCGGCGCGCTCGGCCTGCGTCCGGCCGGCCTCGGTCAGCTCCACCTCGGTGCGGCCGGTGTGCCGACCCGTTTTCGACCACTCGGTCTCGCCGTGGCGCAGCAGCACCAGACGGTGGTTGTGCAAGCCCATGTGCAGTGATTCTGCCGGACGACATGCTGGGGCCGCTGGGCCCAAGCGTCTGGCGGGCGAACATGCCAGGATGGCACTGTAAAGGCGGGGCGATGAAAAGGGGCGGGCGCTGGTGAGTAAGACCCGGGTACTGGCGGTGGCCAACCAGAAGGGCGGCGTAGCCAAGACGACGACGGTCGCCTCGCTGGGCGCGGCGATGGTCGACGAGGGCAAGCGGGTGCTGCTGGTCGACCTCGACCCGCAGGGTTGCCTGACCTTCTCGCTGGGCCACGATCCCGACAAGCTGCCGGTGTCCGTGCACGAGGTGCTGCTCGGCGAGGTCGAGCCCAACGCCGCGCTGGTGGACACCGCGGAGGGAATGACGCTGCTGCCGGCCAACATCGACCTGGCCGGGGCCGAAGCGATGCTGCTGATGCGGGCCGGGCGCGAGTACGCGCTCAAGCGGGCGCTGGCCAAACTCGCCGACCGGTTCGACGTGGTAATCGTCGACTGTCCGCCGTCGCTGGGGGTGTTGACCCTCAACGGGCTGACCGCCGCCGACGAGGTCATCGTGCCGCTGCAGTGCGAGACGCTGGCGCATCGCGGGGTGGGGCAGTTCCTGCGCACGGTGACCGACGTCCAGCAGATCACCAACCCGGACCTGCGGCTGCTGGGCGCCCTGCCGACGCTGTACGACTCGCGCACCACGCACACCCGCGACGTGCTCGTCGACGTCGCCGACCGCTACAGCCTGCCGGTGCTGGCCCCGCCGATTCCGCGCACCGTGCGGTTCGCCGAGGCCAGCGCCTCGGGGTCGTCGGTGATGGCCGGCCGCAAGAACAAGGGCGCGGCGGCCTACGGCGAACTGGCCGCGGCGCTGCTCAAGCACTGGAAGTCCGGCAAGCCGCTGCCCACGTTCACCGTCGAGGTCTAGCCTCGGCGCGCGGCCGAGTCGCTGGGCTTTGAGTGTGCGCTGACGGCGAGCCCGCTCGGCGTGTCGCCGCCGCAGATACACACGCAAGGCCAACGATTCACACTCGACGGCCCGAACCGAAGCGACGGCCCGAACCGAAGCGACGGCCCAGATCGCGATCAGCCCAGCGCGACCACGGTGTCGCCGCGCTGCTCGAACACCCGCGACCCGGACACGGCCGGCACCACCGCGGCCCCGGGTGGCGCGCCGCCGGTCGCCCGGTCCACCGGAATGTAGCGTTCGCTGGCGCCGCTGATCGGGTCGTAGACGCCGATCGCCCCGGTGACGGGCACCAGCAACCGGCCCGCCATCATCGCCCCCGGCCCCAGCGGCGCGGTCTTGTCCCCGGCGGCGATGGTGTAGCGCAGCGCCAAGGTGTTGACGTCGAAGACCATCAGCGAATCGCCGGTCCACCAGGTCATCACGCTGCCCGCGTGCGAGACCGCCGCCGACGGCGACGGCGGTCTGGGCAGCGGCGTGCTCGACACGGTCGTCCCGGTTTCGTCGATCACGTCGACCCGCGGCCGCGGCGCCGGCAGATACACCGCGGTGGTGGCCTCCCGGACGGCCAGCACCCGGGCGCCCGAATCCGGTGCGATGCCCGGCTCGGCCACGATGTGTTGCTGGGGCTCGTCGTCGTCCTTGCCGGGCCGCAGCAGCACCAGCCGCAGGTCGGCCTGATTTGCACAGCTCTCCAGCACCGAGACCGCCGACGAGCTGGCCGCGGCGGAGATCAGCCGGCAGCCCGAGTGCAGTCCGCGCGCCGACGGTTTCACCCGGGCGTCGGTCTCGCCGTAGGTGAGCATCCGCACCATGTCCGAGCGCCAGAGCTCCAGCCGGGTGTCGCCGACCGACAGCACGGTCATGCCGTCGGAGGACAGCCGCACCCGCGGGTCGGCGTAGCCGCTGCGGGCCGGCCCGCGGCGGCCGGTGGAACCGTCGAGGGTGCTCACCTGGCCGCAGCCACGGTCGTCGCGGTACACCCCGACGGCGTAGCGGTACAACCAGGACAGTCCGCACAGGTCGGTGTCGCGGGCATAGCTCCAGCGGGACTGCCCGGTCGCGGGGTCGCGGCCGTCGATCCGCCGGCCCGCACCGGTGGCGACCACCCCACCCACCACCACCGGCTCGGTGGTGGCCGGGCTGGCCGCGGTCCACAACTGTTTGAGGCTGGCCGGCACTTGCCGGGCGGGGCTCGGGTTGGGCGCCGGCACGGCCGCCGGGCGGCTGACGGTTGCCCGGGCGTCGCTGGTCCACCAGATCAGCGCGGCGGTCGCGGCGACGACGACGGCGATGGTCGCGGCGGCCACGATGTCGCCCCTGGTCCGCCGCTCGGGTCTGACCATGCGTCGGCGCCGGGGCGTTAGTTGCTCTGCGCGGTGGCGTCCGCGGGCTTGCGACGCCGGCGTCGGCGCCGGCTCGAGCCGGGGTTGCCCGGCGGGGAGCCGGCCGGTGCGTCCGCGGCCGCCTCGCCGTTACTGCTCGCGGCTCCGTTGCCCGACGGGTGCCCGCTGACCGGCTGGCCGCCGCGGGTGCGTCGGCGCCGGGTGCCCGAGCGCCGCGTGGCTGTCTCCGACTTCTGATCCGGCTTTGCGGTCGCTCGCTCGGCGCTGCGGCGCGGGCCCTGCGGCTTGCGGGCGGCGCCCACCCGGCCCCCGGCACCGGCCGGGATGCCCAGCTCTTCGTACAGGTGCGGCGAATTGGAGTAGGTCTCGGCGGGCTCGGGAACGTCCAGCCCCAGCGCCTTGTCGATCAGCGCCCAGCGGGCCAGCTCGTCCCAGTCCACCAGGGTGACCGCGACCCCGGCCTTGCCGGCGCGGCCGGTGCGGCCGATGCGGTGCACGTAGGCCTGCTCGTCCTCGGGAATCTGGTAGTTGATGACGTGCGTGACGTCGTCGATGTCGATGCCCCGGGCCGCCACGTCGGTGGCCACCAGCACGTCGATGTCGCCGGTCCGGAAGGCCTTGAGCGCCTTCTCGCGTGCCACCTGTCCGAGGTCCCCGTGCACCGCACCGACCTTGAAGCCGCGTTCGGCCAGCTCGTCGGCGACCTTCTGCGCAGTGCGCTTGGTGCGGGTGAAGATCATCGTGGCGCCGCGGCTCTCGGCCTGCAGCACCCGGCTGACCAGCTCCACCTTGTCCAGGGCGTGCGCCCGGTAGACGTACTGGACCGTGGTGTCGTGGGTGGCCGCCGAATGCGGCGCCTCGGCCCGGATGTGGGTGGGCTGGTTCATGAAGGTGCGGGCCAGCGTGATGATCGGGTCCGGCATGGTCGCCGAGAACAGCATCGACTGCCGGTCGTCGGGGATCTGCCGCAGGATGCGCTCGATGTCGGGCAGGAAGCCCAGGTCGAGCATCTCGTCGGCCTCGTCGAGCACCAGCACGGACAGCCCGCCCAGCTGCAGGTGGCCCTGCTGCGCAAGGTCGAGCAGCCGGCCCGGGGTGCCCACCACGACGTCGGCGCCGGCGCGCAGCGCGTCGATCTGCGGCTCGTAGGGGCGGCCGCCGTAGATGGGAACCACCGACAACGGGCGGCCGCCGTCGGCGGTCAGGTGCTTGGCCGCCAGCGTGAGGTCATCGGTCACCTGCAGGCACAGCTCGCGGGTGGGCACCACGACCAGCGCGCGCGGGGTGCCGTTGAGCGCCCGCGGGGCGGTGCCGGCCGTGATGCGCTGCAGCAGCGGCACCCCGAAGGCGAAGGTCTTGCCCATGCCGGTGCGGGCCTGGCCGATCAGGTCGTCGCCGGCCAGCGCCAGCGGCAGGGTCAGTTCTTGGATCGCAAAAGAGTGTTGAATCCCTTTTTCGTCGAGCGCGCGGACGATTTCGTCGCGGACGCCGAGTTGAGCAAAAGTGAGTTCAGTTGTGCTGGTGGGTGTGGTCATGCGTGGGTAGATAGCCTCTCGGTGACGTATCGGATTGTGTCGGTGTTTTTCTGTTGCGGTCACGCGCGCACCAGTTCCGACTCCGAATACGTCGCCGAGCCGCCGGCTCCGGCTCGGGCTGGAGGAACCCAGTCCGGGCGGGCCAACTGTGCACGCACATTTCCCCGATGGTGGCAATTGAAGACAAATACAACCGCCATCTACCTACATGATAGCCGGTCGACAGCTGGCTCCCATTTTGCGCTAAGTCAGCCGACTACAGTGTTGCCATGACCCGGTCCTCTTGCCAGTCCTCCGAAGCAGCCAGAGAAGCCGACCGAGCAGCCGATTCACCCGCCCCCCGACTGTCGGCCGACCACCCGGGCGTCAACGAGCTGTTCGCGGTGCTGGCCTACGGCGAGATCGCCGCGTTCTACCGGCTCACCGACGAGGCCAAGATGGCTCCCGACCTGCGCGGACGGATCTCGATGGCGAGCATGGCCGCCGCCGAGATGCAGCACTACGAGCAGCTGCGCGACGCGCTGGAGAGCCGGGGCGTCGACGTGGTGTCCGCGATGTCGAAGTACGTCTCGGCGCTGGAGAACTACCACCGGCTGACGATGCCCAGCACCTGGCTGGAGGCGCTGGTCAAGACCTACGTCGGCGACGCGTTGGCCGCCGACCTGTACCTGGAGATCGCCGACGGGCTGCCCGACGAGGTCGCCGACGTGGTGCGCGCCGCGCTGGCGGAGACCGGGCACTCGCAGTTCGTCGTCGCCGAGGTGCGCGCCGCCGTCACCTCCAGCAGCAAGCAGCGCAGCCGGCTGGCGCTGTGGGCGCGCCGCCTGTTGGGCGAGGCGATCACCCAGGCGCAGTACCTGCTGGCCGACCACGACGAGCTGGTCGATCTGGTGGTGTCCGGCGCCGGCGGGCTGGGCCAGCTCAACGCGTTCTTCGACCGGCTGCAGCAGACCCACGAGCGGCGCATGCGGGAACTGGGCCTGGGCTGAACGGCGGCGCCGCCCTGGGGCTCAGCGGGCGCAGGTCGCCATGTTCGAGGCGTTGGCCGAGGCGACCACCCGCTGGCCGGCGGCGTTGAAGATCGAGCAGCTGAGCCGGCCGTAGAAGCTGGTCGCCACCACGGATTCGGTCTGCACGCCGGGTTCCAGCACCACCACTTTCGACCACGGCAGCGACACGTTGAACTCGGTCTGCGGCACCCCGTGCGCGTCGGTGTAGACGACGTTGACCAAATCCAGCAGCTGCTTGCTTCCGCTCACGCTGTAGACGACGGTGCGCGGATCCACCGTGACCGTCGGCGCCGCCGCCAGAGGCGGTGCGGCCGTGGGGGTTTGGGCCGGGGCGACGCCGGGGGTCAGGCTGGGCGCGACGCTGGGCGCCGCGCTGGGTGAGGTGACCGTGGTGAACGTCTCGGCCGGCAGCGGGCGCGACGGGCTGGGGGAGGCGCTGGGCGGGACGGACGCCTTGGTGGTCGCGGGCGCCGAGGTCACCGAGTGCGGAGCCGACGCCCCCACCGTGGCCTTGGTGGACGCGCTGTCCCCGCTGTTGATGATGACGGCGGTGGCGATGGCGCCCAGGGCCACCACGGCGCCGACGATCGCGGTGGCCGGCCGCCAGCGCGAGTCGGCGGGCCAGCCGGTCCAGTTGTAGTCGGCGTTCAGGTAGGGGTCGGTGTCGCAGGCGTCGTCAGCGTCGTCGTCCGGGTAACCCCGGATCCGGTCGTCGAGGTGCGGCAGTGTGGTACCCATGGGGCCGAAGTTAGCCATGTGACAACACGGATCGGGTATCGCGCGGGTGGCCGAGACAACCTGCAAGCGAATCGTTATCGCACCGCGACCGCAGTTTCGCTGACCGCGAAGTGTGGGACTGTCTCGGGTGGGGTCCGGCCGCGTCCACTAGCCTGCTGCTGACGGGGCGCGACGGCAATGTCGACGACAGACTTCGAATACCTACGGAAGGGGTGACCGTGGAGGTCAAGATCGGTATCACGGATAGTCCACGCGAGCTGGTCCTGACCAGCACCCAGACACCCGACGAAGTCGAAGAACTGGTCAGCGCCGCGTTGAGCGACGGGTCGGACCTGCTGCGCCTCAGCGACGAGCGGGGCCGCCGCTTCCTGGTGCACACCTCCAAGATCGCCTACGTCGAGATCGGCATCGCCGACGTGCGCCGGGTCGGCTTCGGGGTGGGCGCCGAGGTGGTCGGCAAGCACGCCGGCAAGGGGCGTTGAGGGGCGCCTACGAGCGGGTGAGCGGCACGTGTGACAGCCCGCCCCAGGCGAACGCGACGGTGCCCTCCACGGCGTCGGCCTTGGAGATCGGGCGGTCGGAGTCAAGCCAATAGCGGGCGCAGTCGACGCTGATGCCGACCAGCCCGACCGCGATCATCCGCGCCCGGTGCGGGTCCAGCCCGGAGTCCTCACTGATCAACGCGTAGACCGCGTCGATGCAGGATTCGGTGGCCACCCGCACCTGGGCGGCCACCTCGGGTTCGGTGACGTAGTCGTTCTCGAAGATCAGCCGGTAGCCCTGGCTGTCGTGCTCGATGAAGTCGAAAAACGCTTGCACCGCGGCGTGCAACCGCCGCCGGTTGTCCTTGGTGGTGCTCAGGGCCTGCTGCACGCCGGAGACCAGGTTCTCCACATGCCGGGCCAGCACCGCGAGGTACAGCTCAAGCTTGCTCGTAAAGTGTTGGTACAGAACGGGTTTGCTGACCCCGGCCCGGTCGGCGATCTCGTCCATGCCGGCCGCGTGGTAGCCGCGGTCGACGAACACGTCACTGGCGACGACGAGCAGCTGGCCGCGCCGCTCGTCGCGGGGCAACCGGTTGCCTCGCCGGTTGGAAGCCGCGGCGCCGTCCGTCGGCCGACCGCGGTCAGCCGATTTGACGGCACGCCGTGCCGGCATCTTGGCGAGTTCGCTCATCGAGTCCTCATCTGATCGTCACCTGATCGCCGAGGGCCGGCCGTCGGTAAACCGGGGCCAGCCGCTCGCAGCTCGTTGCACAGACCTTACTACCCGCGGGGTTGATGCGACCGTGATCGACGTCGTCGTCGCTGGCAGAAGCGGTGTCCGGCGGCCGATTCGGGCGCGCCACCGACGGCGCGGCCGGGCGGCTGTGTAATCCTGGGAAAATGACGTCGCAGCGGCCCCCGCGCAGCACGGGTCGTGTGCCGGTGCTGCGCGACGAGTGGCGCGAACCGTTGCGCGCGCTTCGCGACCCGCTGGCCCGGGAAGCCGGGCGGACCCGCGCGGACCGGGAACGGCCGCGGCAGTGGCGCAAACAGACCTGGCTGGGGCGGTTCGTCTCCACCTACGGCTGGCGCGCATACGCCCTGCCCGCGCTGGTGGTGCTCACCGCCGTGGTCATCTACCAGACCGTGACCGGCACCAGCTCGCCGAAACCGACCGCCAGCCAGCCGATCCAGAGCCCGACCGCGATCGGCGCGGTGGGCACCACGATCATCGACGCCCCGCCGCGCGGGCTCGCCGCGTTCGACGCCAACCTGCCGGCCGGCACATTGCCCGACGGCGGCCCGTTCACCGAAGCCGGCGACAAGACCTGGCACGTGGTGCCCGGCGTCACACCGCAGATCGGTCAGGGCACCGCCAAGGTGTTCAAGTACAGCGTCGAGGTGGAGAACGGCATCGACCCGACCATGTTCGGCGGCGACGACGCGTTCGCTCAGATGGTCGACCAGACGCTGGCCAACCCGAAGGGCTGGACGCACAACCCGCAGTTCGCGTTCATCCGGGTCGACGCGACCGCCGGCGCCAAGCCGGACTTTCGCATTTCGCTGGTGTCGCCGGTGACGGTCCGCGAGGGCTGCGGCTACGAATTCCGGCTCGAAACCTCTTGTTACAACCCGGTATTCGGGGCCAACCGGGAGGCGCGGGTCTTCATCAACGAGGCGCGTTGGGTGCGCGGCGCGGTGCCGTTCGAAGGGGACGTCGGCTCCTACCGCCAATACGTGATCAACCACGAGGTCGGCCACGCCATCGGCTACCTGCACCACGAGCCGTGCGAACAGCAGGGCGCGCTGGCGCCGGTGATGATGCAGCAGACGTTCTCCACGTCCAACAACGACGCCGCCCAGTTCGACCCCGACGTCGTCAAGGCCGACGGCAAGACCTGCCGCTTCAATCCCTGGCCGTACCCGATCGCCTAGCGGCCTCGTTGCCGCGCCGTGGGCGGGCTGCTGTGATGGTGGTAGACGGCTCGAATCGCTGAGCCGACCGACCTGCAGGAGACGTTTCCCGTGTCCACGCCGCTGCCGCCGCTGGTGGCGCCCGCAGACCAGCTGACCGCCGACGAGATGGCCCGCTACAGCCGGCAGCTGATCATCCCCGGCCTCGGCGTCGACGGGCAGAAGCGGCTCAAGAACGCCCGGGTGCTGGTGATCGGGGCCGGTGGGCTGGGCGCGCCGACGCTGCTCTACCTGGCCGCGGCGGGGGTGGGCACCATCGGCATCGTCGAGTTCGACGCGGTCGAGGAGTCCAACCTGCAGCGCCAGATCATTCACGGGGTGGCCGACGTCGGGCGGTCCAAGGCCGCCTCGGCGCGCGACTCGATCGCCGCGATCAACCCGCTGGTCGACGTGCGGCTGCACGAGTTCCGGCTGGACGCGTCCAACGCCGTCGAGCTGTTCGGCCACTACGACCTGATCGTCGACGGCACCGACAACTTCGCCACCCGCTACCTGATCAACGACGCGGCGGTGCTGGCCGGCAAGCCGTACGTGTGGGGGTCCATCTACCGGTTCGAGGGCCAGGTCTCGGTGTGCTGGGAGGACGCCCCGGACGGCCGCGGACTCAACTACCGCGACCTCTACCCCGAACCCCCGCCGCCCGGCGCGGTCCCGTCCTGCGCCGAGGGCGGGGTGCTGGGCGTCGTCTGCGCCTCCATCGCCTCGGTGATGAGCACCGAAGTGATCAAACTCATCACCGGGATCGGCGAATCCCTGCTGGGCCGGTTGATGATCTACGACGCGCTCGAGATGAGCTATCGCACCATCGCGATCCGCCGCGACCCCTGCGACGCGTCGCGGCCCGCCATCACCACGCTGGTCGACTACGAGCAGCTGTGCGGCGCCGCGCCGGCCGCCTCCACCGACGCCGCCACCGGCGGGGCCGAGGCGGCCATCACCCCGCGGCAGCTGCGCGAGCTGCTGGACTCCGGCGCCAAGCTGGCGCTGATCGACGTGCGCGAACCGGTGGAGTTCGACATCGTTCACCTCGACGGGGCGCAGCTGATCCCGCAGTCGTCGATCAACTCCGGGGAGGGCCTGGCAAAGCTGCCGGCCGACCGCATGCCGGTGCTGTACTGCAAGACCGGGGTGCGGTCGGCCCAGGCGTTGGCGGTGGTGCGCCAGGCCGGATTCAGCGACGCGGTGCATCTGCAGGGCGGGATCGTGGCCTGGGCGCAACAGATGCAGCCCGACATGATCCTGTACTGACCAACCTGCTTGTTGGACTCGTTTAGAGTACCGGTGTGACAGTCGAGCCACCGCCGGATCATGTGTTGTCGGCGTTCGGTTTGGCCGGCGTTAAACCCGTCTATCTGGGTGCCAGCTGGGAGGGCGGCTGGCGGTGCGGCGAAGTCGTCCTGTCACTGGTGGCCGACAACGCGCGCGCGGCCTGGTCCGCCCGGGTCCGCGAGACGCTGTTCGTCGACGGGGTGCGGCTGGCCCGCCCGGTCCGTTCCACCGACGGCCGCTACGTGGTGTCCGGGTGGCGCGCCGACACCTTCGTCGCGGGGACGCCGGAGCCCCGGCACGACGAAGTCGTCTCGGCGGCGGTGCGCCTGCATGAGGCGACGGGCAAACTCGAGCGGCCCCGCTTCCTGACCCAGGGGCCCACGGCGCCCTGGGGCGACGTGGACATCTTCATCGCCGCCGACCGCGCCGCCTGGGAGGAACGGCCGCTGGCCTCGGTGCCGCCGGGGGCGCGGGTGGCCCCCGCGACGGCGGACGCCCAGCGATCGGTGGAGCTGCTCAACCAGCTCGCCACGCTGCGCAAGCCCACCAAGAGCCCCAACCAGCTGGTGCACGGCGACCTTTACGGCACAGTGCTTTTCGTGGGTTCGGCGGCGCCGGGGATCACCGACATCACCCCCTACTGGCGGCCCGCGTCGTGGGCGGCCGGAGTGGTGGTCATCGACGCGTTGTCCTGGGGGGAGGCCGACGACGGACTCATCGAACGTTGGAACGCCCTGCCGGAGTGGCCGCAGATGTTGTTGCGCGCGTTGATGTTTCGGCTGGCCGTGCACGCGCTGCACCCCAGGTCTACCGCCGAGGCGTTTCCGGGGCTGGCCCGCACCGCAGCGCTGGTCCGGCTGGTGCTCTAAGCGCCGAACCGGTGCCGGACCTCGGGCAGCGGGATCCTGCCGTCGGTGGCCAGCACGCCTTCGGCGCGCAGCAGTTCCAGCTGCCGGGTCCGCAGATGCCGCGCCGGGCGCCCGGAGGCGGTGATCACCCGGTGCCACGGCAGGTCGGAGGAGTCGGTCCGCATGATCCAGCCGACGATGCGGGCACTGGAAAGCCCTGCGACAGCGGCGATGTCGCCGTAGGTGGCGACCCTGCCGGGCGGGATGGCCGCGACCAGCGCCCGCACCCGCTCCACCTGCTCGTCGGTCACCGGCGCCACGTCAGCGCGCCTTGAGCAGCTCGCGAGCCAGCGCGGCGACGTCGTCGGGCTTGGCGTAGGGCACCATGTGGTTGCAGTCGAAATCCAGCAGCCGGAACCGCGATCCCAGCCGGTCCTGCAGCGCCGCGATGAGTTCGTCGCCGACGTACGGCGGCGCGGTTCGCTTGGCGCGCACCAGGATCGTCGCCGTCTGCGCCGGCGGCAGCACCGGGTCGCGGGCCAACTCGCTCCAGTACGACATCATCGCCGGCAGACACACCCGCCAGCCGTACCGCCCGTTGGGCAGCTCGATCAGGTGCTCGTCGATCTCGGCGTCCAGCAGCGCGGGCTCGACATCCGACCACGAGCCGTGCAGCTTCTCCAGCCGCGCCTCCTCGGCGTCGGGATAGTCCGGCGAGGACAGCATCGCCTCGGCGATCTCGCGCATCCAAGCGCCGTCCAGCCCGATCGCCGGGTCCAGCAGCAGCAGCCCCGCCACCCGGTCCGGGCGCACGGCCGCCAGGTGCATCGCCAGCCCGGCCCCGAAGGAGTGGCCGACCACCAGCACCGGCGCGCCGGCCTGCGCGTCGAGCAGGTCGGTCAGCGCCGAGATGTTGGCGTCGATGGTCCACGGCGCCGACCAGCTGGACCGGCCATGGCCCACCAAATCCGGTGCGGCCAAAGCGAATTCGGGCAGCAAGCCGGCCAGGTGCTGCCAGCGCTGCCCGTGCCCGGTCAACCCGTGCAGCGCCAGGATCCGCGCCGGACCGGGCGGGCCGTAGCGGTGCACATGCAATGTCGCGGTCACCCGTCGATGGTGCCAGCCGCCGCGGTCGCGGTGCGCGGGCGGCCCGCCGCGGTGCCGCGCTCAGCGGTCGTCATCCCACTCGTCCTCGGTGGAGACGATGTAGGCCTGGTCGATCACGTCGGCCTCGTTGGCCTCGCGATCGCCCGCACTCACGTACTCGGTGTCCAGGCCGGTCTCGTCGTCGGTATCGACGGGCCGCTGTTGCTCGGCGACGTCGCCTTCGGGCGGCTCGTCGATGGGAAAGCCGCGTTCGTCCTTCATGGTCCTGGACCCCTCCTTCGGTTGTTGAAGCACCATTGTTCGCGCTGCGCCGCCTTCCAGGGTAGGGAGGTGGTGTCGGTGCAGGTCACGCTCGCTTGTCACACCCCGGTGATTGCATGCAGCCATGTCATTCACCTGGGATGCGCAGGCGGGCGCCGTGCTGGCGCCCGGTGTCCGCGGGACCGTCCGGGTGCTCGGCGGGCCGGGCACCGGCAAGAGCAGCCTGCTCGTCGACGCCGCGGTCGCCCAGATCGAGGCCGGCGTCAACCCGGAATCGGTGCTGCTGCTCACCGGTTCCGGCCGGCTCCCGATGGCCGAGCGCAGCGCCTTGACGACGGCGCTGCTGCGGTCGGCGGGCGCCGGCCCGGCCGTCCGCGAACCGTTGGTGCGCACCGTGCACGGTTACGCGTACGCGGTGTTGCGCCGCGCCGCCGAGCGCGCCGGCGAGGCGCCGCCGCGGCTGGTCACCAGCGCCGAACAGGACGCGATCATCCGGGAACTGCTGGCCGGGGATCTAGCCGACGGCCCGCGCGCGGCGACGGCCTGGCCGGCCGCGCTGCGTCCGGCGCTGAGCACCGCGGGTTTCGCCACCGAACTGCGAAACCTGTTGGCGCGCTGCGCCGAACGCGGTGTCGACCCTCAGGCATTGGAGCGGCTCGGCCGGCGCTGCCGACGGCCGGAATGGGTGGCCGCCGGTCAGTTCGCGCGCCAGTACGAACAGGTGATGTTGCTGCGCGCGGCGGTGGGGACGGCCGCCCCGGAGGCGACGACGCCCGCGCTGGGTGCCGCCGAACTGGTGGGTGCGGCGCTGGAGGCCTTCGCCGTCGACGCCGAGCTGCTGGCTGCCGAGCGTGGCCGGATCCGGGTGCTGTTGGTCGACGACGCCCAGCAGCTGGATCCGCAGGCCGCGCGGCTGGTGCGGGTGCTGGCCGCGGGCGCCGATCTGGCGCTGATCGCCGGGGACCCCAACCAGGCGGTGTTCGGCTTCCGCGGTGGCGATCCCGGCTCGCTGCTCGACGGCGCGGCGCCGGCGGTGACGCTGACCAGGTCGCACCGCTGCGCCCCGGCCGTCGCGCGTGCGGTCAGCGGCGTCGCGGGCCGGCTGCCCGGCAGCAGCGCCGGCCGCCGCATCGAGGGCGCCGGACCGGGGGAGGGCTCGGTCGCGGTGCGGCTGGCCGCGTCCGCGCACGCCGAGGCGGCCGCCATCGCCGACGCGCTGCGGCGCGCCCACCTGGTCGACGGCGTGCCCTGGTCGCAGATGGCGGTGATCGTGCGTTCGGTGCCGCGGGCCGGCGCGCGGTTGCCGCGGGCGCTGGCCGCCGCCGGGGTGCCGGTGACCGCGCCGGCGGCGAGCGGGCCGTTGGCCGAGCAGCCGGCGGTGCGCGCGCTGCTGACCGTGCTGCTGGCCACCGCCGACGGCCTGGACGGGCAGCGGGCACTGGCGTTGCTGACCGGCCCGATCGGCCGCGTCGACCCGGTGTCGCTGCGGCAGCTGCGGCGAAACCTGCAGCGCGCCAACGCCGGACGCCCGCCCGGTGATTTCGCCGAGCTGTTGGTCGAGGCGCTCACCGGTACCGCGCCGCCGCCCGGTGCACCGTTCCGGGCGCTGCGCCGGGTTCGCGCGGTGCTGGACGCGGCCGGGTGCTGCCACCGCGACGGTCAGGACCCGCGCTACATCCTGTGGGCCGCCTGGCACCAGTCGGGGCTGCAGCGCCGCTGGCTGTCGGTCAGCGAGCGCGGCGGCCCCGCCGCCGCCCAGGCCGGCCGGGACCTCGACTCGGTGACCGCGCTGTTCGACATCACCGACGACTACGTGTCGCGCACCTCGGGCGCGTCGCTGCGCGGGCTGGTCGAGCACGTCGCCGCGCTGCAGCTGCCCGGCGCCGGCCCCGAGTCGGTGGCCACCGCCGAGCAGGTCAGCGTGCTCAGCGCGCACGCCGCGCTGGGCCGCGAATGGGATTTCGTGGTGATCGCCGGGCTGCAGGACGGGTTGTGGCCCAACACCGTTCCGCGCGGCGGGGTGCTGGGAACCCAGCGGCTGCTGGACGTGCTGGACGGGGTCAGCGCCGACGCGTCCGTGCGGGCGCCGCTGCTGGCCGAGGAGCGCAGGTTGCTGGTGGCGGCCATGGGCCGGGCCCGGCGGCGGCTGCTGGTGACGGCGGTGGACAGCGACACCGACGGGTCGGATCGCGAGGCGGCGCTGCCGTCGCCGTTCTGCTACGAAATCGCGCAGTGGGCCGGCGAAGACGCCGAACCCGCTGCCCTGCAGCCTGTTTCGGCGCCCCGGGTGTTGTCGGCGGCCGCGCTGGTGGGGCGGCTGCGCGGGGTGGTGTGCGCGCCGGACGGCGCCGTGGACGAGCTCGAACGTCGTTGCGCGGCAACGCAATTGGCCCGACTGGCCCAAGCCGGGGTGCCCGGCGCCGACCCGGCCAGCTGGCACGGCCTGATCCCGGTCAGCACCGCCGAACCGCTGCGCGGCGGTGGCGACGTCGTCACCTTGACACCGTCGACCATGCAGACGCTCACCGACTGCCCGCTGCGCTGGCTGGCCGAACGGCATGGCGGCACCGACCCGCGCGACCTGCGCTCGGCCATCGGTTCGGTGGTGCACGCGCTGATCGCCCAACCGCACCGCAGCCCGGCCGAACTGGTGGCCGAGCTGGACCGCGCCTGGCGGCACTTACCCTTTGCCGCGCAATGGCATTCGGACAACGAGCTGGCCCGCCACCGCGCGATGCTGGAGGCGTTCGCGCAGTGGCGGGCGAACACCCGCGGCGCGCTGACCGAGGTCGGCGTCGAGGTCGAGATCGACGGCACGCTGTCCACCGGTGACGGCCGCGAGGTCCGGCTGCGCGGCCGGGTGGACCGGGTGGAGCGCGACGCCGCCGGTCGGCTGGTGATCGTCGACGTCAAAACCGGCAAGACCCCGGTCAGCAAGGACGACGCCCAGCAACACGCGCAGCTGGCGTTGTATCAGCTGGCGGTGGCGCACGGCTTGCTCGGCGCCGCCGGCGGCGACGCCGAACCCGGTGGGGCGCGGCTGGTTTACGTCGGCAAGACCGCGGCATCGGGGGTGGTCGAGCGCGAGCAGGATCCGCTGACGGCGGCCGCCGCCGACCAGTGGCGCGAGGCGCTGCGGCGGGCGGCGGACGCGACGGCCGGTCCGCAGTTCATCGCGCGGCGCAACGACGGCTGCACCCACTGCCCCCTGCGGCCCTGCTGCCCCGCCCACGCCGACGGGTCCGGCCGATGAGCGACCGCTACAGCCCCCGCGAATTGGCTTGCGCCCTGGCGCTTTTCCCGCCAACCGAGGAGCAGGCCGCCGTCATCGCCGCGCCGCCGGGGCCGCTGGTCGTCATCGCGGGAGCCGGTGCCGGCAAGACCGAGACCATGGCCGCCCGGGTGGTGTGGCTGATCGCCAACGGCTACGCCCACCCCGGCCAGGTGCTGGGGCTGACGTTCACCCGCAAGGCCGCCGGCCAGCTGTTGCGCCGGGTCCGCTCCCGGCTGGCCCGGTTGGCCGGCGTCGGGTTGGGGGCGGCGAGCCCGAACCACGGTGCCGTCGACCCCGAAGCCGCCCCGGTGGTCAGCACCTATCACGCCTTCGCCGGCTCGCTGCTGCGCGACTACGGCCTGCTGCTGCCGGTCGAGCCGGACACCCGGCTGCTCAGCGAAACCGAGTTGTGGCAGCTGGCTTTCGACGTGGTGAACCGATACCGCGGGCCGCTGCGGACCGACAAGACGCCGGCCGCGGTCACCTCGATGGTGCTGCGGCTGTGGGGACAGCTGGCCGAACACCTGGTGGACACCTCCCAGCTGCGCGAGACCCACCTGGAACTGGAGCGGCTCGTGCATGCCCTGCCCGCCGGCCCGTACCAGCGTGACCGCGGCCCCAGCCAATGGCTGCTGCGGCTGTCGGGCACCCAGTCGGAGCGGGCCGAGCTGGTCCCGCTGCTGGAGGCGCTCGACGAGCGGATGCGCGCGGTCAAGGTGATGGACTTCGGCATGCAGATGGCGTCCGCGGCGCGGCTGGCCGCGGCCTTCCCGCAGGTCGGCGCCGACCTGCGCGGCCGCTACCGGGTGGTGCTGCTGGACGAATACCAGGACACCGGCCACGCCCAGCGCATCGCGCTGTCGGCGCTGTTCGGCGGCGGTGTCGACGACGGGCTGGCCTTGACCGCCGTCGGCGACCCCATCCAGTCGATCTACGGCTGGCGCGGCGCCTCGGCGACCAACCTGCCCCGGTTCACCACCGACTTCCCCCGGTCCGACGGCACCCCCGCGCCGGTGCTCGAGCTGCGGACCAGCTGGCGCAATCCGCCCCGCACGCTGCGGGTGGCCAACGCGATCTCGGCCGAGGCGCGCCGGCGTTCGGTGGCCGTGCATGCCCTGCGCCCGCGGCCGGACGCCCCGCCGGGCACCGTGCGCTGCGCACTGCTGCCCGACGTGGTCGCCGAACGCCAATGGATCGCCGACCACATCGACGCCCACTACCGCCGGGCCCGGGCGGACGGCGTCAGCCCGCCCACGGCCGCGGTGCTGGTGCGCCGCAACGCCGACGCCGCGCCCATCGCCGACGCGCTGCGGGCCCGCGGGATCCCGGTAGAGGTCGTCGGGCTGGCCGGGTTGCTGTCCGTGCCCGAGGTCGCCGAGCTGGTGGCCATGCTGCGGCTGGTCGCCGATCCGACCGCCGGGGCGGCCGCGATGCGGGTGCTAACCGGCCCGCGCTGGCGCCTCGGCGCCCGCGACCTGGCCGCGCTGTGGCAACGCGCCCGCGCCCTCGGTGGCGCCGGGGCGGCCGGCGGGCCGGCCACGGCCGAGGCGATCGCCAGCGCCGCCGATCCCCGCAACGTCGAAGCCGACGCCGTGTGTCTGGCCGACGCGATCGCCGATCCCGGCCCGGCCGAAGGGTATTCGGCTGCGGGGTATGCGCGCATCGCCGCGCTGGCCGCCGAGCTGAGCGCTCTGCGCGCCCACCTCGACCAGCCGCTCGGCGACCTGGTGGCCGAGGTGCGTCGGGTGGTGGGCCTGGATTGCGAAGTCCGCGCCGCGGCCGCGGCGGGCTGGGCCGGCACCGAGCATCTGGACGCGTTCGCCGACGTCGTCGCCGGCTACGCCGAACGCGCCGACACCGGCGGCACCGACGCGTCGGCCTCCGCCTCCGTGGCCGGTCTGCTGGCCTTCCTGGATGTCGCCGAGTCGGTCGAAAATGGCTTGCCGGCAGCACCATTGGCGGTCGCACGTGACCGCGTCCAGGTGCTGACCGTGCACTCGGCGAAGGGGCTGGAGTGGCAGCTGGTGGCGGTGGCGCGCCTGTCGGGCGGCGTCTTTCCCTCCACCACCGCCAAGACCACCTGGCTCACCGACGCCGCGGAGCTGCCGCCGCTGCTGCGCGGCGACCGCGCCCGCCCGGGCGCGTTGGGCATCCCGGTGCTCGACACCTCCGACGTCACCAACCGCAAGCAGTTGTCGGACAAGATCTCCGAGCACCGCCGCCAGCTCGAGCAGCGGCGCGTCGACGAGGAACGCCGCCTGTTGTACGTCGCGGTCACCCGGGCCGAAGACACCCTGCTGGTATCCGGGCACCACTGGGCGGCCACCGGCATCAAACCGCGCGGCCCGTCGGACTTCCTCTGCGAGATCAAGGACGTCATCGACGCCTCGGCCGCGGCCGGCGACCCCTGCGGAACGGTGGAGCAGTGGGCGTCGGCGCCCGCCGACGGCGAACGAAACCCGCTGCGCGACAACGTCGTCGAGGCTGTATGGCCGGCCGATCCGCTGGCGTCCCGGCGCGGTGAGGTCGAGCGCGGTGCGGCGCTGGTGCGGCAGGCGATGGCGGCCGAACCGGGTGATCCGGGCGCCGACGTCGAGGGCTGGGCCGCCGACGTCGACGCGCTGCTGGCCGAGCGGGCCCGAGTGACTGGGCCGCCGCCGCAGGTCCTGCCGGGCCAGCTGTCGGTCAGCTCGCTGGTCGGCCTGGCCCGCGACCCGGCCGGGGCCGCGCAGCGGCTGAGGCACCGGCTGCCGTCCCGGCCGGAGCCGCATGCGTTGCTGGGCAACGCGTTTCACGCGTGGGTTCAGAAGTTCTACGGCGCCGAGTGCCTGTTCGAGCTCGGCGACCTGCCGGGCGCGGCGGACTCCGACGTCGGCGACACCGCGGAATTGGCCGAGCTGCAGGCCGCATTCCTCGAATCACCTTGGGCTGCAAGGACTCCCGTCGCCGTCGAGGTGCCGTTCGAAATGCCGATCGGTGACACGCTGGTCCGCGGCCGCATCGACGCGGTGTTCGCCGAATCGGACGGCGGCGCCACCGTGGTGGACTGGAAAACCGGTGCGCCACCGGACAGCCCGGAAGCGATGCGCCAGGCCGCCGTCCAGCTCGCCGTGTACCGCCTGGCCTGGGCGGCGCTGGCGAAGGTGCCCGAGTCGTCGGTGCGCACCGCCTTCCACTACGTGCGGGCGCGCACCACGGTGGTTCCCGAGGCGCTGCCGACGTCCGACGAGTTGGCCGGTCTGCTCGCACCGACCGCGCCGGTGTGACCCGCGCCGCCCGAGTATTGGGCGACCGGTTCCCGTGGTTACATAAGACCCGTGTCCCGAGCGCAGCAGTCAAGGCGATGACGGACCGCCGTGCGCAACGGTAGGTCGCGAAAGCTGAGCGGTCTGAATCAGACGCTGGCCGCCCAGCGCGGCCACCAGTTGGTCGGCGTGGTGCGCATTCCCGAGGAGCACGCCAGCCCCATCCGCGTCATCACCCGGCGCCTGGCCATCGCGCTGGTGGTGCTGTTCGCCGCCGCCGTCATCGTCTACGCCGACCGGTCCGGCTACCGGGATCTTAGGGGCGGGTCGCTGACCTTTCTGGACTGCGTGTATTTCTCGGCGGTGTCCCTGTCGACCACCGGCTACGGCGACATCACGCCCTACACCGAGACCGCCCGCCTGGTGCACACCCTGATCTTCACCGCGCTGCGGATCGCCTTTTTGGCCGTGTTGGTCGGCACCACGCTGGAAGTGCTCTCCGAGCGGTCCCGCCAAGGGTGGAAGATTCAGCGTTGGAGGAGCAGAGTGCGCAACCACACCATCGTGATCGGCTACGGCACCAAGGGCAAAACCGCCGTCGCCGCCATCCTGGGCGACGAGACCACCCAGGCCGAGGTCGTCGTCGTCGACACCGATCGCAGCACCCTCGAGCACGCCGAGAGCGCGGACCTGGTCACCGTGCACGGCGACGCCACCAAGGCCGACGTGCTGCGGCTGGCCGGGGCCCAGCACGCGGCGTCCATCATCGTGGCCACCAGCCGCGACGACACCGCCGTGCTGGTGACGCTGACCGCGCGCGAGATCGCGCCGCACGCCAAGATCGTCGCCTCGATCCGGGAGGCCGAGAATCAGCACCTGCTGCAGCAGTCGGGCGCGGACTCGGTGGTGGTGTCGTCGGCGACGGCGGGCCGGCTGCTCGGCCTGGCCACCACCACCCCGAGCGTGGTGGAGATGATCGAGGACCTGCTGACGCCCGACGTCGGGTTGGCGATCGCCGAGCGGGAGGTCGAGCAGTCCGAGATCGGCGGCTCGCCCCGGCACCTGCGCGACATCGTGCTCGGCGTGGTGCGCGACGGCCGGCTGCTGCGCATCGACGCCCCCGAGGTGGACGCGGTCGAGGCCAACGACCGGTTGCTCTACATCCGCAGCGCGGGGCATTGATGGCGATCGCGGACTTTCAGCTGCGCAGCGTTCCGCTGCTGTCGCGGGTGGGCGCCGATCGGGCCGACCAGTTGCGCACCGATGTCGAGGCCGCCGCGGCGGGCTGGGCCGACGCGGCGCTGCTGCGGGTGGACTCGCGCAACCAGGTGCTCGTCGCCGACGGCCGGGTGGTGCTGGGCGCCGCCGCCGAACTGGGTGACAAGCCCCCGCCGGAGGCGGTGTTTTTGGGGCGCCTCGAGGACGGCCGGCACGTGTGGGCCATCCGCGGCGCGCTGCAGGCACCGGATGATCCCGAGGTGCGCGCCGAGGTGGTGAACCTGCGCAGCCTCGGCCCGATCTTCGACGACACCAGCAGCCAGCTGATGTCCTCGGCCGTCGCGCTGCTGAACTGGCACGAGCGGTCGCGGTTCAGCTCGGTGGACGGCTCGCCGACCAGGCCGGCCCGGGCGGGCTGGTCGCGGGTCAACCCGGTCACCGGGCACGAGGAGTTCCCGCGCATCGACCCGGCGGTGATCTGCCTGGTGCACGACGGCGGCGACCGCGCGGTGCTGGCCCGTCAGGCGGTGTGGCCGGAGCGGATGTTCTCGCTGCTGGCCGGATTCGTCGAGGCCGGGGAGTCGTTCGAGGTGTGTGTCGCCCGCGAGGTCCGCGAGGAGATCGGGCTGACCGTGCGCGACGTGCGCTACCTGGGCAGCCAGCCGTGGCCGTTCCCGCGCTCGCTGATGGTCGGCTTCCACGCCGTCGCCGACCCGGCGCAGGACTTCGCGTTCAACGACGGCGAGATCGCCGAGGCGGCGTGGTTCACCCGCGACGAGGTGCGCGCCGCACTGGCGGCCGGGGACTGGTCGTCCGACTCGGAGTCGAAACTCCTTCTGCCCGGGTCGATTTCGATCGCGCGGGTGATCATCGAATCCTGGGCCGCGCTCGACTGACCCGGTGGTCAGTTGCCGGCTTCGGCCAGCTTGGCCTTAACCTGCGCGGCGCTGGGGTTGGTCAGTGTGGAACCGTCGGCGAACTTCACCGTCGGAACCGTCTTGTTGCCGCCGTTGACCGAGCTGACGAAGTCGGCGGCGGCGGGGTCGTGTTCGATGTCGACCGCCTCGTAGGGGATGCCGTTGGACTTGAGCACGGTCATCAGCCGGTGGCAGTAGCCGCACCACGACGTGGTGTAAACGGTGAGCGGGGCAGAGGTCATAGCCGGATAACGTAGCCCGGCGACGAAGCATTCCGCGCAGCGGGATGCGCAGGAGCGGGCCGACTCGCCGGGGCGCGATGCACCGCGTTCGTCACCGACTTGTCAGTATGGGAAGCCAAGATGGACGCCATGCCGACCCTCGCCGATCCCTTGACCGCCGGGCTGGACGACGAGCAACGCGAAGCCGTGCTGGCCCCGCGCGGGCCGGTCTGTGTGCTGGCCGGCGCCGGCACCGGCAAGACCCGCACCATCACCCACCGGATCGCCCAGCTGGTCGCGGGCGGTCATGTCGCCGCCAATCAGGTGCTGGCGGTCACCTTCACCCAGCGCGCGGCGGGGGAGATGCGCTCGCGGCTGCGGGCGCTCGCCGCCGCGGCGGGCACCGACGCGGCGGTGGGCTCGGTCTCGGCGCTGACCTTTCACGCCGCCGCCCACCGGCAGCTGCGCTATTTCTGGCCGCGGGTGGTCGGCGACACCGGCTGGCAGCTGCTGGACAGCAAGTTCGCGGTGGTGGCCCGGGCGGCCAGCCGCACCCGGATCAACGCCAGCACCGACGACGTGCGCGACCTGGCCGGCGAGATCGAGTGGGCCAAGGCGTCGCTGATCGGCCCGGAGGAATACCCGGCCGCGGTGGCCGCCGCCGGGCGGGACATTCCGCTGGACGCCGCGAGGGTCGCCGGCGTGTACGCCGCCTACGAAGCCCTCAAGGCCCGCGGCGACCACGTCACCCTGCTCGATTTCGACGACCTGCTGCTGCACACCGCGGCGGCGATCGAAAACGACCCGGCGGTCGCCGAGGAGTTCCGCGACCGCTACCGCTGCTTCGTGGTCGACGAATATCAGGACGTCACCCCGTTGCAGCAGCGGGTGCTGGCCGCCTGGCTGGGTGATCGCGACGACCTGACCGTGGTGGGGGACGCCAACCAGACCATCTACTCGTTCACCGGGGCCTCCCCGAGGTTCCTGCTCGACTTCTCCCGCCGGTTCCCCGACGCGACCGTGGTGCGGCTGGAACGCGACTACCGCTCCACCCCGCAGGTGGTGTCGCTGGCCAACCAGGTGATCGCCGCGGCCCGCGGCCGGGTGGCCGGCAGCAAGCTGCACCTGGTCGGGCAGCGGCCGCCGGGTCCGGTGCCGACCTTCCACGAGCATCCCGACGAACCGGCCGAGGCCGCCGCCGTCGCCAAATCGATTGCGCGGCTGATCGAATCGGGCACCCCCGCCTCGGAGATCGCGGTGCTCTACCGGGTCAACGCCCAGTCGGAGATCTACGAGGAGGCGCTGACCGAGGTCGGCATCCCCTATCAGGTTCGCGGCGGCGAGGGGTTCTTCAACCGCCAGGAGATCAAGCAGGCCCTGCTGGCGCTGCAGCGCGCCGCCGAGCGCGAGGGCGAGGGCGCCCGAGAAGAGCCGCTGCCGGCGGTGGTGCGCGCGGTGCTGGAACCGCTGGGGCTGACGGCCGACGAGCCGGTCGGCACCCGGGCCCGGGAGCGCTGGGAGGCGCTGCGCGCGCTGGCCGAACTGGTCGACGACGAGGTGGCGCGGCGTCCGCAGCTGGACTTCGCCGGCCTGCTGACCGAACTGCGGATGCGCGCCGACGCACGGCACCCACCCGTGGTGCAGGGCGTCGCGCTGGCGTCGCTGCACGCCGCCAAGGGACTCGAGTGGGACGCGGTGTTTCTGGTCGGCCTGGCCGACGGCACGCTACCCATCTCGCACGCGCTGGCGCACGGCGCCGACAGCGAGGCGGTCGAGGAGGAGCGGCGGCTGCTCTACGTCGGAATCACCAGGGCCAGAACATATTTGGCGCTCAGCTGGGCGTTGGCCCGCAGCCCGGGCGGGCGGCAGAGCCGCAAGCCGTCGCGATTCCTCAACGGCATCGCACCCCAGACCCGGGCCGAGGCGGCGCCGACCAGGTCCCGCCGCAACCGCAACGCCGCCACCCGCTGCCGGATCTGCAACAACAACCTGACCACCCCGGCGGCCGTCATGCTGCGACGTTGCGAGACGTGTGCCGCCGACATCGACGAGGACCTGCTGGTGCGGCTCAAGGCGTGGCGGCTGGACGTCGCCAAGGAACAGAAGGTGCCCGCCTACGTCGTGTTCACCGACAACACCCTGATCGCCATCGCCGAGCTGCGGCCCGGCGACGAACAGGCGCTGATCGCGATTCCCGGCATCGGCGCGCGCAAGCTCGAGCAGTACGGCCCCGACGTGCTGGAGCTGGTCCGCGGTCGCTGACCCGGCGAATCCGCAGGTCACAAAATCGGTTGTGGTGACCGACGGGCACCGTTTACCCTCGATACCGCAACCCGGCAGTACGGAAACTCAGCGGGACGGAAAAGAGGGCGGCCACGATGATCGGCAACGCGTTCGGCGTAGGCGTGGCTCGCGCGACCCGTCCCGCCCCGTCCGCGGCCGGCCTTCCCGCCGCGCACGCCGCGCACGCCGCCGCCCTGGCGGCCGCGCGTAAGCATCGCGCCGCCGCCGCGACCGACGCGTCCGTACGAGTCGGGGGCCCGCCGAAGGCAAGGTAAGCACCAGCCCGGTTTTCCCCAGATGGCCACGGACCCGAAGTCACCAGGATCCGTGGCCATAGTTGTTGGGTCGACCACCTTTCGACCCGGTCCGGATCACTACCAGCAGAGCAATCCGAACCAGGAAGAAGGTGATAGGACATGTCGGCACCGACGGTCCCCAGACAAGCCCTGCCGTGCCACGTCGGCGACCCCGATCTGTGGTTCGCCGAAGCGCCGGCGGATCTCGAGCGGGCCAAGCAGCTGTGCGCCGGCTGCCCGGTGCGCCGCCAGTGCCTGGCGGCCGCGCTGGAGCGCGCCGAACCCTGGGGCGTGTGGGGCGGCGAAATCCTCGACCGCGGCGCGGTGCTGGGCTTCAAACGACCCCGCGGGCGTCCCCGCAAGGACGGCCGGCGCGCCGGAGCGGCGGCCTAGCAGCCAGCGTTTCTAGACGATGGCGTTGTCGGGTTCGGCGAAGCCGGGCACCAGCTCTTCGGACAGCGCCTTGATCGGCACGTGGGCGTCCAGCTGGCACAAGATGGCGGCCACCGACATGATCACCCGCATCGGGATCACGAGCTTGGGCGGCAGGTCCATCTGCCGGGCGGTGCGGATCTGCGACACCGACCGGTCGATCTCGATGGCGGACATCTTCTGCAGCCACTTGCGGGTGTAGTGGAACACCTCGACCTCGACCGGCTCGACGTACTGACGCAGCATGTCGTCGATGTCGCGCACGGACACCTGCTGGCCCTTCTGGATGAACCCGGCCTTCTCCATCGTCGGCAACAGCAGGTCGTAGTTCTTGTCGCGGGCCAACCGGATCGTCATGCCGAGTTCGACGGGCAAGCCGTCGGGCAGTGGCGCGACGGCGCCGAAGTCGATCACGCCCATCCGGCCGTCGGGCAGCAGCATGAAGTTGCCCGGGTGCGCGTCGCCGTGCAGCATGCCCAGCCGCCGCGGCGCGTCGAAGGTGAGCTCCAGCAGCCGGGTGCCCATCAGGTCGCGCTGCTCGGTGGTGCCGTGCCGGATGATCTCGGCCATCGGGATGCCCTGCATCCACTCCTGGATCACCACCTTGGGCGCGCTGGCCACGATCCGCGGCACCGCGAAGTGCGGGTGGTCCTGGTACGCCTTGGCGAAGGCGCGCTGGTTCTCGGCCTCCAGCCGGTAGTCCAGCTCCATCTCGGTGCGCTCGATCAGCTCGTCGACCACGCCCTGGACGTCGGCGCCGGGCGCGAGCTGCTTGAACACCCCGACCAGGCGCTGCATGGTCTTGAGGTCGGCCCGCAGCGCCTCGTCGGCGCCCGGGTACTGGATCTTGACGGCGACCTCGCGGCCGTCGGACCACACCCCCTTGTGCACCTGGCCGATGCTGGCCGAGGCCACCGGGGTGTCGTCGAACGAACTGAACCGCTCCCGCCACTTGGTGCCCAGCTGCGCGTCGAGCACCCGGTGCACCTTCGCCGCGGGCAGCGGCGGGGCGTCCTTCTGCAGCTTGGTCAGCGCTTCGCGGTAGGGCTCGCCGAATTCCTCGGGAACCGCGGCCTCGAGCACCGACAGCGCCTGACCCACCTTCATCGCGCCGCCCTTGAGCTCACCCAGCACGGTGAACAACTGGTTGGCGGCCTTTTCCAGGAGCTCGGCCTGGACCTCGTCCCTGGACTTACCGGTCAGGCGTTTACCGAATCCGATCGCCGCCCGGCCGGCGAATCCGACCGGAATGCTGGCCAGCTTCGCGTTGCGCGCGGCACGTCCCCGTTTGATATCCGACACGTAACCATCATCCATGATGGCCAGCGCGATGGGGAGAGACGGCGACAACGGAGGTTGTCACACCTCGGTGGCGCAGGTCAGCGTGATAGGGCCGGCCCGAGTGCGCCCGCATCAGCAGGGACACAAGGGATGCCGGTCCCACCGGCGGGCGACGATGGCGCCGGCGTGCAGGTCGAATTCGAGGGTCGCGTTGAGCGTCTGGGGTGGGGCCGGATCGGACGCCGCCGGCTGCCCGCGCACCGCCGCGATCACCCGGTTCACCTGGCTGAGCGCCAGCGCGCCGGTCGCCAGCACGGTGGCCCGGTCGGCGACTCCGACGGTGTCGCGCAGCTGCGCGCAGATCACCGGCCAGGCCGCGTCGCGGTCCCGGCGGTGCAGATCCGCGCACGACAGGCAGCTGGTCACGCCCGGGATCACCAACGGGCCCACCAGCCCGACGCCGTCGCGCACCCGCACCGGCAGATGCGCGACGCCCTGCTCGTGCAGGTCGCGCACCAGGCGCGGGTCGGCCACCAGGTAGTCCGAGAGCACCACCAGGTCGACGTCGTCGCCCGACACCGCGGCGTGCGGCTGGCTGCTGTGCGCGATCCGGGCGCCCGAGCAGCGCAACGACTCCACCAGCAGCTCCGACAGCGGGCCGCGGCCGTGGATGCGCACCGACGGCGCCCGCCCGCCCGACCGCCCGCATTCGCTCGCCACCCCGGCGCCGACCAGTTGGGTGACGAGATTTTTCAGGCCGTCGGCGTCGGTCAGGCCGTGCTCGAGCGCACGGTGCTGCAGCTCCGACAGCGGGGTGGGCGAGCACATGGACCGCAGCAGCGTGGCCAGTTCGGCGGCGGCCAGGCCCCGCGGTGGACGCACCAGCACCGCGCGGCGGGGATCCCAGCCAACCTGCACGGCGCCGTCGGGCCGCAACAGCACCGGCATCGCCGGATCCAGCGCGTAGGTGGTTGCGGGGGTGGAAACGGCGGCTGCGGGCACCGCTGCACTGTGGCACGCCGGCAGCGACCGCGCGGCTCAGTTATCCACAGCCGAACCGACGAGACGCTGAGAACATCCGGTGCCCGCCAGGAGCGAGCCAACTGATAATCAGGCGGGTCCTTGTCATCAGTTCCGGGATATCCGTTCCGCGGTGCTCAGGTATCGCCGCCGCCGGAACCGGGGCTGTCCGGGCCCTCCTGCTCGAGCCGGGCGATCGCCTCGTCGATGCCGCTGGTGTCGCCGCCGATCACCCGGTCGATGAACGCCGCGGGGTCGTCGAGGTCGTCGGCGTCGGGCAGCAGGTCGGGGTGTTGCCAGATGCCGTCGCGGGCGTCCACCCCGGCGGCCTCGGTGAGGCGCTCCCACAACGCGGCGGCTTCGCGCATCTTGCGGGGCCGCAGCTCCAGCCCGACCAGCGTGGCGAACGTCTGCTCGGCCGGGCCGCCGCTGGCCCGGCGCCGGCGCAGCGTCTCGGCCAGCGCGGCCGCGCCCGGGATCCGGTCGCCCAGCGCGGCGGCCACCACCACCTGCACCCAGCCCTCGATCAGGGCCAGCAGCGTTTCCAGACGCTCCAGTGCCTGCGTCTGAGCCGGCGTCGCCTTGGGCTCGAAAACGCCTTGGCCGAGCAGGTTTTCGATCGCCGCGGGATCCGACAGCGACGCGGGGTTGAAGTCGCGGGCCAGCTCCTCGATGCCGGACATGTCGATCTGCATGCCCATCGCATAGGCCTCGACGGCGCCCAGCAGCTGGCTGGCCAGCCAGGGGACGTGACTGAACAGCCGGTGATGCGCGGCCTCCCGCGCGGCCAGGAACGTCAGGATCTCGCTGCGCGGGCGCTCCAGGCCGGAGGCGAACGACTCCACGGCGTCGGGCAGTATCGCGGCAATTCCCTTGGGCCCCAACGGTAAACCGATGTCCGTTGAGGTCAGCACCTCGCGGGACAAGCGGCCCAGCGCCTGCCCGAGCTGCGAGCCGAACGCCATCCCACCCATCTGCGACATCATCTGCAGCAGCGGCCCGGCCATGCTCTTGGCCTCTTCGGGCAGCGAGGCGGCCCACACCGTCGAAATCTGTTGGGCCATCGGATCGCACAGCCGCTTCCAGGTTCCCAGCGTGTTGTCCACCCAGTCGGCCGGCGTCCAACCCACCGCCTTGGCGGTGCCCGCCGGCAGCGCCGTCGCGCCGTCCAGCCAGGTTTCGGCGAGGTGCACGGCATCGGCGATCGCCGAGTTGGTGGTGGCCGGGATCGGCGCCACGAAGCCGATCGAGTTCGACGCCACCCGGCGCGCCAACTCGTAATTGACCGGCCCCGAATCGCTTCCGCCGGCCGAAGCGCTGCCGGCGCTGGAAAACATCTGACCCAGTTGGGTGAAGATCTGCCCCAGATCGCCCATGCCGAACTCGCCGCTGATGCCGAACGCGGCGAACGGGTCGGACGGGTTCGAGCCCGAATCCGGGTCTTTCTTCCCGGGCTTGTCGGGGTCCTCCCCGGAGGAGAAACCGAAAGGCAGGTCAGCCATAACCTCAACGGTACTCACCGTGGCATCGCAACGTGCGGCCTCGGGTCAGCTTGTAGCTGAACGGTGTAGCGGGCCCTTGTGGCTGACAGCGAGACGGCGGGCTCCGTCTAGTGTAATCGGCGTGAACAGGCGCATCCTGACCTTGATGGTCGCGCTGGTGCCGATCGTGGTGTTCGGCGTGTTGCTGGCGGTGGTGACGGTCCCGTTCGTGTCGCTGGGGCCCGGCCCCACCTTCGACACGCTCGGTGAGGTCGACGGCAAGCAGGTGGTGGCGATCGAGGGCACCATGACGCACCCGACCACCGGCCACCTCAACATGACGACGGTGTCCCAGCGCGACGATCTGACCCTGGGCGAGGCGCTGACGCTGTGGCTTTCGGACACCGAGCAGCTGGTGCCGCGCGACCTCATCTACCCGCCCGGCAAGTCGCGCGAGGATGTCGACAAGGCCAACAACGCCGACTTCAAGCAATCCGAGGACAGCGCCGCCTACGCCGCCCTGGGCTACCTGAAGTACCCGTCGGCGGTGACGGTGGCCAAGGTCCCCGAGCCCGGCCCGTCGGCCGGCAAGCTGAAGGTCGGCGACGCCATCGACGCAGTCAACGGCACCCCGGTTGCCACGGTCGAGGAGTTCACCGGGCTGTTGAAGAACACCAAGCCCGGCCAGACCGTGACGATCGACTACCGGCGCAAGAACGAGCCCGCCGGTGTGGCGCAGATCACGCTCGGCGCCAACAAGGACCGCGATTACGGCTTCCTGGGTGTCGCCGTGCTCGACGCGCCCTGGGCGCCGTTCGTGGTGAACTTCAACCTCGCGAACGTGGGCGGGCCGTCCGCCGGGCTGATGTTCAGCCTGGCGGTGGTCGACAAGCTCACCACCGGCGACTTGGCCGGCTCCAATTTCGTCGCCGGGACGGGAACGATCTCCGCCGACGGCAAGGTCGGCCAGATCGGCGGCATCACCCACAAGATGGTCGCCGCGCACGCGGCCGGGGCCACCGTCTTCCTGGTGCCGGCGAAGAACTGTTACGAGGCCAGCTCGGACAATCCGTCCGGGCTGCGCCTGGTGAAGGTGGAGACGCTCGCCCAGGCGGTGGATGCGCTGCACGCGATCACCGCGGGCGGGCAACCGCCGAGCTGCTAGCCGCGATCACCGGTTTTCCCAGTGCGTAGAGTTGTCACCGTCTAGCAATCGATCAGGGAGCGTAGCCAGTGGGGATGCGGCCCACCGCAAGGATGCCGAAGCTGACCCGGCGTAGCCGGATTCTGATCCTGATCGCACTGGGTGTGATCGCATTGCTGCTCGCGGGTCCCCGGCTGATCGACGCCTACGTGGACTGGCTGTGGTTCGGCGAGCTCGGCTACCGCTCGGTGTTCTCCACCGTGCTGGTCACCCGCTTCGTGGTCTTTTTTATCGCCGGTCTGCTGGTGGGCGGCATCGTGTTCGCCGGCCTGGCGGTGGCCTACCGCACCCGCCCGGTGTTCGTGCCCAGCAACGACAACGATCCGGTGGCGCGCTACCGCGCCCTGGTCCTTTCCCGGCTGCGGCTGGTCAGCGTCGGCGTCCCGGTGGCGATCGGCCTGCTGGCCGGCATCATCGCGCAGAGCTATTGGGTGCGCATCCAATTGTTCTTGCACGGCGGCGATTTCGGCATCAAGGATCCGCAGTTCGGCAAGGACCTCGGCTTCTACGCGTTCGAGCTGCCGTTCTACCGGCTGCTGCTGTCCTACCTGTTCGTCGCGGTGTTCCTGGCCTTCGTGGCCAACCTGTTGGCCCACTACATCTTCGGTGGCATCCGGCTGTCCGGGCGCACCGGCGCGCTGAGCCGGTCGGCGCGCATCCAGCTGGTCACCCTGGTCGGCTTGCTGGTGCTGCTCAAGGCGGTTGCCTACTGGCTGGACCGCTACGAGCTGTTGTCGCACACCCGCGGCGGCAAGCCGTTCACCGGCGCCGGGTACACCGACATCAACGCGGTGCTGCCGGCGAAGCTGATCCTGATGGCGATCGCGCTGATCTGCGCGGCCGCGGTGTTCTCGGCGATCACCATGCGGGACTTGAGGATTCCCGCGATCGGCCTGGTGCTGCTGCTGCTGTCGTCGTTGATCGTGGGCGCCGGGTGGCCGTTGATCGTCGAGCAGATCAGCGTCAAACCCAATGCCGCGCAAAAGGAAAGCGAATACATCAGCCGCAGCATCACCGCCACCCGGCAGGCCTACGGCCTGACCAGCGACGTGGTCACCTATCGCAACTACACCGGTGACGCGCAGGCCACCGCCCAGCAGGTCGCCGACGACCGGGCGACCACCTCCAACATCCGGCTGCTCGATCCGACGATCGTCAGCCCGGCCTTCACCCAGTTCCAGCAGGGCAAGAACTTCTACTACTTTCCCGACCAGCTGTCCATCGACCGCTACCTGGACCGCAACGGGGCGTTGCGTGACTACGTGGTGGCGGCCCGCGAGCTCAACCCCGACCGGCTGATCGACAACCAGCGGGACTGGATCAACCGGCACACCGTCTACACCCACGGCAACGGATTCATCGCCTCGCCGGCCAACACGGTGCGCGGAATCGCCAACGACCCCAACCAAAACGGCGGCTATCCCGAATTCCTGGTGAACGTCGTCGGCGCCAACGGCAACGTGGTGTCCGACGGTCCCGCGCCACTCGACCAGCCCCGCGTCTACTTCGGCCCGGTCATCTCCAACACCTCCGCCGACTACGCGATCGTCGGGCGCAACGGCGCCGATCGCGAATACGACTACGAGACCAGCACCGAAACCAAGAACTACACCTACACCGGGCTGGGTGGGGTGCCGATCGGCGACTGGTTGTCGCGCAGCGTGTTCGCCGCCAAGTTCGCCGAGCGAAACTTCTTGTTCTCCAACGTGATCGGCTCGAACAGCAAGATCCTGTTCAACCGTGACCCGGCGCGGCGGGTGGAGGCGGTGGCACCGTGGCTGACCACCGACAGCTCGGTTTACCCGGCCATCGTCAACAAGCGGCTGGTGTGGATCATCGACGGCTACACCACCCTGGACAACTACCCGTATTCCGAACTGACCTCGCTGGAGTCGGCCACCGCGGACTCCAACGAGGTGGCGTTCAACAAGCTGGCGCCCGACAAGCGGGTCTCCTACATCCGCAACTCGGTCAAGGCGACGGTGGACGCCTACGACGGCACCGTTACGCTGTACCAGCAAGACGAGCAGGACCCGGTGCTCAAGGCGTGGATGCAGGTCTTCCCGGGCACCGTCAAACCCAAGAGCGACATCAGCCCGGAGCTGGCCGAGCACCTGCGCTATCCCGAGGACCTGTTCAAAGTGCAGCGGATGCTGCTGGCGAAGTATCACGTCAACGACCCGGTGACGTTCTTCTCCACCTCGGATTTCTGGGACGTGCCGCTGGATCCCAACCCGACGGCCAGCAGTTACCAGCCGCCCTACTACATCGTCGCGAAAAACATTGCGAAGAACGACAATTCGTCGTCGTATCAGCTGACCAGCGCGATGAACCGGTTCAAGCGCGACTACCTGGCGGCCTACATCAGCGCCAGCTCCGACCCGGCGACGTACGGGCGGATCACCGTGCTGACCATCCCGGGCCAAGTCAACGGGCCGAAGCTGGCCAACAACGCGATCACCACCGACCCGGCGGTGTCGCAGGACCTCGGGGTGATCGGGCGCGACAACCAGAACCGGATCCGGTGGGGCAACTTGCTCACGTTGCCCGTGGGGCAGGGCGGGTTGCTCTACGTCGAACCCGTGTACGCCTCCCCGGGGGCCAGCGACGCGGCGTCGTCCTATCCGCGGCTGATCCGGGTGGCGATGATGTACAACGACAAGATCGGGTACGGCCCGACGGTGCGCGACGCGCTCACCGGGCTGTTCGGCCCCGGCGCGGGGGCGGCGGCGACCAACATTCAGCCCACCGAAGGCGGGGCGCCCGCGGCGAGTCCGCCGGCAAACGCGCCGGCGCCCGCTGTGGCGCCGGGATCGGCACCGCCGGTGGCCGCGCCGCCGGTTCCCGACGGTTCGGTGACGCTGTCTCCCGCCAAAGCCGCTGTGCTGCAAGAGATTCAGGCGGCGATCGGCGCGGCCAAGGACGCCCAGAAGAAGGGCGATTTCGCCGGCTACGGCGCGGCGCTGCAGCGGTTGGACGACGCGATCACCAAGTACAACAACACCAAATAGCGGCGGCCACGGCCGGGGCGGCACCGGTGCTAAATTTGGACGTCGCCAAGATTGCCGCCATCGCTGTAGGCGCGGCTCCTGTCGCAAACATGGCGGCAATCTGGCCGTGGATACCCCCGATGACCGCGCGATTTGGTCGCCGCGACTCGCGTTCGGTAACCTGGCATTTACCCGACGCGGGGTGGAGCAGCTCGGTAGCTCGCTGGGCTCATAACCCAGAGGTCGCAGGTTCGAATCCTGTCCCCGCTACTAAAGTTCGAAAGTTCGAACTTGTGTCCTGATACCAGGGACCCAGGTTCGAACTTTTCGACATTTCAAGGCCAGTTTTCCCTGTTCTGGACATCGCAGGCCCTGACGTCAGCGTTGGGTCCATCGAAGCGAGTTCGGTGTCAAGGTTGTCTTTGAGCTTCGGATCGAGCAGGCGCTCGAAGAGTTCCGTCAACGCCGAGCACGCGGGCCGCCGCGACAACGTTCCTGCGACACGCTTGCGCGGTCCGTGGAGCTCCGTTGCGGCGTACGACGACCTGATGGCTAACTGGCAACGCCTGAATGACTACGAAATCGATGACACCGAGGAGGTGGCCGCCGGAGAGGTATTCGACGGGCTGATCCCGAAAGAAGTTGCTACCTATTACGATTCGTTCGTCCGTAATGGGGCGACGGTGCGGGATAGTGATGCACTGGAGCGGCTGATGCGTCAGCCGATGAGCGACATCTTGGAGCAAGTCCAGTGGTTCAAGCGCGACGACGTATTGGAACTATCTGCAGAAGGCACGCTGCTGATTGCCCGACACGCCTGCGCCGCGAATCCCGTGCCGATCCTGGACCGGATCACCGCTGAGGAAGCCGAGATCCGGGAGCACTGCAAGCGAGGCCGGGAGTACAAAGCGCTTGACGGATCTGGCAAGGACACCTCTCCGCCCGAGAGGGAATACGAGTTGTATCGGAAGCACTACCGTCCAGTCCACGAACTGCTCCGTGGCTGGTGCGGCCACCGGTCAGTCACGTTCTGTGAGCGGCTTACTGCCGCTGACGCTGAAGTGCGTCGGCTCAATATTCTTCTTGCCGAGGTGATCGACGAGCTAAGGCAGCACAACGCGATTCACGCTGAAGGTTATGAGCGCGAGCACAACGACGAGCGCATCCGCCCCGAGACGGTTAGGCCGGTGGTCGACCGGCCCCTGGCACCGTGGGAGATACCCGCGCGGGAGGTTCGCGTGCGGGCGCCCCGCTGGTAGCGGCCAAGCCAACGCGATTACACGAGATCCGTCGGGTCGACCTGGTAGCCGGCGCAAGTGCAGTCGTCGAGGTCACCGAACACGTGGCAGCCGTCGCCATCGTGCTCAATGGCGGGGTGTTCGCAGGCCGAGCAGCAGAGGGTGCCGTGCTTGGCGCTCTGGGGACCGACCTCGGGACCGTATTGGATGACCGGGATACCGGCGATGTCGGCGCGCGTCATGCAGTCAATGGATCCGCGCGACCGCTGACCGATGAAGGCCAGGCACACATCGGCGCCGCGATCGACCATGCGCTGATTACGCGTTGCGATACCGGCGAATCCTTCGGCCCTCAGGTCGACGGGATAGCTCTCCTCGAGTTGCTGCATCAGGCGCATGTTCTCAGGATCGCAGCACGGAAGGTCGCACGCCGGATCCTCAATCGACAGCCATTCGTGGGCCAGGGCGTCAACGCCCACCGGCAATCCGCCGTGCACCAATACGAACGGGCCGTGCTCCCGTACCTGCTCCGAGAGCACACCCCACACGATATGGTCGTCGGGCCAGTCGCGCGCACCGGTCACCAACACAACGCGCATGAATAGCAATGGTGGCCGATCACGCCTTCAGGGGCAATCGGATTACATCCGTCGAGCGTCGTCATCAAAAGCGTCTGGGGTCCGACCATGTGAGGTCATCGAAGGCGTCATCGTCTCCCTGCCGCCACGGGCGGAGTGCTGCGCGCGCCGACACCCTGTCGCGCTGGCGCGCGATGCGGTTGGATCGGCGTGCTTCCCAACCCGAGTGGCACATCCAGCACGAACAGATCGCGGTGCCTGTGTAGCGAAATGTCCAGTGGCACTTTGTAGTGGGCCGCCATGGCGGACGAATGGCGGGTGGCCGCGCGGGCAGATCGCAATCAACATGGTCAGGAGACGTCGATCCGGAACTACGCACCTACATGCGCAAGCAGTCAGAGCTACTCGAACCCAACGGGCTGTTCCACACTTTGGAATATAAGCTTCTCGACGAGCTCGACGAGCGACATCCGGTGTTCGGCCGCATCAAGCAAGACGTTCCATCCGAGCCTTGTTAAATCCACCAACGCTAGACATCTAGTCTCCCAGCCGCGCAGAGTCGTCTCTACGTCTAGCTCTTGCCCCTTGTGCCCGGACGAGCTGGATACGACTATCCGCAGACGATGAGTCTGGTGTACCTCTGATGCGGAACAGGCCCGCCTCCTGGAGCGTCGTGCGCAAATCTGTCGGACCGTCCGTCTAAGCTTCGCCTCGACCGTGATTGGACGATGCAAGAAAGGGTTTTCAAGTGTTGAAAGCATATGCTTGTTTACTGCCTTCTTGCATTAGGCAGGAGAGTTTTAGGAATCGCGCCCGTCAACCAATATACTAGTATCTAAACGCAAATAAGCCGATGCAATTAATAATGATAAGAAGAAGTAGCAGTAAGCGTAATGATATTAACCGATAATGAAGTTAAGCTGATCGTCGCTGGTGCCGCAGCTGCCAGCGCCATTGTGGTGGCCCTACTGTCTGCCTTCATTGCTCGTGTATTTGTAGGACGAGATCGTCGGCGAGGGATGTATGGCCAAGCGTTTCGCGCAGCGTTGGAGTGGCAAGAAATGTTGCACAGGGTTCGGCGGCGCAACAATACGGAGGAGAACGATCGGGTCATCGTTGATAAGTTTCATGATCTCCAAGAACGATTGGATTTTCATGAGGGCTGGATCGGCAGCGAATCGAAATACATGCGTCGCAGTTACCGCAAGCTTGTGCACGCATCGAAGTCGGCCATGTTGTCCCATATCCAGGCCGCCTGGGACAAGCCGGGCAAGAACGGAAACGCTGATCCAGACGCTACCCACCCCGCGATCGATCAAGAAATGATCGATGGCTACCTGCGCGATGTACGCGCTCACCTTTCGCTCCAGCCTTGGCGCTGGGTCGCGGGCGCCTGGCGAAACCGTGAGGCAACGAAGAAATGATCGACGCGTCAGAGCAGTTTCAAGAGTTTCTGGAGGCCATCGAACTCAAGCAGAAGCAGGTGGATCGGATTCAGAGCGCACAAAAATCCCTCTCGGACCTGCTCAAGGAGTCCTATGGCCTAACTGACAACGAGGTGTTCCTGCAGGGCTCCTTTGCCAACGGGACGGCAGTTCGGCCGGTTGAAGGTGGCGAGTACGACATCGACCTTGTCGCGGTGACCGCTACCGACGATGACGGTGCCACAGACGCAATTCGAGATCTTTTCGGCACACTTGAGAACAGCCGTTACAAGAACATGATCGCAGAGCGTAAACCCTGCGTGCGCGTAACCTACGCCGACGATGAAATCGGCGGATTCCACGTCGATGTTGTGCCACTACGCGTTTCAACAACAGATGACAGCGATGCACCGTACGAGGCACCGCGCAAAGGCAGCGGCTGGCATGACACCGCGCCGACTGAGTACACCGCATGGTGTGCTGAGCAAAGCGAAGACTTCCGGCGGACGGTACGGATGTTCAAGCGCTGGCGCGATGAACAGCAAGACGTCCGAAAAGCGGTGAAGTCGATTGTCCTTCAGGTGCTGGTGTCTCAACACATGCCTGTGGGTGTCGATGACGATGCCGACCGGGTGGCGACCACCTTCATCAATATGAACGCCGACCTTGAATCGATGGATTCAGCACCCGAAGTGCTCAACCCCGTCCTGGAGTCGGAGAACCTCACGGCGCTCTGGTCCGACGGTGACTTCTCCAACTTCAAGAAAGAACTAAAGGAGGCGGCAACCCTTGCCGCCGAGGCTATCGACGCCGACAATCTCGTAGAGGCCTGCGAGAAATGGGGTGAGATCTTCGGCGATGCATTCCCGGTCGTATCAAGCGAGAAACTCAGCATGCGAGTCGCGGATCGGTCGCATGCCAAACCCCCGGAGAGCCAGGGCTGGGTTCTTAACCGTGATTCCCGTTATAGCGTGCGAATCCTCGCCCGGGAGGTACATGGGCGTAGAGGGAAGTCTCGTGAATACCCAAGCGACGGCCATGCCATCTTCGCATCGCGATTCAATAATCTGAGGTTCAAAGCTGTCGTCTCTGGTCCGTCTGGCGTCGATGTTTGGTGGCGGGTAACTAATACCGGTGAGCACGCCAGGGTCCAGTCAGGGTTGCGTGGCGATTTCTTCAAAGGCAAGGAACTTAACGGCCGTGAAACGACCGATCAAACCATCAACTTCGAACGAACCGCTTACACAGGCTCACACATTATTGAAGCCTTCGCGCTGGTCGGCGGCAATGTGGTGGCAACATCCGATCCGTTCGTCGTGAACATCTTCTCTCCATTGCGTCAGATTTGGCGCCCGTAGAAACTCCATCAACTCATCAGTACTTGCGTCCACGCGGACGGATAGGGACGCCCGCATCCTTCAAGATCCCGAGAACAGTTGTACGTCCGAGCCGGAGCGTGGCGGCGACTCGCCGCGTGCTCATGCCGGCCACATAGTGCTCTACTACCTCGACCGGCAACCGGGCGGTGATCCGTCGCCGTCGAGGAACTGGTGAGGGTAGATGGTTACGCCGACCAGTTGCAGGAGCATCATCTTGCAAGTTGTGCAACCTTATGTTCGAACTGAACTGACTGAGGGCTACCAGGTGAAACGGCCCCCGGAGGAATCTCCGGGGGCCGTTTCCATGCCGCTTGTCAACCGGTGCTGCCCTGCGGCCCGTTGGCCCACGGGCCCGTGCGGGAAGTCCGGCAAGCAGGGCCGGCGGCGCGATGGCTTATCTTTAGCTCAATTCCGTCGCATCGGTAGCGTGAGTTCTCGGGGAGGGATCCAACATGCGCAGTTTCAGCGTGGCAGCGTTCGCCGCGGCCCTCGTTCTCGTCGGCCCTGCCGGTGCCGCCGCCGCCGCGCCGAAGGACTACTGCGCCGACCTCAAGGGCGCCAACACCGGCCAGACGTGCCAGATCCAGATGGCCGACCCCGGCTACAACGTCGACATCAGCTTCCCGGCCAACTACCCCGATGAGCAGCCGGTGGCCGACTTCATCAGCAAGCAGCGCGACGATTTCCTCAACGCCGCCAAATCCTCCGCACCCCGCGATCAGCCCTACCAGCTGACCATCACATCGGCGAAGTACGGGTCGGCGATACCGCCGCGCGGCACCGAGGCGGTGGTGCTCAAGGTCGTCCAGAACACCGGCGCCGGCCCGCACACGACCTACAAGTCGTTCAACTGGGACCAGGCGTATCGCAAGGAGATCGTGTGGACCGCGGCGGCGGACGACAAGAAGAACACGCCGCTGTGGCGCGTCGACGACCCGCTGGCGACCGTCGCGCCGATCGTGCAGAGCGAGCTGCAGAAGCAGACCGCACCCCCGGCGAACCCGAACCAGCCGGCACCGCCGGCCAACCAGCCGGCGAGCCCCACGCCCACGGCACCGCCGGTGACCGTAGCGTCGGCCGCCGCCTACGACCCGGCGAACTATCAGAGCTTCGCCATCACCAACGACGGCGTGATCTTCTTCTTCGACCAGGGTCGTCTGCTGCCCGACTCGGCGGGCGCCCCTCAGGTCCTGGTGCCGCGTTCCGCGATCGACCCGATGCTCGCCTAGCGGGCGCACCGGCCGAACGCCGCGCTAGCGGGGCAGCACGGCCTCGATGGCGCTGATCACCTCGGGCGCGTCGGGTTCGGTGCGGGGCCGGAAGCGGCGCACCACCTCACCGTCGGGGGAGATGAGGAACTTCTCGAAGTTCCACTGGATGTCCCCGGCCCGGCCGTCGGAGTCGGCGGCCTTGGTCAGCTCGGCGTACAGCGGGTGCCGGTCGTCGCCGTTGACGTCGGTCTTGGCCAGCAGCGGGAACGTCACACCGTAGTTGGTCGAGCAGAACTCCCGGATCTCCTCGGGCGTGCCGGGCTCCTGACCCATGAACTGGTTGCACGGCACCCCCACGACGGTCAGGCCGCGCGCGGCGTAGTCCTCGGCCAGCTTCTCCAGGGCCGTGTATTGCGGAGTCAGCCCGCATTTGGAGGCGACGTTGACGACCAGCGTTGCGCCGTCGGACAATTCGGCCAGCGTGGTGGGCCGGCCGTCGAGTGTGGTCAGCGGGATGTTTTTCACAGTCACGCCGACGACGCTAACGCAACGCGCTACAGCCAGCCGGTGCGGGCGGCGGCAACCGGTTTTTCCGGTGCCGGCGCCAACGTCCCGTCCCGCACGCCGTCCAGCAACCGTTTCACCGCGGCGACGATCTCGGGGGCCGCGGCCGCCAGCCCCGACTGGTCGGCCCGGCTGACCTCGTCGGGGTCGACGCCGGCCCGGGCCAGCACCGCGGCCGGGTCGGCGAGCTGCCCCGCCAGCCAGGACAGCGGGTCGGCCGAGAGCTCGGGAACGAAGTGGCGGCGGCTGGGTTCCCAGCCGTTGAAACGCGGATGGTGATGGGCCCGGTCCAGCGTCCCGGGCGGGCTCTCGGTGGAGCCGAACAGGTCGACCCGCCACACCGGGCGGCCGAAGGTGATCGGGACGCCGGCGTAGATCGAACCCTGCGGCTCGTCGCGGTCCACCAGCCGCAGTTCCAGCCTGACGCCCCGTTCCGGAGTCTCCTGACCTTCCAGCGGATCGGGGTCGATGAAATACATGTCGCCGACCACCACACCCAGGGATTCGAATCCGAACGCTGTCAGCATCGCGTACCTTTCCGGGTCCTTATCGAGGCCTGTACCGAGCCTAGCCGCGGCTCAGTCGGCCGACAGATCGCGGGAACGCTTGTTGGCGTACATGTGCTCGTCGGCCAGGCGCATCAGATCCTGCGCGCCGGCGGCGATCCCGGCGCTGAAGCCGACCGGCTCGCCGAGCTCAGCCCAGCGGCCGCGGAGGCGGTCGAGCACCCGCTCCGCCTGCTCGCGATCGGCGCCGACGAGCATGATGAGGAACTCGTCGCCGCCGATCCGGAACACGGCGTCGTCGGCGCCGACCGACCAGCGCAGCGCGTCGGCGAACGCCACCAAAAGTTCGTCGCCGGCGCTGTGGCCGTGAGTGTCGTTGTAGCGGTTGAAGTTATCGAGATCGATGACGACGACGGCCGACTCGCTGGCGTGCGCCGAGAGACGGGGCCCGAGCGTGCTGCGGTCCAACAGTTGAGTCAGCGCGTCGGTGTGGGCCACCTTGCGCAGCAGCGCGCTCTGCTCTTCGAGCCGGGCGATCAGCCAGGCCGGCACCTCGGCGACGATGACCCACATTGCCGCCGCCAGCAGCACGCTGGTCGACCCGTCCGGCAGCGCCTTGGCGCCGCCCACCACGAAGGCCGCCACGCCCAGCGGGACGAAGGCCAGCGAACGCCAGCGCGGGCAGGTGAGGCCGATGTAGGCGAACGTGATCGTGATGGTGCCGGGAAAGTCGCGGGTGACCGCCGGGTCGACGGCACCGACCACGGTGGTGAGCAGCAGCGAGGCCACCGGCCATCCGGCCAGCAGCGCCCGGCTCTCCTGCCGGCCGCGCAGCCGGCCGACCAATGCGGCGGCCACCGCCGCCAGTGCCGCGCCGCCCAGCAGCCCGTACAGCCGCGGGTCGCCCGCACCGCCCAAGCGCGCCTTGACCGAGTAGATGCCGACCAGCCACAGGAATGCGATCAGGCCGATCGCATGCCAGCGCCCCGCCGACGGCTGGGACGCGAGATGGCCGGACATTCGCCAAGAATAAGGTGAGTGGGTGCCCGATGGTGGTGGCGATGACGAGAATCCGTGCCCGGCAGGCCGCGGCGTCGGCATCGCCTCCCCCTGGCCGACACGGCCCACTGGCAGTGCGAACAACGGTTCGCATGTGTGCGGCCGCCGCGGTACATTTCAGAGGTCTGAACCAGAGGTGAGGTTGCCTACAACGCGGGAAACGGGTGCGCAAAGCGAGCACAAGGGGCGGCGGTGAGGTCGAGAGACTCGAATAGCGATTCACTTGTTCAGATCAATTCCCCGCGCATCCCGCCGTACAAGTTGCTCGCCGTCGCCGTGCTGCTGGTGCTGGCGCTGATTCTGGCGCTGATCTACGGCCAGTTCCGCGGCGCCTTCACCGAGAAGACCCAGCCTGACGATGTTGGCGTCGCGGGCGGGGTTGGTGATGGATCCGGGGTCGAAGGTGACCTACAACGGGGTCGAGATCGGGCGGGTGGGTTCGATTTCGGAGACGGTGCGCGACGGCAAGCCGGCGGCGAGGTTCACCTTGGAGGTGTATCCGCGGTATCTCAAGCTGATCCCGTCGAACGTGAACGCCGACATCAAGGCGACGACGGTGTTCGGCGGCAAGTACGTGTCGCTGACGACGCCGGCGCACCCGTCGCCGCAGAAGATCACCCCGCACACCATCATCGACGCCCGCTCGGTCACCACCGAGATCAACACCCTGTTCCAGACGATCACCTCGATCGCGGAGAAGGTGGATCCGGTCAAGCTGAATCTGACCTTGAGCGCGGCCGCGCAGTCGTTGTCGGGTCTGGGCGAGAAGTTCGGCCAGTCGGTGGTCAACGCGAATGCGTTGCTCGATGACGTGAACCCACGAATGCCGCAGGCGCGCAAGGACATTCAGGGGTTGGCGGCGCTTGGCGACACCTATGCGGACGCGTCGCCGGACCTGTTCGACTTCCTCAACAATGCGGTGATCACCTCGCGCACGATCAACGCCCAGCAGAAGGATCTGGACCAGGCGCTGTTGTCGGCGGCCGGATTCGGCAACACCGGGGCCGAGCTGTTCACCAAGGGCGGGCCGTATCTGGCGCGCGGCGCCCAAGACCTGATCCCCACCGCTCAACTGCTGGACACCTACAGCCCCGAGATCTACTGCCTGATGCGCAACGAACACGACGCGCTGCCCGCCACCGGCGCGGCCGAGGGTGGTTTCAACGGCTACTCACTGAACATGAACACCGAGGCGCTCTCCGGGCTGGGCCTCATCGCGAACCCGGTGTCCGCGGTGCCCGTCATCGCCTCAATGGTGGGCGGGATCGTCGGCGTGGTCGGCGGCGCGCCCAACCCCTACATCTATCCCGAGAACCTGCCCCGGGTGAACGCCCGCGGCGGGCCGGGCGGCGCGCCGGGCTGCTGGCAGAAGATCACCCGGGACCTGTGGCCGGCGCCCGAGCTGATCATGGACACCGGCAACAGCATCGCGCCCTACAACCACCTGGACACCGGATCGCCCTATGCGCTCGAGTACGTCTGGGGCCGCCAGGTCGGCGACAACACCATCAACCCGTAGGCCGTCAGGCCTGGGAGGCCGCCTTGGGCCGGTCGGTCGGCCGCACGTCCCGCCCGGCGCCGGCCGACATGGACGCGGCCTCACCGCGGGCCAGGCCCACCGTCGCCACGATCACCACCACCGCCGTCACCGCCAGGACCACCCACTCCCAGCCGCCGGCCACCAGGGTCTCGCGCAGCACGATGATCCCGAGGATGCCGCCCACCACCGGCTTGGCCACGATGATCGTCGGCAGCGACGCGGTGAGCGCGCCGGCCCGATAGGCCGACTGGTGATAGATCATCCCGGCCACCCCGCAGAACACCAGCGCATACAACTCGAAGCTGCGCCACAACTGGCCTGGATTGTGCTCCAGGATGTCGACGACACCCTTCATCAGCACCGCGAACATCGCCAGCAACGACCCGGCCACCGCCGCCAGCAGCAGCGCCGCCACCGGCCGGTCCGCCCAGACGCGGGCGCCCAGCAAACCCAGCACCAACAGCGGCCCGATCACCGCCGCCACCACGAGCCAGGTCTGCAGCGGCGCCCGCTGCTGACCGCCGGTCGGGTCGCCGACGGCGATCAGCACCGCCAGCGCCACGGCCAGCAACAGCGCCCACGCCCACTCCCGCCCGGTGATCGGGTGATGCGTCATCCGCGCATAGATCGGCAGCGCGAACAGCAGCGCCGTCACCTGCAGCGACATCACCAGCAGCACCGAACCCCGGTCCAGGGCCGCGGCAAGCAACACATAACTGCCGATGTCGCCCAAACCGCCCAGCCACCAACGGGTGTCGCGCAGCAACATGCCGAACAACGCCAGATGGCCCACCGGTTTGTCGGTGACCTCCTGCGCCGACCGCTGCCGGACCACGTTGCCGACCGCGGACGCCAGTGCCGCGCACAGGGCAAGGACGGCGGCCAGATTCGCGTCCGACATGGCATAACCTCCTACCCCCCGCGGGGTTGCGCTCAGTACCAATTTAGTCACCGCCCCGGGCGGCCGGCGCGGCGACGGCGGCCCGGCCGCGCGCCCACGCCGCAAATCCGGGTCAGAGCGGAAACTTGGTCCCGGTCAGTTCCTCGGACAGCTCCCACAGCGCGGCGGCGGTGCCGGCCCGCTTGGCCGGCCAATTCCGCCACGTCGGCTGGGTCCGCCCGTACAGCCCGAACCGCGGGCCGACGAAGGTGTCGCCCGGCAAATCCTGCGAGACGGCGTACAACGTCTGGCGGGCACCGAAGTCGGCGTCGGTGGACACGATGCGGTCGACCGCGAGGACGGCCGCATCGCCCAGTTTGCGGCCCGAGTTCCCCTGCAGGTTGGTGTGCGACCAGCCCGGGTGGGCGGCCAGGGCGCGCAGCGACGACGGCACGGCGTCCAGACGCCGCTGTAACTCGCTGGTGAACAGCAGGTTGGCCAGCTTCGACTGGCTGTAGGCCAGCCATGCCGAGTACGGCCGCGACCGGAAGTTCAGGTCCTTGAGGCTGATGTAGCCGAAGTGGTGCATCAGCGAGGACACCGTCACCACCCGGTCGGTCAGCTTGGGCAGCAGCAGGTTGGTCAGCGCGAAGTGGCCGAGGTGGTTGGTGCCGATCTGGCCCTCGAAACCGTCGACGGTCACCGCGTGCTTGGTGGCCATGATGCCCGCGTTGTTGACCAGGACGTCGACCGTGTCGATGCCGTCGGCGAAGCGGCGCACCGACGCCAGGTCCTGCAGGTCGAGCTCACGCACCTCGACCCGGCCGGTCGCCACGCCGGCCATCCGGTCGGCGGCGGCGCGGCCCTTGTCGGTGTTGCGCACGGCCAGGATGACGTGGCCGCCGACCCGCGCCAACTCGCGCGCGGTGACCTCACCCAGCCCGGCGTTGGCACCGGTGACGATGACGGTCCGGCCGGCGAAGGAGGGCAGTTGCGCTGCGGTCCAATCGGGCATGACAGACACCCTAACTTCGCACCTGCGCAGGGCGCCGACGGGCCAACGGCCGCCCCCGCGGCGCACCGGACGCATTGCCCGCCCAGCGGTACGCGCGGGTATCGTGCCTGGGATGACCAGCGACATCCCACCGGAGCGGTCGCCGAAACGGCGGTGTTTTGTCAGGTACGCGCGGGGGATCGCCGGATGTATCTAGGCGTCATCGTCAATCCGAAAGCGCGGAGGAATCGCGGCGCGTCGCCGGCGCGCATCGCCGAGTTGCGGCGCATCGTCGGCCCGTGGGGCGAGGTGCACGAGACCGCCTCCATCGAGGAACTCCGGGACACCCTCGGCCGGATCGGCCCCCGGGTCACCCACCTGGTGGGCGACGGCGGCGACGGCGCGCTGCACTGGCTGATCAACGAGATCGAACGCGGCGTCGCCGACCCGGACAGCTGGCCGGCGTTCGTGCCGACCAACGGCGGCAGCGTCAACGCCGTCGCGCGCAAGGCCGGGGTGCGCGGACGCCCCGAGGCGATCATCCGCGCGTTGGTGGCCGCGGCCGAATCCGATCGGCCGCCGGCCGAGGTTCGGCTGGACACCCTGCGGCTCGACGGCGCCACCGCCGACGGCGCCGCGTTCCACCGGCTCTGCTTCGGGCTGGCCGCCGGGGGCGTCGGCAACCGCTTCTACGACCGCTACTACGACGCCCCCGATCACGGCCGCCTGGCCGTCGCCCGGGTGATCGCCCGCAGCTTCGGCGACTACATCACCTCCAAGGTCGCCCCGAGCCGGGTGAGGACCCCGAACTACGCCTCGATCCTGTTCACCCCGACGCTCGCCCGGGTGGTCATCGACGGCGACGAGGTGCCGTCGCGCACCCACCGGCTGCTGCACGCCGGGGCGATCGACCTGCGCATCGGCGGTCCACTGCGGCTGTTCCCCAAGGCGGCCCAACCCGGTGCGCTGCACTTTCAGGCCGGAGACCTGCGGCCGTCGAAGATCGTGGTGCAGCTGCCGCTGGCGCTGACCAACGGCATGCTGCGCGGTGCCGAGCTGCGCGACGTCACCGGCCACGAGATGATCATCGAGGCCCTCGACGAGCCGCTGTCGCCGATCATCGACGGGGAACGCTTCGTGGGCATCGTGCAACTGGTGGCCCGCGCCGGACCGCGCATCCGCATCGCCCCGGTCGGGTCGGCCACCGTCGGCCGGGCCCGGGCCGTGGCGCCGACGTGACGAGGTTCACGGCCCCGCCCGGGTCAGTAGATCAGGGGCGCGCCGGGTGGCTCACCCGTCGCCCCGCCGCGGGACCCGGACGCGCCGGCGACCCGCCGAATCCACGTCGGAATTTACAATTCCCCGCTTTGCGATTTCGTTATTGAGCGCCGCCTCCATGGCAATCGATTCGCGCCGGAACCGGAATATGAAATGCGGGAATTCGTAGATCAGCAGATCAGTATTCTCGGATCAGGGAGCGCCGTTCCTCCTGGTAAATCAGCACGTATGTACTGAAGTACGTATCGGCGTAGCTCAGGATCGGCGTATTCAATTCGGGTGCTTCAATTCAAGCTGTGAATGCAATGTGTAATGGCCATTAAGGCCCTCAACTGCTTTGCTCCGCACCGGCCGGCGGGACTACATTGGTTTCATATTCATGATTGCAAGTCGTACTCGGCTGAGCCCAGCCTGGAAAGGGGATAGCTCGACTATGGAGACGCTGATCGATTACCTGCACCTGTGGGAAGAGCGCAGGCCCGAGCAAACCCTCTTCCGGTTCGTCGACGTCGACGGCCGCGAACTCGAGCACTACACCTACCGCAGCTTCGCCGAGCGCACCCGCGAGCTGGCCGCCTACCTGTCCACCGAGGCCGGGCTGCGGGCGGGTGACCGTGCGCTGCTGGTCTACCCGCCGGGCCTGGAGATGGTGGCGGCCCTGTACGCCTGCGCCCGCATCGGCGTGATCGCCGTTCCAGTCAGCCCGCCGCTGCCGATGTCGTTCGAGTCCGGGCTGGCCAAGCTCGGCTTCATCGCGCGCGACTGCCAGGCCCGGGCGGTGCTGTCGACCAAGCAGTTCGAGTACGACTTCCGGATGCTGCTCGGTCAGCGCCACGGCGGGCAACCCTGGTCCGACGCCGGCCTGCCGGAGCTGCCCTGGTTCGCCACCGACGGCGCCCAGGAATTCGGCGGCGCCCCGGTGCCCGACACCCCTGGCGACGTGCTGTTCCTGCAGTACACCTCGGGCTCCACCAGCGATCCCAAGGGCGTCATCGTCAGCCACAAAAACGTCATCGCCAACGTCTCCGCCTTCACCGGCGGCAGCGAGGTGCTGGTCTCCTGGCTGCCGCAGCACCACGACATGGGCCTGATCTCGGCCTACATGTTCATCCTGCTGCAGGGCGGGACGACGCACGCCATGTCGCCGCTGGACTTTTTGGCCCGGCCGTCGGCCTGGCTGCGGCTGATCAGCGACGTGCGCGCCACCCACACGCCGGTGCCGAACTTCGCGCTCGAATACTGCCTGCGTGAGGACAAGGTGCCCGCGGCCGAGCTGGCCGGCATCGACCTGAGCAGCCTGGAATGCATCGTCGTCGGTGCGGAACCGTTGCGCGCCAACACCTTCCACCAATTCCGTGAGCGGTTCGCCCCGTACGGCCTGCGGCCCGAGGCGCTGACGGGCGCCTACGGCATGGCCGAATCCACCCTGATCGTGTCCATCCGCGGGCGCCAGACGCTGACGGTGAACAAGCGCGGCCTGGAAAAGAACGTCGCGCGGGTGGAAAAGGCGCTGCCGGAGAACAGTAACCAGGTGCCGCTGGTCAGCTGCGGCAAGCCCCTCGAGGAAACCGTGGTCCGGGTGGTCGACCCGCAGACGCGCCAGGCGCTGGGTGAGGGCCGAGTCGGCGAGGTGTGGCTGGCAGGACCGTCCAAGGGCCGCGGCTACTGGAACCGTCCGCAGCTCACCGCCGAGATGTTCGAAGCCCGCCTGGCCGGCGACGACGAGCACAGCTATCTGCGCACCGGCGACCTGGGCTTCCTCTACGAGGGCGAGCTGTTCGTCTGCGGCCGCAGCAAGGACCTGATCATCGTCCGCGGCGTCAACTGCTACCCCTCCGACATCGAGGCCGTCGTCGAGCGCTCGGCCAAGCAGGTCCGTGGCGGCTGCGTCGCCGCGCTGTCCGTCGAGCAGGACGACCAGGAGGCGCTGGTGGTGGTCGCCGAGGTGCGCGACGAGCACAACCTGCCGGACGCCCGGGCGTTGGCCCGCGCGATCCGCCGGCACTGCCACATCGATCCGCACACCATCGTGTTCGCGCCGCCGCGCAGCATCCCCAAGACCACGTCGGGCAAGATCCGCCGGGCCAGCACCCGTCAGCTGTGGCTGGACGGCGCCCTGCCGACGTTCTCCAGCTGGGTGAACCCGGCGGCCACCCGCGGCCACGACGGGACGGCCGCCGGGGCGGGCCCGCTGGAACGCTTCGCCAACCTCATCGAGAGCTACGACCTGACCGGCGACGAGGACTGCTCGTTCGCCGACCTGGGCATCGATTCGTTGGCGCTGGCCGAACTGCGCAACGACATGCAGGCCCTGCTGGCCGAGCACGGCGCGGCGGAGTTGGCCGACGAGGTCAACACCCGCCTGCTGCAGCGCCTGACGGTGGCCGAATTCTTCTCTCTGATAAGGCAATTCAGCGAGGGTTCCGGGCAGCCGCTGGACGCGTTGCGCCGGGCGCTGGATCAGATCTCCGCCGAGTACGAGGCGCACGAGGCCGCCCAGATGCGCGCCGACGCGGCGCTGCCGCTGCCCGACCCGGCGCCCGCCCGCGCGGGCACGCCCACCGACATCCTGCTGACCGGGGCGACCGGCTTCCTGGGGCCGTTCCTGCTGAGCAGCCTGTTGGCGCGGACGCCCTACACGGTGCACGCGCTGGTCCGGGCCACCGACCCCGGGCACGGGCTGGACCGCATCGTCGCCTCGCTGCGCAAGGCCCAGCTGTGGACACCGGCGCTGGAAGCCGAGGTGCGCGCCCGGGTGCGGGTGATCTGCGGTGATCTCGCCGAGCCCGCGCTGGGCATCGGGGAGCCGGCCTTCGCGCGGCTGGCGCGCGACGTCGACGCCGTCGTGCACAACGGCGCGTTGGTCAACTACGTGCGCACCTACGATGCGCTGCGGCCCACCAACGTGGAGGGCACCCGAGAGTTGTTGCGGCTGGCCATGACCGACCACGCCAAGACCTTCCACCTGGTCTCCAGCACCTTCATCTACGGCTGGAGCACCCAGCCGGTGGTGGGAGAGTGGGACGCCAACGAGAAGATGGCGGGCCTGGACTTCGGCTACTCGCAGACCAAGTGGGTGGCCGAGCAGTTGGCGCTGGTCGCGCAGCGGAAGGGACTCGACGTCCGCATCTACCGGCCGTCGCTGATCTCGCCGACCCGCAGCGGCTTCGGCAGCCAGGACGACATCCTGGTGCGGCTGACCGCCTTCATGATCGAGCACGGGCTGGCCGTCAACGCGCTCAACCAGATCAGCCTGCTGCCGGCGGATTTGATCGCCGATCACATCGTCGCGCTGATGGATCTGCCGGACGAGTCGGGCAGCGTGTTCAACATGACCGCCGACGACTACTACAACCTCACCGACGTGACGCGGATCCTGTCCGAGCGGTACGGGTACCGCTTCGACTACCACGACATCGATTCGTTCGCCGAGCAGCTCAACCGGCGCTGCACGCCGGAGGACCAGATGTATCCGCTGGTCGATTTCCTCACCCGCTCGGCGGACAAGATCGCCGCGATGCGCGACAAGCGCTACGACAACACCCAGTACCGGCACCGGCGCGGGCTGGTCCCGGTGCGGCTGCGGGAGCCGGCGCTGACCGAAACGGTCGACCACCTGGTGCGGTTCTTGCGCACCGAGCGGATGATCACTGAGGTGGAGGACGAGGCGCAACGCAGCGCCTGACCGGCGCGCTACTCGGAAGGGAAGACGACGATGTTCACCGTCGACGACAAGGCAACCGGCCCGCATGACGCCGCCCTCGATCACGAGCGGATCGTCCTGCAGGCCCGCGACGTCGACTTCGACTGGTCGGCGCTGCCGTTCTACTACGTGCCGGGGGAGCCCTTCACCACGCACTTCTGCAACGTGTTGCACCTGCTGCTGCCGGCCGGTGAGGAGTTCATCGTCGAGGCGTTCAAGGACACCCTGCCGCTGATCAAGGACGATCAACTGCGGCGCGACGTGCAGGGCTTCATCAGCCAGGAGGCCATGCACTCCCAGGCGCACGCCGGGGTGCTCGGGCACTTCGCGGCCAAGGGCATCGACGTGACCCCGTTCACCGACCAAATGCGTTGGCTGTTCGGCCAACTCATCGGTGACCGGCCGCGCTGGAGCCCGCGCCGACGGCAGAGCTGGCTGCTGGAGCGGGTCTCGATGGTGGCCGCGCTCGAGCACTACACCGCGATCCTCGGCGAATGGATCCTGGACACCCCGCAACACGACGCGCTGGGCACCGATCCGGTGATGCTGGACCTGCTGCGCTGGCACGGCGCCGAGGAGGTCGAGCACAAGGCGGTCGCCTTCGACACCATGAAGCACCTGCGCGCCGGGTACTGGCGGCAGGTGCGCACCCAGCTGCTGGTCACCCCCGCGTTGCTGTGGCTGTTCATCCGCGGCGTGCGGTTCATGTACTCGGTCGACCCGCACCTGCCGCCGGGCAGCAAACCGCGCTGGCGCGACTACTTCTCGGCGGCGCGCCGCGGTCTGGTGCCGGGGCCGTTCGAGTTCCTGCGGGTGATCGGCGCGTACTACACGCCGGGCTTTCACCCGTCGCAGCTGGGCGGGGTGGGGCGCGCGGTCGACTACCTGGCCCGCTCACCGGCCGCCCGGGCCGCACACTGACCATGACCACCGAAGTGGCCTCCACCACGGTCACCGCCACCGACGGCGTGCGACTGGCGGTGCACACCTACACCGGGATCGACCCCGCACGGCTGACCGTCCTGGCCATCCACGGCTATCCCGACAACCACCACGTGTGGGACGGGGTGGCCGCGGTGCTGCGCCGCCGTTTCAACGTGGTGGCCTACGACGTGCGCGGCGCGGGCCAATCGTCAACGCCGCCAGAGCGTTCCGGCTACCGGCTGGAGCAGCTGGTCGCCGACGTCGACGCGGTGATCGGCCGGCTCGGCGTGGACAGCGTGCACCTGCTGGCCCACGACTGGGGCTCCATCCAGGGTTGGGCGGCCATCACCGACGAGTCGGTGATGGGCAAGATCGCCTCGTTCACCTCGATCTCCGGCCCGCACCTGAACTACGCCGGCCGGTTCCTGCGCTCGGCGCGCACGCCGGGCGGCGTCCTCGACGTCGTCAAGCAGGTCCTGGCGTCGTCCTACATCTGGTTCTTTTTGGCCCCGGGTGCACCGGAGTGGGCGATCCGGTCCGGGGCGACCGTGAAAGTCTTTGAGGCAGTTGAACGTATCGGCGGCTCGACCGCCGGCGCCCAGCGCGGGTCCGGGTACCGGTCGACCGAGGACTACCTCAACGGGCTCAACCTGTACCGGGCGAACATGCCGGGACCGATCCTGTCGCCGCCGGCGCGGCTGCCGCAGACCTCGGTTCCGGTGCAGGTGCTCGTCGCCCGCCGGGACTACTTCGTATCGCCTGCCCTGCAACGGTTCACCGGCTCCATCCCGGACGGCAGTCGGGTCGTCCCGATCGACGGCGGACATTGGGTGGTCAACTCCCATCCCGACGTCATCGCCCGGCTCACCGGCGACTGGGTCGACCTGACGACGCGGCCGGCGGGCGGCCACCACGCGGGACAGACGTGAGGATGACTATGGCACAAGCGATTTGGGAAAGCATTCCGGCCGACCTGTACGGCCGCCGCAAACGCGACCGGATGTACACGGCGTTGTACGGCGTAGGTGCGCTGTTCGGCGGCCTGGCGTCGGCGTCGCGGTGGACACCCGCGCGGGTGGTTCCGGTGCGCCGGACCACCACCGCGGTGGTCACCCAGCGCGAGGAGCTCGCACCCGACGTGGTCGCCTTCACGCTGGCCGACCCGCACGGCGGCCTGTTGCCGTCCTGGACGCCGGGCGCGCACATCGACGTCCGGTTGCCGTCGGGCCGGCGCCGGCAGTATTCGCTGTGCGGCCCGCCGGGACGGCGCACCGACTACCGAATCGCGGTGCGGCGCATCGAAGACGGCGGTGGCGGCTCGATCGAGATGCACGACACCTTCAGGGTGGGCGACGCCCTCGAGTTCGAGGGTCCCCGCAACGCGTTCTATCTCGTCACCGACGAGCGTGACGTGTTGTTCGTGATCGGCGGCATCGGGGTGACGCCGATCCTGCCGATGATCCAGACCGCCCAGCAGCACGGGATCGATTGGCGCGCCGTGTACGCCGGGCGCAGCCGCGACTACATGCCGCTGCTGGACGAGGTCGTGGCCGTGGCGCCCGAGCGGGTCAGCGTGTGGGCCGACGACGAGCGCGGCCGAATCCCTACCGCCGCAGACCTGCTCGCCGAGGCCGGGCCGGCGACCGCCGTGTACGTGTGCGGGCCCACCGCCATGCTGGAAGCGGTGCGCACCGCGCGCGACGAACACGCCGACGCGCCACTGCACTACGAGCGGTTCGGGCCGCCGCCGGTGGTCGACGGCGTCCCGTTCGAGCTGGAGCTGGCCCGCTCGCGGCGGGTACTCACGGTGCCGGGGAACCGCTCGGCGCTGGACGTCATGCTCGACCGCGATCCGGCCACCCCGTATTCCTGCCAGCAGGGATTCTGCGGCACCTGCAAGGTGAAAGTGCTTGCCGGGCAAGTGGATCGGCGCGGGCGCACCGTCGAGGGCGACGACGAAATGCTGGTCTGCGTCTCCCGGGCGAAAAACGACCGCCTGGTCATCGACGCCTGATCTATCCGCCCGCGCCCCGGTGTTGCGCCGCCGGTTCTGCGTGGCGTGCAGAATGAGCGGGTGCAGGGATTCGGCTTCCACACCCTGGCGCTGCTGACCGCCGTCGGTTTCGCCGGTCCGTTGTTGGCTTCGGCGAAGCGATTTCGCATACCGGTGGTCATCGGTGAGCTGATCGCGGGCCTGGCGATCGGCCGGACCGGCTTCGGTGTCGTCGACGTCGCCGACCCGACGTTCCAGCTGTTGGCGAACATCGGCTTCGCGTTGGTGATGTTCGTGGTGGGCACCCATGTTCCGCTGCGCGCCCGGCTGATGCGCTCGGCGTTGCCGGCGGCGCTGGCCCGCGCCGCGCTGGCGGGCGGCATCGCGGCGGTGCTGGGTGTCGCGCTGGCGGTGCAGTTCGACACCGGGCACGCGGCGCTGTACGCGGTGCTGATGGCGTCCTCGTCGGCGGCGCTGGCGCTGCCGGTGATCGATTCGCTACGGCTGCGCGGACCGCGGGTGCTGTCGGTGACCACGCAGATCGCCATCGCCGATGCCGCCTGTATCGTGTTGCTGCCGTTGGTGATTGACATCCGACGGGCGCCGACGGCGGCGCTGGGCGCGCTGGCGGTGGCGGGTTGCGCGGCGGCGCTGTTCGTGTTGCTGCGCGCGGCCGACCGCAAGGGCTGGCGCAGACGTCTGCACGCCTACTCCGAGCAGCACCGGTTCGCGCTGGAATTGCGGACCAGCCTGCTGGTGCTGTTCGCGCTGGCGGCGCTGGCGGTGGCCACCCAGGTGTCGATCATGTTGGCGGGCTTCGCGGTGGGCCTGGTGGTCGGCGCGGTCGGCGAGCCGCATCGGTTGGCCCGTCAGCTCTTCGGCATCACCGAAGGGTTTTTCAGCCCGCTGTTCTTCGTGTGGCTGGGCGCCTCGCTGCAGGTGCGGGAGCTGGGGGCGCACCCGCAGCTGATCCTGCTGGGCGCCGGCCTGGGATGCGGTGCGGTGCTGGCACATTGCGCCGGCAGGCTGCTCGGCCAGCCGCTCACCCTGGCGGTGCCCTCGGCCGCGCAGCTCGGGGTGCCGGTGGCGGCGGCCACCATCGGCACCCAGCAGCACCTGCTGGCCCCGGGTGAAGCCTCGGCGCTGATGTTCGGTGCGCTGCTGACCATCGCCGCCGCATCGATCGCGGCCGGGCTCGCGGCGCGCCGCCAGGGTGCTCCCGAACCGGGCGAGCCCGCCGAGTAACCGCGGGCGCCACCGATTCTGTTCGAGCGCAGCCGGTCTCGATGGCCTACATCGGCCCGGGAAGCTCTCCCAAACTGGAAAGCTCGGCATGGACGGGTTCGATGGCGGCCCGGTACTGCTCCTCGCTGAGGGTTTTTGTGTAGTAGCGGTTCATGCGCAGCTGGTATTGCTGGTCGCGCAGTTGCCGGATGCGGTCGAGCCTGGCGCTGTCGGCCTCGGAAAGTTCGAGTTGCTCGATGCCGATGTGGCCGGCCATGACCTGCTCGATCGGCGAGAGCCGGTAGCCGCAATGGGCGAGCAGCTCGAGATAGGCCTTGCGGTACGGTCGTTCGCCGACGCGCCACGTGTCGCGCTCGGTTCTCCATTCGAACGCGGCCAGCACCATCGCCAGGATCACGACGTTGGGCCGGGCCTCCGCGTGGGCCCGGGCCGCGAAGTCCTCCGGAGGGGACTCGTTGACGCCCAACAACTTTGCGGCCAGAGCCATGCTGGCCGGGCAGTGCAGCTCGGTCAGGTAGTGAAAGTTGCGTGCGATGAAGACATCGATCCACGGCGGGGGAGCGGCCAGCAGGGTGCGCCGAACCCAGTCCCGGCGCGTGCCGGCGACGGCGGCGGCGCGCCGGTCCAGCTCACGCAACATCACCCAATCCCGCTTGGCGTCGGCGGCCGCCTCGGATTCCAGTTTGTCCGGTCGGCAGCCGGTGAAGGTGGGGCACCCTATGATCTCGTCGAGCGGCAAAGGCCGGGCCCGGTCGAAGGTGAGGTACGACGCATAGACGTCCAGCTCGGGTAGTCCAGTGCGTCGGGCCAACTCACCCAGCGTTGTTTTGCCGGCCGACAACCGACAGATTTGGTCCTGCTGTCCGAGGTCGTCGCGGGTGTAGATGAGGCCGATCTCCTGCTGCTCATCGCGACGAGTCCCGAGGTACACGCGCCAACCGGCCGGTCCGGCGATTCCCGGCAAGAAGTGCGAGGAAATCTCGACCAGTAGGTCGTCGACGGTGGCCGATTCGGGGAAAACCCAGAATTCGCGGTGCGACTCGACATCGTCGCCCATGGCGACCGAGCTGCGGTCCACGGACACCTTGACCGTGTCAGTCATATCTGAGCCCTCACTGCCGTTGGACCTACAAAAGTATCGAAACCGCGCCGCGTTCCGGGATCAATTGCGTGGCCGCTGCGTCATGCTTAGGCGATGCCGAAGAAATCGCTACTGGCGCAAGCGCGGCCGGAATCCGGGTCGGGGGAGTACGTGCTGGGGACGTGGCGGGCCGCCGCGCTGAGCATGGCGGTGATCGCGCCCGCGGCGTGGTACGGGCTGGGCGCGCTGCTCGGCGCGGCGGTGATGATTCCGGTGATCTACGCGCTGGCGCGGTTGCGTCGCCATGCGCCGCAGGCGCGCAGTACCGCCGAGTTGATCGGTGCCACCCTGGGCCGGAAAGCGGGGACGGCCGCGGGCATCGTTCAGTTGCTCGCCTACCTGGTGCTGGCCGCGCAATTCGCGGCCACGCTCGGATTGCAGCTGCTGCAGCTGCTTTCGCCCGGCGACGATCCCGCCGCGATCGTGTCGTGGCTGCCGGTCGGCGCCGCGGCCGCGGCGCTCGTCGTCGGCGCCGCCGCCTGTTGGGCGTCGACCCGCGCCGTGGCGTCACTGGCGATGCCGCTCGTGCTCGCGGGCCTGCTGCTCTACGTCTGCCTCGCGGTGGCGGTGACCGCCCTCGTCACGCTCAGCACCGATCCCGTCGTCATCGGGTCGGCGGCAACGCCGCGCCCGCCGTCCGGCCAGCTCGTCGGCTTCGGCCTGGGGATGGTCGGCGTCGAACTGCTCACGGTCCGCACCCCGCGCATCGCCAGGCCGGGACGGTCCATGTCGCTGGCCACCGCGGTGGTGGCAGCGGCGGCGGTCGTGTTGTGGGTGGGCGATCACCGCGGTGTGGCGGGGCCGTGGCGATGGAGCGCCACGATGCTGGCCGAGGCGGTGCCCGAGTTCTACACCGACGAGGGCCGGCGGTGGATGGCGGCGGCCGGCATCGCGTTGGCCGTGGCCGCTGCGCTGGTCACGGGATGGGCCGCGACGCGCGCCGCCGCGGGCCTGGCGGCCATGCGCGGGGCGACACCGAACGCGGGTCTGCGACTGGCGGTGATGGGGCTCGTCGCGGTGGTTGCCGTCGTGGTATCGGCGCACGGCATGCGCTCGATCGGAATGGTCATCCTGGGCGCGGCACCCCTACTCCTGATGGCGCTGTACGTGCTTGTCGCAGAGGCTAATTCGCGAATCCCCGGCGACAGCGTGGTGGCCTGGTGGGTGCGGCTGGTGATGCCCGCGCTGGCGGTGGTGGCGGTGGTCAAACCGCTGGTGGACTCCCAGTTCGCGCCGGTCCAGGTGGCGACGGTGGTCGCCGCGGCGATCGGGGTAGGCGCCGCGGGCGCGGCGCCCCTGCTGGCGCGGCACCGCGAACGCACCGCGAAATCTGAGTAGTCTTACGGATCCCCGCGGGCGGTGCGCTGCCGCAGGCTTATCGGCATGACCGTTCCCCACACCATGCCGAAAACCACCGCCGCCTTCTTCGTTCAGGCCGCCGTCGCGTTCGCGATCAGCTTCGTGGCCGCGCTCGGCGGGATCTACTTCCTCCCGCTCGACCCGTGGCCCCGGTTGTTCCTCGGCGTCACGTTCCTGTTCCTGGTGTCGAGCGCGTTCACCCTGGCCAAGGTGATCCGTGACCAGCAGGAGGCCGCCACCGTGCGGGTACGACTCGACGAGGCCCGCATCGAACGGCTGCTCGCCGATTACGACCCGCTCAACACCGCGAACTGAGTAGTACCACTGCGCCGTAACGCGTAGAACCGCGCAGGTCCGCGCCCGCGCCATCGGCGACGCTTCCCTCATTGCACGACTTGTGCTCCACCACAACGCATCCGCATCAGCAGAAGGGCATTTCGCTTCCATGACAACTCCTGTGAGATTTCCCGACGCGGCCGAGGTGGCCGCGCGCACACCGGCCGACCGCGATCGCGTGCTGGACGTCATCCGCATCGTCTCCCTGGGCGGCGTGGTGCTCGGCCATACCGTGATGGCGGCCAGCATCATTCGCGACCACGTCTTGATCTGGGACAACCTGCTCACCACCTCGGCGCTGTTCCAGGCGATGACCTGGTTGCTGCAGATCATGCCGCTGTTCTTCTTCGCCGGCGCGGCGGCCTGCGTGTCCTCCTGGACACCCGGCACCAACTGGGGAGGCTGGTTGATGAGGCGCTGCACCCGGCTGTTCCGCCCGGTGTTCTACTATCTGGCGTTCTGGGCGGTGACGCTGACGGTGCTGTATCAGGGTCTGCCGCAACACATCTACGAGCCGATCGCCGGCGTCAGCACACAGCTGCTGTGGTTCCTGGGGGCCTACGTCCTGGTGCTGGCCGCCATGCCCGTGCTGTACCGCATCACCAGCACCGGGCGCCTTGCCGCCGGCGTGGCGGCGGTCTACGGGGCTATCGCGCTGATCGACGTGATCCGGTTGCACTGGCCGGCGCTGATGCCGCTGGGTTACCTCAATCTGGCCGTCTGGCTGATTCCGGCCATGTTCGGGGTGGCCTACCGTCGCGGCCTGCTCGGTGGGCGTGCCGCGCTGGCCGTCGCCGCCGCCTTCTTCGCCGCGGATGTCGCCCTGGTGCGCTGGGGCCCGTATCAGCTCAGCATGGTCGGCACCGGCGACCACCACCTGTCCAACACCAGCCCGCCGTCGCTGCTGCTGGCCGGGCACGCAATCATCTTGAGCGCGTTGGCGATCGCGGCCGCACCGGCGATCGCGCGCTGGGCGCAGCGGCCGCGGGTGTGGTGGTGGACCGCCATCGGCAACTCCGGCGCGATGACCCTGTACCTGTGGCACATGCCGGTGCTGCTCGGCGTGCACCTGGCCTTCGATTACCTCGGCTGCCCGCGCTTTCCGGGCGCGCCGGACTTCCTCGCCATCAGCGTCGCGCAGGTGCTCCTGGTGGTCGTCGCCGTGGCGGTGCTGTTCGTCGCGCTGCGGCCGCTGGAGAACAACCCGCTGTCCGGCTGGGACGGCGCGCCCGCGGTGATGTCGCGCGGGTGGGGTGCGGCCGTCGGTGCCCTGCTGTGCGTGGCCGGCGTCGCGCTGCTCGCCGCGATCAGGTGGGGGCTCAAGGACGACGGGCTGGTCCGCATGGCCGTGGTGGTGGCCGCGCTGGTGGCCGCGCGGATCGTGGCCCAGCACGCCGGCCCCGCGGGTCACGGCTCTTCGTCGAGGCCGTGTTCGATGGCGTAGCGGGCCAATTCCACCCGGTTGGCGACCTGCAGTTTGCGAAACGTCGCCTGCACATGGTTTTCCACCGTGCGGTGGCTCAGCGAGAGCTTCTCGGCGATCTGCTTGGCGGACAGCCCTTTTGCGACATACCGCAACACCTCCGTCTCGCGGTCGGTGAGCCGGGGGCGGGTGGGGCCGTCGTCCTTGCTCTGCGCGATGCGCCGGTATTCGCCCAGCACCAGCCCGGCCAGGCTCGGGGTGAACACGGCCCGCCCGGCGGCGGTGTCCGTCACCGCCTGCGCCAGTTCGGCTTTCGAGGCGCTCTTCACCAGGTAGCCGGCCGCGCCTGCCTTGACAGCCTGCAGGACGTCGTCGCGTTCGTCGGAGGCCGACAGCACCAGCACCCGCGACGAGGCCGAGACCGCCAGCACCGCGGCGGTGGCCTGCGCACCGTCGCCGTCGGGCAGCTGCATGTCCATCACCACCACATCGGGCCTGACCACGCCCGCCGCTGGGCGGTGGCCACCCCGTCGGCGGTGGCGACCACCGCGAAGCCGCTTTCGGCCAGGTCGCGAGCCACCGCGTCACGCCAGATCGGATGGTCGTCGACCACCATCACCGTCGTGGGCGTCGCGTCATCCGTCATGGCTTCCCTCCCGGCGCGGCACGCACAACTCCCATTCGGCGCCGGCCCCGGGCTCGCTGTGCCGTTCGGCGGTGCCGCCCAGCGACGCCAACCGTCCCACGATCGATTGGGAGATGCCCAGGCGCCCCTGGCGCGCCGCTTCCTCGACCCGGCCGGCGGCGATCCCCACACCGTCGTCGCGGACACTGACCAACACGGAATCGCCGAGGTCCTCCACGAGCACGAACGCGTGCGCCCCCGGGCCGGCGTGGGCGACCACGTTGTCCAACGCGTTGCCCACCGCGGCGTCGAGTTCGGTTGCGGCCCAACGCCCCAACCTCACCGGCGTGCCGGGCAGGCTGATCGACACCCGATCGGATTCCCGGCGTCGCAGCAGCGTGCGCAGGTCGACGGTATCGCCGTCGGCGTCCCGATCGATATCCGTACACGCCAGCCAGCGCCGCAGCGCGCGTTCCTGCTCGCTCGCCAGGTCGGCGAGTTCGGTTGTGGCGCCGCCGATTTCGTGCCCCTTCTTGGCGACCAGCGCCAGCACCTGGATGGCCCCGTCGTGCACCTGGCGGGCCAGCCGGTCGCGCTCTTGCGCCGCGGCGGTCAATCGGGCCGCGCGTTGCAGCTCGTTGTGGGCGCGCCGCGCGGTCTGCGCGGCCATCCCGATCGCCATGCCGATCGCCAGTTCGATGATGACGGTGGCGTTGTGCCCGAGGTTGAGCGCGAAGTAGTTCTTGACGGCGAAATTGGCGGTCATCACCGCCAGGCCCGTCAGCATGCCGCCCACCGGGCCGAACTGGATGGCGGCCGAGATGGTGGGATTGCTGGCCCACAACGTCGTCGGCCAGGTCTGGTTGTCGGCCGCCCAGTGCGGGCTCGCAACGAGGTTGTTCGACCACATCAGCAAGACGACGACCACCAGCTCGGCCAGCACCCACGCCGGCTTGCGGCCGAAGCCCCGCAGATAGGCCAGCGCGCAGGCCGCGCTCCAGCCGATCAGCCCGGCGAAAAGCACTCAACCCAGCACGGGGCGAAGCAGATCCGGGTTGATGGCGATCTGGAAGCCGGTGGCGTAGAGGCAGCTCAGCAGGCGGAACACTTGCGCCGCGCGCCACAGCGGCGTGGTGGGATCGGGGCCGTGATTCGCCATCGTGGTCAGCATAAGGGCGGATCGGCCGGCGGCGGGCCGGCCACGGATATCGGCCGAAAGTCCCTCCGGCTAGAGCCGTCGGGCCCTCGCGGTGCCGCCGAGGACGCGTGATCGTGGATACCGCAGGGCGCCAGGCGAGAAGAGGGGGAATCTCATGAACACCGGCTTCCCGGATCCGGAAACGGTCCGCACGGCACTGGCGCTGGCGTCTCGAGCCCCCTCGGTGCACAACACCCAACCGTGGCGGTGGCGCATCGATCCGGCCGGCCTGCACCTGTACGCCGACCCCGCCCGGCAACTGCCCCACACCGACCCCGACGGCCGCGACTTGATCCTGAGTTGCGGCATCGCCCTGCAGCACTGCGTCACCGCGTTCGCCGCCGTCGGCTGGCGGTCCAGGGTGCGCAGGCTGCCGGATCCCGACGACCCGGATCACCTTGCGACGCTTGAGTTTTCGCCCCAGACCGCCGACTACGTCGACGTCGCGCTCGCCGCCGCGATCCCGCGCCGGCGCACCGACCGGCGCCACTACAGCTGTTGGCCGGTGCCGGTCGGCGACATCGCGCTGATGGCGGCCCGGGCGGCCCGCGCCGGGGTGACGCTGTACCAGGTGCAGGACGTCGGCGGCCTGCACGACATCGTCGCGCAATCGATCCGCGACCACCTGACCAAGGACTATCTGGCCGAGCTGACCACCTGGAGCGGGCGCTACTTCTCGGTGTCCGGGGTGCCCGCCCGCAACACCCCGTTCCCGGATCCGGCCGCCAAGATCCCGACCCGGTTGTTCGCCGGCGCGGCGCTGCCGATGGCGCCGGGCTCGTCGGCCGGCGACGACAACGCCGTGGTGCTCGCGCTGGGCACCCGTCACGACGACCGGCTGGCGCGGCTGCGCGCCGGCGAGGCCACCGGGGTGGTGCTGCTCACCGCCACCTCGGCGGGGCTTGCCAGCTGCCCGGTCACCGAACCGCTGGAGACGCCGCAGACGCGCGCGGCGGTGCGCGCCGACATCTTCGGTGACGGCCACCATCCGCAGATGCTGCTGCGGGTGGGTTGGGCGCCGATCAACGCGGACCCGTTGCCGGCGACCCCGCGCCGCGACCTCGCCGACTTCGTCGAGTGGGTCGGCTGATCAGCCCGCCGGTGACCTGAACCGGAAGCGGCGGCCGGTGACGCTCTCGGGAACGATGCGTACATAGTGCGTCTTCTCCGACCTGGTCCACGGCAGCACCTGCGCGCGCTCGGCCTCCTCGATCTCCTCGGTAGTGCGCAGCGAGCGGGCGATGCCCCGGATGATCACGGTCCACGCCCCGGCGACGTTGTGGTCGTCGACCTCGAACAGCACCCGGTTGTTGATCGCCGCGCTGATCAGCTTGGTGCCCTCCGCGGTGCGGAACAGCACGGTGCGGCGCTGCACGACGTAGTTGACCGGGAAGATGTCGGGCTGACCGTCGGCGTGGGTGACCAGCCGGCCCAGCGTCAGGCCGCGCAGCAGATCCCAGCACTCGTGCACCGGCAGGATCTCCACCCCGTCATCGGTCACCGGCATCGCGTCGTCCCTTTCCGCGCCCGCGGTGTTGAGCCGCAATGAATCACTGCCGCAATGGGTCACTGCCGCAACGCTATTGGCCGGCCCCGGGTCGACGCGGCGGCCGAAGGTCCTCTGCGGTCGGGACCAAAGTCGTTGAACCAGTTACGCCCCGACCCGCAGGGAGCCGAGAATGTGGGATATTGGACTGGTCTGCCGACAGGAAGGCTCGCCATGGTCAAGGTGTTCCTGGTCGACGACCACGAAGTCGTCCGCCGCGGACTGTGCGATCTGCTCTCCTCGGATCCCGATCTGCGGATCGTCGGCGAGGCCGGCACGGTGGCCGAGGCCAAGGCGCGGATACCGGCGGCGCGGCCCGACGTGGCCGTGCTCGACGTGCGGCTGCCCGACGGCAACGGCATCGAGTTGTGCCGCGACCTGCTCTCCGAGCATCCCGACCTGCGCTGCCTGATGCTGACGTCGTTCACCTCCGACGAGGCGATGCTGGAGGCCATCCTGGCCGGCGCCAGCGGGTTCGTCATCAAGGACATCAAGGGCATGGAGCTGGCCCGGGCGATCAAAGACGTGGGCGCCGGGAAATCGCTGCTGGACAACCGGGCCGCCGCCGCGTTGATGGCCAAGCTGCGCGGCAGCGCCGCGCAGGCGGACCCGCTGTCGGGCCTGACCGAACAGGAACGAACGCTGCTCGGGCTGCTCAGCGAGGGCCTGACCAACCGGCAGATCGCCGCGCGAATGTTCCTCGCGGAGAAGACGGTCAAGAACTACGTGTCCCGGCTGCTGGCCAAACTCGGCATGGAGCGCCGGACCCAGGCGGCGGTGTTCGCGTCGAAACTCAACCAGCAGGCCGGCCGTCCGCCGACCCCACCGGACTGGCCGGGGTGACCGGGAACCGGTTCGACGAACTGGCGGCCGCGCGCGATCAAACCGAGAAACTGCTGCGGGTGATCGCCGAGATCGGCGCGGGCCTGGATCTCGACGCGACGCTGCACCGGATCATCAGCGCGGCAAGGGAATTGACGTCGGCCCCGTACGGTGCCCTGGCCGTGCGCGACCGGCATGCCAACCTGATCTCCTTTGTGCACGAAGGCATGGACGCCGAGACGGTGCGGCGCATCGGGCACCACCCGGTCGGCAAGGGGCTGCTCAGTCTGTCCCTGCTGGACACCCCGGCGCTGCGGATGGACGACCTGACCGCCCACCCCGCCGCCGCCGGATTCCCCGAGCACCATCCGGCGATGCGGGCCTTTCTCGCGGTGCCGATCACCATCCGCGGCGCGGTGTTCGGCAACCTGTATCTGACCCACGTCGATGAGGCGCGGGTGTTCTCCGACGCCGACGAGATGGCCGCGCGCGCCCTGGCTTTCGCGGCGGCGGTCGCCATCGACAACGCGCAGGTCTTCGAGCGCGAGCGGATGTCGGTGAAATGGATCGAAGCCAGCCGCGAGATCACCACCGCGCTGCTGTCGCGCACCGAGCCGCACCGGCGCCCGATGCAGCTGATCGCCGAACGCGCCTGCGCGTTGACCGACGCCGAACAGGCCATCGTGCTGGTGCCCGCCGACCCCGGGGAGCCCGGCAACCCGGAGGTGGACACCCTGGTGGTCTCGGCGGCGGTGGGCCTGCCCGCCGCCGACGTGCTCGGGCAGCGGGTCCCGGTGCGCGGCTCCACCAGCGGCGCGGTCTTCAAGTCCGGCGAACCGCTGATCACCGACGAATTCCGTTATCCCATCCAGGCTTTCACCGATGCCGGGCGGCGACCGGCGATCGTGATGCCGCTGCGCGCCCGCGACGAAGTGGTCGGGGTGATCGCGATCGCCCGCGGCACCGAGCAGCCGCCGTTCGACGAGAGCTATCTGGACCTGGTGCGCGACTTCGCCACCCACGCCGCCATCGCGCTGGTGCTCGCCGCGGCGCGCGAGGACGCGCGGCAGCTGGCCGTTTTGGCCGAGCGGGAGCGCATCGCGCACGACCTGCACGACCACGTCATCCAGCGGCTGTTCGCCGCCGGCATGGATCTGCAGGGCACGCTGGCCCGGGCGCGGTCGCCCGAGGTGGCCGACCGGCTCAACCGGACGCTCGACGACCTGCAGACGATCATCGAGGAGATCCGCACCACGATCTTCGCGCTGCGCTCCCCGGCGGCCGTCGCCGGCGACTTCCGGCACCGCATTCAGCGGGTCATCGCCGAGCTGACCGAGAATCGCGACCTGGTCACCACGGTGCGCATGGACGGTCCGATGACGGCGGTCGGCGCCGAGCTCGCCGAGCACGCCGAGGCGGTGACCGTCGAAGCCGTCAGCAACGCCGTCCGCCACTCGGGCGCGTCGCGGCTGACGGTGCAGATCGGTGTCGCCGACATGTTCACCCTGGACGTGATCGACAACGGCCGCGGCATCGCGTCCGGCAACACCCGTCGCAGCGGGCTGGCCAACATGACACGGCGGGCCGAGCAACTCGGCGGCAGCTGCGAGATCAGCAGCCCGCCCGGCGGCGGCACCCGGGTGCATTGGACCGCCCCGCTGCTCGACCACTGAGCACCAAAAGCCTTGGCCCGCAACAGATCATCTGCGGGTGTCGGAGGCCTTCAGGCGTTGGTGCGCGGTCAGCAGCAGGTGGTCGAATTCCGACCGCGTGGGCAGCGGCACGTCGGCGCCGCGGAAGTCCTCGGCGATCTGCTCGGCCAGCGGTCGCAGCTTGACGTTTCCTTCCTGCGAAAGCCATTTGAGCAACTCGAAGGCCGCGCTGTCGCTGATGCCGTAGATCAGCATCAGCATGCCCTTGGTTTGTTCGATGCGGGCCCGATTCCGGCTGATCTCAGCCAGTCTCGCGCTCATCATCTCCTCCTGCACCTGCTGGTGCGGGGTGGAGACGTCGATGTAGAAGCCCTGCGCCCCGATCACCTCGCCCTGTTCGTCGGTCAGCCGATCACCGACGACGACGACGTGACGGACGTTTCCGGCGGTGTCGATGATCCGGTGCCGGGTGCTGAACGCCTGATGGTTGGTGACGATCTCATCGATCGTGGCGGCGACCCGTGCCCGGTCGTCGGGGTGCTTGTGCGAGAGCACCAGCTCGGTGGTCGGAGTGATGCTGCCCGGTTCGTATCCGTGCATGCGCTGCACCTGCTCCGACCATTCCCACCGCTGGTCGGCGAAGTAGAACCGAAACCAGCCCGCGGGCTGTGTGTGGCCGCCGGCCAGCGCCTGCTCGACGTTGGCGGTCTGGCCGTCGAGATTCCAAGTCATCGTCAATCCCTCCCTCTCACTGGGCTCACCGGGCGAGAGGTGCACGCCCGAGCCCTGGAGCCGCAGGCGGGCGACGGGCGCGCGAAAGCGCCTGGCGCGTGCGGCCGCCGCCCGCCTCCGGGCGGTCAGGCGTTGACGACCTCTCGCGCGGTTTCGGTGACGGCCCGGGGTGCCTCGCCGCGGCCGACGGCGATCTTGCGCGGCTTGGCCTTCTCGGCCACCGGGATGTGCAGGCTCAGCACGCCGTCGCGGTACGAGGCCTCGATCTTGTCGGTGTCGAGGTTGTCGCCGAGCACCAGCTCGCGGCTGAACACGCCGCGCGGCCGCTCGGTGGCCAGCATCTCGCGGTTGGGGTCGAGGGCCGGCCGTTCGGCGCGCACGGTCAACACATTGCGCTCGATGTCGATGTCGAGCGACTCGGCATCGATACCGGGCAGGTCGAATTCGACCACGAAGTGCTCGCCTTCCCGCCAGGCGTCCATCGGCATCACCGCCGGCCGGGTGGCGGTGCCCAGGACCTGGTTGGTCAGTCGGTCGAGTTCGCGGAACGGGTCCGAACGCATCAGCATGATGTTCACCCCTCAGTGTGATCTAGGTGACGTGTATGTGGTTTTCTATGTTCAACAATATAGATTTGATATATCATCCTCGACAATATGACGCAACTGTGCTAAACAGATTTTCTGGGCGTTATCAGGGCATGAGCGAGGGAGATGCGCGATGGCCGACCGCCGCGGCAACGCGGGTGCTCCGGCGTCCGACCAGGGTGTTTACGGCATCTCGGTGGCCGCCGAGCTGTCCGGGATCGCGGTGCAGTCGCTGCGGCTCTACGAACGCCACGGCCTGGTCACACCGGCCCGAAGCCGGGGCGGAACCCGCCGGTACAGCGCCGACGACCTGGCCCGGCTCAAGCGGATCAGCAAGCTGGTCGACGCCGGGGTCAACCTGGCCGGCGTGGCCCGCATCCTCGCCCTGGAGGACGACAACGCCACGCTGTCGGCGGCCAACACCGACCTGCGGTCGACCAACCGAGCGTTGCGGGAAGCCGCGAAGACCGCCGACGGCGACGCGGCCACCGGCTGAGCCGCCGTCCCGGGTTGCGCCGGTCGAGTCCGGGTACCCGACGGGCTATGCCTTCCAAGCCTCGAGGTGAAGCGATGGGTGAGTTGGCCGACACCGGCGCCCAGGTGGTCGACGGTGCGCGGCGCGAAGCGCAGGCCTACCGCGGCGACAATCCCCGCCCGCTGGGCGGCTACCTGGCGGTGCTGGTCGTCTACGGCCTGGTGGTGACGGCCGCGACGCTGGCCGCCCTGGCCAGTGGCCGCAGCCTGCCGACCCGATGGCGCGCCCAGGACCTGCTGATCCTCACCCTGGGCACCCACAAGCTGTCGCGCACCCTGACCAAGGACGCGGTGACCAGCCCGCTGCGCGCGCCGTTCACCCACTACGCGGGCACCGGCGGCCCGGCCGAGGTGCAGGAGGAGGTCCGCGAGCAGAGCCAGCTGCGGCACAGCCTGGGCGAGCTGCTGACCTGCCCGTTCTGCCTGGACATGTGGGTTGCCACCGGGTTCGCCATCGGCCTGGTGTTCGCGCCGCGCTACACCCGGCTGGTCGCGGGCGTGTTCAGCGCGCTGACCGGTGCGGACTTTCTTCAGCTCGGCTACGCGATCGCGCAGCAGGCGGCGCAGGGCTGAGCCGTCGCGCGCTCAGCCCGTCTTCGGCATCGGAATGCCCTCGCTGGCGGTGAATTGCGCGTCGTCCTCGGAGGACAGCCCGATGGATACGACGGAGCGGGCGAACAGCGCGTCGGTGAGGTAGGCCAGCGACACCGCCCACCGGTTCACGCCGCGCGGAATCGCATACAGGTGATAGCCGCGGGTGACGGCCTTGGCGGGCAGCCCCGACAAGTGAATGTTGAGCGGGTTGGCCACCGCGTAACGCGGTCCGAGGTCGACCACCAGACCCAGGTTGCGGTGCTTGTATTCCTTGGCGCTGCCGTGACCCAGGCTGGCGGCCACGTTGCGGGCCAGCACCTTGCCCTGCCGGGTCGCGTGCTGGGCGGTCGGCCGGGTGATCTTGCCGGGCTGGGTGAGGTCGGGAACCGCGGCGGCGTCCCCGGCCGCGAACACGCCGGGATGGCCGGGGACCTGCAGATCGGGCTGCACCTTCAGCCGGCCCTTCTCGGTCGGCAGCCCCAGGTCCTGGATCAGCGGCGCGCCGGTCACCCCGGTCACCCAGGCGATGGTGTGCGTGTCGATCCGCGAATCATCGCTGAGCACAACGTGATCCGCGTGCGCCTCCTTGAGGGTGGTGCCGAGCCGGACGTCGATGCCGCGGCGGCGCAGCACCTTCAGCGCGGCGTCGCCCAGCTTCTTGCCCACCTCGGGCATCACCTGCTCGGCCAGGTCCAGCAGCAGGAACCGCACCGCGCCGGGATCAAAGCCCATCTGCCGGGCCGCCGCGTCGGCCAGCGCCCGCAGCTGCGCCACCAGTTCGGTGCCCGAATACGACGCGCCGACCACCACGACGGTGCGCCGGGCCGCCGCCACTCGGGGGTCGTCCTCGATGTTGGCCAGCTCCAGTTGTTCGACGAAGTGGTCCCGCAGATACAGCGCCTCGGCGGTGGTTTTCAACCCGCGGGCATGCCGGGCCAGCCCCGGGACGTCGAACAGCTTGGTGACCGATCCCGGCGTGAGCACCAGCCGGTCCCAGGACATGGAATGGCTGCGTTCCTCGGGGTCGCGGTAGGTCAGCGTGCGTCCGGCGAAGTCGACCGCGTCCACCCGGCCGCGCACGGCGTGCACGCCGCGCAGCGAATTGGCCAGCGGCACAGCGACGAACCGCGCGTCGACCACCCCGCCGGCGACGTCGGGCAGCAACGGTGTGTACAGCATGTAGTCGACGGGGGAGATCATCGTGATGTCCACCGGCGCCCGGCGCAGCGTTTTGGCCAGCCGGCGGGCGCAGGTGAATCCGGTGAAGCCGCTTCCCACGATCACAATGGAGGTCACCGCCCCGAGTGTAGGCGCCGGCCGGCCGGGTCGGAGCCCGTGCGCGATCGGGCCGCGACCGGCCCCCGGTGAAACCCGTTGAGCAGCAATGATTTCGGACCGGCGGCCGGGGCGGAGGTCGCCGTCGGGCGCGGCCGCGCGGCCCGGCCGGCCCGGCTGGGCCGTCGTTTCCGGGGCGCCGCCCGGCCGCCCGTTTCGTTATCCGGCCTTGCGCTTCGTTGTCTGGCTCATAGACTTCTGGGGTGGGTGTTGGCAGCCACGAAAATGTCAATGCCTCCCGTGATGCCGGCAGGGAAGGGCCTTGCCGCCAGACGGCTCCGGGGGTGATGTGATGCGCGAGGCCAGCACCACGATCGTCACTCAGCTGGTGGAGCTGGTGACCAGTTTGGAGCGGGAGAACAGCGACACCGCGGCCGGGCTGCACGAACTCATCGACAACGGCGTCCACCACGTCACCGGCTCCCAGTACGCGGGGATCACCCTGGCCGAGAAGAGCAAATCGGTCAACAGCGTGGCGGCCACGCATCGCTACCCGATGGTGCTGGACGCCAGAACAAGTACGGCGAGGGGCCGTGCCTGGCCGCGGCCTGGGAACACCACGTCATGCACATCGCCGACCTGGCCGCCGAACAGCGCTGGCAGCGCTACCGGCGGCACGCGCTCGAGCAGACCCCGATCCGCTCCATCCTGTCGTTCGAGCTGTTCGTCGACCGCACCAGCATGGCCGCCCTCAACTTCTATGCCGACCCGCCGCACGCGTTCACCGAGGAGTCGGTCGAGCTCGGCACCGTCTACGCCACCCACATCGCCCTGGCCTGGTCGATGATGCGCCGCCAGGACCAGTTCCGCAGCGCCCTGGCCTCCCGCGACATCATCGGGCAGGCCAAGGGCGTGATCATGGAGCGCTTCGACCTCGACGCGGTGGAAGCCTTCGAGCTGCTCACCCGGCTCTCGCAGCAGTCCAACACCCGGGTGGTCGACATCGCGGCCGCACTCATCGACAGCGAACACCCGCTCAAGCAGCGCCGGCGCTAGCCCATCGCCACCGGCGCCGGCCGGTGCTGTGCGATCAGCCGCTCGCCCAGCTCGTAGTCGTCGTCGGCGTTGTGGGTCAGCACCCCGACGACGGGTGGTACCCGCGCTGCGCGGGCTCAACCGCGGCTGCCGTTTCGGCGCCGAGCGGGCGGGTATGCGCCCCCGGCATGAAGGCTGTCACGTGGCACGGCAAACGCGATGTGCGGGTGGACTCGGTGCCCGATCCCAAGATCGAGCAGCCCACCGACGCGATCATCGAGGTCACCTCGACCAACATCTGCGGTTCGGATCTGCACCTCTACGAGATCCTCGGGGCTTTCATGAAGCCCGGGGACATCCTGGGGCACGAACCGATGGGCGTCGTGCGCGAGGTCGGCACCGAAACAGGCGACCTGCGCGTCGGCGACCGCGTGGTCATCCCCTTCCAAATCTGTTGCGGCAGTTGCTACATGTGCGGCCAGCAGCTGTACACCCAGTGCGAGACCACCCAGGTGCGCGACCAGGGCATGGGGGCGGCGCTGTTCGGCTATTCCGAGCTCTACGGTGAAGTCCCCGGCGGGCAGGCCGAGCTGCTGCGGGTGCCGCAGGCCCAGTTCACCCACATCAAAGTGCCTGTGGGACCGCCGGATTCGCGGTTCGTCTACCTCTCCGACGTGCTGCCCACCGCGTGGCAGGCGGTGGCCTACGCCGACATCCCCGATGGCGGCACGGTCGCGGTGCTCGGCCTGGGGCCGATCGGCGACATGGCCGCCCGCATCGCCGATCACCTCGGCTACCGGGTCATCGCGGTCGACCTGGTGCCCGAGCGGCTGGGCCGGGCCGCGCAACGCGGAATCCACACCATCGACCTGGCACGGCTGGACGCCGGGCTCGGTGACGCGATCCGGGACCTGACCGACGGCCGCGGCGCCGACTCGGTGATCGACGCGGTGGGCATGGAGGCGCACGGCTCGCCGGCGGCCAAGCTGGCCCAGCAGGTGGCCGGCGTGCTGCCGGACGCGCTCGGCAAGCGGCTGATGCAGACCGCGGGCGTGGACCGGCTGTCGGCGCTGTACTCGGCGATCGATGCCGTGCGGCGCGGCGGCACGATCTCGCTGATCGGGGTGTACGGCGGGATGGCCGACCCGCTGCCGATGCTCACCCTGTTCGACAAGCAGGTGACGCTGCGGATGGGGCAGGCCAACGTCAAGCGCTGGGTCGACGACATCATGCCGCTGCTCACCGACGACGATCCGCTGGGCGTGGACGACTTCGCCACCCACGTGCTGCCGCTGGAGCGGGCCCCGCACGCCTATGAGATCTTCCAGAAGAAGCAGGACGGAGCGGTCAAAGTCATACTCAAGCCGTGATCGCTTCTGCGGCAACGCATTCCGCTTCTCACCGGCAACGCCGCCACGGGCGCCCGAGTTTGACGGGCGGACCGGCAGGGTATTGAATGCGCCATGACCTCTGCAAAGGCTGCCGCTCCCACGCCCACCGGAGAGGTGTGGCCTGGCAAGGCCTACCCGCTGGGCGCCAGCTACGACGGCGCCGGCACCAACTTCGCCGTGTTCAGCGAGGTGGCCGAGCGGGTCGAGTTGTGCCTGTTCGACGGCGACGGCACCGAGAGCCGGGTGGCGCTGCCCGAGGTCGACGGCTTCGTCTGGCACGCCTACATCCCCGGCATCGAACCGGGGCAGCGCTACGGGTATCGGGTACACGGCCCCTACGACCCGGCGGCCGGGCAGCGGTGCAACCCGAACAAGCTGCTGCTGGACCCGTATTCGAAGGCCATCGACGGCACCTTCGAGTGGAACCAGTCGCTGTTCGGCTACAACTTCGGTGACCCGGACAGCCGCAACGACGACGACTCGGCGCCCAGCATGCCCAAGTCGGTGGTGATCAACCCGTACTTCGACTGGGGCAACGACCGCCCGCCGGACCACCACTACGCCGACACCGTCGTCTACGAGGCGCACGTCAAGGGCCTCACCCAGACCCACCCCGACATCCCCGAACAGATGCGCGGCAGCTACGGCGCGGTGGCGCACCCGGTGATCATCGAGCACCTGCAGAGCATCGGGGTCACCGCGATCGAACTGATGCCGGTGCATCACTTCGCCAACGACTCCACCCTGATCGAGAAGGGCCTGTCCAACTACTGGGGCTACAACACCATCGGCTTCTTCGCCCCGGACACGAAATACTCCAGCGCCGCCACGCCGGGCGGGCAGGTGCAGGAGTTCAAGGCCATGGTGCGCTCGCTGCACGAGGCCGGCATCGAGGTCATCCTCGACGTGGTCTACAACCACACCGCCGAGGGCAATCACCTGGGCCCCACCCTGTCGATGCGCGGCATCGACAACGCCGCCTACTACCGGCTGGTCGACGACGACAAGCGGTACTACATGGACTACACCGGCACCGGCAACAGCCTCAACGTCGGGCACCCGCACGCTCTGCAGCTGATCATGGACTCGCTGCGCTACTGGGTGACCGAGATGCACGTCGACGGATTCCGCTTCGACCTGGCCGCCACCCTGGCCCGCGAGTTCTACGACGTCGACCGGCTGGCGACGTTTTTCGAACTGGTGCAACAGGATCCGACGGTCAGCCAGGTCAAGCTGATCGCCGAACCGTGGGACGTCGGGCCGGGCGGCTACCAGGTGGGCAACTTCCCGCCGCAGTGGACGGAGTGGAACGGCAAGTACCGCGACACCGTCCGCGACTTCTGGCGCGGCGAACCCGCCACCCTCGACGAGTTCGCCTACCGGCTGTCCGGTTCGGCCGACCTGTACGAACACACCGGGCGCCGGCCGGTCGCCTCGATCAACTTCGTCACCGCCCACGATGGGTTCACGCTGCGTGACCTGGTGTCCTACAACGAGAAGCACAACGAGGCCAACGGCGAGGACAACAACGACGGCGAGAGCCACAACCGGTCCTGGAACTGCGGCGCCGAGGGACCGACCGACGACGAGCAGGTCAACGCGCTGCGGGCCCGCCAGCAGCGCAATTTCCTGACCACGCTGCTGCTGTCGCAGGGCGTGCCGATGATCTGCCACGGCGACGAGCTGGGCCGCACCCAGAACGGCAACAACAACGGCTACTGCCAGGACAACGAGCTCACCTGGATCGACTGGGCCAACGCGGACGTGGACCTGCTGGCCTTCACCCGGGTGGTGTCGGCGCTGCGCGCCGAGCACGCGGTGTTCCGCCGGCGCCGGTTCTTCTCCGGCAAGCCGGTGGGCCGGCGCGGCCAGGACGGGCTGCGCGACATCGCCTGGTTCACCCCCGACGGCACCGAGATGACCGACGAGGATTGGGGCGCCAATTTCGCCAAGTCCGTCACGGTGTTCCTCAACGGCCACGGCATCCCCGACCGCGACGCCCGCGGTCAACGGCTGCTGGACGACCCGTTCCTGCTGTGCTTCAACGCCCACCACGAGTCCATCGAATTCACCCTTCCGCCAAAGGAATTCGGTGCATCATGGCAGGTCGTGGTGTACACCGGGCCGGAGGAGACCACGCCAGCCGACGAGGTGCCCGGTGCCGGCGTGCTCAACGTCGACGCCCACACCGCGGTGGTGCTGCGGGCACCCGACGGCGGCTGAGCACCTTGACACGAATCCGCCCGAACGTCACGTAGCGCGCCGCCGCCCGATACGCTGTGGCTGCAGCGGGCTCGTTACAAGAGAGGGCGAATATGTCAAGGACAGTGGTGGTCGGCGCCTCCAGCGGGTTGGGGCGCTGCATCGGGGTCGGTCTGGCGCAGCGCGGCGACCGGGTGGCGCTGCTGGCCCGGCGCCGGCAGCGCATCGAGGCCGCGGCCGCGGACGCCGGCCCGGGTGCGGTCGCCATCGAGTGCGATGTCACCGACCAGGCGTCCTGCGCCTCGGCGATCGGCGAGGCCGCCGACGCGCTGGGCGGGATCGACAACATCGTCTACACCCCCGCGGTGGGCCCGCTGGTGCGCATGGTGGACACCGACGCCGACACCTGGCGGCGCATCTTCGACACCAACGTCATCGGCGCGTCGCTGGTCACCGCCGCCGCGGTGCCGCACCTGAGCGCCTCGGCCGGCAAGGCGGTGTACCTGTCGTCGGACGCCGGCGCGTTCGGGCCGCCGTGGCCGGGGCTGGGCGCCTACGGCGTCAGCAAGGCCGCGCTGGAGCGCCTGGTCGAAGCGTGGCGGGCCGAACACCCCGACATCGGCTTCACCTGCCTGATCGTCGGGGAGTGCGCGGGCGGCGAGGGCGACGGGCAGACCGGCATGAACCAGGGCTGGGACATGGATCTGGCGATGAAGGCGGTTCCGCTGTGGTCGTCGCGCGGCTGCATGCCCGGCAAGCTGATGCCGGTGGAGGACCTCATCGACGTGGTGCACACCATCCTGCGCACCAACGCCTCGACCTCGATGCCGCTGGTGGTGGCGCGCGGCGCGCCTGCCAGCCAGGCCGCGTTCGCCGAGGCCAATCAGTCCTGAGTCAGTCGTAAGCCAGAGCTAGCCCCGGCCGGGGATCCGCTCCCGGGCCAGGTCGGTCAGGAACCGCGCGGCCGACGTGGGCCGGAAGGCCAGCGCCGCGTCGGTGAGCGCGTCCCGCGACTCGGCGGGCAGCTCGATGTCGGCGGCGGCCACGTTGAATTCCAGCTGCTCGACGCTGGAGGCGCCGGGAATGGCGACCACCCCCGGGTAGCTGATCAGCCAGGCCAGCGCCACCTGGGCGGGCTTGGCGTCGACCTGGGCCGCGACGTCGCGCAGCAGCTGTAGCAGCGGCTCGATGCGGCGCAGGTTCTCGGTGCCGAACAGCGCGTTGACCGCGCGCACGCCGCCCGGCCGGTTGTCGACGCCGTACTTGCCGCCCAGCAGACCCTGTTCCAGCGGGCTGTAGGCGATGACGATGCGGTTCTCCCGTTCGGCGAACGGCACCAGGTTCTTCAGCGCCTTGGGGTAGGCGAGCGAGAAGTGCACCTGGTTGCTGATCACCGGCCGGCCCAGCGCCGCGTCGGCCTTCCGCCAGCGCTGCAGCGAATAGTTGGAGACCCCGGCGGCGCCGATCTCGCCGCTGTCCAGCAGGTCGCGCATGCCGGGCATGATCACCGAATCGGGGAACACCGGGTTGGGCTGGTGCACCTGGTAGAGCGGGATGCGGTCCAGCCCGAGCCGCCGGGCGCTGGCCCGCGCGCGTTGCCTGACCACCGCGGGGAAGGGGGCCACCGGCATGATCTTGCTGGCCACCGCCACCTCGGCGCGCTGCTCGCCGAGCGCGTCGCCCAGGATCCGCTCGCTCTTGCCGAACCCGTAGATCTCGGCGGTGTCGAACAGAGTCACACCCAACGCCAGCGCGCGGCGCACGATGTCGCCCGCGGCACCCGCGGCGTAGCTGTCCCCGTAGCCCCACTCGCGGGAGCCGAACTGCCAGGTGCCCAACCCGATCCGGCTGAGACGGCCGACCCCGTCGACGTCGACGTATTTCATCCGCCCAGCCTACTGATCGGTGGGCGGGCCGCTCAGCCGGGAATCTTGCCGAGGATGTAGTTGGCGATGCTGACCGCGGCCAGCCGGGGCCGCTCGCTGTCGGTCGTGCCGCTGGCCGACACGTTCAGGTCGACGACGACGTTGGCCTTGGCCGCGACCGCCCGCGCGGAGCGCACCTGAATTCCCTTGGGCGTCAGGTCCAACGTGGTGATCCCGTTGCCGGCGTCGGCCGGTGTGCTCAACGCCATCGCGATCGGCTGCCCGCCCGGCGCCGTCACGGTGACCGTCGAGCCGCCGCACTGGCGCCACCCGGCCAGCAGCGCGTCCAGTTGCGCCTGCGCGCCGGGCGCGTCGCGGAACGCCGCCACGCCCTGGATGACCTGGATCGACTTCAGCATGCTGCGGGTGTCGGTGAATTCGCCGGCGTGATAGCCGGTGAAGGCGCCGGGGGTGTAGGCGTCCGGGCTGCCGGCGGCGATGCTGCCCCAGCATTCGGGGCGGTCGATGCTGCCGTCCTGCGCCGAGCGGCCCGGGCTGTTCCAGGTCGGGCCGACGTCGAGGTTGGCGTCGGCGGTGATGTTGCGCAGCGCGTCCAGCCCGGGCAGCAGGGTGGTGATGGTGTCCGGCGGCACCGTGGGCGGCGGCGGCCCGGCCGACGTGGTGGCCTCGTGCGCGGCCCGGTGGGCGGCGGTGGAACCGCCCAGCGTGGCCCACCCGGCCAGCGCGACCACCGCCAGCAGGATGAACACGTACGACAGGGTGACGCCCACCAGCGCGCGGTCCCGGCCGAGTTCGCCGGTGCGGCGGATCTGCGCCAGCCCGAGGTGACCCAGCACCGCGCCCGCGGGCGCGAACAGGAACGCGAAGACCAGCGACAGCGTCGCCAACGTGTTGACGCCCGGGCGGTACGGCGGTGCGAGCGTGGCTGGTTGCGTCGGCGGCGGGCCGACGGGCTCGGGTTCGGGCGGCGGGACCCGGCCGAGCGGGTCGTAACTCAGCGGGTTGCGCCAATACGGATCCTGCTGGTTGGTCACGCAGCGCCTCCTTAGGGGCCTCCTCGGCGGCCGAACCTGCCCGAAATGTAGCCGAGCGGGCCCGGTGCCCAAACCGAACCCGTCACAGCCGCGGCTTGGCGATGCCGACCACAAAGGGCGCCTGGGCCAAGGTCAGGTAGACCCGATGCGGCCCGACGGCCATGCCGGAGAGTGGGGCTCGGCGCGCGGACTCGGGCAGCGCCGAGCGGTAGTCGACGGTGCGCAGCACCGGAATGTGCCGGGCCGGAAACCCGGTGAAGCTCGCCGTTTCCAGGGTCACCAGCTGCCGGTCGGTGGCCGCGTAGATGCGGGTGTCGTCGGTGCCCAGCGCCCGGATCGGGGCGGGCAGCCGGGTGCTGGCCAGCACCTGTATCCCTTGCCCGCCGCGGCGCGAGTCCACCGCGTACAGCACGGCGTCGTCGTGGCCGGCCACATAGCTGCGGGTCACCGCGGTGCCGTCGCCGGCGGAGACCGCGACGTCGATGTCCAGCGAACCGCGTTGCGGCGCCGGGGAATCGGGGCCCTGGTAATGCCGGATTCCGGACGGCGCGTAGATGTGGTAGTCGATTTCGCGGCCGCGGTTGGCGCCGTCGATGACCTCGGCGGGGGCGCCGCCGATCGGCGCGGTCGCCAGCTTGCGGTAGCCGTACTGATCGACCGGGGTCACCGACCGGCCGTCCGACGACAGCGTCAGCAGCATCCGCAACCCGGCGTCCTCGGACAGGTAGGCCGGGGCGGGCCCGGCGTCGAAATCGCCCACCTGGCGCAGACTTTGCAGATCGACGACGACCACCCGGCCGCGCGTGGGCTGCGGCACGAAAACCACCGCCGGATCCTTGGTGCTGATCTGCAGATTGCGTCCCGCCGCCAGCGGCGCCGACAGCCGGGTGGTCGCCGCCGCGGCGCGATCTTCGGCGACCTCGGCCACCCGCTGATCCTCGGTGACGGCCACCAGGGCGTGCCCGCGATACGACCACACCGGCTGGTGCAGCGCCGTGCCGACCGGCCAGACCGTCAGCTCGGGCGCGCTTTCGGTCGCCGCGCCGGGCCGCGAGCAGGCCACGCTCATGACCAGCGCGCCGACGCTCACCGCCAGCACGCCCGTCAGCGCGCCACCGCGCAGCACCACACCGGAACCCACTCCCGCGCGCAACTTTTGCCTCCCGCCCTGGTTTTCCAGGGCATACCCCGCCTGGCCACCGCCACACCCGTTTGACCCCCGAGTGGCTCGGGTAGCCGCAACCAGAGCGCGCAACAGCCCTGCGCGCCGAACCAGAGCAGATGGGAGGGACAGCATGGCACCGACCGCCATCAAGTCGCCCACCGATGTGGTCGACTTTCTGGTCAGCCAGCACCAGCAGATCAAGGCGATGTTCGCCAACACGTTGGCGGCGTCCGGAAAGGCGCGCGAGGAGGCCTTCATCGAACTGCGGCGCCTGCTTGCCGTGCACGAGACCGCCGAAGAGGAGATCGTGCATCCGCGCGCCAAGCGCAAGATCGCCGGCGGGGCAGGTGTGGTCGAGGAACGGCTGCACGAAGAGCACGAGGCCAAGACCGCGCTGCAGAAGCTGGAAAAGCTCGACGTCGACAGCGAGGAGTTCACCCGCGAGCTCACCAAGCTGCGGGACGCGGTGATCGACCACGCCGAGCACGAGGAGCACGACGAGTTCGCCAAGCTGGGCCAGGAATTGAGCGGCGACGAGCTGGAACGGATGGGCCGCGCCGCCAAACTGGCCGAAGCGATCGCGCCCACCCGGCCGCACGCCGGGGTGGAATCGCAACTGGCCAACCTGGCCGCCGGCCCGTTCGCCGCGATGCTCGACCGAGCCCGCGACGTCATCGTCGGCAAGGGCTGACGGCCATCCCAGGCGAGGTACCCCCGCTCGGTGGGGGAGTGGGGGCACCTCGCCGCCCCCTACCATGACCGCGACTTCGAAGGCCCCGGGTGCCGACCGCTACCTCCCCGAGCAGCGGGACATTGAGGCGCTCAAGCATGCGGCCGAAACATGCCGCGGCTGTTCACTTTTCGCCGACGCCACCCAGACGGTGTTCGGCAACGGACATCCGGGTGCCCCGATCATGCTGGTGGGTGAGCAGCCCGGCGACCAGGAGGACCGCGCCGGTGCCCCCTTCGTCGGCCCGGCCGGGCGGCTGCTGGCCCGGGCGCTGCAGGACGCCGGCATCGATCCCGGGCTGACGTATCAGACCAACGCGGTCAAGCATTTCAAGTTCACCCGCAAGGACGGCAAGCGGCGGATCCACCAGAAGCCGGGCCGCACCGAGATCGTCGCCTGCCGGCCCTGGCTGATCACCGAGATCGAGGCGGTGCACCCCCGGATCATCGTGTGCCTGGGGGCCACCGCCGCACAATCGTTGCTGGGCACCAGCTTTCGGGTCTCCACCCAACGCGGCCAACCGCTCAAGCTGCCGGCTTCGCCCGAGGTGATACCCGACGTGTCGCCCGAGCCGGTGCTGGTGGCGACGGTGCACCCGTCGTCGGTGCTGCGCGACCGCAGCGAACGGCACGACGAGGTCTACCGGTTGTTCGTCGACGACCTGCGCAGCGCCCGCTCCGCGCTGGGCTGAACGGCCGCGGTCAGCTTTTCTTGTGCGGCAAGAACTCCTGCATCTTGGTTTTCAGGCCGACCTTGACGAAGCCGGTGCGGTCCTCGTCGCCGGAGAGCACCGCCGCGGTCGCCGACTTGAACTGCTCCCAGGTGGCGTGCGGCGGGATCGGCGGCATGTCGGGATCGGTGTAGACGTCCAGCACGGTGGGACGGTCGGCCGACAGGGCGCTGCGCCACGCGTCGGACAACTCGTCGGGATCCTTGATGGCCATCGCGTTCAACCCCAGCCCGGCCGCGAACGCGGCGAAGTCGACATCCGGAAGGTTTTGCGATTCAGCGAATTTCGGCGCTCCGGCCATCGCCCGCATCTCCCAGGTGACCTGGTTGAGGTCGTTGTTGTGCAGCACCGCGATGATCAGCCGCGGATCTTTCCATTCGTTCCAGTACCGTTTGACGGTGATCAGTTCGGCCATGCCGTTCATCTGCATGGCGCCGTCACCGCTGAACACGATGACGGGCCGGTCCGGCTGGCCGAACTTGGCGCCGATGCCGTACGGGACCCCGGGGCCCATCGTCGCCAGCGTGCCCGACAGCGAGCCGCGCATGTTGCCGCGGAAGCGCAGATTGCGGGCGTACCAGTTGGCCGACGAGCCGGAATCGGCTGTCACGATGGCGTTGTCGGGCAGCAGCGGGGACAGCTCGGAGAACAGCCGCAGCGGGTTGATCGGGTCCGCACCGACCATCGCCTCCTTGTCCATGGTCTCCCACCAGCGGGCCACGTTCTTCTCGATGCCTTCCCGCCAGGACCGGTCCTCCTTGCGCTTCAGGTGCGGAATCAGCGCGCGCAGTGCGGCCTTCGCGTCGGCGACCAGGTTCACCTCGTAGGGGTAGCGCATCCCGATGAGCCGGCCGTCGATGTCGATCTGCACCGCCCGACACTGCCCGAACTCCGGCAGGAACTGCGTGTAGGGGAAGCTGGATCCGACCGTGAGCAACGTGTCGCAGTCGCGCATCAGCTCATAGCTGGGCCGCGTGCCCAAAAGCCCGATAGAGCCGGTGACCCAAGGCAATTCGTCGGACAGCACGTCCTTGCCCAACAGCGCCTTGGCCGCGCCGGCGCCGAGCAGGTCGGCGACCTCGGCCAGCTCCTGGTGCGCCCCGCGGGCGCCGGTGCCGACCAGCATGGCCACCTTCTTGCCCGCGTTGAGGATCTCGGCCGCGCGGGCGATGGCGGCGTCCTCCGGGGCGATGGCCGGGTATTCGATGCCCAGGCTGGAGGGCACCATCTTGAACGCGTGCTCGGGCGGCGAGTACGGCAGCTCCTGCACGTCGGCCGGGATGATCAGCGCCGTCGGGGCCCGCTGGGGCATCGCGATGCGGATCGCGCGGTCAAGCACGTTGGGCAGTTGCTCGGGCACGGTGACCATTTGGACGTAGTCGCTGGCGACGTCCTTGAAAAGGCTGAGCAGGTCGACCTCTTGCTGGTAGTTGCCGCCCATCGCGGTGCGGTTGGTCTGGCCGACGATGGCCACCACCGGGACGTGGTCGAGTTTGGCGTCGTAGAGGCCGTTGAGCAGATGGATGGCGCCGGGGCCGGAGGTCGCCGCGCACACGCCCACCCGGCCGGTGAACTTCGCGTAGCCGACCGCCTGGAAGGCGCTCATCTCCTCGTGCCGCGACTGGATGAACTGCGGCTTGTTGTCGGCGCGGCCCCACGCGGCGAGCAGCCCGTTGATGCCGTCGCCGGGGTACCCGAATACATGCTCGACGCCCCACGCCCGCAAACGCTCGAGCAGATAGTCGGAAACCTCTTGTTTGGACATGTCTTCCCTCCTCGGCAAACGGCCGACCGTGCTGGCGGGTGGGTGTGTGGCTGGTGGTTGAACCAGGCAGGCTGCCACCCGCGGCGGCGGCCTCGGCACGTCCCACACGAGCCGGGTTACCCGGATTCGCCGGTGTTATGCGCTGCCGCCCGCCCGGTCAGCCGACTCCCAGCCACCTGCCAGCAACCGGCGCGGCGCCGACGGCCGCCGGCGCCCGCCACGAACAGTCAAAACCCTTGTCGCACACCGTTTCCCAGATAGCGCAGGCCGGCTTCCCGCACGGTGGCCGGGTCCAGCGAATTCCTGGCGTCCAGCACCACCGCCAGCGGCGCGTCCTGTGCGACCGCCCGCCAGTCGAGGCTGCGGAACTGCGGCCATTCGGTCAGCACCACGACCGCGTCGGCGGCCTTGGCCGCCCGGTACGGGTCGTCGACCGCGGTCACCCGGTATTGCTGCAGGACGGCGGGGTCGATGTTGGGCAACTGCGGGTCGTAGCCGGCCACCTGGGCGCCGGCCGCGGCCAGTTCGCGGCATGCCGCCAGCGCCGGCGACTCCCGGGTGTCACTGGTGGCGGCCTTGAAGGTGAGCCCCAGCGCGGTGATCCGGCAGCCCGACAACGGCCGGCCGAGGGTGTGCCGCAGCGCGGTGACGATCCGTCGCGCCTGCGCGGTGTTGGTCTGCCGGGCGGCCTCCACTTCGGCGAAGGACACCCGGTGCCGGTGCGCGATGTCCAGCAGCGCCGCGGTGTCCTTGGGCAGGCAGGAACCGCCCCAACCCGGGCCCGGGCGCAAGAACTCCGCGCCGATCCGCCGGTCGGCGCCCATGCAGCAGGTGACGTCGTCGATGTCGGCGCCCACCCGCGCGCACAGCGCCGCCAGCGAATTCGTGTAGGACAGCTTGACGGCCAGAAAGGCGTTGCTGGCGTACTTGGCCAGCTCGGCGCTTTCCGGGCTCATCCGCAGCACCCGGTGTCCGGCCAGGCCGTAGGCCTGGTGCACCAGCTGGGCCGCCAGTTCGTCGTGGCTGCCGATCACCAGCCGGTCCGGGTTGCGGAAGTCGTCGACCGCGCGTCCCTCGCGCAGGAACTCGGGGGTGGAGACGACACGAATCCCCTTGTGGCACAGCCGCTGTGCCATGGTCGACGTGGTGCCGACCGGAACGGTCGATTTCAGCGCCACCACGGCGCCGCGGCGCAGCACGCGGCCGAGCCGGTCGATCACCGACTCCACCGCGGCCAGGTCCGCGTGTCCGTCCGGGGCGCTGGGCGTGGGCACGCACACGAAGACGACGTCGCGGTCGGCCAGCTCGGCGAAATCGGCGCTGAAGCGCAGCACGCCGCCGGCCAGCCCGTCACCCAGCAGCTCGGACAGCCCGGGTTCGTCGATCACCGCCACCCCGGCGCGCAGCCTGCCCACCCGGTCCGGGTTGATGTCCACCGCAACGGTCTTGCGCCCCGCAGCGGCCACGCAGACCGCGGTGGTCAGGCCCACGTAGCCGACACCGACCACGCCGACCAGCGGCTCGGTGCTCATGCCGTCTCCCCCAGCACCCCGCGGCAGGCCGACAGCACCTGCGCGACGGTCAGCGCGAGCAGTCCGGGGTGCGGCGTCGCGGCGTGCGGGTCGCCGCTGCGGCCGGCCCACAGCGCGGCGTGCGGCGCCGGCCCGCGCGGTCCCCACCGCCGCGGGGAGGTGGGGCCGAACAGCACCACCGAGGCGGTGCCGGTCGCGGCGGCCAGGTGCGCCACGCCGGTGTCGCCGCAGATCACCATCCGGCTGTCGGCGACCAGCGCGGTCAGCGCCGGCAGGTCGAGGACTCCGGACACCACGGCGGTGCGCGGCAACCGGGCGGCGCGGGCGACGGTGTGCGCGAGGTCGAACTCGTTCGGTGATCCGGTGATCAGGATCTCGTGGCCGTCGTCGCGCAGCGCCGTGGCCACCGCCGCGAACCGGTCCGGCGGCCACTGCCGGGCCGGCGCGGACGCCCCGGGGTGGATCAGCACGGCACCGGTCTCGTCCCGCGGGATGGACGGGCGTTCAAGGAGGATATCGGTTGAGTCGCAAGGGATTCCGGCCCACTCCAACAGGGCGCACCAGCGCTGCACCTCGTGCAGGTCGGCGCGCCACCGCGGCCCGGGCAGGCCGGGATGGCAGTCGTGGCAATGGCTGATCACCGACCGGGGTTCCCAGGCCAGCAGGTGGTCGATGCTCTGCGGGCCGCAGCCGTGCAGGTTGACCGCCAGCGCCGGCGCGTCGGTGAGCGGCTGCACGTCGCCGAGTCCGGCGGTGGGCAGCAGCTCGTCCACGGCGCCGGTGAGCATGGCCAGCTCGCGGTAGCGGTCCGGAGCGGCCAGCATCACCCGGGCGTCGGGGTAGTGCCGGCGCAGCCCGCGCAGGGCGGGCACCGCGGTCAGCAGGTCGCCGAGTCCCAGGGCGCGCAACACCACGATGCGCTCCCGCGGCCCGGCCCGGGTGGCGCCGGCCGCTAGGGCCACGACGACTCCGTCGAGGCGCACACCACCATCTCGCGCACCTCGCAGCCGGCCGGTTGACAGAGCGCGAAGAGCACCGTTTGGGCGACGTCCTCGGGCTGGTTGAGTTTGGCGTCGGCCGGCGGCTTGTACTGTTCGGGCCGCCCGTCGAAGAACGGGGTGTGCATTCCGCCGGGGATGAGCAGCGTCACGCCGACCTGGCCCGCCAGCTCGGCCGCCAGCGCGCGGGTGAAGCCGACCACCCCGAACTTGGATGCGCAGTAGGCGGTGGCGTCGCTGACCGCCTTGATGCCCAGCGTCGACGCGCAGGTGACGATGCGGCCCCCGGTGGCCTTCAGGTACGGCAGGGCGGCCCGGATCACCGCGGCGGTCCCGACCAGATTGACGGCGATCACCTGCTCCCAGTCCTTGGCCGGGACCTGTTCCAGGGTGCCGCACGAGTCGATGCCGGCCGGGGTGAACACCCCGGTGATGCGGCCGCCCACCTTGCCGGCCAGCGACTCGACGGCGCTGGCCACCGCGTCGGTGTCGGCCAGATCGCAACCGACGTAGGGCACGTCGGCGGCCGGCGGTTTCCGGTCGATCACCAGCGGCACCCCGCCGCGGTCGGCCACCGCGGCCACCGTGGCCGCGCCCAGGCCGGAAGAACCGCCGGAGATCAATACGCCTTCCAGTGATTGTGCTTTCATATCAACACCTTTCGCTACTCTGGGCGGCGGGTGGCCGCCGCGGCGATCAAGCGGGACGACGAATAACCGGCCACCGTGGGCAGGATCACCACCTCGCCGCCGTGCCGGTACACCACGTCGGCCTCCGGCAGCTCGGCGGCCACGTAGTCGCCGCCCTTGACCCAGATGTCGGGACGCAAATCCTCCAGCATGCGTTCGGGGGTGAGGCCGTCGAAGACGGCCACCGCGTCGACGCAGGCCAGCGCGGCCAGGACGCGGGCCCGGTCCGCATCGCGCATCACCGGACGCCCGCTGCCCTTCAGCGCGCGCACCGACGCGTCGGAATTGACCAGCACGATCAGGGCGTCGCCCAGCTCGCGGGCCTGCCGGAGCAGCCGGATGTGCCCGGTGTGCAGCAGGTCGAAGCAGCCGCCGGTGGCCACCACGGTGCGGCCCTGCCGGCGCAGCCGCGCGGCCAGGCCAAGCGCGTCCACCGCGCTGGCGTCCGCGGGCCGCGACCGGCTGGTCAGCGGGTCGGATCCGGTGTCGGACACCGGGATCGAGACCGCGGCCGCGCCGCCGGCGGCGACGAAACGCGCCGCGTCGCCGACCGCGGCCCGCACCGCGGCGACGGCGTCGTTGCCCGCGGCCAGCGCCACCGCCGCGGCGACGGCGAACCGATCGCCGGCGCCGCAGACATCGCCGGCGGCGGGCGCGGCCCGCTGCGGGATCGCGACCTGATGCACGCCGGCCCGCGGCTCGTACACCCGGGCCCCCTGGGCGCCGCGGGTGATGCACACCGCGTCGGCGGCCCAGGTCCGCAGCAGCGCCTCACCGCCGTCACCCGAGCCGTCGTCGTGGCAAAAGCCCCGCGCCTCTTCGTGATTCGGTGTCACCAGCGCGCATCCCGGCACCGGCGGCGCGCCGCGCGGATGCGGGTCCCAGACCACCGGGACGCGACGGGCCGACTCGGTCAGCGCCGCCCGGACCGCCGGCAACGCGGTCACCCCCGCGCCGTAGTCGGCGACGCAGATCGCCCGGGCATCGGCCAGGGCGTCGGCCGCCGCGGCCGGCAGCGGCCCGTCGACCGGGGTCGCGTCGCCGCGATCGAGCCGCAGCACCGACTGGCCGCGGGCCCGGATCCTGATCTTGCACACCGTCGTTCCGCTCACCGGCAGCGCCAGCACCCGAACCCCCGAGCAGCTCAGCAGATCGTGCAGCGCCCGGCCGGCGTCGTCGTCGGCGATGCCGGTGATCAACACCACCGGCGCCTCGGTCCGGGCCGCGAGCAGGGCGGCCAGCCCCGCCCCGCCCGGCCGTTGCACGTGCCGTTCGGCGTCCACCACCGGCACCGGCGCCTCCGGGCTGAGCCTGGTCGCCGAACCCAGGATGTCGATGTCCAGCATCGAATCACCCACGACGACAAGAGGTTTCGATGTGCTCATGATGCTTCCCGTCGTAAAAGGTGGTCGTCGAGCGCCATGCACAGCCCGTGGATCAGCAGCAGATGGACCTCCTGCACCGTCGCGGTGCCGGCGGCGTCCACGCAGATCGCCTCGTCGCACATGCCGGCCAGCTCGTTGGGGGCCGGTCCGGTCAGCGCCCAGGTCACCATGCCGACGTCGTGCGCGGCCTTGACCGCCGCGATCACGTTGCGGCTGGCGCCGCTGGTGGACAGCGCCACCAGCACGTCGCCCGGCCGGCCGTGCGCCCGCACCCCGCGGGCGAACACCTCGTCGTCACCGTAGTCGTTGGCGATCGCGGTCAGCGCCGAGGTGTCGGCGTGTAAGGCGGTGGCGGACATGGGAACTCGCTCCTCGCGGAATCGGCCCACCAATTCGGCGGTGAGGTGCTGGGCCTCGGCGGCGCTGCCCCCGTTCCCGCAGGCCAACAACCGGCCTCCGGCGGGCAGCACCGTGGCCAGCCGTCCGCCCCACCCGCGCAACCGGGGGGCCTGGATGCTGGTGCGCCGCACCGCTTCCCGCAGCGCGTCGAAGTGGACCTCGATCATGGCTTCCCTCCTTCTGCCACGGCGCCTTCTGCCACGGCGGCGAGCAACTCCGCGTCGGTGATGCGGTCCAGGCAGGGGTGACCCGGCACCGGGCACACCCGGGCGCGGCTGGCCCGGCAGGGCGCGAACTGGTCGCCGAGCACGCGGACCCGCCGCCCGTAGGGGCGCCACTGGCCGGCGGGCACCACCGGGGCGAACAGCGACACCACCGGTGTGCCCACCGCGGCGGCCAGGTGTGCGGGTCCGGTGTTGGGGACGACCACGACGCGGGCCGCCGCGAACACCGCCGCGAGTTCGGCGAAGCTGGTGCGCCCGCCCAGATCGACGGCGACGTCGCCCGCCACCGCCGCGGTCAGCGCGGCCTCGTCGGGGCTTCCGGTGACGACGACCCGGTGGCCGGCGCCGGCCAGCGCGGCCACCATCGCCGCGCTGCGGGACGGGCTGGGCCGGCGGGCCGGTACCGCGGCGCCGGGGTGGAACACCACGAACGGCCGGGGCGCGAGTTGCTCGGCCAGCCGCGCCGGCAGCGGGTCGACGGCCCGGATCCGCAGCGCGCCGTCGTCGCCGGCGGGCAGGGCGCAGCCGGCGGCCTCGGCCAGCGACAGCGCCCGCTGCGGCTCGGGAATCCCGTCCGGCACCCGATGCCGCAGGTTCAGCAGCGCGCCGGGGTAGTCGACGCTGACCGCTCCCACCCAGGGCACCGCGGCCATTCGGCACAGCAGCGCCAGCGGCAGTGGCGACTGGTGAAACGACGTGCAGATGTAGACCCGGTCGGGCGCGAGGTCGCGCAGCTGTTTGATCAGCGCCTCGGCGTGCGCGGCGGTCAGCTCGGGCGCCTCGAAGTCCACCCACGGCGCCTGCCATTCGATCAGCTCGTCCACACCGGGCAGTAGCTCGGCGGCGGCCCGCCCGCGCGGGCCGACCAGCATGGTCACCCGGTCGTGCCGGGCGGCCACCGCGCGCACCGCCGGCCCGGTGATCAGCACGTCACCGGCGCTGTCCAGGCGGGCCACCACCGCGGTACTCATCGGCACTCCGAAAGCACAAGGGAGACAGCGTCGTTCAGCGTCGCGGCCACCCGGGCGTGGGCGCGCGCGTGCTCGACCTCGGCGGGCAGGATGCGGTCGGTGGGCACCAGCACGGCCGCGGCGCCGGCGGCCAGGGCGGCGCGCACGTCGGCGCCGGTGTCGCCGATCATCACGCAGCGCCGGGCCGGCACCCCCAGCGCCTCGGCGGCCGCCAGGATCAGGCCGGGCCGCGGCTTGCGGCAGCCGCAGCCGTCGGACGCGCCGTGCATGCACACCTGCCAGGAATCGAACGGGCCGAGCACCTCGTCGACCCGGTCGTTGACGGCGGCCAGCTGGCCGGCGCTGATCAGCCCGCGCGCCACGCCGGACTGGTTGGTCACCACCGCCAGCAGCAGGCCGCGGCGGCGCAGCCGGGTCAGCGACTTGGCGGCGTCGTGGGTGGGCCGCACGCCCGCGGGGTCGTTGAGGTAGGGCCGGTCGACGATCAGGGTGTCGTCGCGGTCCAGCAGCACGGCCAGTGGCGGCTCGGGACGCGCGCGCCGAAAGGTCCATTCCCCGGCCAGCCGGTGCGCCACCGCGACCGGCGGGATGAGCACGCTGCTGGCCGAAAGGCCAAGTGCCTCACGCATATTGCGTGGCCCGCTGAGCCAGCGCCGCGCCGCGAACTCGATCGTGCACAGCAGCCACAGCGCGGCGGCGCGGCGGGCGGTGGCGCGCCGGCCCAGCAGCCCGGCCAGCAGCGCGGCGGTGCCGGCCGCGGTGGTGGCGGCGTGCGCCGGCATCCGGCCTGGTCCCTCGCCGATCCGGGTCCGCCAGCGGCGGCCGTGCTTGCGCCGCATCAGCGCGTTGTCGCGGTTGCCGATCTGGGCCCGCACGCTCGAGTGCCAGGTCGCCGGCGCCACCGGGTGGGTGCAGCGACGCTCGCCGCGTAGGATGGTTCCGCCGGCCGACACGATCCGCAGCGCCAGGTCGGAGTCCTCCCGGTAGGCGCGGGGGAACCGCTCGTCGAAACCGCCTGCGGCGACCAGTATGTCGCGGCGATAGGCCATGTCCGCGGTGATCCATTGCGCGGTGGCCAGCCGCGCGGTCCGGCGTTGGTCGTCCCTGGGCCGCCGCGGTGTCGGCACCTCGAGCACCGCCTGGGAGCCGGCGGCGCCGCACGCGTCGGCGGCCTTCAGGTCGAGGCACAACGCCGATATCCAGTCGCGGTCGGGCAGCACGTCGTCGTCCAGGAAGCACACCCAGCGGCTGCGGCTGGCGCGCCAGCCGACGTTTCGGGCGGCCGCCGGTCCGCGCCCGCCGCTGCGCAACACCCGCACCGGCGGGTCGTCCGGCAGCGGCAGACCGTCGCCCGGGCGGGGCCGGTCGTCGACCACCACAACCTCCGGCGGCTGCGGACCCATGCTCGAGCGCAGCGCAATCAGCAAGCGGCGCAACGATTCCCGACCCACCGTGGGTATCACCAGCGTGTAGTCGTCGTGCCTCACTGATACCGCCTGACCAGGTAGGGGCCGACGGCCAGCACGTCGATCGGGGAGCTGCCGAACACCTCGAGGGCGTCGCGCGGGGTGTCCACCATCGGCCGTCCGGCGGTGTTGAAGCTGGTGTTGACGACCACCGGCACCCCGGTGTGCTGCGCGAACCGGTTGATGGTGGCGTGCAGCAGCGGGTCCGCATCCGCGTCCACGGTCTGGATCCGCGCCGTGCCGTCGACGTGGGTGACCGCGGGAATCCGGCTGCGCCAGTGCTCGGCGACGTCGTGCACGAACAGCATGTACGGGCTGGGAAGCGGTCCGCGGGAAAAGATCTCGGCGGCGCGCTCGGCCAGCACCATGGGGGCGACCGGCCGGAACTGTTCGCGGCCCTTGACGGCGTTGAGCCGTTCGGCGTTGGCCGGATAGCGCGGATCGGCCAGCAGCGAGCGGCCGCCGAGTGCGCGCGGCCCGAACTCGGCGCGGCCCTGGAACCAGCCGATCAACTGGTTCTCGGCCAGCGCGTCGCCGACGGCCGACGGAAGATCGTGCGGGCGTTCGTAACTGACCGCCGCGTCGTCGAGCGCCGCCCTGACCGCCGCGTCGGACCAGCCGCGGCCCAGCTGTGCGCCGGGCATCGGTGCGATCGGCTCGTCGAAGGATGCGGCCAGGTGCAGCGCCGCGCCGAGCGCGGTGCCCGCATCGCCGGCGGCCGGCTGCACCCACACCCGGTCGAAACCGCCCTCGGCGTGGATGCGGGTGTTGGCAACGCAATTCAGCGCCACCCCGCCGGCCAGGCACAGCGCGTCGCCGTCGGTGCGGTCGCGCAGCCAGCCGACCAGCTCGAGCAACACGTCCTCGACGACGCGCTGCACGCTGCAGGCCAGGTCGGCGTGCACCGGGTCGAGCGTCGCCGCGTGCGGCGGCCGGGGCGGGGCGAGTCGCTCCCAGTCGATCGGCTCGGTGCAGAACCCGCCGTCGCCGCGCGCGTACACCCGCCCGCGCAGTCGGTCGGCGAAGCGGGGCCGGCCGTAGGAGGCCATCGCCATCACCTTGTATTCGTCGCTGGAGCGGGTGAAACCCAGGTGCTCGGTGAGGCTTTCGTACAGCAGCCCCAGCGAGTGCGGCAGCTGCTGGACGGCCAGCACGTCGAGCTTGTGCTCCCGGTACACCCCGGCCAGCATGGAGGCGCGCTCACCGCGCCCGTCGACCACCAGCACCGCGGTCTCGGGATGCGGGGAGGCCAGCGCCGTCGACGCCGCGTGCGCGACATGGTGGCGCACGTGATGCACCACCGCGGGGTTGAGGCCGGGCAGCGCGGTCTTCAGAAAGCCCGGCGCCCGTTCGGCGTACAGGGTGCGCAGGTGCTCCCAGTCCCGGTCCAGCCCGGCGGGGTCGAGCGGTTCCTCGTACATCAGTGCCGGGTCGTAGGAATAGCCGACCGCGTCGATGTCCTCGGCCCGCACGCCGGCGTGATCCAGGCACCAGCGGATGGCCGCGACGGGCAGCTCCCAGGTGGCGAAGGGGACCGCCGGTTTGCCGTGCTTGCGGCGGGAGAACCGCTCTTCCTCGGCGGCCGCCACCACCCGGCCGTCGATCACCAGCGCGGCGGCCGGATCGTGAAATACCGCATTGACTCCGAGTATTCGCACTCTGCTGCCTCCTACCGGGTCCGCCGGTCAGTGGTCGCGACGAGCTGTTGCGTCGACTCACCGGTGCGCCCGGCCCGCTCGGCGAACCACGCCAGGGTGGTGCTCAAGCCGGTGCGATAGTCGACCCGCGGCCGCCAGCCCAGCCTTTGGCGGGCCAGCCGGATGTCCGGGCAGCGGCGCTGCGGGTCGTCGGTGGCCGGCGGGGTGAACTGGATGGTCGACGTGCTGCCGGCCAGCTCCCGGATCAACTCGGCGGCGGACAGCACGGTCAGCTCGGTCGGATTGCCGATGTTCACCGGGCCCGCGAAGTCGCTGTGCGCCAACGCGATCAGCCCGGTGATGGTGTCGTCGACGTAGCACAGCGACCGGGTCTGCAGCCCGGCGCCGGACACCGTCAGCGGATCGCCGCGCAGCGCCTGCAAGCAGAACGTCGGCACCATCCGGCCGTCGTCCGCCCGCATGCCGGGCCCGTACGTGTTGAAGATCCGGGCCACCCCGACATCGGCGCGGCCGAGGCGGTGATAGGCGAACGTCAACGCTTCGGCGTACCGCTTGGCTTCGTCGTATACGCTGCGCGGGCCCACCGGATTGACGTTGCCCCAATAGCTTTCGCGCTGCGGATGCGACTCGGGGTCGCCGTACACCTCGCTGGTGGACGCCAACACGAACCGGGCGCCGGCGCGCTCGGCGATCTCCAGCGCGGTCGCGGTGCCCGCCGAGCCGGTGCGCAGCGTCTGGATCGGGCGGCGCTGGTAGTCGACCGGGGAAGCCGCTGAGGCCAAATGGAATACGGCGTCGAAGCCGCTGCCGACCTCGTCGATCAACCCGGGGTCGCAGACGTCGCGCTGCACGAACCGGTATCCGGGCCGGTCGCCGAATCGGACCGCAGGCCCGCTGGTGGACAGGTCGTCCACGCTGACCACCTCGACGCCGTCGTCGAGTAGCCGCGCGCACAGGTGCGCGCCCAAAAAGCCGGCGCCGCCGGTGATCAGCACCCGGGTCAGTGATCGCATCGGGCTCTGGTACCCGTCAGGTCTGGGGTGAAACCCCGTTTCACCGTTGCCCTTCGGGGTAGTCGCCCCGGTCATGTCGACCATGCCGCGCACCTCCTTCGTCATCGCCACCCGGGACCGCTCGGCGGAGCTGACCGGCACGCTGACCCGCCTGCTGGACACCACCGGGTGCCCGATCATCGTGGTGGACAACGCATCCCGCGACGACTCGGTCGCCGCCGCCAGCCGCATCGCCGCCGCCGGCCGGGTGACCGTCATACCGCTGAGCCGCAACGCCGGCGCAGCGGCGCGCAACATCGGTGTGGCGCGGTGCGGCACACCGTACGTGGCGTTCTGCGACGACGACTCGTGGTGGGCGCCGGACGCGATCGCGCGGGCCGAGCAGATCTTCGACACGTTCGGCACCGTCGCGCTGTTGGCCGCGCGCACCGTGTTACTGCCGGCGCGCCGCGACGACGAGTTCACCGAGCAGCTCGCCCACAGCCCACTCGGGCACCGCGCGGGCCTGCCCGGGCCGTCCATTCTCGGGTTCCAGGCCTGCTCGGCACTGGTGCGCGCGTGGGCGTTCCGACGCGTCGGCGGGTTCAGCCCGATCCTGCACTTCCGCGGTGAGGAAACCCTGCTGGCCTGCGATCTGGCCGCCGACGGCTGGGACCTGTGCTTCTGCCCCGAGCTGGTGGCATACCACCGGCCGTCGCAGATCCGCTCGGCGAGCCGGGCGCAGCGTGCCCGGATCCTGCGCAACGCGCTGCTCACGGCCTGCCTGCGCCGCCCCGTCGACCGGTGCGCCCGGGCGGGTGCGGCGCTGGCCTGGGCGGCGCTGCACGACGCGGCCCACGCCAAGGCGTTGCTCGAGGCGACGGCGGCGTTGCCGGCCGCACTGCGGGAACGCCGGCGGCTGCCCGATGCCGTCGAGCGTTCGCTGCGGATGCTGGAAAGTGGTTGAGCCACAAGATCACCCGGATCGCGTGCTCGGGGTGCCGACCCCGCGCCGGGCGGGGGACAGCCGTTCGTAGATGCGTTCGGTGTCGGCCGCCACCCGGTCCCAGCTGTAGCGGGCCCGGGCCCGCTCCCGCCCGGCCTCGCCCAGCGTCCGGCCGCGGCGGCCGTCGCGCAGCAGGGCGGCGACGGCCTCACCCAGAGCGTCCGGGTCCTTGGGCGGCACCAGCCGGCCGGTGGCGCCGTCGACGACGGTGTCGCGGATCCCGCCCACCGCGGTGGCCACCACCGGGACCCCGCACGCCATGGCTTCCAGCGGCACGATGCCGAACGGCTCGTACCACGGCGTGCAGGCCACCACGTCGGCCGAGCGCAGCAACGCCGGCATCTGCGCGCGGGTGACCCCGCCCAGCAGCCGCACCCGGTCGGCGACGCCGAGCTCGCCGGCCAGTCGTTGCAGCCGCCGCGCCTGCTCGTCGCCGGCCAGTTCGGCCGCCGGCGGCCCGCCCACGATCACCAACTCGGCGTCCGGGATGCGGGGCAGGGCGCGCACGATGGTGTCAAAACCCTTGCGCGGCACCAGCCGTCCCACCGTGACAATGCGCGGCCGCGCACCGCGGGCAGCGACCGGGCCGTCGGGGGTGAACGCATCGAGGTCCACTCCGCACGGCACCACCGAGGTGCGGGATCGGGCCCGGCCCATGCGCACCAGCTCGAAGACCTCGTCGGTGCTGGTGGCCGCCACCCAGTCGGCTTCCCGGGCGACCCGGGCTTCGACGTCGATCCGGCAGTCCGGGCTGGTGTCGTCGCTGCCCTGGTGCAGCCGCTTGGTCAGCCCGAGCGCGTGGAAGGTCTGCACGGTCGGTATCGAATGCGCGCGGGCGGCCCGCTGGGTGGCCACCCCCGACATCCAGAAGTGCGCATGGGCCACATCGGGCCCGTCCGAGCACCACTGCTGGCGCAGGAACTGCGCGAAGCCGTACATGTATTGCAGCAACTCGTCTTTGGGCAGCACCCGCGCCGGTCCCGCCGGCACGTGCACCACGCTGTAGCCGTGCGGGGTTTCGACCGAGTCGGGAAGCCGCGGGTCGTCGCGGCGCGTGTAGACCACCACGTCGTGGCCGCGCCGCGCCAGCGCGCAGGACAGCTCGGCGACGTGGACGTTCTGTCCGCCCGCGTCCACGCCGCCCAAATGTGCCAGCGGGCTGGCGTGTTCGGAGATCATCGCGATTCTCATGCGGGTTCCTTCCCTGCTCATCTGCACAGCTCCCCGATCACTCGGTCCCAGTCGGCCAGAAAGCGTTTGAGTCCGAACCGGGCGGTGGCGAAGTCCCGGGCGGCCTTGCCGGCGGCCACCGCCCTGGCCTGGTCGTCCAGGAAGCCCCGCAACCCCTCACCCAGTCTGGCTGGGTCGGCGCTGACAACTCCTGCCTCGCAAGGGATTACGAACGGCGCCATGGTCGAGCCGACGGCCACCACCGGCATGCCCAGCAGCATGGCCTCGATCAGGGACAGCCCGAGTGAGGTCCAGCGGGCGGTGTGCAGGTAGACCCGCCGGCGCGCGACGTCTCCGAACAGCCGCGGGGTGGGCACGTCGCCGCGGCCGCGCACCGCGCCGCGGTTGGCGCACAACCCCTCGGTGCCGATGCCCCATACGTCGATCTGGGCGTAGGCCGACAACGGTTCCAGCAGATCGGCGCCGACGATGCGGCCGCGGCGCCCCGGCTCGTTGATCATGGTGGCCACCCGGGGAATCTCGCCGCTGTACAGCGGCCCCGGATCGGCCACCCCGTGGTCGATGACCCGGGTCGGCGCAATCCCGTTGTCCCACATCAACCGGTTGAAGTCGGTGACGTGCACCAGGGGGATGTCGGCGCGGTCGGCCAGCGGATGCCGGGTCTGTGCCGCGCTGGGGCGCGGGGTGTTGTGCTCGACGTAGACCGCCGGCACGTCGACCCCGACCCGGCGGCCCGCCCAGCGGGCGACCAGCTCGGCCTCGTGCGGGCGTTGCAGCACCACCAGGTCGATATCGCGGTCGGCCAGGTCCTCGAATGCCACCTCGCGGGCGTTGGGCCAGCACCGGCCGGCCAGTCCGATGCCGTCCGGGCCGCGGTCGGGGGCCACCGGGATCAGGTAGCGGTGCCGGCCCGCGACGAAGGACTGCGTCCACGACCCGTGCACATGCCACACCAGGACGCTCTTTGCTCGGACAGGATCCAACATGGCGGGCCAAATACCCTGTAGGTACTGGCATAAACAGCGCCGGGCCCGACGTTTTCCCCGGGCGCACGGTCCCGGCGAGGCGCAGCGAACCTCTGTAAACCGTTAGTGGGCAAGTGATTCCACGCGTAGGGAACCGATTCTCCGGCGCCCGCGGCGCGCGCCGGTTCTGTCCAGTAAGCGAATCGCCGGGGACATTTGACGAACGGTTGTCGGTGTCGAACCGGTTTGCCCGGCCGCCGGCCCCGCGCGGGTGCCGGGCCGCGCGGACAAACCTGCCGGGCGGCGCTAGGCCGATTTCGGCAGCGCGGATGCTCCGGAGGCGCTGTGGCCCTTGGCCACTCGCCGGATCAGCATCCGGGTGGCCTTGTCCAGGATCTCCTGGGCGGCGTCGGGGTCGCGGGCGCGGCCCGCGCGCCGCGTCGCCGCGCCGATGGTCAGTCCCCGCTCATACCCGGTGATCACCCGCGGGTCCACATAGGAGCCGCGCGCCACCGCCGGGGTGTTGCCCAGCTCCTCGGCCACCTCTTTCATCACCGCCGCCTCGACCCGCCTGGCGACCCGCCGCGACACCGCGGGATCGGCCTCGGCGAACGCCGCCGCCGCCAGCACCGTGCCGTGCCAGGTGCGCAAGTCCTTGACCGTGTACTGGTCGCCGACCAGCTCCTTGAACCGGTCGTTGAGGTCGTCGGCGCGCACCTCCGACCATCCGGATGCGGTGCGGCACACCAACAACCGGTCTCCGCGGTGCCGCCGTCGCATCAGCGCACGCACCGCCCTGACCACTTCGCGATCCTCGACCCGCACGGTGCGCCGGACCCCGCTCTTGGCCGGGAAGTCGAACTCCACCGCGTCACGCCGGACCGTCACGTGCTCGCACAGCAGGGTGGACAACCCGTAGGACTCGTTCTCCTCGGCGTACTGCTCGCCGCCGGAACGGAAGTAGCCGCGATCGAGCAGCCGCAGCCCCAGCGCCAGCACCCGCTCGCGGGTCAAACCCCGGGCGGCCAGGTCCTCGGCGATTCGGGCCCGCCAGGCCGGCAGCTCGGTGGACAGCTCCAGCACCCGGTCGAACTTCTCCTCCGCGCGTTCCTGCTGCCACGCGCAGTGGTACAGGTACTGGCGGCGACCGGCCGCGTCGACGCCGACGGCCTGGATGTGGCCGTTGGGGTGGGGCGAGATCCACACTTTCTTCCACGCCGGCGGAATGACCAGATCCTTGATGCGCTGCAGGGTTTCGGGATCGCGCACCGTGGTGCCGTCCGGCGCGTGATAAGAAAATCCCTTACCGCGCCGTTTGCGGGTGATCCCCGGTTTGCTCAGCACGCTGCGACGGAGCCGCATTCGGAACCCTCCAGTTTTCTTGGCTGTCCGCAACGGCCGGCCGCAACGCAATTGCGGGCCGGGGCCATTCGCCTCAGATACCCACCCGAGAAGTCGTTCACACCGCGGCGGCGCCGGCAGGCGAATGCGAAAACGACCCGCCACGGCGTTGTGGCGGGTCGTCTCCGATGGCGTCAGCCGGCCATGAACTCCTGGTACGCCGACTCCAGATACGGCGGCAGCGCGGTGACATTGCACTGCCGTTCGGTGTCGCCGATCGGCGCCAGGATGCCGCGCAGGTCGTTGTACTCCTGCGGGTGACCGGTGAAATAGCTGCGCAGGCTGGATTCGGCCTGCGGCCTCGGCTGGCCGTAGGCGGCGGTCACCACTTGGTTGGCGTCCGGGTGTGCCGCCAGGTACTGCTGGGCCGAGCCCTCCACCGCGGACACGGTGGAGTTCACACCGCTGGGACTGCAGTCGGGTGCGGCGGCCGCCGACGGTGCGCCGACGATGCCCATGGCCATTCCCCCGAGCAGACAGCCGGCGCTGACCCCGGCCACTTTCCGGCGCGCGACGATACTGCTGATTTTCATGTGCTTTGTTGTCCTTCGAATTCGAAGCGAAATGTTCTCGACTGAGGCTCCCGATCCTCGAAATCCAAAGTAGCGGAGGCCAACAGTGGCCGTGTTCGCTGACAACGAACCCACCGTGCCGGTAAGGGCCGTGGGACGGGTGTTTGCTAAGCGAATGATCAACCGAGCCGCGAATCTTTAAGAAATGGCGCCGCGCTCTTAGGCAATGGTGAGGGTGATTGTGACGGAATCGTTATCCGCGCCGGGGCTTTCCGTCCCCGTCGGGGCCCCGATGTCCGTCCCCGCCAGCGCCCCGATGGCCGTCGCCGCCGGGCGGCGCCAGGGTCTGCAGCCAGGTGTCGACGTCGGGCCCGACGACCACCGCGTGCCCGGAGGCCAGCAGCGCCCCGGCACCGAGCGCGGACACCGCGGGCTCGACACTGCGCACCGCCCGGCGATCGCCTTGCCGCACAAGCAGTTTCGAGGTCAGTTCGGGAAGCCGGATGGCGTCCGGGCCGGTGATGGTGCGCGGCGTGTGGGTCTGCGCCAGGGCAGTCTCGACCAACACGTCGGCGACGGTGTCGGCGGCGATGGGCTGGATCAGCCAGTCCTCGACGATCACCTCGTTGTCGTCACAGCTCACCGCGTCGTGGTTGGTGGCGAATTCGTACCACTGCGTCGACTTCACGACGGTGGTCGGGACCGGGCCGTCCAGCAGGATCTCCTTCGCCTCCCGTTTGGCCTGGTAGTAGGGGAATTCGTCGAACACCGGGTCCTCGATGCCGGCGATCGTCAATACCACCAGGCGCTGTACTTCCTGGGTGGCGCACGCCCCCATGATGTTGCGGGCGGCGGTGGCCAGCGTCTGCCGGATGTCGGATCGCCCGTCGGGCGGCACCGGATTGGAGACGTCGATGACGACGTCGACGCCCTCGAGCGCCCGGGTGAGCCCGGGTGCGTCGAATACGTCGACGCCCTGCGTCCGGGAGATCTCGACCACCGCGACGTCACGCGGCCTCAGCCGGGCGACGACGCGGGAGCCGGCCGTGCCGGTTGCCCCTATCACGGCGATGGTGGTCAGTGCTCTCACCTGCCTTCTGCTCCGTGCCGCGGGGGAGCTACCCAGTAACGGCCCGTTCAAACCCGCCGACCGCCGGTCCGCGGCGTGACCTGCGCCGGCCGCCGGGCCCGCGGTGACGGCCCGCACATCCGCGGGCGCGATACCGGGGCGAACCGTTTGACACCGCCCGCGGCGGGAACGCCTTGGATGCCATCGAGCGCAAGCTCACTCACCAGCTACCAGAGAGGTCGAACCCATGGGGGACCAGCAGAGCGGGCCGCAGGAAGCGGTCAAGGGCGCCGTCGAGGGCGTGAAGGGCAAGGCCAAGGAGGTCGGCGGGACCATCCTCGGCCGCGACGACCTGACCGAAGAGGGTCAGGCCCAGCAGGACAAGGCCGACGCCCAGCGCGACGCGGGCAAGAAGGAAGCCGAGGCCGAGTCGGCGCGGGCCGGCGCGGAGGCCGCCGAGGAGCGCCAGAAGAAGAACCAATAGGCTGCCCGCCAAGGGGAGGGGCCCGGTCCGATCGGCGGACCGGGCCCTTTCCGTGCGCGTGGGTTTCAACCGATCGGGTCCGGCTATTCGGGGTGCAACGGCGCTGTCGGCGTGCAGTGAGGTAGCGAGGTGAGACATGGGCCTGGTGCAGCTGGTGGGCGGCGTGGTCGGGTTTTTGCGCGCGGGCTATCCCCGGCAGGCGCCCGCCGTCGGCTACGTGCCGGCGCTGGCGCTGCTGCCGCGGCGCACTCCCGACGACGACATCGCCACCGTCGCGAGAATTCTTGCGCCGCAAGGTATCACGCGCACAGCGCGGATCGACGCGGCCGAGATCGGCGCGCAGATCGTCCGCATCGCCGACGAGCTGCCCGCCCCGGGCGACGTCGAGCGGGTGCTGGCGGCGATGAGCCGTCACACCCGCTGCAGGTCCACCACCAACGGGCGGTGATCCGAGATCGGCATCAGGTCGGCCTGCACGGCGGCGCAGCGCAGCCGGCGATCATCGGTCAGGATGTGGTCGAGCTGGCGGTTGGGGTTGTCCGCCGGAAAGGTTTTGGCGTTGCCCAGCGCCCGCATCCCCGACCAGCGGCGCACGGTCTGCGGCGTCATGTTCAGGTCCCCGGTCAGCAGCCGCGGCCCGGGCAAGCCGCGCAGGTCGCGAATCAGCCGGCGCAGCTGGCGCCGGTTCCAGCCGGGAACGAAGGACAGGTGGGTGTTGGCCACCGTGAGTTCGCCGATCGGGGTGCCCAGCTGCGCGATGACGGCGGCGCGCGGTTCCTCGTCGACGATCATCACCCGGTTGGGGCCGGGCAGGTACATCGGAAATCGCATCGGAATGCGGGGTAACCGCAGCACCTGCCAGCTGGCCACCGGATACCGGGACAGCAGCGCGATCCCGTAGGCGGCGGTGCCGGGTTGCTCGTCGCCGGTGGCCGCCATCCAGGTGGCCCCCGGCGTGCCCGAAATCGCGGCCACGAACCGGTGTTCCACCGCGCCCATGGCCTCGGCCGCCGCGCCGGTCAGATCGGCGTGTTCGGACCGGGGTTGGTCGCAGTCCACCTCCTGCAGGCTGAGCACGTCCGGATCGAGCCGGCGTATGCAGTCCCGCAGCCGCTCCACGATGACGCCGTCGCCGACGGTGCGACCGTGCAGGATGTTGAAGGTCGCCACACGCATAGCTTTTCGGCTGCTCACTTTCCCCTCGTACGGTCACCCCCCGCGCCGTGCGCCCCAGCGGGTTACCGAAAAACCACCTCGCCCACCGCCAGCAACCGCGCCAGCACGAACCCCGGCAGCGCGGGGGCCGAGCCGCCGGTGGGCTCGAATCGGCTGCGATACCGTTGCGCGGCAAGGCGTTTGCGACTCACCGCCCAGGCCGGCGCGGGCACCGCATGGGCCCGGTCCCACGGTACCGCCGGGTCGCCCGGAACGGCCCAGTGCCACATCCACACCGGATATTCCAGCAGCGCGGCCCCGGTGTGCGCGCAGGCGGCCCACGTGGCGTGTCCCACGGCCTCGTGATCGGGATGCCCGTCGCCGCGCCACGGCGCCGCACACCAGGCGCCGGGCGCGGCGGCGCGCAGGATCTCGGTCAACGCCCCGGTGAGACGTTCCTCGTGAGCGGTCAACTCGCCGCCCGGAAGGCCCAGCGACAGCGGGGGAGGAGCGTTCAATGTGTTTGTCGCCGACCGTAATTCGAATCTGCGGATGGTCTGGGCGCGAAGCCGCTCCGAGGCTGCGGAGCCGGGCCGTGCCCCGCCGTCGCTGACGCAGACCACCTGCACGCGAACGCCGATCGCCACCAGCTGGGTGATCATCGCGCCCACACCGAGTGTTTCGTCGTCGGGGTGGGCGGCGACGACGACCAGGCCGGGACAGCCGGCCAGGTTCAGGGCGGGCAGCGGCGCCTCTTGAAAAGCGGCCAGCCACAACGGGACCGGGGTGCCGCTGTGGGTCAGCGGCTTGGCGGCGAACCTGGCCCGGTTGCCCGCCGGCACGGTCGTCACGGCGCCCGCACCGCCCGCCGTCCGGCCAGCCGGCCGAGTTCGGCCAGGTCGCGCTCGGCATGGCTTTGCCGGATGTAGATGCTCAGGTCGGCGACGCGCTGGGCATGCCGGCCGTCCTGGCACAGCGGGCCGGGCCCCAGGGCCCGGCCGGTGCGGGTGATCGCCTCGTCCACGGCGTGTTCCACCACCGTGCGCACCCGGCGGGCCAGCAGCTGTGCGGTACCGGCCCGGTCGAACGGGTCGGCGTCGACCTGCGCCGCGGCCGCGGCCAGCATCGCGTCCCCCGCGGCCAGCGCGGCGTCCACGGCGCCCAGGTGCGCCAGCGAATACGCGTCAGCGGATTGGCTTGCCGCGCAACGATACAGCGGATCGGCGACCCGGCGCGCGCCGCCCAGCCAGCAGGCGGCCACGCCGATGGCGCCGTGCCAGAAGCCGGGCCGGATCAGATAGTCGCCCGGGTCGCCGACGGCGACGGCGTGGGTGTTGGTGAACTGCACCGGCCTGGTGTCGCTGCCGGCCATCCCCGCGTTCCACCAGGTGCTGGGCAACGCCTTGACGGTCGGGTCGGTCACGGTCACCGCGAACAGGCCCGGTGTTCCGTCGTCGCGGCGCGCGGTCACCAGCGCATGCGTGCAGAACCCGGCGCCCGGGCACCACACCTTGGTGCCGTTCAACAGGTACGCGCCGCGGATGTCGGTGGCGGTCAGCACCGCGTCCGGGGCCTCGGCCGCCCACACGCTCCACAACTGCCCCGGTTCCGGGGGCTTGCCGCCCAGTTCGTGCAGGATCGCGACGGCGTCGACGTGCGCCTCGGCCACCCTGGCCGCCACGATGTTCTCCGCGGCCAGCTCGGCCAGGCGTTGCCAGCGTTCGGCGGTGCGCCCCGAGGCGGGTAGCGGCAACTCGAGCCGCCCCGACTCCAGCCAGTGCTTGACCAACCCCGCCGTCACGCGCAATCACCCGCCACCGATCCCCCCAATTGGCCAAAGCGACAGACGATTCCGTCGAGCCGGCCGGCGCCGGGCCGACCGGCCAGCCAGCCCGCATCCACCCGGCTCCCGGCGCCGGTGCACGTCGCCGGCTTGGCTGCCTCGTTGTGCGCGGGAATCACCACGGCGACAGCATCATAGGCGCATGGCACAGGAGTTGACATAACCCACGATTTCCCAATCGGCCGCAAGTTAAACGGTCTTGACAACCGCGCGGCGCCGTGACCAGGGGTCAACGGGTTGGCCGCCCTGCGGGCGGGGTATGACTATGCACCATGACATCCGGCGACGCGCGCGCCGACACCGCCGCGGCCGCCCCGCGGCTGCGGGAGGCGCTGCGCGCGGCGGCATCGGCGCTCAAGGAGAAGGGCCCGCGTTTCGCCCTGGCCGGCAGCTACGCGTTATGGGCTTACGGCGCACCGGAACCCAGCCACGACGCCGACCTGGTGGTGGCCGAGGCGGACGTGGAGACCGCGGTGACCACCCTGGCCAGCGCCGGGTTCGAAATCGAACGCCCGCCGGAGGACTGGCTCTTCAAGGCCCGCACCGGCGACATGCGGGTCGATGTGCTGCACCGCCTCAACGGCGTGCCCGTCGATGCGCAGACCCTGGACCGCGCCGAGCACCACGACGTGCTGGCGATCGGCATGCCGGTGCTGCCACCCACCATGGTGCTCGTCCAGCAGCTGCGCTCGCTGGGCGAGCACCACTGCGACTTCGCCAAGCTGCTGCCCGCGGTGCGCGCCGTGCGCGAACGGCTGGACTGGGACGAAATCCGGGCTCAGACCGCCGACAACGACTACGCGGTCGCCTTCCTGGTGCTGGCCGAACGACTGCGGTTGACGAGATGACGGATCAGTGGTTGCGCAGTTTGGCGACCAGCTTGTCCTTGGTCAGGCCCGAATAGCCGGAAATGCCAAGCTCTTTGGCCCGCTTCTTCAATTCCGGCACGGTCCAGTCCTGATAGGACCCGGACTTGCCGCCGCGGCGGCCCACCGACGACTTGCCTTGGCCGGCGGCCGCATTGGAGATGCGCGCGGCCTTCTCCTTGGATTCGCCCTTCTTGCGCAGATCCTGATACATCTTTTCGTTCTTGATCGACGAGCGCGGCATGACTTGTCCTCCTGTCCACGATGACGCCTTCTGAGCCGGATGCCCGTCCCGGCGGCCGGGAAAACCTTTTGGCGGTCTTCGGCCGGCTTTCAGGCCGGCACCGCGTCGGTGCGCCGCTGCCAGCACCGGTGCTGCGCGAGCGCGGCGGCGAATTCCTCGGCGAAGCGCTCGGGCAGCTCGTCGGCGGCGGCCTTGGTGGTGACCACCGCTTGGTCGTTGAGCACGTCGGTGTCCTCGGCGAGCCGGTTGTCGATGCCGGCCTTGCGGAGCAGGTCGACACCGGCCCCGTAGGCGCCGATCGGCTTGAGGTGTTTGTAGGCCTCGGTGACGAAGTGCACGGCGTAGCCGTCGTCGGACAGCGTCGACACCGACCGCGGTCCGCACGCCACCACCACCGCGTCGTAGAGCACCGACGCCATCGTCGTGAAGGACCGGTCCACCCGCAGCTCGCCGCCGGACCCACCCGCCAGCGTGCCGCCGGCCACCGGGGCCAGCACCTCGACCACCGCGCCGCGCTGCTCCATCAGCTCGGTGAAGCGTTGCGTGCCCACCACGTCGACGCCGTCGGCGGCCAGCACCGCGATCCGGCGCGACGCGATGGTGTCGCCGCCGTCGGTGACCTGCGAAAGCGCCGGGGAAACTGGTGCCGACTCGTCCACCTGCTCCTCGGGCGGCTCGGGCAGCCCCAGTTTCGCCGCGACCTGGGCGGCCAGCTGGTCATCGACGCGGGCGAGTTGTGCCACCACCGCGGAACGGATTTCGGGCATCTCCACCTTGCCGAGTTCGAAGGCGAAGGCGGCCACGATGTGTTCGGCCTCCACCGGCGACATGCTCTTGAAGAACATCCGCGCCTGGCCGTAGTGGTTCTGGAACGCCTCGGCGCGCTTGCGCATCGTCTGCCCGTCCACCCGCTGGGTGTAGTGCCGGAACACGTCCTCGTCGGCCAGTGCGGGACAACCGCCGCCGATGCTGTTCTTGAAGTAACTGGACCGGCCCTGCGGAATCGCGTGCTGCCCGTAACCGTCGTGCTGGTTGGTCCGCACCTGCGCCACCGGGCGGTTGACCGGCAGCTGCGCGAAGTTGGGGCCGCCCAACCGGATCAGCTGCGTGTCCAGATAGGAGAAGTTGCGGAACTGCAGCAACGGGTCGTTGGTGAAATCGATGCCCGGCACCACGTTGGCGGTGTGGAACGCGACCTGCTCGGTCTCGGCGAAAAAGTTGTCGGGGTTGCGGTTCAACACCATCTTGCCCACCGGCAATACCGGAACCTGTTCTTCCGGAATGATTTTCGTCGCGTCCAGCAGATCGAAGTCGAAGCTGAACTCGTCGTCCTCGGCGACCAGCTGCACGCCCAGCTCCCACTCCGGGTACTGGCCGGATTCGATGGCCTCCCACAGGTCGCGGCGGTTGTAATCGGGGTCTTTGCCGGCGATCTTCTGGCATTCGTCCCAGATCAGCGAGTGCACGCCGAGTCGGGGCTTCCAGTGGAACTTCACGAAAGTCCCCTCGCCGCGGGCGTTCACCAGCCGGAAGGTGTGCACCCCGAACCCCTGCATCATGCGGTAGCTGCGCGGCAGCGCCCGGTCCGACATCAGCCACATGATGGCGTGCAACGTCTCGGGCTGCAGCGACACGAAGTCCCACAGCGTGTCGTGCGCCGACTGCGCCTGCGGAATCTCGTTGTGCGGCTCGGGTTTCACCGCGTGCACGAAGTCGGGGAACTTGATGCCGTCCTGGATGAAGAACACCGGGAAGTTGTTGCCCACCAAGTCGTAATTGCCTTGTTCGGTATAGAACTTGGTGGCGAACCCGCGCACGTCGCGGACGGTGTCGGCCGAACCGCGCGATCCGGCGACCGTCGAGAAACGCACGAACACCGGCGTCCTGGTGCCCGGCGAGGTCAGGAACTTCGCCGCCGTGTACTGCGCCAACCGGTCGTCGTACGGTTCGAAATAGCCGTAGGCGCCGGCCCCGCGCGCATGCACCACACGCTCCGGGATGCGCTCGTGGTCGAAGTGGGTGATCTTCTCCCGGGCGTGGAAATCCTCGAGCAGCGTCGGACCCCGCTCGCCGACGGTGAGCGCATCGTCGGTGTGGTCGACGCGCACGCCCTGCTGCGTGGTCAGGTATCCGGTGTCGCGGCGGAACCGCGCGGACTCCAGATCGCGCTGCTTGGGATCGGGCGCACCCGAAGTGTGGTCGGTGGCCATGTGTTGCCTCCTTAGGGTTGAAGGGGTCTGGGATTGGATGTCCTGGATGCCCAGGACGGTGGGGTGTGGCTAATGTGTTGTTGCAACGGTTGTTGCTTGAAAGGAATGGCCGCCCTGCCGTTTTGGACGGTCCTGGCCACTGATTGAGATCTGACGCGTACTCGATGACGCTGCTCTAAGGACCTGTTGGCGGGGTTGTCCGCGGGGACTGCGACGACAGGAGTAGCGGTATGGCCGAACCCGACCGAGTGTGGGTGGGTATCGACGTCGGTAAGTCCACTCATCATGCGTGCGCGATCGATGACACCGGAAAGGTGGTGTGGTCGAAGAAAATCCCGAACGAACAGGCCGCGATCGAAGACCTGATCGCCCAGGGCGGCCGGATTGCTAACCACGTGGTGTGGGCGATCGATTTGACCTCGCCGCCGGCGGCGCTGCTGATCGCCGTACTGCTGAGCGCGAAAGCCGAGGTGGTGTATGTGCCGGGCCGCACGGTTAACACGATGAGTCATGCGTTCCGCGGCGAAGGCAAGACCGACGCCAAAGACGCGCGGGTAATCGCCGAAACCGCTCGGCACCGACGAGATCTGTCCCCGGTCGTACCCGGCGAAGACCTGGTTGCCGAATTGCGGTCGCTGACCGCATACCGGTCGGATCTGATGGCTGACTGGGTGCGAGGCGTGAACCGGCTGCGCTCGATGCTCACCGCCATCTTCCCTGCTCTGGAAGCTGCGTTCGACTACTCCACCCGCGCGCCGTTGATCCTGGTATCCGCTATGTGCACTCCGGGCGAAATCCGGTCGGCAAAAAGAGCTGGCGTGATCAAGCACCTTCGGAAAAACCGGGCATGGCCCAACAACATCGACACGATCGCCGACAAGGCGCTCGCCGCGGCAGCAGGCCAGATAATCACCCTTCCCGGCGAAGCCGGAACCGCCGCGCTCATCAAGCAACTCGCAGCACGGCTGCTGGACTTGGATCGGCAGATCAAGGACATCGATAAGCAAATCACCAACAAATTTCGTGAGCATCCCAGCGCCGCCATCATCGAGTCGATGCCCGGCATGGGGCCACACCTGGGCGCTGAGTTCCTCGTAATCACCGGCGGCAACATGGCCGCCTTCACCAACCCCGGCCGACTGGCATCGTTCGCCGGATTGGTACCCGTCCCACGCGATTCCGGCCGTATCACCGGCAATCTGCATCGGCCCAAGCGCTACAACCGGCGCCTGCGCCGCGTGTTCTACCTCGCCGCCCTGTCCAGCCTCAAGATCGAAGGTCCCTCGCGGGCTTTCTACGACCGCAAACGATCCGAGAACCATATCCACACCCAGGCCCTGCTTGCCCTGGCACGCCGCCACGTCGACGTCCTGTGGGCACTGCTGCGCGACAACAGAACCTGGCAACCCCAGCAACCAACCGTGGCAGCTGCCTGACGCACTCACCGGGCGTCCTCACCGCTTGACACGCTCATTGAGATTCCGTTCGGCGGGTCGTTTGGTCGAAATGGCAATGCAGTACCACTTTGGCTGGCACGATGGCTACTCGTGACTGCAGCGGTTACTCCAAAAGGAGAACGCCGGCGGTACGCGCTCGTGAGCGCCGCCGCCGAGCTGCTGGCCGAGGGTGGGTTCGAGGCGGTACGGCACCGGGCGGTCGCCCGGCGGGCCGGATTGCCGCTGGCATCCACCACCTATTACTTCTCCTCCCTGGACGACCTGATCGCCCGCGCGGTCGAGCACATCGCCATGATCGAGGTGGCCCAGCTGCGGTCCCGGGTCAGCGCCTTGTCGCGGCGCCGCCGCGGACCGGAGACCATCGCCGAGGTGCTGGCCGACCTGCTGGTCGGCGACGTCTCCGGCCCGGGCCTGACCGAGCAGCTGATCTCGCGCTACGAACGGCACATCGCCTGTACCCGGCTGCCCGCGCTGCGCGAGACGATGCGCCGCAGCCTGCGCCAGCGCGCCGAGGCGGTGGCGGAGGCCATCGAACGCTCGGGCCGCTCGGTGCACATCGACCTGGTGTGCACCCTGATCTGCGCGGTGGACGGCTCGGTGGTGTCGGCCCTGGTGGAGGGCCGGGATCCGCGGGCGGCGGCCCAGGGTGCGGTGGTCGACCTCATCGAGGTGCTGGCCCCGATCGATCAGCGGCCGGTGCAGATCTGAGCGATTGCCGGCGGGCCGCCGGCAGCGACGGCGTCACGATGCAGCCGGTGCCGGGGTCGCCGTAGCTGGTTACCGCGTCCGGGCGGCGCTGGGCGAACAGCGCCACATAGGCGCAGACGACGGCGTCGACGGGATCCTCGGCGCGGCGCAGCTCGCTCTTGCGCTGCGCGCATTCGACGGCCCGGCGCAGCGCGCGCCAACCGGCGTGGCCGCCGACCCGCACCGGGACCGGGGCGTGCGCCAGCCGCTCCACGCCCGCCATCAGCAGCAGCAGCTCGGACTTGAGCCGCTCCAGGCTGCGGCCGGGCTTGGCCTTGTATTTCAGGGTTTGCTGTAACCCGAACAGGGCGACGGTCGCGGCGTGCGGGTAGACCTCGATGGCGCGCCGGGGCCGCGGCGAACGCGGGTCCAGCGCGAGGCCCAGCGCCGCGGCCAGCCGGGCCGCCCGCGGGCCGTCGGCGAATTCAGGTTTCCCGGTGTTGCACGGGTGGGTGCCGGCCTGGAACCGGCGGAAGTCGCGGTTGAGCGCGGTCTCGGCGGGACGCTGGCCGGTCGGGTTGTTCACCACCAGCGGCGCGTCGAAGGCGACCAGGCACTCCCCGCGCACGTACGGGTCGAGCGCGGCCAGGATCTCGTCGTCGTCGCGGACCGCGGCCACGCTCACCAGCTCGCCGCCGGAGTCGATGACGGCGACGCCCGTCGGGTTCCGCCCCGCCCAGGCGAGGTCGACGCCGGCGAAGTACATGGGTCCAGACTGCCGCCAAACCGCGACCGCGGACGCCGTTACCCGGTGAATCCGTTGCCCGCCGCGGTCTCGCGGTGCTCGATGAACCGTAAGCTCTATGTCTGTGAGCATTCCGAATGTGCTGGCTGCCCGGTACGCCAGTGCCGAGATGGTTGCGATCTGGTCGCCGGAAGCCAAGGTGGTCGCCGAGCGGCGGCTGTGGCTCGCGGTGCTGCGCGCGCAGCAACAGTTGGGTGTCGCGGTTCCCGCCGAGGCGATCGCGGACTACGAGCGGGTGCTCGAGGACGTCGATCTGGCCTCGATCGCGGACCGCGAACGCCTGCTGCGCCACGACGTCAAGGCCCGCATCGAGGAATTCAACGCGCTGGCCGGCCACGAGCACGTGCACAAGGGCATGACCAGCCGGGATCTGACCGAGAACGTCGAGCAGCTGCAGATCCGGCGCTCGCTGGAACTGGTCTTCGCCCACGGCGTCGCGGTCGCCGCGCGGCTGGCCGAACGGGCGGTGGCCTACCGCGACCTGGTGATGGCCGGGCGCAGCCACAACGTCGCCGCCCAGGCCACCACCTTGGGCAAGCGATTCGCCTCGGCCGCCCAGGAGACGCTGATCGCGTTGGCCCGGCTGCGCGAGTTGATCGACCGTTACCCGTTGCGCGGCATCAAGGGCCCGATGGGCACGTCGCAGGACATGCTTGACCTGCTCGGCGGCGACCCGGCCAAGCTCGCCGAACTCGAGCGGCGGGTCGCCGAATTCCTGGGTTTCTCAACGGTTTTGACCAGCGTCGGGCAGGTGTACCCGCGGTCGCTGGACCACGACGTGATCTCCGCGCTGGTGCAGCTGGGCGCGGGCCCCTCGTCGATGGCGCACACCATCCGGTTGATGGCCGGGCACGAACTGGTCACCGAGGGATTCGCGCCGGGTCAGGTCGGGTCGTCGGCGATGCCGCACAAGATGAACACCCGCAGCTGCGAACGGGTCAACGGCCTGCAGGTGGTGCTGCGCGGCTACGCCTCGATGGCCGCCGAACTGGCCGGCGCGCAGTGGAACGAGGGCGACGTGTTCTGCTCGGTGGTGCGCCGAGTTGCATTGCCGGACAGCTTCTTTGCCATCGACGGGCAGATCGAGACGTTTCTGACGGTGCTCGACGAGTTCGGCGCCTACCCGGCGGTGATCGGTCGCGAGCTGGACCGCTACCTGCCGTTCTTGGCCACCACCAAGGTGTTGATCGCCGCGGTGCGCGCCGGGATGGGCCGCGAGGCCGCGCATCACGTGATCCGCGAGCACGCGGTGGCCACCGCGCTGGCGATGCGGGAACACGGCGCCGAGCCCGACCTGTTGGAGCGGCTGGCCGCCGACGAGCGGCTGCCGCTGGACCGGGCGGCCCTGGACGCCGCGCTGGCCGACAGGCGGGCGTTCACCGGCGCCGCCGCCGACCAGGTGGACGAGGTGGCCGCCCAGGTGGACGCCCTGGTGAGCCGCTACCCGGACGCGGCCAAGTACACCCCGGGGGCCATCCTGTGACTCTCGCCGGCACGCTTTCGCAGATCGACTTCACCGATCTGGACAACTTCGCCAACGGATTTCCGCACCACCTGTTCGCCGTGCATCGGCGCGAGGCGCCGGTGTACTGGCATGAGCCGACGGACAACACCCCGGACGGCGAGGGCTTCTGGTCGGTGGCCTCCTATGCGGAAACCCTTGAGGTGCTCAAGGATCCGGCGACCTACTCGTCGGTGACCGGTGGTGAACGCCCGTACGGCGGGACGCTGCTGCAGGACCTGGCGATCGCCGGCCAGGTGCTGAACATGATGGACGATCCGCGGCATTCCCAGATCCGGCGGCTGGTCAGCTCCGGCTTGACGCCGCGGATGATCCGCCTGGTCGAAGACGACCTGCGGGCCAGGGCGCGCCGGCTGCTGGACGCGGTGGTGCCGGGCGAGCCGTTCGACTTTCTGGTCGACATCGCCGCCGAGCTGCCGATGCAGATGATCTGCATCCTGCTGGGAGTGCCCGAGTCCGAACGGCATTGGTTGTTTCAGGCGATCGAGCCGCAGTTCGATTTCGGCGGCTCCCGCAAGGCGGCGTTGTCGCAGCTGTCCGAGGCAGAAGCCGGTTCGCGGATGTACGAGTACGGCCAGCAGTTGATCGCCGCCAAGCGCGCCGAGCCGACCGACGACATGTTGTCGGTGGTCGCCAACGCGACGCTGGATGACGCTGCGGCGCCGGCCCTTTCCGACCTCGAGCTGTACCTGTTCTTCAGCCTGTTGTTCAGCGCCGGGGCGGAAACCACCCGCAACGCGGTTGCGGGCGGGCTGCTGGCGCTGGCCGAGCATCCGGAGCAATTGCGTTGGCTGCGTGACGATCTGGGGGCGCTGCCGAGGGCCGTCGAGGAGATGGTGCGCTGGACCTCGCCCTCGCCGTCCAAGCGGCGCACCGCCACCCGCGATGCCACGCTCGGCGGCCAATCGATCAAGGCCGGGCAGAAGGTGCAGATCTGGGAGGGCTCGGCGAATCGCGACGCCAGCGTGTTCGACCGCGCCGACGAATTCGACGTCACCCGAAAACCCAACCCGCACTTGGGTTTTGGTCAGGGTGTGCACTACTGCCTGGGCGCCAACCTGGCCCGGCTGGAGCTGCGGGTGCTGTTCGAGGAGTTGCTGTCCCGGTTCGGCGCGGTGCGGGTGGTCCGGCCGGTCGAATGGGCCCGCAGCAATCGGCACACCGGCATCCGGCACCTGGTCGTGGAACTCCGCGAAGAACAGTGACGGGCCGGTTCGCCGACGTCGAGGCGCGGGCGCTGCCGCTACATCCCGCGGATCGCGATACCGGCCGACTGTAATTCCAGCGCGGCCAGCGCCCGGATGGTGGCGGGATCCTCGCGTCGCCAACCGCCGACCGGGTCCGCGCTGACGGCGGTCAACTTCCGTGGCGGGCGGTTCGCCAGCGCGCGCAGCGCCAGCAATTGGGCGCCGGCCGGGGTGGCGGCCAACGCGGTGACCGTCAGCTTGCGCCGAAAGAAGCGAAGCCGCAGGAACAACCACGGCCCCACCGCGACCAGGATCGGCAGCGCCACCACTGCCATCGCCAGCAGCACCGCCAGCCAGCTCGCCGCCACGTCCAGGTCGTGACCGGCGCCGGCCATGTCCAGCGCGGCCTGGCTGGCGGAGTTGAGCGGCTTGCTGACGGTGTCGCCCACCACCGGAATGTGCTGGGCGCCGTGACCGGCGGAGGCCAGGTTGCCGGCGACGCCGTGCGCGCCGCTCTCGACCTGCCGGCCGGCGTCGGCGATGGTGGCGATGGCGTCGTAAACCGCCAGCCCGACCAGGATCCACAGTCCGGTCCAGATGACGACGGCGAGGTCGCTGAACAGCTGGGCGGCCAGCCGCCCGGGCCTGGTGGAGTAGGGCAGAAACCGCGGTGTCATAGCCTCGATCCCAGCACACGGCCGGCGTCCCGGTGCCCGATAGGCTGACCGGATGCCTGCACTGTCGGACTACCAGCATCTGGTCAGCGGCAAGGTCCGTGAGCTGTATCGCGTCGACGACGAGCACCTGCTGTTGGTCGCCACCGACCGGATCTCGGCGTACGACTTCGTGCTGGACAGCACCATCCCGGACAAGGGCCGCATCCTGACGGCGATGAGCGTCTTTTTCTTCGGCCTCGTCGATGCCCCCAACCACCTGGCCGGACCGCCCGACGACCCGCGCATTCCCGACGAGGTGCTGGGCCGCGCGCTGGTGGTGCGCCAGCTCGAGATGCTCCCGGTGGAATGCGTGGCGCGCGGCTACCTGACCGGCTCGGGGCTACTGGACTACCAGGCGACCGGCAAGGTCTGCGGCATTGCGTTGCCGCCCGGACTGGTCGAGGCGAGCAAGTTCGCCGAGCCGCTGTTCACCCCGGCGACCAAGGCCGCCCTGGGCGACCACGACGAGAACATCTCCTTTGCCCGGGTGATCGAGATGGTCGGCGGGGTGCGGGCCAACCAGCTGCGCGACCGCACGTTGCAGATCTACGTCCAGGCCGCCGACCACGCGCTACGGAAGGGAATCATCATCGCGGACACCAAGTTCGAGTTCGGCACCGACCCGGATGGCAATCTTCTGCTGGCCGACGAGATCTTCACCCCGGACTCGTCGCGGTACTGGCCGGCCGACGAATACCGGGTCGGCGTGCCACAGACCAGCTTCGACAAACAGTTCGTCCGCAACTGGCTCACCAGCCCCGAATCCGGCTGGGACCGGCACGGCACCGAACCGCCCCCACCCCTGCCCGACCACATCATCGAGGCCACCCGCAACCGCTATATCGAAGCCTACGAACGCATTTCCGGGCTGCGTTTCGACGACTGGATCGGTCCGCGCGCATGACCGAGACCCACCTGGCCACCTCCGTGCCGCCCGTCGCCAAGCGGGTGGACACCCGGCGCGAGCATCACGGCGACGTCTTCGTCGACCCCTACGAGTGGTTGCGGGAGAAGACCGACCCCGACGTCATCGCCCACCTCGAGGCGGAGAGCGACTACGCCGACCGGATGACCGCCCACCTGGCCCCGCTGCGCCAGCAGATCTTCGACGAGATCAAGGCGCGCACCAAAGAGACCGACCTGTCCGTGCCGACCCGGCAGGGCCGGTGGTGGTACTACGCCCGCACCTATGAAGGCAAGCAGTATCGCGTCCAATGCCGTTGTCCCGTAGCCGATCCCGATGACTGGAATCCGCCGAACCTGGACGAGGACACCGACATCCCGGGCGAGCAGATCATGCTCGATTCGAACGTCGAAGCCGAGGGTCACGAGTTCTTCGCGCTCGGCGCCGCCACCGTCAGCCTGGACGGGAACCTGCTGGCGTATTCCGTCGACACCGTCGGCGACGAACGTTATACGTTGCGGTTCAAGGACTTACGGACCGGTGAACTGTATCCGGACGAGATCGCCGACATCGCGGCGGGAGCCACCTGGGCCGCCGACAACCGCACCGTGTACTACCTCACCCTGGATGCGGCACACCGCCCCGACAAGGTGTGGCGGTACCGGGCAGGCTCCGGCGAGGCACCCGAGCTGGTCTATCACGAAGCTGACGAGAAGTTCTGGCTCGGCGTGGGTCTCACCCGAAGCGAGGCCTACGTCATGATCGCCTCGGGCTCCTCGATCACCTCCGAATTCCGCTACGCCGACGCCGCCGACCCGCACGCGCAGTTCACCGTGGTGCTGCCGCGCCGCGAAGGTGTCGAGTACTCGGTCGAGCATGCGGTGGTCGGCGGGCAGGACCGGTTTTTGATCCTGCACAACGACGGCGCGGTGAACTTCACCCTCACCGAGGCCCCGGTCAGCGATCCGACCCGGCAGCGCACCCTGATCCCGCACCGCGACGACGTCCGGCTCGACGCGGTGGACGCCTTCGAAGGCCACCTGGTCATCAGCTACCGGCGTGCGGCGCTGCCGCGGCTGCAGCTGTGGCGCATCGACGCCGACGGCACATACGCGCGGCCCGAAGAGATTTCGTTCGACTCCGAGCTGATGTCGGCCGGGCTGGCCGGCAACCCGAACTGGTCGGCGCCCCGGCTGCGGATCAGGGCCGGCTCGTTGGTCATCCCGGCGCGGGTCTACGACATCGACTTCGTCACCGGGGAGCGGAGCCTGCTGCGCGAGCAACCCGTACTGGGGGATTACCGGCCCGCCGACTACGTCGAACGGCGCGACTGGGCCGTCGCCGACGACGGCACCCGCGTACCGGTGTCCATCGTGCACCGTGTCGACATTGAATTCCCTTCTCCCGCACTGATTTACGGCTACGGCGCCTACGAGATCTGCATCGATCCGAGCTTCTCCATCGCCCGGCTGTCGCTGCTGGACCGCGGCATGGTGTTCGCGATCGCACACGTGCGCGGTGGCGGCGAGATGGGCCGGCTGTGGTACGAGCACGGCAAGCTTCTGGAGAAGAAGAACACCTTCACCGACTTCGTCTCGGCGGCAAGGCATTTGGTGGAGTCGAATGTCACCCGGCCGGATCGGCTGGTGGCGCTGGGCGGCAGTGCCGGCGGCTTGCTGGTGGGGGCGGTGGCCAACCTGGCTCCGGAGCTGTTCGCCGGGATACTCGCGCAGGTGCCGTTCGTCGATCCGCTGACCACCATCCTGGATCCGTCGCTGCCGCTGACCGTCACCGAGTGGGACGAATGGGGAAACCCACTGGCGGACAAGGACGTCTACTTCTACATGAAGTCCTACTCGCCCTATGAGAACGTCGAGGCCAGGCGGTATCCGGCGATCATGGCGATGACGTCGCTCAACGACACCAGGGTGTACTACGTGGAGCCGGCGAAATGGGTTGCCGCACTGCGGCATGCCAACCCGGCCGGCGGCCCGTTCCTGTTGAAGACCCAGATGAACGCCGGGCACGGTGGCGTCAGCGGCCGCTACAAGGCATGGGAGGAAACCGCCTACCAGTACGCGTGGCTGCTAGCGGCCGCCGAGGGCGACCGCTACGGCGGCGGCCAGAAAGACGATCTCCATCCCGATCCGCAGGGGTAGTCGGGTCGTCATCGATTTGGGCGGGTCGGGCATCCGCGAGGCGTGGATGTTGGCCGGGAACATGGCCAGCATCAACACCAGCAGGCAGCCGGCCGCGGCCGCCCGGGTTGCCGGCAGCAACAGGCCGAGCGCGCCCAGCAGCTCGAGCACCCCGGTGAGACTGACCAGCAGGCCGGGTGCGGGCAACCGGGGCGGAACGATGGCGACCAGGTCCGCGCGCAGTGGCGGCGCGAAGTGCGCGATCCCGGTCAGCACGAACATCGCGGCCAGTCCGACGGCCAGCGCCGGGGCCCAACCGTCGACGTAGCCCACGCCCAGTCGGCCCACCACCCACGCCACCAGGCTGCCCACCACCAGGGTGATCAACGGCGCCATCCCAACCTCCCGCAATCTAGACACTGACAAGAGCTCAGACCGCCGAAGCTACCCTCGGTATCTAGTCATTGTCAAGATAGGCGGTATGCTGGCCGGATGACTCGCCACAGCTACCACCACGGCGACCTGCCCGCGGTGATCCTGGCCGAAGCCGCGCGGCTGGTGGCCGAGCGCGGCGCCGAGCGCGTCTCGCTGCGCGAGCTGGCCCGCTGCGCCGGCGTCTCGCACGCCGCGCCGGCGCATCACTTCACCGATCGGCGCGGGCTGTTCACGGCGCTGGCCACCCAGGGCTTTGAGCTGTTGACCCAGGCGCTGGCCGACGCGCGGGGCGATTTCGCCGATGCCGCCCTGGCGTATGTGCGGTTCGCCCTCGACCACCCCGGCCACTACCAGGTGATGTTCAACAGGTCGCTGCTCGATGCGTCCGACGGCGGCCTGGCCGCCGCCGAGGCGGCGGCCGGCGCGGAGCTTTCCCGCGGCGTGGCGACGTTGCGCGACCCGCACGCCCGGGCCGACCCGGGCGGCGCCGAACTGGCGGCGTGGTCGCTGGTGCACGGTTTCGCCACGCTGTGGCTCAACGACGCCGTCGACGCCGCGGTCCGGGCGGCCGACCCGATGGACACGGTCCGGCGGATCGCGACGATGCTGTTCGCCGGCTGACCGGGTCAGTCGCCGGCGGGCGGGCTCGGCGGCTTCCGGGGGAGGAAGGACGCCGGAATGATGGTGCAGGCCACCAGCACGACGGCCAGCACGAAGACGGCCGTGTAGGCGTGCGACAAGTGGTGCGACACGTGGCCGGCCAGCTCGGGGGTCATGGCCGGGCGCGGCGCGGCCGACGGATCCACCGGCAGGCCGCGCTTGCCGGTGACCGGGTGCATCCCGGCCGCCTCGTTCGCCGCCATCAGGGCCGGATTGCGGTTGAACTGGTTGGTCAGGATGACCGCCATGAGCGCGGCCCCGATCGACCCGCCGACCTGCTGGTTCACGCTGATCAGCGTGGTCCCGCGGGCGACCTGATGCGGCGCCAGCGCCTGCATCAGCGCCGCCGACAGCGGCGTGGTGGTCAGGCCGATGCCCAGGCCCATGATCGCGAGTCCGCACACCAGGACCGGGGAATACGCGGCCTGCCTGGCCACGCCGTAGGTGAACACCGCCAGACCCACCGCCATCAGCGGCAGACCGGTCAGCACGATCTTGCCGGGCCCGTGCTTGTCCATGACGGCCCCACCGAGCGGCATGGTCAACACGGCGCCGACACCGATCGGCAGCATGTGCAGGCCCGACTGCATCGGCGTCTCATGGCCGACGATCTGGAAGTAGCTCGGGACCAGCAACCCGACGCCCACCGAGGCGGCCGCGAACACCAGCAGCGTCACATTGACCTGCGTCACCACCGGGTTCCGGAACAGCCGCAGGTCGATCAGGGGGTGCTCGGTGCGATACCAGGCGTGCAGGATGAACGCCGCGATCAAGACCAGGCCGACCAGCGCCGGCACCAGCACATAGCGGTCGGCCACCGTGTGCCGTCCCGGAATGGAACACACCCCGCATAAAAAGATCGCCACGCCCGGTGACAGCAGCAGCGCGCCGGTGATGTCGAGCGCCTCCGACGGGGCCGAGCGGTCCTTGGGGAACAAGAGCGCCGCCAGCGCGAAGGCGGTCAGCCCGATCGGCAGGTTGATCAGGAAGATCCACTTCCAGCCATAGGCCCCGATCAGCCAGCCGCCCAGGATAGGGCCCCCGATCGGGCCGAGCAGGATCGGGATTCCGCCGACCGCCATCAGCCGGCCGACCCGCTTGGGTCCGGCCTCCCGCGTCAGGATGACGAAGCTGAGCGGCAACAACATGCCGCCACCGACGCCTTGCACCACGCGAAACAGGATGAGCAGCAATATGTTTGGCGCCACCGCGCACAGCAGCGAGCCCAGCGTGAAAATCAGCACCGAGCCCATGAACAGGCGTTTGGTGCCGAACCGGTCGGCCGCCCAGCCGGTGATCGGGATGACCGTGGCGAAGGCCAGCATGTAGCCGGCGATCGTCCACGAGACGATGGCCTGGTTGGCGCCGAACTGTGCGATGAACGTTCGTTGGGCGACGGCCACGACGGTGCTGTCCAGCACGGCCATGATGCAGGCCAGCCCGCAGACCCCGGCGATCCGGAACAGCGCGGCATCGAGCTTGTCGGGGTACTCGTCGTCGCGCAGGGACGGTCCCGAGGCGGTGGCCAACGGGACGCTGAAAGCTGCAGAACGGGTCTTCTCCATGGCGCCGCTGAGCATATCCGCAGGGTTGCCCCGGCTGAGGCGTTTTACCCCTATTCGCTTATTCGCACGCGTGTAATTCGTTTTCTGTGGTTAAGCGATAAACGCGCTGGTGCTGATCCGGCGGCGCGATTATGTCATTTGCCGGCGGTTTCGGTGGCGGGCTTTTTCGGCAGAAACGACGCCGGAATGATGGTGCAAACCACCAGCACAACGGCGATCACGAATACCGCGGTATAGGCGTGCGAAAGATCATGCAACACATTGCCCCAAAAACCGGGAGCAAGCGATTGCCGGGGTATTGCGGATTGGTCGATCGGCGTCCCACCGGCGGCCGCCTTCTGGTGCAGGGCGGCCAGCTTGTTGGCGGCGACGATGTTGGGGCTGCGGTTGAACTGGTTGGTCAGGATCATCGACATCAGCGCGGTGCCCATCGAGCCACCCACTTGATGGCTGACGCTCATCAGCGTCGTCCCGCGCGCGATTTGGTGCGGGGCCAGCGCCTGCACCGACGCGACGGACAGCGGCATCATGGTGCAGCCCATGCCTAGGCCGGTGATCGCCAGCCCGGCCAGCAGCGTCGGCAGGTAGGGGGCCTGCCTGGCCACCCCGAAGGCGAAGGCGCCCAGGCCGGCGGTGATCAGCGCGATGCCGACCAGCACCACCTTGCCCGGCCCCTGCCTGTCCACCAGCGGTCCGGTCAACCGCATGGTCAGCATGGCGCCGAGTCCCTGGGGAATCATGTGCACGCCGGCCTGCATCGGCGTTTGGTGCAGCACCTGCTGGAAATAGCTCGGCAGCAGCAGCCCGGCGCCGAAGAAGGCGGTGGCGAAGACCAGCATCGTCACGTTGGCGTGGGTGAGCACCGGATTGCGGAACAGCCGCAGGTCGATCAGCGGATGATCGGCGCGATGCCAGGCGTGCCCGACGAACCCGGCGATCAGCGTCAGCCCCATCGCCGCCGGTATCAGCACATGCCGGTCCGCGACGGTGCCGCGGCCGGGGATGGAGGACACCGCGAACAGGAACGTGGCCAGGCCCGGCGAGAGCAGCAGCACGCCCACGGCGTCGAAGGTCTCCGAGCGGGCCGGGTGATCGCGGGGAAACACGACGGCGGCCAGGGCGACGGTGACCAGCCCGATCGGCACGTTGATCAAGAAGATCCACCGCCAACTCGAGGTGTCGATCAGCCATCCGCCCAGGATCGGGCCGCCGATCGGGGCGAGCAGCATCGGGATGCTCAGGATCGACATCAGCCGCCCGAGCCGCCGCGGCCCCGCTTCCCGGGTCAAGATCATGAAACCCAACGGCAGCAACATGCCGCCGCCGATGCCCTGAACCACCCGAAAGACGATGAGCTGCAAGATGTTTGCCGCTAGCGCGCACAGCAGCGAGCCCAGCATGAAGGCCAGCACCGAGCCGATGAACAGTCGTTTGGTGCCGAACCGGTCCGCCGCCCACCCGGTGATCGGGATGACGGTGGCCAGGGCGAGCGTGTAGCCGGTCATCGTCCAGGCCACCACGGCCTGCGAGGAGGAGAACTGGTCGATGAAGGTGCGCTGGGCGACGCTGACGACCGTGACGTCCAGGATCGCCATCACGGTGGCCAAGATGCACACACCGGAGATCCGCAGCAGCGCGGCGTCCAGCTTGTCGGGGTATTCCCGTTCGGTGCCGCCCGGCTGCCCGGTCGGGGCATGCGGCGGCGTTTTGGCCGCTGCGTACGGGGCCTCATCCATGGCGTTGCTTAGCATATCGAACAGACCGGATTCGCCGGCCCCGGCGGCCGCCAATTCGGTTATCGCGCTGGGTGAGCGCATATACGCCTGCTGTCTGCGTGTCCTTCACCATTCCGACACCTGAGATCGTCAAACTGCTGGTGTGTCTGGAAAATTGATCGTCTCCGTCTCGGGCATCGGCGAACGCACCCTGCCCGACGTGGAGGCGTTCTGCGCACAAATGGACGCGCGCAACGTGCCGGTGTCATTGCTGGTGGCTCCCCGGCTGTCCGGCGACTACCGGCTCGACCGCGACCCGCGAACCGTCGAATGGCTGACCGGGCGCCGGGCCGGTGGGGACGCCATCGTGCTGCACGGCTACGACGACGCTGCCACCAAGAAGCGGCGCGGCGAGTTCGCGATCCTGCGGGCGCACGAGGCCAACCTGAGGCTGATGGCCGCCGACCGGGTGCTCGAGCATCTCGGGCTGCGCACCCGGCTGTTCGCCGCGCCCGGCTGGGTGGTGTCACCCGGGGTCGTCAAGGCGTTGCCGGGCAACGGATTCCGCTTGCTGGCCGACCTGCACGGGATCACCGACCTGGTCCGGCACAGCACCGTGCGCGCCCGGGTCCTCGGCATCGGCGAGGGCTTCCTCAGCGAGCCGTGGTGGTGCCGGATGGTGGTGCTGTCCGCCGAGCGGATCGCCCGCCGCCACGGCGTGGTGCGGGTGGCGGTCGCGGCTCGCCATCTCCGCAAACCCGGCCCGTTGCAGGCCATGCTGGACGCCGTCGACCTGGCCCTGATGCACAACTGCGAACCGACGGTGTATCGCTGGCGCTCCGACCGGGCCGCCCTGGACGCCGCCTGACCAAGCGAGTCGCGCGCGGCGGCCGGGGCACTACCCTGGTCCGACATGAGCGATTCATCGGTGGCGGGTTTCGGCGCGGATGCCATTGTGGTCGGGGCCGGACTGGCGGGCCTGGTCGCCGCCTGCGAACTGGTGGACCGCGGCCTGCGGGTGCTCGTCCTGGACCAGGAGAACAGCGCCAACCTGGGCGGGCAGGCCTTCTGGTCGTTCGGCGGCCTGTTCTTCGTCGACAGCCCCGAGCAGCGCCGGCTGGGCATCCGCGACAGCCATGAACTCGCGCTGCAGGATTGGCTGGGCACCGCGGCGTTCGACCGCCCCGAGGACTTCTGGCCGCGCCAATGGGCGCACGCCTATGTCGATTTCGCCGCGGGCGAGAAACGCAGTTGGTTGCGTGCCCGGGGGTTGAAGCTTTTCCCGTTGGTCGGCTGGGCCGAGCGCGGCGGCTATGGCGCACAGGGACACGGCAATTCGGTCCCCCGCTTCCACATCACCTGGGGTACCGGCCCGGCGCTGGTCGAGATCTTCGCCCGCCGATTGCGGGATCGCTCGACCGTGCGTTTCGCGCACCGCCATCGGGTCGACGAACTGATCGTCGAGGGCGGCGCGGTGACCGGCGTCCGGGGCAGCGTGCTGGAGCCCTCCGCCGCGCCACGCGGTGTCGCGTCGTCACGAAACACCATAGCGCAGTTCGAGTTTCGCGCCGACGCGGTGATTGTGACCAGTGGCGGCATCGGCGGCAACCACGAGTTGGTGCGCAAGAATTGGCCGAAGCGGATGGGCCGCGTCCCCGAACAATTGCTCAGCGGTGTGCCGGCACATGTCGACGGCCGGATGATCGAGATCACCCAGCGGGCCGGTGCGCGGGTGATCAACCCGGACCGGATGTGGCACTACACCGAGGGCATCACCAACTACGAGCCGATCTGGCCGCGGCACGGCATCCGCATCATCCCGGGCCCGTCCTCGCTGTGGCTGGACGCCAACGGCAAGCGGCTGCCGGTTCCGCTCTACCCGGGGTTCGACACCCTCGGCACGTTGGAGTACATCACCAAATCGGGCTTCGACTACACCTGGTTCGTGTTGAACGCCAAGATCATCGAGAAGGAATTCGCGCTTTCCGGCCAGGAGCAGAACCCCGACCTGACCGGGCAGAGCGTGCGCGAACTGCTGCGCAACCGGGCGCGCTCCGGGCCGCCCGGACCGGTGCAGGCGTTCGTCGACCGGGGGGTGGACTTCGTCAGCGCGAATTCCTTGCGTGAGTTGGTGACCGCGATGAACAAGCTGCCCGACGTGGCGCCGCTGGACTACGCCACGGTGGAGGCCGAGGTCACCGCCCGCGACCGCGAGGTGGCCAACAGGTTCAGCAAGGACGGCCAGATCACCGCGATCCGCGCCGCCCGCGGCTATCTGGGCGACCGGCTGGGCCGGGTGGTGGCGCCACACCGGCTGACCGACGCGAAGGCCGGACCGCTGATCGCGGTCAAACTGCATATCCTGACGCGAAAGACGTTGGGCGGCATCGAAACCGACCTCGCCTCGCGGGTGCTGGGCGCCGACGGCACCCCGCTCACCGGACTGTACGCGGCCGGCGAGGCGGCCGGATTCGGCGGCGGCGGGGTGCACGGCTATCGCGCGTTGGAAGGCACCTTCCTCGGCGGTTGCATCTTCTCCGGCCGCGCTGCCGGTCGCGGCGTCGCCGACGACATCACCTAAGAGGCCGAGCGCTAGAAGGTGACGGCGTCCTCTTCGGGCAGCACCTGGAAGTCGGTGCTGGTCATCTCCGAGAGCCGGCCGTAGTAGATGCCGCGCGCGTCCGGGGCGATGATGCCCTGGTGGATGGGGACGGCGCGGGCGGGCGCCACGGCGCGCAGGTAGTCCACCGCCTCGGACACCTTCATCCACGGGGCCGCGGCCGGGGTGGCCAGCACGTCCACCGGCTCGTCGGGCACGAACAGCGCGTCGCCGGGATGCATCAACCGGGCGCGATGGCCGCCGTCGCCCACCAGAAACGAAATGTTCTCTATCACAGGGATTTCCGGGTGGATCACCGCATGTTTACCACCGACCGCGCGAACCGTCAGCTCGCCGATCTGCAGCTCGTCGCCGACGTGCACCGCCCGGCAGGGTGCGCCCAGTTGGGCGGTGGTCTGTGGGTCGGCGTACAGCGCGGCATCCGGGTTACCCTCGAGCAATGCCGGCAGCCGGGTGGCGTCGATGTGGTCGGGGTGCTGATGGGTGATCAAGATGGCGGTGAGGCCGGTGATGCCCTCGAAACCGTGTGCGAAGGTACCGGGGTCAAAGAGCACTCGGGTGTGGTCGAACTCGGCAAGTAGGCACGAATGGCCGAAATGCGTCAGTTGCATATCTACGATTGTGCCTTGATGGACAAGCTGCCGATGCGCGTCTTCCTGGCCACCATGGTGGTCGCCGGCAGCTTCGCGGTTGCCCTGATCGTCGTCATTCCTGCGTACGGCGAGCCCGAGACTTGCCCGGGGATATGCGACCGGATCCCCAACACCGCGTGGATCGATCAGCATGCGGTGCCGCTGGATGCGGTGTACCACTGGCCCGCGCTCGCCGGTCAGGCGGCGCACACCACCGGCGCGGCGCCCGGCCCGCGTTTCCGGTTCGAGGAGCTCTGCGGCGCGCCGGCCCTGCCGCAGGACCCGCGCGACTCGGCGGTGGTGGCGCGTTCGACGGTTGCCCATCCCGACGGGCAGTGGCAGCTGCAGGCGCAGGTGCTGCACTGGCGCGGCGACACCGCCCACGGCGGCGCCGTCGCGGCCACGGTGTTCGGCAACGCCGTCGCCGCGCTGCGCGGCTGCCAGCAGCGCGCGCCGCAGGAATCGCCGTCACTGACCAGCGACGAGCCGACCCGGATGGCCGCCGTGATCAGCGGCCCGGTGGTGATGCACACCTATCTGCTGGCGCACCCGGCCAGCAGCACCATCAGCGAGCTGACGCTGTGGTCGTCGGCGCCGCCGCAGACGCTGTGGCCGGCGATGGCGGACGACCCGGTGCTGAGCGCCATGAACGCGTCGTTGTGCGAGGCCTACATCGCCTCGTGCCCGTGATCCCGAGCTGCGCTTTCGCCGGTAGAGTTGGCGCGGAAAACGCCAACACAGGAGGAGCGCCGGTGGCCCGGGTGATCGTGAGTGTGATGCCCAAAGCGGAGATCTTGGACCCGCAGGGTCAGGCGATTGTCGGCGCACTGGGCCGGCTCGGGCATTCCGGGATCTCAGATGTGCGGCAGGGCAAGCGATTTGAGCTCGAGGTCGATGACAGCGTCGACGATGCGGCGCTCGCCGAGATCGCCGAAACGCTGTTGGCCAACACCGTGATCGAGGACTGGACGATCAGCCGGGAGACGCAGTGACCGCACGCATCGGGATCATCACCTTCCCCGGGACGCTCGACGACGTGGACGCCGCGCGGGCGGCGCGACGGGTCGGCGCGCAGCCGGTCAGCCTCTGGCACGCCGACGCCGACCTCAAGGGCGTCGACGCGGTGGTGGTGCCCGGCGGCTTCTCCTACGGCGACTACCTGCGGGCCGGCGCGATCGCCCGGTTCGCCCCGGTGATGACCGAAGTCGTCGACGCCGCCCGCCGCGGAATGCCGGTGTTGGGTATTTGCAACGGTTTTCAGGTGCTCTGCGAGGCCGGGCTGCTGCCCGGCGCGTTGACCCGCAACGTGGGTCTGCACTTCATCTGCCGCGACGTGTGGCTGCGGGTGGCCTCGACGTCGACGGCATGGACGTCGAGGTTCGAACCCGACGCCGATCTGCTGGTGCCGCTGAAATCCGGTGAGGGCCGCTACGTCGCCCCCGCCGACGTGCTCGACGAACTCGAGGGCGAGGGACGGGTGGTTTTCCGCTACCACGAGAACCTCAACGGGTCCCAGCGCGACATCGCCGGCGTCAGCTCCGCCGACGGCCGCGTGGTGGGGCTGATGCCGCATCCCGAACATGCCATCGAGGCGCTGACCGGGCCTTCCGACGACGGCCTGGGCCTGTTCTATTCGGTGCTGGACGGCGTGCTCGCCGGCTGAGCGCCGGGACGTCAGCCCGCGTCGCGCAGCAATGGTGCGTGCGCCGGCGGTGCGGCGGGGTTCAACTCCTCGAAGAGTTGGGTCGCGTCCGCGATCGTCTCGTCGAGAAAAGCGGCGAAATCGGTGAAGCCGACACCGTTTCGGATCCATTGCGACTTGCGCGCGGTGACGCCGATCCGCTGCGGATCCGACGAACCGTGCACGATCGCGGTGACGCGCCGGCCCAGACGGTTCCACCGGTCGGAAAAGTGGGTCAGCCACGGGCGGTCGGACGCGGGGAAGTAGCACCCCGGACTGACCCGGATGATCAACACGTCGTCGTGCGCGGGCGAAATCTCGAAGTGGACATGCAGCCGCCGCGGAGCGGCGGTGACGAAGAAGTATTCGCCGTCGTGGTGGCCGCGAAAATACCGCCGGCCGCGCGTGCGCAAGTAGCGCTCCACCAGGTTCGCGCAGCTCTGCTCGTTCGTCATGACGAACATGCTGCCGCCGGCGAATTTGCGGACGCTGGGAGCCAACCGGTGCGCCACCGAAGAATCTGTTGAGAATTCGCTGAGTCAGCCGCTCCGCTCCACGATCCCGGCGCCCGGTCCGGGCACCGTGCGCGGCAGCGTGACCGAAAACCGGTACCGCTCCGGGCGATAGTGGAACTCCACCACCTCAAGGGGCGTGTCGTCATGGCCGTAACTGGTGCGTTCGAGCACCAGCACCGGTGACCCCAACGGCAGGTTCAGGGCGCCGGCCACTTCCACCGAGGCGCCGGCGGCGTGGATCTCGTAGCTGGCTCGGGCGATCGGGGTGTCGAGTCGCCGCTCCCACATGGTGTAGGTGCTTTCCATCGCCCGCCCGGTCTGCGTGTCGGTCGCGCTCTTCAGCAACGGTTCGACGGCCTCGCCCAACCCCGGCGGCAGGTAGGCGATCATCAGGGCCAGCGGCTGCTCGCCGTCGCGGAAACGCCGGTGCACGCAAAGGACTTTGGTCAGATGCAGCGTTTCGGCGATGCGTTGCGGGGCGTCCTCGACGCGATGCGACAGCACGTCGACGTTCGGAGTGATGCCCGAGGCGGCCAGCACCTCGGTGATGGTGCGCACGCCGGGACCGAGTTCCTGCTTGACCGGGTTGGCCACGAAGGTGCCCAGGCCCTGGCGGCGCACCAGCCAGCCCTGGCGTTCGAGCAGCCCGACCGCCGCGCGCACGGTGACCCGGCTCACCCGGGTGCGATCGACCAGCTCTCGCTCGGTGGGCAGCCGCGCACCGCGAGGCAGCCGCTGTTTGACGATGGCCGCCTTGAGCGCTTCGGCGAGCTGGGTGCTGGCCGGCACGCTGCCCCGGGAGATCCGCAGGTCGGCGGCGTCGAGGTCGAGCTGGTCGGGGACCACGAGATGTATTAAAATGTCTCATTTGCTGGCCGTAAAGCGCGAGCACCGCAAGCACGACCGCCGTCACCAACCGACTAGGCGGAAAATATTGGCGCACAACGGGTTTCGGGTCGCCGTGGCGTCAGTCGGGATCGGTCAGCGGATACAGCGCGGGCAGGTTGACCACGATGGCCTCCTGGGTGCTGCGCGCGATCACCACCTCGGCGGTGGTGTGCGGGTCGGGGTTTTCCTCCCGGTGCGGCAGGTAAGGCGGGATGAAGACGTAGTCACCGGGCGCGGTGGCGATGCGGACTTCATGGACGCCGTCGTGAAAGACGAACTCCGGGTTGCCGGTTCGCACATAGATCGCCGTCTCGGATTCGCCGTGGTGATGGTTGTCCGACGCCGATCCGGGGAACGCGTGCGTCTCACCCATCCACAGCTTTTCCGACCCGACCGAGTTGCCGGACAGCGCGGCGAAGCGCCGCAGGCCCTCCGACTGTGCGGTATCGGAGCTGAGCTGTGACGCCTTGACGTGATACACGCGGTTGCGCGCGACGTGCGGTGTCGCGTCGTCGAAGTCCGGGTGAAATCCGTCCGCGGTGGCCATTGGTTCTCACGAAGTGAGCGGGACGGCGGCCTCGGCGGTGTAGCACAAGAAGGTCAGCGTCTCCTGCAGGTACAGCTGCACGGTGTCCGCGTCGTGACTGGTGTAGCCGATCGACACGTCGGTCCCGAGTTGCAGGTCGAAGTCGCCGCCGCGGGTGGTCAGCACGAAAGCACCGTCGATGGCCGGCGCCCAGATGATGTCGCCGGGAACCAGCCGGTCGATGTGTTCGAGGATCGGATAGCCGTGTTCGGTGGTCTCGCTGACCTTGGTGTAGACGTCGGCGGACAGCAGCACCGAGTAGGGGCCGTCGACACCGGCCAGCCGGAGTTCGGAGATCGCCTGGGTGATCACGTCCGGAATCTCGCGGGGGTCTGCCGGCAGGGCCAGCGGCTTGTTCGAGCTGGCCGAACGGATGCCGTCGATCGATGCGGCCGCGTAGCCCTCGAAGATGGCCCGGTCTTCCACGAACGCCAACTTCTTGGCGGCCTCCTTGACCGGATCCCAGTCCGAGTCGTTGGCGCCGCGCTCGACGTTGTCGATCTCGTAACGCGACAAGGTGAACGGAACCCGCAGCCGGACAAGGGGTTTGCTGGCCCGCAGGTGGGCCACCACACCGCTGGTGGGTGCCTCGACGTCGATCAGTCGGCCGGTGCTGACCGCCGCGGCGGCCGGACCGCCGGGCTCGCTCACGTCGACCACCCGCCGGCCGGCGACATGGCGCTTGAAGGTCCGGCTGGCCTCCAATTCGATTTCACCCCAAGCGGCTTCGGTGACCGGTGCCAGATCGCGGTAGAGGTTGTTCATCGAGTTGTTCCTTAGGGTTGAAGGGGTCTGGGATTGGATGTCCTGGATGCCCAGGACGGTGGGGTGTGGCTAATGTGTTGTTGCAACGGTTGTTGCTTGAAAGGAATGGCCGCCCTGCCGTTTTGGACGGTCCTGGCCACTGATTGAGATCTGACGCGTACTCGATGACGCTGCTCTAAGGACCTGTTGGCGGGGTTGTCCGCGGGGACTGCGACGACAGGAGTAGCGGTATGGCCGAACCCGACCGAGTGTGGGTGGGTATCGACGTCGGTAAGTCCACTCATCATGCGTGCGCGATCGATGACACCGGAAAGGTGGTGTGGTCGAAGAAAATCCCGAACGAACAGGCCGCGATCGAAGACCTGATCGCCCAGGGCGGCCGGATTGCTAACCACGTGGTGTGGGCGATCGATTTGACCTCGCCGCCGGCGGCGCTGCTGATCGCCGTACTGCTGAGCGCGAAAGCCGAGGTGGTGTATGTGCCGGGCCGCACGGTTAACACGATGAGTCATGCGTTCCGCGGCGAAGGCAAGACCGACGCCAAAGACGCGCGGGTAATCGCCGAAACCGCTCGGCACCGACGAGATCTGTCCCCGGTCGTACCCGGCGAAGACCTGGTTGCCGAATTGCGGTCGCTGACCGCATACCGGTCGGATCTGATGGCTGACTGGGTGCGAGGCGTGAACCGGCTGCGCTCGATGCTCACCGCCATCTTCCCTGCTCTGGAAGCTGCGTTCGACTACTCCACCCGCGCGCCGTTGATCCTGGTATCCGCTATGTGCACTCCGGGCGAAATCCGGTCGGCAAAAAGAGCTGGCGTGATCAAGCACCTTCGGAAAAACCGGGCATGGCCCAACAACATCGACACGATCGCCGACAAGGCGCTCGCCGCGGCAGCAGGCCAGATAATCACCCTTCCCGGCGAAGCCGGAACCGCCGCGCTCATCAAGCAACTCGCAGCACGGCTGCTGGACTTGGATCGGCAGATCAAGGACATCGATAAGCAAATCACCAACAAATTTCGTGAGCATCCCAGCGCCGCCATCATCGAGTCGATGCCCGGCATGGGGCCACACCTGGGCGCTGAGTTCCTCGTAATCACCGGCGGCAACATGGCCGCCTTCACCAACCCCGGCCGACTGGCATCGTTCGCCGGATTGGTACCCGTCCCACGCGATTCCGGCCGTATCACCGGCAATCTGCATCGGCCCAAGCGCTACAACCGGCGCCTGCGCCGCGTGTTCTACCTCGCCGCCCTGTCCAGCCTCAAGATCGAAGGTCCCTCGCGGGCTTTCTACGACCGCAAACGATCCGAGAACCATATCCACACCCAGGCCCTGCTTGCCCTGGCACGCCGCCACGTCGACGTCCTGTGGGCACTGCTGCGCGACAACAGAACCTGGCAACCCCAGCAACCAACCGTGGCAGCTGCCTGACGCACTCACCGGGCGTCCTCACCGCTTGACACGCTCATTGAGATTCCTTTCAAGCTGCCGATCGACAGTGAGCCGTTCCGCGCCGGGGGTGCCGCCGGCGTCCCAGGCGCGGGCAGGGGTGGCGGGTCGTCGAGGAAATCGACGGTGGGAGAGAAGAACAGTCCACCGGTGACCGCGGTGGAGAAATCGAGGATGCGATCGGTGTTGCCGGGCGGGGCGCCGAGGAACATGTTGCGGAGCATCTGTTCGGTGACTCGCGGGGTGCGCGAGTAGCCGATGAAATAGGTGCCGTATTCGCTCTTGCCGAGTTCGCCGAAGGGCATGTTGTGCCGGACGATTTTCAGCTCGGTGCCGTCGTCGTCGGTGATGACGTTGAGCGCGATGTGGGCGTCGGCGGGTTTGACGTCGTCGTCGAGTTCGATGTCATCGAGCTTGGTGCGCCCGATCACGTTCTCCTGCTCGGTGACCGACAGCGCGGTCCACGCCGACATGTCGTGCAGGTACTTCTGCACGTGGACGTAGCAGGAGCCGGCGAAGTCGGGGTCCTCGTCGCCGATCGCGGTGGAGCTGACGGCCAGTGCGCCGTCGGGGTTTTCGGTGCCGTCGACGAACCCGAGCAGGTCGCGGTTGTCGAAGTACCGGAAGCCGTGCACCTCGTCGACGACGGTGACGGCGCCGGCCATCGATTTCAGGATCCGGTCGGCCAGTTCGAAACAGACGTCCAGGCTTTCGGCCCGGATGTGGAACAACAGGTCCCCGGGTGTGGCGGGAGCGGTGTGCCGCGGCCCGTGCAGCTCGACGAAGCGGTGCAGCTCGGCGGGGCGCGGCCCGGAGAACAAACGGTCCCAGACGTCCGAGCCGATCGAGGCGATCGCCGACAACCGCTTCTGCGGCTCGCGGAAACCGATCGCGCGCACCAGCCCCGAGATGTCCTGCAGCGCCTCGTGCACGGTCGCCTCGCCGCCGTCGTCGACGGTCAGCACGAGGAAGATCGCCGCCGGGGTGAGCGGCGCGAGGATGGGCTGTGGCTGGACGGGGGGCACGTGGATGACCCTAACGTGAACGCCGTGACGGCGGACAGCCATGATGTTCACCATGTCCGGCGGGCCTCGAAACCAGACGAAGTCCTCAGCGAGTGCGCAAGGGCTCTGCGAGTTCATCGACGCCTCTCCGTCGCCGTTTCACGTCTGCGCCGCGGTGGCCGCTCGGCTGATCGCTGCCGGGTACACCGAACTGGACGAGGCTAAACACTGGCCATCGCAGCCCGGCCGCTACTTCACCGTGCGGGCCGGCTCCCTGGTGGCCTGGAATTCAACCGGCGCCGACGGCCCGTTCCGGATCGTCGGCGCGCACACCGACAGCCCGAACCTGCGGGTCAAGCAGCATCCCGACCGGACGGTCGCCGGGTGGCGGGTGGTGGCGCTGCAGCCCTATGGCGGCGCCTGGCTCAACTCGTGGCTGGACCGCGACCTGGGCATCAGCGGACGCCTGTCGGTGCGCGACGGTTCCGGGCTCAGCCACCGGCTGGTCCGCATCGACGAGCCGATCCTGCGGGTGCCGCAGCTGGCCATCCATTTGGCCGAGGACCGCAAGTCGGTGACGCTGGATCCACAGCGGCACGTCAACGCGGTGTGGGGCGTCGGCGAGTCGGCGCGGTCGTTCGTCGACTACGTCGCGGCACGGGCCGCGGTGGCGCCGGACGACGTGCTGGCCGCCGACCTGATGACCCACGACCTGACGCCCTCGACGCTGATCGGCGCCTCGGAGAACGGAACTGCCGACCTGCTCAGCGCGCCCCGGCTGGACAACCAGGCCAGCTGCTACGCGGGCCTGGAGGCGCTGCTGGCGACCGAGCCGAGCGGGCCGCTGCCCGTCCTGGTCCTCTTCGACCACGAGGAGGTCGGGTCGTCCTCGGACCACGGCGCGCAATCCGACTTGTTGAGCACCGTGCTGGAGCGAATTGTGTTGGCGGCCGGCGGTACTCGGGAGGACTACCTGTCCCGGCTGCCGGCCTCGCTGCTCGCCTCGGCGGACATGGCACACGCCACCCACCCCAACTACCCGGAGCGCCACGAGCCCGGCCACCCGATCGCCGTCAACGCCGGACCGGTGCTCAAGGTGCACCCGAACCTGCGCTACGCCACCGACAGCCGCACCGCCGCGGCCTTCGCGCTGGCCTGCCGGCAGGCCGGGGTGACGCTGCAGCGCTACGAGCACCGGGCCGATCTGCCGTGCGGGTCGACGATCGGCCCGCTGGCCGCGGCGCGCACCGGCATCCCGACGGTCGACGTGGGCGCGGCGCAGCTGGCGATGCACTCCGCGCGCGAGCTGATGGGCGCGCACGACGTCGCCGCGTACTCGGCCGCGATGCACGCGTTCCTTTCTCCCGGCTAGCGGCATAGGCTCGGCCGGTATGGGGCTCAACGTGGAGATGGTGACCTTCGACTGCCGGGACCCCGCGCGGCTGGCCGGCTGGTGGGCCGAGCAGTTCGGCGGCACGACGCACGACATCCTCGCCGGCGAGTTCACCGCGGTGAGCTTCCCCGAGGGGCTGCGGCTGGGGTTTCAGAAGGTGTCCGATCCCACGCCCGGGAAGAACCGCGTGCACCTCGATCTCGGTGTCGTCGATCTCGACGCCGAGGTGTCGCGGCTGACGGCGGCTGGAGCGAACGAGGTCGGCCGGCACCAGTTCGGTGAGAGCTTTCGCTGGGTGGTGCTGGCCGACCCCGAGGGCAATGTGTTCTGCCTGGTGCGCCCGTAGCTAGAGGCGCTTGGCCAACAACTGCTCGGCCATCTGGGCGCCCTTGCGGCTGTCCGACTGCGCTTTACGGAACAGCTCGGCGACGTCGTTGTCCCCGTCGCGCTCGGCGTCCTGAATGTAGGTTTCCAGCCGCAAGGCGTTGTCGAGACACTTCTCGGTGAACCAAATGAGGTTGTAGTTCTTGTCTTTGGTGCCGGTGACATGTCCGGTTTCGACTGTCATTGTCTCCTCCGTTTTGCGTTCGTCCTCGGACACAGGGCGGCTACCCGCCCACCCTGCGGACAAACCTTCGCCGCGGGCTGGCCCCGGCAGCGGCGCCGGCAGGGCCGGTGCGCCATAGACTGGCGGGCGTGACTGTCTCCCCGACGAGTGCGCCCACCCAGGCGATCGACACCGTCGAGCGCGCCGCGACCACCCCCGACGAGCCGCAGCCATTCGGCGAGTTGGGCCTCAAAGACGACGAATACCAGCGCATCCGCGAAATCCTGGGCCGCCGGCCCACCGACACCGAGCTGGCGATGTACTCGGTGATGTGGAGCGAGCACTGCTCCTACAAGTCGTCCAAGGTGCACCTGCGCTACTTCGGGGAGACCACCACCGACGAGATGCGCGCCGGCATGCTGGCCGGCATCGGCGAGAACGCCGGCGTCGTCGACATCGGCGACGGCTGGGCGGTCACCTTCAAGGTGGAATCGCACAACCACCCCTCCTACGTCGAGCCCTATCAGGGGGCGGCCACCGGCGTCGGCGGCATCGTGCGCGACATCATGGCGATGGGCGCGCGCCCGGTGGCGGTGATGGACCAGCTTCGGTTCGGCGCCGCCGATGCGCCGGACACCCGCCGCGTGCTCGACGGCGTGGTGCGCGGCATCGGCGGCTACGGCAACTCGCTGGGCCTGCCCAACATCGGCGGCGAGACCGTCTTCGACGCCTGCTACGCCGGCAACCCGCTGGTGAACGCCATGTGCGTCGGCGTGTTACGCCAGGAGGACCTGCACCTGGCCTTCGCCTCCGGCGCGGGCAACAAGATCATCCTGTTCGGCGCCCGCACCGGGCTGGACGGCATCGGCGGGGTATCGGTGCTGGCGTCGGACACCTTCGATGCGGAGAACTCGCGCAAGAAGCTGCCCTCGGTTCAGGTGGGCGACCCGTTCATGGAGAAGGTGCTCATCGAGTGCTGCCTGGAGCTCTACGCCGGTGGGCTGGTGGTCGGCATCCAAGACCTGGGCGGTGCCGGATTAGCTTGTGCCACTTCTGAATTGGCGTCCGCCGGGGACGGGGGGATGGAGGTCCGGCTGGAGGCCGTGCCGCTGCGCACCGCCGGCATGACGCCCGCGGAGGTGCTGTGCAGCGAATCCCAGGAGCGGATGTGCGCGGTGGTCACACCGGAAAACGTCGACGCCTTCCTGGCGGTGTGCCGCAAGTGGGACGTGCTGGCCACCGTGATCGGCGAGGTCACCGACGGCGACCGGCTGCGGATCACCTGGCACGGACAGACGGTGGTCGACGTGCCGCCGCGCACCGTCGCCCACGAAGGCCCGGTGTACCAGCGACCGCTCGCCCGCCCCGACACCCAGGACGCCCTGAACGCCGACAGCTCGGCACGCCTGCCCCGCCCGGCCACCGGCGCCGAGCTGCGGGCCACTTTGCTTGCGCTGCTTGGCAGTCCGCACCTGTGCAGCCGCGCGTTCATCACCGAGCAGTACGACCGGTATGTGCGCGGCAACACCGTGCTGGCCGAACACGCCGACGGCGGCGTGCTGCGCGTCGACGAGACCACCGGCCGCGGCATCGCCGTGTCCACCGACGCCTCGGGCCGCTACACCATGCTCGACCCCTACGCCGGTGCGCAGCTCGCGCTCGCGGAGGCGTACCGCAACGTCGCCGTCACCGGCGCCACCCCGGTCGCGGTCACCAACTGCCTCAATTTCGGCTCGCCCGAAGACCCCGCGGTGATGTGGCAATTCGCCCAGGCGGTACGCGGATTGGCGGATGGCTGTGTGGCCCTGGGGATTCCGGTGACCGGCGGCAACGTCAGCTTCTACAACCAAACCGGATCGGCGGCGATCCTGCCCACCCCGGTGGTGGGAGTACTCGGCGTCCTCGACGATGTGAGCCGACGGCTGCCCACCGCCCTGGGCACCGAGCCCGGCGAAACCCTGATGCTGCTCGGCGAGACCCGCGACGAGTTCGACGGCTCGGTGTGGGCACAGGTGACCGCCGACCATCTGGGCGGCCTGCCGCCCAAGGTCGACCTGGCCCGCGAGAAGCTGCTCGCCGAGGTGCTGCGCGCGGCGTCGCGCGACGGCCTGGTGTCCGCGGCGCACGACCTGTCCGAGGGCGGCCTGGCCCAGGCCGTCGTCGAGGCCGCCCTGGCGGGCGAAACCGGTTGTCGCATCGTGCTTCCCGAGGACGCCGACCCGTTCGTGACGTTGTTCTCCGAGTCGGCGGGCCGGGTGCTGGTGGCGGTGCCGCGCACCGAGGAGAGCCGGTTCCGTTCCATGTGCGAAGCGCGGGGACTGCCGGCGGTGCGCATCGGCGTCGTCGACCAGGCCTCCGACGAGGTCGAGGTGCAGGGGCTGTTCACGGTTCCGCTGGCCGAATTGCGGCAGACCTCCGAGTCGGTGCTGCCCCGGCTGTTCGGATGAACACCCGCCGCCAAACCTGATGCGGCCCAGTATTTTTCATCGAACCGCCGCGCTGTCGTTGGCCGGCGCCCTGGTCGGCTGGAGCTTCGCCGGCCCGCGGCTGCCGGCCGGGGCTCGCACGCTGCTGCAGGCCGGGATGGGTGCCGCGCTGGTGGCGCTGACGCGGGCGCCGCTGGGCCTGCACCCGCCGCGGCTGTGGGCCGGGTTGCGGTGCGGGGCGGCGGTCGCCGGCTGTGCGGCGGGTGCGGTCGCCGCGACCACCCTGGTGCCCGCGGTGCGCGAGTCGATGGCCGGGCGCGAGCCGCCGGCCCCGGCGCCGGACTGGCTGCTGCTGCGCATACCGGTGGGCACCGTCTGGTCGGAAGAGGCCGCCTTTCGCGCGGCGCTGACCGCCGCCGGCTCCGCCGCGTTCGGCAGACGCAGCGCAATGTTGTTGCAGGCCATAGCCTTTGGGCTCTCACACATCGCCGACGCCCGTGCCATCGGCGAGCCGGTGGCCGGCACCGTGTTGGTCACTGCCGTCGGGGGCTGGTTCTTCGGCTGGCTCACCGACCGTTGCGGCAGCCTCGCCGCCCCCATGCTGGCGCACCTGGTCGTCAACGAGGCCGGGGCGATCGCGGTGCTCGCGGTGCGGCATCGTTCCGGGCGAAACGCGGCCCCACGAATCTGAGACCCTGGGTCTATGGCGCCCCGCGACAAGCCCGACCCGGCCAAGACCCGGCACGCGGTACTGGCCGTCGCGCAGTGGCTGCGGGACGAGTCCGCTCCCGAGCCCGCCCGCGACGAGGTGGCGTCGGCCGTTCGGCTCACTGCCCGCACCCTGGCCGCGGCGGCGCCCGGCCGCAGCGTGGAGCTGCGCATCCCGCCGTTCGCCGCGGTGCAGTGCATCCCCGGGCCCGCCCACACCCGCGGCACGCCGCCCAACGTGGTGGAAACCGAACCGCGGACCTGGCTGCTGCTGGTCACCGGCAAGCTGGCGTTCGCCGACGCCAGGCGCACCGGTGCGCTGCGCCTTTCCGGCTCCCGCGCCGGTGAGATCGAACACTGCCTGCCCCTGTTCGACGTGGGCTGAACATAACCCTGAAGTGCAGGTTTACCCCGGCGGGCCGGGATTTCGCCGGTCAACACGCCCGGTGGATTCGGCGGCGCGGCCGCGCTGCCCGTAGACTCCGTTACGTCACCAACCGTTCCCCGGGGAGCCGCCCAATCGTGACCGTCGCCGAACCCGAGCAGGACTTCAACGCACCCCGCGAGGAATGCGGTGTATTCGGGGTCTGGGCCCCGGGCGAGGAAGTCGCCAAACTCACCTACTACGGCCTCTACGCGCTGCAGCATCGCGGGCAGGAGGCCGCCGGCATCGCCGTCGCCGACGGATCCCAAGTGCTGGTGTTCAAGGACCTGGGCCTGGTCAGCCAGGTGTTCGACGAGCAGACGCTGGCCGCGATGCAGGGCCACGTCGCCATCGGGCACTGCCGCTACTCCACCACCGGCGACACCACCTGGGAGAACGCCCAGCCGGTGTTCCGCAACACCGCCGCGGGCACCGGGGTTGCCTTGGGGCACAACGGAAATCTGGTCAACACCGCCGAGCTGGCCGCGCGGGCCCGCGACGCCGGGCTGATCGCCAAGCGCGCGCCGGCCCCGGCGACCACCGACTCCGACATCCTGGGCGCGCTGCTGGCGCACGGCGCCGCCGACTCCACGTTGGAGCAGGCCGCGCTGGACCTGCTGCCGACGGTGCGCGGCGCCTTCTGTCTGACCTTCATGGACGAGAACACGCTCTATGCGTGCCGCGATCCGCATGGGGTGCGGCCACTTTCGCTGGGACGGCTGGACCGCGGCTGGGTGGTGGCCTCCGAGACCGCCGCGCTCGACATCGTCGGCGCCTCGTTCGTGCGCGACATCGAACCGGGCGAACTGCTGGCGATCGACGCCGACGGGGTGCGCTCCACCCGGTTCGCCAATCCCACCCCGAAGGGCTGCGTCTTCGAGTACGTCTATTTGGCGAGACCGGACAGCACCATCGCCGGCCGGTCCGTGCACGCCACCCGGGTCGAGATCGGCCGGCGGCTGGCCCGGGAACGCCCCGTCGAGGCCGACCTGGTGATCGGGGTGCCGGAGTCGGGCACCCCCGCCGCCGTCGGCTACGCCCAGGAGTCCGGCATCCCCTACGGGCAGGGGCTGATGAAGAACGCCTACGTGGGGCGCACCTTCATCCAGCCGTCGCAGACCATCCGTCAACTCGGTATCCGGCTCAAGCTCAACCCACTTCGCGAGGTGATCCGCGGCAAACGGCTCATCGTCGTCGACGACTCCATCGTGCGCGGCAACACCCAGCGGGCGCTGCTGCGGATGCTGCGCGAGGCCGGCGCCGTCGAGGTGCACGTGCGCATCGCCTCGCCGCCGGTCAAATGGCCCTGCTTCTACGGCATCGACTTCCCGTCGCCGGCCGAACTGATCGCCAACGCGGTCGAGGACAAACACGAGATGCTCGAGGCGGTGCGGCACGCCATCGGCGCCGACTCGCTGGGCTACATCTCGCTGCGTGGCCTGATCGCAGCCTCCGAGCAGCCGGCGTCGCGGCTGTGCACCGCCTGCTTCGACGGCCAGTACCCGATCGAACTGCCCGGCGAGACGGCGTTGGGCAAGAACGTCATCGAGCACATGCTCGCCAACGCGGCCCGGGGCGCCGGGCTCGACGACCTGGCGGCCGACGAAGTGCCCGTCGTCCACTGAGCGGCTCGTTCGCCGACGTTTGATACCGGCGGTCAGCGCCGACCGGTAGCCTTTATCGCGATGACGGATCCCGGAAAAAGCCCCGGACGCCACTCGGGCAGTCAGGGCATCACCTACGCGTCGGCCGGGGTGGACATTGAAGCCGGCGATCGCGCTGTCGAATTGTTCAAGCCGCTGGCGACCAAGGCCACGCGACCCGAGGTGCGCGGCGGCCTGGGCGGATTCGCCGGCTTGTTCGCGCTACGCGGCGAATACCGCGAGCCGCTGCTGGCGGCCTCCACCGACGGCGTCGGGACCAAGCTGGCGGTCGCCCAGGCGATGGACAAGCACGACACCGTCGGGCTGGACCTGGTGGCGATGGTGGTCGACGACCTGGTGGTGTGCGGTGCCGAGCCGCTGTTCTTGCAGGACTACATCGCGGTGGGCCGCACGGTGCCGGAACGGTTGAGCGCCATCGTCAGTGGCATCGCCGAGGGCTGCGTGCGGGCCGGCTGCGCGCTGCTGGGCGGGGAGACGGCCGAACACCCGGGCCTGATGGAACCCGACCACTACGACATCTCGGCCACCGGCGTCGGCGTGGTCGAGGCCGACGACGTGCTGGGGCCGGATCGGGTCAAACCCGGCGACGTCATCATCGCGATGGGCTCGTCGGGTCTGCACTCCAACGGATACTCGTTGGCCCGCGCGGTGTTGCTCGAGATCGACCGGATGAACCTGGAAGGCTATGTCGAGGAGTTCGGCCGCACGCTGGGCGAAGAGCTGCTCGAACCCACCCGCATCTACGCCAAGGACTGCCTGGCGCTGGCCGCCGAAACCCACGTGCGCACATTCTGCCACGTCACCGGTGGGGGACTGGCCGGCAACCTGGCGCGCGTCATCCCGCATGGGCTGGTCGCCGAGTTGGACCGCGGCACCTGGACCCCTGCGCCGGTGTTCGCCATGATCGCCCAGCGCGGCCGGGTGACCCGCGAGGAGATGGAGAAGACGTTCAACATGGGTGTCGGCATGATCGCCGTCGTCGCCCCCGAGGACACCGACCGGGCCCTGGCCATCCTGACGGCCCGGCACCTGGACTGCTGGGTGCTGGGCACCGTGGGCAAAGGCGGCAAGGCGGGGCCGCGGGCCAAACTCGTGGGCCAACACCCGAGATTTTGAACGAGATTTTGCAATAGCCGCGCCGCGGTAGAACCAACGCGGCGCCGGTGCAGTACGCATCGGCGCCGGATTGTCGCTGTTAGCCTCGCCAGCCGTCCTGGTCGTCCCAGGGTTGGTCGGAGCCGTCGGTGTCCAGGTCGTTGGAGTCGTCCGAACCCGTTCCCGACAGCTCGCGCTGAAGCCGCTGGAAGTCGGTCTGCGGAGAACTGTATTTGAGTTCTCGTGCAACCTTGGTCTGCTTTGCCTTAGCCCGGCCGCGGCCCATGGGGGAACCCCCTCGCGCAATAACGGAGCGGCCTAACGAGTAGGCGGCTCCGATCTCCTGGTGTCGTATTGTCCTGTCGACAGTTTACCGTGCCTCGCCACTGGGCGTCGGCGCCCCCTGCTCGCTGTGGCGGACGTTACCGTTCATTATCCCGCACCGCCCCGCAACCGTTCAACGGCCAACCGCCCGGCGCCGATCTGCTCGGCTGCAGGCAGCGAATCGGGGTCGATCACCGCGGCCACCGCGGCCTGCGGACCGGTTGCCAGCGCGGTGTCGGCGGGCAGCCCGCGCTTGAGCAGCGCCAGGGCGATCGGCCCGAGATCGACGTGGTCGACCACGGTGCCCAGCCGGCCGACCGCGCGCCCGCCGGCCTGCACCGGATCACCCGTCGCGGGCCGATCCACCGAGCCGTCGAGGTGCAGCAGCACCAGCATGCGGGGCGGTCGGCCCAGGTTGTGCACCCGCGCGACGGTCTCCTGCCCGCGGTAACAGCCCTTGTCCAGGTGGACGGCGCCCTGGCCGGGGCCGCCGATCCAACCCACTTCGTGCGGGATCGTGCGCTCGTCGGTGTCCACGCCGAGCCGCGGCCGCCGGGCGGCCACCCGGTGGGCCTCGTACGCCCATACGCCGCCGGGGAGTACTCCGGCCTGCGCCAAGCGATTCCGCCAGTCGGCGGCCTCGGCGCGCGGAACCACGAGGTCCAGTTCCAGCCGGCCGGCGGGGCCGGCCGGCATCCGGCGCAGGAAGCCGCCGCGGGTGGGCACCGCGGCCGCCTCGGCGGGCAGCGCATCCACCCCGAGCGCGTCGAGCACGGCCCGCTCCGCCAGCTTCGGGCCGAGCAGCGAGAGCACCGCCAGATCGGCGGCGGCCGGGGTGACGTCGGACCAGAACACCATCTTGCGCAGGTAGTCCAGCAGCGGCCCGGCCCGCCACGGCTCGGTGTCGAGGTAGGTGGTGCCCGCCAGCTCGGTCTGGATCCAGTGGTCCTCGACCCGGCCCTGGCCGTCGAGGCTCAGGTTCTGGGTGCTGGCCCCCTCGGGCAGGTCGCTGACGTATTGCGTCGAGATGCTGTGCAACCAGGTCTGCCGGTCGGCGCCGGTCAGGGTGAGCACACCGCGGTGTGACCGGTCGATGACCAGCGCCTCGGTCTCGGCCGCGCGCTGCTCGCCCAAGGGGTCGCCGTAATGCCAGACGGCGCCCGCGTCGGGTCCGGTGTCGGGGGCGGGGACTGGGTGGGTCACGAGTCAACTCTACGGACCGCGCGCGGCCCGCCTCGGGTGTGCGGCCGGCTTCACACTCGGCGGGCGACCGCGAGCCGATAGGCTTCACGACCATGGCTGGCCGGACGGGAGTGATCGTCACGCTGGACGGCGAGGTGCATGCGCCGGACGCGCCGCTGCTGCACGCCGACGACCTGGCGGCGGTGCGCGGCGACGGTGTCTTCGAGACGCTGTTGGTGCGCGACGGCCGGGCCTGCCTGATCGAATCGCACCTGCAGCGGCTGACCCAGTCGGCCGCGCTGACCGAGCTGCCGGAGCCGGATCTGCCGCGCTGGCGGAGCGCGATCGAGGCGGCCACCCGGCGGTGGTGTGCGGGCGGCGCCGACGAAGGCGCGATGCGGTTGATCTACAGCCGCGGTCGGGAGGGCGGTTCGGTGCCGACGGCCTACGTCATGGTCACCGCCGTCCCCGACCGCGTCACCGCGGTCCGGCGCGACGGGTTGGCCGCGATCACCCTCGATCGCGGGCTGCCCGCCACCGGTGTCGACGCAATGCCGTGGCTGCTGGCCGGCGCCAAGACGCTGTCGTACGCGATCAACATGGCGGCCCTCCGTCACGCCGCCCGCCACGACGCCGGCGACGTCGTCTTCGTCAGCACCGACGGCTACGTCCTGGAAGGCCCGCGCTCGACCGTGGTGATCGCCACCGACTCCGAGGCGCCCGGCGGCGGCCCGTGCCTGCTGACGCCGCCGCCGTGGTATCCGATCCTGCGCGGCACCACCCAGCAGACGCTGTTCGAGGTGGCCCGGGCCAAGGGCTACGACTGCGACTACCGGGCGCTGCGGGTCGCGGATTTGTTTGCCGCCCAAGGTGTTTGGCTGATCTCCAGCATGACGTTGGCCGCAAGGGTGCACACCCTCGACGGGCGCCCGCTGCCGCGCGCGCCGATGGCGGCCGAGTTCGCCGAGTTGGTCGACGCCGCCATCGTCAGCGATCGCTGAGCGCTGAATTCTGTTGTCGGCTCGCCGATCCGCGGGTACGGTCGGCCGTACACAAGGAAGGAGGTGGTCCGCGAAATTGATAGCTTCATGGACATGTGAGGTGGCTGCGCGCTAGCTGCGCCGGCTTTCGAAGAGCCGGCGTTATTTGTGCGCTGGCGAATTCCCCGTAGTCACCCGGCCCCCGAGCTTCCGGTTTTTGTCCGACCAGGAACACGGCTCGGGGGCCGCTCCATGTTCGGGGCGGACGTGCCTGGCCCAGACAGGCCGGCCGCTACCCGGCAAACCGGGACAGTCGCGCCGACAGATGCGGCACCAGCCCGCCGTCGGCATCCACCCGTTCCTCGACGTAGGCCAGATCTCCGCCTTCGACGATGCCGTAGAGCCGTTTGGCGCCGCCCACCAGCACACCGGATCGGCTGCGGGCCAGCGCATCGGTCACCAGCTCCCACGACGACTGGGTGCGCGGGCGCCCGTAGAACAGTTCGACGTAGCCCGCCGAATGCGCCAGCAGCAGTTCGATCGCCTGGGATTCGCTGGGATCGTCGGGATCGCGGACAAACCGCCAGAAACCGGTCTCGCGCAGGCCGCGCTCCTGGTAGTCACCCGTCTCGTTCAGCCGCCAGGACCTGGCCTCCCAATTCAGGTAGTCGCCGCCGTCGTGGGAGACCACGATCTGCTGCCCGAACCGGTAGTCGCCGTCATGGCCCCGCCCCTCGCCCTCGCCGCGCCACACCCCGACCAGCGGCAGCAGCGCCAGCAGCGCGTCGCTGAGGTTGGCGCCCTCGCGCAGGTTCGCGGTGTCCGCGGGCAGGGGCAGGTCGTCGAAGGACGGGATGTTACGCCCGGCGGTCAGCTTGGCGCGCTCCGCGGCGGCGGCCACCGCCCGGTCGCCGGAGCCCGCCGGCCCCGACGGATCGTCGCCGGCGGGAGTCACGACTCGTCAGTGATGAGCCGGTACAGCGTGTAGAGCGCAAACCAGGAAATCACCACGACCGCCACGACCAGCATGATCTCGAAGAACAACACCACGGGGACAAGTCTATTCGTCCCCCGCTGTCCCGATCGGGTCAGCCGGTGCGTCAGGCGATCTTGACGTCGACCTCGTGGATGCCCGCACCCGACGGGGTGACCACGGCGTTGCCGTTACCGGCCGCCGAGAGTGCGCGCAGCGTCCAGGATCCCGGAGCGGCGAAGAAGCGGAAATCGCCGGTGGCCGACGCCACCACCTCGGCGGTGAACTCGTCGGACGAGTCCAGCAGGCGCACGAACGCGCCGCCCACCGCCTGGCCGTCGCTGTCCACCACGCGGCCGGTGATCACCGTTTCCTTCTCCAGGTCGACGCTGGCGGGCAGCGTCACTCCTTGCTTCGGTGCAGAGCACATATCAGCTTCCCAACTCGATCGGGGCACCCACCAGGGAGCCGTATTCCGTCCAACTGCCGTCGTAGTTCTTCACATTCCGATGCCCGAGCAATTCATAAAGAACGAACCAGGTGTGCGACGACCGCTCGCCGATCCGGCAGTAGGCGATCGTCTCCTTGCCGGTGTCCAGGCCGGCCGCGGCGTACAGCGCGGCCAGTTCCTCGTCGGACTTGAAGGTGCCGTCCTCGTTGGCGGCCTTGCTCCACGGCACGTTGATGGCGCCGGGGATGTGGCCGGGCCGCTGGCTTTGTTCCTGCGGCAGGTGCGCCGGCGCGAGGATCTTGCCGGAGAACTCGTCCGGGGAGCGTACGTCGACCAGGTTCTTGACGTTGATCGCGGCGATCACCTCGTCCCGGAACGCCCGGATGCTGTTGTCCGGTGCGGCCGCGGTGTAGGAGGTCGCCGGCCTGCTGACGGGGTCGCTGGACAGGGTGCGGCCGTCCAGCTCCCACTTCTTGCGGCCGCCGTCGAGCAGCTTGACCTTCTCGTGGCCGTACAGCTTGAAGTACCAGTACGCGTAGGCGGCGAACCAGTTGTTGTTGCCGCCGTAGAGGATCACGGTGTCGTCGTTGGCGATGCCCCGCTCCGAGAGCAGCTTGGAGAACTGCTGCGCGTCGACGAAGTCGCGTTTGACCGGGTCCTGCAGATCGGAGCGCCAGTCCAACTTGATGGCGCCGGGGATGTGCCCGGCGTGATAAGCGCTGGTGTCCTCGTCGACTTCGACGAAGACGACGCCCGGGGTGTCGAGATTGCTCTCGGCCCAGTCGGTGGAGACCAGGACGTCGGAGCGTGCCATGGAGTGGATCCTTTCGATCGCTTTGGTTACGGCGGGTCAGGTGGAGCGCGCCGGGCGCCGGAAGCGGGCCACCAGCGGGTAGAGCTGGCAGCCCAGGCAGATGCCGAAGGCGGCGTTGAGGAACGCGGCGGCCAGGGCGGCGGCGGTGGCGACGAGGCCGAACAGCGAAGCGCCCGCGGCGAATCCGGCGGCGCCGAGCACCGCGAAGATCAGGCCGACGAGTTGGGCGAACTTCAACGGCGGGATGGGCTCGCGCTCCCGCACCGGGCCCAGCCGCGGCGCGACGACGGCGGCGAATACCCGCCCGTAGGGGTGCTTGCGCGGTCCGCCGACCGCGCCGATCGCGAAGACGACGGCCTGGCCGGCCAGGATCACCGCCGCGGCGGGCGGACTGACCGCGGACACGGCCAGGGCCAGCACCAGCACTGCGGTGGTGACCCAAGCGGCGAATCGCGGTCCACGCACGTCGACCAGGTCGGGCTGCGTGGTGGTGTTGCTGCTCGGCAAGGTACTACTCCTCGATGCCCTGTTGCTCACGGAAACGATGATGGGAGAGACGCCACGGTCGGGATCCGGGGCCGCTCCGAGTGCTACGCGAAAGCGCGGCCACTCAGCAGCAACAGCAACAACAACAACCCGCGGTGCGGCGCAGGTCGACTGCGCGGCGCTTGGTGAGCATGGGCTCGAGGCGGGCTAACACGTCGGTCAGCTTACCTAATGACACCGTGGTCAGGCCAACAGCGGTTTCAGGGCGGAGCGCAGGTCGGCGGCGCCGGGCACTCCGGAGCTGCGGTAGCGCTGCCGGCCGTCGGCGTCGAAGATCAGCGTGGTGGGCAGCGACAGCACCGCATAGCGGCGGGCGGTGTCCGGGTGGGCGTCCAGGTCGATCTCGACGTGCGCCACGCCGCCCAGGTCGGCGCAGACCTGGTCGACCACCCGGCGCACCCGATCGCACGGCCCGCACCACGGCGCGCTGAAGTGCACGACGGTCGGTCCGTCGCGGGACAGCCCCAGCGCGGCGACGTCGTCGCCGGTGTCGCGCTGCGGCCCCGCGTCGATTTCCCGGATGCGTCCGGAGCGACGGGTCAACAGCCAGCCGGCCAGGGTTGCCGCGGCAAGCACCGCGAGGATCACGACGAGGGTGGTCATGATTGTTTGAACCCTTCGAGGGTCACGGTTACTCCGTACGTGATGCCCTCGATGATCACGTCGGAGCCGCGGGCCCCCTCGGTAGTGGGCGCGACGCCGAAGGGCAGCCGCTGATTGGGCAGCCTGCCGCTGAAGGCGTGCAGCACCGCGTCGTGCTTGTCGGCGGGCACGCTCTGGTCGGCGGTGTCCGATCCGGTCAGGACACCGGTCGGGGTGAACACCAGGGTCGCGGGGTCGTCGGGGGCGATGGACAGGTCGACCGAAACGCTCACCCGGTGGTCGAAGCCGGCCGATTTGGGGGTGCCGGTGAACACCAGCCCGTGACTGCCGGAGATGCCCGAGGCGGTGATGCCCCCGGTGGCGGTGTTGGTCTCCTTGGGCGGCGCCTCCACCATCAGGTCGCTGATGTTCAGATACCGGCCCAGGTGGGTGGAGTCGATGATGATGCGGCTCTCCAGCTTGCGCACCGCGAGCTTGGCGTCGGGTGCGATCAGCCAGGACGCCTGCGCCAGGTCCACCGAGTACATGGTGGCTTCCAGGGTGGCCTTGCCGGTCATCGCATGGCTGACGGCGGTGGCCTTGATCTCCAGCTGGTTGTAGTTGCCGCGCAGGGCCTGCGGAAGGAACGGAAACGCCACGATCGCCACGAACGGGTCGGTGCCCAGGTCGGCGGCCCTGCGCACGCTGGACGACAGCCGGTATTCGGCATAGATGCTGGTCCCGTAGTCGACGCCGATCGCGCCGAGGGCGACCACAGCCACTAGGATCGCCGTCGCGGCCACACCGATCAGCACCTTGCGCACCCGCA